>NZ_JBLZOM010000011.1:0-33787 GCF_049199125.1 Pseudomonas sp. QD4
GCGCTGGAGGCCGGCCGGCAGCGCGCGCTGGGCGAACTGGCGTTGCTGATGGGCCGCCCGCCTGGCGCGGCGCCTTCCCAGGCGCTGGCCTGTCAGGCCGCACCGACCCTGGCCGCCTCGATGCCAAGCCTGGATGGCCTGGCGGTGCTGCGCCAGCGCCCCGACGTGCGCCAGGCCGAGCGCCAATTCGGCGCCGCCACCGCGCGGATCGGCGTGGCCAGGGCCGACCTCTACCCACGGGTTTCCCTGGGGGCCAACGTGCTCAACTCCGCCCATCACCCCGACGGTTACGGCGACAGCGGGGCCACCGTGTGGAGCCTGGGGCCACTGCTGTCGTGGAGTTTTCCCAACCTGAGCAGCGCCCGGGCCCGCATCGCCCAGGCCAGCGCCATGGAAAACGCCGCCCTGGCACGCTTCGACGGCACGCTGCTGGCGGCCCTCAAGGAGTTGCAACAGGCTCTGGTCGACTACGACGCCGCGCTGCGCCAGCAACAGGCCTGGCGCCAGGCCGCGCAGTACAGCGCCGAACGCCTGCGCCTGGCAGCCCTGGACCGCGCCGCCGGTGCCAGCACTGCCCAGCAATACCTCAAGGCCCAGCGCCGTGACGTGCAACGCCAGGCCGAACTGGCCGGCGCCGATGCCCAGGTCATGGACGCGCAGTTGCTGCTGTTCAAGGCCATGGGCGGCGGCTGGCGTGAAGCGCCGCCGATCGCCCGTGCCACGAGGCTCGCCCGCCACTCTTCCACCCCGCCTGAAAGCGAGTACCCGCAATGACCGATACCCCCGCTCCCGCTTCGACTGCGGCCCCCGCGCGCGCCATGACCCGGCGCCGCGTGCTGATTTACGCCACATCGGTGCTGGCCGGCCTGCTGCTGGTCGCCTGGTGCGTGCACTGGTGGCGCAACGGACGCTTCCAGATTGAGACCGACGATGCTTACCTGCGAGCCGACATTGTCACGGTCGCCCCACGGATCTCCGGCTACCTGGCCGAGGTCCGGGTGCAGGACAACCAGGCACTCAAAGCCGGCGACCTGCTGGCCAGCATCGAAGACCCGGATTACCAGGCCCATGTCGATCAGGCCCAGGCGGCCGTCGACGAAGCGCTGGCCGAAACCCGCGCGCAACAGGCGCGCATCGCCAACCTGGCGGCACGCCAGCGCCAGCAGCAAAGCCTGATTGCCGAAGTCGAAGGCCGCGCCCGCGCCGCCGAAGCCGAGTCGCGCCAGGCCAACCAGGAAGACCGCCGGCAGCGACACCTGGCAGCCCAGGAAGTCAGCAGCGCCCAGCAGCTGGAGCGTGCCCAGGCCGATACCCGCAAGGCCGATGCCGCCCTGGCGTCAGCCCGCGCTGCCTTGGCTGCGCGCCGTGCACAAGTGGCGATCATCGACACCGAGCAGCAGTTCGCCCAGGCTCGCCACGACAAGGCGCAAGCGGCGGTGGCCCAGGCCCGGGCGCGGCTGGCACTGGCCCGGATCGACCTGCAACACACGCAAATCCGCAGCCCGATCGACGGCACCGCCGGCCAGCGCAGCCTGCGCATCGGTCAATACGTCGAGGCTGGGGCGCCGCTGCTGGCCGTGGTGCCCGAGGCGGCCTATGTGGTGGCCAACTATAAGGAAACCCAAGTCGACGCCATGCGCCCCGGGCAACCGGCTCACATCGAAGTGGACGCGCTGGGCGGCCTGGAACTCAAGGGCCGGGTCGACAGTTTCGCCCCGGCGTCCGGCGCCCAGTTCGCCCTGCTGCCACCGGACAATGCCACCGGCAACTTCACCAAGATCGTGCAGCGCATGCCTGTGCGCATCCGCCTGGAACCGGGGCAGCCGCGCGCGGCTGAACTGCGCCCCGGCATGTCGGTGATCGTCAGCGTGGACACCCACCATGAGTAACCCTGGACAGCAGACTGGCGAGGCCGCGCCGGCCATTTCCCTGCGCACCTGGGTCGCGGTTCTGGGCAGCGTGGTCGGCTGCTTCATGGCCGGGATGAATGTGCACGTCACCAACGCCTCGCTGCCGGATGTGCGCGGCTCCCTCGGCGCCACCTTCGAGGAAGGCTCGTGGATCACCACCGCCTACCTGGTGGCCGAAATCATCATCATCCCCATGACCGGCTGGCTGGTGTCGGTGTTCTCCATGCGCCGGGTGATGATGGTCGGCACCGCGGGCTTCGTGCTGTTCTCGATTGCCTGCTCCCTGGCGCCGAACATCCAGACCATGATCATCGCCCGCACCCTGCAGGGCGCCTTTGGCGGGGTGCTGATTCCGCTGTCGTTCCAGCTCATCGTCACCGAGCTGCCGGCCGCGCGGCACCCCATGGGCATGGCCCTGTTCGCCGTGGCAAACAATGTCGCCCAGGCCGCCGGGCCGTCCCTGGGGGGCTGGTTGACCGACGCCTACTCCTGGCGCTGGATCTTCTACCTGCAAGTGCCGCCCGGGCTGTTGCTGCTGGCGGCGATCGGCTGGTCGGTGCGGCCGCAGCCGGTGATGCTGCACAAGCTGCGCCAGGGCGACTGGTTCGGCATCGCGACCATGGCCGTGGGGCTCTCGGCGTTGCAGATCATGCTCGAGGAAGGCAGTCGCAACGACTGGTTCGCCTCGACCTTCATCGCCAACTGCGCGGCGCTGGCGGTGATCGGGCTGCTGGCGTTTGTCTGCATCGAACTGCGCCGCGAGCACCCGCTGATCAACCTGCGCCTGCTGGGCCGCTACAACTTCGGCCTGGCCAGCCTGATGCAATTCACCTTCGGCGCGGTGGTGTTCGGCGTGGTGTTCCTGGTGCCCAATTACTTCGCCGAGATCCACGGCTACAACGCGCGGCAGATCGGCCTGATGATGATCCCCTACGGCCTGATCCAGTTCGCCATGTCATTCGCCACCCCGCGCCTGATGCGCTGGACCAGCGCCCGCACCATCATCATCCTCGGCTTTGCCATCACCGGCCTGGGCTGCCTGATGAACATCCACCTCAACCCGGATGCCGCGGCCAACGTGATCGTGCCCTCGCTGGTGGTGCGCGGCATCGGCCAGTCGCTGGTGGTGGTGGCCTTGGGGGTGATGGCGATCCAGGGCCTGGAAAAAGACCAGGTGGGTTCGGCCTCAGGCCTGTTCTCGATGGTGCGCAACGTCGGCGGTGCGATTGGCATCGCGCTGTCGAGCCAGATTGTGGTCGAGCGCGAAAAACTTCACGCCCAGCGCATCGGCGAGGCGGTATCGCCCTTTGCTCAGGCGACCCAGGAACGGCTGGTGGACATGGTGCGCATGCTCAGCCATGTGCCGATGGACTACGCCAGCGCCCTGCACGGCGCTGCCGCCGGCCCCTTGCGCCAGCAAGCCCTGGCGCTGATGGAGCGCCTGGTGCACCGCGACGCGATGCTGATGGCCTACAGCGATGCGTTTTACCTGGCCGGGCTGGCGATGCTGGCCTGTGTGCTGGCAGGGCTGGTGCTGCGCCGGTCGTGACGGTCAACGGTAGAACAGCGACGGCGGCACCCCGAACTGGCGCTTGAAGGCCGCCGCGAAGGCGCTCTGGCTGTCGTAACCGTGCTGCAGCGCCACTTGCACGATCGGCATGCCCTGGGCCAGGCATTCCAGGGACAGCAGCAGCCGCGCCTGCTGCCGCCAGCGGCCGAAAGTGATGCCGGTGGCGCGCTGGAACTGGCGGTGAAAGGTCTTGCCGCTCATCGCCAGGCGGTCGGCCCAGTGTTCGGCGGTGCTGTTGTCGGCGGGGTCGGCGGCCAGGGTCTGGCAGACCCGCAGCATGCGCGGTTCCTGAGGCCAGGGCAGGTTGAACGGCAGCACCGGCAGCCAGCGCAGCTCATCGAGTATCAAGCGCATGATCCGCCCTTCGCGGCTGTCACTCTGGTAGTGCTCCTGCACCGCGGTGGCGGCCAGGATCAGCTCGCGCAGCAGCGGCGAAACCTCGATCACACAATCGCCCTGGGGCAGGCCCGCAATCGCATCGAGGTTGATAAACAGGCTGCGCATGCGGGCCGCGCCGCGCATGCGCACGGTGTGATCGACCCCGGCCATCAGCCACACCCCACGGCTGGGCGGCACCACCCAGCGCCCGGCCTGGGTCTCGATCACCAGCACGCCTTCGATCGCATACAGCAACTGCGCCCGGTCATGGCGGTGGGCCGGGATCACATGGCCATTGGGATAGTCCACCGCAACGCCGGTGACCGGCATCGCCGCGCATTCATAAGAGGAGGCAAACGCCGAATCGGACATGCAGGAAACGCCTCAGGGTTCAGGGAACGCGACACGAAGGCCACGGCAAAAATGACCAAAACAGAATAACAACCCAGCGTTTCGTGCGATAGCGCCAACCCAGGCGGCGCAAGGTCCCCTGGTACGAGGCCAAAAATATGAGAGCATGCCCCACCGCTCCAACACTTCAGGACCCCCTCCGCGCATGGCTCAACCGGCTCACCTCCCCGCTACGCCCAGGGCCGCGCCCGAGACCGCCATCGCCCAGTTCTGGCGCGACCCGGCGCTGCCCCATGTCGAGAGCCGCCGTGCCTGCCACAGCCGCGCCAACTACAAGCCCCACAGCCATCCGACCTACTCCATCGGCGCGGTGGATCAGGGGGCCAGCCTCTTCACCGGGGCGGCAGATGGCCCGACGCTGATCCGCAGCGCCAGCCTGGTGTTTGTCCCCACCGGCTGCGTGCACGCCTGCAACCCGCTGCCGGAGACCGCCTGGAGCTATCAGATGCTGCACCTGGATGCGCAGTGGCTGGCAGCCCTCAGGGCCGAAACCCACGCCGGGGACAGCGCCCCCGAACCGGTGCTGATCAGCCACGACCCGGCACTCTACCAGCGCTTCTGCCAACTCAATCGGCTGTTGTTTTCCGCTGCGGGCAGCGCTGAAAAAGACGCCGCGCTGATTGAGTTCATCGGCGATCACGATGGCGCCGCGCAGCGGATCGACATCGCCGCCAACCCTGCGCTGGCCAGCGTCGAGCTGAAGCGGCTCATGGCCTTCTTGCAGCACGACAACCACAGCCTGCTGCCCCTGGCCGAACTGGCAGCTATGGCCGGGATGAGCCGCTACCAGTTGATCCGGGCCTTTCGTGCCAGTACCGGGCTGACGCCCCACGCCTATCAGCTCAACCGCTGCATCAACCAGGCGCGCCACTGGCTGCGCGAAGGCCAGGGCATGGCGTCGATTGCCTACCGCCTGGGGTTTGCCGACCAGGCGCATTTCCAGCGCGTGTTCAAGGCCCACGTCGGGGTGACCCCAGGGCTGTATCGCAGCTGAGCCGCGCGCAATTTTCTTCAATACAGGGCTCGGGGCCGCTGCGCACACTGGCGCCCCCTGTCCCTGGAAGTTTGCCCATGTTGCAGCAGTTTCTGATGGTCGCCGCCGCGCATTTCCTGGCGTTGCTGTCCCCCGGCCCGGATTTTTTCCTGGTCGCGCGCCTGTCCATGGCCGCTGGCTGGAAGTCCGCCACCGGTGCCTGCCTGGGTATCGCCCTGGCCAATGGTGTGTTCATTCTTGCGGCATTTGCCGGGGTCTCGGCGCTGCATGCCGACAGCGCGGTGTTTATCACCTTGCAACTGGCCGGCTGTGGCTACCTGCTGTACATGGGCGGGATGTTTATTCGGCACGCCGGCAGCAGCGCCCTGGGCCCGGTCGCCGCCGAGGGTGCGCCGGCAACCCATGACTGTGGCCAGTGGTGGCGCGGCCTGGGCATGGGCCTGCTGTCAGGCCTGCTGAACCCGAAGAACGCCCTGTTCTACGTGAGCCTGGCGTCCCTGGTCAGTGCCGACACCTCGCCCGGCTGGAAGCTGTTCTACGGCCTGTGGATGTTCGCCGCCGTGCTGCTGTGGGACTTGCTGGTGGCCCTGGCCATCGGCAATCAACGCGTGCTGCGGCGTTTTTCCCAGGTGCTGCCGTGGCTGGAACGCGTGTGCGGGGCGATCCTGATCCTGCTGGCGCTGATCGTTATCGGCGCCCTGGCCCTGCACCTTTGAACCCGTCGCCGGGCCCCTCAGGCCATGGCCGCGCTCAGCCAGGCCTCCAGCGACTCCGGCGCCAATGGCCGGGCAAACAGGTAACCCTGGGCCACCGAGTAGCCCTGGTCCTTGAGCACCAGGCACTGGCCAGCGGTCTCCACGCCTTCGGCCACCACCGTCAGGTTCAGGCTCTTGCCGATGCCCATGATCGCCGCGCTCAAGGCCCGGGCCGCGCTGTCATCTTCAAGGTCGGAGACAAAACTGCGGTCGAGCTTGAGCTCGCTCAGGGGCAACCGGCGCAGGTAGCTCAGGCTCGAATAGCCGGTGCCGAAGTCGTCCATCGACAGGCGCACGCCCTGGGCATGCACTTCGTCGATGGTCTTCAGGGTGCTGGGGTTGGTGTCGAGCAGCACGCCTTCGGTGATCTCCAGGGTCAGGTCCCTGGGCACCAGTCCGTGGTGATCCAGGGTGTCGGCAATCATTCGCGGCAGGTCCAGATTGTGGAAACTGGTGGGTGACAGGTTGATCGACACCGAGGGGATTGCCAGCGCCCGCCGCCGCCAGTCACTCAACTGGCGACAGGCCTGGGCCAGTACCCAGCGCCCGAGGTCGGCAATCAGCCCGCACTCCTCGGCCAGGGGAATAAAGCGCGCCGGGGAAATCTCCCCCAGCTGCGGGTGGGTCCAGCGGGCCAGGGCCTCGACCCCACACAGCTGGCCGCTGGCGAGGTCGATCTGCGGCTGGTAATGCAGGCGCAAGCCGTTGTTCTGCAGGGCCTCGCGCAGGGCTGTCTCCAGGGCCAGGCGCTCCTGGGCCAGCAGGTTCAGTTCATGGCTGAAGAAACTCAACTGGCCACGGCCGCCCGACTTGGCCTGGTACATGGCCATGTCGGCGCGGCGCAGCAGGGTCTCCATGTCGCGGCCATCGCCGGGGAACACACTGATGCCGATACTCGCCGAGCAGGCCACGGACACCCCGTCCACCAGGCACGGCGCGCCCAGAGCCAGCAGCAGTTGCTCGGCCTGGGCCGCGACCTGGGTCGAATCGCAATCGGGCAGGATCAATACGAACTCATCCCCCGACAGCCGGCCGACGATGTCCGACTCCCGAGACTCGCGCTCCAGGCGCCCGGCGACGATCCGCAACAGCTCATCCCCCGCCGGGTGGCCCAGGGAATCGTTGACCTTCTTGAAGCGGTCCAGATCGACGAACAGCACCGCCAACTGCGAGCTGTCGCGCCGCGCCGCACTGATCGCCTGGTCGGCCCGGGCTTGCAGCAGGCTGCGGTTGGGCAGGCCGGTCAGGGCATCGTAGAACGCCAGCTGGCGAATCCGTGCCCGCGCGTGTTCCCGCTGCAAGGCCAGGGCACACAGGTGCACGCAGGAATTGACGATCTGCTGGTGAAACAGGTCCGGCACCAGGGCCTCGCGAAAGTAAAAGGCGAAGGTGCCGATCACCCGCCCCTGGCTGGAACGGATCGGTGTCGACCAGCAGCCGACATACCCCAGCTCCAGGGCCAGGTGCTTGTAGTCGGCCCACAGCGGGTCGTTGGCGATATCGGTGACCAGCACCGCGTCGTTGCGAAACGCCGCAGTGCCGCAGGAGCCCACGCTGGGCCCGATCGGCACGCCGCACAGCGCCGCGCTGTAGGCCGCCGGCAGGCTCGGCGCGGCCAACGATTGCAGGCAGCCATGTTCGTCGACTTCCAGGATCGAGGCCGCCACTTCCGGTGCGATGCGCTCCACCTCACGGCAGATCAGCTCCAGCACCTGGGCCAGCGGCTGTTCGCTGGCCATGGCTTCCAGGGCGTTGTGCTGCAGCACTTCATACATCTTCGACTGGGTGATATCGGTCAGCACCGAGACCACGCTGACCAGACGCCGGTCCTCCCCCATTACCGGGTTGGCCACCACATTGATCCAGTAGCGCTGGCCGGATTTGCCGACGACGATTTCCTCGCGCCGCACCGAGCGGCCAGCCAGCAGCTCAAGGCGCACATAGTCGATGTAGTGGGCGTTGGCATTGGCCGCCAGCAATTCGATGGGCGAGCGCTCGGCCAGGTCCTCCTGCTGCCAGCCGAACATGCGGCTGAAGCCGCTGTTGACGTACTGGATCCGCCAGTCCGCGCCGACAATCAGCACCCCGGAGTCAGTGGCCCCGGCCACCAGGGACAGGCGCCGGTTGTGCTCGGCCAGTTCGCTTTCCCGTTGGTGGCGCAGGCTGATATCGGTGGCGACCTTGACCACCCGCTCCACATTGCCGGCTTTATCGAGAATCGCCGTGTAGGTCGCCTCCAGCCAGCAGGTGCTGCCGTCCCCGCGACGGCGCTCGCAGATCCCGGAAAACGTCTGGCTGGCCAACAGCCCTGCCCAAAACAGGCGGTACGCCTCGGAGTCGGCATACAGCCCCTTGCAAAAGGACCGGTGATGCAGCCCCAGCGCGTTGTCGCGGCTGTAGCCCAACAGCAGCAGGTAGTTGGGGTTGGCGTTGAGCAAAATACCTTCGGCGGAAAATTCGGCGATCGCCATGGCCCGATCCAGGGCGCCCAACAAAGCGTTGTGGCTGACCGAACTAGCGTCATCGACGTGAACTTGAGACACCATTGCCCTGCTCCTTTTCCTGCAAATCCATTCCGCGCGGCCGAGTTCATGCAGACGCGACCCACTATTGGGCAGCAGACCGAGCTGGCCCGAACCACGATACACCGGCGCTTTCGCGATGCTGTTCGTTGTCACGGCCAATGGCAAGTGCCCGCCAGGCCCTGACCACGGCGGCAAATCCTGAACCGGCGGCCCTTTTCAGTCGATTCGGACAAATTCGAAAAGCGCCTGAGGGTGGGGAACACCCATTTTAGTAGCGGTCAGAAGCACACCTCAGTGGATCCATTAACAACAGCCAAACGTCCGATAATCGCCCAATTAAACCGATAAGCAGCCAGAGCAGTGATTGACCAGGCACCGGTCGCCGATCTTTAATGGATCCATTAAATAAAAACAAGCCGTAGCCTGGAGACCTCCCATGCACCCCAAAAACACCTGGTATGTTGCCTGCACCGCCGATGAAATCACCGACAAGCCCCTGGGCCGACAGATTTGCGGTGAAAAAATGGTTTTTTATCGCGGTCTGGAAGGACAGATCAGCGCGATCGAAGATTTCTGCCCCCATCGCGGCGCGCCACTGTCGCTGGGGTATGTCGAAAACGGCAACCTGGTGTGCGGCTACCACGGCCTGGTGATGGGCTGCGACGGCAAGACGGTGGCCATGCCCGGGCAGCGGGTACGCGGCTTTCCGTGCAACAAGACCTTTGCTGCGGTCGAGCGTTACGGTTTTATCTGGGTCTGGCCCGGTGACCAGGCCCAGGCCGACCCGACGCTGATCCACCACCTGGAATGGGCGGTCAGCGACGACTGGGCCTACGGCGGCGGCCTGTTTCACATCGGTTGCGACTACCGCCTGATGATCGACAACCTGATGGACCTGACCCACGAAACCTACGTCCACGCCTCCAGCATCGGCCAGAAGGAAATCGACGAAGCGCCGCCGGTGACCACGGTCGAAGGCGATGAAGTGGTGACGGCGCGGCACATGGAAAACATCATGGCCCCGCCGTTCTGGCGCATGGCGCTGCGGGGCAACAACCTGGCCGACGACGTGCCGGTGGACCGCTGGCAGATCTGCCGCTTCACCCCGCCCAGCCACGTGCTGATCGAAGTCGGCGTGGCCCATGCCGGCAAGGGCGGCTACCACGCCGATCCGCAATACAAGGCATCGAGCATCGTCGTCGACTTCATCACCCCCGAGTCCGACACCTCGATCTGGTACTTCTGGGGCATGGCACGCAACTTCAACCCCCAGGACCAGGAGCTGACCGCGAGCATCCGCGAAGGCCAGGGCAAGATCTTCAGCGAAGACCTGGAGATGCTCGAACGCCAGCAGCAGAACCTGCTCGCGCACCCGACGCGCAACCTGCTCAAGCTCAATATCGATGCCGGCGGCGTGCAGTCGCGCCGAGTCCTGGAGCGCCTGATCGCCCAGGAACGCAGCGCCGAACCGCAGCTGATCGCCAGCGCCCAGTAAGCCCTGGGGCGCAGCCTTGCCCGCCGCGCCCGCGCACCCCTGCCTGCAGCGCCGCAGTGACGAATAAACAGAAGTGAGCCCCCCTGCCTGGCGGCAACACTCCAAGGACCGAACATGATTGACGTGCTGGTGGTATCCCGCAACAACGAAGCCCTCGACATCTGCAGCTACGAGCTGGCCAGTGTCGACAACAGCCCCCTGCCCGCCTTCAGCGCCGGCGCCCATATCGACGTGCACCTGCCCGATGGCCTGGTGCGCCAGTACTCGCTGTGCAACCACCCTGAAGAACGCCATCGCTACCTGATCGGCGTGCTCAAGGACCCGGCCTCACGGGGCGGCTCGGCCAGCCTGCATGCCCAGGTCCAGGTCGGCAGCCGGTTGCGCATCAGCGAACCGCGCAACCTGTTCCCCCTGGTCCATGAAGCCAGGCGCAGCCTGCTGTTCGCCGGGGGCATCGGCATCACCCCGATCCTGTGCATGGCCGAACGCCTGGCCCACAGCGGCGCCGACTTCGAGCTGCATTACTGCGCCCGCGCCAGCGAGCGCGCGGCATTCGTCCAGCGCCTCAAGGATTCGCCGTTTGCCGAGCGGGTATTCCTGCATTTCGATGAGCAACCGCAGACTGCGCTCGACGCCGCCAAGGTCCTGGCCGGGCCGGCGGAGCATGTGCATCTGTACGTCTGCGGCCCCGGCGGTTTCATGCAATACGTGCTGGACAGCGCCCGCGCCCAGGGTTGGCGCGAAGAGTGCCTGCACCGCGAATATTTTGCAGCGGCGCCCGTGGACAGCAGCAACGATGGAGGTTTTTCGGTGAAGCTCGGCAGCACCGGCCAGGTCTATGAAATACCGGCCGATCGCAGCGTGGTGCAGGTGCTGCAAGCGCATGGGGTGGAGATTGCCATGTCCTGCGAACAGGGCATTTGCGGCACCTGCCTGACCCGGGTGCTGGAAGGTGTGCCGGAGCACCGCGATCTGTTTCTGACCGAGGAGGAACAGGCCCTCAACGACCAGTTCACCCCGTGCTGCTCACGCTCGAAAACCCCGCTGCTGGTGCTGGATATCTGAGCGTCACTGCGTCCGCAGAATGACTTTCATCCGCTCGTCGCTGGTGGCCGCGCCGAACACCTCGGCGTAGCGCAAGGTAGCGTTGGCGTGCTCGCGCATGATCGCCTCGGCCCGCGCGCCCTGGCGATTGACCAGCGCATCGAACACCGAATGGTGCTGCATGTGGGCGTAATTGAAGCGCCGGTACTCGCGGCCCAGGTCATTGCGATCCACCGCCAGGGCGGTTACCGAAGCGAACGGCAGATGGTCGTTGCGCGCCAGGGCATCGGCGATGGCCGGGTTGTGGCTGCCTTCGACGATCACCTGGTGAAAGCGCATGTTGAGGTCGTGATAGGCCTCCAGGTCGTCTTCGGTGACATAGCCTTTGTCGAACAGCTGATCGCCCTGGGCCAGGCACAACTCCAAGGTCGCCCGCGCAGACTCAGACAGGCCGCGCTCGGCAGTCTGGCGCGCGGCCAAACCTTCCAGCACACCACGCACCTCGACCGCGCCGGCGATGTCGTCGGCACTCACCGAACGCACCTGGAACCCACGCCCGCCAAAACGCACCAGCAGGCCTTCCTGCTCCAGGGTGCGAAACGCCATGCGCACCGGCATCCGTGATACGCCGAACAGCTCGGCGGTGGGAATCTCCATCAACCGCTCACCCGCAGCCAACTCGCCCGAGGCGATCATCTTGCGCAGCGCAACCAGCACCATTTGACCGGGCTTACTCATCCAGGCACTTCCACAAAAGACGGGCCGCCATAGTAGCGCAAGCCTCGCGCCGGCGGCAGCAAGCGATCACCCGGTGTCCTGCAGCCGCTACCGCCAGGCCCGAGCCTGGCGGTAGCGGCTACAGAATTAGAAGGACAACGGGTAGCTGACGATCAATCGGGTCTGGTCGAAATCGCTGTTGAAGCTGCGGCGGTTGGTGGCGTTGTTCAGGCGCAGGCTGAGGCTTTTCAGGCTGCCGCTCTGGAAGGTGTAGCCGACTTCGGTGTCGCGCTCCCATTCCTTGCCGTTGCTGCCGACCTTGGTCGTGGCATTCTCGCCATGGCCATAACGCACCATCGCCAGCAACCCGGGCACGCCCACGGCGGCGAAGTTGTAGTCGTAGCGCGCCTGCCACGAACGCTCGTCGGCGTTGCTGAAGTTGCCGTTGAACATATCGTTGCCCAGGGTCCGGCCACTGCTGCCATAGACCGACATCCAGGGGCTGTCGCCACTGACTTTCTGCAGGCCCAGGTACAGGGTGTGGCCACCGGTATTGGCCGAGAACAAGGCATAGGCGGTCCGGCTCTGCACCTCGCCGATGCGCGCGCGGCCGTCGTCCTTGTCGATGAAATACCCCAGGTTCGCCCCCAGCACCCACTCCCCCACCGGCTGCTTGTGCAAGAGGTTGAAATAGCTTTGCTGGTAGATGTCTTCCAACTGCGAATGCCAGGCGCCGATCAGGGTGCGCTGCTGATTGAAGCGATACTCGGCGCCGACATAGTTGAAGGCATCCGAGGTCACCCCCGGCGCAGCCCAGGCCGAGAGGTCCTGCATGTCCGACGAGTTGCGCAGGCTGACCGCCTTGTATTGCCCGGCCTGCAAGCCCAGGCCGCTGATCTCCCGCGAGTCGAGCATGGCCCCGCGAAAGGTCTGCGGCAGCAGGCGGCCGTCGTCGTAGCGCAGCAGCGGGATGTCCGGCAGCAATTCGCCGACCTTCAACTCCGTGGCCGAGATGCGCATCTTCGCCGCCACCCCGGCGCGCCCGAAGTTGTCCGCCGCCTTGCCATCATCATGCACCGGCAACAGCTCGGAACCGCTGACCGCGCGGCTGCTGTCGAGCTTGACGCCGAACATGCCGATGGCGTCCAGGCCAAAACCCACGGTGCCCGGGGTGTAGCCGGAACTGAACTTGAGAATGAAACCCTGGGCCCACTCCTCGACCTGGCTCTTGGGTGCACCCGAGTCACGAAAATCACGATTGAAGTAGTAATTGCGCAGCAGCAGTTCAGTCTTGGCGTCTTCGAAAAAACCACCGTCTTCGGCTGCCAGTACCGGCAGGCACAGGCCCGAGGTCATGGCCGCCGCCAACAGCGAACGGGTGAAGGTCAATGGGGTGCTCATTCTTATTGTTCTCCGTTTTTCATGGGCGCAGCCGCTCCCCGGCAGGCCGCCGAAGGCCCGCCCGACAGGGCTGCAAAAAGGCCCGGCTGGACCGGGCTTGAATCAGTGGGCTAACGCATCAAAAGGGATACTGACGCGGCTGGTGTTGCACGCTGATCCAGTGATCGCGGGTGAACTCGTCGATGGCCCAGTCGCCGTTGAAGCGCCCCAGGCCCGAGTTCTTTTCCCCGCCGAAGGGCGCGTTGGCCTCATCGTTCACCGGGATGTCGTTGATATGGGTCATGCCCGCGCGGATCTGCCGGGCAAAGCCCACCGCACGCTCCAGGCTGGCGCTGAACACCGCGCTGGACAGCCCGAACTCACTGGCATTGGCCAACTCCAGGGCATGGGCTTCATCCCGCGCGCGCAGCAGCCCCACCAGCGGGCCGAAGATTTCGTTGCGCGCCAGGTCCATGTCCTGCGTGACCTCGCCATATACATGGGGCGCCAGCAGGTTGCCCTGGCCGCCGCCCTCGTACAGCGGCTCGGCGCCCTCGGCCCGGGCCAGGCGGATTTTTTCCTGCAGGCCCTGCAACTGACGGGGGTTGATCACCGGGCCGATCACCGTGTCCTGCAGATTCGGATCACCGACCTTGAGCCCCTTGACCCGCTCCACGAAACGCTCGGCAAACGCCGGGTACAGGCTGTCGTCGATGATGATGCGGTTGACCGCCATGCAGATCTGCCCCTGGTGCAGGAACTTGCCAAACACCGCCGCATTCACCGCGTGCTCCAGGTCAGCGTCGGCCAGGACCACGAACGGGCTGTTGCCGCCCAGTTCCAGGGCCACGTGCTTGAGGTGCTCGCCGCCGCTGGCGATGCGGCCGATACCGCGCCCCACCGGAGTCGACCCGGTAAAGGTGATCAACGACGGCACCGGGTGCTCGACAAAGGCATCGCCAATCTCGCTACCGGCCCCCACCACCACGCTCAGCACCCCGGCCGGCAATCCGGCCTCTTCGAATATCCGCGCCAGCAACAGGCCGCCACACACCGGAGTGTCGCTGGCCGGCTTGACCACCACCGCGTTGCCCAGGGCCAGGGCCGGGGCGATGGAGCGCTGGGTCAGGTGCAGCGGGAAGTTCCACGGGCTGATGACCCCCACCACCCCCAGGGCGCTGCGGTAGACCCGGCTTTCCTTGCCCGGCACATCGGACTCGACGATGCGCCCGTGGACCCGCGCCGGAAACGACGCCGACTCCAGGGCAATCGCCCGCGCCGCGCCCCATTCCAACTGGGCCTTGAGCCGGGTGCTGCCGGACTCGCGAATGATCCAGTCGATGATTTCCTCGCGGCGCCGGTCGAACACCGCCACCACCTGATGCAGCACCGCCGCCCGTGCCGACGGCCCGAGCGCTGCCCACTGCGGCTGGACTTCGGCAGCCTTGCGGTAGGCGGCGTCGAGGTCGGCGCGGTTGGCCTGGGGAATCTCCAGCAACAGCGAAGCGTCGTACGGGTTGCTCACCGCCAGGGTTTTACCCCCGGCGCCAGCGCGCCATTGGGCGGCGATGGGTTGCAGGTGCAGATCAGCGTATACGGCTAGGGAATTGCTCATGTCACGTCTCCTGGAAACAGAATGGGTAAATTCGCTGCGGCGGTCATTCGTGCACGGCGCCCGAGGCTCGCGCCTCGATCAGCCGCACCAGCCCCAGCAGGGTGGCGGTATGGGGCACGGCGACGCCGGCCTGACGCGCCCGGGCCAGCACCTCGCCGTTGATCGCGCCGATCTCGGTCGAGCGCCCGGCCAGCACGTCTTGCAACATCGACGGCTGGTGCGTGCGGTGATGGGCGATGGCGTAGGCCACGCTGTCCAGGCAACGCTGGGTATCAGTCGCGACCCCCGCCGACTGCGCAACCGCCAGCACCTCCAGCACGATCGCGCGCGCCAGTTCGACACCTTCAGAGGCACCATCCAACTGGCCCACGGTGCAGCCGGTCACTGCGCACAGGCTGTTCAAGGCCGCATTGAAGGCGACCTTCTCCCAGATCGAGGTCCACACCTCGGGGTCCGGCGCGCAGTTCAAGCCCGCGCCGTCGAGCACCGCCGCCACCTCGGCATTGGCCGGGCGTTCGACGCCGTCCGCCGACCACACCCGGACCATGCCCTGGCCATGGGAGCGCACGTGGCCCGGGCCGACCGTGTCCGCCGGCCAGTTGGTCATGCCGATCAGCACCTGCTCCGGGGCGACGTGGCGGCACAGGGCCTCGGCGTTGCCCAGGCCGTTCTGCACGGTCAGCACCCGGGTCTGGGCGCCGATATGCCCGGCGATGCCGCGCAGCGCGCTGTCGGTGTGCTGGCTCTTGGTAAACACCAGCAACAGATCGGGCTGGCCCGACGCCTGCTCCGGGCGGCAGGCGACCAGGCCGCTGACGCGCCGGTCGCCGTTGTCGGTCTCCAGGCGCAAACCCTCGCGGCGGATGGCGTGCAGGTGCGCGTCGTTGATGTCCAGCAGGGTGACCTGCTGCCCGCTCTGCGCCAGCAGGCCGCCGAACAGGGAGCCCATGGCCCCTGCCCCGAGAATGGAAATATTCATCGAACCTCCGTTTCAGAATGAGTGCTCATGGCCGGCCCGGCACTCGCCGGGGAATATGCCGGCGCACCAGCAACAGGGCGATCAGCGCCATCACCATCACCGAGCCCAGCAGCGTCAGGTAACCCCCGGCGCCGCCCTGGGTGATGATGGTCGCGCCGGCAAACGCACTGAGGATCGCCCCCATGCGCCCAAAGGCCAGGGCCGATGCGGTGCCGGTGGCACGCACGTTGGTGGGATAGATAAAGGCGCAGAGCGCATACAGGGTCGACTGCACGGCGTTCACGAACAGGCCATGCACACCGAAGCCGAAGATCAGCAGGCTGGTGTTCTGATTGATGTCCACCCATTGCATGGCGAAGGCACTGACCGCGCCGCCCGCGCAGCAAATCACCAGCGGCCAGAACGAGCCCCAGCGGGTCATCGCCACGGCACACACCAGGGCCCCGATCACCCCGCCCAGGTTGTAGGCGGTCAGGCCCGAACCGGCGACCGAGGTCGGCAAGCCTTCGGCCATCAGCATGGTCGGCAACCAACTGAAGGCGCTGTAGACCGCGGTCAGGCACATGAAGAACGCCACCCAGACCAACACCGTGTCCCGCCCGTAACCGAGGGCAAACAAGGCGCGGAAGCCGTCGCGTTTTTCGCTGGCCTGCTCCAGGGCATCGGTGTAGCGCACGCCCTCGGCCATCGGCCGCCCCATGCGGCCCAGCAGGGTGTTCAACTCGCCCCAGCGCTGTGGCCGCCGTGCCAGGAAGCGTGGCGACTCCGGCAGCGCCGCCAGCAGCACAAACCCAAGCACGATGGGCAAGCTGCCGCCGACGAAAAACAGCGTGCGCCAGCCATAGACCGGCAACACATGGGAGGCGAAAAACCCTGCCAGCATCCCGCCCAGGGGCACGCAGACAATGGTCGCGGTCACCGCCAGCGTGCGCCGGCGTGCCGGGGTAAATTCAGCGGTCACGGTGGTCGCGCTGGGCAGCGCGCCACCGATCCCCAGGCCGGCGACAAAGCGCAGGATCGCCACCGTCAGCGCATCCGGCGCCAGGCCGATGGCGCAGGTCGCGGCGCCGAACACGAACACACTCATGATCACCGCCATGCGCCGCCCGAAACGGTCAGCGAACAGACCGGCGCAGGCGCTGCCGATGCCCATGCCGATCAGCCCGGCCGCCACCACCGGGGCAAATGCCTCGCGGGTAACGCCCCACTCCTTGATCATCATCGGGATCGCGAACCCGATCAGTTGACCGTCGAAACCATCCAGCACGATGGACAGCGCCGCCAGCAGCACCACCAGCTTTTGCATCCGGGTAAAGGGGCCCTCATCGAGCAGGGACCCGATATCGGCATTGCCCGAACCGGCACGCGGCGACCGCGGCACGCTCGTCGTCACGTCAATGACCTCAGTCTTGTTCATAACCACCTCTTTTTTATTGTTGTTGTAGTGCCGCGCCGAGCGCGGCTGGCAACGCCGGGAACGAACCCGGCGCGGGGTCTTGCCTCAGGGTTCGATGGTCAGCGTCGGCACCTCGATCAACACCGGGCGCTGGCCCGCCAGGGCTTCGCTGAAGGCTGCGGCAAACTCCCCGGCGGTGTTGGCCTGCAGCGAATGCACGCCGTAGCCCCGGCCGATGGCGCAGAAATCCAGACCCGGTACATCCAGCCCCGGGGCGTCGCTGACCCCCAGCACGTCGGCGAACCAGCGCAAGGCGCCGTAGGTGCCGTTCTTGAGGATGATGAACACCACCGGAATCCCGTACTGCGCAGCGGTCCACAACGCGGTGATGCCGTAGTTGGCCGAGCCGTCGCCGATGATCGCCACCACCCGCCGCTCGGGCGTCGCCAGTTGCACGCCGACCGCGGCAGGCAGGCCGAAGCCCAGGCCACCGGCGGCCGGGAAGAAGTAACTGCCGGGCTCGCGCATCTCGACCCGCTGCCAGAAGGCACCGACGGTGGAGGTGGACTCCTTGACGTAGATCGTGTCCTTGGGCGCCAGTTGGTCGATCAGGTCGAACACGGTTTCCGGGCGCAGCAGGCCGCCCTCCTCGACGATCGTCGCCGGCCGCGGCAAGGCCTCGGGCAGCGGCCGCTCGCTCTGGCGAACCACGCCCACCAGGGCTTCGAGGGTCAGGGCGATGTCCGCCACCAGGGCGTCGCCCATGGGCGCCCGCGCCGCTTCGCCGGGGTCGCAGGTGATGTGCACCAGCTCGGCACCGGCCGGCAGGTAGGCGCCGGGAGCGAACTGGTGATAACGGAACACCGGGGCCCCCACCACCAGGATCAGATCATGCTCAGCCAGGCTGCGGCTGATGCCGGCGATCGCTGCCGGCAACACCCCACGGAAACAGGGGTGGCGGGTCGGGAACGGGCAACGGGAAGCCGAGGGCGCAACCCAGGCCGGCATCCGCAGCTTTTCCGCGAGCTGCACCGCCAGACCGTTGCTGCGGCTGCCATCGACATCCGGCCCCAGCACCAGCACCGGGTTGCGCGCCGTCGACAGGCGCTCGCCCAGTTGCTGCAACTGCGCCGGCGACGGCAAGCCGGCGCTGAGCACCTGGCGCCGCGCCAGGTGCTCGACCCCGGCCGGGGCTTCACAGGCCCAATCGTCATAGGGAATCGACACATACACCGGCCCCCGTGGCGCCAGGCTGGCCATGTGGATCGCCTGGCTCAGGGTGCGCGGCACGTCCTGGGCCGAGGCCGGTTCGTGGCTCCACTTGACCAGGGGTTTGGGCAACTGCGCGGCATCGACATTGGCCAGCATCGCCTCGACGCCAATCATCGAGCGCACCTGCTGGCCGGCAGTGATCACCAGCGGGCTGTGGGAGTACCAGGCGTTGGTCAGCGCGCCCATGCCGTTGCCGGTGCCGGCGGCGGCATGCAGGTTGACGAAGGTGGGCTGGCCGGTGGCCAGAGCAAAGCCGTCGGCCATGCCCACCACCGCGCCTTCGTGCAGGCCGAGGATGTAGCGAAAGTCCTCGGGGAAGCCCTTGAGGAACGGCAGTTCATTGGAACCGGGATTGCCGAAAATGGTGGTCAGGCCTTGCTCGCGAAGAATGTCGTAGGACGCAGAGTGAACGGTTTTCATAGGGACCCTTGCCGCTGGTTTTTAGATTTTGAGTTACTCTTGCAGCCGCCACGCAATTGATCAAATCGATACTATCTCTATCTAAAATAAGAACGGTCTATATCAAGATCGACAGTCCGAGGCACCATGAGCCACATCGACCTGAACCTGATCCGCACCTTCGTCACCCTCTACGAAGCCCGCAGCGTGACCCTGGCCGCCGAGCGCCTGTTCGTCACCCAACCCTCGGTCAGCTACGGCCTGGCCCGCCTGCGCGAACTGCTCGACGACAAACTGTTCAGCCGCACCCGCGACGGCATCCAGCCGACCTTTGTCGCCGAACAGCTGTACCCCAATCTGCGGGACTGCCTGACCCGCATCGAAAGCGCGGTGCAAAGCACCCGCCAGTTCGACCCGGCCAGCACCGAACGGCGCTTTCGCATCGCCCTCTCCGACCTCGGCGAAATGGGCTTTCTGCCCTTGATCCTGGCGCGCCTGAACCGGGACGCGCCCCTGGCCGAAGTCGAGGTGCTGCCATTGCAGGTGGACCAGGTCGGCGAGTGGCTGGCCAGCGGCAAGATCGACGCCGCCATCTGCCGCCACCCGGTGCCCGGCACACGCAGCCAGGTGCTGATGCACGAACGCTACGCCTGCCTGCTCAGCGCCAGCCACCCGCGCATCGGCCGGCACTTGAGCCTGGAGCAGTTCCTTGGCGAACGGCACGTCACCGTGACCCGCACCACCGGTCACGGCAGTGTTGAAGACGTGCTGAAAAACATGAACGTGGAGCGCCGGATCAGCCTGCATGTGCCGCACTTTTCAGTGCTGCCCAAGATCATCCCCGGCACCGACCTGCTGGCCGTGCTTCCGGCGCAGATCGCCCGCCTGTTCATTCACGAGGGCGGCCTGCAGATGCTTGAATTGCCGTTCCAGGTGGCCGAGTTCGATGTCTCGCTGCACTGGCACACCAACAGCGACAGCTCGGCCGCCCTGCGCTGGTTCTGCGCGACCATCGCCGAGGCGATCATCAGCGGCCAGGCCTAGGCAGCGACTGGCGCGGGGCTGGGTTGCGCCCCGGGCTTGAGCAGCAACAGGCACCCGGCAGCCAGAACAAACACGCTGGCGAACACCCCGTACAGGTGCAGCGGCTGCCAGCCGCCATCGAGCAGGAAGCCGGCCACGGTCGGCGACAGGATCGCGCCAATGCGCCCAATGCCAATGCCCCAACCCACCCCCGTGGCGCGCACCGAGGCGTCATACACCACCGGCGACAGCGCGTAGAGCCCGGCTACGCAGCCATTGGAAAACAGCCCAATCAACAACCCCAGGCCCAGGGCCGCGGCGATCGACGAGCCGCTGCCGACAAACAGCACCAGCAACCCGGCGGTGATCAGCATAAACAGCGACAGCACCCGGGTCAGGGGCCAGCGCGAGGCCAGGCCGCCGATCAGCGCCGCACCGAAGATCCCGCCGACGCTGAGCAGCACCCCGCCAGTGATCCCCTGTTGCGCCGAGAGCCCGGCAGCCACCAGCAGTTTCGGGGTCCAGCTCATGACGAAGTAGAAACCGAACATCACCAGGAAAAACAGCAGCCAGATCAGCAAGGTGGTGCGGCGCATGGCCGGGGCCAGCAACTGGCCGAAACCGCTGCGGGCCCCGGCCTCCTTGAGCACCGGCGCCGGCAGTTGGCTCAGCGGCGCCTGGTCCAGGCGCTGGGCCAGACGGTTGATGCGTGCCAGGGCATTGGCCGGGCGCCGCGCCAGCAGGAAGTCCAGGGATTCGGGCAGCCACAGCAGCACCAACGGGATCACCAGCCAGGTCACCGCGCCGCCAAACAGGAACACCGAACGCCAGCCGAAATGGGTCAGCAACCACACCGCCAGCAGCCCGCCCAGGGTCGCGCCCAGGGCGTAACCGGTGGACTGCAGGCTCACCGACAACCCGCGCCAGCGCTTGCTTGAGTACTCACTGGCAATCACGTTGCTGCTGGCCAGGATGCCGCCGATGCCGAGCCCCGTGAGGCCGCGCAGCAGTGCCAGTTGCAACGGGGTCTGGCTCAAGGCCGAAAGCAGCATGCCCAGCCCCGACAGCGCCAGGCAGAACAGAATCAGCGGGCGCCGCCCAAAGCGGTCGGCCCAGGGCGCGATAAACAACGAACCGGCGGCCATGCCAAACAGCCCGGCACTCAACAGAAAGCCGATTTGCGCGCCATTGAGCCCCCACTCGGCCGAGACCGAGGCCGCGGTAAAGGCCATCACCAGCACATCGAAGCCGTCGATCATGTTCAGCACAATGCAGATGCCGATGGCCAGGCATTGGAAGCGGCTCATGGGGCCGTTATCGACCCGCTGTTTCAGATCGAGGCTCATGGACGCACCTCCAGACCGGCCGCGACCCGAGGCGAAATAACAGGCAGACGTTTGCACACAGACAACAGGCGCACGCAACCCAGGCCGTTGCGCGCCATTGATAAGCCATTCATGACGAAACCCTTTTTGTAGTTTTTATCGCGGACGGTCAGGAGGGCTCCTGCCATCGCCAGGCCGCTAATAAAACCGTTAATGGATCCATTAACAAGAGTTGGGTTGAATGGAAAGGCCGGTCACAGGCACTTGAATCAGCCACAAAAAAACTTAATTTATATATAAATCAATCAGTTATGGATTTACGAGCGCACCTGCATTAACGGGCGATTATCGGCCATGGCTGCTGAGCACCCCAGTGGCCAGGGAGTCTATGCCTGGCGATGAATCCCGATATGCCGCGGGCGTTTGTGGCTAGGGAGCTTGCTCCCGCTGGGTGGCGCAGCCGCCCCAATGGCTGCAACTTCATTTCTACCGATCGATCGCGGGCTCTGGATTTGCGGCCGCTGCGCGGCCGAGCGGGAGCAAGCTCCCTCACCACAGGGGGTTTATGCCTGGCGATGAATCTCGATATGCCGAGCGCTTTTGTGGCGAGCGAGCTTGCTCGCGCTGGGTGGCGTAGCCGCCCCAATGGCCAAAACCTCATTCCTACAGATAGATCGCGGACCCAGGTTTTGCGGCCGCTGCGCGGCCGAGCGGGAGCAAGCTCCCTCACCACAGGGTTACGCACCACGGCAGCGGCTCCAGGAAACCAGGCCGGCCGGAGGGCCGCCTCGCTCTTGCTTTTGATCTGGGTGCCCCGTTAAACCACGCTGGCCGAACGCAGGCAGTGAGCCGTGGGTAACCCGGCAGGACGCCGGGTTAGCCGCGCTGGGCCAGGGATGGCCCATCGCGGCGGCCCACGGATCAATGCCTTCGTTCGGGCATGCCGAGCCTAAGCGAGGCACCGAGTGGTGGGGCAAGAGCGCTTTGGTTACTTTCGCGCTTTTCGAAAGTGACCCGCCGTAAGGGCGGAACTCATAGCAGCCACAACCGCAGCAATGGATATGTACACCCATAAACACAAGGCGCAGGTTTTAGGGCCGCTACGCGACCCAGCGGGAGCAAGCTCCCTCACCACAGTAAAAGTGGCGCCCAATGGATCCAATAGCCTCAGATAAACGCCAACGCCGCCCGCGCCCCACGCACAGCCGTTATCCGCTGCTCCGCCTGGGGCAAGAGGTAGCTGAAAAAGAACCCAGCCGTCTCCAGCTTAGCCACGCGCAACGGATCGCTTTCAGGCAAACCCCGCGAGACCCGCGCTGCCCGAGCCCAGGCCAATGCCAACAAACTCAAGCCGCACAGCTGAAGAAAATCCCCAGCTGCGCGATACGGATATTCGACATCCTCCAACGCCCACTCACACACCTCGTCCACCAACCCTTCAAGCGCCTGACCCAGGCTGGCCAACTGTCCGGCAAAGCCAGCGCACTCGGCCACAGTGGCGCCCCGCCCGGCTTCGGCATGCAGTTGCGCCAGCAACAGGTCGAACGCCTGCCCCCGATCCCCCAGCACCTTGCGCAGCAGCAGGTCGTTGGCCTGAATCTCGTTGCTGCCTTCGTAGATCATGGCGATGCGGCTGTCGCGCAGGGTCTGCTCGATGGCGAACTCGGTGACATAGCCGTAGCCGCCGAAGACCTGCAAGGCGTTGCTGGCCTGGCGAAAGCCCTGCTCGGTGAAGTAGGCCTTGATGATCGGCGTCAGCAGTTGCGCCAGCTGTTCGGCCTGCTGCCGGGCCAGGGGATCGGGGTGCTGCTCGGCCTGGTCCAGCAGGTGCGCGGCCCAGTAGCCGATGGCGCGCAGGCCTTCGCTGGTGGCGCGCAATTCCAGCAGGACGCGGCGCATGGCCGGGTGATAGCGGATCGGGTCGGCGGCCTGGGCGGCAACGCCGGCGGGCCGCAGCGGCGCCCGCATCTGCTGGCGTTCGCCGGCGTAGTCGCGAGCGTTCTGCCAGGCCGCTTCGACATGCCCCAGGCCTTGCAGGCCCACGTGCAGCCGCGCCGAATTCATCATCACGAACATCGCCGCCAGGCCGCGATTAGCCTCCCCCACCAGCCACCCTTGAGCCGCCTCGAACACCAGGGAACAGGTGGCGCTGCCCTTGATCCCCATCTTGTGTTCGATACCGTCGCAGCACACGCCGTTGCGCTCGCTGCTGCCCTCGCCTCTGCCCTCGCTGCTGCGCTCGCCCTGTTCCAGGTATTTGGGCACCAGGAACAGCGATATGCCCCGGCTGCCCTCGGGTGCGCCCGGCAGTCGGGCCAGCACCAGGTGCAGGATGTTGTCGGTGAGGTCGTGCTCGCCGCCGGAGATAAACAACTTGCTGCCGTTCAGGCGATAACTGCCGTCGGCCTGGGGTTCGGCACGACAGCGCAACAGGCCGACATCACTGCCGGCCTGGGGCTCGGTCAGGCACATGGTGGGCAGGCTCTCGCCGCTGATGATCCCCGGCAGGTAACGCTCCTGCAGCCAGGGCTCGCCGTGGGTCTTGAGACACAGGTAGGCGCCGTGGGCGATGCCGGTGTACATGGCCCAGGCATGGTTGCTGGCGTAGAGCATCTCTTGCAGCGCGGCGTCCAGCAGCTGCGGCAGGCCCTGGCCACCCAGGGCTTCGGCGCAGGCCAGGGCCGGCCAGCCACCCTCGACATAGGCCCGATAGGCCTCGGCAAAACCGTCCGGGGTGCTGACCTGCCCGTCCGCCCACTGGCAGCCCTGGCGATCGCCGCTGGCGTTCAGCGGGGCCAGCACGCCCTGACTGAAACGCGCGGCCTGTTCCAGCACCTGCACCGCCAGCGGCAGGTCCAGCGCTTCGAACGCCGGGCTGTGGCGCCACGCCTCGGGCGCCTCCAGCCAGTGCTCAAGGACAAATTGCATATCGCGCAGGGGCGCCTGGTAGCTCCACATGGGGACACCTCATCGGGTAGAAAAAGAGTGGCCCGCCAGGGTCGGCGGGCCGGTCGGCCTCAGGCGCGCCAGGCCGGGTTTTCGATCAGCAGCGCCATGCCCTGGCCGCCCCCGACGCAGGCGGCGGCGATCCCGTAGCGCAGGTTGTGCTCGCGCAGTTGCCGGGCCAGGGTCAGCACCAGGCGCAGGCCGCTGGCGGCCAGGGGATGGCCCAGGGCCAGGGAGCCGCCCTGGACATTGAGGCGCTCGCCGTCCAGCTCCAGCTCCCGGGCCACGGCCAGCACCTGGGCCGCCTGGGCCTCGTTGATTTCAATGCGGCCGATCTGCTCGAGGCTCAGGCCGCTGCGCTGTAGCAGCAGGTGAATCGCCGGGGCCGGGCCGATGCCCATGAACTCCGGCGCCACCCCAACCACCGCACTGGCCAGCAACAGCGCCAGGGGCGTAGTACTGCACGCCGACGCCCGCCCGACCAGGGCCGCTGCCGCGCCATCGACCACTGCGCAACTGTTGCCGGCGGTCTGCACCCCACCCTCGTGGATGGCCCGCAGCCGGGCCAGGGCCGCCTGTTCGCTGGGGCGCGGATGGCTGTCCTGACTGACCGAGTCGACACCCCGCGGCAGCCGAATGCTGCGCGGCTGATAGCCGTCGAGCTCGAAGGTCTGGTTGCGCACGGCGACGATTTCCGGCTCGAACCAGCCCGCCTGCTGGGCCGCCAGGGCTCGCTGGTGGCTGGTGCAGGCGTAGGCATCCACGGTTTCACGGGGCAGGCCATAGCGCCGCGCCAGGTTGTCGGCGGTGGCAATCATGTCCAGCCCCGGCGCCGGGTCGTACAGCGCTTCCCATAAAAAGTCCTTGAACTGCACCGCCGCCCCCAGGCGGAAACCGCCGCGATGGGTGTAGGCGGCAATCGGGTTGCGCGACATCGATTCACTGGCCACGCACAACGCCAGTTGCACCTCGTCCCGCAGCTGCTCGGCCGCCTGGCGCAGCAGCTCGAAACCGGTGGCACAGATGCGCTGCACGCCGAGGGCCGGCACCGCCTGCCCGACGCCGCTGTAGAGGCCGATATGCCGGGGCAGCAGGTAGGCGTCGAAACTGGCCTGGGCCATGGACCCGGCCAGCACGCTGTCCACCGCCCGCGGATCGATGCCGGCGCGAGCCAGAACCTCGCGCCCGACCTTGATCCCCAGGTCGATCGGCGAGATCTCTGCCAGGTCGCCACCGAGGTCGACCCAGGGCGTGCGCAGCGCGTCGTAGATCGCCACATCGGCAAACCCGGCGTACTGCCCGTTGCCACTCATGGCTTGGGCCCGGCGCGCAGAATCGACGGCTCCAGGCCGCGATACAGGGCCTCGACCTGCTCAGCGCGCCACTGCAACACCGCGCGCTGATTGATCGAACCCTTGTCGGTGATTTCCCCACGGTCGATGGACGCCGGCTCCACCTGCAGGGCGATCCACTCCAGGCGGCTGGCATTGCCGCTAGCCTCACGGTTCAGGCGCTGCAACCAGTCGCCGAACCACTGACGCACCGGCGCGCTGGCCAGCACCTGGGCGTCGCTGGCATCGGCGGCCAGCCCGGCCAGCCGGCGGCATTCATACAGCCGTGGGAACACCAAAGCCCCCAGGCATTCGCGGTCCGGCGCTGCCACCACCAGGTCCTGGACATAGGGCGAGCCTTCAAGCACCGCGCGGTTGCGCAGTGGGCCGACGCTGACAAACACCCCGGACGACAACTTGAAATCCTCGGCGATGCGCCCGTCGAACATCAGCCCCAGTTGCGGGTCATGAGCGTCGGCGAGCTTGAGCGCATCCCCCGAGCAGTAGTAGCCCTGGGCGTCGAACACCTCGGCGGTCTGCTGCGCTGCGCGCCAGTAGCCGGGCATGATGTGCGGTCCGCGAAAACGCCCTTCGAGCTTGCCGTCCACCGGCACCAGGCGCACTTCGCACCCCGGCGCCGGCAGGCCGATGTAGCCGGCCATGGACAAGGGCCCGGTGGTAAAGGTGCAGGACGGCGAAGCCTCGGTCATGCCCAGCCCGGCCATCATCCGGATGCGTTCGCCGCAGTGCTGCTCGGCGACCCGGTCGAGGCGGTCCCAGACACTTTGCGAGAGCCCGGCGGCGGCGAAGAAGAACAGGCTCATGCGCTTGAAAAAACACTCACGCAACTCCCCATCCTGTTCAAGGGCGTTGACCAGTTCTTCCCAGCCCTTGGGCACGGTCAGGTAGGCGGTGGGCGAGACTTCCTTGAGGTTGCGCAAGGTTTCGGCGAAGCCCTGGGCCGTGGGTTTGCCGTCGTCCAGGTAAAAACTGCCGCCGTTGTAGAGCACGATGCCGACGTTATGGCTGCCACCGAAGGTGTGGTTCCACGGCAGCCAGTCCACCAGCACCGGCGGCTCTTCACCGAACACCGGGAAGGTCTGCAACAGCATCTGCTGATTGGCGCAGAGCATGCGTTGCGTGGTGATCACCGCCTTGGGCAATTTGGTCGAGCCCGAGGTGAAGAGAAACTTGGCGATGCTGTCCGGGCCGGTGGCGGCAAAGGCCGCATCGGCCTCGGCGCCACCGGGCTCTGCAAGCAGGCTGGCGAAGCTCGCCTGACGCCGCCCCGGCACCTGGCCACGCACGCTGATCAGCGGCGTCTCGGGCGGCAGCACGGCGTCGATGGCGCGCTGGTAAGCGCCGGCATCGCTGACAAACACCAGCCCCGGCTGCAACAGGTCGCAGACGTGGCGCAGTTTGGCAAAGTCCTGGGACAGCAGCGAATAGGCCGGCGACACCGGGCAATAGGGAATCCCGGCGTACATCGCGCCCAGGGCCAGTTGCAGGTGTTCGATGTCATTACCCGAGAGCAGCGCCAGCGGCTTGTCGGCCGACAGCCCGTAACTCAGCAGGCCCTGGGCGATGGCCCGCACACTGTCGAGCATCTGCGCATAGCTGACCCGGCGCCAGTCGCCGCCCGCCTCGCGCGCGGCAATAAAGGTCTGCTCGGGGCGTACCCGGGCCCAGTGCACCAGGCGATCGAGCAACCGATCCGGCAACGGGGCCAGGGGTTCCAGGGAGCGCATATGCAGCACGCCCTGCTCTTCACTGACCGCAACCGCCGGCCGGCCAATGGACACCTGGCGGTAACGCGGCGGGTTGGCCGCGGGTGGGGATGGCGCTCTGAATTCGGAACTCACGTACATGTCCTCCATCAAGGCACGCCTGCGCCGCGCACGCAGGGCGACAGCTGGCAAGCATGGCAGCCGGTGGCTGCGGCCTTGTTATTGTTATGCCTGGCCTGCACACGGGCGGCGGGCGCAATCGCGCCGCGGCCCGTGGCGACGGATCAGATCGGGTAGTGCCGTGGGCCGTTCTGCAAGGTGACCCAGCGCAATTGGGTGAAGTGCTCGATCGAGGCCTTGCCGCCAAAGCTGCCGTAGCCGCTGGACTTGACGCCGCCAAACGGCATTTGCGCTTCGTCGTGCACGGTGGGGCCGTTGATATGGCAGATGCCCGACTCAACCCGCTGCGCCAGGGCCAGGGCGCGCCCGGTATCGCGGCTGAAAATCGCCGCCGACAGGCCGAATTCGGAGTCGTTGGCCAGGCGCAACAGCTCTTCATCACCGCTGCCGCGCAGCAACACCGCCACTGGGCCGAAGGACTCCTCGCGGTACAGGCGCATCTGCTCGGTGACGCCGTCGAGCAGGGTCGGCTGCAGGATGCTGCCGTCCAGTTGCCCGCCGACCACCAGCCGCGCGCCCTTGCCCAGGGCATCGTCGATCAGGGCCTTGATCCGTGTGCCGGCACTGGCATCCACCAGGGAGCCGAGCACCGAATCTTCGGCCGCCGGGTCGCCGGCCCGCAGGGTCTCGACCTTGGCCGCCAGCTTGGCGACAAAGGCATCGGCGACCTTGGCATCGACGATCAGGCGCTCGGTGGACATGCAGATCTGCCCCTGATTGAAGTAGGCGCCAAAGGCGGCGGCCTCAACGGCCGCGTCCAGGTCGGCGTCATCCAGCACCAGCAGCGGCGCCTTGCCTCCCAGTTCCAGCAGGGCCGGCTTGAGGTGGCGCGCCGAAAGCTCGCCGACAATCCGCCCGACATGGGTCGAGCCAGTGAAGTTGACCCGCCGCACCGCCGGGTTGGCGATCAGGCGCTCGACAATGGCTGCGGCATCCGCCGGGGCATTGCTGATAACGTTGACCACGCCATCGCCCAGGCCCGCATCCTGCAGCACCTGGCCGATCAGGCGGTGCACCGCCGGGCTCAGTTCGGAAGCCTTGAGCACCACGGTGTTGCCGCAGGCCAGAGGCATGGCGATGGCCCGGGTGGCGAGAATCACCGGGGCGTTCCATGGTGCGATGCCTAGCACCACGCCGCAGGGTTGGCGCAGGGCCATGGCGAAACTGCCGGGGACATCCGAGGGGATGACTTCGCCATTGATCTGGGTGGTCATCGACGCCGCTTCACGCAGCATGTTGGCCGCCAGGCGCACGTTGAAGCCGTACCAGTTGGCCATGGCCCCGGTCTCGCCGGCGGCGGCAATGAATTCGCCACTGCGCGCCTGCAATTGCTCGGCGGCCTTGAGCAGGCGGCTGCGCCGCTCATTGGGGGCCAGGGCCGCCCAGGTGGGGAATGCAGCCTGGGCCGCCGCCACGGCGGCATCGGCATCTTCCAGGGTCGCGGCGGCCACGCGCGAAACCACAGCGCCGGTCACCGGGTTGCGGCGTTCGAAGGTTCGACCGTCGCCGGCGGGGCGCGACTGGCCACCAATCAGCAGGGGCACGTCCAGCATGGTGATTCCTCTTTTTGTCTTTGTCGGGAATGCAGCGCAGCGGTGTAACAGTAGCGCCAGGGCGGCGCAGCGAACAGCGGGATGCGCCCGCTATTCGCCTGCCGGGCTCAGCGTTTGTACGCCTGCAGGCCGGGCTTGATGCTCTTGTCGTCGAGGAACTGCTTCATGCCCTGCTCGCGCCCACCTTCGGTGTCCAGCAGCCGCGACTGGTCGAGCTTGGCGTACAGGTAATCTTCGTTCTGCTCCCAGGTCAGCTCGCGGCAACGCTTGAAGCCATGCTTGGCTGCGCGCAGCACCACCGGGTTTTTCTCCAGCAGGTTGCGCGCCAGTTCGATCGTGACTTCGCGCAATTGGGCCAGGGGCACGCTTTCGTTGACCAGGCCCATCTCGGCGGCTTTCTGCCCGCCAAAGGTCTTGCCGGTCATGATGTAGTACAGCGACTGGCGATGGCCCACGGTGTCGGCCATGGCCTTGCTCACCAGGTTGCCCGGCGGGATGCCCCAGTTGATTTCCGAGAGGCCGAAGGTCGCTTCGTCGGCGCAGATCGCCAGATCGCAGGCCACCAGCGGGCTGAAGCCGCCACCGAAGCACCAGCCGTTGACCATGGCAATGGTCGGCTTGGCGTACATGCGCAGCAGTTTCCATTGCCATTGGGAGGCTTCACGGCGGATTTTTTCCTGGAGGATTTCCGGGCCGGCATCCACTTCGCGAAAGTATTCCTTGAGGTCCATGCCCGCGGTCCAGGCTTCGCCGGCACCGGTCAGTACCAGCACGCCGGCGGCCGGATCCTGCTCCAGGGTTTCCAGCACGTCGATCATTTCCCGGTTCAGGGTCGGGCTCATGGCGTTGCGTTTTTCCGGGCGATTGAGAATGACCCACGCGATGCCTTCTTCGATTTCGACCTTGACCGTTGTCCAGCGACCTTCGTAATTGCTCATGGCGATGCTCTCTTGTTCTGGGCTTGAAGATGATTCGAAATTAAACCGCAAATATAGTTATGTCAATTAACTATTAATTGAATTAACCAATTTTTTCTCCCCTGGATAAAAACCTTCTGCAGAGACTGCTCATACAGGCAACCGTAGCTATCAGCCGCCAACCCCGGCAAACTAGATAGCCTTGTTAACCGCCCAGGATGTTTTTGCCATGGCCAAGCCCTCTCCCCTCGCCGACCTGCGCGAGGCCCCACCCGCCAACGCCGAGGTTCAGGCGCCGCTGGATTCGGCACTGGACGAACTGATTGGCTACGCCATGCGCCGCGCCCAGCTCAAGTTGTTCCAGAACCTGATCGGCCGGCTTTCGGCCCATGATCTGCGCCCGGCGCAATTCTCGGCCCTGGCGATCATCGACCAGAACCCGGGACTGATGCAGGCCGACCTGGCTCGCGCCCTGGCCATCGAACCGCCACAAGTGGTGCCGTTGCTCAATAAGCTGGAAAGCCGCGCGCTGGCGGTGCGGGTGCGCTGCAAACCGGACAAGCGCTCCTACGGGATCTTCCTGAGCAAGACCGGCGAAACCCTGCTCAAGGAGCTCAAGCAGATCGCCGCGCAAAGCGACCTCGACTCCACCTCGGCCCTGAGCGGCGAGGAACGCGAAGAGCTGCTGCGCCTGCTGAAGAAGGTGTATCAGGACTGAACGCAAGGTGCCGGCACACGGCCGGCACATTGCTGCAGCTCGCTTGAGGGCTTACCAGATCGGCAAGGTGTAGAGCACCAGGAAGCGGGTCTGGTTTTCATCGCGGAACGCCGCGCCCGCCGGGAAATCATTGCGGTAGATCGACTTGCGCGCCATCAGCCCGACGTTTTTCAGCGGGCCGCTCTGTACCACGTACCCCAGCTCCATCTGGAACTCGCGCTCCTTGCGCTCCTCGGCGTTGAAGGCCGCGAGCTCGATGTTGTCGCCGCGCACGTAACGCAGCCGACTCTTGAGCCCGGGCAAGCCGGACGCCGCGAAGTCGTAGTCGTAGATGGCTTGCCAGGTACGCTCCTTGGCGTTGAGAAAGTCCGAACTCATGGTCAGCTCGCTCATGCCCATCAACTCGGTGCCGGAGATGTAGGGCGTGGCCGTGTCGCCGGTGGAATGCATGTAGCCCAGGCTCACGCGGTGCCCACCGAACTTGTAGCCGAACAACGCCGAGAGGTTGCGGTTGTCGACCTTGCCGGCCTTGGCACTGCCGTCTTCACGGCTGAAAAAACTGCGCAGGTCGCTGGTCAGCACGCCATTGCCCAGGGGCAGATTGTGCAGCAGGGCCAGGGTGTCCTGCTGGTAGAGGTCGGCCACTTCAGCGTGATAGGCGCGCAGGCTCAAGTCCGGGTTGACCTGGTAATCGCCCCCCAGATACGCCAGGTGCGAGGTGGTGGCGGTGGCATTGAAACGCCGGTTGGGCGAGGCAATGGTCATGGCCTGGTAGTCGGTGGAGTCGCGCTTGTTGATGCGGTCGATGTAGCCGGTGTTGAGGGTCAGGCCGTCGATGTCCTTGGAGCTCAGGGTGGTGCCGCGAAAGGTCTGCGGCAGCAGGCGCGACGGGCTGGCAAAGGCGAACGGCAGGAAGATCGAGACATCGCCGGTCTTCACCGTGGTCTGGGCAAACCGCAGTTTGGCGGTGGGCGCCAGCCGCGAGTAGTCATCCGCGGCGCGCTTGTCGCTGGCCGACACCGGCAGCAGTTCGGTGCCGCTGCGGTCCGGCGAGGAATCGAGCTTGACCCCCAGCAGCCCGCGCACATCCAGACCAAAGCCGACGGTGCCTTCGGTGAATCCCGACTCCATGTTCATGATGAAACCCTGGGCCCATTCCCGCGCGGCGGTCTTCGCGCCGTCGTCCTTGTAGTCGCGATCCAGGTAGTAATTGCGCAGGGTCAAGGTGCCGTGGCTGTCTTCGACAAAACCCGCGGCCCAGAGGTGGCCGGGCAACAGGCTCGCACCCAGCAAGGCCAGGGCCAGGCCCGGATGGAGACTGGACACACGGGAAGCTGACGCAGCCGCAACGGCGTCGGTGGGGAGTTTTGGCATGTTCAATGTCCATTTTTTGTTGTTGTTTTAGGTGTTGAGCGAGGGCCTTGCAGCCAACGTCGCGGACAGAGAATGGAAACAGCCAGGGGCTCTCGTCAATCGCCAATGACCGATAATCGAACATTAATAATATTATCTATTTTTTAGTTGCATCTGGATTGATAGGTTAATCATTTGATTCATATGAGTTTATTTGTATTTTTTGCCTGACATCATGACGCTATTCATTTTTTAGTTATCTTTGTTATCTTAATCGCCAGCCAGCAACGCCGATGCATTCAGAGCCGACGCCTGGCTTGCCACCACAACAAAAACAACAATGAGGTTTGCCCATGGACAGTCCATCGCGTCGTTCGACGCTGACCATCGCTTTGTGCTTTATCGTTGCGCTGATCGAGGGGTTCGATCTGCAGGCGGCCGGCACCGCCGCCGCCGGATTGCGCCAGAGCTTTGCCCTGGACCCGAAGATGATGGGCTGGGTGTTCAGTGCCGGGATCATCGGCCTGCTGCCCGGGGCGTTCTTCGGTGGCTGGGTCGCCGACCGTATCGGACGCAAGAAAATCCTGGTCGGCGCCGTGCTGCTGTTCGGCCTGTTCTCGCTGTGCACGGCGTACGTCGAGAGCTATTCAAGCCTGCTGCTGGTGCGCTTCATGACCGGCCTCGGCCTGGGCGCGGCGCTGCCCAACCTGATCGCCCTGTGCGCCGAAGCGGTGAGCGAACGCCGCCGGGGCACGGCCATCAGCGTCATGTACTGCGGCGTGCCCCTGGGCGGTGCGCTGGCAGCGGTGGTGGCGATGTTCTCCAGTGAACATTGGCAGACCACCTTCATCATCGGCGGCCTGGTGCCGCTGCTGGTGGTGCCGCTGATGGCCTGGTTGCTGCCGGAATCCACTGCCTTCCGCCAACAGACCGCCAGCGCCGGCAACAGCCGAGCCTCCACGGCCCAGGCGCTGTTCGGCGAAGGTCGCGCGCGCAGCACCCTGGCCTTGTGGCTGAGTTATTTCTTCACCCTGACCGTGATGTACATGCTGCTCAACTGGTTGCCGTCGCTGCTGCTCGAACAAGGCTTCAGCAAACCCCAGGCGGGCCTGGTGCAGATGCTGTTCAACATCGGCGGCGCCCTCGGCTCGCTGCTTGGCGGCCTGCTGCTGGACCGCTGCAACGGGCTCAAGGTGGTGCTGTTTGTATACGCCGGGTTGCTGGCGGCGCTGGCCGGAGTGGGGCTGTCGGTGGGCATTGTGCCGATGGCGATTGCCGGGTTTGCCGCCGGGCTGTTTGTGATGGCCGCGCAACTGGTGCTCTACGCCCTGGCCCCGCCCTCCTACCCCACCTCCGTGCGCGCCACCGGCGTCGGCGCGGCCGTGGCCATCGGCCGCCTGGGATCAGTCGCCGGCCCCCTGGCCGCCGGCCAGATCCTCGCCGCCGGCGCCGGCACCACCGGCGTCCTCCTGGCCACCTCCCCCGGCCTGGTCATCGCCGCCCTGTCGATCCTCACCGTCATCACCCGCGCCAACGCCACTGCCCAGCTCAAACCGGCACATTGAACCCTCCCCCGATGGCGGCTACAGGATGCCCATTCTGTAGCCGCTGCCGCAGGCTCGGCAGCGGACGCTGACCATCAGCATCGATATAAATACACCTGACACTCCACGGCGCCAGTGCTGCCTCCCAGACTCGGCAGCGGCTACAGAGCCCGGCACCAGGCCGGCCGGAAGGCCGCCATCTTGCTCTTGATGTTGATCTGCAGCGCCCCGTTAACCACGATGGCCGAGCGCAGGCAGTGAGCCGTGGGCAACCCGGCAGGACGCCGGGTTAGCCCCGCGCGGGCCCCGGGATGCCCAACCCGCCGGCCC
>NZ_JBLZOM010000011.1:33797-145841 GCF_049199125.1 Pseudomonas sp. QD4
CGCCGGGTTAGCCGCGCTGGGCCAGGGATGGCCCATCGCGGCGGCCCACGGCTCACTGCCGGAGCGAGGGCATGCCGAGCCTAGGCGAGGCACCCAGTGGTGGGGCAAGAGCCCTTTGGTTACTTTGGGGCTGTTCCAAAGTGACCCGCTGTAAGAGCGGAACCCATACCCGCCACACCCGCAGCAATGGATATGCACACCCATAAACCCGAGGCGTCAGGTCTTGGGGCCGCTACACGGTCCAGCGGGAGCAAGCTCCCTCGCCACAGGTGGTGTTTCCTCAGGTATAACTGCCACCCCCCGCGGACCAATGAAGGATAACAATGCTCAACGAATTCACCGTCCATGGAACCGCAATCGGAACCACCACCAGCCTCCAGCTGGACGAAATCTCCCTACTCGCCACCCCACAAACCCTGAGAGAACTGGGCCAGTTCCTGATCCACGCATCGGAACAAATGACCACCCACGGCCTGGAGCACCTGCACCTACAGGACGTCCTGAAGGATTTCTCCCCCCAGCAGCACGTGGATTTCATCGCCCTCAACAAAGACCGGATAACCCCCACAAAAACCTGACCAGCCAACGAACCAGGCACACAGCCCCCGAGGCTGAACGCCCTACTCAATCTGCCCGCCCTAGAACCCCACCGTGGCCGACACCAACCAGGTGCGCGGCGTCGACAACGTCAGCCCCGCCGCACTGTCGGACGAAGTGGCAGCCGAGGCCCAGTAGGTTTTATCCAGCACGTTCTCAACAGTGGCGCGCAGGGTAATCGGGCTTTCACCCAGTTCGAAGGCATAGCGCGCACCCAGGTCATAGCGCTCCCAGCCATCGATTTTCTGCTGGTTGGCCGGGTCCAGATACTGCGAGCTGGTGTGGATCGCGCGGGCAGTCAGGGTCAAGCCGTGCAGGCTGTCGATATCCCATTCGGCGCCGAGGTTGGCGTTGACAACCGGCGAACCGGTGCCGCGATTGCCGTCATACAGGCCCTTGCCAGTTTCGGTCTGCACGCTGTCGAGCAGCATCAGCCCGCCCAACAGGCGCACACCCTCATGGGGTTCGCCGAATACATTCAGCTCCAGGCCCTGGTTGCGCAACTGGCCATCGGGCTTGAAGTTGTTGTTCTCGTCGTAGACATAAGACGGCTGCTGGATGCGAAACAGGCTGGCACTCATGCCGAAGCTGCCCAGGTCGTACTTGGCGCCGACTTCCACCTGTTTGCTGCGATACGGCGCGAACACTTCGTTGGCATTGGTGGCGGTGGTCGGAGCGGTTTCGCCCTGGCTCAGGCCCTCCATGTAGTTGCTGTACAGCGACAGGTGATCGGTGACCTTGACCACCAGACCCAGGGCCGGGGACAGGGCTTTTTCGTCATTCACCGGCTCGTCGCGCACGCCGTTGCTCCAGGAGGTGACCTGAACCCGCTGCAAACGCGCGCCCAGGGTCAGCAGCACCTGGTCCTCGGCAAAACTCAGGGTGTCGGCCAGGGCCAGGCTGGTGAAACGGTTTTCGGTGTGGGTGCTGGTGTCGATGCGGTTCGGGCGCCCCGGCAGCGGCAGTTCCACTGGGCGGTAGAGGTTGCTGACACCGCGCAGGTAACGCTCGCCGGCGTTGTCGAAATCCATATTGAAGCGGTTCAGGCTCAGGTTCACCGTGTGCCCGACCGCTCCGGTGTTGAACCCGCTGCGCAGGCCGATGGTGGCGGTCTTGACGTCTTCATCACGGCGAAAGGTGCGCGGGGTGACGGTGAAATCACCATTGCTGTTGGTCACCTGCACCGCGTGCCGCAGGAAGTCGTAGTTGCCTTTGCGTGCGCCAAAGGCGGCGTACACCATCAGCGAGTCGCTGAGGTCATACTCGCCGCGCACTGCGCCGAAGCTGTCCTTGGAATGGGCGTAGGTCCAGGACTGGGCGATGTTGCGCTTGATGTCTTCGGCCTTGGGCATTTTCGCCGCGGCTGCCACTTCAACCCGCTCGATCGGCGCATCGGCGTGGCGTTCCTGGTGCCCCAGGTCCAGTGACAGACGCAGCCGCTCATCACGCAGGTCGAGGCCGATGACCCCGGTCTCGCGCTTGATCTGCTGGTGGTCCCACTCGGTGTCGCCGGACTGGCGCACGCCATTGAAGCGCAGGCCAAAGCGGTCGCCCTCGCCAAAGCGGCGACCGATGTCCACGGCGCCGCCGGTCTGCCCGGCAGAGGCGTAGTTGGCGGTGAATTCGGTCAGGGGGGTGTCCTGGGCGCGTTTGGGCTCGATGTTGATGCCGCCGCCCACGCTGCCCCGGGGCGGAATACCGCTGAGCAGCATGCCCGGCCCCTTGAGCACATCCAGGCGGCCGACCATTTCCATGTCGATGGCGTAGGTGGGCAGGATCCCGTACAGGCCGCCGTAGGACACATCACTGTTGAACAGGCTAAAGCCGCGCACCGAAAACTGCTCGAAACGCCCACTGGCCGGGTTGGTGGTGCGCACCGACGGGTCGCTGGCCACGGCGTCGCCCAGGGTCCGCGCCTGCTGGTTTTTCAGGGCCTCGGCGGTGTAGGACGTGAGGTTGAACGGGGTGTCCATAAAGTCGCGGTCGCCGAGCAGGCCCTGGCCGCCCTTGCGATCCACCTGGCCACCGGCATAGGGCTCGCCGCTGCTGGGGATGCTGGCGCCGAGAATCGAGGTACTGGGCAGCTCCAGGCTACCCGCCTCGGGAGCCGGTGCCAGGGTGTAGGCCTGCTCGCCCACGGCTTGCAGTTGCAAACCCGACCCCTGCAGCAACCGGGCAAAGCCCTCCTCCACCGCGAATTCACCGGAAAGCCCGGCGCTGTTGCGCCCACTGACCAGGCCCGGATCCACCGACAGGTCGACCCCGGCCAGCCCGGCAAAGCGGGTCAGGGCCGCGCCCAGGCTGCTGGCCGGCACCTGGTAGCTGCGGCGCCCGGCATCCTCGGCCCAGCTCACGGGGACCAGCAACGGGCTGGCACTCAGGCTCAGCAACAGACTCAGGCGCAGCAAGGGACGCACAGAACTAGGCATTACGAGGGGCATTGAAGAGGCTCTCTTTTTCGTTCACTTACCTGCAATGACAGGCACCTCGAAAAAAGGGGACAGCCCTCAAGCAACTTTTTTACGCGGCAGCAGCGTGACCCAGAAACGGGTCCGCGACTGCACCTCCAGCGGCAGGCTGGCGGCCAGCAGGGCCAATACCCGGTCGGTGTCCTCGACCCGAAAACTGCCGGTGACCCGCAGCGCTTCCAACTCCGGTTCCCAGCGCAACACGCCGCTGCGGTAGCGACTCAACTCCCGCAGGAAATCGCCCAGGGGCTGGTCCTGGGCCATCAACACCCCTTCGCGCCAGCCCGGCATCGCGCTGTCGAAGGCCTGCGGCAGCCCGGCCCCGGACGCCTGCAGACGGACCTGCTGCCCGGCGCGCAAGGTCAGGGCCGGACCCTGCAGGGGCTGCACCTGCACCGTGCCACTGACTACCGAAACCCGACAGCCGAGGCTGTCCTGGCGCACGCAGACTTCGCTCTGGCTGACCCGCACCCGGCCGAAGTGGGTGTGCAGGGTCAGGGCCGCGCTGCCCGGCACCTTGAGCGCCATCTCGCCCTGGACCAGGGTCAGGCGGCGCGCGGCCAGGTCCACATCCACCGCCGTGGCGGTATTGAGTTGCAGGGAACTGCCGTCGGCCAGGGGCACCTGTCTGCGCTCGCCGGTGGCGGTGTGCAGATCGGCGCGCCAGACCTCCAGGGGCAATTGCCGGCTCAGCAACCAGGCTGTTGGCACCAGCACCGCCACACCCAGGCCGCGCTTGAGCAGCGCACGGCGTCCCGCTTGCGGGCGGTCGAGGCTGGCCAGGGCCAGGGCCGAGGGCAATTCGGCGAAGCGTTGGCGCAGCATCTGGGCTTTCTGCCAGGCCTGTTCGTGACTGGCGCAGCGCTCGCGCCATTGTTGCAGGCCCTGCTGGTCGCCCTCGCTGGCGGTGCCCGACTCCAGCAACGCCAGCCACTGGGCGGCGGCACGGGCGACCTGGCGCGGGTCGCTGGCGGGTGCCGGGTTCACAGGTCCACCAGCAGGCAGTGTTCGTAGGCGTGGGCCATGTAGCGCTTGACCGTGCGTTCGCTCACCCGCAGGCGCTCGGCAATCTCGCGGTAACCCAGGCCTTCCAGCTGGCTCCAGAGAAACGCGCGGCGCACCCCGCTCGGCAGACCGTCGAGCAGTTCATCCAGGGCTTGCAGGGTTTCCAGGAGAATCCAGCGCTGTTCAGGCGAAGGCACGCAGGTATCGGGCAGGGTTGCCAGGGCGTTGAGGTAGGCCTGCTCGAGGCTGCGCCGCTGGTGGAAGTTGATCAGCAGGCGTTTGCCCACGGTCAGCAGATAGGCCCGTGGCTCCTGCAACTGGGTCAGGGGCTGGGCGCTGCCAAGCACGCGCAAGAACGTGTCCTGGCTCAGGTCGGCGGCATCCCAGGCGTTGCCCAGGCGCCGCCGCAGCCAGCTTTCGAGCCAGCTGCGGTGGTCACGGTACAGGTTGTCGAGGGTGTGCTCCGTTGGCAGTACGGCATCATTCATGGCAAGGGCACCCGGCGTGGCACGTTAAATCAAATGAGACTCATTCTATTTAATATCGCTCGCGGGCACACCTTCTTTCGTCGCCTTTACCGGACCGCCCTCCTCCCTGTTCGCTATCGCTGTCGATTGCCCAGGCTCCCTCAGCGCCGCCAAGACCCCAGCGGCAACTCGACCTCACGCTCGGCCGCCGCCAGGGCAGCGCTCAGCCCTGGCTGGTCCAGCGGCACGCAGTACGCCGGCTTGGCCCGCTCGAAGCGCCAACTCTGATCCAGGCCACCGCCATCGACGGCGTCGAAACCGACCTGGTCCAGAAACTCGATCACCTGGGCCCTGGCCTGGGCGTCGTCCGTCGCGATCGGCAGCGCGCGGCGGTCGGGCGCGGCCTGGGGTCGGCCGTCCTGCAAAAGGTCCTGGGCGAGAATGGCGTTGAACACCTTGACCACCCTCGATTGTGCAAAGTGCTCGGCGAGCAGGCGGCTGGTAGTGGTTTCAAAGCGATCCAGGGCGGCGATATGGCCGTCGCGATCCGGGTAGTAGTTGTTGGCGTCCCACAGGGTTTTCCCCGCCAGCCACTCGGGGTCAATGCTGGCGTAATGCTCGAAGGGAATCGCCACCAGCACCACCTCGCCAAACCGCGCCGCCTCCTCGGCCGTGCCCACCTCGCAGCCGCTGATCCCGCTGAGCACACTGCTCATGGTGTGCGGCCCCCGGGAATTGCTGAGCATCACTGAATGCCCGGCCTTGAGCGCCAGTTGCGCCACGGCGCGCCCGATAAAACCTGCTCCGATAATGCCAATACGCATGTCGTTCTCCGCTGTTGGGGTAAGAAGGCCCTATGATGATTGGCTACCATAAGCAGATAAATCGTCACCCCTTACTTAGACTCATTACCAGGAGTATTGAATGGATCGCCTGACCAGCATGGGCGCCTTTGTGATGGCGGCCGACACCGGGTCCTATGCCCGCGCAGCCGAGCGCCTGGGCATGTCGGCGCAAATGGTGGCCAAGCATGTGGCCGCGCTCGAGCAGCGGCTGGGCGCGCGGCTGCTCAACCGCACCACTCGACGCCAGAGCCTGACTGAGCTGGGCAGTGCCTATTACGAGCGCTGCAAACACATTGTCAGCGAAGCCCAGGCCGCCGATTCCCTGGCGCAGATCATGAACGACACCCCTCGCGGCAAGCTGAAAATCAGCGCACCGGTGACCTTTGGCTCCTACAGCCTGATGCCCCTGGTCACCGACTTCTTGCGCCTGCACCCGGAGGTGGAGATCGATCTGCACCTGACCGATCGCTTCGTCGATCTGGTGGAGGAAGGCTTCGAGGTGGCGTTTCGCATCGGCCCACTGGCCAACTCCAGCCTCACGGCGCGGCCGTTGGCGCCTTATCGACTGGTGGCCTGCGCCGCGCCGCGCTACCTGGCCGAGCGCGGCACGCCCCAGGTGCCGAGCGACCTTGAGCAGTATGAATGCCTGGGGTACGCCTACTGGTCGCGCCCGGCCGACAGCGAATGGACCTTCAACCAAGGCACCAACGTGCACCGGGTCCAGGTCAGCAGCCGCTTGCACGTCAACGAGAGCAGGGCACTGATGAGCGCCGCGCTGGACGGCTTTGGCGTGGTGCTGGGGCCGGAGGATTTTTTGGCGCCGGCGCTGCAACGGGGCGATCTGGTGCGCCTGCTGAGCGACTTCAGCGCACCGAGCCGGCAGATGCATCTGCTGTACACGGCCCATCGGCAGAAGACCGCCAAGGTGCGGCACTTTATCGAAGCGGCGCTGGCGCGCTTTGGCGGGCGCTGATTCTGACCGGCAGGCGCCTGGCCGGTTTTTTGTTGCGCTTGGCATGGCGCCTGCCCTTGCGCAGGTTTAGGCTGGCAAGCGGCGAGTTTCAACGCGCCTCTTGCCACCAGGATGCCGAACCGACATGGATTTTCGCCAACGCCTCACCCTCGCCGCCACCCTGATCCTCGCTGCCCTGCCGGCCTGGGCCATGGAAGGCCGAGGTTCCCCCTCCGACAGCTCCACCCTGTACAGCATCGGCGGCACCTTGCTCGCCAGCGCCTTCACCACCGAGCCGCGAACATTCCTCAGCTTCGCCAAAGATGACGCCACCAGCTTCGTCGCCTCGAACGGCGCGATTCGCGGCGCACAATTTGAACGCGCCGTGCGCGACTACCACAACCACTACCCCGCGCCGCACATGAGCGACGACCAACTGGCCCAGGCGATAGCCGCGCGGTAGATGCCACCGAGTCATGACGAATTCTGTAGCCGCTGCCAAAGGTTTGGGCCGCGTTCGGACGCGGTCCCTTTCACACGCCGGAGGTCCACCTGGAAAAACGACTCCCAGGGCCCATTACCACACCGCAATATGGGAATCCGCACGCGGTTCGGTGCCGCCACAGAGCACGCCGCTGTCCGGGTCGCGCAGGATGATCTGGCCGCGGCCGTAGTCGGTCAGGTCGCTGGCGATTTCCACCTGGTGCCCGCGGCGGGCCAGGGCGTTGGCCAGGTCGCGGGAGGCGCCCTGCTCGATGCCGACTTTCATCTCCCCCAGCCATTGCCAGCGCGGGGCATCCAGCGCGGCTTGCGGGTTGAGGCCGAAATCCACCAGGTTCATGACCATTTGCACATGGCCCTGGGGCTGCATGTAGCCGCCCATGACCCCAAACGGCCCGAGGGCCTCGCCGCCCTGGCTGAGAAAACCGGGAATGATGGTGTGGAAGGTCTTTTTGCCCGGGGCCAGGCAATTGGCGTGGCTCGGGTCGAGGCTGAATTCCTGGCCGCGATTCTGCAAAGCGATGCCACTGTCGGGCAGCACCACGCCGGAGCCGAAGCCGTGATAGTTGCTCTGGATAAACGACACCATATTGCCCTCGGCGTCAGCCGTGGCCAGGTACACCGTGCCGCTGGCATGGGGGTCGCCAGGCTTGGGAGGCTGCGCCTGTTCACCGATCTGCTCGCGGCGCCGGGCGCTGTAGGCATCGCTCAGCAGGTCGGCCACGGCCACGCGCATATGCTGCGGATCGGTGATGTAGTGCAGGCCGTCACTGTAGGCGAGCTTCATCGCCTCCAGTTGGCGATGCCAGGTCTGTTGGCTGTCGCGGTGATCGAAGTCGAAGCCTTCAAGGATCTTCAGCGCCATCAGCGCCACCAGGCCCTGGCCGCTGGGGGGGATTTCCCAGACGTCGACCCCACGGTAATTGATGTGGATCGGCTCGACCCACTGCGCCCGGTAGTCCGCCAGGTCAGTGGCCCGCAGGTAGCCGCCGGTGGCGCGGGAATGGGCATCCAGGCGCTGGGCCAGCGGCCCGCGATACAGGCTTTCGCAGGCGCTGGCCGCCAGTTCCTCCAGGGTCCGGGCCTGGGCCGGGTTGCGGAACAGTTCGCCGGCCCTGGGCGCGCGGCCGTCGATCAGGAAGGTGTCGAACCAGGGTTCCAGCAACGCGTTGCGGTGGGGGCTGAATTCATCCAGGGCGATCTGCCATTGATGGGCGACCACCGGCGACAGCGGGAAGCCGTCCCGCGCCAGGCTGATGGCCGGTTGCAGCAGGTCGGCAAACGGCAATTTGCCAAAGCGCCGCGACAGCTCGGCCCAGGCCGAGGGGCAACCGGGGACGGTGACCGGTTCCCAACCGTAGAGCGGCATCTGCTGATGGCCGGCGGCTTGCACCGCCTCGATGCTCAGGGCCGCCGGGGCGTGGCCGTTGGCGTTCAAGCCATGCAACTGGCCCTGGGTCCAGACCAGGGCAAAGGCATCGCCCCCCAGGCCGCAACCGGTGGGTTCGACCACGGTCAGGGCCGCGGCCGTTGCAATCGCGGCGTCGATGGCATTGCCGCCCTGGCGCATGATCTCGATCCCGGCCTCGGCCGCCAGGGGTTGCGAGGCGGCAACCATGCCCCGGCGAGCGAACACGCTCTGGCGCTGGGAGGGATAGGGGTACTCGTGGGCAGAAAATTTCAACATGGCAAACACTCGTCAATTCATTGGCCGGACTTGATCCGGTTCCACTCGCGGGTGATCAGGCGCTGGATCGGGTCCGGCAGATCGGCGGAAACAAAGGTGTGGCTGATCACCTCATCGCCGGGGTACACCCCGGGGTTGCCACTGACCTTGGGGTCCATCAGCGCGGTGGCGTCTTTATTCGGGTTGGCGTAGCCCACGTAATCGCTGATCGGGGCGATCACCTCGGGGCGCAGCAGGTAGTCGATCAGCTTGTGCGCATTGGCGACGTTGCCGGCGTCCTTGGGAATGGCCAGCATGTCGAACCACAGGTTCACCCCCTCCTTGGGAATCAGGTAGCGAATGTCGGTGTGCTTACCGGCCTCCCTGGCCCGAGTCTGGGCCTGCATCACGTCGCCGGAATAACCGATGGCCACGCAGATATCTCCGTTGGCCAGGTCGGCGGTGTATTTCGACGAGTTGAAGTAGGTCACCGACGGCTTGAGTTTGATCAGCAGCGCCGAGGCTTTTTTATAGTCCTCGGGGCGGCTGCTGTTGGGGTCCAGGCCGAGGTAGAGCAAGGCCTGGGGAATGATCTTCACCGGCGCATCGAGAAACGCCACTCCGCAGTTCTTGAGTTTGGCCAGGTTGGCCGGGTCGAACACCATCGACCAGGAGTCGAGCACCACGTCCTTGCCCAGGGCGGCGCGGACTTTCTCCTCGTTGTAGCCGATGCCCACGGTGCCCCACATATAGGGCACGGCGTATTGATTACCCGGGTCGGCGGCCTCCAGGCGCTGCATCAGACGCGGGTCCAGGTGCGGCCAGTTGCCCAGCAGATTGCGCTGCAACGGCTGGTAGGCTCCGGCGCGGATCTGCTTCGACAGGAACTGGCTGGAAGGCACCACCAGGTCGTACCCCGAGTGCCCGGACAGCAACTTGGCCTCAAGCATTTCATTGGTGTCGAAAATGTCGTACTGGACCTTGATCGCGCTGGCCTGCTCGAAGTTTTTCAAGGTGTCCGGCGCGATGTAGTCGGACCAGTTGTACACCTTCACCACCTGCTCGGCGGCCTGCACTTGGGGCAACACGGCGGCCATGCACAAGGCCGCGGCAAGACTGGATAAACGCATGGTCAACTCCCTGGAAAAGATCACAGCACACGGCTGAGAAAGGCTTGGGTACGGGGATGGCTGGGGCGGCTGAAGATCTGCTCCGGCGGCCCCTGTTCAATCAACTCGCCCTGGTCGAGCACCACCACGCGGTCCGCCACTTCCCGGGCAAAACCCATTTCATGGGTGACCACGACCATGGTCATGCCCTCCTCGGCCAGCTCCTTCATCACTTGCAGCACCTCGCCCACGGTTTCCGGGTCCAGGGCGCTGGTGGGTTCGTCGAACAGCATGGCCTGGGGTTTCATCGCCAGCGCCCGGGCAATCGCCACCCGCTGCTGCTGGCCACCGGAAAGCATCGACGGGTAGTGCCCGGCCTTGTCCGCCAGGCCGACCCGCGCCAGCAGGCCGCGTGCCTGCTCCAGGGCCTGGGCACGCGACACGCCGAGCACCTGGATCGGCGCTTCGATGATGTTTTCCAGGGCGGTCATATGGGGGAACAGGTTGAAGCGCTGGAACACCATGCCGATGTCCCGGCGCTGGCGGGCAATGTTGCGTTCCGAGTCACGCACCAGGCTGCCGTCGGCGCGCTCGCGGTAGCCCATGGCCCGGCCGTTGACCCGGATACGCCCGCCCTGGATGTCTTCCAGCAGGTTGATGCAGCGGATAAAGGTGGTCTTGCCCGAGCCCGAGGCACCGATCAGCACCACCACTTCGCCGCGCCGCACCTGCAGGGAAATGCCCTTGAGAATCTGCAGCTCGCCAAAGGACTTGTGAATGTCCTGGGCATCGATGATCAGCTCTTCGCTCTTGTGCGCCATGCTTAGCGTCCCCGCAGCAGTTTCAGGGTGTGGCGGCCGAACATGCGGCTGCTGGCAGGCGGCGGCGTGGGCCGGTCCGACTGGCCGAAGCGTTGTTCCAGCCAGCGCTGGAAGAAGCCCCACAAGGTGGTGAGCATCAGGAAGTAGATCGCCACCACCAGGTACAGCTCGAAGACGCGGAAGGTGGCCGAGGTCACCATCTGCGTACTCAGCAGCAGCTCCTGCACGCCGATCACGCTGACCAGGGTGGTGTTCTTGAGCATCACGTTGAATTCGTTGCCCAGGGGCGGAACGATCACGCGGAAGGCCTGGGGCAGCACGATGCGCCGCATCAGCTTGCCGAAGGTCATGCCCAGGGAACGCCCGGCCTCGTACTGGCCCTTGTCCACCGCGCCGATCCCGGCCCGGATGATCTCGGACATGTAGGCGCCTTCATTCAGGCCAAGGGCGATGATCGCCGCCTGGATATTGCCCGGCACCACCAGCCCGAACAGCTCCAGGTCTTCGAAGCGGAAAATCCCCCCCGCCGCCAGGGCGGTGTAGAGAAAGACGATCTGCACCAGCAGCGGCGTACCGCGCATCAACCACACGTAAAAACGCACCGGCAGATGCAGCAGAGGGTTGCGCGACAGGCGCATCAGCGCCGCCACCAGCCCCAGCGCACAGCCCATCAACATCGCCAACACACTGATCAGGCAGGTCAGCCAGAGCCCGGTGAGGTACACCCCGCTGGGCTGCAACAGGTACTGCCAGAACACATCCCAATTGAAGTTCATCAGGGGCACGCCTCAGTCGAGTTGGTCGCTGGCCACATGCCATTTGGCCAGCAGTTGGCTGTAGCTGCCATCGCTGCGCATGTCACTGATGACGTGCTGCACCGCCGCCGTCAGTTGCGGGTCATCCTTGCGAATACCCAGCCCGGTGAGAATCCGGCTGAAGGCCGGCACCCCTTCCTCGAACAGATCCGGGGCCATGGCCGCGTAGTAGCCGGCGGTTTCCACGGTGGTGCCGTAGGCGTCGACCTGGCTGATGCGCAAGGCCTGGAAGGCGTCGGTGTCGGTGTTGTAGACCACCAGCTTCATGGGCGGCTTGCCGGCCTTGGTCAGGGTCTCGTTGTGTGCGTCGAGCAGGGTCTTGATGGTCGAGCCGTTGAGCACCGCCACCTTGTGCGTGGACAGCGCGTCCAGGGTCCGGATGCCTTTGGGATTGCCCTTGGGCACCACCACCGACTGGCTGGAATACATGTAGTTGACGATGTCGATCACCTCGCGGCGCTCGGGCTTGTCGAACAACTGGTCGACGATCATGTCGCACTGCTGGGCCAGCAACGCCGGCAGCAGCCCGGAGAACGGAATCACCCGCCACTGCACCTGCTTGTTGCCCAGGCGCTTGGCGATCTCCAGGCCCAGGTCCACGGTCAGGCCCTTGGGCTTCTGCGCCTCGTCGAACGACACCAGGGGTGGCGAATCCATGCCCGAGCAATAGGTCAACTTGTCGACCTTTTGCAATCGCTCCGGCGCCACGGGCGCGGCGAGCGCCCACTGTGCACAAAGTCCAAGGGATACCGCGGCAAGCAAGGCGCTTGTTTTGTGCATGACCAGACACTCCAGTTCGGTTAGTAACGGGGGCAGTACTCAAAGTCACAACAGGGTCGGGCTCGGGGCCCGCTTCTTGGCTTATTTTTCGGCTTGCAGAAACTTGATCAGCTCGGGGACCGTGCCTTCGATGTGCTCGCGCACCACGGCCTCGGCCTGATCGGCATCGCCGGCACGAATCGCGTCGAGGATCACCGCGTGCTCCTGGCGCGCGCTCAGGGGTTTATCGACGTGTTGCAGCCACAGGCGCATGGGCGCCTCGATCAGCGAATACAGGGCCGAGATCTGCTTCAGCAGCCGAGGCCGACCGCTGAGGCTGCACAGGTATTCATGGAATTTGCGGTGGCGGCTGACCCATTGCGCGCTCTCGTCGCGGTAGTCATCCATCTCGTCGAGCAGCCGCTCCAGGGCCGCCAGCTGGCGCTCGCCGATATGGGCCACCGCCACCCGCACGGCCAGGCCCTCCAGGGCGCTGCGCATCTCGAACACTTCGTGCAGCTCGGCGATATCCAGGCCACTGACGATCGCTCCCCGATTGGGCCGCAACGTCACCAGGCCCTGGGCATCGAGGCGGCGAAAGGCTTCACGCACCGGCATCCGGCTCATGCCGATTTCACCGGCAATATCCTCGGCAATCAGCCGATCGCCCTTGCAGTAACGGCCGCAGCAGATCGCTTCGAGCAGAAAGTTGTAAGCCTCCTCCTCGGCGGTCAGGGGCTGACGTTCAACATAAGCGGGAGCGAATTGCATGGCGGGCACCTTTTGTATTTTTGTATCCAATTATCCATAAATTCAAAAATGCAGAAGCCGTGCCAGGTTGTCCTGAAAACATTCAAGTGACTGATTTTCAATGGTTTAGACCCGTGGGCCGGGCGCGACGGCCCTGACGGGATACCCAGAAGACGGGAGATTTGCTACCAAATGGCCCAGCGAGCGGCCCATAAGTGGGCAGGAAAGTGCCTGAGTAACAGCCAGCGACAGGAGCGCGCAAAAACACAAATCCCGTAGCCGCTGCCGAGCTTGGCGAGGCAGCAGCTACAGACACTGACGTTCAATACACCCGATCTTCGGCCTTCATCGAGGCAATCCGATTGATCGTCCATGCCGAGATCCCCAGAAACAGCAGCACCAACAGCAATGCAGTGGCCATGATGTAAAAGCTCATGCGGTAGGTATGCAGTGCCGAGGACAGGCTGCTTACCGACGGAAACCAGGCCGAATACTGGATATCAATGGGGCCACCAACGTCGTATGCAGGGTGCTCATCGTAATAAGCATCGAAGTAGCTGTTTTCGTGAACCTGGCCGTCATGGTCGGTGTAGGTGTAATGAATGGTGGCGAAGCGGCTGTTTTTCTCGAATCGCTCAATCTGGGCGACTGTGCCCACCGCCTCGGTAGGGCTTAGATGAATGGCACCGTAGATCACACCTGACCCTCGGGCCATGAAGGCGAATGCCAGCAGCACGCAGCAGGCAATCGTGAGGAGGATGACCCGATTGTAGAGATGATCTTTTTCGGCTTCGCGGGGGTAGTACATGAACCGTCCTTATTCGTGAAAGCTGACTGTTTATCAAGCGACCGGCAATGACGATCAACGTCCCTTTTTGGCCCTTGTATCAGGCCCGACCGTTCAGGTTGCAGACCCTAAAGTAGCGGCACTTTGATTTCAACGATTCCCCCATCAAAAACCTGCCCTACTGCGCCCTTTCCCCACCCGCTATCAAGCTGACAGCGGTGACAGCTCCCGCCCCACATGGGGCCGGGCAGCCCCTCGCCCGGCACCACCCAACCGCCCTCCCCGCTAGAACTTGTGCAACAGGTTAAACACCAGCTTGTTGCCCTCGGTGCGGTTCTCGGCCTGTTGCTCGAAGTAGGCGTTGACCGACAGCACGTTCTCTTTATTGAAGGCATAGAGCACGCCCGGGCCGATGGCCCAGACCTTTTCCCGGCGGCCGCTGACGGCGTGGCCGTCGACTTGGGTGTCGGTGAATTGCTTGAGCCAGTAGCAGTTGAGCCCGGCGCTGAACTGTTCGCTGAAGGCGTATTGCAGGGTCAGGTTGGCGTGCAGGGCCTGACCGGCCTGGGTGTCGGAGACATCGCCGAAACCGGCTTGCGGGTCGTGATTCTTGCCGTTCCACAGGTACATGAAGCGACCGCTGGCCGACCAGCGCGGGGTGAACCAGTAGGTGGCGGCGTAATACGGGTTGAACGACCAGAAGTTGCTGCCGGGGTTGATCGAACGGTTGCGGTCGTAGGCGCCCACCGGCACTGAGACATCGGCCTCGATCCGCTGGGTCAACCACGGGCTGCCGTCGGCGCGGGTCAGGGTGGGCAGTTGCACGAAGGCGCCGAGGATCAGGTCGCCAACACCGGCGCGGGCACTCAAGGCGGCGTTGTTCAAGCCATCGTCGACGTCGACATGAGCCAGGGAGGTATTGATCAGGGTAAAGCCCGGCATCGCGCCATTGGCCAGGGGCTGGCCGACGTAGATGATCTGGGTGGTCGGGGCCACCACCTCCAGTTGCTGCCTGGGCAGGGGCAGCTTGTTGCCGTTGGCGTCGTTGAAGCGAGTGCCCCGGGAATAGCTCAGGTACTCCTCCAGGTACCAGCCGGGCCCCGCCGGCACCGGCGAGCCGTCGTAGAAGCTGGTACTGCCCAGGTTCAACCCGGGCAGGTCGTAGGCGTAGGCGCTGCTGCACAGCGCGACACATACCGCGGCCGCAAGAGTCCGCAAGAATGGCTTGGGCATCTTGTTAGTCCTGTATTTTTGTTGTTGTTCAAGACCCCCGGCAGGGCCGGGGTTTATGGCATCGGCTGGGGTTACACGTAGGTCGCCGCGAGCCCGCCATCCACCGGCAGGTTGACCCCGTTGACCCAGCGCGCCGCGTCCGAGCAGAGAAAGGCAATCACCGCCGCCACCTCATCGGCCAGGGCCGGGCGCTTCATGCGCACGCTGTCGCGGGCCACCCGTTCCTCGCCGAGCATGCTCACGAAATCACCAAGGATCGGCGTCAGCACCGGCCCCGGCGCCACGCAGTTGACCCGTACCGAATGCTCGCGAAACCAGCTCTGGGATTGCAGGAAGCTCCAGACAATCAGCGCCTCCTTGAAGTACTGGTAGCAACTGCCCTGGGGCACCGGGTTGGCCGCCAGCCATTGCTGCCCGGCGCTGTAGGACTCGGTGGCGGCCAGGGCCTTGTGCAGCGCCAGGCGCTCGGGCCATTGCGCCCCGAGGATCGAGGCCACGTTGACGATGCTGCCCCCCGGGCTCATGCGTGGCAGCAGCCCCTGGCTGAGGTGGCGCAGGCCCAGGTAGTTGACCTGGGCCACCGCCTGCACCGGCGACGTGCCGGGCACCCCGGCGACATTGCACAGGGCATCGATGCGTTGCGGCAACTGCGCCACCAGGGCGTCGATGCTCGCCGGGTCACCGAGGTCGGCCTGGAAGAAACCGTCCAGGGTCAGTTGCGGTTCATGGCGATCGATGCCGATCACCGTCGCCCCCTGGAACTGCGCCAGGCGCGCCAGCTCGGCACCGATGCCGGAAGCGGCGCCGGTGACCACCAGGATTTTGTTGTGCAGGTTCATGTTCAAGCCCTCTTATTGTTGTGTAGGCACAGGTTTTTCGGAAATCAGAAGGGATAGGCCGGCGCAGTGTTTTTCACCGTGACCCATTGCCATTGGCTGTATTCATCCCAGTCCGCCGGGCCGCCGACGCTGCCGCCATTGCCCGAGGCGCCGCGCCCGCCGAAGGGGTTGATGCATTCGTCGGCCACGGTCTGGTCGTTGATGTGCAGCAGGCCGCACTGCAGGCGATCGCCAATGGCCATGGCACGCCCCACCGACGGCGAAATCACGGCCGCAGACAAGCCGTACTCGGTGCGGTTGGCCAGTTCGATGGCCTCCTCGTCGCTGGCAAAACTCACCACCGTGGCCACCGGACCGAAGACTTCATCTTCAAAGGCCCGCATGCCCGGACGCACGCCGCTGAGCACCGTCGGCAGGTAGAACAGGCCGCGGGCTTCGCCACCGGCTTCCAGGCGCGCTCCGGCGGCCAGGGTGTCGCTGACAATCTGTTGCACCCGCTGCAATTGCCGCGCGTTGATCAACGGGCCAAGGGCGGCCTCTCCACGAGCGGCATTGCCCACGGTCAGGGCCCGGGCCTTGTCCGCCAGCTTGCGGGTGAATGCGGCGGCAATGGACTCATGAACCAGGATCAGGCCGCTGGCCATGCAGATCTGCCCCTGATGCAACCAGGCGCCCCAGGCAGCGTTGCTCGCGGCCAGGTCGAGGTCGGCGTCTTCGAGAATGATCAGCGGGTTCTTGCCCCCCAGCTCCAGGGCCACTTTTTTCAGGTGACGCCCGGCCACTTCAGCGACCTTGCGCCCGGCGCCGGTGGAACCGGTAAAGGCAATCATCTGCACATTGGGGTCACGGCACAGCGCTTCGCCGGCATCCGCAGCCCCCGGCAATACCTGCAACAAACCCTTGGGCAAGCCAGCGGCCTCAAACAGGCAGGCAATCAGCAAACCACCGCTGACCGGGGTCTGCGGGTCGGGCTTGAGCACCACCGCATTGCCCGCCGCAAGGGCCGGCGCCACCGAACGCAGGGACAGCACTAGGGGAAAGTTGAACGGCGAAATCACCCCGACCACGCCGTGGGGCTGGCGCCGTGCATAGGACAAACGCCCCGCTTCGCTGGGCAGTACCAGGCCGTGGGGCTGGGACAGCAACCCCGCGGCCTGGTGCAGCAGGACAATGGCCTCGCGCACTTCGTGTTCGCCCTTGAACAACGCGCCACCGGTTTCCCGGGCCACAAACAGCGCCAACTCGTCGAAGGCAGCCTGGGCCCAGCCCGCCGCCTTGCGAAACACCTCGGCACGCTGGCGTGGCCCAAGGGCGGCCCAGGCCGGTTGGGCCAACGCCGCGGCGCGGCAGGCGGCGGCCATATCGGCCGGGTCGGCCATGGCGCTGTGCAGCAGCACCTCGCCGGTGGCAGGTTCAAGCACCGCCTGCACCGGGGCCGATCCAGGCACCCAGTCGCCGTTGAACAAGCAGTGGGCCTCCAGGGCCCGCCGCAGTAATTGCGTGGTTTCAGACACAGTCATTGCACACTCCAGGTTCTTGTCATTGTGTTCGTCGTCGCCGCCCGAGGGCTTGGTGCAACGCCGTACCAGGCCTTGAGCAAGGGCTGTGCCGGTTTCGCCAAGGGACTCGCCGAGGCTGCCGTGATGGCTCTAACTCAAGGCTTGCACCAGCGCCCTTGGGAATTAGTCGCCGCTGGCGGGCGGCGCTCGCTCCGGGCGCGCTTGTTCAATTGATAAAGTTATGTTTAATAACTATCTCGCCAATTGCTCATATCGAGCACTCAAACGCCCGGGGCCAAAACAATGACCATTCCCCACTGCCCGCTGCCCGACCCCCAACTGACCCGCGAGCCCTACCGCCCCCGTGGCGACAGCAGCGAACTCAGCGCCAGCAGCTCGCCGACCCCTGCCGAACTCAATGACTGCCTGTTCTTCTCCCCCGACGACGGCCGTATCTGGCTCAACGACCAGCGCATGCTGTTGCTGCACAGCTCGTCGTTCGGCGCCCTGCGGCGGGAGATCATCGAGCGCCAGGGCCTGGAGCAGGCGCGCGGCCTGTTCACCCGCACCGGCTATGCCTGTGGCGCGCGGGATGCGCGGCTGATCCGCGAGCGCTGGCCCCAGGCCGATGCGGCGGCGGTGTTTCGCGCCGGCACCCACCTGCACAGCCTGGAAGGCATGACCAAGGTCGAGCTACTGCACTTCAAGTTCGACGCCGATTCCGGCTTCTATGACGGCGAGTTTCTCTGGCACCACTCCTGCGAGGCCGATGAACACGTGGCCGCCTATGGCATCGGCCAGGACCCGGTGTGCTGGACCGAACTGGGCTACGCCATCGGTTTTGTCAGTTGCCTGTTTGGCCAGATGGTGATTTTCCGCGAGGTGGAATGCCGCGGCATGGGCCACACCAATTGCCGGGTGCTGGGCAAGACCGCCGCCCAGTGGGGCGATGTCGAGCAAGACCTGAGCTACCTGAACGTTTCGCCGTCGCCAGCGTCCACCGCCACCGTCGCCCCGAACAGACCCTCGAGCGTCCCTGCGCCCGCCTCCAGCCAGCAACCACTGATTGGCACCAGCGCCGCGTTCAATGCCGCGACCCAGGCCTTGCAGCGCGTGGCCGCAACCCCGGCCACGGTGCTGATCAGCGGCGAATCCGGGGTCGGCAAGGAGCTGTTCGCGCGCCAACTGCACCAGCTCAGCCCGCGCCGGTCTGGGCCTTTTATCGCCCTCAACTGCGCGGCGATCCCCGACAACCTGATAGAGGCCGAGCTGTTCGGGGTCGAACGCGGCGCCTTCACCGGTGCCACCCATTCGCGCCCCGGACGCTTCGAACGGGCCCAGGGCGGCACCTTGTTCCTCGATGAAATCACCTGCCTCAGCCTGGCCGGGCAAGGCAAGCTGCTGCGTGCCTTGCAGGAACGGGAGATCGAGCGGGTCGGCGGTGGCCACGGCATCGCCGTGGATGTGCGGGTGGTGGCGGCGACCAATATCGATCTGCGCCAGGCGGTGGCCGCCGGCGAATTTCGCGCCGACCTGTTCTACCGGCTCAACGTCTACCCCATCGCCCTGCCGCCCCTGCGCGAACGCCGCGACGATATTCCGCTGCTGATCAACGCCTTCCTCCAGCGCTACTGCCACGAATACGCGCGGACCCCGGCCGGGCTGACCATGCGCGCCCTGAAGGTGCTGTTGCGCTATGACTTCGCCGGCAATGTGCGCGAACTGCAAAACCTCATCGAACGCGGGCTGATCGCCAGCGAGGACGGACAGGCGATTGACCTGGTGCACCTGTTTCGCAACGAACCCTTGCCCGAAGAGGCCTATTCCCTGGACGACCACGGCGGCCTGTCCCTGGCCCCGGGCGCGCGCCCCGAGGCCGAGGCCGAGGCGACCCTGCTCGACAGCCTCAATCAACGGGACCCGGACTTTTCCATCGAAGGCCTGGAGTCACGCCTGATCAACGAAGCCCTGGAAAAAAGCGCCGGCAACCTGTCCGCCGCCGCCCGCCTGCTGGGGCTGAGCCGGGCACAGTTTGCCTACAGGTTGAACAAGCACCGCCGCGCTGAAGGCTCAAGCACAGGCTTTACAAGGCTGGACAGCTGAGCCAGAGTTCGCCACCGCGGCGTGCTCCAGCGCCGCCCACCGCTTGCCAAGGACCCCCGCCATGGACTGGAACGCCCTGCAGAACGCCCTGTTCGACAGCGCCCGCGACGCACTGGAAACCCTGTTGAACGAGGGTATTCCCGCCCCCTATGCCGTGGCCTTCCATGCCAGTTACCGCGAAGAGGATCGGGTTATCGACCTGCCTTCCCTCGCCGTCAGCAGCGAGGCGACCCTGGAGGAAGATCATGGCCCGGGCCAGCCCCGTGACATCAGCGGCGTGCGTTGGAACCCTGCCGATTGGCGCTGGGATTGGGAGCTCGATGACTACGCCAACCCGGCGCTGCAAGCCTGGGATCAGCCGTTGCAAGTCGAAGCCAACCGCGAGGGCCCGCAACATTGGCAGGCGGTCGAAGCACAGTTCATCGCCTGCGTGGCGCAGGCGGCCCGGGCCTTGCGCGAACACTTCAAGGACGATCCCCGGGTCGATCGGCATTTCGTCGCGCTGTTCCATGACTTCAACGACGAAGTCGGCATGGCCCGCGCCAGCATGCCCCCCGAGCTGTTTGCCTGGCACTTTCCCGAAGAGGTCGCCACCGACCGCCTGCGCGAAGAAATCGCCGCCTTGCCCTATGCCGCACAGCTGAGCTTTTACCTCGACCGCCTGCAACGCATTCAGCGCATCGGTTCCGAAGAAGCCCAAGCCTGGCTGATCGCCCAGGGGCCCCGTGCCAGCAGCGCCTTGATCGAACGCCTGCACCAGGTCAAAGACCCCTATGCCATCGCGCGCATCCTGGGCCTGGCTGGGCATGCCGACACGGCGGTGATCGAGGCCTTGCGCCTGCGCCTGGGCCAGGCCCAACAGGAAACCACGCGCCATTGGTGCGCAAGGGCCCTGGCCTGCCTAGACGATGTCGAGTGGTTGCTGGGACAGGCCGACGACGTGGCAGTGGAGGGTCTTTGCACGCCGTTGAGCCACCTCAACGATAAGCGCACGCAACCGGCGGCCCTGGATTACAGCGTGCTGATCAGCCTGCTCGAACAACGTCCGGGTCTGACCGCGGCCGTGGAAGACGCCCTCAAGCCGGGCAGCTCCTTCACCACCATCAGCGATCAGGACCTGCCCCAAGCCCTGGCCGGCCTGGCCTCGCCCTACCGGGTGATCCGCCGCCACGCCGCCTGCGTCCTGAACAACCGCTGGCTCGGCGCCGCCGCCCAAGCCCAGGCCATCCAGGGCTTGTTGCCGGCGCTGCAGGACGACGACGAAAAGGTCCGCTACCTGGCACAACTGGGCCTGGAAGGCTTGCGCCACAGCTGAAAGACCCGTCAGTTGCCCAGCATTTTGTAAAACATCTGCCGCACCGTCCGCCGAATTCCATACGCGCGGCGGCGGCAGTTCTGTTAAAACCCGTCATCTGTGTTCTCTGTGTGGTGACTCCCTCCATGACTGCATCCCTGCTCAAGCGTGCCGGCCGTCGCTGGCTGTCCCTGCTGTGCATGGCCCTTTTGCTGGTCGGGGTGCCGGTGGGCTGCCAGGTGCTGGAACACCAGGAACGCAAACTGGTGTTTCGCATCGAGCCCGGTACAGCCGGCTGGTACCACGGCCTGCCCAAAACCGTGCGCGAGCTGGAGCTCACGCCCAAGACCCTCAAGGCCGGGCAGAACATTCATGCCTGGTGGTGGCCGGCAGCCCGGGCCGATGCGCCGGCGATTCTGTATTTGCACGGGGTGCGCTGGAACCTCACCGGCCAGCTGTTTCGCATCGAGCAACTGCACGCCCTGGGCTATTCGGTGCTGGCCATCGACTACCGTGGTTTCGGCCAAAGCCAGGGCGACCTGCCCTCGGAACGCAGCGTGTACCAGGACGCGCGCATCGCCTGGGACAAACTCCTGGTATTGCAACCTGATGCGCGCAAACGCCTGATCTACGGCCACTCCCTGGGCGGCGCGGTGGCCGTGGACCTGGCCGCCGAACTCGGGCAGCAAGCCGCCCGCAACCACACGCCGGTGGCCGCGCGCGGGTTGATTATCGAGTCCTCCTTTACCAGCCTGGCCGATGCGGCCGCCGCTATCGGCAACACCTCGCTGCCGGTGCGCTGGCTGCTGTCGCAGAAGTTCGACTCCATCGACAAGATCGACCGCATCGGCATGCCGCTGCTGGTGGTCCACGGCCTGGAAGACCGATATGTGCCCTCGCGCTTCAGCCAGCAACTGTTCAACGCCGCGCAAGAACCCAAGCAACTGCTGCTGATCCGGGGCGGCACCCACAACAACAGCATGAGCCTGGCCGGCAACCGCTATCGCCAGGCCATCAACACCCTGATGCAGGCCAAGCCACCGGCCAAAATGGCCGGCGCCCTGCCCGCCGCGAAACCTACCGGATGAGGCAATTGCCCGGCGCTGGCGCTCAGCTCTTGAGCACAGCCGCCACCGAGTCGGCGATCGGCGTGGTGCCGCGCCCGATCAGCCGGCTCAGTTGCTGGCCGTCATCGAACAGCGCGCCCTTGGCCGCCGCCGCGTCGGAGTCGGCCAGCAGTACGGCGAACCCTTCGGGCAGGCCAATGCCCAGCAGCGCAGCCTGGTACTCCTCCTGGGATAGATTCTGATACACCAGGGGCTTGCCGGACTGGCGAGCGGTTTGCGCCGCCAGTTGCTCAAGGGTGTAGGCGCTGTCGCCGGCCAGTTCGTAGACGCGCCCGGCCTGGCCTTCGCTGGTCAGCACCACGGCGGCGGCCTCGGCGTAATCAGCACGAGCTGCCGAAGCGATGCGGCCCTGGCCGGCGGCGCCCAGCAACACACCGTGCTCCAGGGCCGTGGGCAAACCGGCGCTGTAGTTTTCGCTGTACCAGCCATTGCGTAGCAACACATGGTCCAGGCCCGAGGCGCTCAACGTCTGTTCGGTGGCGAGATGTTCCGCCGCCAGCCCCAGGGCCGAGGTGTCGGCACGCAGCACGCTGGTGTAGGCCAGCAGTTTCACCCCGGCGGCCTTGGCCGCATCAATCACCGCAAGATGCTGCGCGGTGCGCTGGCCGATTTCGTTCGAGGAAATCAACAACAGACGCTCGACGCCGACCAAGGCCGTGGCCAGGGTTGGCGGCTGGCTGTAATCGGCCTGGCGCACGGTAACACCCAGCGCAGTCAGGTCCCGGGCCTTGAGGGGGTCGCGCACCAAGGCCAGCACTTCGCTGGCGGGCACCCGTTGCAATAACGCATCGATCACCAGACGACCCAACTGTCCGGTTGCACCTGTGATAGCAATCATGGGGAAAATCCTTGTGTGAAGACGAGAGAGCGCCCACCCTATCGCCCTGGCTAACTTTTAGTAAGTACGTACAAAAAGGTAAGTACCATGAGCGTTTCCGAAGACCTGCCCCTGCCCTTGAGCGCCAAGCTGCGACGCGGCGAACTGCTGGCAGTCAACTGCCCATCGCGCGATGTACTCAAGCACATGACCAACCGCTGGGGCGTACTGGTGCTGGTGGTGCTGCTCGGCGGCACCCAGCGCTTCAGCGACCTGCGACGCAAGATCGGCGGGGTCAGTGAAAAAATGCTCGCCCAGACCCTGCAAGGCCTTGAAGGCGATGGCCTGGTACACCGCCACTCGTTGCCGGTGGTGCCACCCCATGTTGAGTACAACCTCACACCCCTGGGCCAGGAAGCTGCGCAACGGGTCGAGGCGCTGGTGGACTGGATCGAGGAAAAACTGCCGCACATCATGAGCTTTCGTCGCGAGCGCGAGGCCGACACACTAGAGAACGACGCCGAGGCTTAGCCGAGGCTTAATGGCGGAAAACTCCCACTCGCCGACCGTTCCCGACCTTCTGTAGCACGCGGGCGGCGACTAGATTGAAGCCCCCGCCACCGGCCACGGAGCTACCGTGACCGGGCCTGCGGACCAAGGTTTATTCAAGGGAGAACGGCATGACTGACCAACACAAAATTCACCAGGGCAGTTGCCTGTGCGGCGCGGTGCGCTACCAGATCAACGGGCCGCTGAACGATGTACTGAACTGCCATTGTTCGATGTGCCGCAAGCTGCACGCAGCCGCGTTTCGCACCCGGGCCAAAATCGCCAGCGCGGATTGGACCACCACTGCCGGGGCGCAGTTGATCACCTTTTACGAATCATCCCCAGGCGAGCACAAAGGCTTTTGCTCACGCTGCGGTTCCAGCCTGCTAACCCGTTTCGACACACAGCCCGAGATTCTCGGCGTGCCTCTTGGCACCCTGGACACCGACCCCGGCGTGCGCGCCAGCCGCCATGTGTTTGTCGCCAGCAAGGCGCCCTGGTTCAGCATTACCGACGACTTGCCGCAGCATCCCGAGTATTGAAAAAGCTGTTGGGGGTAACGGTAAAAGATGCGGTGTTTAGCGTCTTGTAGCCGCTGCCGCAGGCCATCTGAACCGCCGCAAATACACCTGACACTCCACGGCGTCCTCAAGGGCCAGCGCAGCCTCGTTCCTCGGCAGCGGCTACAGAAACTCAGACGAGCCGAAAACCAGGCCGGCCGGAGGGCCGCCTCGCTTTGCAGGTGATTTTGATCTGAAGCGCCCGTTAAACCACGATGGCCGAACGCAGGCAGTGAGCCGTGGGCAACCCGGCAGGACGCCGGGTTAGCCGCGCTGGGCCAGGGATGGCCCATCGCGGCGGCCCACGGATCACTGCCGGAGTGAGGGCATGCCGAGCCTAGGCGAGGCACCGAGTGGTGGGGCAAGAGCCCTTTGGTTACTTTGGGGCTTTTCCAAAGTGACCCGCTGTAAGAGCGGAACCCATATCCGCCACACCCGCAGCAACGGATATGCCCCCCAATAAAACCGAGGCGCCAGGTTTCAGGGCCGCTACGCGACCCAGCGGGAGCAAGCTCCCTCGCCACAGGGGCTGGACGGCCAGCGCAGCCTCACAGACTCAGCAGCAGCCACACAAAAAAACACCGGGCAGGTGACCAAACCTGCCCAGTGCGCAACGACCGTTGACCTGGAACCGTGACCGCTAACCCAGGGTGTTGAGACACACCACTTTGGGTTGGGTCATTTCTTCATAGGCGAAGCGCACGCCCTCACGGCCCATGCTGCCGTACTTGGAGCCACCGAACGGCATGGCGTCGAAGCGGTAGTCGGATGAGTCGTTGATCATCACCCCGCCCGCCTCGATGCGTCGTGCGGCGCTCATGGCGGTGGCCAGGTTCGAGGTGAAGATCCCGGCATGCAGGCTGTATTCCGGTTCGTTGGCCAGTTCGATGGCTTCATCGAAGGTCTCGAACGGCTCCAGCACCACCACCGGGGCGAACACCTCGTTGCGCCACAGGCGGCTGGCGTGATCGACGTTTTCCAGCACCGTGGCGGCGTAGCACGAGGCGTCGCGCCGGTGCCCGCACAGCAGGCGTGCACCCTGCTCCAGGGCTTCGTTGACCACCTGTTCGGCATTCTGCGCCGCTTGCACGCTGATCATCGGCCCGATGTCGCTGCTGGCCAGCAACGGGTCACCGGTCACCAACTGCTGCGCCAGGCTGACAAACCGCTCGCGGAACGCCTCGTAGATCGAGGCCTGGATCAACAGGCGCTGGGTGCCGATGCAGTTTTGCCCGGCGGCCCAGAAAGCGCCGGACAGGCAACTGTCGACCGTCGCCTCCAGGTCGCAATCGCCCATGACAATCACCGGCGCATTGCCGCCCAGGTCCATGGCCAGCTTTTTCAGGCCGGCGCCGCGGGCGATCTGTTCACCGGTGACAAAACCGCCGGTGAAGGAAATCATCCGCACCTCACGGGCCGCCACCAGGGCCTTGCCCAACTCGGCACCGCCGGTGGCCACCGTGACCACCGATGGCGGCAGGCCGGCCTCGACCAGGCACGCCACCAGCTTGAGGGCCGACAGCGGCGCCAGCTCCGACGGCTTGAGAATCACCGCGTTGCCACCGGCAATCGCCGGGCCGAGCTTGTGGGCCACCAGGTTCAACGGATCGTTGTAGGGGGTGATGGCCACGATCAACCCCAGGGGCTCGCGGGAGAACCAGCCCTGGCGCGACTCGGAACCTTCGTAAGCATCGAACGGCACCACTTCCCCGGCATTACGCCGGGCTTCCTCCGCCGACAGCTTGAGGGTGTTGACGCAGCGCTTGACCTCCTTTTGTGCCTGCTTGAGGGTCTTGCCGGCCTCGTCGACGATCAACCGGGCAAAGGCCGGGGCGTCGCGTTCGACACTCAGGGCCGCCTGTTCGAGGATCTGCGCGCGGCGATAACGCGGCAACCCGGCGCACACCCGCGCGCCGCTGCGCCCCTGCTCCAGCAACTGCGGAACCTGGGCGGCACTCATGTCCTCGACGCTGCCCACCAGGCTGCCATCAAAGGGGTTCAGTACATCAATCGGCGATTCGACAACCGCCAGGGCCAGACGCGATAGGTTCACAGGCCTTCTCCTAGTGCTGCGCAACACGGCGGTGGATGGCGATGATGTCCGAGAGCAGAGCGAACGCGGTTTCCATGCGCCCGGCGCCCGGCCCGGAGACCGTGACCGCGCCCAGCAGCTCGCTGTTGAACGACACCGCATTGGTGGCGCCGCTGATCCCGGCCAGCGGGTGATCGTTGCCCAACAGGCGCGGCTCGACGCTGGCACTCACCGAACCATCGGCGTGGCGCGTGGCGGCGCCGATCAGTTTCCAGCGGGCGCCGTCGGCGCGGGCCTGTTCGATGTCGGCCAGGTCGAGGGCGGAAATACCGTTGCAGCTGACATCGCTGACGGTGAGTCTGGCGCCCAGCAACTCGTTGGCCAGGATCACCACTTTGAGGCGTACGTCATGCCCTTCGACATCAGCCGTCGGGTCGGCTTCGGCGTAACCCAGAGCCTGGGCTTCCTTGACCGCCTCGGCAAAGCCCAGGCCGCCTTCCATGCGGGTCAGGACGTAGTTGGAGGTGCCGTTGAGGATGCCCTCGAAACCACTCAGTTCGCTGCCGGCCAGGGTCTGCTTGGCCAGGCGGATCACCGGGGTGCCGCTCATCACCGCACCTTCGTATTCGAAGCCGACGTCATGGCGCTGGGCCAGGGCCTTGAGCTCTGGACCGTGCAGGGCGATCGGGCCCTTGTTGGTGGTGACCACGTGCTGGCCGTTTTCCAGGGCCCAGCGGCAGAACGACGTGGCCGGCTCACCGTCCACCGGGTTGGTGAAGGTGGCCTCGGCAATGATGTCGGCGCCGGAGTCTTTGATCACTGCCGCGTTCTGCGCTTCGGCGCTGCCGCCCGGCAGTTGGGCAAAGGCCCCCTTGACCGCTGGCAGGCGTGCCAGCACCCCGGCATCCAGGCCTTCGCGGCCGATCAGCGAGCCGAGAAACAGGTCGGTCACGCCGACGATTTTCAGGGTGAAGCCGAGCTCGGTTCTCCAGCGCGCATTGCGCTCGGCAATCAGTTGGGCCAAGGCCCGGTTGACACCACCGAAGCCCACCAGCGCAAGTTTGTATTCAGTCATTTTGTTATGGCCCTTGATCCGGGTGAGGGGTTGTTGGGCACTAGATTAGGCACGCGACCAGGGCAGTGAAATAGGCCAATTTGCTCTATTTATTGAGCGTTTTGACCAGGGCGCGGACGTGTTCCGGGCCGGGGCACCTGTAGCCGCTGCCGATAGGCTGCGCTGGCCATTGAGGGCGCCGAGGAGCGTCAGGTACAGGGCGGGTGGTTGGGTTCGCAGGCTCGATAGCGGCGTGTACCGTGGCGAGGGAGCTTGCTCCCGCTGGGCCGGGCTGGCGCTCCAGCGCGAAGCGGCCTCAGAACAGGCACCGCGGGCATTCAGGCAGAACCGGGTAACGGGTTTGCGGCTGCTGCGCAGCCGAGCGGGAGCAAGCTCCCTCGCCACAGGTCGGTTGCCGTTGGGCTGCGTTTGGACGCTGGCTCTGCAAAACGATGCGGTACACCTGATGCGTCACCGGCGTATGAGAGGGACAGCGCAGGCTGGCCTTTTAGGCAATCGGGGTTAGACCACCGAGGACAACACGAAGGAGGTCACGGTGTTTTCGACGCCGGGCAGCGCGGCGATGTCGTTCCAGACTTGGTGCACGCCCTGGGCCGAGGCGGCGCCGACGCGCAGCATCAGGTCGAATTCGCCGCTCATCACGTCGCACTGGGTGACTTGCGGCATGGCGCGCAGGGCTTGCAAAACTTCGGCGCCGCGCATGCGGTCGTAGCGGTAGACGAAGATCACCGCATTGATCGTGGCCGATGCCTGCCGCCCTTCCCCTTCGCGCACGGTGTAACCCTGGATCGCACCGTCGCGTTCCAGGCGCTCGATGCGCTGGCGCACGGCGTTGCGCGACAGGTTGACCTTGGCCGCCAGCTCCGCATGGGCAGCCCGGGCATTGAGCCGCAGCTCGGCGATGATGCGCTCATCCAGCGGGTCGAGAATTCGCTTCACAGAACCTCCCGGTGCGGCGCGTTCACAGCGCGCCCAGCCGTTGATGAATGATGTCCAACTGGTCCGGACGCAGCCGATACACCTGGTCCGACGCCGAGGCCGATGCCACGGCCCGGGCCGGCGGCCCCGGGATCCCCAGCTCGGCCAGCAACAGCGCCGACTTGCCCGGGCAGATCTCGCCCAGGGTCACCATCGGCGCCACCAGGCTGCGCCGGTACAGGCGCGCCGCCAGCACTCCGGTGGCGGTGTGCGGGTCGATGACGTAGCCGGTGTCGCGGTACAGCGAGCTGATCTCCTCCAGGGTCTGGTCATCGCTGACCGCATAGGAGTCGATGATCATCCGCGCCTGCAGCCAGAACTCGTTGCCGAGGGTCATTTCGCCGCTGGCTTCGAACGCCGCCATCAAGCCGCTGACCGCCTGGCCGTCGTGGCCGTAGAGTTCCCAGAGGAAGCGCTCGAGGTTGGAAAAGATCGACAGGTCCATGGCCGGCGACAGGGTTTTATTGGCCCGCGAACGGGAGTAGTGATTCTTCAGGAACAACTGGTGCAGCGCGTCATTCTGATTGGTGGCCACGATCATCTGAGTGATCGGCAGGCCCATCTTCTGCGCGATGTAGCCGGCATAGACTTCAGCGAAACTCGCCGCCGGCACGCTGAACCCGATGGGCCGCTGGCCGCCCCCCAGTTGCAGCACCGCATGAAAATAAAACACCAGCTGCGCCAGCACCCCGACCCAGTTGCTGGAATTGAAACTGATGGCTTCGTACCCCGCGCAGGGCCAGTGCCGGAACAACTGGCTGACGATGGTCTGGCACTCGTCAAAACTGCCCTCCAGCTCGAACCGGTGCACCCGGGGGTGGGCCACCGCCTGCAACTCCCGCAACTGCTGCGCCGGCACCGCCGCAGGCGGATAGAACACCACGACCTGGACCTGCTCGCAGTGCTTGAAGGCGTCGATGGCCGCCAGCCCGGTATCGCCATTGCTGGCCCCCAGCACCACGCCGCGACGCTGGCGTTTACCCAGGAAGTACTGCACCAGCTGCGCCTGCAGGCGCGCGGCGAAATCCTTGGAGGACCGGGTCGGCCCATGGAACAGCTCCAGCACCCACTCGTTGCGGTCGACCTGATGCAAGGGCGCCACGGAGCGATGGCTGAAACCGCTGTAGGCCTGTTCCAGCAGTTGCCTGAGATCGGCGTCGGGGATGGACTCGCCCACAAACGGGCGGATCACCCGATAGGCCAGCTCGGGGTAGGCCAGGGTCGACCAGTTGCCGATGTCCTGGGGGCTGAACAGCGGCAGTTCCAGGGGCACGAACAGCCCGCCGTCGTCGGCTATTCCGGACAACACCACCTTCTCGAAATCGGCCTGCAACGCCGAACTCCGTGTACTGACATAACGCATGGGTGGCTCCAGCCATCTATTTGAAACGGTGTGCCTGCTCAACCAGCCAGGTAGAAAACATCACGGCATCGGGGTGTTGATCGGCCCCGGAACCGCGTACCAGATAGAACGATTCGCTGGCTTCGATGCGCTGGGTAAACGGCTCGATCAAGCGCCCGTCAGCCAGCATTTCATCGACCATCGACGAGCGCGCCAGGGCTATGCCCTGCCCCAGCTCGGCCATGCGCAGGGTGGAAATCAGGGTGTCGAACTGCATGCCGGTGGACGAGTCCACGCCCTCGGCGCCGACCATGTTCAACCAGTAGCCCCAGCCCTCTTCGTAACCCAGCACGTGCAGCAGCGGATGCTCGCCCACGTCTGCCGGCACCCGCAGCGGCGAGCGCGCCATCAGCGCCGGCGAACACACCGGGAACAGCGTGTCCCAGGTCAGGCGCTGGGACACCAGCCCCGGCCATTGACCGTGGCCCCAGCGGATTTCCATGTCGTCCTCGCCGTCCAGTTCCTTGACCCAGATATTGCTGATATAGCGGATATCGACGTGGGGATGGGCCTGGCGAAAATCCACCAGCTTGGGCGCCAGCCAGTGCACGAAAAACGACAGGCTGCCGCGCACCTTGAGCGGCCGGCGCTTGTGCTGGCCGAAAATTTCGTTGGTGCCCACCGCCAGCCGGGTGATGGCGTCCTGCACCACCGGCAGGTAGGCCTGGCCCTCTTCGGTCAGGCCCAGGCCCCGGGGCAGGCGCTTGAACAGCGCCACCCCGAGGTGACTTTCGAGCTGGCGGATCTGCTGGCTGACCGCGCCCTGAGTCAGGAACAGTTCCTCGGCAGCGTGGGTGAAGTTCAGGCAGCGGGCCGACACCTCGAAGGCCCGCAGCCAGTTCAGTGGCGGTAATGTCTTTTGCTTCATGACCCGAACCTCATTGACGCCCCCGGCACCGAACGCGCGTGTTCAACCCGTGGAGCGCGCCTGGAGCGCATCTGCCGGGTGTGCCGAGGAAGCAAGCGACAAGCGTCGCTCGCGGCTGGTGCGGGTAATGTAATACACGAAATAGCACCAGGCGATGAACGGCAAACCGAAGTACAGGGCCACGCGCTGCTCCGGGTCGAAGGCGATGCCGACACAGGCCAGGGCGCAGCACGCCAGCGCTCCCAGCGGCACCCAGGGGTAGCCGCGAACCCGGAACTTGAGGTCGCGGATATCCCCGCCATTGGCCACATAGTGCCGACGAAAGCCGATCTGGCTGGCGGCGATGCTCATCCACACCACCACCACCGCCAGCCCGGAGATCGACACCAGCGCCAGGTAGATGGTGTCGGCGGCGAACACGCTGCTGAGCAACGACGCGGCGCCGCCGGCCATGCTCACGATGATCGCGTTGAGCGGCGTGCCCATGCGGGTCAGGGCCGAGAACTGCTTGGGCAGGTGGCCCTGGTCGCTCAGGGTCCAGAGCATGCGCGAGGCGGCATACAGCCCGGAGTTGGCGGCCGACAGCAGCGCGCTGATGATCACGAAGTTCATGATGTCAGCCGAGTACGGAATGCCGATGTAGGTGAACACCGTGACAAACGGGCTCTCCACCAGGCCGGCCTGCTCCCGGGGCAACAGGGTGGCGAGGACGAAGATGGTGCCGACAAAGAAGATCGCCAGGCGCAGCACGGTGGTGCGGATCGCCCGCGGCACATTGCGCTGCGGGTCCTTGGTTTCACCGGCGGCGATGCCGATCAGCTCGGTGCCGGAAAACGCGAACGACACCGCCAGCAAGGTCATGGCAATCGGCATGAAACCGGTGGGGAACAAGCCCTCGCGGGTGAAGTTGCCAAGGCCGATGCTGTGCACCTGATCGATCTGCAACAGGCCGAGAATCGCCCCGCCACCGATCAGCAGAAACACCACCACGGTGATCACCTTCACCAGCGACAGCCAGAACTCGGTCTCGGCAAACAGGCGCACCGACACCACGTTGGTCAGGAACACCACCCCGGCGAACAGCGCGCTCCAGATCCACACCGGGGTGTCGGGAAACCAGCGCGACATGAGAATGCCGGCGGCGGTGAATTCCGAGCCGATGGCCACGGTCCAGGTCAGCCAGTACAGCCAGGCCACAGTGTAGCCGGTGCCCGGGCCGAGAAAGCGCGTGGCGTAGGTGCTGAAGGAGCCGGTTTCCGGCATCTGCACCGCCAGTTCGCCCAGGCACATCATGACCATGTAGACCATCAGCGCGCCGATGATGTAGGCGATCACCGCACCCAGGGGGCCGGCCTGGTTGACGGTGTAACCGGAGGTCAGGAACAGTCCGGTCCCGATCACGCCGCCCAAGGCCAGCATGACGATGTGACGGGTCTGCATTTCCTGCTTGAAGCCGCTGCGCGCGGCGATTTGTTGTGGGGTACTGGACATGATTTTTCTCATGAAAGGGGTCAGGGCAAGGGTCGACGTCTGCGTCACAGACACGGGCAGAAATCAAAGGCGATGCCGACAGGTTTTTATTTTTTTTGGCTCTTCATGGAGAACTCACGGCGACCTTGCCGTGAGGGGGTGTGGCTGAACTCAGTTGGCGGCCTCAACGCAGGGTTCGGCCAGGGATGTCTGGACCGCAGCGTCCGGCTGCAGTGAACGTCTGACCCAGGCGAAAGCCTGCTTCAGGTCGGCGAGCAGATCGTCGGTGTCTTCAATGCCCACCGAGACCCGCACCAGGCCTTCGGAGATGCCCAGGGCCAGGCGTTCTTCGAGGGTGTTTTCAACGTGGCTGGTGGTGCGCGCCGGGCCGTAGATGGTTTCCACCGCCCCCAGGTTGCCGGCGCAATGGGCATAGCGCAGGCGCGGCAGCAGCAGCTTGACCGTGTCCATGCCGCCCACCAGCACAAAGCTGACGATGGCGCCGAAGCCACGCATCTGCGCACAGGCCACGGCGTGATTCGGGTGGTTGGGCAGCCCCGGGTAATTCACCGACTCCACCAGCGGCTCGCTGCCCAGGAACTCAGCCAGGGCCCGCGCGCTGTGCTGCTGCTGACGCACACGCAGGGCCAGGGTCTTGATGCCGCGGATGATCAGGTACGCCGAAAACGGGTCGAGGGCGGCGCCGTTGATTTCCCGGTAGTGCCGCACCTGGGCCATCAGCGTTTCGCTGCCACACACCAGGCCGCCCAACACGTCGCCGTGGCCGCTGAGGAACTTGGTGGCGCTGTGGATCACCACGTCCACCCCGAGGGCCAGGGGGTTCTGGTTCAGCGGCGTGGCAAAGGTATTGTCGGCCACCACCAGCGCACCGACCTGTTTCGCCGCGGCCACCAGGCGCTGGATGTCGACGATTTTCAGGGTCGGGTTGGTCGGGGTCTCGAGGTACAGCACGTCGCAGCCCTTGGCGATTTCCCGTTCGATCTGCTGATGATCGAAGGTTTCACACAGGGTCACCGCCACGCCCATGCGCGGCAGGAACTCTTCGAAAATCTTGTTGGTGCCGCCGTAGCTGTCCTTGGTCGAGACCACCCGTTGGCCATGCTGCAAAAAGCTGTAAAGCACGCTGCTGATGGCGGCCATGCCACTGCTGAAGGCCACGGCGGATTCGGCGTTTTCCAGGGCGCAGAGCTTGGCTTCCAGCACCTCCACCGTGGGGTTGCTCATGCGGCTGTAGATAAAGCCCGGGGCTTTGCCCAGCGCCACGTCGTACCACTGGTCGATGTCGTCGTAGCCGTAGGCGGCACTGGCGACAATCGGCGTCTGGGTGGCGTTGTAGGGGTGCTTGACCTGCTCGCCGCCCCAGACCACGCGGGTCCCGGTGCCGGCAGAGTGCAGCCCTGTGCTTTCAGGTTTCTTATTCATGGTGAAGGCTCACGCTAAAGGGCGCGCAGTCAGGGACTGCGCTGGATCTGCGGGCCAATATAGAGAAAAGCCCACGCCCCGAGAAACGATGTTATCGGGGCCAAAGGGGCGGTTTTTTTAATGGCTGGAAGGAGCCATGCACGCGTCTGGAGTCAGGCCCCATTCCCCCTTCGGGCAAGGGTTGTTCAAACGCCGAGCTGCACGGCTATCCACTGCGCCACTTGCTGCCGGATGTCGGCCAGCGCCGAGACATGGCCCACAATCACCCGCTCGGACTGCCCCTCTTTATCGAGGTAAGAACACAGTGGCTGAATGTCCTCGTCGAGCACCACCCTGAGGGTGTCGCCCGTGCGTTCATGTTTGGCGGAGAAGATCGGATTGCCGTCAAAAAACGGCTGGCCATTGGCGAAGGTGGTCCTGTAGTACGGCGTTTTCATCAGGTTGGCGTCTGCCTGCCGGCGCTTGATTTCAGCCTGGAAAAACTCGCTGAAGTGGCGCTCCAGCGCCTGGTAGACGGCGGTATCCGCCCGGTACTCATCGAACATGTTGTGCTCCTTGCTCCTGCTGCCTCACGACGCGGACCTCAAGATCCGCTGCACTTCACTGACCACTCCCGGGTCGCGTTTTGCATGGCGGGCAATGACATCCAGCCCCAGGGCCACGCCCTCTTGACCTTCGGCGCTGGCGCTGCGAAAGACCTTTTTGAAAAAGGCCATGGCCTGGGATTTTTCATAGTGCCGGGCAATCAGATCACCCAGGACCCAGCATCCGTCCAGGTAGGTGTAGCGAGGGTAGTTTTCCCCGGCCACCTGCAACAACGCCTGTCGTTGCGCCAGCGACAACTGGTGCATGTCGGCGGCCAGGTTCACCAGGAAATACTCGATACCGCGCTTATTGAACAACGCATCGACCGTGAGTATCTCCAGCAGCAGGGCAAAACCCGCGTCGGGGTAATGCTCGTGACTCAAGGCCAGGCTGGCATGCTCGATGGCCAGTGCCTGCACGCGCTTGCCGACCTTCTTGCCGGTGGTGGCGTACAACGCGGCCCTGATGGTTTCTACTGCGACTGCGTCTTGCACAACGCGCTCCTTGGTTCGTCATGGACATCCGGGTCAAGCACTTTGATTTCAGGCAGGCATACCGCTGATGGATAACGGCCGCTCAGCGATACTCCAAGACCCGGGCCCAGTCGCCCAGGCCTTGGGCGAAGGTCCGGTCCGCGTGCAATGAGGCAACCGCATCACGGTACAGCGGCATCCCGGCGATTGCCTGCTCATCCTCGACACTCAACACCACCGCCTTACCCTGCTTGCGCTCAAGCACATACTGTTGCCCTGCCCCATAGTCATAGGCATCGACGATGGCGCTTTCGGCTGCGCTCAAACTGGCGGGCGTGGCCTCGGAGAAAAACATCGCGAAATCGGCAAGCGCATACAGGTAAAGGTTTTTCAGAATCTCGGCGGTGCCTGCGCCCTGCTCATCGACCACTGCTGCGTCTATGGCAGCGTCCAGGGCCTGCGTGTTAAAGGTCGCAGCTCCCGCCGCCAGGCAGCCCCAGGCCTGGTCGATAAAGCGATGCGCCTGCTGCGGCAGTGCGATGCCCTGCCCTTCAAGCCACAGACCCAACCTGTCGAAGGCCTTGAGCAGGACAAACAGCGCCACCTGTTCCGAGTCGTTCACCGTGTTCCCTCATCAACGTTTGGCGCGCAGGATAATTGACTGCGCCTGATCGCGTCCCGCGAATGATCGCCCGCCTGGCCGGCCTCGAAAAAAACGCGCTTATTTCTTGCGCCGCGATCCAGGGCGAGGCCAAGCTGTCGCCCTTGCCCAGCGACCACGACTTGCAGGACTGCACCATGACCCGCACCGAACACCTGTGCCTGATGGCCCGCTACAACCAGTGGATGAACCACAACCTGTACACCGCGGCGATGACCCTGCCGGACAGCGCCATCGGCCTCGATCGCCAAGCCTTTTTCGGCTCGATCCTCGGGACCTTGAATCACCTGCTGGCGGGGGACATCGTCTGGCTCCAGCGTTTTGCCGGACACCCGGCGCGGCACGAGGCACTGGAGCCGTTACGGCAAATGGCGCCGCCGGTGAATCTCAGGGCGTTGCTGGCGCCCGATATTCGGGCCCTGTGGCAACAGCGTCAGGCACTGGACCAGGCGTTGCTCGACTGGACCCAGGCCCTGAGCGAAACCGACCTCGACCACGACCTGCAGTACCGCAACCTGCAAGGCGAAACCGGCGCGCGCAACCTCTACGCCCTGCTGCTGCATTTTTTCAATCACCAGACCCACCACCGGGGCCAGGCCACGACTTTGCTAACCCAGGCCGGGGTGGAGGTGGGTAATACTGACCTGGTGGGGTTGATCCCCGCGCGCTGATCAGCCTGCAGCCAGGCGCCCGAGCAGCAGCGGCAGCGCGCTTTCGCGCCAGAACTGCGGGGAAATACCGCCGCTGCTCATGCCGCCATGGGCGAAGGTTTCGACGAAAAAATGGGTTGGCGTCGCCAGGGGTTTGCCAGTCAGCCGCTCGAACGCCTGGGTGATCGAATCCTCAAGTTCTGCCGCCGTTGCCGGCAGCGGCGTATTGGCAAAATGCGCGGCCATGGCCCGCCATAAATACGGGTCGCCGCGCAGGCCCCAGGGCATGGGTTCTTCGATAAATAACTCACCTGTGGTGCGGTAAATCGTCATCGCCAGTCGGCTCCCGGGAGTTAGTCATTGATTGTGGGCGAACAATCTAGCGTCAAGCCCAGGCTTCTGCGACCATGCGCGCGGAAAAAACCGCTCGCTAAGGAATGGCCTCATCAAAACGCTCAATATCCTGCTCGTGCTCTGCCTGGTGTCCCTCACCGGCTGCGGCACCTTTATTGCCCGCCTCAGCTCCAACGCCAGCGGTTCGGGGACCTACCAGGGCACCTCGGCCAACGTCGCGCTGCTCACCACTTACGGCGCACGCGGCTACGACGGCTACGCCACGATCTTCTGCTGGTTCACCATCGTCTGCCCGGTCGTGGCCATCGTCACCTTGCCGGCCGATGTGGTGGTCGACACCGTGATGCTGCCCGTCGACGCCTGACCTGCGTTCAACCCGTTGCTCGCCCGGTGCTGCGCCGGGTGTCTTGCTGTCCGGCCTTGCTCCCTGGAAACCTCATCATCAAGATTCTCGCCCGCTTGCTACTGCTCAATACGCTGCTGCTTTCCGGCTGCGGCACCTATATGGCCCGGGTTCCGGGGACCTACGACTGGCGCGACGACCGTTATTACCGTGGGACCAAGACCAGCGCCCAGCTGCTCACCGGGTATGAGATGGGCTACGGCAAAATCCTGCGGGGCATATGTTGGGTCACGGTGGTGTGCCCGGTCTATATCGTCGTCACCCTGCCGGCGGATGCGCTGATCGACACCGTGCTGCTGCCTTACGATGCGGTCCAGCCAGAGCGGCCAAAAATGCAGCCCTATGACTACGACCCCGCCCCCGTGGCCCCGCTGACGCCCGAGGAGATATACGAGCTGCAGCACCCATCGGAACACTGACCCCTGAGCCCGGGCCTCAGGCAGTCAGCGGGCGATCACGCAAGCGACAACTGGCGCCCAGGGCGTCGGCCCGGGGCCGGCCGAACAAGTAACCCTGGCCCCACTCGCTGCCGCAGGCGGTGGCCAGGGCCAGGTCGGCCTCGGTCTCGATGCCTTCGATAATCACGCAGGGCGCCAGGGTCTTGCACAGTTGCACCAGGTGGCCGAGGGTCTGGGCGCTGTTGGTTTCCAGGCGGGCGCGCTGCAGGTAGCCCTGATCGATCTTGACGATGTCGGGGCGGGTCTTGCGGATGAATTCCAGGGTGCCCAGGCCCGAGCCGAAATCATCGATGGCCACCCGGCAACCCAGCTCGCGCAAGCACAGGACAAACTCGATGGCCGCCCCGGTGCTGGGCGGGCGGGCGCTTTCAGTGATCTCGATCACCAGCCGCGAGGCCACCGAGGGCGTGCCCCGCAGCTGGGTCAGAATCTCCTGCCAGAAGGTGTCGATGATCGCGCTCTGCGCAGAGATGTTGCAGCCCAGGCGCAGGTGCTCATCGGCCAGCAACCGGTCGATCACGCACTGCACCACGCTGCGGTCGAGGTCGCGCATCATCTGGTGCTGCTCCATCAGGGCGAAGGGATAACTCTCGGGCCCCTGGGCATCGGCACGGCGCAGTAATCCCTCCTGATACAACACGCGGCTGCTGCCCGGCAGCCACACCACAGGCTGGAAGGCCAACAGCAACTGGCCCCGTGACAGCTCCCGGTAAAAGTCCCTGACTCTTTGCATGACACGTCCATAGGCAGGGCCACGGCGAGTTGCGCGCCACAGCCATGGTTGATTGCCGGCCATGATCGACCCTCGGAGAGCTGCCCGGAAGTGTTCCCGGGTACCTTTCGCTTGTCCTGGGAAACGCGCATACCCGGTTAATCGACTGCGGCCATTTGTTTATTGCGATCATGCAACGGCCCGCGCGATATCACTTAGCCACTAGTCCAGGAAGAACTATGCACAGAATGACCAGCGCCAGTTTTCGGGTGCTTGCCCATGCCCTGAGTGATGCAGGAGCTAACGTTGACGCTCTGCTCAAGCATTTCGACAGTGGCGAGGACGTCTATGCAAACCCCAAGGGCGTCAAACTGGAACTGGTCTACAAGGTCATGGAAGAAGCGGTACAACGCACCGGCAATGCCGACCTCGGGCTGTTGGCCTATACCCGTGCACACCCGGCCAATCTGGAGGTGCTGGGTTACGCGGTGATGTCATGCGCGACCCTGGGCGCGGCCTTGCAGCGGCTGGTGGATTACCACTCGCTGGTCAGCAATGGCTTTTGCATGTGCCTGGAACGCAAACCCCATGCGTTGAAGCTGATCGGCTTCGACATCACCAACGAACCCTCGCTGACCCCGCGGCCGTTTATCGACGCAGGCACCGCGCAGACCCTGGGCCTGGTGCACTGGCTGCTGCCCAACCACAAGCCCCAGCCCCTGGCGGCGGCCTTTACCTACCCCGAACCTGAGGACACCCGCCTGTTGCGGCGCCTGCTGGGCAACAACCTGCAGTTCGACGCCCCGCACAACAGCCTGACCTTCAGCGCCAGCGATTGCGCGATCGCCCTGCCCAGCGCCGACCCGGCCCTTGATGTGCTGCATGTGGAATACGCCCGCACCCGCCTCAACCAACTGCTCAGTGGCTCGATGACCGCCCAGGTGCGGCGCGTGCTGTCCGAGCGGCTGGCCCAGGGCGGGTCGAGCAACCTGGACCATATCGCCCAGGTGGTGGGGGTCAGCGCCCGCAGCCTGCAACGGCGACTGGGGGATGAAGACATGCATTTCTCGGCGCTGCAGGATGAGGCGCGGCTGATGCTCGCCCATAACTTCCTGCGCAACTCGACCCGCAGCGTCAAATACATCGGCGCCCTGCTGGGCTTTCGCGACCAGAGCAGCTTCCACAAAGCCTGCCTGCGCTGGTTCGGCATGACCCCGGGGCGCTATCGCGCACGATGCTGAAGACCGGTTGTCCTGACCCAATGCCGGCGCTCTCCAGGGCCAGCGCAGCCTCGCGGGCTCGGCAGCGGCTACAGCGTGCACATTCACCTGGCTGGGCCCATAGGGCGCCGCCGATCGCCTCGCATGGCAAAAACTGCCGATCTCTTGCTCTGCGTCATCCTGGCAGCAGGACTGCGGCTGGTGCAGGCCCGCCAGCAACTGGTAGCCTGCTTCGCGGCTTCAGGTCTCGGCTCCGGCATTGAGGCCATCCGCCGCCCGATGACCGCCTCGCCCCTTACTCTTTCACGCTCAAGGTGACGCCTTTGATCAGCAGCACCCCTTCACTTGCCCGCGATATCGACGGCAAGGCCATTTCTGCCCTGGTCCTCGACGAGGTCCGGGAAGAGGTCCTGGCCCTGGCCGGGCAACAGATTTTCCCTGCCCTGGCGGTGGTCCTGGTCGGTGAAGACCCGGCCAGCCAGGTGTATGTGCGCAACAAACTGCTACGGGCCAAGGAAGTCGGGATCCGCTCCCTGGAATACCTGCTGGCCGCCAACGCCAGCCAGGCCGAAGTCCTGGCGCTGATCGCCCGGCTCAACGCCGACGTCACGGTCAACGGCATCCTGGTGCAACTGCCGTTGCCGGCCCATATCGATGAACAGGCGGTGATTCATGCCATCGACCCGATCAAGGACGTGGACGGTTTCCATCGGGAAAACGTCGGCGGCCTGGTGCAGGGCATCGACGTCCTGACCCCGTGCACGCCCAGCGGCTGCATGCGCCTGCTGCACGAAACCTGCGGTGACTTGAGCGGCCTGCACGCGGTGGTCATCGGCCGTTCGAACATTGTCGGCAAACCCATGGCCACCCTGCTGTTGCAGGCCCATTGCTCGGTCAGCGTGGTGCACTCGCGCAGCGTCGACGCCCCGGCGCTGTGCCGCCTGGCAGACATCGTGGTGGCGGCCGTGGGCCGGCCGCAGATGATCGACGCCAGCTGGCTCAAGCCCGGAGCGGTGGTGATCGATGTCGGGATCAACCGGATTGCCGGCGAGTCCGGCAGCCGCCTGGTGGGCGATGTGGACTACGCCAGCGCGCGCACCGTGGCCAGCGCCATCACCCCGGTGCCGGGCGGCGTGGGGCCGATGACCATTGCCTACCTGCTGAAAAACACCCTGGTCGCCAGCCACTTGCAGCGCGCTGCCCAGGCCGCATCCCAGCCGGCACGTGGCACTCCTGAACCGGCTCTGTAACCGCTGACCCGCCGCGCAGGCTCGGGCACGCGGCGGCCCGCCCTGTTGCTGGTCGCAGCCGCGCGTGGCGGGTCAGCGGCTACAGGGCGTGGATGGGCGGATGGGCGAAGGTGTGAGTGCGGTTGCGGCCCTGGGCCTTGGCCGAGTACAGCGCCTGGTCCGCCCGCTCAATCAACTGGCTTGGGTCGCAAGGCTCATCCTGCGCCACCCAGGTGGCCACCCCCAGGCTCACGGTAATGATCCCGAACGGGCTGCCCAGGTGCGGCAGGCCCGCGCGCTCAATGGTCTGGCGGATGGTTTCGGCCACGGCTCGCGCCCCGACTTCATCGGTATTGGGCAGGACCACGGCAATCTCTTCGCCGCCGTAGCGCGCCACCCGGTCCCCGGGGCGCCGCACGCACTCCTCGATCAGGCGGCTGATGCTTTTCAGGCATTCATCCCCTGCCAGGTGCCCGTAGTGATCGTTGTAGCGCTTGAACACATCGACATCGATCAGCACCAGCGACAACGGGTTGCCCGTGCGCCGAGCACGCTTGAATTCGATGTCCAGGAAGCCGTCGAAACTGCGACGGTTGGCCAGCCCCGTGAGCTTGTCCTGGGAGGCCAGCACCTCCAGGGCCTGGTTCAGTTCCAGCAGGGTGCCCTGACTGGCGAGCAGCGCCTGCTCCGCGCCAATCCGCCGGTTGATATGGGTGATCAAACGCCGCCCCAGCACCAGCACCAGCCCCAACAGCAGCAGGACCACCGCCATCGATTGCCGGGTCTGGCTCCACCAGCCTTGCAAGGCCTCGTCACGGCCCACGGCAACGGTGGTCACCAGCGGGTATTGGTCGCTTTTGCGAAAGGCATACAGACGGCGCATGCCATCGACCCTGGAGGCGAAATCCGCAGTGCCCCAATCCTGCTCCTCCAGCGCCTGGGCGAAGATCGGCGCCGAAGACAGGTCGCGGCCGATGTCCGCTTCGTGGAACGGATAACGCAACAGCAGGCGCCCCTGGGACGAGGTCAGGCTGATAACCCCGGTGTCGCCGACGTGGATGCGCTTGTAGAAACCCAGCAGGTAATCCAGGCCGATGCTGACCGACACCACCCCGGCAAAGGAGCCATCGGGATAGTCGATGCGACGACTCACCGGGATCACCCAGTCGCCGGTGGCACGGCTGCGAATCGCCGGGCCGATAAACGCGGTCCATGAGCGGTGGTCGCGGTGGTAGGTGAAAAACTCGCGATCGGTGACATTCATCGGGCCCAACGCCGTCACCGTGGAAAACTTCAGATCGCCCTGGGCGTCGTACCAGAACATCGCATTGAGCTGCGGCAACGCCGCCATCTGCTGCGCCACCACCCCCCGCAAACGAGACATCTGGCGCGGATCATCCTCCAGGTGCTCGACCCGCTCGGCCAGGCCGATCAGCACCAGCTCGCTCTGCTTGAAGATGCCGTCGGTGTAAGTGTTGAGGGCGTTGGTCAGGTTGACCGTATCGGTCTGGATATCACTCAGGGTGTTGTCGCGAGCGGTCCAGACCTGCCACAGCGTCAACAGAATGACCGATGAACACACCAGATAGGTCAACAATGAGGCAAGCCGAAGATCGCGTTTCAATAGGGCAGCACCGGTGCAATAGGCAATCGTCAAAAAGGCGCAACGCGCAGGATCGTCGACCCCATGGGCCGTGACGCACTTCAGGCCCGGCCTACAACCGCCGTTACGCTGGACACACCGACAACCTGCTCCAGCAACTCCCTGCACCCTGTATCGGCACCTTGGGCATTTGCTGCAATGCGAGAGGCCAGGTTGCCGGGATAAGGGGCACGCCGCTGCCGGGTAGGCGCTGAATGACCCCGACCATTGGTACGAAGGCGCACCGCAACGGGTGCGGGTGATGGAGCCGCGCTAGGTCCCAGGCCTGGAGGACGCACACTGGATCGAGCCTGGGAAAGAAGCCGGGGTTTATCTGGCGCTGGTCAGGTGCAAGGATTAGGAAATTCACGTACCAGCGGCATAAATCCCTGTCCGCGCAACTCTCTTAACACCAGGCTGCTATAGAAGTTGCTCACCCGTGGCATATGCCGCACCACGCCATCAATGAAGTCGACATAGTCGTCCATGGTCGAGGTGACGACTTGGAGTACCACATCGAACTTTCCGGTCACGGTGTGCAACGCGACAACTTCCGGCCGACTCATCAATGCTCTTTCAAGCAACTTCAGTTCGTGTTCGGCATGCGTTGAAACTTCAAGAAACACATAAGCACATACCGAATAACCCAACATCTTGCGATTCAGGTTCGCCTGGTACCCCAGAATGAACTTCTGCGCCTCCAGGCGTTTTAAGCGGCGCCAGCAGGGAGCGGGGCTTAACCCGACTTCCAGCGAAAGTTCCACATTCGATATACGCCCATCACGCTGTACCGCTCCCAAAATCCGCAGGTCGACGGGCTCAATTTTCGGCAAAGAAATAAACGTTCTCAAATCGCAATCCATTAGCAATTTTTTATAGAAATGCTTCGTGCATCGATAAGTTTATTTCCTGGATTCGCCCTAACATTGTTCGCCGCGCACCGTGCTATCCACCGCAGGAACGTGCACGGTCGTACTCAATAGGGACAGTCTGGTAAATACGGGAAGTTATCGATGCCAAGCAACGCAAAAGAGTACCTCAATTACGATTTCGACATCACGCTCGATGACGGCGTGGCGCTGGTGGAGTTCACCGACTCGCACCGGCATAACCTGTGGTCGATGCCACGGATGGCGCAGTTGACCCGCCTGCTCAAACAACTGAATGACGATGATGCGGTGCGCGCCGTATTGCTGCACAGCGGCGAGGGACGCTCGTTCGGGGCCGGCGGCAGCTTCCACGAAACCTCGACCTTCAAAGGGGGCGAGGAAGTCGATATCTGGATCGATCACGTCACCGATCTCTACATCGCCGCCCTGCAACTGACCCGCCCACTGATCGTGGCCATCGACGGCTACGCCATCGGCATCGGCCTGCAGATCGCGTTGACCGCGGACTATCGAATCGGCAGCGAACGGTGCGTGCTGAAGATGCCCGAGTTCGAGCTGGGTATCGCCTGTACCTTCGGCGGATTCATGCTGGAAAAGATCGTGGGCCGCAGCCTGATGCAGAACATGCTCATGTCCTGTGCCCCGTGGCCCGCGGAACGCGCATTGGCCGACGGCATGCTGCACAGTCTGGTCGACGCCACGCAGTTGCGAGACCGTGCCCTGGAACAGGCGCGCCGCGCCGCAGGCTTCACCAGCGCCGCCTTCAGAAATACCAAGACCTACCTCAACCGCGATTTCATCGCAGGCCTTGAACAGACCCGCATTGCCGGGAAACAGGCGCACCGCGCAGCGTTCGCCGCAGGCGAGGCGCAAGGGCGGATGAAAAGCGTCCTGGGCAAGTCCGCTGCGCAGCCGGCCCAGGAGTCTGTCTCGTGACTTCATACCCTTGGTTACTGCTCTCCAGCCGCCCCATCGAGCAACTCCAGGACGCCCACCTGCCGCTGACCGGCTCGGCCTTCCATGCCTACGCCAGCAACTGGCCGACACCCTACCCAAGTGGCTCGGGGGCAACCCTGGAGGAGCCGTGTACACGCCTGACGGTGGGCGGCGACAACCTGCTCGACGTTCAGGGCCATCAGCTACGCGTGACCACCAGCAGCCGGAATACCACGCCGCTGTATTGGCGCGCGGACACGCAGGGCCATTTCATCATCTGCACCGACCTGCTTATCGCGGCCAGCGCCTGGGTGAGCCTGACCGACGCCCAGTTATCCGTGCGTGAGGATGCCGGGGTGCATCTGGGTGAAGATTCGAGCATCCATGGCATCGCTCGTCTGCCACACAGCAGCCGCTTGGACGTTACCCTGCAAGGCCGGCGTACCCACGTCGAACTTGGCGAAACCAGCGATAGCCTGGCCTTGCAAAGCTCCCGACTCGACGATGCCCTGCTGGCCGGCGAGGCCCAGATCAGTGCGTTGCAGCAAAGCATCGCCGACCATCTGCTGCGTCCGGGCAAGGTTGCTGCGCTGGTGTCCGGTGGCGTCGATTCGGGGTTGGTCGCCGCCCTGCTGGCCAAGCCGTGCCCGACGTTCGAAGCCTTCAGCATTGGCACGCCCTGGGGCAATGAGTTCGACGATGCCCAACAGTTGGCCGACGCCCTGGGACGCCCGCTGAACCGGGTCGAGCTGGATCCGCAATCAATCCTGCTGGCACTGCCCCAGACCATCCGAGCGTTCGGTCACCCGCAACCCCAGGCGGTGGAGATCGGGGTCGCGATCACCGCGTTCTGCCGTCAACTGCCTGCCAGCCACCTGATTTTCACCGGCTACGGTTCGGACCTGATCAACTCGGGCCTGGCCACTGGCGACGGGCTGGCCGATGACATTCGCAACAGCATTGCCGTCGAGGTCAACAAGACACGCTACTCCAGCGAACTCACCAGCATCGCCGCCCAGGCCTGCGGCAGCGAGCTGGCACATCCCTATTGGGACCCACGGGTGCTGCGCACGGCGCTGGATACCTGCCCCTCAGTCAAGACCACCCGTGGCCGCGAAAAGGGCCACCTGCGGCTTGCCGCCGAGCGCTGGCTGCCGGCGGAGGCGGCCTGGCGCAAGAAGACGGCCATCCACCATGGCAATGGGCTGGGCAAGGCGCTGGCACAGTTGATCGACGACACCACCGGCCAGCGCGGCAGTGCACCGGGTCTGTACCGAAAGATCCTGGCCACGCAACTGCAGCATGCCACTTGTGCGCCCCTATCCCACCTGAGCGCGGATGACATCCTTGATCGTTCGGTGCACTCATTCACTCACTGCCGCTAAAGGAATAGCCCATGAACTCCTCCGTACATCCGCATGCCGTGCGCGGCCGGCCCCTGACCGCCTCCGGCCTGGGTATCGAACTGCCCGACGACACTCCGCTGACGGCCGTTCGCCAGGCCGTGCTCGACCATGGCGTAAGCTTGCTACGCAACGTGCACTTCGATGACCACAGCTTCCGGCGCTTCGTTGAAAGCCTGGGCGACAAGATCTCCTACACCGACGACAACGCCCAAGTCGGCTACGGTTTTGCCGACATCCTCAAGCTCGACGGCACCCACGACCAGGAAAAAGTCATCACCGGCCGTGGCAGCCTGCCCCTGCACACCGATGGCATTCTGCTCGGCACCCAGGTCGACTTGATCATCCTCTACGCCGCCGAGGTCAGGGACATTGACGAAGACGGGGCGACCGTCGTCTGCGACCAGCTTGCCGCCTGGCAAGACATGCCGGAGCCACTGCGCCAGCCCCTGCTGGACGGCAAGCTCGAGTACCTGGCATTCGAGCGCGGTTACTTCACCAGCGTCCCCGAAGGCTGGTACCCGATCAGCACCTTCCGCGATTACGGCCGCGTGCGCTCGCTCAATCTCGCCCTGCCCTTCGACGGCCAAGCCAAGGCCAGCTGGGACGTACGCGTGCCCGGGTTGACGAGCGAGGCATCCGCCGCCTGGTTCGCGGCGCTTGAACAGCACTTGACCACCGATGCCTATCTGTACAGCCACCGCTGGCGGACCGGCGACCTGTTGATCATCGACAACCAACGCACCTTGCATGGTCGACGCGGGTTACAGCCGCAGACCTGCCGCAAGTTGCTGCGCGGGCAAGTGACGTTCGAGGCCATCACCTCGGCACCGGGCGCCACCCTGGCGAGCGTGTGACGGTGTGCACCATCATTGCCGCCGTCGGCCTGTCTCGGCGTTGGCCGGTACTTCTGGCCGCAGTGCGCGACGAGTCCGTCAACCGTGGCTGGGTAGCACCCGCGCGGCACTGGCCCGTTCGTCACCCTGAAGTCATTGGCGGCCTGGACCTGCAATCGGGTGGAACCTGGCTGGCGCTGGATCGCAGCAATCACCGCGCCAGCTTCCTGGTCAATCGCCCTGAACGCGTGCGTGGCGAAACCCGCAGCCGGGGCGAGCTTCCGCTACTGGCGCTGGAGGCGCCCGAGCACTGCTGGAGTGCCGACACGTTGCGCCAATACAACGGGTTCATCCTCGGCCAAGCCGATGCCGACGGCCTGTTGCTCCATCAATGGGACACCCGGACCCTGAGCTCCCGGCGCCTGGGCAAAGGGGTTCACGGCCTGTGCTACCGCGGCATCGGCGAGGGTCACCCACGCCTGGAGCGGCACCTGCCACTCTTCGCCGCCAAGCCACTTCCGCAGCCAGCCGCCCAGGCTTCATCGGCACAGGCCTGGGGAAAATGGCTGTACCTGCTGGCCGGCGATGGCCAGTACAGCAGCGACGCAGAGGCATTGATCTGGCGGCGTGAGGTCGAGGGCAGTGTCTGGGCTTCGCAGTCGGCGGCGTGCGTCGCCCTCGGCAAAGGCCGCTCGCGACTCGACTTCAACGCCTCCCCCCTGAACCCCGCGTGCTGGCAAACCCTCTCTCCTCTTCCACCCTTTAAAACGAGTGCCTTGCCTTGAGCATCCAGACCCTTCCCCTGGAACACTATTCCCAACTACTGGAATTTATCCGCCACGCAGAAGATGCCGATGCCCAGCTCTTTATGACGGGCGCCCTGCGCACCTGCCCACAGGGCCTGGAAGTATTTGTGCGCCGGGACGGCACGCAACTGCGCGCAGCCGTCGCACTGCTACCCTCGTTGCCGCCCTTTGCGGTGCCGGTGATTCTCGCCACCGGCGATCCGGACGCTGCGCTGCTGACCCATGTCGCCCGGCAGCATGCCAGCCCGCGGATGGCGCTGGGCTCCAAGGCGGTCCTGGAGCGCCTGGCGCAGCACTGGCCCGAGGGCTGGCTGCCGTTGATCGGGCGTCGTGACGAAGTGCTGCTCAAGCAGTTCGAAGCAATCCCGGCCAGCAACACCCCGGAGCTCGCGACCCGACTGGCCGAACCCGCGGATGAGACAACCCTGGTCGAGTACCGGATCCAGATGGAAAAGGACTCAGGCGTAAAACAACTATCAAGCCACGAACAAGCAACCCACACCGTGCGCCAACTGATGCAGCGCCAAGCGCTGTACGTGGTCGAGGTGGACGGCCAGCTCGGCGGCTGCACGGCCTTGACCAGCGGCGATGAAGAGCACGAACAGCTAGGCTTCATCTTCGTCGAGGCCAGGCACCGGCTGCGCGGCGTATCGGACAGACTGCTGAGCGACGTCTGTATCAGCATCCACCGCCGGCAACGCAAACCCCTGACGTTCACTTGCGTCAACGGCCCCTTGCGCCATCGCCTCGGTGAAATCGGCTTTCGCCCGGTAGGCGAGCACCTGAAGCTGTACTTCGGCCACAGCAGTTGACCCTAAAGGAGAAGGATCAATGTTCCAGCAACAGTTCCACAGCGTGGTCGCACGCAATCCACACAAGACGGCAGTCATCGACAACCTGGGAACGGCGCGGACCTATGGCGAGCTTCTGCAAGACATCGAACAACTGCGGGCCCGCCTGCATGCCACGGGTCTGCGGGAAGGGGATGTGGTGGCGACCCAATTGGACAACAGCATTGGTTATGTAGCCCTGTTGCTGGCCCTGGCAAGCCTCGGGCTGGTGCACTGCCCGATCAACACCGCAAGCAGCGCCGATCACCGGGCGATGCGCCTGGACCAGGTGCGGGCCACGGTATTGATCACCGAACAGGGTGTGATACCCGAGGGGCTCGAGGTGCCGGGCTTTGCCCTCAGCAGCACCCGGCCGACCGCCGAGCCGGCTCCAGAGCGCCATGGCTTTACCGGGCTGATGCGCATGCAGGAGACCTCTGGCAGCACCGGGACTCCAAAGCTTGCCTTGTGGCGACAGGACAGCCTGTTCCGGGAAATCATGCATTGGGTCCAATGGGCTCAGTTGGCGAGTAGCGACCGCCACCTGAACATCCACACCCTGGATGGCGGGCACGCCGTGGATCTTCATGTATTCCCCGCATTGCTGACCGGGGCCACGCTGTACCTGGGTGATGCCGGCCAGGTCGCAGAGAACCTCAAGACCCTCGCCGAACACCGCATCACGGTCATGAGCGCCCTGCCCTCCCAGTACCTGGAACTGGCCCATCACTCACAGCAACAGGGGATTCGCCTGCCGGCACTGAGCAGCCCATTCTGTGGCGGGGCCTACCTGGACGACCAGGTCGTCGTGCAAACCGAGCGCTGCCTGGGGGTCAAGATCAAGCGCATCTACGGCTCCACGGAGTTCGGCATGATCCTCGCCAACTTCGATACCGGGTTGCAGGTGAGCTGCGGCATGCGTCCGGTGGGCGATGTCAATGTGGAGCTGGCGGTCCTGGATCCGGCACAGCCGGACATCGGCGAGATCATCGCCCGATCCAGCCATCGGGGGTCTGGCTACTTCCCGCTGCCTGCCAATCTCGTCGAGGATGACGCCTACCGCAGCGGTGATATCGCCCAGCGCCTGGTCGATGGCAGCCTGATGCCGTTGGGGCGCAGCACCGATGCCTTGCTCACGCGCCGGGGTACGCAATTCGCACCGGCCCTCGAGGGGCGTATTGCGCAGGAACTGATGCTGGAACGCGCGGTGGTGCTGGTCGATCCCCACGACCGTCACCGCGCCGATGTGGTAATTCAGGCTGACGCGGCGAGGGCCCATGGCTTGCAAACAAGGCTGTGCGCAATGCTCGACGAACTGGGTGTTCGCGCTGGCATCGCAGCGCTCGAACGGATACCGTTGACGCCGACCGGCAAGCCGGACCGCGCACGCCTGCGCAAACAACTCTCCGCGCGTCACACGGCAAAGGACGCATTCACCTATCTAAAGGACCTGATATGAGCGACGCCCCCATCCAGCCGCAAGGCTTTCGCAGCATCATCGCCAACCTGGGCATCAAGGACAGCCGTGACGATTTCATGGCCGTGGTCTCCGACGTGCCGGCCAGTATCAGCGCGGTGTTTACCCAGTCGCGCTTCGCCGGGCCGAGCGTGACCTTGTCCCGCGAAGTGGCGGCCCGTGACACGGCGCGGGGCGTGGTGGTGATCGCCCGCAACGCCAACGTCGCCACCGGCCCCGAGGGCCTGGCCAATGCCGAAGAGGTGCGCCTAGGCGTCGCCCGGGCGGTCGGGGTCGAGCCCCAGGCGTTGGTGATCGCCTCCACCGGGGTGATCGGGCGCCAGTACCCGATGCCGAAGATCCGCGCCTTTCTGGCGGATGTGCCGGCCCTGCAAACGGCCGACTTCCAGCGCTGCGCGGCCGCGATCATGACCACCGACACCCGCACCAAACACGCGGCGCGCAAGATCGGCAACGCCAGCCTGGTGGGGATCGCCAAAGGCGTCGGCATGATCGAGCCGAACATGGCGACCCTGCTGACCTTCTTCTTCACCGACGCCAACATTGCCCCGCAGACCCTGGATGCCATGTTCCGACGGGTGATGGACAAGACCTTCAATGCCCTGAGCATCGACACCGACACTTCCACCAGCGACTCGGCCGCGATCCTGGCCAACGGTCTGGCCGGTGACGTGGACCTGGTGGCATTCGAACAGGCCCTGTACGACATCGCCTTGAGCCTGGTGCGCATGATCGCAGCCGACGGCGAAGGCGCGAGCAAGGCGCTGGAGGTGCAGGTCAGCGGTGCTCGCGACGATGCCCAGGCCAAGCGCGTGGCCAAGGCCATCGTCAACTCGCCCCTGGTCAAGACTGCCGTGCACGGCGCCGACCCGAACTGGGGCCGGGTGGCCATGGCCATCGGCAAGTGCGAAGCGGAACAGGACATCGACCCGGACCAGGTCAGGATCGTCTTCGGCGAAACCGAAGCCTACCCTCGCCAATTGGACGACGCCGGGCTGCGGGCGGTGAAGACCTATCTGCAAGGCAAGGAAGTGCTGATTTCGGTGGACCTGAACATCGCCCAGGGCCGTTTCACCGTGTATGGCTGCGACCTGTCGGAAGGCTATATCCGCATCAACGCCGACTACACCACCTGAGTCCAGCCTCAGGCTAAGGCCATGCAGCCGGGGGTTTTCCTCGACTGCGTGGCTGTCACGCCCGACGCACCCGGCCACGCCCTGATGCTCGGATCAGCCTCCTCCCACCACCCGCTAACCGCAGCCGCCACCATCTGCCGGCGCGATACCGCCATCTCAATTCTGCACGACCCACACCCCCTGTATGCAGTTAGGATATGGGCAACTCCCCCGCCCCGGGCCCACGGCCAAGCCGCCGAACCCGAGGAACAATAAAACCGGAGACTGCTCGATGCTGCCCACCGCCACCGCTACGCCTGCTTCCCCGCCGCTGCCCAACGCCCTGCTGGATGAACTGACGCTGTTGCTGGGCCCGCGTTTCAGCACCTCGGCCAGTGTTCGCGAACACCATGGCAGCGATATCTCCGCCCTCGACCCCATGCCGCCGCAAGCCGTGGCCTTCGTCAACGGCCTGGATGAGATCGTCGCCGTGCAGCAGGCCTGCCACCGCCACCGGGTGCCGATCATTCCCTATGGCAGCGGCAGTTCCCTGGAGGGTTGGGTGCATGCGCTGCATGGCGGGGTGTGCATCGACCTGTCGGCGATGAACCAGATTCTGGAAGTACGCATCGACGATATGGACGTCACCGTGCAACCCGGGGTGACCCGCAAGCAGCTGAACGCAGCGCTGCACGGCACCGGCCTGTTCTTCCCCATCGACCCCGGCGCCGATGCCTCCCTGGGCGGTATGGCGGCGACCCGGGCCTCAGGCACCAACGCCGTGCGCTACGGCACCATGCGTGAAAACGTCCTGGCCATGACCGCGGTATTGGCCGATGGCCGGGTGATTCACACCGGGGGGCGGGCGCGTAAATCCTCGGCCGGCTATGACCTGGGCCATCTGCTGATCGGCTCCGGCGGCACCCTGGCCACGGTGGCGGAACTGACGGTCAAGCTGCACCCGATCCCGGAAGCGATTTCCGCCGCGGTGTGCAACTTCCCCAGCGTCGACCAGGCGGTGCGCACGGTGATCCAGGCCATCCAGCTGGGGGTGCCGATTGCCCGTATCGAGCTGATCGACGCCCTCACCGTCCGCGCTCTGAATGCCTACAGCAAGACCCAATTGCACGAGGCGCCATCGCTGTTTTTCGAGCTGCATGGCTCCGAAGCCAGCGTCAAGGAACAGGTGGAGACCATCCGCCTGCTGGCCGATGAACACGGCGGCCAGGACTTCGACTGGGCCGTGCACCCCGAAGACCGCAGCCGCCTGTGGCAGGCGCGGCACGACGGTTATTTTGCCGCCATCGCCCTGCGCCCCGGCTGCCGGGCCTTGACCACCGACGCCGTGGTGCCGATCTCGCGCCTGGCCGAATGCATCGAAGCCACGACTGCCGACCTTGAGCAAAACGGCCTGCTGGCGCCGATATTCGGCCATGTGGGCGATGGCAATTTCCACGCGGTGATCCTGGTCAACCCCGAGGACCCGACCGAAGTGCAGCGCGCCGAAGAGGTGGCCCATCGCTTGGCAGAACGGGCCATCGCCATGAACGGCTCCTGCACCGGCGAGCATGGCATCGGCCTGACCAAGCAAGGTTTCATGAGCCTGGAATACGGACAGAACGCGGTGGATATCATGGCCGCGATCAAGGCCGCCCTCGACCCGCAGCAGCTGATGAACCCGGGCAAGATCTTCGTCCGCGGCACGCCAGTCGAATAGGCGTCGGCCCTCAGCGCGCAAGGAAGGCTTATGGAAATCAGGCAACTCAAATACTTCGTCGCCGTGGTGGATGCCGGCAGCCTGTCCCGGGCCTCGCGGGAGGTGCACGTGGCGCAATCGGCCCTGAGCAAGCAGATGTCGGCCCTGGAAGCCGAACTCGGCGCGGTGCTGTTCCATCGCAGCAACAGCGGCATCGTCGCCAACGAGGCGGGCAAGGTGTTCTATGAATACGCCCAGGGCATCCTCAAGCACCTGAGCGCGGCCAAGGCCGCGGTCAACCCGCAAGCGGCGACTCTGAGCGGTTCGATCGTGCTCGCCTTGCCGCAAAGCGTGGCCACTATCGTCGCCCTGCCGCTGATGCAGGCCGTGGCCCGCACCTACCCCCAGGTGCAACTGCACTTGAATGAAGAACTCACCGGCAACCTGGTGGACCAACTGGTGCGCGGCCGGGTCGACATCGCCCTGTTCACCGATATCGGCCTGCCCTCGGAAGTCAGCTTCAGCCCGCTGATCGAAGAAGACTTCTACCTGATCCACCGCGCCGGCGCCCCGCACATGCCGCCTCCCGGCGACGTGACCCTGGCCCAGGCGGTGGCGCAGCCCCTGGTGTTCCCCAGCCGCGCCCACAGCCACAGCACCCGCGCCTTTGTCGACCAGGCCGTGGCCCAGCAGCAGTTGCCGCCGGCGACCGTGGCCATGGAAGTCAACTCGGTGCACATCCTCAAAAGCGCGGTAGAGGCCGGCATCGGCCCGAGCATCATGCCGCTCAACCTGGCCCTGCGCGAAGTCGCCGAAGGCCGGCTGGTGGCCCACGCCATCACCCCGCGCGTGGTGTTTCGCACCCTGGGTATCTGCGTGTGCGAGGCCCTGCCCGGCAGCAACCTGCGAACCCTGATCGCCGCCCTGATCGGCCAGGTGGTGCGCGACATGTGCCGCTCCGGCGAATGGCCCGCGACCCGCCTGCTGCCCGAAGGCTGAACCGCTGTTTCACCCATTGCTTCGACAACAAGAATAAAGAGGCTAGCCATGAACCAACCTTCCCCGCCGCCCGCGGCCCTCGACGGCGCGGCCCTGCACTCGGCCTACCGCAAGACCGCCTGGCGCATCATCCCGCTGCTGGTGCTGTGCTACCTGGTGGCTTACCTGGACCGGGTCAACGTCGGCTTCGCCAAGTTGCAGATGCTCGACGACTTGAAATTCAGCGAAGCGGTGTACGGCCTCGGCGCCGGGGTCTTCTTCGTCGGCTACCTGCTGTTCGAAATCCCCAGCAACATCGCCCTGCACCGCTTCGGCGCGCGACGCTGGATCGCGCGGATCATGGTCACCTGGGGCCTGCTGTCGGCGGCCATGATGTTTATCGAAACGCCCCTGACCTTCTACGTGCTGCGGCTGCTGATCGGCATTGCCGAAGCCGGCTTCTTCCCCGGCATCATCTTCTACCTCACCACCTGGTTCCCCAGCCAACGCCGGGGGGTGATGACGGCCCTGTTCATCATGGCCCTGCCGATTTCCAGCCTGTTCGGCTCACTGATCTCCGGCCTGATCCTGCAACACCTCAACGGCGTGTCCGGCTACGCCGGCTGGCAATGGCTGTTCGTCATCGAAGGCCTGCCTGCCGTGGCCCTCGGCGCCGCGGTGTTCTTCCTCCTGCGCGACCGCATCGCCGACGCCCACTGGCTCACCCCGGAAGAACGCCACGGCATGCAAGCCGCCATCGACCGCGAAGCCGCACACAAACAAAGCCACCGCCTGCGCGACGGCCTGCTCAACCCACAAATATGGCTACTGGGCGCGGTGTACTTCTGCCTGGTGCTGGGCCAATACGTCATCAGCTTCTGGCTGCCCACCATCATCCGCAACAGCGGCGTGCAGCAGCCCTGGGCCATCGGCGTACTCACCGCCCTGCCCTACGCCGCCGCAGCGGTGGCCATGGTCATCGTGGGCCGCAGCTCGGACCGCCACGGCGAGTACCGCTGGCACCTGGCAGTCTGCGCGGGGATTGGCGCGCTAGGCGTGGCCTTCGGCACCTTCTTCGGCGACAACCTGATGCTGGCCATGTTCGGCCTGATCATCGGCACCGCCGCCATGATCAGCAGCCTGCCGGTGTTCTGGGGCTTGCCCACAGCTGTGGTGGGCGGCGCCGCAGCCGCTGCGGGCGTGGCGTTGATCAATACCCTGGGCAATGTGGCGGGGTTCTTCAGCACTATTGTGGTGGGGTGGCTGACCCAGGTGACGGGGAATACCCAGGCGGCGATGTACTTTATGGCGGCGATATTGCTGGTGGGTGGGGGCTTGGGGCTGTTGGTAAAACGCGTTCATAAAGCACCCCGGCTGCAGATTGCCTGAAACGGCATGGCTCATCGGCGGGGACAGAATTGTCCAACAGCTTGTTGGACAATTGCTTGGGCGCATCACCCCTCAATGACCCAAAGCTGCCGGGCTACTTGGTCGCTTACTTGATCGGTTACTTGGTCGCTTTGGCCACAGTCCGGTCACTCCAACCACCAATTCAACAGCGTCTCATCCTCATCGTCATCGAGGTTTTTATAGACGTTCGCGTAGTACCACTGGATCCCGGTTTTTTCGCGGAAGCGGTCGAAAAACCTGTTGATCTTCTCCATCCCGTTTTTTGCAGGAACAGCCAACGCCAGATTGCCTTCGCACACCCCATCCAAGGTGCCCTTCAATTCACGAATGACATCGTTTTCAAGTGCGCTGATCACCTCCGGATCAATGTAATCGGCATAGATCTGAATGCAGAAATTACCGCCCCGGCGCAGCACTTCAGCCGGTGCATCGGGATTGCGGAGTGAAACGATATCGCCCCGCGCCAGGTTTTGCGCCAGGCCGGGTGAGGACAGCAACTCGTAAGTGTCCTCATCGATCTGCCGCGCCAGCAGCTCCTCGCGAACGGCGCCATCGTCATCGGCCATGTACACCTGAATCAGCACCGGTGATGGTTTATCCAACATAGGCAGCTCCACAGATTAACTTGCAGATTCTGATCAGCCTCACGGCAACACCTCAAACCGCCCGCTGCCTTTATTCCACGCAAAACCCGGCAACGTGCAGCCACTCAAACTGATCCGCACGCTCTCCCCCTCAGCCTGCACCTGCAACGTATCCACCCCCTGATTCGGGCACCCCGGCTCGGCGAGCGCCAGGGTCTGCAAGGGCTTGCCGGTGGCCTTGCTCAGCACCTCAATGGCCGTCACCCGTCGATCATTGCCCTGCATCGGCAACTGGAAATACCAACGCGAGGTGGATGCACTCTGCAACAGCGCCGTGCTCGGCTGCGGCCACGAACGGTCCGAATCCACCAGGCCCACCAGCTTCAGGCTGATGGGCAGGGTCTTGCCGGTGCGATAACTGGTCCAGCTGCCGCGCACCTGCTCGCGCTGACGGCTGACCATCAAGTCGTTGAACTGCAAACGCGCCACCGGCAACCCCTGCTCGTCCAGCTCATCCATGGCCAGCACCTTATTGCTGAAACTGAAGGTCGGCTTGAGCCGGATCGGCGTGCGATAGCGCTGGTAGGCATAAGTGCCCTGGTACACGGCATTCTGGTTACCCAGGGTCAACACAATCGCCTGCTTGCCCAGGGTGCCCTCATACACCCCATGGGCCGCCTGCGCTGGCAGCATCCACAGCACCAACAGCCCCGCCGCCAATCCGCGATACAGATCACCCAACCCCATCAGAAACGCTCCTCGCCCGACGACAGAAACTCCAGCCGATCCGGGCTGATTACCCGGTAATAATCCCAACGCCGCGTGCGCTGATCGAAATTGATAAAGTCCTGCTTGCTGAACTCCATCTGGCCACTGGGCGAAAAGCGCAACGTACCGTCCACGGCGAACTGCTCCAGCAGCGGATGGCGCAGGTACTGCTGGCTTTCACGGTTGTACAGGTAGTACTGAGTGGGCCCGCACAACAGCCGGCCATCCGACTCCGCCAGGCGATAACTCTGGGCCTGAAAATCCATCGGCGACCCGGCCTGGAAATGCCCGAAAGTCAGCGTCCCGGTGCCAACCGCAGGCATGCACCACGGCCCACTGATCTCCTGCACCTGCGCCCCCGTAACACGACTCATCACCCGAATACGGTCCACCCGCGCCACCTCCTCCCCGGCCTTGCGCGCGGCATGCACACTGAAATAGAAATCCTTGTCCTGCACCGGCTGCAACAACTCACCGTCAAAGGCATCCCGCTGACTGTCACCAAAGCGCGTTACCCGCTGCAACCGCAACGGCTGCTGCGCGCCCGTGCGCAGATCCACAAAGGAACCCTGCAGCGCATCAGCACCTTCAGTAAAAGGCAGCAACGACACGGCCGCCGCCGGCAGGGTCGGGTTGTCCATGATATTGATCAGCAACCCCGCGCCCTGGCGAAACGGCGTCAGCTCCAAAGGAATGGGCAAGCGCTCGGCTTCGGTGAACCAATAACCGGAGAAGCCACCGCCGTATTGCGAGTCGTAGGTCAGCGCCAGTTCTACCGGGGTGGAACCGAGGGTGCCACGGTAGGTGGTGGTGGGGTTGGCGTGGGCGCTGGGGGTGGTTAGGGCGAGGCCTAGCAGGAGGGCTGGGGCTAGGAGGTGTGGCAGGAAACGCCGTTTACCAGCCCTTGTTTGCGTACAGCCATCAATGGACGGGGTCATGCGGGCGCTCCTTGCTAAGGGGGAAAGGGGCGCAGGATAGCAAAATCGTTCTGGTTTTATGGGTAAAGAAGAGGGTTCTTACAGCGATGCTGTTGGCTGCGACTATCCCAATACCTAGCGTTTGAAACGTCAACTGATGAGTCAGTGGTGGGGTTTTGCAGCTCTATAGAAAGAACCCAGAACCTGCTCTGATTAGTAACGATGACTTGTAAACAGACGATCATAGATGGCTGCTATCGGCCAGAAGCGGACGATCAAGAGAATGTCAGATTTTTTGTATGCGAGCGGTGATGGCCTACCATGAGGCAGGCCTTTATTCGACAGTCGCCACCTCCCCTTTTCCGGGACTGATGAGCAAATCTCATGAAGCCTTGCCGATTTACCCGTCTAGTCCTCAGTCGTTAGCGCACTTACTGTTCTCCCCACGCCCAACGGGAGATCAACATGCACAAACGCACACTCGGCAACAGTTCACTTGAAGTATCCGCCCTCGGCTTCGGCTGCATGGGTCTGAGCCATGGCTATGGCCCGGCCACGGATACCGAACAAGCCATCGCACTGATCCGCTCAGCCGTTGAACGAGGCGTCACGTTCTTCGATACCGCCGAATTCTACGGCCCCTATATCAATGAGCAAGTAGTCGGCGAGGCGCTGGCGCCAGTTCGCGACCAGGTCGTGATCGCTACAAAATTCGGCTTCGCCGTCGGCGCCGACAATACAAAGCAGACTCTGGACAGCCGGCCCGAACGTATTCGAATAGCCGTCGAAGGTTCGTTGCGACGACTGAAGACTGATTACATCGATTTGCTCTACCAACACCGCGTTGATCCGGACGTGCCGATCGAAGACGTCGCCGGCGTAGTGAAGGACTTGATTAGCGAAGGCAAGGTCAAGCACTTCGGCCTGTCGGAGGCAGGCGCGCAAACCATTCGGCGCGCCCATGCGGTACAGCCGGTCACGGCGCTGCAAAGCGAATACTCGCTGTGGTGGCGCGAGCCTGAGCTGGAAATCCTGCCGACCCTTTGGGAACTGGGCATCGGCTTCGTACCGTTCAGTCCATTGGGTAAAGGCTTTCTCACCGGCACGGTGTCAGCCGAGGCCACTTATGGCAGTGACGACTTCCGCAGCATCGTCCCGCGTTTCAGCCAGTCGGCGCTGCAGGCAAATCAGGGTCTGGTAGTGTTGATCCGTCAGATTGCTGCGCAGAAACAAGCGACACCGGCCCAGATCGCGCTGGCCTGGCTGCTCGCGCAGGCACCGTGGATTGTGCCGATTCCGGGCACGACCAAACTGCATCGCCTGGAAGAAAACCTCGGCGGCGCGAACATCACCCTCGACGCCGCCGAACTCAAGGCCATTGATACGGCGCTGACGCAGATCCGCATCGAAGGCGAGCGCTATCCCGAGGCCCTCAAGGCGCGCGTCGGTCGATGAGTAACGATCACGATCCGCTGCGGCGCACGGTCATCGCCGCACTGGCCAGCGCCCCGCTGCTGTCGCTCGCCGACACGCAAGGCGCCAGTGAAACACCGCGTTCGGGCTCACGGATTCTGGTCGCGTATTTCTCGCGCTCGGGCAATACCCGCGTGGTCGCTGGGCTGATCCAGCGTGGACTTGGTGCCGATCTGTTCGAGATTCGCCCCGCTCACGCCTACCCCGAGGACTATCTGCAAACCGTGGAACAGGCACGCCAGGAACGTGACAGTGGCTTCGAACCCGAGCTGCAAAACACGGTTCACGCCCTCAGCGACTACGACACGATCTATCTCGGTTTTCCGATCTGGGGTGAAACCGCCCCGCCGATCGTGCGCGCATTCCTCAGCGCCCACGACCTGACCGGCAAGACCCTCATCCCCTTCAACACCCATGGTGGATATGGCCTGGGTAACAGCCGCCGTGTGCTGGTCAAGCACGCGCCGAAGGCCAAAATGCTGGAAGGTTTTGTGATGGATGGTGAGCAGGAGCGCAAGACCATGGAACGTGTGAACGGCTGGCTGAAAGATCACCCTCTCACGCATTAATCGAATTCTGTACGGGGTAACTCCATGAAAATCCGCATGTTGGGCAATGGCTTGGAAGTGTCCGCCTTGGGTCTTGGCTGCATGAGCATGACGTCGGCCTACGGGCCGGCTGCCGACCAAGCCAGCATGATCAAGCTGATTCGTTCGGCCCACGAGCAAGGCGTCACCTTGTTCGACACCGCCGAAGCGTATGGCCCGTTCGCCAATGAAGAGCTGCTGGGTAAGGCCTTGCAGCCGATCCGCGAGCAGGTCGTCATCGCCACCAAGTTCGGCTTCGATATCGACCTGATCACCGGCGCACGTGGCGGCGGCACCAACAGCCGCCCGGAGCATATACGCGCCGTGGCCGAAACGGCGTTGAAGCGTCTGCGTACCGATTGCATCGACCTGTTTTATCAGCACCGCGTTGATCCCCAGGTGCCCATCGAAGACGTGGCCGGCACCGTCAAGGACCTGATCGCCGAGGGCAAGGTCAAGCACTTCGGCCTTTCTGAAGCGGGTGTGGAAACCATTCGCCGGGCCCACGCGGTGCAACCGATCACGGCGGTGCAAAGCGAATATTCGCTGTTCTGGCGTGGCCCGGAGCTGGAACTGCTAGCCGTGCTGGAAGAACTGGGGATCGGCTTCGTACCGTTCAGCCCGCTGGGCGCCGGTTTCCTCACCGGTCAGATCGACGAGAACACGCAGTTCGACGCGAGCGATTTCCGAAATTTCGTCCCGCGCTTTTCCCCTGAAGCGCGCAGGGCCAATCTGGCGTTGGTCGATGTGGTGAAAGCCGTCGCGCAACGCAAACACGCCACGCCGGCGCAAGTGGCACTGGCCTGGTTGCTCGCACAGAAACCGTGGATTGTGCCGATACCGGGCACGACCAAACAACATCGCCTGGAAGAAAACCTGGGCGCGGTCGAGCTGCAATTGACCGGCGACGATCTGCGCGTGATCAACGAACAGATGGCGCAGATTCAGGTGCACGGCGAACGTCTGCCGGAGTCGGCACTGAAAATGACCGGACTCTGAGTCTGCCCAACGCGGCGCCATGTGCGACGTCGCTTTCCCTATCTGACCGGAGAACTAATCCGATGAACCGATTGATTGCGCCACTCGTTGCTTTGTCACTGATGGCGGCAGAGTCCCAGGCCGCCAGCGAAATCCGCATTACGCCAAACGGCTCGGAGCCCTCGGTCAAGGGCGCGGCGCAAAACTTTACCGGCACGGTACGCGTTGATGGCCTTTTCAAAGGTGAACCGCCGGCGCGCATCGGCGGCGGCATAGTGACCTTCGAGCCGGGCGCACGCACGGCGTGGCACACCCATCCGCTGGGACAAACGCTGATCGTCACTGCCGGCGTCGGCTATGTGCAGCAAGAGGGTGGCGCGCGTCAGGAGATCCGTCCGGGCGACAGTGTCTGGATTCCACCGAACACCCGTCACTGGCACGGCGCCACGGCCAGCAACGGCATGACCCACATCGCCATTGCTGAAGCCGACGACGGCAAGACCGTCACCTGGGCGGAGCAGGTCTCGGAGGCGCAATACGCCGGCCAATAAAGTTACGTAATGTGTCGAAGCTGCTCGACCGGCACGTTTGCGGCAAACCACCACGCAACCCCAAGGCCCCGTAACAACAGGCCCGCACCGGGATTCAAGCGGTTATTGGAACGTCGACTCATGAGTTCTGCTCAGGAGTCCATGCGCAATTTCGGGGTTAATCGCCACAACCATCCTCCTTACGATCCAGCGACACCGCAGCGCCCCGTAATGGATGGAGCCCTTCACGATGATCACTGACACCCGCAACAGCACTGCCCTCCCCACACTCATGGCGCTCTGCCTGAGCGTCGGGGCGATGTTCAGCTTCACCACTCAAGCAGCCGAGGCTTCGCTCACCGTGACCAGCACACCCGCCAGCGCAGCTAGCTTGTCGAGCCAGCAACAAGCCATTCCATTGATCGCGGCGTTCATGGCGACCAGCGACATGTCCAACCTCAACACGGCGCTCAACCAAGGGCTTGATGCCGGCCTGACCATTAGCGAAACCCGCGAAGTTCTTGTGCAGCTCTACGCCTACGTCGGCTTCCCGCGCAGCCTCAACGCCTTGAATGAATTGATGACCGTGGTGCAGGCGCGCAAACAACACGGCATCGACGATGCGCCGGGGCGTGAGCCGAGCCGGACGATTCCGGTCGGGGATGATTTATTGGCAGCGGGTGCGGTGAATCAAACCAAGATCTCCGGCGCCCCGGTCAAAGGCCCGGTGTTCGAGTTCGCCCCAGTGATCAACCAGTTCCTGCAAACGCACCTGTTCGGCGACATCTTCGAGCGCGACAACCTCGACTGGCAAAGTCGCGAACTGGCGACTGTCGGTGCACTGGCAGCGACACCGGGGGTCGAGCCTCAGTTGCGCTCGCACATGGCGGCGAGCCTGCGCGTCGGTCTCAGCGCGGCACAGTTGCACCAAGTCACCGAGCTGCTGAAAAAGCATGGCGATGCACAGACTGCCGAGCGGGCCAACGCAGCGCTGGCCCAAGCCCTCACGGCTTCGGGGAAATGACATGAGAACTGCAAAACATTTGCTGAGCGTCACGCTGTTGAGCCTGTTGGCGGCCTGCGCGAACCACTCCGAAGGACCGCTGCTGATCCAGAAACAAGGCAGCTTCGCCGCCGGCGGAGCGATGACCACGGCACCGGGCACCTTCAACCCGCGCCAACCGATGACGGCCAACGGCCAGACCTACCACGGTGACCACGCCTACGCCTTCTATCAAATCCCGGTGGACGCGCGAAAGCTGCCCATCGTCATGTGGCATGGCGCCGGTCAGTTTTCCAAGACCTGGGAAACCACCGCCGATGGCCGTGAAGGTTTTCAGAATATTTTTCTGCGCCGCCACTACGGCGTCTATCTGATCGATCAGCCCCGGCGTGGCGATGCCGGGCGCAGCATGGTCGAGACCACCATCAAGCCTGTGCCGGACGAACAACTGTGGTTCAATCAGTTCCGCATCGGCCTTTGGCCCCGCTATTTCAACGGCGTGCAAGTTGCACAGGACGCCCAGACCCGCGAGCAGTTTTTCAGGGCGATGACGCCGAACACCGGACCGTTTGACATGGGCGTGGTCTCCGATGGTGTGTCGGCGCTGTTCGACAAAATCGGCCCCGGCATCCTGTTTACGCACTCTCAGGGTGGCGGGCCGGGCTGGTTGACGGCGATCAAGAACGACAAGGTCAAAGCCATCGTCGCTTTTGAGCCGGGCAGCAGTTTCGTGTTTGCTGACGGTGAAGTGCCGGCGCCAATCCCCAGCGCGTTCGACACCGTGCAAGGCGCAGCGGTGCCGATGGAGCAATTCATGGCACTGACGCGCATTCCGATTCTGATCCTGTACGGCGACAACATCCCGGACCAGGCAGTCGATCTGCCCGCTCAGGACAGTTGGCGCGCACGCCTGAAAATGGCCCGGCTCTGGCGTGACGCGGTCAATCGCCATGGCGGTGATGTGCGACTGATACACCTGCCGGAGATTGGCATTCACGGCAATACCCATTTCCCCATGTCGGATCTGAACAACGTGCAGATCGCTGACCTGGTCGCGCAGTTCCTCAAAGAAAAACAGCTGGACTGACCCAAATACTTTTGCAACTGCCGCCCCTTTTTTTGCTCAGGAGCTTCACGTGAAGAACACCCTCAAAGCCACGTTCATGTCGGCATTGGTCGGCCTCTCGGCAGGCGAAGCCTTGGCCGCCGACTACAAGAAGAACCCGTTCACCCTCGCCTACGACGGCGCGATCACCCGCAACGAACCGGGCAAGGTCAACATCCACCCGGTCAGCTATAAGCTCAACGGTCTGGACATCGCCGCCAACGTCTACACTCCTGCCAACTACGACGCGAACAAGATCTACCCGACCGTGGTGGTTGCGCATCCGAATGGCGGCGTAAAAGAGCAAGTCGCCGGTCTGTATGCCCAGCGCCTCGCCGAACAGGGCTACATCACCATCACGGCCGATGCGGCCTATCAAGGCGCCAGCGGTGGTCAGCCGCGCAGCATCGATAAACCGGCGTATCGCATCGAAGACATCCACGGTATGGCCGATTTCATCAGCCAGTTCGCTGGCGTGGATGACAATCGTCTGGGCCTGCTCGGCATTTGTGGCGGCGGTGGTTATTCGTTGGCGGCGGCGCAAACCGACAAACGCTTCAAATCCCTGGCGACGGTGAGCATGTTCAACTCGGGTCGAGTACGCCGCAACGGCTACAATGACTCGCAAATGGACAGCATCCAGCAACGTTTGCAACAGGCATCAGCAGCCCGCGCGCAAGAAGCAGCGGGGGGCGCGGTGCTGTATTCGGGGGATGCCAATCTCACCGATGAGCAGATTGCCAAACTGCCTTTCGAACTGTATCGCCAAGGTTATGAGTACTACTGGAAAACCCACGCGCACCCGAACTCGACCTTCAAATACACCACAAGCAGCCTTATTGACCTGATGCGTTTCGACGCCACCGACCATATCGAGTTGATCAATCAACCGTTGCTGATGATCGCCGGTAGCAAGGCCGACAGCCTGTACATGACTCAGGATGCGTTCCCCAAAGCCACCGGCACCACCGACAAGGAAGTGTTCATCCTCGATGGCGCCACCCACATTGAAACCTACTGGGTGCCGCGTTATGTCGATGCGGCGGTCGGCAAACTGACTGATTTTTACGCACGCACCTTGTGATCAGCGCGCCAAGGGTCGCGTATCCGTGCGCGACCTGCTTTCATGGAATAATCACGCGCTCCTCATGAGAGGTTCTCATCAATGTCCCGCCCCAATCTCAACGACCTGCAAGCCTTCGTGGTCATCACCCGCGAAGGCAGTTTTACCCGTGCTGCCGCGCAACTGGGCGTTTCGCAGTCAGCGCTGAGCCACACTCTGCGGGCACTGGAAACCCGGCTGGGCGTGCGCTTGCTGACGCGGACTACACGCAGTGTTTCACCAACGGAGGCGGGCCAACGCCTGTATCAAGCGATGGCGCCGCGCTTTGAAGAAATTGAACTGGAACTGGCTGCAGTCCGCGAGTTTCGCGACACCCCCGCCGGCAATGTGCGGATTCAGGCGTCCGAGCATGCGGCGAACAATATTCTCTGGCCGAAGCTGCTGAAGGTGCTGCCCGACTACCCGGACATCAAGGTCGAAATCACCGTCGATTACGCCCTCGCCGACATCGTCGCGCAGCGCTATGACGCTGGTGTTCGACTGGGTGATCAGGTAGCCAGGGACATGATCGCCGTGCCGATCGGGCCATCGTTACGCATCGCCGTTGTCGGCTCACGGCAGTATTTCCAGCATCGGCCTTACCCGATGGAACCGGGAGATCTGGCGGCGCACAATTGCATCAACCTGCGTCTGCCGACTCACGGCAGCCTGATGCAATGGGATTTCGAAAAGGATGGCCACGAACTCAAGGCGCGTGTCGAAGGCCAATGGACATTCAACAGCAGCGTGCCAATTCTGCGTGCGGCGGTGGCGGGATGTGGCTTGGCTTTCCTGCCAGAGGACATGGTGGCGAAGGAGCTTGCCGACGGTAGCCTTGTGCGGGTGTTAGAAGATTGGTGCCAACCCTTTGCCGGTTACCATCTCTACTACCCCAATCGCCGTGAACATTCGTCAGCGTTTGGCGTTGTAGTTGAGGCGTTACTCTACAAGAGCTGAGTCATCGACCTTCAAGGCGTCTGAATTTTTCCCACCCCCTCAAACCGTGAATGAGCAGATGATTTTGATCGACTGCGTCAGGCGTGACCGGCTGCAATGGGTGGTTTACTGTTGATTTATGAATGGCAGCTATTGGCCGTTCCCTGCCCCTCAACAACAAAAATCCCCGACCAAAAATCAAACACTCACTCAAGCCTACAAAAATAGAACCCACTCAAACCGATGAGTAGTTGGGACAGCTCGCCTTACCAAATCCCCCCCATAATCTGCCGCCACAAACACCTCCCCCTCAAATTTTCTCCCCCAAAAAACGAAATCTCCTACAATCCCCTCTCCGTTTTCCTACACAGCTCTCCTTCACGCCAGCTGTGGTCAATCAAGAGGCGAGATTGTGAGCACCGCTGTTGACTCCCCTGCCCCACTGCTCGACATCAGCCGCCTGGCGGACGCACTCCAACGCTTTGCCGACGATCGCGATTGGCAGCAGTTTCACTCGCCCAAGAACCTGCTACTGGCCCTCACTGGGGAGACCGGGGAGCTGTGCGAGATCTTTCAGTGGATGAGCGAAGCCGATGCCAAGGATGCGGCCAAGCGCCCCGAGACGGCCCAGGCGGTCAGGGACGAACTGGCGGATGTGCTGATGTACCTGGTGCGTTTGAGCAGTGTGCTGGGGGTTGATCTCAATGACGCCGTGACCAGCAAGCTCGCGCTCAACGGCCAGAAGTACCCGGTCGATAAAGCCAAAAGCACCAGCAAGAAGTACGACCAACTCTGACCCCTTGGGCTCTAAGGATCTTTCGTGATCGTTTACGCTGCGACTAAACAGCAATTTCTCAAAGACAACGATAACGATGACATTGAGGATGTGATCCTCAGGCACTTCAAGGAAGCCACCGGCAAGACGGTGGGGGCATCGGAGATCAGGTCGTGGCAAGGCTCGCTGACGTATATGGCCAAAGTCCTCAGGGATGAGGGTTTGCCTGACAATGCTGGGCTGGCGATTGAGTTGCACATCCCTCAGTCGTCGAAACGCATCGACTTTTTGCTGACGGGTCACGATGAGTATCAGGCCAAAAGTGCGGTGCTGATCGAGCTCAAGCAGTGGAGCAAGGCCACCGCCACCCGCAAAGATGCGATTGTCAGAACCGCAATGGGCGGCGGTATGGTCGAGACCATTCATCCCTCATATCAGGTCTGGTCATATGCCGCATTGCTGGAGGGTTTCAATGAAGCGGTCTACGACAAGAGCATTGAGGTTCGTCCCTGCGCTTACTTGCATAACTACGTCAGTGATGGCGTGATCGAATCGGCGCACTACAAGGAATACATCAGCAAAGCGCCGCTGTTCCTCAAAGGCCCTAATGAGCTGGCGAAGCTCAGAAACTTCCTGAAGAAGCACATCTCTTACGGCGACAATCTGGAAGTGCTTTACGAGCTCTCCAACGGCAAGATTCGTCCCTCCAAAGCCCTGGCCGAAGCGCTGGGCGGGCTGATGGCTGGCAAGCCTGAGTTCGTTTTGATTGACGATCAAAAAGCCGTGTTTGAATCCGTACTCGCTGCAGTCACCGAAGCCTCTGCCGAAGCGCCAAAGGTTCTGATTATTGAAGGCGGGCCGGGTACGGGTAAAACCGTGGTTGCGATTAACTTGCTGGTGAGGCTCACCGCCCTGCGCCTGTTGAGCAAGTACGTGTCGAAAAATGCGGCGCCACGCAAGGTGTACGAGAGCAAGTTGGTGGGCACCATTAAACGCAGCCACTTCTCGAACTTCTTTTCCGGTTCGGGGGCCTTTATTGATACCGAGCCCAATACCTATGAGGCGCTGATCGTTGACGAGGCTCACCGACTGAATGAGAAAAGCGGCCTTTACGGAAACCTCGGGGAGAACCAGATCAAGGAACTGATCGACTCCGCCAAATGCTCGATCTTCTTTATCGATGAAGATCAGCGCGTGACCTTGAGCGACATTGGCAGCAAAAAAGCCATTCGCGCCTTTGCCAAAGCCAAAGGTGCGACCGTGGAGGAATACACCTTGTCGTCCCAGTTCCGTTGCAACGGTTCGGATGGCTACATGGCGTGGCTGGACGACGTACTGGATATTCGCGACACCGCCAACCCGCTGCTGGATACAGGCGAGTACGAGTTCAAGGTATTTGATACTCCGCAGGCCATGCACGCAGCCATCGAAGAGAAAAACCACGGTAACAAGGCGCGAGTCGTTGCCGGTTACTGCTGGCCGTGGCTCAGCAAGAAAGACTCCCAAGCCTCCGACATCGTGATCGGCAATGACTACACACGCCAATGGAACCTGGATCAAGACGGCAGCTTGTGGATCATCGCCCCAAACTCAGTAGAGCAGGTCGGCTGTATCCACACCTGCCAGGGGCTAGAGGTGGATTACATCGGGGTGATCATCGGGCCAGATCTGATCGTGCGCGATGGGCAAGTGGTGACCTCGCCCCATGCTCGGGACAAGCACGACAAGTCGATTCGTGGCTGGAAGAAGTTGATGAAGGAAAAGCCAGACCTGGCGCAACAGGAGACCGACCTGATCATCAAGAACACCTATCGAACGTTGATGACCCGTGGGATGAAGGGCTGCTACCTGTACTGCACCGATCCAGAGACGGCGGAGTATTTTGCCAGCCGGCTTGCGATTGAAACGGCGAGTTTATAAGCGCCCTACAGGCACACTTCCGGTTGCGGGCGACGGTGTTTTCAATGCCGCAATCACCGGTGCGCTGACAGGGAAAAGTGAGGTTGGCGTTACATTCCGAAACCGAAAACCCACCCCTATTCGCCATTCCATGTAAGGCGCTTCGCTTTCCATTGAGCGACTTTTCCTAGAGAATCCAAACCGCTTGCGCCTGTGAAAAGCGCTGTCTAGGCTCGGTTCGTCACTGCTTATCAGTGGCCGGGTTTAGCAGCTCGACACATCACATTGGGCGCATCAACGTCACCTATCGGCAGACTTTCGTCTGCACATTATGGCGGCTGTGCGCAGGGCACCCTCGGGTGCGCCGGGTTTCCAATGTGACCGGTCTGCTAACCTGCGTTCAGCTGCCACCCATTCGTTTAGCAGCGATACCTGGCGGCTCCACTCACGTTGGAGATGCACCATGAAAAAGCTTGTCCCCGACCCGCCCCTGACCTTACCCGGGCAGTAGTCCCAGTTCAGGGAGGTGTCGTGCCAGGTCGAAAGGGTATTAATGCGAACCAGGGTCTCTAAGCTAAGGGGAAGGTTTCCTTCAATCGGCCCCGCACAAAACCTGGTTAACGCGAAATCGTTTCCGCACCAAAGCGCCCCACCGCCCCACTCGAACATCAGGCGAATACGACATATGTGTTCTGTCATAACTTGTCCTAGCCCGTCCCGACGCTTTGCTCTGTCGACTTTTTGAGGGGCCGCAATGGCAACGAAGTGAGCTCTGAACTGATCAAGCTTTCCAAATCAAGATCGAACGGCAGAACCCTCAAGCTCAAACCTTCATCAAAATCGAACACAGGCAAAGCCTCTCTAAACGCGGGCCTGCTCGGGTAGATCAATACCAGTTCGCCTTTGCCTTTCAGGTATTTCTGCCCGTAAGCAAAAAGTTGGTAAAAGTCGCTTTGCCCGAGTCCGTACTTGGCTGCGCGGTCTCCCCCGTCAAGCCGCTTCCACTTGGTGTCCAGCACCCAGTTTTGCGTGCCTTGGGTCACCAGCAGATCGGGTTCCAAGCGGAACATGCGACCCGAATCGTGCTGACAGAGAAACTCACTGCGTGCAGGTGCTACCAGCGTGGCGCTAGGGTGCAAGCTTCGACGCAGCCAGGCTGCCACGTACTGTTCAAATAGTTTTTCCATCGGAAACAGCAAGCTCATGCCATGCCATTGCCCGGACACAGCCAGCGGCATTTGCTCATTCAGAATCAGCTCACACCACGGTTTAACCGCTCGGTAGTGGGCCATCAAACGCTCGCTGCTCCATGCACGAAGATCCGTAAGTGGTCGAGCACTGGTGGGTATCTCCGCCAGTAAACTGCGTAACTCATGGGCTAAACGCCAGTTACTGGGTTGCTGGGTGGACTTGCAAACCCGCTCCAGTACCCATCTAAGCACTCGGTTTTCCGGGCGGTCGGGTAGAAACACATCGTGGCGAATCTGGAAGTGATGTTGTCGGCCTAGGGGCTGACGCATGTGCGCCACCACATTCAACTGTCCCCGCAGAAAACGTTGTTCTTCCTCAACACGTTGATAGTCGAAGCGCAGGCCCCGCTTGAGTAAGTGATCCAGTTCCAACAGAAACTGCTGTATCACCCACTCGGAAATCGGTGCGTCATACAGCTCTAGGTTTGTGGCCGAAGCCTCTCTGGGTTTCAGGCTCAAAGCGGCCTGAATCATTTTGCGCAACAACGCACGGCTCTGCTTTTCACAATCACCCTGCTCAAAATGCTTGGGCAGAATTTCGATTCTGGTGCCGCAGGGTGTTTCTATCACGCCGACGTAGCTGTCCCATCTCAGGGATTGCCTTCCCTCTACCTGGAGCAGCCGGGCGCCGTTTTTGTAGAAACGGGCACTTGCCTGGCATAACCAGTCAAATGCGCTTACAGGTACATGGGCCACATCCAAGGTGTTAGTGACAGCCTCGGTCGTGAGGCGCCCATACTCTCGAATGGTGATGAGTTCTCTCACGAGCGAACGGCTTCCATTGCGTTAAGCAAAGAACGCCCTAACGTGCGCGTATTCAGCTCATTGCCTTGGCCATTAACAGTGTTGATATCCAAGGCAGCGGCAACTGATCTGAGCACAGGCATTGAAGGCGATTGCTGGACACCGTTATGCCAAACCTCAATCGAGCCACTGTTCATCTCACGAATATTGAACTCGCCATGAGTCGCCTCTCTCATCACTGCCGACACTGCGCTGATACTCTGGTGATCAATGATCCCTAGATACGCCTCTATCCGATCAAATGCTTCATCGTTAATACGCCAGGTCTTGCTGTCCTGGCCAATGCTTACACCGTCACCAAACAACGATTGAAGTGCGTTGTCCTGTTCGTAAACGAAGCGATCGTGAACCAGCTTGCGATGGTCATTCAAGACCCACTGAATACGCTGCCAATCTTCAAAAAAATACTCCTGAAGTAATGGCAGGATCTGATTGCGAAAAATCAGACTTAGCCTTTCCAGTCGAGAATCGTTTTGCAGTGGCATGAAGTAGGCATGCCCCAAGGCGTGGTCACGATCAAGCAAGGCTTCGATACGCTGGTTCATTATCCGCAGCAGTCGGCCAATATCGACGCCACCCACCAGCAGACCATCCAGCAACTCCGGCTTGGGCGGCATCTCTCGAAAAGTGAAACGACGCCGCAAAGCAATATCCAACCCCGCCAAGGAGCGATCGGCGGTGTTCATAGTGCCGATGAGGTAAACGTTGGACGGTACGCTGAAGGGCTTCTTCGAATACGGTAAATCAACACTCAATGCCTCATCCGCGCCTTCACGCTTGGATGCCTCAATCAAGGTGATCAGCTCGCCAAAGATACGCGAGACGTTACCCCGATTGATCTCATCGATGATCAGCACATGCGGTTTACGCTCGGCCTTGTCCACCACTAGCGGCTCAACAGGCGTTACGCCTTGCTTCTCCAGGTAGCTGAGAAGATCTGCCCAACCGAAGCGAGCCATCGGGTAGACCGTCTTCAAGGTGAACTGGTGGTCATCGTTCAGCGGCAGGATCGACTGTTTGACATCACGGTACAGCCAATTCACTGACCGCACATGTTGGTAATCCTCAATAACGCCCGATGGCACCTTCTCTTCATAGCGATAGTCACTGGTGACTACACCCACCGCACCTATTTGCTCAGCCGAATGAATGCACAGAAGAATGTCGCCAACGACCATCTGCTCGGCAAAATAGCCCAAGGTGCCTTTGTCGCCAGAGCCGAGCTGCCGGTAGTAAATATTTTGCTCTTGGACCAATCGCAAGTCCCCCGTGTCCCCCCACCCGACTCTGGCCTCACCATGTTCAAGGCAGTAGGTTTTAGTCGTTGAGCTGCCGGTACCATTTATAGATATTTTCCAGATACGCGGGCTGTTGCGAATGCCAGTTTCGGCTTGCACGCTGCGGGTGCGAGCAGCATCACAGAGACGCTTGAATACACCGGGTTCTACCTTGTATTCGAGCTGCTTCTCTTCTTCATTACTTTCGGCTCGTAGCCCTTCGACAAAATCCTCGTAGCTGAAACTTTGATGGAAAGTTACAAACCGAATTTGCCCGTTTTGAGCGAGTTCATCGAAGCGATCCTTCAGGTCTTTGCGGGTGCGATCTGGCTCTATTAGCCACTGTGGATCGAGAACCTCCAGCGCCGCATTGATAGTGGCATAGGTTTTACCGGTACCAGGCGGACCGTACAAAATCTGGTTTAGCGCTGGCCCGATGACGGAAGCATCTGAACCGAATGAAGCAGCGGTATCACCCCCCTGAGCAAGGGACTCTTGATAGTCCAACCATTGCTTCAATCCGTTATGCACGTTGTAGTTGTTAGTAGCGCCTATATCGGCATAGGTGCCTTGCGGCCCATAAAGCGTATACAGACGGCGCAACTCGGAGATATCAGTGGTCTGCAAAATGTTCTTGCCGCAATGACGGGACACTAGGTTTAGACCACTCACATAATTGTTGGCCGTGTTCTGCGCTTTACCAGCATTGATCATCCAATCCTTGAAATTTCTACCGGTCATTGCGTCCATTGCCTCCACAGAATGCTCTCCACATTTGTTTTTGCGATCATCTGAGTTATCCCGAGAGTTTGGTTCAGCCTTGCCCTCTCGCTTGGTGCGACGACGCTACACAGCCTGCTGGAGATAGTCCAGACACCATCCAACTGACTGATTCACACGTAAATGCTGCCAGCCTGAAATACCCAAAGACTTTAGTATTTTCCATCCGAATTGTGAGTAAAACGGAGAGACGACAAGTGCCCTCCAGGTGTTTTTTCGGTTGTGGGCGACGGTGATTTCAATGCCGCAATCACCGGTGCGCTGACAGGGAAAAGTGAGGTTGGCGTTACATTCCGAAACCGAAAACCCACCCCTATTCGCCACTCCATGTAAGGCGCTTCGCTTTTCATTGAGCGACTTTTCCTAGAGAATCCAAACCGCTTGCGCCTGTGAAAAGCGCTGTCTAGGCTCGGTTCGTCACTGCTTATCAGTGGCCGGGTTTAGCAGCCCATGTACTAGGCGCAAAGTGCCTCCTCTAACGAGGCGTTTCTTTTCGGCCCCAGTTTTATGGTGGCCGTGCGCAGGGCACCTTCGGGTGCGCCGGGTTCCTAGTACACCGGTCTGCTAACCTGCAAACGGCCGCCACCCTATCGTTTAGCAGCGACGGTGATGGCTCCTAAATCTGTACTAGGAGTTAAACCATGAAAAAGCTTGTCCCCGACCCGCCCCTGACCTTACCCGGGCAATTCAGAACCCCCGAACACGATCGCGACACCCAGCGTATTCGCCTGGCCCTGGCCGCGAACAACGATGAGGCATCAATCCTCAGTTCCCTGAAAAACACAGCGTCCACCCCAGTCGGGCGCGACGCCCTGTTTAATGTCCGCGCCGGCATCAGCGCTGAAGAAGCGTTGATTCATATATCGCTGCTGCTCGATAGCGCGGTACAGGTCAGCGATGAAATCACCGAACGCGCCAGCGGCGTGGAGCGTGGGTTGATTTGGTCGATGATTCACTCGGTGGAAATGGCTAGGGCGGTGGTGGACTCTTTGCTGGATGCCGGCAAGCCGTCAGCAACCGCACGCTAACGTCGCCCTCTGGTTTTAATAAAGCGGAACAGGCTGACAGCCCGTTCCGTTTTTTCAATCGTGCTTCAAACCGCCGTGCTCTCAGCCTGACTGCTTTGCGGCAAGGGTCGCTGGGGAGCCAGCGATTGGGCCCTTCTGATGGGTCCGCTTGGCATCCGGCTGGCACACCGTGCTCGCTGGTTTTGGGGCCGCTCTGCGGCCCAGCGGGAGCAAGCTCCCTCGCCACGACGGAGGGATCTTGCCGGATGTGATGTTGCGCTGGCCCTGAGATCACGGCGCATATGAGGGCCAGCGCAGCCTCGTACCTCGGCAGCGGCTACAGCTAGCGCACGTTGCGGTAGAGCATCAGGCGGGCGGTTTCGTGCAGCCCCCGGGTCAACTCCAGCAAGCGTTGAAACTCTTCGGGGTGTTGCTGGGCCACGTCGTCGCGTGGGGTGGGTGAGGCCAGGTCGTGCAGGGTTGGGCTGTTGCCGTCGTGTTGCATTTGCAGGAGGAAGTCCTGGGTCACGCCGCCGATTACGGGGAAGGTGCCTTCGTGCAGCACCATGGGCACCACGCGTTCGCCTTCTGGGGCCGGTTGTTGGATGTCGCGGCCCATGGCGCGGTTGGTGAAGGGCATGCCGGCCATGCCGGCGACGGTGGGCAGCAGGTCGGCGAGGCCGACGGCTTCTTCGATGACCTTGGGTTGCAACAGCCCCGGGGCATGGATCAGCAACGGCACGTTGTTGCTTTCCAGCCCCAGTTGTTCGAAGGCTGGGGCCATGTGCGGGATTTGGCTGATGCGGGTGTTGTGGTCGCCGAAGAACACGAAGATGGTGTTGTCGTAGTAGCCACCGGCCTTGGCGATGTCGATCAGGCGGCCGATGTTGAAGTCGAGCAGGCGCACGGCGTTGTATTGCTCCACGCTGCGTGAGCCGGCGGCTTGTACTTGTTCCAGGGTCGGGTGTTTGACTTCGAAACCGTCGTTGCTTTTGGGGATGGTGAACGGGCGGTGGTTGCCAGAGGTTTGCAGGTAGGCGAAGAACGGTTGGTCTTTGGGCACGGCGCGCAGCAGGGTGTCGCTTTCCTTGAACAGGTCGAGGTCGGAGATGCCCCAGACGTCCACCAGCGGCGACTTCCAGTAGCTCTCGTCGTAGAGCTGCACACCGTCGATGCTCTGGCGGATCAGCGCGTTGATGTTGGCCCAGCCGGCGTTGCCGCCAATCATGTACAGGCGCTGATAGCCCTTGAAGGCGTTGATCAAACTGTGTTGGCGGGTGATCAGCGGGTGGCGGGTCGCGGTCTCCTGGCGGGTGACGTCGGGCACCCCGGTGATGCTGGCCCACACGGTTTTCGCGGTGCCGGTGACCGGCACGTAGAAGTGTTTGAACAACCAGCTTTGGCTGGCCAGTTTGTCGAGGTTGGGCGTGGGGTTCAGCGGGTTGCCGTAGACGCCCACGGCGCTGGTGCCGAGGGATTCGAGCATGACGAAGATCACATTCGGCGGCCGCTGCCCCGCTGCTCGGTAAGGCTGCACGCCCTGCTCGCGCATGAAGTTCAGGCTCTGTGTGTCGGGCTGCTGTACCCCGAGGTAACGCGCCACCGCCGGGTAATGCTGGCGCACCTGGGCTTCGTCGTATTGCGCCTGGCCGGCCTTGAGGGTGTCGTACAAAAACAGCACCGGGTTCAGGCCCAGGGCCGCGACCTGGCTGTTGCCGGAGAAAAACGCATCGCTCCAGCGCAGGGGCACGGGGTTTTCCAGGTTGAGTTTTTCCACCCGGCCGAGCAGCGCCAGCAGCACCGCAATAACGCCGACCACGGTGGCCGAGACCACGGCCAGGGTGCCGATGGGCTTCGCCGGGCGATCCAGGGTCATGCGTTCCAGCTTGATCAATGCGCCGACCCACAGCGCCATGGCGGCCAGCCAAGCGAGGCTGATCCAGAGCACCGGGTAGGTTTCCCAAACCATCTGCTGGGAGATTTGCGCATCGTCTAAATAACGCAGCACCGTGGCATTGATGCGTACGCCGAGGTAGGCGTAGTGGCCGAAATCGACGATGTACACCAGCCCTACCGCGCCCAGCACCAGCAGCAGGTAAGCCCGAGCCAGCCAACGCAGGGCCGGCACGCGGAGCAGGTTCCAGCGCGGCAGCCAGGCCAGCAGCGCCAGGGGCAGCATCAGCAACAGGGCCAGACGCAGGTCGAAGCGCAGGCCGATGCCCAGGGTTTGCAGCAGCTGCGGTTTATTCTCGGCGGCCGCCAGATCAATGCCAGAGAAACCCAGCACAAACACCAGCCGCAACAGCGCCAGCACCGCAAATACCAAGCCGATCGCGCCCACGCCGTAGCGCAGGCGGCGTGATTGCAACCACCCCATGTTTACCTCTGTATTGTCAAAGCGAAGGTTTCAACTGAGCCGCCACGGCCCGCGGGCGCCGCCGCAGCCAGCGCCAGCCGGCCACAACCAGCAGGCCGCACCCGGCCACCAGGCAATAGCCCACCAGCAACGGGTCGATCAGGTAGTCCCAGTAATTTTCCGAAGCCTTGAGCCGCAGGGCGAAGGCCAAGGTGCCCGCCCCCAGCATCCACACGCCCAGGGCGTTGCGCAGCCAGAGCATGAGCAAGGCCGCAGCGCCCATGAGCACAATCATCGGCCGTGGGTTGAAGCCCCAGCGGTACGGGTCGAAATAGGTCAGGCCCAAGGTGGCCGGGTACAGGGCCACGGCCAGGAGTAAAAACAGCAGCAGCACTTGCACCCGCTGCCCGCGCGGCAGCGGCTGCACCACGCCCAAGCGTTGCAGGCACACCCAGCCCAGCAACACCAGGGTGCTGATGGCCAAGTCATCGGTAAAGCTGCGCACATAGGCCGCCAGCGGCAGCCCTGCGATCGGCACAAAACTCGCCAGCGCCAACACCGGCAACAGCCAGGGGCGCCAGGGCGCGGTGAAGCGCAAGGCGCTTAACAGCACAAAACTCAGGAGGATAAAACTCAGATGGGCTTGCCACAGGGAAAACATCACAGGCGCTCCGCCAGCCAGGCCTCGTTGAAGCTGACATGTTTGATAAAGGTGTTATTCCACGAGTACACCAGGTGGTACATGCCGTCGGCGCTGCGGCTGAAGTAGGGGTATTCGTACTCGAAATCACAACCCTGGGGTTTGCACACGCGGTAGTCGAGGTTGCTCAGGAAGCGTTGTTCCAAAGGCAGGCGCCGGGCGCCGCTGGAGGCACGGAAGCCTTCGCCGATGATTTCTTTGTAGGCTTCGGGCGAGAACGGCTGGCCCAGGGGGTCGGGGGATTGATCCAGTTCGACCAGGCTGCGCCATTGATTGAGGTTGGCATCGGTGCCGTACAGGCTGAGCTTGAAGCGCCCGTCTTGCAGGTCATTCAGGGCCACCAGCAAACCGTTGTCGGCGGTGCCCACGGCGGCCAGGGACGAGTTGGGGTTGGACGGTTCCAGCGGATAGGGCTCGCTCCAGGTTTGCCCGGCGTCTTCGGTGCGGCTGGCCAGGACCCGATGATGGCTGTCGCCGGCGTAGCGCAGCATGGCGATGGCGCGGTGCCCATCCTGGGGCACGATGGTCGGTTGCAGCGAGTTTTTGCCCCGGCTGATGCGGAATTTATCCACCACCTGGCCGTCGCTGCTCAGGTACAGGTACTCGGCGAACTTGCCCATGAACTCGTGGTACACCGGCAGGCCGATAGAACCGTCGGTATGGAACACCGGCGCGGCGCGCACCAGGGTGCTGATATTAAAGAACGGCGAGGTGATCAGTTGCCGGGGCGCGCTCCAATTCTGCCCGAGGTCATCGGACACCATCACGTTGATCGCGCTGGTGGCCCAGCCGCCCACCGACACCGAGACGTAGAACATCCACAAGCGGTTGTCGGGGGCCAGGGCGATCACCGGGTTGCCCAGTTTGCGGATGTAGCGCTGGGTGCCGGAGCGCGTGCTTTCGCGGGTGGCCAGCACGTGCTCGGCGCCCCACTCGCCGCTCTTGGCGTCATACCGCGCGGTGCGCACTTGCACGTCGGCGGCGCCTTCGCGCGAGCCGGCAAACCACACGGCCATCAGGTCGCCGCCAGGCAAGGCGGTAACCGAGGACGAGTGCACAAAATCATTCAGTTGCGAGGACACGAAGCGGCTGTTGTATTGAGGGCGGGCCTCAGCCGGGGTGACGGCGGCTGCGGGGCCGGCTTGGGCAAAAGGTGCCAGTTCATGGGGCGGATGGCTGCGCCAGGCGGCAAAAAACACCGCGACCAACAGCAGGCCACAGCCGATAAACATCAGGCGAAAAGGAAGCGCACGCATAAAAAGCCCGTTGCAGATGCTGGGTGGGAACACAGGAAAACGCTTACGACGCGGGGTCATCCGGCAGGCGTCGACGCCGGCCAGTGAGCATCGACAACGGCAGGTTGTCGCGCACCTGGAAGCTCTCGAACAGCGCGGCGCAGACATGCACGCACACCAGGCCCAGCAGCACATTGGCCGTGGTTTCATGCACCAGCAGCGGCCAGTCGGCGCCCCACAGCGCGTCCACCTCCTGCATCGCCCAACCGCTGACACCGATGATCAGCAACGCCAACAGCATCAGTAGCATCACTAGCGCACCGAGGGGTGAATGCCCCAAGCGGTGCGCCGGACGCCGGGCCAACAGCGAGCGCACATGGGCCTTGAGCCGGCTTGGCGTCGGCCAGAAGTCCGCCCAGCGTGCGCTGCGCGGCCCGATGAATCCCCACACGCTCCGTACCAGCAGCCAGGCCACGGCGTAATAACCGAGCCAGACATGCCAGTCGTCACCGGCTTCATTAAAGAAGTAGTTGGCGACGAAGACCCCGGCAATGGACAGGTGAAACACCCTGACCACGGGGTCCCAGAGGCGCAGGGACTCAGTTGGCATCAGCCTTTGATCTCGGTCTTGACCGCTTTGCCGGTGACCGGGTCGTGGTAGATCTCGACCTTGCGCTTGTCTTTGTCAAAGCCGTAGATCTCGTAGCAGTTGCCGTCGGTGACCTTGAACTTGCTGATCTCGTAACCCTGGGCCTTGAGCTGTTCCTGGAAGGCCTTCTGGTCTTGCCATTGCGAGCGTTCGGCGGTGGTGCATTGCGGGCCGGCGACGGCCAGGGGGCTGGCGATGATCAGGGACAACAGGAGAATTTTACGCATGGGAACGCTCTCGTCTGATGAGGGAGATCGCACTGTGCAAAACCAAGCTTAGGGCAACCTTAGTTGGCAACGAGCCGTTACATCTTTCCCGACACAAGGCACTGCCGGAGCGCCACGCCTGGCGTCATCATGCCGCCGTTCCAGCGCCTGCTTCCCTACCGAGACCCCACCATGCGCCTGCTCCTTGTCGAAGATGATCGTGCCCTGGGCCAGGGTATTCGCGTGGCCTTGAGCGCCGAGGGCTACACCCTGGACTGGCTGCAGGACGGCCTCGGCGCCCTGCATGCCCTGCGCACCGAGAGCTTCGACCTGTTGCTGCTGGACCTGGGCCTGCCGCGCCTCGACGGCCTGGAGTTGTTGCAACAATTGCGCGCCGAGCAGCACGACCTGCCGGTGCTGATCCTCACGGCCCGTGACGGCACCGCCGAGCGCATCGCCGGGCTGGACGCCGGGGCCGACGACTACCTGGTCAAGCCGTTCGATGTCGAGGAGTTCAAGGCCCGGGTCCGCGCCCTGCTGCGCCGCAGCCAGGGTCGGGCGCAGCCGCTGCTGGAGCACGCTGGGGTCAGCCTCGACCCGGCCACGCAGCAGGTCAGCTACCAGGGCCAGGACATCGTGGTCACGCCCATGGAGTACCAGTTGCTGCACCAACTGATGGTGCGCCCGGGCAAGGTGGTGACCCGCGAACGCCTGTCGCGGGCGCTGTACGGCTGGCAGGACCGGGTCGAAAGCAACACCCTGGAAGTGCTGATCCATAACCTGCGCAAAAAGCTTTGCGCCGAGCTGATCCGCACCGTGCGCGGCGTGGGTTACGTGCTGGAGCTCAAGCCATGAACTCGGTACGCGCGCGGATTCTGCTGCCGGTGCTGCTCCTGGTGCTGCTGGGGGATGTGCTGATCAGCTGGCTGGTGCTGCGCGACAGCCACCATGAAATCGAAGAGGTGTACGACGCCCAACTGGCGCAGAGCGCGCGCCTGTTGCAAGGCGTATTGCGCCAGCGCGACCCCGGCGAGGCGGACTGGGACCGGCTGTACCAGGCCTTCGACCAGGCCATGAGCCGAGTCGGCGAAGACGGGGTGGCCCACCCCTACGAAACCCGCCTGACGTTCCAGGTCTGGCGCAGCGACGGCCAGTTGCTGGTGCGCTCCGCCGAAGCCCCGGAGCTCAAGGCACCGCCCGCCACCCTCGGCTCCCACGACATCGACGACAACGGCAACGAGTGGTGCGCCTTCCTCCTGGCCGACGACCAGCAGGGGCTGCTGATCTGGGTCGGCGAACGCGACGACATTCGCCAGGACCTGATCCAGCGCATCATGCGTCACACCCTGTGGCCGACCCTGATCGGCGTGCCGCTGCTGGCGCTGCTGATCTGGCTCAGCATCGGCTGGGGCCTGAAACCCCTGCGGGCCATGGCCCAGGCGATTCGCGGGCGCAACACCGCAACCCTGCAACCCTTGCAGCTCAAGCCCCTGCCCCGGGACCTGGAGCCGATGCACACCGCCCTCAACCAGTTGCTGGCGCAGATCGACACCCTGCTCGAACGCGAGCGACGCTTTATCGCCGATGCCGCCCACGAACTGCGCACGCCCCTGGCGATTCTGCGGATCCACGCGCAAAACGCGCAGAGCGCCGGCACCCCGCAACAGCGGCGCGAGGCCCTGGACTTTCTGGTCAGCGGGGTTGACCGCGCGACCCGCATCGGCAGCCAGTTGCTGACCATGGCGCGGATCGAGCCGCAGTTGAACAACCCCACCCGCAGCACCGTGCAGCTCACCGCCCTGGTCCGCGAGGAGCTGGCGGAGCTGACGCCCCTGGCCCTGGAAAAGGACGTCGAACTGGTGCTGGACGGCGACGAGACGTGCCAGGTCGACACCGACCCGGTGGCCCTGGCCATCGCCCTGCAGAACCTGGTGACCAACGCCCTGAACTTCTCGCCGCCGGGCAGCGAGGTCTGGGTCCGGGTGCAGCCCCAGGCGTCGGGGGCGATCCACCTCAGCGTCGAGGATTCGGGCCCCGGCATCGACGAACAGGACCGGGCGCGGCTGCTGGAGCGGTTCTACAGCCAGGGCAATGCTAACGGCGCGGGCCTGGGGCTGGCGATCGTCAACATGATCGCGGGCAAGATCGGCAGCCAGCTGGAGCTGCATAACCGCGCCGAAGGTGGCCTGTGCGCGCGGCTGCTGCTGACGGCCAGCCCCCAAGCCGTGGGGCGTGCGGCGCCGCAGCCGGCCTGAAACGATTCAGGCCTCGGGATCATTGATTGCGGCGGCCGGCGAACCTTTCCCCGGCAACCGGCGTCCGAGCTAGGGCATTGATGCTTACCGCCCGTTGCGAGGTTCCCGTTTGAAAGCTGCCATCGTCAAAAAATACCGCCTGATCATCAAGACCCTGGGCTACGTGGGCTGGGCCCTGTTCTGGCTGCTGATCTGGGATGTGGCGGTCACCGTGGACTTCATGCTGTTTCTCAACAGCAAGATCAACCTGCCGCTGATGCCCCTGACCCTGCTCGGCTCGGCCCTGGTAGTGCTGATCAGCTTTCGCAACAGCAGCGCCTATAACCGCTGGTGGGAAGCGCGGACGCTATGGGGGGCGATGGTCAACAACTCCCGCAGCTTCGCCCGGCAAGTGCTGACCCTACTGGATGACCCGGGAAGCGAAGTGAACCCGGTGAAATCCACCCTGTTGCGCCGTCACGTGGCCTATGTGAACTGCCTGGCGGCGCACCTCAAGGGCCAGCCGTGCCCGGATGAAGTGCGGGCATTCATTCCCACCGAGGAGTTTGCCCGCAGCGGCGCCACCAACAACTTTGCCAACGACATTCTCAATGGCTCGGCGGCGCTGCTGGCCAAGGAGTACAAGGCCGGACGCCTGGACAGCATTCGCCTGGCGCGGCTGGAAACCACCCTGGTCGAGCTGTCCAACAGCCAAGGCGGTATGGAGCGGATCGCCAACACGCCGCTGCCCTACCCCTATGTGTATTTTCCACGGCTGTTTATTTCGCTGTTCTGCCTGATCGTGCCGGTGGGCCTGGTGGAGTCCCTGGGCTGGTACACCCCGCTGGCCTCGACCGTGGTCGGCTTTATGCTGCTGGCCATCGAACGCATCGGCACCGACCTGCAAAGCCCGTTTCGTGCCAGCGAACACCAGATCCAGATGGAAACCATCTGCGAAACCATCGAGCGCAACCTGCAATCGATGCAGCGCGACGCCCTGGGTGGCGATCGGATCGGCTGATGCCTGCCCCTGGCCGCAGCGCTCAGGTAGCATGGCGCCCGCTGCCGCTTGCGATACTGCGACAAATCACCCGTGGCGAGGGAGCTTGCTCCCGCTGGGTCGGCCGGCGCTCCGGGGCGTAGCCGCCCCAATGGCCACAACCTCGTTCCTGCAGGTTAATCGCGGGTTCAAGGTTTGCGGCCGCTGCGCGGCCGAGCGGGAGCAAGCTCCCTCGCCACAGGACAGTGTTCGTACTGGCATTATTATTTATTTCGCTGCACAGGAGCCTTGCATGGCCATTCCGGATCGGCTGCAACCGTTACGCCCGAACCCGCAACAACGGGCCACCATGAACACCCTGCTCGAAGCCCTGGAACACCTTATCGATCAGAGCCGCTATGAAGACGATCCCGAAATCATCGCGCTGATCGAGCAGTGGAACAGCCTCGCCAGCCGGCCGTTCGAATTCTATGAGTTTCGTGATTTCCACAGCTACACCGATGCCGATGACTTCATCCGCTCGGCGTTTCATCAGGAAAAGTACGTTGCCGACTTGAGCTTCGACGAGGCCTGCGCCCTGGCTGATTTTGTCTGCACCAGCGGCGGCGATGATTCGGATGTGAACTACGCCCTGCAACTGCTGGAAACCAACTTTGCCAATGCCAATGCCTCGGACCTGATCTTCTGGCCGGACGACTGGTTCAAGGATCCGGAGCTGTCACAGCTCGAAATGACCTCCCAGGAGATTGTCGGGTACCTGATGGAGAAATCCGGACGGCGCCTGGCCGATGCGCCCGTGGTGGCCTTGCCCCTTGCCGTGCCCAAGGACCTTTGACCCGGGCACATGAAAATGGGGGCCTCACGGCCGCCATCCCAGGTTTCAGCACTCAGCGGCGATCACCACCACCGGGGCCGCCACGACCACCGCCGTCGTAACCCCCCGGGCCACCGCCGTGGCCGCCACCATGACCACCGCCACCCCCACCGCCACCCGGCGGGAAGAACATCCAGCAGCCGGACAAGGACGACAACAGCGCAATCAGCGCCGCCGCCTGGGTCATTCGCTTAACCATCATGTGCTCACTCTCATTATCGAAAAGAAAGAAACTTTCCTGGCACTTCAGACAGCATGGTTAGCGGTTTGAGCACGGTTTATAAGTAAAGATTGGGTAAGTGTTGTATCGGAAATGATTCATTTTCTGCGAGCCGTGGTCGCCGCCGACAGGCTGCGCTGGCCGGCATGGACGCCGTGCACCTGCGCTCTGGCTCCAGCGTTTTCAAGGCAACCCAGTGCAGCGGAGGCTGTCTCAGGGCTTTCGCAAATTGCGACAGGTGGCGGTCTGAGGTTTTGCATCAATCCGGACACAGGCCTTGAAAAACCAAGGCCTTGGCCATCTGCCATCAACTGGCACAGGGCTTGCTGCGGGGCTCACCCTCTCCCCGTCTGCGAGTGCCTCTGTATGTTCCAGCGCCTGACCATCCGCCTGAAAATCGTCCTGCTGTCGGGGGTCTGCCTGTTGAGTGTGATTGCGCTGGTGGTGGGCATGAACCTCTATCAGGGCGCGGCGACCAATCAGCTGGTCAAGGATGCCAGTAGCCAGATGCTGACCCGCGGGGTGCAGAACCTGTTGCAGGCCAAGGCCGCGGAAAAGGCCCAGTTGCTGCAACGCAATTTTTCCGAGAGCCTGCGGGTGGTCAACGGCCTCAACGATCAGTTCCTGCAACTGCGGGGTCTGCTCGGCAGCCACGCCTTGAGCCCAGAGGGCCTGCGCACCGAGGTCAACCAGGGCCTGCGCACAGCCTTCGAGCACAATGAAAAGCTGCTCGGGGTGTGGCTGGTCATGGAGCCCAACGGCCTGGACGGGCGCGACGCCGAGTTTGCCGGCGACACGGCCCACGGCGCCAACGAACAGGGACGCTTCGCCAGTTACTGGAACCGCTCGGGCGGCAGCGGGCAGAACATCGTGGTCGCCGAGCAGGACATCAACAACGCCGCACCGGGCCTCAGCGGCGCGCCTTACAACGCCTTCTACAGCTGCCCGAAAAACACCGGCAAGACCTGCCTGCTGGAGCCCTACGCCGACTCGGTCAGCGGCAAGACCCTGGTCATGACGTCCATTTCCCAGCCGCTGATGGTGAACGGCCAAGTGCTCGGAGTGGTCGGCGTCGACATCGCCCTCGACACCCTGCAAGCCGCCGCCGTCGATGCGCGCCGCGAGCTGTTCGACGGCGCCGGCGAGATGCTGATCCTCTCCAGCAGTGGCGTGTTGGCCGGGGCCAGCGCTGCGCCGGACAAGCTCGGCAGCAAGGTGCAGCAAGCCCTCGGCGCCCCTGGCGAGGCCCTGCTGCAACAACTGCGCAGCAATCAGGCGCAGACCCTGGACCAGGGCCCGTCGATCCGCGCGCTGTTTCCGGTGCAGCCGATCGCCGACGCCAGCCCCTGGGCCGTGGTGATCGACCTGCCGAAACAGGTGCAACTGGCCGACGCCCTGAGCCTGCAACGGCTGCTGGAAAGCGCCCAGCGCGACAATACTCTCAAAACCCTGCTGGTCACCGTCGTGGCCGCCGCCCTCGGCCTGCTGCTGATGGCCCTGTGCGCCAGCAGCGCCACGCGGCCGATCAAGCAGGTGGCGGCCATGCTGCAAGGCATCGCCAGTGGCGACGGCGACCTGACCCAGCGCCTGAGCTACAGCCGCCAGGATGAGCTGGGGCAGCTGGTGCAAGGCTTCAACCGCTTTCTCGACACGCTGCAACCGCTGATTCGCGACATCAAGCTGAGCATCACCGAAGCCCGGGGCACCGCCGATCAGTCGTCGAACATTGCCCGCCTCACCAGCCAGGGCATGCAGACCCAGTTCCGCGAGATTGACCAGGTGGCCACCGCCTCCAATGAAATGAGCGCCACCGCCCAGGAGGTGGCACACAGCGCGGCCAGCGCCGCCCAGGCCGCCAGGGGGGCCGACCAGTCGACCCAGGATGGCTTGCAGATCATCGCCCACAGCACCCGGGCCATCGAGCATCTGGCCGCCGATGTCGGCCAGGCCATGGGCCAGGTACAGACTCTGGCCGCCAACAGCGAGCAGATTGGCCAGGTGCTGGAAGTGATCCGCAGCATTGCCGAGCAGACCAACCTGCTGGCGCTGAACGCCGCCATCGAAGCCGCCCGGGCCGGGGAAAGCGGGCGCGGCTTTGCCGTGGTGGCCGATGAGGTACGCAACCTGGCACGGCGCACCCAGGATTCCATCGAGCAGATTCGCGGGGTCATCGAACAGATCCAGGGCAGCACCCAGGTCCTGGTGGCGTCGATGCACAGCAGCCACAGCCAGGCCCAGGACAGTGCCAGCCAGGTGCAGGATGCGGTGGCGGCGTTGCAGCGCATCAGCCAGGCGGTGCTGGTGATCAGCGACATGAACCTGCAGATCGCCAGCGCCGCCGAGGAGCAGAGCGTGGTCGCCGAAGAGGTCAACCGCAATGTGGCCGCGATCCGCCAGGTCACCGAGACCCTCAGCGCCCAGGCCGACGAATCGGCCCAGGTCAGCACCCGGCTCAACGGGTTGGCGACGCAGCAGATGGGCCTGGTGAATCAGTTCCGGGTCTGAACCGGCGCCGTGCCGGGCGGGACCGCACGCGGCCGGCGTAGGGTCAGCACGGCGTGGGCAGCCAGGCCGAAGATCAGGCCCCAGAACGCCGCCGACAACCCGAACAAAGACATGCCCGACGCGGTGACCAGAAAGGTGATCAGCGCCGCCTCGCGGTCCCTGGGCACCGCCATCGCCCCGCTCAGTGCCCCACCAATCGCGGCAAACAGCGCAAGGCCGGCCAGGGCCGCGATCAGCGCCCGGGGGAAGGCGCTGAACAGCGACACCAGGGTCGCGCCGAACACCCCCAACAGCAGATAGAAGACCCCGCCCATGACCCCGGCCATATAGCGCTTGCCCGGGTCTTCATGGGATTCACGGCCGGTGCAGATGGCGGCGGTGATCGCCGCCAGGGTCAGGCCGTGGCAACCGAACGGTGCCAGCAACAGGCTGGCCAGGCCACTGCTGGCGATGATCGGGCTGGCCGGGGTGGTGTAACCGTCGTTGCGCAGCACGGCGATGCCCGGCACGAACTGCCCGGTCAGCGCCACCACCACCAGCGGCAAGGCCACGTTGAATACCGCGCTCCAGCTGAAGGCCGGGCTGATCCAATGGGGCGTGGCCAGACCAACGACCAGCGCCGACTGATTGATCTCGCCCGAGCCCAGGGAGATCACGCAGCCCACCAGCAACACCGCCAACACCGCATAACGCGGCCATACCCGCTTGAACAGCAGGTAGGTGCCAAACATCGCCCCCACCAGCAGCGGCTTGTCGGCCATCGAGCGGAATAACTGGGTGCCGAAGCTGAACAGGATCCCGGCTAGCATCGCCGCCGAAATCGCCGCCGGCAGCCGGCCGATGATCTTGTCGAAAATGCCGCACAGCCCCACCAGCAGGATCAGCGCGCTGGCCACCAGGTAGGCGCCCACCGCTTCATTCAGGCTGATGCCCGGCAACAGGCCCACCAGCAGCGCCGAGCCGGGGGCCGACCAGGCGATGATCACCGGCACCTTGAAGCGCAGGCTGAGGACAATGCCGAGCACACCGCTGCCGATGGAGATCGCCCAGATCCACGACGATAGCACCTCCTGGGGCAGCCCGGCGGCCTTGGCCGCCTGGAACACGATCACCAACGGCCCGGCATAGGAAATCAGGGTGGCGATAAACCCGGCCACCGCCGCCGACAACGAGAAATCCTTGAGCAGCTTATACATGCAGGCTCCAACACCTGAGGAAAACAACGCGGGCGCTCCTTCGCCCGCAGGTTCTAGAGCGACGGCGCACCGGCGGCAGCCACCGGCGCGGGCCTGGCCTGGCGCGGGTAGACAAAGCACATGGCCAGGGCCGCGACCGCTCCCGGAATCGCAAAGGCCATGAAGTTGTAGTGCAGCGGCAGCTCGATGGCGACCAGGGCGCCGCCCAGGATCGGCCCGACAATCGCCCCGCTGCGCCCCACTCCCGAGGCCCAGCCCAGGCCGGTGGAGCGAATGGCCATGGGGTAGAACTGGGCGACACAGGCATAGGCCAGGATCTGGGTGCCGATAGTGGTGGCTCCGGCGATGGCGATCAAGCCGTACAGCAACCCGGTCGGGCTCTTGAAGCCCAGCAGGCTGATGGACAGCGCGGCCACCACGAAAAACGCCACCAGCACCTTCTGCAGGTTCAGCCGGTCGCCGATCCAGCCACCACCCACTGCCCCGAAGATCGCGCCGAAGTTCAGCACCAGCAGGAACATCAGGCTCGACCCCAGGCCATAGCCGGCGCTGGCCATCAACTTGGGCAACCAGGAATTGAGCGCGTAGACCATCAGCAGGCAGCAGAAAAACGCCACCCATAGCATCAGCGTGCTCAGGGCCCGGCCATCACGAAACAGCTGCACCACCGGCGCCCCGTCGGCCTTGAGCGCCGCCTTGCTGAACACGTCGCCGGCTTGCGGCACAAAGCTTGGCTCGATGCGTTGCAACACCTGGCGCGCTTCGTCCTCACGGCCCTGGCGCAGCATGAAACCCACCGACTCCGGCAAGAACTTGAGGATCAACGGCAGCAACAGCAACGGAATCACCGCCACGTAAAACACCGACTGCCAGCCGAAATTCGGCAACAGCACAATGCCCAGCCCAGCCGACAGCATGCCGCCCACCGAGTAGCCGCTGAACATGATCGCCACCAGGGTGCTGCGCATTTTCTTCGGCGCGTATTCACTCATCAGCGCCACCACATTGGGCATCACCCCGCCGATGCCCAGGCCGGCGATAAAGCGGCAGATGCCGAACTGGGTCGGGGTGCTGGCAAACCCATTGAGCACGGTGAAGCCGCTGAACAGGATCACGCAGATCGCAATCACCTTCTTGCGCCCGATACGGTCGGATAACGAGCCGAAAAACAGCGCGCCGAACATCATGCCGAACAACGCATAGCTGCCCAGGGCCCCAGCCTGCAAGGGGCTCAATCCCCACTCTTGCATCAGCACCGGCAGCACCACGCCGTAGATCACCAGATCGTAGCCGTCGAAGATGATGATCAGCGCGCACCAGAACAGCACGCGCCAGTGGAAGGCGTTGAAACGCGCCTCGTCGATCAATTGATTGCTGTCTATTTTTCGCATGGCATCTGACTCTTGTTGTTGTTTTTTTAGAAAGCGAAAGTCTGTGCGGCAGTCGAGGATCAGCCCTGGTCGCCACCGCCTACCGGCATGACCATGCCAGTGATGTAGGACGCCTCGTCCGAGGCCAGGAACAGGATCGCCGCCGCCTGCTCGTCGATGGTGCCGTAGCGTTTCATCAGGGTGCTGTCGACGGTCTGGTCGACGATCTGCTGGTACCAGACTTTTTCCTCGGCGCTCTGCTCGGCGCTGTTGCGCGGGATGCGCCGCGGCGGCGCTTCGGTGCCGCCCGGGGCCGTGGCATTGACCCGCACCCCGCGGCCGGCGGTTTCAAACGCCAGGCAGGCGGTGAGCGCATTTACCCCACCCTTGGCCGCGCCATAGGGCACGCGGTTGATGCTGCGGGTGGCGATGGACGAGACGTTGACGATGGCGCCGCTGCCCTGCTCCAGCATGTACGGCAGCGCGGCATGGCAGCACCACAGGGTCGGGAACAGCGAGCGCCGGACCTCGGCTTCGATCTGCGCCGGCTCGTAGTGTTCGAAGGGCTTGGCCCAAATGGTGCCGCCCACATTGTTGACCAGCACATCGAGGCGCCCGAAGCGCTCGACCGCCGAGGCCATCACCCGCTCGCATTCGCTGTACTGCTCAAGGTCGGCGGTCAGGGCCAGCACCTGATGCTCGGGCGCCAGCTCGGCCTGCAGTTCAAACACCAGCTCGGAGCGGTCCACCAGGATCAGCCGTGCGCCCTCTGCGGCCAGGCGTTCGGCCACACGGCGACCGATGCCCTGGGCGGCGCCGGTGACCAGGGAGATTTTTTCGTGAAATCGGTGCATAGCAACCTCCTGTCAATGACGGGCGGCGGCGCGGGCCAACTGCCCACGCCGGCAACGCCCGCGAAGCTCAGGCCGCGCTGGCGGCGAACTTTTCGTAGTAGAAATTCGCCGGGGCGATGCCCTGCTCGCGAATGAACTGGCTCACCGCCTCGACCATCGGCGGCGGGCCGCAGAGGTAGACGTCGACATCGCCGTTGTTCAGGTGCTGGGGCTCGATGTGCTGGGTCACGTAGCCCTTGAGCGGGTGCCGGCTCTCGGGGTTGGCCACGCAGGCGCTGAAACTGAAGTTGGGGATACGCGCGGCCAGGGCTTGCAGGCGGTCCAGCTCCACCAGATCGAAGTCGTTGGTCACGCCGTAGATCAGGTGCAGCGGGTACTCGCTGCCCTGTTCGGCGATTTTCTCCAGCATCGCGGTAAACGGCGCAAGGCCGGTGCCACCCGCCAGCAGCAGCAACGGCCGGCGGATGTCGCGCAGGTAGAAACTGCCCAGAGGGCCGGCCAGGCTCATGCTGTCGCCGGCCAAGGCCCGCCCGGTAAGGAAGCTGCTCATCAACCCGCCGGGCACGTTGCGAATCAGAAAGCTGACCTCGCCATCACGCTGCAGGGAGCTGAAGGAATAGGCCCGGCTCTGCTCGCTGCCCGGCACCGCAAGGTTCACGTACTGCCCCGGGAGGAACGCCAGCTTGCTCAAGGCTTCGCCCTTGATCGACAGGGCGATGGTGCTATCGGACAGCTGGCGCACCGCGCTGATGCTGGCGGTGAAGGTCGCCTGGGCAGCGCGACACACCTGGGACGACGCCGGCACCCGCACCACGCAATCGCTCAAGGCGCGCATCTGGCAGGTGAGGACAAAACCCTGCTCGGCTTCGTCCGCGGTCAAGGCGTCATCGATGTAGTCCTCGCCCAGGTCGTAGCGCCCGGCCTCGGCGAAGCATTTGCAGGTGCCGCAGGCGCCGTCGCGGCAATCCAGGGGGATGTTGATGCCTTGCCGATAAGCTGCGTCGGCCACGGTTTCCCCGGCGTTGGCGGCGACGAAGCGGGTCACCCCGTCTTCGAAGTTGAGTGCGATTTGATGAGTCATGGCAGTCGCCTCAGAGGTGGTAGAAATCGACGACCTGACGAACGTAATCGTTCTTCAGGATGACCTTCTTGGCCAGGATCAGCGGGTGGTCGCCGCGCACATCCAGGGTGTAGAAACTGCTGCCGAAGTAGCTGTCCACGGTCTTGTAGCGAAAGCTCAGGGTGTGCCAGTTGAAGCGCACGCGGCACAGGCCGTCGCCCTGCTCCAGCAGCTCGATATTGCTCAGGTTGTGCGAGGTGCGGGTGTCGGGAATGCTCGCGCTGGAGCGCTCGGTCTTGATCCGGAACACGCGGTCTTCGAGGCCGCAGCGGTTGCCGTACCAGATCAGCGAGATTTCCCGCTGCGGATCTTCGGTGAGTTGGTCGTTGTCGTCCCAGGACGGCATCCAGAAGGTGGCGTCGGCGGCGTAGAGTTCCAGCCAGTTGTCCCAGTCCTTGTCGTCCAGGTAACGGGCTTCGCGGTACAGGAAGTCGCGCACGGCCTCATAGGAAATGCTCATTGCACGGCCTCCACGGCGATCTTGCGCGACTCGTCGGCCGCCAGGGCGCGGAGCATGGTTTCCTGCCAGTACTTGTGCTGCATCACGAACAGGCCTTCGTCTTCGGTGCGCACGCCGCTGAGAATGGGCTTGAGGTCGATCTCTTGCGCCGCCGCGTCCGGGCCTTCGACCCAGTGTTCGGCACCCCGGGACATATCGTTCCAGGCCGTGGTGCTGCCCTGGTAGCCCATCTGGCAGGAGCGGAATTCTTCGAGGTCATCGGGGGTGGCCATGCCGCTGACGTTGAAGAAGTCTTCGTACTGGCGAATCCGACTGGAGCGGGCGTGGTCGCTTTCACCCTTGGGCGCGATGCAGTAGATGGTGATTTCGGTGCGGTCCACGGAGATCGGCCGGGCGATGCGGATCTGCGAGCTGAACTGGTCCATCAGGTAGACGTTGGGGTACAGGCACAGGTTGCGCGAGTTCTCGATCATCCAGTCGGCACGGGCCTGGCCGAAGTCCTGGGCCAGCTCGTCACGGCGCTCGTACAGGGGGCGATCCTCGGGGTTGGACCAGCGGGTCCAGAGCAGCATGTGGCCCTTGTCAAAGGAGTAGAAACCGCCGCCCTGCTTGGCCCAGCTGCCGGCGCTCATGGTGCGGATGTCTTCGCCGGCCTCGCGCTGCTTGCGCTGGTTCTGGGTGGCGGCATAGTTCCAGTGCACCGAGCTGACGTGGTAGCCGTCGGCGCCGTTTTCAGCGGTGAGTTTCCAGTTGCCTTCGTAGATGTAGCTCGAGGAGCCGCGCAGCACTTCCAGGCCGTCGGCGGACTGGTCGACGATCATGTCAATGATCTTTGCCGACTCCCCCAAGTGCTCCACCAGGGGCAGCACGTCGGCCTTGAGGCTGCCGAACAGGAAGCCGCGGTAGGACTCGAAGCGTGCGACCTTGGTCAGGTCATGGGAGCCTTCGCAGTTGAAACTCGAGGGGTAGCCCGCGGCAGCCGGGTCCTTGACCTTGAGCAGCTTGCCGGAGTTGTTGAAGGTCCAGCCGTGGAACGGGCAGGTGTAGGAGGATTTGTTGCCGGTCTTGTGCCGGCACAGCATGGCGCCGCGATGACTGCAGGCGTTGATAAAGGCGTTGAGCACCCCCTCCTTGTTGCGCGCGATGAAGATCGATTGGCGGCCCATGGTGGTGGTGTAGTAATCGTTGTTGTTGGGAATCTGGCTCTCGTGGGCGAGGTACAGCCAGTTGCCTTCGAAGATGTGCTGCATCTCCAGATCGAACAGACGAGGGTCGGTGAACATCTCCCGCTTGCAGCGGTAGACGCCCTGCTCTTTATCTTCTTCAAGCAGGGAGTGAAGGTATTCGGGTCGCAGGGACATGGCCGCCGCCTCCATTGTTTTTATTCAGGCAGGCTCATCCTAGGACGCGGGGGGTGGACGCAATATCCACTGACTGCAGACCACTATCCGTTTTGTGCAAATCCCTGTAGCCGCTGCCGAGGCGCGAGGCTGCGCTGGCCGGCAAGGGCGCCGCGTTATTCAGCTGGATCACCGGCGCTGTTGAGGGCCAGCGTCCGAACGCGGCCCGAGCCTGCGGCGGCTACACCGGTCTGTAGCCGCCGCCGAGGCACAAAGCTACGCAGGCCGGCAAGGGCGCCGCGTTATTCAGGGGAAGGCATCGCCAGGCGGATCAATGCCGGCGCTTGAGGGTATCGGAAGGCAGTTCGCCGAATTGCTTGCGGTAGTTTTCGGAGAAGCGCCCCAGGTGCAGAAAGCCGAAATCCATCGCCAGTTCGGTGACGTTGCGCACGTTGCAGCTGGGGTCGCTGAGGCAGGCGTTGACCCGTTCCAGTTTCTTCTGGCGGATGTAGTGTTTGGGCGTGGTGCGGGCGTTGCGTTCGAACAGGCCGTACAGCGAACGCAGGCTCATCTGCGCCTGCTGCGCCAGTTCTTCGCAGCCGATGTCTTGCTTGAGGTTGTTCTCGATGTAATCGGCAATCAGCTCAAAGGTCGCCGAAGACGAACCCAGCCCTGCGCGCCGGACATTGGTTTTCATCAGGCTGAGCATCTTGCTCACCACGATCTGCGCATAGTGCTCCTGCACCCTGGGCATGCGCTCGGCAGCCTCGGCTTCACGGCAGACCATGCTCAACAGGTGGATGAAGCCCTCCAGCTCATGCAACTGGTAGCGGTTTTCCAGGAAGCGCACGCCCTGCCCCGGATACAGCCAGAGCTGTTCCTGGCATACCGATTCGAGCAGGCGGGTGGGCATCTTGATGATGAATTTTTCGCAATCGTCGGAATACGTCAGGTCCACCGGATCATCGGGGTTGATCAGCAGCAACTCCCCGGGGGCGAAGTAATGTTCCTGGCGATGGCCACGCCACAGGCAATGGCCGCGCAGCAGCACTTGCAGGTGGTAGATGGTTTCCAGCGCCGGCGAGGTCACGCGTACGCTGCCGCCGTAGCTGATGCTGCACAGGTCGAGGCTGGCGAACTGGCGGTGATTGAGGCTGGCCTGGGGGCTGCCGGACTTGGGCAGGCGGATGCAATGGTTGCCCACGTGCTGGTTCACATAGCCGGATACCGCATAGGGATCGGCGTGCACAAACACCCTACTGCGCTCACTCAACAGATGCGTTTCCATAACCCGGTCACTCTGATTGTTATTATCGGACGGTGATCGATCGCCACCGCTGGCCCATCACGCAACGCTTGCCACAATGCCAAAAACCACGGGACAGCCGCTAGGTCATCCCGTGGTTTGGAAACATCAGCACACCCTTTATCAGTCTTCCAGGGCGCGTACTCGCTCCATGCGCTGCTGCTCGTCCGGCTGGGCCGAGGACTGCAAGGTGAAGTCGAACTCGATTTCGGCAAAGCGCCCGCTGACGCCCAGGGCCTTGGCCCGCGCCTGGTCTTCGCTGAAGGTGATCTGGGCGATCAGCTCGTCGCGAGTGGCATAGGCGAAGTCGTCGTGCAGGTATTCATCGCCATCCAGGTTGATCTGGGTGGTCAAATGGCGATGGTCATCGGCCGAGATAAAGAAGTGGATATGCGCCGGACGCTGGCCATGGCGGCCCAGTTGGTCGAGCAGTTGCTGGGTTGGACCGTCCGGCGGGCAACCGTAACCCGACGGCACGATGCTGCGGAAGCGATAGCGGCCTTCGGCGTCGGTGACGATGCGCCGGCGCAGGTTGAATTCCGACTGGCTGTCATCGAAGTAGGAATAGGTGCCGCCGGTGTTGGCATGCCAGACATCGACAATGGCGCCGGCCAGCGGTTCGCCAGCGGTGTTCTTGACCTGGCCGCGCATGAACAGCACCACGCCCGGGTCGACGCCGTCGTCAAGCCGCGCCTCACCCTGGGTCAGGGGCGCGCCGGCCACATACAGCGGGCCTTCGATGGTGCGCGGGGTGCCACCGCTTTTGCCGGCCTGTTCGTCGGCGGCGTCCATCAGCAGGTCCAGGTAGTGTTCCAGGCCCAGGCCTGCGGCCAGCAGCCCGGCTTCCTGGCGTGCGCCCAGAACGTTGAGGTAGTTGACGGCCTTCCAGAACTCTTCCGGGGTCACGTCCAGGTCTTCGATGATGTTCACCGAGTCGCGCAGGATCCGGTAGATCAGCGCCTTGGCCCGTGGGTTGCCGCCTTCGGTGAACTGGCCGCTGGCTTCTTCAAGAAACTTCTGGGCATCGGCAGTGTGGGAAATTCTGACGTTCATGATTGTTCCTCATCTTGTATTTATTAGAGTGGTTCTCAGACTGACCAGCGACTCAGCGATCGTCCTCACGGATGGACGAAGGATGCCTGCACATGGCGTTGACTTCGATAGCCATGTACGGATACAGCGGCAGTTGCATCAGTAGATCGTGCAGTTCCTGCACGCTGTCGACATCGAACACGCTGTAGTTGGCATACAGGCCGGCAATGCGCCACAGGTGGCGCCACTTGCCCTGATCCTGCAGGCGCTGGGCCAGGGCCTTTTCGTCGGCCTTGAGCTGCGCGGCGCGTTCGGGGTTCATGTCGAGCGGAAGGTTCACGGTCATTTTGACGTGGAATAGCATGGCGCTCTCCTCAGGCAGTATGAAGGGTGGAGGTTTTATCGCGGCGGAAGAACGCCAGGCGCTCTTCGTCCAGGCTCAGGCCCAGGCCCGGCGCGTTCGATACATACAGCTGGAAATCGCGGTACGCCGGTGGCTCGCTGAGAATGTCTTCGGTCAGCAGCAGCGGGCCGAACAGCTCGGTGTCCCAGCTCAGCTTGCTCAGGGTCAGGAAGGCATGGGCCGAGGCCAGGGTGCCGATCCCGCCTTCAAGCATGGTGCCGCCATACAGGCCGATGCCCGCCGCCTCGGCAATGGCCGCCGTGCGCAGGACCGCACGAGGGCCGCCGTTTTTGGCGATCTTCAGGGCAAACACCGACGCCGCGCCTTCGCGGGCCAGGTTGAAGGCGTCTTCCACGCATTCGATGGATTCATCGGCCATGATCGGTGCCGGGCTGATGGCGTTGAGGCGGACCATGCCTGTGCGGTTGTTGCGCGAGATGGGTTGTTCGATCAGGTCGATGCCGTTGTTGCCGAGGATCCGGCAGGCGCGCACCGCGACCGCTTCATCCCAGGCCTGGTTGACGTCGACCCGCACGCTGGCACGGTCGCCCAGGGCTTTCTTGATGGCGATCACGTGGGCCAGGTCGCGGTCGACTTCACCGGCGCCGATCTTCAGCTTGAAGATGCGGTGGCGGCGCAGGTCGAGCATTTTTTCCGCTTCGGCGATGTCCTTGGCGGTGTCGCCGCTGGCCAGGGTCCAGGCCACCGGCAAGGCGTCGCGCACCCGGCCACCGAGCAACTCGCTGACCGGCAGCCCGAGGCGCTTGCCCTGGGCGTCGAGCAAGGCGGTTTCAATACCGGATTTGGCGAAGGTGTTGCCACGGATGCTGCGCTCCAGGCGCAACATGGCAGCGTTGACGTTGCTGCTGTCCTGGCCGACCAGCAACGGGGTGAAGAAACGATCGATATTGGTCTTGATGCTGTCCGGGCTTTCGTTGCCGTAGGCCAGGCCGCCGATGGTGGTGGATTCGCCAATGCCTTCGATACCGTCGGCGCAACGCAGGCGGATCAGCACCAGGGTCTGGTTCTGCATGGTGTGCATCGCCAGCTTGTGCGGACGAATAGTCGGCAGATCGACGATGATCGTCTCGATCGATTCAATGGCAGAAGAAAGCATTTCCATACCCGTCAGGTTCTTGAAGTTATGCAGCCGATTCTGGTACGGCTTTTTCTGGGGTTCCAATATAGAATTGGTCTGGTTCGATACCTTAAAGGTATTCAAGATTTTCCTCGGAGGCGGTATGGAGCTGCGTCATCTGCGTTACTTCCAGGTGCTGGGTCAGACCCTGAACTTCACCAAGGCCGCCGAGCGCCTGCACATCGCCCAGCCGCCGCTGAGCCGGCAGATCCAGCAACTGGAAGAGGAACTGGGGGTGCTGCTGCTCGAACGCGGCCGGCCGCTGCGGCTGACCGAGGCCGGACGGTTTTTCTATGAGCACTCAAGCGTGCTGCTCGAACAGCTGGGCAAGGTCTGCGACAACACGCGGCGCATCGGCCTCGGGCAAAAAACCTGGCTCGGCATCGGCTTTGCGCCTTCGACCCTGTATGGCGTCCTGCCGCAACTGATCCGTCGCCTGCGCAGCGACGAGACCCTGGAACTGGAGCTGGGCCTGTCGGAAATGACCACTCTGCAACAGGTCGAAGCCCTCAAGGCCGGGCGCATCGATGTCGGCTTCGGCCGGATCCGTATCGACGATCCGGCCATCGTCCAGCGGGTGCTGACCGAAGACCGGCTGGTGGCCGCCCTGCCCGCCGGGCACCCGTTGCTCGGCCAGCCGGTGAGCCTCAGCCAGTTGGCCGACGAGCCTTTTGTGCTGTACCCCGGCAACCCGCGCCCGAGCTACGCCGACCATGTGATTGCACTGTTCAGCTCCCACGGCCTGACGGTGCGCATTGCCCAATGGACCAACGAATTGCAGACCGCCATCGGCCTGGTCGGCGCCGGGATCGGCATCACCCTGGTGCCGGCCTCGGTCCAGGTGCTGCACCGCGACGACATCGGCTTCAGCCCGCTGCTGGAGAGCAACGCCACTTCGCCGATCATCCTCAGCCGTCGGGTCGCAGACGTCTCGCCGGGGCTTAGCCACTGCTTGCGCATGATTGACGAACTGCGCGCCGGCAAGACCTGAAGCCATCCCCGCCCCCGGGGCCGAACGGCCCTTGCACAAAGCGGATACAGGTCTGCAAAAAGCGGATATTGCCCACCCTGCCCGGCCCCTAGCCTGCGCCGCAGTGAACTGCTTTCAATAACAATAAGAGTAAAAGCAATGAAACCTGCGATGACCCCGACCGTGCTGGTCTCCAGCGCGCTGTGTCTTGGTGCACCCCTGTCCCTGCTGGCTGACGAAGGCGGCTTTATCAAAGACGCCAGCGCCACCCTGCAAGCCCGCAACTACTTTTTCAGCCGCGACTATTCGGACATTCGCGGCCCGGAAAAATCCATGGCCCAGGAATGGGCGCAAGGCTTCATCCTCAATTTCAAATCCGGCTATACGCCGGGGCTGGTCGGCGTCGGGGTCGATGCCATCGGCACCCTGGGGCTGAAGCTGGACAGCGGCAAGGGCCGGGTCAACACCGGGTTGCTGCCAGTGCAGGAGGACGGCGAAGCGGCCGACAGTTACAGCCGCCTGGGCGCAGCGCTGAAACTGCGGCTGGCAAAAACCGAACTGCGGGTCGGCGAATTGCAACCCAACCTGCCGGTGCTGAGCTTCAGTGATATCCGCCTGCTGCCGCCGTCCTACCAGGGCGCCAGCCTGACCTCCAACGACATTGATGGCCTGACCCTGCAAGGCGGGCGCCTGCGCTCCACCAGCCTGCGCAACGAGTCCGGACACAGCGACCTGCAAGCCATGCTGGGCCATGTACCGCAACGCCAGGTCAGCAGCGACGGCTTCAACTACGCCGGTGCCGACTATGCCTTCAACAGCAAACGCACCACGGTCAGTGCCTGGTACGGCCAGCTGCAAGACATTTATCAGCAGCGCTTTCTCGGCCTCAAGCACAGTCAGCCCGTGGGCTCCTGGGTCCTGGGCGCCAACCTCGGCTACTACGATTCCAGCGAAGAAGGCCGGCAACTGCTGGGCCGGATCGACAACCGCGCGTTCTTTTCCCTGCTCTCGGCCAAGCGCGGCGGGCATACCGTTTACCTGGGGTATCAGGGGATGTACGGCGACAGCTCGTTCCCCCGGGTATTCGCCAATATTTCGCCACTGGGCAACGAGGTGCCGACCTACGAGTTCGCCTACGCCGACGAGCGCTCATGGCAAGCACGCTACGACTATGACTTCGCCGCCATGGGCTGGCCGGGTCTGACCAGCACCGTGCGCTACATTCGCGGTGACAACGTCGACACTGGCAAGGGCTACGAGGGCAAGGATTGGGAGCGGGACCTGGACATCGGCTATGTGATCCAGTCCGGTCTGCTGGGCGGGCTGGGGATCAAGCTGCGCAACGTGGCGGCACGTTCCAACTACCGAACCGATATCGATGAAAACCGCCTGCTGCTCAGTTACACCTGGAAACTGCTGTAGCCAGGCAGCCGACACTGGCGGCATTGCGCACGCCAGTGCCGGTGGCCCTGACCGGGGACGGCAGGCCTAGAAGGCGATACCGACCTTCACCCCGTACTCGTCACGCTTGAGCTTGGTGTTGTCGGCCACGTCCGAATCCTGGTCCAGCTTGTATTCGGTGCGGGTGTAATACACACCGGCCATCACCGGCAGCGAGCCTTTCTGGTTCATCAGCAGGCTGACTTCGGCGTAAGGGTTGGTGCGGTCCTTGAGGTCAACGGTGTCGCTGCCGACATCGTCGACCTTGAGCTTGACCTTGCCGTCGATGGTGCGCCGCGCACCCAGTTCGACGCGCATGGTCATGTCATCGAACTGATGGTTGTAACCGATGGCCGCCTTGGCGAACGGCGACTTGGTGGTGAGCTTGGTGTCGTAGTCGTCGATCTCTGGCTCGTAACGGGTCCAGCTGTAGCCGCCGCCCACCAGCACGTCGACGAAGTTGCGCGCATCCAGCGCGGCACGCCAGCCAAGGTCGAGGTCGGCCTGGCCTTCCTTGAGCTTGTTGTCGTCCTTCTTGCCGAATTTGGCGTCGACCCCGGCCTGGTAGATAAAACCCGATTCGGCGGTCATTTTGTTGCCGAAGTTATAGAACAGGCCACCCTCCGGCAGGTGATCCTTCTGGCTGTCGCTGCCGCCTTCGAGCTTGAAATCGTTGTAGCTGCCGAGGATCCCGAACGTCGAGATCGGGCCCGTATCAGGCGCGGCGATCGCGGCGGCAGGCAGGGCCAGGAAGGCCAGGATAGAGCCCTTGAGTGCGGTTCCGAATACGTTTGACATCGCTTTTTAAATCTCCCTGTTAGAAGGCAAATGATTCAGGAAACGCTTCGAGTCCGGGGAGATGCAAAAGGTTCGCACTATTTTGAGGCACAGGTATTTTCACCGAAAGCCGTCCCCCGCCAAAACCACTGCGACACCCCGCCCTGCGGGGATTACACTGCGCCCGATGTGATGGAAAAAACTTTGGAATCGACCATGGAAGTCTCAAGAACTCAACTGATCCTGCGCCGCGCCGCCGCCTTCATGCTCGACCAGGTGCTGGCGCTGGCGGCGTATTTGCTCCTGTCGCTGAGCCTGCACGGGGTGCTGGCATTGCAGCCGGTCAGACGCTTGCTCGACCTCGAGCAACAGACGGGGCTGGAGCCCTACCTCCATTCGATGTTGTTCATGCTGGTCTGGCCCTTGTACTTCGTGGCCTGGGAGTATTTCTTCAAGGGCCGGACGCCCGGCAAAAGCGCCCTGGGCCTGGTGGTGATCAACGCCGCCGGGGCGCCGCCGACGCTGGTCCAGGTACTGATCAGAGGCGCCACCCGCTATCTGGAGGCCGCTTTCGCCTTTGTCCCACTGATGGCCTGCGCGGAATCAAGCCGCTGCCAGCGAATAGGCGATATGCTCGCCCGCACCTACGTGATCCCGCACAAGGATCTGCAACAGATACGCAGTGAAATGCCAGAACATCCCCTGCCCCAGGCTTGATGCCTGAAGGCTGCCCGTTCCCCTCAAGGAGCCCCGATGCCCGCCAATGCCCCGCACCACGAAATAGCCCTGGAAAGATTTCTCGCCGCGCGCCCCGAACTGCGCGAAGCACTGGACAAGCTCAATCCGCTTGAAGCCCAGGTCAAGGGCGAGACGCCCGAGCAGTACCGCGACGAACGCCTGCATGAAGCCTTTGAAGCCGAAGCCGAGCGCCTGGGTTTGTTTGCCTGGGAACTGAGTTTGCAACTGACTGCCTCCAGCGCCGAAGATTTCCAGGCCCAGCGCCTGGAAGTGCACAAGGAGGTGGCCGAGATGGCTGGAATGGACTGGGCCGAATACTGCCAGTTGCATGGCCTGGATAGCCCGAACTGACAACCTGTTGATGATCTGGCGAGCGATGCTCAGCTCTTTTTAACGCCGCATGAGCCAAGCGCAGTCGATCGTGAACCGGTTCTGACACCTTCACCGCCCATGAGAGCCTACTGATGCTGCCATCGCCGCCCACACCGCGTACTCACCCAGGCTTGCTCAATACCCGCAAATGGCGCGGGCGGATCGGCCTCGGCCTGGTGGCCAGCCTCTCGGTACTGGCGGGCATGACCGACGCCATCGGCTTTATGGCCACCGGCGACTTCGTGTCCTTCATGAGCGGCAACACCACCCGCCTGGCCGTGGCCATCAGCGATGGCGACATGGGCCTGACCCTGCGCCTGACGTTGTGCATCGCCACCTTTATTGCCGGTAACGCCCTGGGCATCGTCGTCAGTCGCCTGGGCGGACGCCGCGCCCTGCCCCTGCTGCTGTGCATCGCCACCCTGCTCTGCGCGGCCGCGGCCTGGCCGTTTGCCAATCACCTGCCGGCCTTGCTGGCCGCCATCGTGGCCATGGGCATGCTCAACGCGGCAGTGGAAGAAGTGAACGGCCTGCCCGTAGGCCTGACCTATGTCACCGGTGCCCTGTCGCGTTTCGGCCGCGGCCTGGGACGCTGGATGCTCGGCGAGCGACGCAATGGCTGGCGGGTGCAACTGGTGCCCTGGACCGGGATGCTGGTCGGTGCGGTGATCGGCGCGCTGCTGGAGCACCAACTGGGCATCAAGGCGCTGCTGGTCAGTGGCGGCTTGTCGGCGTTGCTGGGGATCGCCTCGTTGAAGATCCCTCATCGCTGGCAACTGGGCTATATGCCGCGCTGAAACACGCGGCCTATAGCCCGGGGGCTTAGTTGAACACGCCGCCGTTGTCGGTATCGATGACGATCGACGACAGGCTGATGTGCCGTGGCCGGGTCAGGGCGAAAACCACCGCCTCGACCACATCCCGATTAGTGCCCTGCTGGCCCTTGGTCCGCTCAGGCACCTGCGCCCATTGCGGGTCCAGCGGCGAAATATCCTCAAGATACGGCGGGTGCACGCACAGCGAGCGCAGTGGCGTGCCGACCAGCATCTGCCGCAGGCCATCGGCCAGCGCCAGTTGCCCGTGCTTGGCGGCATAGAACGGCAACGACACGCTGTGCAGCGGCGCGTTGGGCAAGCCGCTGATGGAGCCGATGGTGACCACATCCGGGCGGCTGGACGCCTTGAGTGCCGGCAGCAGGCCCTGGGTCAAGAGGAAGGTTCCGGTCAGGGCGGCATTGATCACCCCGCTGACTTCGGCGGCGCTGTGGGGTTGCTCGCTGGCCTCCAGCCACATGGCGCCGTTGTTGATCAGGATGTCGATCTGCGGCTGGCGCTGCTCGATGCTGGCCAGGGCCGCGCTGACGCTGGCGGTGTCGGCGAGGTCGAGCACCACTTGCTCGGTCGCCAGGCCGCCACGGGCCTCGATTATGGCCCCGACTTCAGCCAGGGCAGGGGCGCTGCGTCCGCACAGCACCAGCTTGCACCCCAGGTCCGCCAGGCTGATCGCCAGGGCCGCACCCAGGCCGCGACCGGCACCGGTGACCACGACCACTGCACCTTTGAGTTCCTGCATCTCGCACTCCTTGTCATCGATTGGTTTTTTCAGCGGGCGAGTTTATCGAGCGTGGGCCAGTTTGGGCCGGCCGATGCGTTACCCGGTATGTCGAGGCCTGCCCCGGCCCAGCGCCGCACGAAAAAACGGGTTTAGCCCATCCCTCGATAAAGCATTATCATTGCGCCAGATTTGCCGACCGAGTCCGTCATGAAGTTCGCCATAGCCCTGTTCTGCGCCGCCCACGAGCCCTCTTCGCGTCGCGCCCTGCTGTTCACCCAAGCGGCGCTGGCCGGGGGGCACGAGATTGTCCGGCTGTTTTTTTATCAGGACGGCGTGTACAGCGCCTCGAACAACATCGTCACCCCCCAGGATGAGCAGGACCTGCCCCGCCAATGGCGCGAGCTGGTAACCACCCATCAGTTGGATGCCGTGGTGTGCATTGCCGCGGCCCTGCGGCGCGGGGTGCTGAACGCTGAGGAAGCCCAGCGTTATCAGCGCTCGGCGGTCAACCTCGAAGCGCCGTGGGAGTTGTCCGGCCTCGGCCAATTGCACGATGCGGCGCAAGCTGCCGATCGCCTGATCTGCTTTGGAGGGCCTTGAAATGCCCAAGTCCCTGCTGATTATCAGCCGCCAGGCGCCCTGGTCCGGCCCCGGCGCCCGCGAGGCGCTGGATATCGTCCTGGCCGGCGGCGCCTTTGATCTGCCCATCGGCCTGCTGTTCCTGGATGACGGCGTATGGCAACTGGCGCCCCGGCAACACGCCGCGACCCTGCAACAGAAGGACCTGAGCGCCAACCTGCAGGCCCTGTCGCTGTTTGGCGTGGACCAAGTGTTTGCCTGTGGTTTCAGCATCGCCGAGCGCGGCCTGGACCCGCAGGACCTGGGCCTGGATGAGGTCCAGTTGCTGGAAACCGCGCAACTGAGTGCGCTTATCGATCGTTACGACCAAGTGATTACCCTCTGATGTCGACCTTGCATGTGTTGTCCCACTCGCCCTTCACTGACACTCGCCTCGACAGCTGCCTGCGCCTGCTGGGTGCGCGGGACGCGCTGCTGCTGTGCGGCGACGCGGTGTACGCGCTACAACCTGGCAGCGCTCCCTTTGCCCACTTGCAGGGCCGTGCCGAGGCGTTGCAGGTGTTCGTCCTGGCTGAAGACCTGCAAGCCCGTGGCCTTGCCGCACCGGCCTGGGCCACGGCCATCGATTACCCGGCCTTTGTCGACCTGTCGATCCAGCACGCCAAGGTCAACAGCTGGCTATGAATGCGCTTACCGTAGGCACCCGCAGCATCGCCCTGGACAAGGACGGCTACCTGCTCGACCTGGCCGACTGGTCGCCGCAAGTGGCCAGCGCCCTGGCGGCGGTCGAAGGCATTGAACTGAGCCCCGAGCACTGGGAGATCCTCGAGCTGCTGCGCGATTTCCATGGCCAATTCCAGCTGTCGCCGGCCACCCGCCCGCTGATCAAATACACCGCCCTGAAGCTGGGCCCGGACAAGGGCAACAGCCTGCACCTGAACCGCCTGTTCAACGGCACTCCCGCCAAACTTGCCGCCAAGCTGGCGGGCCTGCCGAAGCCGACCAATTGCTTATGAACCAATCCCCTGCGCTGATCACCGAAACCCCGGCCGAGCATCCATTTGCCCCGTTCGTACGGATCCTGGGCAAAGGCAAGCGCGGCGCCCGCAGCCTGACCGGTGAAGAAGCCCGGGAAGCCATGGGCATGCTGCTCGACGGCAAGGTCGAAGACACCCAGCTCGGTGCTTTCCTGATGCTGCTGCGGCACAAAGAGGAAAGCCCGGAAGAACTGGCCGGCTTCACCCTGGCCCTGCGTGAGCGCCTTAATGCCCCGGCGATCCGCCTCGATCTGGATTGGCCGACCTACGCCGGTAAAAAACGCCATCTGCCCTGGTACCTGCTGGCGGCCAAATGCCTGGCGCAGAACGGCGTGCGCATCCTGTTGCATGGCGGTGGCGCGCACACCGCCGGGCGCTTGTATACCGAACAACTGCTGGAGCCCCTGGGCATTCCCCTGTGCCATGACTGGCAGGCGGTGAACCAGGCCCTGGACCACGGCAACCTGGCCTTTATCCCGCTGGGTGCCTGGGCACCGCAGCTACAGCGAATGATCGACCTGCGCAACATCCTCGGCCTGCGCTCGCCGATCCATTCCCTGGCGCGCATCCTCAACCCGCTGGGCGCACGTTGCGGCCTGCAAAGCATCTTCCACCCCGGCTACCAGGGCGTGCACCGCGATGCCAGCGGCCTGCTGGGGGATAACGTGATCGTGATCAAGGGCGATGGCGGGGAAATCGAGGTTAACCCCGACAGCCCCTGCCACCTTTACGGCACCACCGGCGGCGTCAGCTGGGATGAAGAATGGCCGGCACTCTCGGCCCAGCGCCATGTAAAGCCCGCCAGCCTCGATCCGCAGCAGTTGCTCGCGGTGTGGCGTGGCGAGGTGGTCGACAGCTACCCGCAACTGGCCCTGATCGCCACCATGGCCCTGGCCCTGCGCGGCCTGGGTACACCGCACGAGCAAGCCTTCGAGCAGGCGCAGCGGTTCTGGGATGCGCGAAACAAATCGATTTAATCGATCATATACCCGCAAGCTTTGCGCTTTTTGTTCGAACTCATCGGAATAGACTGCACTCCAACGCAAAACAGCCGAGGAGAATTCGATGGGTCTGCTGATTGAAGGGCGCTGGCACGACCAGTGGTACGAGAGCAGCAAAGACGGCGCCTTCCAGCGCGAACAGGCGCAACGCCGCAACTGGGTCACGGCCGACGGCGCGCCTGGCCCCAGCGGTGAAGGCGGCTTTGCGGCCGAGGCCGGGCGCTATCACCTCTATGTATCCCTGGCCTGCCCCTGGGCCCACCGCACCCTGATCCTGCGCAAGCTCAAAGGCCTGGAAAGCCTGATCGACGTCTCCGTCGTCAGTTGGCTGATGCTGGAAAACGGCTGGACCTTCGACCAGAGCCACGGCTCCAGTGGCGAACCGCTGGATCACCTGACCTACATGCACCAGCGCTATACCGCTGAGGATCCCCACTACACCGGCCGGGTCACGGTGCCGGTGCTGTGGGACAAACAGCAGCAGCGCATTGTCAGCAACGAGTCGGCGGAGATCATCCGCATGTTCAACAGCGCCTTCGACGGCCTGACCGGCAACCGCCTCGACCTGTATCCAGAAGCCTTGCGCGCAGACATCGAACAACTGAACGCGCGGATTTACCCGGCGGTGAACAACGGCGTGTACCGCGCCGGCTTCGCCACCTCACAACAGGCCTATGAACAGGCTTTTGATGATGTATTTGCCGAACTCGACTGGCTGGAGCAGCGCCTGGGAGAGCGGCGTTACCTCGCAGGCGAGTACCTGACCGAGGCCGATGTGCGCCTGTTCACTACGCTGATTCGCTTCGACGCGGTGTATTACAGCCACTTCAAATGCAACCTGCGGCGTATTGCCGACTACCCGAACCTGTCGAACTGGCTCAGGGAAATGTACCAATGGCCGGGGATTGGCGAGACCGTGGACTTCACCCATATCAAGGGTCATTACTACGCCAGCCACCGCACCATCAACCCGACCGGCATCGTGCCCAAAGGGCCGGCGCAGGACTTCACCCGCAGCCATGATCGGCAGCGCCTGAGTGGGCGGGGAATCTTTCAGGGGAATTGATGCGGCAGTGCGTGCTCATCGCCCCCCACTCCAGGTCATGCCCCGGAGTGGGGGGTAATGGGGTCAGACTTGAGACTGGGCGCCTTCGAACCAGGCCAGCTTCTCGCGTAGCTGGACCACTTCGCCGACGATGACCAGGGTCGGGGCATGCACTTCGTGCTCTGCCACTAGCCGTGGCAGGTCGGCCAGGGTGCCGGTAAACACCCGCTGGTTGGACGTGGTGCCCTGCTGGATCAAGGCCGCCGGGGTATCGGCTGAGCGACCGTGCTTGATCAACTGCTCGCAGATGATCGGCAAACCCACCAGGCCCATGTAGAACACCAGAGTCTGGGCCGGGCCAACCAGGTCGCTCCAGGGCAGGTCCGAAGAACCATCCTTGAGGTGCCCGGTGACAAACCGCACCGACTGCGCGTAATCGCGGTGGGTCAGCGGAATCCCGGCGTACGCCGCGCAACCGCTGGCCGCCGTGATCCCCGGCACCACCTGGAACGGGATGCCATGGGCCGCCAGTTCCTCGATCTCCTCACCGCCACGCCCGAAAATAAACGGGTCGCCGCCCTTGAGCCGCAACACGCGCTTGCCTTGCTTGGCCAGGGTCACCAGTTGCTGGTTGATCTGCTCCTGGGGCACCGCGTGGTCGGCGCGACGCTTGCCGACATACACCCGCTCGGCGTCACGCCGGCACAATTCGAGAATCGCCGGCGCCACCAGGCGGTCGTACAGCACCACATCGGCTTGCTGCATCAGGCGCAAGGCGCGAAAGGTCAGCAGGTCCGGATCACCCGGGCCGGCACCGACCAGATACACCTCACCCGGCGCATGGGGTGCTTCACCTTCGATCTTGGCGATCAGCAGGCGCTCCGCTTCTGCCCCCTGCCCGGCCAACTGGCGATCGGCAATCGGCCCCTGGAAAACATCTTCCCAGAACGCCCGACGCTGCTGCACATCTGGAAACAGACCTTTGACCTGGCTGCGAAAGCGCGCCGCCAAACCGGCCAGCTGGCCGTAGGTCGAAGGAATCCAGGTTTCCAGCTTGGCCCGGATCAGCCGTGCCAGCACCGGCGCATCGCCACCGCTGGACACCGCAATCACCAGGGGCGAACGGTCGACGATCGCCGGGAAGATCACGCTGCACAGGGCCGGCGCGTCCACCACATTGACCGGCACGCAGCGCTTGTGTGCGTCGGCGGACACCTGGGCGTTGAGCGGTTCATCGTCGGTGGCGGCAATGATCAGCACACAGCCGTCCAGGTCCGCCTCGATGTAACCGCGCACTACGCATTCGCCGCCGCTGGCAGTCACCAGTTCACGCAACTGCACTTCTATTTCAGGTGCAACAACCCGCAACAGCGCACCGGCATCGGCCAGCAGACGGGATTTGCGCAAGGCAATCTCCCCCCCACCGACGACCAACACACGACTGCCGCGCAGGTTATGGAACAGCGGCAGAAACTCCATTTAGCCGATGACCTCAAGGCCGCCCATGTAGGGTTTCAGCACGTCTGGCACACGGATCGAACCGTCGGCCTGCTGGTAGTTTTCCAGCACCGCCACCAGGGTCCGGCCCACTGCCAGGCCCGAGCCATTGAGGGTGTGCACCAGTTCCGGCTTGCCGGTTTCCGGGTTGCGGAAACGCGCCTGCATGCGACGCGCCTGGAAATCGCCGCAGTTGGAGCACGACGAGATTTCGCGGTACTTGTCCTGGCTTGGGATCCACACTTCCAGGTCATAGGTCTTGACCGCGCTGAAGCCCATGTCGCCGGTGCACAGGGCCAGGGTGCGGTAAGGCAGACCCAGCAATTGCAGGACTTTTTCGGCGTTGGCGGTCAGGCCTTCCAGCGCTTCCATAGAGGTCGAGGGCTCGACCACTTGCACCATCTCGACCTTGTCGAACTGGTGCTGACGGATCATGCCGCGGGTATCGCGACCCGAGGCCCCGGCTTCGCTGCGGAAGCATGGCGTGTGGGCCACGAACTTGATCGGCAACAGCTTCGGATCGAGGATCTCGCCAGCCACGATGTTGGTCAGCGACACTTCGGCGGTCGGGATCAGGTACAGGTCGGCTTCGCCTTCGCGGCTGATCTTGAACAGGTCTTCCTCGAACTTCGGTAACTGGCCAGTGCCCTGCAGGGCCGGCGCTTGTACCAGATAAGGCGTGTAGGCCTCTTCGTAGCCGTGTTCGTTGATGTGCAGGTTGATCATGAACTGCGCCAGGGCGCGATGCAGGCGGGCGATCGGCCCACGCAGCAGGGCAAAACGCGCGCCGGACAGCTTGGCGGCGGTTTCGAAATCCAGCCAGCCGAACTTCTCGCCCAGGGCGACGTGGTCCTTGACCTCGAAATCGAAGACAGTCGGCGTGCCCCAACGGCGCACTTCGACGTTGCCCTCTTCATCGGCGCCCACCGGCACCGACTCGTGAGGCAGGTTGGGAATATTGAGCAGGATCGCGTCCAGCTCGGTCTGAATCCCGTCCAGCTCGACCTTGCCGCTGGCCAACTCGCCGGCCATGCGCTCGACGTCCGCCATCAACGGCGCGATGTCTTCACCGCGCTGCTTGGCCTGGCCGATGGATTTGGAGCGTGCATTGCGTTCAGCCTGCAATTGTTCGGTGCGGGTCTGGACGGTCTTGCGCTGTTCTTCCAGCGCTTCGATGCGCGCTACATCCAAGGTAAAGCCACGGGATGCCAGGCGGTCCGCTACGTCCTGAAGGTTGCTACGTAACAGTTTGGAATCGAGCATGTCGGTCTCTCGTTTATCAAAGTTTGGTCAAGGACAGGCCAGCCCAGGTCGCGAGCAGCCCGCCGAATACGCTGATGGCCAGATAACCGAAGGCTATCGGTGCTTGCCCGCTTTCCAGCAAGCGCAGCGTATCCAGGGAAAAGGATGAAAAGGTCGTAAGACCGCCTACAAAGCCGACGATCAGGCCGGCGCGGATTTCGATCGGCACTTCCGGGCGCACCAGAAACAGCCCGTACAGCACGCCGATGATCATGCAACCCAGCAGATTGACCGCCAAGGTGGCCGTATAAAAATGCCGGGGCCAGTTGGCGCTGACCCAGGTGCTGGCCGCGAAACGCAGTAATGTACCAGCGATACCGGCGACGGACACCGCAAGAATCGTTCGAATCACTATTTTCTCCGCTGTTTCGGGCTGACGCGGTCAAGGGCTGCCAGGTGATTGAGCTTCTCGCCGATCTTCAGCTCCAGGCCACGGGGCACCGGCTGGTAGAACGGTTGCGGTTCGAGCTCGTCGGGAAAATAGTCTTCGCCGGCGGCGTAGGCATCCGGCTCATCGTGGGCGTAACGGTATTCGTCGCCGTACCCCAGTTGTTTCATCAACTTGGTCGGCGCATTGCGCAAATGCAGCGGTACTTCCAGCGAACCATGCTCGGCGGCGCTGCGCATGGCGGCCTTGAAGCCCATGTAGACCGCGTTGCTTTTCGGTGCGCAGGCCAGATAGGTAATGGCCTGGGCCACCGCCAACTCGCCTTCGGGGCTGCCCAGGCGCTCCTGCACGTCCCAGGCGGCCAGGCACAGGCTGAGGGCGCGCGGATCGGCGTTACCGATGTCTTCGCTGGCCATGCGCACCACGCGCCGAGCCAGGTACAGCGGGTCGCAACCGCCGTCGAGCATGCGCGCGAACCAGTACAGGGCACCGTCGGGGTTGGAGCCACGCACCGACTTGTGCAGGGCGGAAATCTGGTCGTAAAACGCCTCACCGCCCTTGTCGAAACGCCGACGGGTGTCGCCCAGCAGGCTTTGCAGCAGGTCGACGCCGATCTCGCTGTTGTCTTCCGCCAGGTCCGAGGCATTCTCCAACAGGTTGAGCAGGCGCCGGCCATCGCCGTCGGCCGCCGACAGCAGCATCTGGAAACCTTCGTCGCTCAGGCTCAGCTGACGCTTGCCCAGGCCACGCTCTTCGCTCAGGGCGCGCTGCACCAGCTTGTTCAGGGCGGCCTCGTCCAGGCTTTTGAGCACATAGACCCGAGCCCGGGAAAGCAAGGCGTTGTTCAATTCAAAAGAAGGGTTTTCAGTGGTGGCACCGATGAAAATCAGCGTGCCATCTTCGACATAAGGCAGGAAGGCGTCTTGTTGCGACTTGTTGAAACGGTGCACTTCGTCAACAAAGAGGATGGTCCGGCGACCGTATTGACCAGCCTGTTGCTTGGCGATTTCCACCGCCTGGCGGATCTCCTTGACCCCGGCCAGCACTGCCGAGACCGTTTCGAAGTGCGCATCCGAGACTTCCGCCAGCAGCCGCGCCAGGGTGGTCTTACCCACACCTGGCGGGCCCCAGAAAATCATCGAATGCAGGGCGCCCTGCTCCAGGGCTTCGCGCAGAGGCTTGCCCCGGGCCAACAGGTGTTCCTGACCGACGTACTCATCCAGGTTGGCCGCGCGCAAGCGGGCGGCCAGGGGCTGAGCGATCGGGGCACTACGAAACAGGTCCATGGCGTACCTTTGCAACCTCTTGTATGACTAGCCGCTTATTCCTGGATCACGTCGGCACCCTTGGGGATGTCGAACTTGAACTTGGAAGCCGGGATCGGCTCGTTGGCCTTGACGCCGGTGAACAGGATATTGGTGCGCTGGCCGACGCTGTCGATCAGTTGCATGTCGTTGACCATGCCGTTGCGGAATGACAGGCGCAGGCTGTCGAACAGGGTGTCCTTGGTTTTCGGCTTGAGGGTGAAGTCGATCACCCCGCCAGCTTCCTTGGCACTGATATCGAAGCTTTCGCTGATCTTCGACACATCACCGGACAGCAGCAGGGCCGGGGTCTGGGTCAGGCGCTGATCGAGCTTCTTGATAGTCACCTGCTCCAGGTCCGGGTCCCACAGCGAAACCTTCTTGCCGTCGGACACCATCAGTTGTTCCTGTGGCGCGTCGGTGTGCCAGTAAAACAGCCCCGGGCGTTGCAGCGACATTTCGCCAGCCGTTTCCTGCAACTGGGTGCCGCCGCCATCCAGGGTCAGCTGGGAGAAGCGTGCAGTCAGGGTCTGGGATTTTTCCAACAGCTGGGTCAGACGTGCTACATCCTTGTCGTCAGCGTGAGCCGAGAGCGTGGTCAAAGCCAAAACCGGCAGCAACATCATGCGGATAAGACGCATGGGAGTCCTCTTAAAATTGCGTGGGATTATCGGCGGCGTGCCATCACGCCGCGTCGATTCAATTCGATGCTCAGTCGCGCATCGGGCCCGGCGCCAATACTTCGCGCGAGCCATTGGTGTTCATCGCGGTGACCACACCGGCCATTTCCATGGACTCGATCATCCGCGCGGCGCGGTTGTAGCCGATCTTGAGCTTGCGCTGCACCGCCGAGATCGAAGCCCGGCGGCTTTCCAGGACGAACTGCACCGCCTCATCGTACAGCGCGTCGGTTTCAGCATCATCGCTGTCACCGCCACTGCCACCGTCAAAGCCGCTGCCCGCCTCTTCGACACCGTTGAGGATGTCGTCGTTGTATTCAGGCGCGCCACGCAGTTTCCAGGCTTCCACCACGCGGTGCACTTCATCGTCGGAGACGAATGCGCCGTGGACCCGGATCGGCAGGCTGGTCCCCGGCGGCATGTAGAGCATGTCACCGTGACCCAGCAGTTGTTCGGCACCGCCCTGGTCGATGATGGTCCGCGAGTCGATCTTGCTCGACACCTGGAACGCCATGCGGGTCGGGATGTTGGCCTTGATCAGACCGGTGATCACGTCCACCGAAGGCCGCTGAGTGGCGAGGATCAGGTGGATACCGGCAGCACGGGCCTTCTGTGCGATCCGCGCGATCAGCTCTTCGACCTTCTTGCCGACAATCATCATCATGTCGGCGAACTCGTCGACCACCACCACGATGGTTGGCAGCTTGACCAGCAGCGGCGCCTCGTCGTGGATGCTCTCGCGGTTGTACAGCGGGTCGGTCAGCGGTGTACCGGCATCCTGGGCTTCCTTGACCTTGGCATTGAAGCCCGACAGGTTGCGTACACCCATCTTCGCCATCAATTTGTAGCGCCGCTCCATCTCGGCCACGCTCCAGCGCAGGGCGTTGGCGGCGTCCTTCATGTCGGTCACCACTGGGCACAGCAGGTGCGGAATGCCCTCGTAGATCGACAGTTCGAGCATTTTCGGGTCGATCATGATCAGCTTGGCGTCTTCCGGGCCGGACTTGAACAGGATCGACAGAATCATCGCGTTCACCCCCACCGACTTACCGGAGCCGGTGGTACCGGCCACCAGCAGGTGAGGCATTTTCGCCAGGTCGGTGATGACCGGACGGCCGCCAATGTCATGACCCAGGGCCAATGTCACCGGGGATTTGAAGTTGTCGTATTCCGGGGTCGACAGCACTTCGGAGAAGCGCACGATCTGCCGATCCTCGTTGGGAATCTCGATGCCCACGGTGGTTTTGCCGGGGATCACTTCGACCACCCGCACACTGGTCACCGCCAGGGAACGCGCCAGGTCCTTGGCCAGGTTGGCGATGCGGCTGACCTTGACCCCGGCCGCCGGCTGGATTTCGTAACGGGTAATGACCGGGCCCGGGTGAATCGAATCCACCGACACCTCGACCCCGAACTCCTTGAGTTTGATTTCCAGCAGGTGGCCGACCGCCGCCAGGGATTCGGGGGAATAGTTGAGCTGTTTCTTTTCTGCCGGGTCGAGGATGGAAATAGGTGGCAGCGTGCCTTCAACGGCGCCGTCGACGAACAGCGGCACTTGTTTCTCTTTCTGCACACGCTTGCTCGGTTCCGCTGCTTTCGGCGGAGCGGGGGCGATGACCGGCGGCACCTGTTTCTCGCGCTCGGACATGTGCTTGCTCAGGGCCTGCTCGCGCTCGATCAGGCGCTCCTTGACCTTGGCCTGCTCGCGCTTGTCGGTCACGGTTGGGGCCACGACTTCGTCGACCCGGGCATCCACTTCGCGCAACTGGGCCACCAGTTGCTTGCGCTCGGTACGGGCCGCCCACCAGCGATTGGCTGCGCCCTGGAACAGTTCGAACAGGTCGAGGGTGATCTTGCCCGTGACGTCCATGACCTTGAACCACGACAGGTCGGTGAACACGGTGAGGCCAAACAGGAACAGCGCGATAAACATCAGGGTGCTGCCCTGGATGTTCAGTGCGTTTTTGGCCAGGTCGCCCAGGCTTTCGCCCAGCGCCCCACCCGCCCCGGCCGGCAAGCCGGTGGCAGCGTGGAAATGGATATGGGCCAAGGCGGCGCCGGACAACACCAGGAACACCAGGCCGATCAGGCGCCAGGAAAACAGCCAGCCGCTCCACTGCCAGGGTTCATGCCGTTGACGGAAGATCTGATAAGTCTTGATCGCCAATAACAGCGGGAAGATATAGGCGAAATAACCCAACACCATAAACAGGATATCAGCGCTGTATGAACCGGCAGGGCCACCGAAGTTCTGCACATCTTCGATCTTGCTGTTATGGCTCCAGCCCGGATCGTCCTTGCCATAGGTCAACAATGCCATCATCAAAAACAGGCATAAGGCACCAATGGCGATCAATGCACCTTCCTTGAGCCGGTAGTGCAATTGCTGACGCCAGAGCGGGACTACTGTTTTAGGTGTTGCGGTGGATTTCTTCAAAACGCGTCTTTTCCTGCGCCTACGGCGCGTCCAACTGATGATTGACTACAAAATACTGCTCGAACGAGCAGGTAAATAAAGTTGATTGGCCTGACTGGGGCTACTTTTAACACTCTGCCCCGGGATCCTGAAACAGGGCAATTCTGAATATCTTGATACATACCGGCATTGTACGGGTTTGCTCGCTTCATGCCACGCTGGTACATCCTCGGTTTAGCATAACCAACGGCACTTTACGCACTATTCAATTTGAGCATGCATTGCCTTTTGTGACAAAGGCTTATGAGGTGTTTTTATGAACCAAGTGAAGCATTCACGCCTGATTATTCTGGGCTCCGGCCCTGCCGGTTACAGTGCTGCCGTGTATGCCGCCCGGGCCAACCTCAAGCCGACTGTCATTACCGGCCTGCAGGCCGGAGGACAATTGACCACCACCACCGAAGTCGACAACTGGCCCGGTGACGTCGAAGGCCTGACCGGCCCGGTGCTGATGGAGCGCATGCAAAAACATGCCGAGCGCTTCGATACCGAGATCGTCTACGACCACATCCACACGGCCAAGTTGCAGCAGCGACCGTTTATCCTGATCGGCGACAGCGGCACCTACAGCTGCGACGCACTGATCATTGCCACCGGTGCATCGGCCCAATACCTGGGTCTGCCGTCGGAAGAAGCCTTCGCCGGCAAGGGGGTATCGGCCTGCGCCACCTGCGACGGGTTCTTCTACCGCAACCAGGTGGTCGCTGTGGTCGGGGGCGGCAATACCGCCGTGGAAGAAGCACTGTATCTGTCGAACATCGCCAAGGAAGTGCACCTGGTGCATCGGCGCGACAAGCTGCGTTCGGAGAAAATCCTGCAGGACAAATTGTTCGAGAAAGCCGCCAACGGCAATATCCGCCTGCACTGGAATCAGAACCTGGATGAAGTGCTGGGGGATGCCAGCGGCGTGACCGGCGCCCGGCTGCGGGACAGCCTGAGCGGCGCCACCCACGAGCTGGAGCTGGCCGGAGTCTTTATCGCCATTGGCCACAAGCCCAACACAGACCTCTTCCAGGGCCAACTGGAGATGCGTGACGGCTACCTGCTGGTCAGGGGCGGCAGTGAGGGCAATGCCACCGCTACCGGCATCGAGGGGGTGTTCGCGGCCGGCGACGTGGCCGACCATGTCTACCGCCAGGCCATTACCTCAGCCGGGGCCGGCTGCATGGCGGCGCTGGACGCCGAGAAATTTCTCGACGACAACTAAGCGCTCGTCCTACGCTTGGGGCGGGCCTTCGCGGCCCGCCCCCGCCCGCCCCGTCCGCAAGTTTGAATACCATGCTGACCAGGCGCCAACGCAACACCCATGATTTCCC
>NZ_JBLZOM010000012.1:0-99833 GCF_049199125.1 Pseudomonas sp. QD4
GCGTTGAGGTCTTTGCCGGCATTGCTGTAGAGGCTGCTCCACAGGGCGTTGTAGTCGGCCACCGGGGCTTCGCCCTTGGGCGGCGGCGCGCCACGGCCGCGGGGGGGGGGGGGGGGGGGGGGGGGGGGGGGGGGGGGGTTTTTGGGGGGGGGGGGGGGGGGGGGTGTTTTCTCCCCCCCCCGGGGGGGCGCGGGGCCCCCCCGGGGGGGGGGCCCCCCCCGCACCGATACCGGAACTGGCGCCGGTGACCAGGGCCACTTGTCCATCGAGGGAGAGCTGCATGGGGCAATCCTTAACTCAGGGAGCGTGATTAGCTGACTGGTGAAGGTGGCCGGGAGTTCAGCGGGCGCGATAAATCCGTGGCGTGTTCAGGCGCTCAGGGGTTTCAGGTTCAGGCTTCGGCAGCGGTTGCTGCCGCTGCATCGCTGCGGCGCAACCCGCGCAGCAACAGGTTCAGGCCACCCAGGCTTTGCTCGAGCTTTTGTGCCGGGTGCGCGGCATTGGCGATCCACAGGGCAGCTTCCACCAGGCTGCCGTTGATCAGGCGCGCCAAGGCCAGGGGCGCGACGGGCTCCACCACGCGGGCGTCTATCAATTGCTGGAGCAGGGCGCCGAGGGACTCGATGCACTGTTCTTCGCCGGCCTGGGCGCTGTCGGCCAGCACCGCCCGGGCATCCTGCAACAGGATGCGCTGGATTTCAGGCTCCAGGGCCATGTGCAGGTAGGCATGACAGCGCTCGCAGAACGCCTGCCAGGGGTCGGCCACCGTGCTGGAAATCGCCGCCAGGCGCTGGTCCATTTCGGCGTCGATCTGCGCCACCACCGCCGCCAGCAAGCCTTTTTTATCGCCGAAATGGTGGTACAGGGCACCCCGGGTCAGGCCGGCTTCGGCGGTCAGGTCGTCCATCGAGGTCTGGGCGTAACCCAGGCGGCCAAAGGCCTGGCGCGCGCTGGCCAGCAGCTTGGCACGGGTGGCTTCGATCATTTCAGCGCGGGGGCGGGGGCTCATGGCGGCTACTCATCTGGGCAATGGGGTTTGACATACGGCGCGTATGTTCGCATTATTTCTCACATACGCACCGTATGTATTTTTACTGCAGCTGCTGTTTATGGCAAGTTGCACGCCCCTGCCGAGGTTGAAAGTCCATGGTTAATCCGTACCGCGAGCTGTTCCACGCCCCGGGCTCTCGCGCCTTTGTCATCGCCGGGATGATCGCCCGCATGCCGATCTCCATGACCGGTATCGGCATCATCACCATGCTCTCCCAGCTCAAGGGCGGTTACGGCCTGGCCGGCGCGGTGGCCGCTACCTTCGCCCTGGCCACGGCGTTTTGTGCGCCCCAGGTATCACGCATGGTCGACCGCTTTGGCCAGGGCCGGATCCTGCCGATCGCCGCCGGCGTCGGTGGCGGGGCGTTGCTGGCCCTGTTGCTGTGCACCCGCTTGCAGGCGCCGACCTGGACCCTGTTCCTGTTTGCCGCCCTGGCCGGCTGCATGCCGAGCATGTCGGCCATGGTCCGGGCGCGCTGGACCGAGCTGTACCGTGGCCAGCCGCTGTTGCAGACCGCCTATGCCCTGGAATCGGTGCTCGATGAACTGTGCTTTATCGTCGGCCCGCCGTTGTCGGTAGGGCTGTGCGTGGCGGTGTTCCCCGAGGCCGGGCCGCTGGTGGCGCTGCTGGCCCTGGCCGTCGGCGTCACCGCGCTGGTGTTGCAACGCGCCACGGAACCGGCGGTGCACCCCCATACCGGTTCGCAGCAAGGTTCGATCATTCGCTCGGTGGAACTGCGCCTGCTGGTGCTGTTGATGGTCGCCATGGGCACCACTGCCGGGGTGGTGGACGTGGTCAGCGTGGCCTTTGCCCAGCAGCAGGGCCAGCCGGCGGCGGCGAGCATCGTGCTTTCGGTGTACGCCATCGGTTCATGCCTGGCCGGCATTGCCTTCGGCGCCTGGAAGCCGACCTTGCCCTTGCCCCGCCTGTTTATGTACGGCGGCATCGCCACCGCCGTCACCACCTTGCCGCTGCTGATCGTGAGCAATATTCCCGGGCTGTCCCTGGCGGTATTTGTCGCCGGTCTGTTCTTCGCTCCGACCCTGATCGTGGCCATGGCCCTGGTGGAGAACATCGTACCCCCGGCCAAACTCACCGAGGGCCTGACCTGGCTGGTCACCGGCCTGAGCATCGGCGTGGCCATCGGGGCCGCCAGCTCCGGCTGGCTCGCCGACCACTATGGCGCGCGCAGCGGGTTCTGGGTGGCCCTGGGCGCCGGGGCGGTGGTGTTGTGGACGGCGGTGCAGAGCTGTCGCCGCCTGAGCCGCGGGGCACCACAGCCGGACTAATTTGCGGTGACCTCAATCCGTTCTCTTTACACATAACTGATTGAGGTAAGTGCAGTGACCCAACTGACACTGCTGTGCCTGCCCTATTCCGGCGCCAGCGCCATGGTCTACAGCCGCTGGCGGCGCAAGCTGCCGCAGTGGCTGAAACTGCAGCCGGTGGAATTGCCGGGGCGCGGTGCGCGTTTCGGCGAGCCGTTGCAGACCGACATGCGCGCACTGGCGCGGCAACTGGCCAGCGAACTGCTGCCCAGCCTGAAAGCGCCCTATGCACTGTTCGGCCACAGCCTGGGCGCCTTGCTCGCCTGTGAAATGGCCCACGCCCTGCGTGCCCTGGGCGGGCCGGAACCGGTGGCCCTGTTCGCCTCCGGCACCGCGGCCCCGAGCATGCGCTCGGAGTACGACCGCGGGTTCTCCGAGCCCAAGACCGACGCGCAACTGATCGAGCAGTTGCGCTCCCTGCAGGGCACCAGTGAAGAAGTGCTGGGCAATGAAGAGCTGATGAGCCTGACGTTGCCCATCCTGCGGGCCGACTTTCTGCTCTGCGGGCGTTTCCAGCCGGCCAATCGCCCGCTGCTCAGTTGCCCGGTGCATGTACTGGGCGGCAAGGCCGACCGCGCCACCACCGAGCAACTGATCGGCTGGAGCAAGGAAACCCACGGCAGTTTCTCGGTGGACATGCTGGCCGGCGGGCACTTCTTTATCCATGAACACGAAGCCAAGGTGCTGCGGGCAATCAAGGATTACCTGGAGGTGCATCATCGGCGGCATGGGCAAAAGGTTGCATTGAGCGTCTGAGCGGACGCTTTTCCCCTGCGGGTTGCTCCTGCACTCACGCGCCTCCGGCACTGACCCAGGGGCCAGTGCCGGCACCGGTTACCAGCCGCGTCCCGAATTGACCCAGAAATTCACCGAGAGCGAGGTGGAGACCGACTCCACCTGGTGGAACCAGCCTTCCGGCAGAAACAGCAGGTCGCCGGCCTCCAGGGTCACCCGCAGGAAGGTCACGTCACGGGCCTGGGGGAAGCGTTGGTAGTCAGGCGCATCCGGATTGAAGTCACAGCCGTCGAGCCCGCCTTTGGGCGCCGTGGACCAGGTACCCAGGGCGGGACGATGGTGGGGCGCAGCGAGAATAAACGACTTCTGCCCCCAGACCTGGGCGAACAGGTTGTCGGTGTCGTCACGGTGCAGGGGCGTCAGGGTGCCTTTGGGGCCGATCCAGATCCGTGGCGCAATGAACAGCGCGCGGTCGAAATAGGGCGGGTAGCTGATCTGCTCCATCAATTGCGCCGGCAAAATGTTGTTGCCCATATAGGCCGGCGGTTCGCCGTTGGGCCCCTTTTGGGCCGGGGCATCGAGGGACGCGATGAAGTCGGCCATGGAGGTGGAGCGGAAGTCGCGGTCGGTGGAAAAGGTCTTTTTCACGTAGTCGCCGTGGCGGGTAATGCCCTGCAACTCGGCGAAGTGCACCAGGGATTCTTCGCGGCCCATGTTGAACAATGGCCAGTCATTCAGGGCATTGCTGATTACCAGGGGAATGCCTTCGGGTAGGTAGTGGGCGCGGAAGTCGCCGATCGACAACGCCTGGCGGGCGATCCGCGCAACCTCTCGCTGTACCGGCTGCGCCGCTGAAACCCGCTCGCTGAACCTGGGCGGCGTCGGGTAGCGCTTGTTCATGTCGACCTTTTCCGCCCGGTCGCCATGGCGTGCGCTTTCGATGATTTGCGGCAGCAGGGTGGCCAGGCCCATGTTGCCGTCGATTTTCAGGCGGCCGCTGGCAAACAGTTCTTCGACATCGGCAACGCCGCCCATGATGCCGAGAAAGTCTTTTTCCGCGACGTTGATGGTGACATCCGGGCGGGCGTGCAGGCCGCTCTGGGTGGTGGTGCGCTCCCTGATTTCGGACCAGAACATCAGGTTGGGGGCGAAGACGAATTGAAATACGCCTTCGATGCCGACGGAGCCGGCATTGGCGAACAGCTTTGACAGAACGTTCTGCAAATCCACGGCATTCCCTCTGGGTGTATGTGGGCCTGAAGAGGGAACGAAGCCTGGGCTGGAAAATTTATCCAGGGCGCTGGCTCCCGCGCCGGGTATCGACAGGCCTCAGATTTGACACCCCATGAGCCAGGCGCAGCAGATCGTGAACAAGTCCTCAGTTCAGGCTTCGCCCTTGGCGCCAGTAGCCCATCAGCGTCAGTTCGCGGCGATCCAGGCCGCGCTCGGTGATCAGATGGCGGCGAATGCTCATCACCGCAGCGGATTCGCCGGCAACCCAGGCATAGAAGTGGCTGTGGGAGGGGCTTGCGCGTTCCCAGAGGATCTGTTGCTCGATGTCGACCTCCGGCAGCTTCGCGGCGCGCTGGGTGCCACTGGCCCTGGGCCCCAGGTCCGCCAGTTCGCGGGCGGCATGCAGCATGGCTTCACCATGGGCGCATTGCAGCAGGTCGCGGGGCAGCCAGTTCAGGCGGGTGTTCGGGCCGGTGCGCAGCGACAGGCAGTCGGCTTCGCCGGGCACTTCAATAAAGGCCTGCACCGCCATGGCTTCGGGGTGATCGGCCAACTCTTCGAGAATGCCGGCCAGTGCCGGCAGGGCGGTTTCATCGCCAATCAGCAGAATCTGCCGGGCGTCCGTGGGCGGTTGCCATTCATAGCCGCCCGGGTCGTCGGCAAACTCCAGGTTGGGCACGAGCATCTGCACGCTGTCGCCGACCTGGGCCTCGGTGGCCCAGGCCGAGGCCGGGCCGTTGACCCCATGCAGCACGAAGTCGACGTCCAGCTCGCACGGCTCGCGACGCAGGTCGCGGATGGTGTAGGTGCGCATGGGCGGGCATTGGCCCTTGCTCATCTGGCGCCTGACGGCTTGCCAGTCGCCCTGCCGGGGCAGGTTCGACGGCGTGCCGTCGGCGCCGGGAAAGAACAGCTTGATCCGTTGGTCCGGGGCCAGGGTGCGGGCCAGGGCAATGTCGGGGCTGGCAAACACCAGGCGTGTCAGCGACGGGCTGAGCACAATCCGGCGCTTGAGCTGGGCATCGATCATGCGGTAGGCAGTGGGCTGCCCGGCCGGGGTGCCGACCAGTCTGCGCAAGCCGTTACTCAGGGCGCGGCCGAGGGATGCTGCTGAGGACATGGAAATGCCTTTTTGCGAAGGGGTTACTGATTGGACGAGTTGTACCGAGGGGGATTTACCCGTGCCGCAGGGGGCTTGCGTCAGGGCGCAGGGCGCTAATTTTCTGTGCGGGTTATCCGTTCCGTAGGGATAGCCGAGCCAAAGCTCGATACCCAACATGTACGGAAGGCCCCAGATGAATGCTGAAAAGTCCCTGAAACTTGCCCGCCGCTTCATCGAATTGCCGCTGGAAAAGCGCCGGCTGTTCCTTGAAGGCCTGCGCGCGGAAAAGATCGACTTTTCGCTGTTCCCGATTCCGGCCGGGGTGCTGGTCGAGGACCGTCAGGCCCTTTCCTATGCCCAGCAGCGCATGTGGTTCCTGTGGCAGCTGGACCCGCAGAGCGGTGCCTATAACCTGCCGGGGGCCGTGCGCTTGACTGGGCCTTTGCATGAGCTGGCGCTGGAGCAGGCATTCGCCAGCCTGGTGGCGCGTCATGAGACCTTGCGCACGGTGTTCCGGCCAATGGCCGACCAGCGCCTGGAGCAGGTGCCCCTGCAACAGCCGCTGCGGGTCGAACACCTGGACCTGACCGAGCTGTCGGTGGATCAGCGCGAGGCCCGGGTGCGCCAGGAGGCTGAGCGGCAGTCTCTGGAACCCTTCGATCTGGAGCAGGGGCCGCTGCTGCGAGTGCGCCTGCTCAAGCTCGACCACGCCGAACATGTGCTGCTGCTGACCTTGCACCACATTGTTTCCGACGGTTGGTCGATGAACCTGCTGATCGACGAGTTCAGCCGTTTCTACAGCGCCCATGTCACCGGCGCCGAGGCGCTGCTGGCGCCGCTGCCGATCCAGTACAGCGACTACGGCCTGTGGCAGCGACGCTGGCTCGAAGCCGGCGAGCAGGAGCGCCAGCTCGATTACTGGCGCGAGCAACTGGGTGACGAACACCCGGTGCTGGAACTGCCCACGGACCGCCCGCGCCCGGCGCTGCCGAGCCATCGCGGGACCCGTCATGAATTCGCCATGGACGATGGCCTGGCGCAGCAATTGCGCAACCTGGCACGCCAGCAGAACGTCACCCTGTTCATGCTGCTGCTGGGGGCTTTCACTCTTCTTTTGCAGCGCTACAGCGGGCAGACCGATATCCGCGTCGGGGTGCCGATCGCCAACCGTAACCGCAGCGAACTGGAAGGCCTGATCGGTTTCTTCGTCAACACCCAGGTGCTGCGCACCCGGATCGACCCACAGGCCACGGTGGCTGAGCTGTTGCTGGCGATCAGGGACACTGCCCTGGGAGCCCAGGCCCATCAGGACCTGCCATTCGAGCAGTTGGTGGAGGCCTTGCGCCTTGAGCGCAGCATGAGCCATACGCCGCTGTTCCAGGTGATGTACAACCACCAGCCCCAGGTCGCCGACGTCACCACTTTGCAGCTGGAGTCCGGCCTGGAGCTGGGGTTGATCCACTGGCAGAGCCGCACCACCCAGTTTGACCTGACCCTGGATACCTACGAAAAAAACGGCAAGCTGCATGCCGCCCTGACCTACGCCACCGACCTGTTCGACCCGGCCACCGCCGAGCGCATGGCGCAGCACTGGCAGAACCTGCTGCACGCGATGGTGGCCGATGCCAGCCAGCGCATTGGCGACCTGGCGTTGCTGGACACCTACGAGCAGCGCCAGCTCATCAACGATTGGAACGCGACGGAGGTGGACTACCCGCTGGAGCGACCAGTGCATCATCTGATCGAGGCGCAGGTCGCCCGAACTCCGGAGGCGCCTGCCCTGGTTTTTGGGAGAGAGCAACTGACCTACCGGCAGCTCAACGAGCGCGCCAACCACTTGGCAAACCGCCTGATCGAGCTGGGCGTAGGTCCAGGCGTGCTGGTGGGCATTGCCGTCGAGCGCAGCCTGGAGATGGTCATTGGCTTGCTGGCGGTGCTCAAGGCCGGTGGCGCCTATGTCCCTCTGGACCCAGAGTACCCGCAGGAGCGCCTGGCCTACATGATCGAGGACAGCGGCATTGGTCTGCTGTTGACTCAAGGCCATTTGCTCGAGCAACTGCCAATACCCGAATCTCTTGCGCTCCTGGCACTGGACCAGCTTGATCCCGGTGCCGGCGTTGTCAGTAATCCTCAGGTCGCAGTGCACCCTGAGAGCCTGGCTTATGTCATCTACACCTCCGGTTCCACCGGCAAGCCCAAGGGGGCCGGCAACCGCCACTTGGCCCTGACCAACCGCCTGTGCTGGATGCAACAGGCCTACAGCCTGGACGCCAGGGACACGGTCCTGCAAAAGACCCCTTTCAGTTTCGATGTCTCGGTCTGGGAGTTTTTCTGGCCGCTGATGACGGGTGCCCGTCTTGCCGTGGCCGGGCCAGGTGATCACCGGGATCCGGCCAAAATGGTCGAGCTGATCCAGGGGTACCAGGTCAGCACGCTGCACTTCGTCCCGTCGATGCTGCAGGTGTTTCTGCTGGATCCGCAGGTTGCCAGTTGCACCAGCCTCAGGCGCATTGTGTGCAGTGGCGAGGCGCTGCAGGTTGATACCCAGCAGCAGGTTTTCGCCAAGTTGCCTGGGGCCGGGCTGTTCAACCTGTATGGTCCGACTGAAGCGGCCATCGATGTCACCCACTGGACCTGCCGTGAAGAAGGCAGGGACGGGGTGCCAATCGGCCAGCCGATTGCGAACCTGACCACCTACATTCTCGATGGCGCCCTGGAGCCTGTACCGGTGGGGGTGGTGGGCGAGCTGTACCTGGGTGGTGCCGGCCTGGCCCGTGGTTACCACCGTCGTGCGGGGCTGACGGCGGAGCGCTTCCTGACCAGCCCGTTCGGTGATGGTGCTCGTCTGTATCGTACGGGCGACCTGGCCTGTTATCGCGCCGATGGTGTGATCGAGTACCGCGGGCGGATTGACCATCAGGTGAAAATTCGCGGCTTGCGCATCGAGCTGGGAGAAATCGAAGCGCGCCTGATGGAACAGGATGTGGTCCGTGAGGCGGTGGTTCTGGCGGTTGCAGGTCCCGGCGGCCAGCAACTGGTCGGTTATGTGGTGCCCGCGTGTACGACTGAGCAGTCCGAATTGCGCGCGCAGATCCAGGCGCAACTCAAGCAAAACCTACCGGACTACATGGTCCCGACGCAGATTATTTTTCTTCAACAACTTCCCCTGAGCCCCAACGGCAAGCTGGAGCGCAAGGCACTGCCCAAGCCTGATGCACTGCAACAGCAGAATATCTATCAGGCGCCGCGCACCGAGTTGGAACAGCAGATCGCGGCGATCTGGCAGGACGTGCTGAAACTGGAACAGGTCGGCCTCACTGACGATTTCTTCGAACTCGGCGGGCATTCCCTGCTGGCGACCCAGGTGGTGTCGCGGGTGCGCCAGAGCCTGGGCCTGGAAGTGGCGCTGCGGACCTTGTTCGAGCACAGCCGGTTGGCGGAGTTTGCCGCGTCCCTGGGGCCAGTGACCCAGGGCCAGGAGCCGCCATTTGTGCGGGTTGATCGCGAGCAGCCCCTGGCCCTGTCCTATGCCCAGGAGCGGCAGTGGTTTCTCTGGCAACTGGACCCCGAGAGTGCCGCCTATCACCTGCCAACTGCCTTGCGCTTGCATGGGGACCTGGATGTCCAGACCTTGCAGCGCAGCCTCGACACCCTGATCGAGCGCCATGAGTCTTTGCGCACCACCTTTGTCGAGACGAGCGAGCGCACCCTGCAACGAATTGCCGGGCAGATGGCGCTGCCAATCGACCTTGAAGTCTTGCCGCCGGTCGAGGACCGCGCGGCGCAAATCAAGGCCAGGGTCGAGGTGGAAACCGCGCGCCTGTTCGACTTGCAGCAAGGACCGTTGCTGCGGGTCAAGCTGCTGCGCCTGGCGCCGGATGACCATGTGCTGATCCTGACTCAGCACCATATCGTGTCCGATGGCTGGTCGATGCAGGTCATGGTCGATGAACTGGTGGCGTTGTATGCCGGCCACAGCCAGGGCCTGAAGGTCGAGCTGCCCGAGCTGCCGATTCAGTACGCCGACTATGGCGTCTGGCAGCGGCAATGGATGGATGCTGGCGAGCGCGAGCGGCAGTTGGCGTACTGGGTCGGGCAACTGGGTGGTGAGCAGACGGTGCTGGAGCTGCCGGCCGATCATGGGCGCCCGGCGGAACAGAGTTTTCGTGGCGCGAAAGTCGACCTGGCCCTTGGCGCCGAACTGAGCAAGGCGCTGCGCCACTTGGCCCAGCAGCAAGGCGTCACCCCGTTCATGCTGCTCCTGGCCTCGTTCCAGGCCTTGCTGCATCGCTACAGCGGGCAGACGGATATCCGCGTGGGCGTGCCGATAGCCAACCGTAATCGGGTCGAGACCGAGCGCCTGATAGGCTTCTTCGTCAACACCCTGGTGCTCAAGGCCGAACTGGATGGCCAGGTGCCCTTTAGCGAACTGTTGCAGCACGTGCGCCAGACCGCCCTGGATGCCCAGAGCCATCAGGACCTGCCCTTCGAACAGTTGGTGGAGGCCTTGCAGCCCGAACGTAGCCTGAGCCAGAGCCCGCTGTTCCAGGTGATGTACAACCATCAAGGGGAAGGCCAGCAGGCCCAGGCTGCGCGGCAATTGCAGCACTTGCGCTTGGAGGCCTTGGAGTGGGACAACCCCACCTCGCAATTTGACCTGTCCCTGGACACCCAGGAACACGGCGAGGAATTTTCCGCGATCCTGACCTACGCCACCGACCTGTTCGAGGCGTCGACCATCGAGCGTCTGGCCCGGCATTGGCAGAACCTGTTGCAGGCGATTGTTGCCGACCCAGAGCAGCGTATCGGCGATCTGCCGTTGCTGGATGCTGCCGAGCAGCAGCGCATGATCAGTGACTGGGGCCGGGCGACCCTGGACTACCCGAGCCAGGCGCGGGTGCACCAGTTGTTCGAAGCGCGGGTCGAGGCCCAGCCCGAGGCGGTGGCGCTGATTTTCGAGGATGCACAACTGAGCTACCGCCAGCTCAACAGCCGGGCCAACCGCCTGGCTCGCCACCTGCAAGAGCGCGGTGTCGGCCCGGATGTGCTGGTGGGCATCGCGGTGGAGCGGGGTCTGGACATGATCATTGGCCTGCTGGCGGTGCTCAAGGCCGGCGGCGCCTACGTGCCACTGGACCCGGAATACCCCCAGGATCGCCTGCTGTGCATGATCGAAGACAGCGGCACCCGCTTGCTGCTGACCCAGAGCCACTTGCAGTCGCGCCTGAGCATTCCGGTCGGGGTCGCCAGCCTGTGCCTGGATCGGGACGCCGATTGGGCCGGCCTGGATGACGGCAACCTGGTCAACCGCGCCCTGGCGGATAACCTGGCCTACGTGATGTTCACCTCCGGTTCCACCGGACGGCCGAAGGGGGTTGGCATCAGTCAGTCGGCCCTGACCCGGCACGCCTATGTGTCCCTTGGATTCTTCAATCTCAATGGCAGCGACCGGATTCTGCAGTTCTCCACTTTCAACTTCGACGGCTTTGTCGAGCAGCTGTACCCGGCGCTGATTTGCGGTGCGTCGGTGGTATTGCGCGGTACCGAGATCTGGGACAGCGAGCGCTTCTACTGTGAGCTGATCAGCAAGCGCATCAGCGTGCTCGACCTGACCACCGCTTACTGGAACTTGCTGGCCAAGGATTTCGCGGCCATCGGCCCACGGGATTACGGGGTGCTCAAACAGGTGCATGCCGGTGGCGAAGCCATGCCGCCGGAAGGTCTGGCGGCCTGGAAGCAGGCGGGCCTGGAACAGGTGGTGCTGCTCAACACTTACGGCCCGACCGAAGCCACGGTCACGGTAACTGCCCTGGATTGCACCGACTACGTCAGTGGTGCGCGACCGACTCCACTGACCATGCCCATCGGCAATGTCCTGCCGGGGCGCAGCATCTATGTCCTCGACGACACCGGCAGCCCGGCGCCCATTGGCGTGGTGGGTGAGCTGGTGATTGGCGGCGAGTTGTTGGCCCGTGGTTATTTCAATCGTCCGGACCTCAGCGCCGAACGCTTTATGCCGGACCCGTTTGCCGAGCAACCCGGTGGTCGCCTGTACCGCACCGGTGACCTCGCGCGTTTCAATGCCGACGGCATCATCGAGTACGTCGGGCGTATCGACCATCAGGTGAAGATCCGCGGTTTCCGCATCGAGCTGGGTGAAATCGAAGCGCGGCTGCTGGAGCAAGACGGGATCCGCGAAGCCATCGTCCTGGCCCAGGCCAGTGCCAACGGTTTGCAACTGGTGGGCTACGTGGTGCCCGAGGATGTGCGCCAGGTCGGCACCGAGCCGGAAGTCCAGGCCAGCCTGCGCGAGGCGATCAAGGGTCGATTGCGCGAGCACCTGCCGGACTACATGGTCCCGGCGTACCTGCTGTTCCTCGAAAAACTGCCCCTGAGCCCCAACGGCAAGCTGGATCGCAAGGCGCTGCCAAAGGCCGACGCCAGCCAGATGCAGCAGTTGTACGTGGCGCCACGCAGCGAGCTGGAGCAGCAGGTGGCGGCAATCTGGCAGGAGGTGTTGAAGCTGGAGCAGGTGGGTTTGACTGACAGCTTCTTTGAACTGGGTGGGCACTCGCTGCTGGCGACCCAGGTGGTGTCCCGAGTACGGCACGCCTTGAATCGGGAGGTGCCGCTGCGCAGTCTGTTCGAGCACAGCAGCCTGCAGGATTTTGTCGCCTCCCTCGGGGATCGGCCGGCCCGTCACGAACCGCCGTTTGTGCGAGTTGAACGTGACCGACCGCTGGCCTTGTCCTACGCCCAGGAGCGGCAGTGGTTCCTCTGGAAGCTGGAGCCCGAAAGCGCCGCCTACCATATCCCTGCTGCGTTGCGCCTGCACGGCCCGCTGGATGTGCCAGCCCTGGAGCGCAGCTTCAATACCCTGGTCGCTCGTCACGAGTCACTGCGTACCCGTTTTGTCGACGACGGCGAGCGCACCTTGCAGGTCATCGACCACGGGGCGCCGTTGAATCTGCAATGGGATGTATTGCCGGCCGGCGGCGATCAGGCCGGCCAGGTCCGCGCCTATGTCGAGGCTGAAACCAGCCGCCTGTTCGACCTGCGCGAAGGCGCGCTGTTGCGGGTCAAGCTCTTGCGCCTGGCGCCGGATGACCATGTGCTGGTGATGACCCAGCACCACATTGTCTCCGATGGCTGGTCGATGGACCTGATGGTCGATGAGCTGGTGGCGTTGTATGCCGCCTACAGCCAGGGCCTGACGGTCGAGCTGCCCGAGCTGCCGATTCAATACGCCGACTATGGCATCTGGCAGCGGCAGTGGATGGACGCGGGCGAGCGTGAGCGGCAGCTGGGTTATTGGGTCGGGCAACTGGGCGGTGAGCAACCGGTGCTTGAACTGCCCACCGATTTCCCGCGCCCGGCTGAACAGAGCTATCGCGGTGCCCATCTGGATGTGCCGTTGCCGCCGCAGCTCAGTGGCGCCTTGCGAAGCCTGGCCCAGCGCGAAGGGGTGACGCCGTTCATGCTGCTCCTGGCCTCGTTCCAGATTTTGCTGCATCGCTACAGCGGTCAGGCGGATATCCGCGTCGGGGTGCCGATTGCCAACCGCAACCGGGTTGAAACGGAAGGCTTGATCGGCTTCTTCGTCAACACCCAGGTACTGAAAGCCGAACTGGATGCCCAGCAGCCGTTCCGGGCGGTGCTGCAACAGGTCCGGCAGGCGGCGCTTGGCGCCCAGGCGCATCAGGATCTGCCGTTTGAACAGTTGGTGGAGGAGCTGCATCCGGAGCGCAGCCTGAGCCACAACCCCTTGTTCCAGGTGATGTTCAACCACCAGGCCCAGGCCCAGCAGGCCCAGACTGGGCGGCAATTGCCGCACCTGCGCCTGGAGGCCCTGGAGTGGGACAACCCCACCTCGCAGTTCGACCTGTCCCTGGACACCCAGGAATACGGCGAGGAATTTTCCGCGATCCTGACCTACGCCACCGACCTGTTCGAGGCGTCGACCATCGAACGTCTGGCCCGGCACTGGCAGAACCTGCTGCAGGCGATTGTTGCCGACCCAGAGCAGCGCATCGGCGATCTGCCGTTGCTGGATGCTGCCGAGCAGCAGCGCATGATCACCGACTGGGGCCGGGCGACCCTGGACTACCCGAGCCAGGCGCGGGTGCACCAGTTGTTCGAAGCGCGGGTCGAGGCCCAGCCCGAGGCGGTGGCGCTGATTTTCGAGGATGCACAACTGAGCTACCGCCAGCTCAACAGCCGGGCCAACCGCCTGGCTCGCCACCTGCAAGAGCGCGGTGTCGGCCCGGATGTGCTGGTGGGCATCGCGGTGGAGCGCGGTCTGGACATGATCATTGGCCTGCTGGCGGTGCTCAAGGCCGGCGGCGCCTACGTGCCATTGGACCCGGAGTACCCCCAGGATCGCCTGCTGTGCATGATCGAAGACAGCGGCACCCGCTTGCTGCTGACCCAGAGCCACTTGCAGTCGCGCCTGAGCATTCCCGTCGGGGTCGCCAGCCTGTGCCTGGATCAGGACGCCGATTGGGCTGGCCTGGATGACGGCAACCTGGTCAACCGCGCCCTGGCGGATAACCTGGCCTACGTGATGTTCACCTCCGGTTCCACCGGACGGCCGAAGGGGGTTGGCATCAGTCAGTCGGCCCTGACCCGGCACGCCTATGTGTCTCTTGGATTCTTCAATCTCAATGGCAGCGACCGGATTCTGCAGTTCTCCACTTTCAACTTCGACGGCTTTGTCGAGCAGCTTTATCCGGCGCTGATCTGTGGTGCGTCGGTGGTGTTGCGCGGTACCGAGATCTGGGACAGCGAGCGCTTCTACCGTGAGCTGATCAGCAAGCGCATCAGCGTGCTCGACCTGACCACCGCTTACTGGAACTTGCTGGCCAAGGATTTCGCGGCCATCGGCCCACGGGATTACGGGGTGCTCAAACAGGTGCATGCCGGTGGCGAAGCCATGCCACCGGAAGGTCTGGCGGCCTGGAAACAGGCGGGTCTGGAACAGGTAGTGCTGCTCAATACCTACGGTCCCACCGAAGCCACGGTCACGGTGACTGCCCTGGATTGCACCGACTACGTCAGTGGTGCGCGACCGACACCGCTGACCATGCCCATCGGCAATGTCCTGCCGGGGCGCAGCATCTATGTCCTCGACGACACCGGCAGCCCGGCGCCCATTGGCGTGGTGGGTGAGCTGGTGATTGGCGGCGAGTTGTTGGCCCGTGGTTATTTCAATCGTCCGGACCTCAGCGCCGAACGTTTTATGCCGGACCCGTTTGCCGAGCAACCCGGTGGTCGCCTGTACCGCACCGGTGACCTCGCGCGTTTCAATGCCGACGGCATCATCGAGTACGTCGGGCGTATCGACCATCAGGTGAAGATCCGCGGTTTCCGCATCGAGCTGGGTGAAATCGAAGCACGCCTGCTGGAGCAAGAGGGGATCCGCGAAGCCATCGTCCTGGCCCAGGCCAGTGCCAATGGTTTGCAACTGGTGGGCTACGTGGTGCCCGAGGATGTGCGCCAGGTCGGCACCGAGCCGGAAGTCCAGGCCAGCCTGCGCGAGGCGATCAAGGGTCGATTGCGCGAGCACCTGCCGGACTACATGGTCCCGGCGTACCTGCTGTTCCTCGAAAAACTGCCCCTGAGCCCCAACGGCAAGCTGGACCGCAAGGCGCTGCCGAAGGCCGACGCCAGCCAGATGCAGCAGTTGTACGTGGCGCCACGCAGCGAGCTGGAGCAGCAGGTGGCGGCAATCTGGCAGGAGGTGTTGAAGCTGGAGCAGGTGGGTTTGACTGACAGCTTCTTTGAGCTGGGTGGGCACTCGCTGCTGGCGACCCAGGTGATTGTCCGGGTGCGTGAGCAGCTTGGCGTCGAAGTGCCGCTCAAGGATTTGTTCATTGCCAGCAACCTGCAAGCGTTCGCCGAGGGTATCGCCGCCCTGAAATCCGATAGTCAGCCACTTCAAGACGAATTAGCTAAATCTTTGGCTGCCCTCAAACGTTTATCAGGAGAAGAGCTTGAGAAGCTAATTTCATAGCGAGGAGTGGTGGCGTGCAAGAACTGATCGGGGCGGTGGGCGAGCTTTCACCGAAAGAGCGGAAAGCCTTGGCAATCCTGCTTAAACAGAAAGGGATCAACCTTTTCGGCATTGCTCCGGTGTTCAGAAGGAAGCCTGAAGAAGCGCTACTCCTGTCCTATGCCCAGGAGCGCCAGTGGTTCCTCTGGCAGCTCGATCCGGCCAGTGCCGCCTACCACCTGTCCAGCGCCCTGCAACTGCGGGGGGAGCTGGACATCGCCGCGCTGGAGCGCAGCTTCAATGCCCTGATGGCTCGCCACGAGGCGCTGCGCACCACCTTTGTCCAGGACGCGGAACAGACCCTGCAAGTCATTGCCGCCGAACAGCCTCTGGTCATGGGTCGGGCGCAGTTGGCCGAAGGCCTGGACGAGGCGCAGCGCAGTGCTGCGATCAAGGCCTTTGTCGAGGATGAAACCCGGCAGTTGTTCGACTTGCAGCAGGGCCCGCTGCTGCGGGTCAAGTTGCTGTGGGTGGCCGACGAGCATCACGTGTTGACCATTACCCAGCATCACATCATCTCCGATGGCTGGTCGATGCAACTGATGGTCGATGAGCTGATGCAGTTGTATGCCGCCGACAGCGAAGGGCGCAGCGCAAGCTTGCCGCCCCTGCCGGTGCAATACCCGGACTACGCCTTGTGGCAGCGGCAGTGGATGGACGCTGGCGAGCGTGAGCGGCAGTTGGCGTACTGGGTCGAACAACTGGCGGGCGAGCAACCGCTGCTGGAACTGCCGCTGGATCGTCCGCGTCCGGCCGAGCAGAGTTTTCGCGGGGCGCAGTTGCCCATCGAGTTGCCGCCAGCCCTTGGCGCGGGGCTCAAGCGCCTGGCCCAGCAACAGAACGTCACCCTGTTCATGCTGTTGCTGGCCTCATTCCAGACCTTGCTCCACCGCTACAGCGGCCAGGCGGATATCCGCGTGGGCGTGCCGATTGCCAACCGCAACCGGGTCGAAACCGAAGGCCTGATCGGCTTCTTCGTCAACACCCAGATCCTCAAGGCCCGGTTCGATGACCAGGTGCGCTTCAACACGCTGTTGCAGCAGGTCAAGCAGACGGTGTTGGCGGCCCAGGGCCATCAGGATTTGCCCTTCGAGCAATTGGTCGACGCGCTGCAACCCGAACGCAGCCTGAGCCATAACGCGCTGTTCCAGGTGATGTACAACCACCAGAGCGAGGATCGACGAGGAGCGGTGGGCATCCAGTTGCCCACGCTGCGTCTGGAAGGATTGCACTGGGACAACCCCACCGCGCAGTTCGACCTGACCCTCGACACCTTCGATACCGAGCAGGGCGTATCGGCCGCCCTGACCTACGCCACCGACCTGTTCGACCCGGCCACCGCCGAGCGCATGGCGCAGCATTGGCAAAACCTGCTGCACGCGATGGTGGCCGATGCCAACCAGCGCATTGGCGATCTGGCGTTGCTGGATACTGCCGAGCAACAGGCGAGCATCGCGGCCTGGAACCCGGCCCGGGTTGAATTCCCGGCCACCCAGGGCATTCATCAACTGATCGAACAACAGGTCGAGCGCACGCCCGAGGCCGTGGCGGTGGTATTCGAGCAGCAGTCCCTGAGCTATCGCCAGCTCAATCAGCGGGCTAACCGGTTGGCCCATCAACTGATTGAAAACGGCGTCGGCCCTGATGTGCTGGTCGGCCTGGCGGTGGAGCGCAGCCTGGAGATGGTGGTCGGGCTGCTGGCGATTCTTAAAGCCGGCGGTGCCTATGTGCCTCTGGACCCGGCTTATCCACAGGAGCGGCTGGCCTACATGATTGAGGACAGCGGCATTCGCCTGCTGCTGACCCAGCCGTCTTTGCTTAAAACGCTGCCGATCCCGGACGGGGTGCGCACGCTGCTACTCGATACTCCTGAACTGGCTGGCTACAGCCTGGATAATCCACAGGTAGCGATCGACCCGGCCAGCCTGGCCTATGTGATCTACACCTCCGGCTCCACCGGAAAACCCAAGGGCACCTTGCTCCCGCATCACAATGTGCTGCGCCTGTTCCAGGCCACCGACCGCTGGTTCAACTTTGGCCCGCAGGATGTCTGGAGCCTGTTCCATTCCTACGCCTTCGACTTCTCGGTGTGGGAAATCTTTGGCGCCTTGCTGTATGGCGGCAAGCTGGTGGTGGTGCCCCATGACATCAGCCGCTCGCCAGAAGACTTCTTCAAGCTGTTGTGCAACGAGGGGGTCACGGTGCTGAACCAGACCCCGTCGGCCTTCAAGCAGTTGATGCCAGTGGCCTGCGCCAGCTCCGAGATTCATGCCCTGCGTTATGTGGTATTTGGCGGCGAGGCCCTGGAAGTGAAAGCCCTGCAGCCCTGGTTCCAGCGTTTTGGCGACCAGCAGCCGCAACTGATCAATATGTACGGCATCACTGAAACCACGGTGCACGTGACGTACCGTCCGATCACCCAGGCCGATCTGCAGGCAGACGCCAGCAGCCCGATTGGTGAGGTGATCCCGGACCTCTCCTGGTACTTGCTCGACAGCAGCCTCAACCCGGTGGCCAAGGGCTGCATAGGTGAGCTGTATGTTGGCCAGGCCGGTTTGGCCCGTGGCTACCTCAATCGCGGCGACCTGACGGCCACGCGTTTTATTGCTGACCCATTCTCGACGTCGGGCGAGCGCCTGTACCGCACCGGGGACCTGGCGCGTTACCGCGCCAATGGGGTCATCGAGTACATCGGGCGTATCGACCATCAGGTGAAGATCCGCGGTTTCCGTATCGAACTGGGGGAGATCGAAGCGCGCTTGCTGCAACTGCCGGCCGTGCGCGAAGCCGTGGTTCTGGCCATGGACGGTGCCAACGGCCAACAGCTGGTGGGCTATATCGTGGCCCAGCCGGGGCAGTCGGCTGACGCCGAGCTGCGGGAAGCAATCAAGGCTCAACTGCGCACGGAACTGCCGGACTATATGGTCCCGGCGCACCTGTTGTTCCTCGACACCCTGCCATTGACCGGCAACGGCAAGCTGGACCGCAAGGCTCTGCCCCAGCCGGATGCCAGCCTGTTGCAGCAAGCCTATGTGGCGCCGCAAAGCGAGTTGGAACAGCAGATCGCGGCGATCTGGCAGGACGTGCTGAAACTGGAGCAGGTCGGCCTCACCGACAACTTCTTCGAGCTGGGCGGCGACTCGATCATCTCGATCCAGGTGGTCAGCCGCGCTCGTCAGGCGGGTATTCGCTTTACCCCCAAAGAGCTGTTCCAGCACCAGACGGTGCAGGGGCTGGCGAGTGTGGCGCAGACCGGGGACACCGATGAGGTGATCGACCAGGCGCCGGTCACCGGCAGCATGGCCTTGTTGCCGATCCATCAGGTGTTTTTCGAAGAGTCGATTCCCGAGCGCCATCACTGGAACCAGTCGGTGCTGCTCAAACCGGCCATGGCGCTGGATGCCCCGTTGCTGGATGCCGCGCTGCAGGCCTTGATCGCTCACCACGATGCCTTGCGCCTGACCTTCACCGAGCAAGACCAAGCCTGGGTCGCCCGCTTTGCGCCGCCGTCCTCGCAGTCGGTGTTGTGGTGCAGCGAACTGGCGGATATCGCCGAGCTGGCGCAACTGGGCGAAGAAGCCCAGCGCAGCCTCGACTTGCAACAGGGCCCGCTGCTGCGGGCGGTGCTGGTCAAGCTGCCGGACGACGGGCAGCGCTTGCTGCTGGCCATCCATCACCTGGCGGTGGATGGGGTGTCCTGGCGCATTCTGTTCGAGGACCTGCAACAGGCCTACAACCAGCTGGCGGCCGGCCAGGCGGTGCGCCTGCCGCTCAAGAGCAGCTCGGTCAAGGCCTGGGCCGAACAGTTGCAAGCCTATGCCCGCAGCCCGGCGTTGCAGGACGAACTGCCGTACTGGCAAGCGCAATTGCAGGGCGTTGCCGCGGATCTGCCGTGCGCCAACCCGGCGGGCGGCCTGCACAGCCACCTGGGGGTGAGTGTGCGTACGCGGCTGGACCAGGAGCACACCCGCCAACTGCTGCAAGAGGCCCCGGCGGCCTACCGCACCCAGGTCAACGATCTGCTGCTGACCGCCCTGGCGCGGGTGATCGCCCGCTGGACCGAGTCCCCTTCGGTGCTGTTGCAGATGGAAGGCCACGGCCGCGAGGAGCTGTTCGACGGTATCGACCTGACCCGGACCGTTGGCTGGTTCACCAGCCTGTACCCGGTCAAGTTGACGCCGGCACTCAGCCTTGGCGATTCGATCAAGGGCATCAAGGAGCAATTGCGCGCCATTCCACACAAGGGCATCGGCTTCGGCGCCTTGCGCTACCTGGGTGATCCCCAGGCGCAGCAGCGGTTGGCCGACCTGCCGGTGCCGCGTATTACCTTCAACTACCTCGGCCAGTTCGACGCCAGCTTCGACGATGACGACGCGCTGTTTGTGCCCAGTGCTGAGAACGCCGGCAGCGAGCAGAGCGCAGAGGCGCCCCTGGGCAATTGGCTGAGTATCAATGGCCAGGTCTACAACGGTGAGCTGGACCTGAGCTGGACCTTCAGCCACGAGATGTTCAGCCAGGCCCAGGTCCAGGAGCTGGCCGACGCCTATGCCCTGGAGCTGGAACAACTGATCGCCCATTGCACCCGCTACGGCAGCGGCGGGGTGACCCCGTCCGACTTCCCCCTGGCGCGGCTCGACCAGGCGCAACTGGATCGCCTGCCGCTCACGCCGGCGGCGATCAAGGACATCTACCCCTTGGCGCCGATGCAGCAGGGCATGCTGTTCCATACCCTGTACGAGCAGGGTTCCGGGGACTACATCATCCAGATGAGCCTCGAGGTCAGCGGCCTCGACCCCGAGCGCTTCCGCCAGGCCTGGCAAGGGGCGGTGGATGCCCACGACATCCTGCGCACAGGCTTTGTCTACCAGGGCGAGTTCGCCCAGCCGATGCAGGTGGTGCTCAAGCAGGTCGAGGTGCCGTTCAGCCAGCAGGACTGGCGCGGCCGTGCCGACCTGGCAGCGGCGCTCGACGCTCTGGCCGAGGCCGAACGGCGCCAGGGCTTCGAGTTGAGCCAGGCACCTTTGCTGCGCCTGCACCTGGTGCGCATCGGCGATGAGCGCCATCAATTGATCTACACCAGCCACCACATTCTGATGGATGGCTGGAGCAACTCGCAGCTGCTGGGCGAGGTGCTGCAGCGTTACAGCGGCCAGGCTGTTGCTGCCCAGGGCAGCCGCTATCACGACTACATCGCCTGGCTGCAAAGGCAGGACCAGGCCCTCAGCGAAGGGTTCTGGAAGGAGCAACTGCGGGACCTGGAAGAGCCGACGCGCCTGGCCCTGGCGATGGCGCCCCTGAGCCGGGAGACCGGCTATGGCGATTGCCATGTCCAGCTCGACGCGGCCCGGACCCTGCGCCTCAACGACTTTGCCAGGGCGCAGAAAGTCACCGCCAATACCCTGCTGCAAGCGGCCTGGCTGCTGTTGCTGCAACGCTATACCGGGCAGGCCACCGTGGCATTCGGCGCGACCGTGGCCGGGCGTCCGGCGGAGCTCAAGGGCGTCGAGCAGCAGATCGGGCTGTTTATCAACACCCTGCCGGTGGTCGCCACGCCGCAACCGGAACAGACCCTCGCCAGCTGGCTGCAGAAGGTCCAGGCGCAGAACCTGGGGCTGCGCGAGCACGAACACACACCCTTGTTCGAGATCCAGCGTTGGGCGGCCCGCAGCGGCGAGGCCCTGTTCGACAATATCCTGGTGTTCGAAAACTACCCGGTGTCCGAGGCCCTGGAGCAGGGTGCCCCCGAAGGCTTGCGCTTCGGCGCAATCGACAGTCACGAGCAGACCAACTACCCCTTGACCCTGGCTGTGGGCCTGGGCGAGGAGCTGGGGCTGCACTTTAGTTTCGACCGCGGGCATTTCTCGTCGGCGATGATCGAGCAGCTTGCGGCGCATCTGATGCACCTGTTGCAGCAAATGCCCGAGTTGGCCGAACGTCCGCTCAGCGAGTGGCGCCTGCTGAATCAGCGCGAGCGCAGCGAAACCCTTGCCGAGTGGAATCCGCGTCCGGCCCGTCTGGTGAGCGAGCAGCCCCTGCATGCTTTGATCGAGGCCCAGGTCGAGCGCGCACCGGAGGCGATCGCGCTGACCCTGGGCGCACAGCAAATGACCTATCGCCAGCTCAACAGCCGGGCCAACCAACTGGCGCACCGGCTGATCGAGCAGGGTGTCGGTCCTGATGTGCTGGTGGGGCTGGCGGTCGAGCGCAGCCTGGACATGCTGGTGGGCCTGCTGGCGATCCTCAAGGCCGGTGGCGCCTATGTGCCCCTGGACCCGGCGTACCCCGAGGATCGCCTGGCCTACATGATCGAAGACAGCGGCTTGCAGTTGCTGCTGACTCAAGCGCACCTGCTGTCGCGCTTGCCGCTGGCGGCGCAATTGCCCACCTTGCTGCTCGATGAGCAGGGCCTGGCCGGCTACCGCGAGAGCAACCCCGGGCTCAAGGTGGACCCGGCCAACCTGGCGTATGTCATTTACACCTCCGGTTCCACCGGCAAGCCCAAGGGCGCGCTGCTGAGTCACCACAACGTGCTGCGCCTGTTCCAGGCCACCGATGGCTGGTTCGGGTTCGGTCCGCAGGATGTCTGGAGCCTGTTCCATTCCTATGCTTTCGACTTCTCGGTCTGGGAGATCTTCGGCGCGCTGTTGTATGGCGGCCGCCTGGTGCTGGTGCCTCAGGACGTCAGTCGTTCCCCGGAGGAGTTTTTCAGCCTGCTGAGGGAGCAGGGCGTCACCGTGCTCAACCAGACGCCGTCAGCCTTCAAGCAGTTGCTGCAAGTGGCCTGCTCCCCCGAGCAGGCCCAGGCCCGCCTAGCCCTGCGCTACGTGATCTTTGGCGGCGAAGCCCTGGATGTGCAGAGCCTGCGCCCCTGGTTCGAGCGGTTCGGCGATCAGGCCGCGCAATTGATCAATATGTACGGCATCACCGAAACCACGGTCCACGTCACCTACCGGCCGATCAGCCTGGCCGACCTGCAACAGGACGCCGCGAGCCCGATTGGCGAGCCGATTGTCGACCTGTCCTGGTACCTGCTCGATGCCGACCTCAACCCGGTGCCCAAAGGCTGCGTCGGTGAGCTGTATGTCGGCCAGGCCGGCCTGGCTCGGGGTTACCTGAAACGGCCGGACCTGAGCGCGACACGGTTTATCCCCGACCCGTTCTCGGCGTCGGGTGAGCGCCTGTATCGCACCGGCGACCTGGCGCGCTATCGCACCGACGGGGTGGTCGAGTATGTCGGGCGCATCGACCATCAGGTGAAGATCCGGGGTTTCCGCATCGAGTTGGGGGAGATCGAAGCCCGCTTGCAGCAACAGGACGAAGTGCGTGAAGCGCTGGTTCTGGCGGTGGATGGCCCCAGTGGCCAGCAGTTGGTGGGGTACCTGATCGCACGCCGCGACGTGACCGAGGTCGACGCCGCCGCAGCCCTGCGCGACGTCATCAAGGGCCGGCTCAAGAACGTGCTGCCGGACTATATGGTCCCGGCTCACCTGCTGTTCCTCGAACGCTGGCCCTTGACGGCCAACGGCAAGCTCGACCGCCGGGCCCTGCCGGCCCCCGATGCGAGCCTGTTGCAGCAACAGTACCTGGCGCCGCAGAGCGAGCTGGAGCAGCAGGTGGCAGCGGTCTGGCAAGAGGTGTTGGAGCTCGAGCGCATCGGGCTCAACGACAACTTCTTCGAACTGGGCGGGCATTCCCTGCTGGCGACCCAGGTCGTGGCGCGGCTGAAGCAGGTGCTGGTGTGCGAGGTAGGGTTGCGCGACCTGTTCGGCACCCCGACCCTGGGCGCCTTCGCCGCGGCTCTGGCACCGCGGGTCGGTATCGCCCGTGCGCGCTTGCCCGAGCTGGTGGCGACGGCGGGCAAGGCGCAGGCGTGCCTGTCCCTGGCGCAGCGCCGGTTGTGGGTCGTGGAGCAGTTTGCCTCGGCCAGCGGCGCCTATGGCATGCCGTTGGCGCTGCGTCTTGAAGGTGAATTGTCGGTGCCGCTGCTGGTGGCCAGCCTGCGGCAACTGGCGCAGCGCCATGAGGTGCTCCGTACTGCTTATGTGGCGGACGAGGAGGGCGATCCGCTGGCGCTGATCAGTGCCGAGGTTGCGGTGGACCTGCCGTTGCTCGACCTCTCGGCCCTGGACCCGGTCGAGCGCGAAGCCCGGGTGGCCGAGGCGGTGGAACAGAACGCCCGGACTCCCATCAGCCTGCTCAAGGCCCCACTGTTGCGCGGCCAGGTCCTGCGCCTGGGGCCGACCGAGCACGTGGTGCTGTTTGCCATGCACCACATCATTTCTGATGGTTGGTCGATGTCGATCCTGAGCAACGAAATGGTCGAGGTCTACGCCAGGCTCAAGGCGGGTATCGAGCAGCCGTTGCCGGCGCTGGCGCTGCAGTACTCCGACTATGCGCAGTGGCAGCAGCAACTGGAACAGGCCGGCGTTTTCCGCGACCAGGCGGCGTACTGGAAAGACGCCCTGGCCGGGCATGGCGGCCTGCTGCAATTGCCCACCGATCATCCACGCCCGGAAGTGGCGTCGTTCGAGGGGCGCGATTGCAGCTTCTCGATGGCTCCCGATTTGCACCAGGCCCTCAGTGCCCTGGCGCGCGAGGCCGGGGTCACGCTCTACAGCACCCTGCTTGCGAGCTTCCAGGTGTTGTTGCACCGCCTCAGTGGCAGCGACGACGTGCTGGTGGGGGCGGATGTCGCCGGGCGGCCGCAAGCCGAGCTGGAAAGCCTGATCGGCTTTTTCGTCAATATCCTGCCCCTGCGCTCGCGCTTCGATGCCGACCAGTCATTCGCCGCTTTCCTGGCCCAGGCCCAGGAAACCAGCCTGAGTGCCTTCGAACATCAGGACCTGCCATTCGACATGCTGGTCGAGGCCGCTGCAGTCAACCGCCGCAAGGGTGTCAACCCGCTGGTGCAGGTGCTGTTCGTGATGAACAACCTGCCGATTCGCAGCGCCGGCATTGAAGACATTCGCGTCCAGGCCCTGCCGTCGGCCGGAGCCTACTCGAAGTTCGACATGGCGCTGTTTATCGACGATGAGGCCGGGCAGCTGTATGGGACCTGGCAATTCGCCTGCGACTTATTCAAACAAGAACGTATAGAGCTCTGCGTGAACAGCTGGATGACCATTCTCGAACAGATTGTGCGTGATCCGGATATACGACTAGGGGATATCAACATGCCTACCAACACCGTGGCGCTTGCCGCCACGACCACTGCACCCGCAGCTTCGAGCAAGGCCGACAAGCTGGGCAAGTTCCTGAAAAAGGCCCAGAGCCCGGCAACCCGGCCCACTGCGCCGGCATTTCGGGAAACCCTGATGGTCCCGGGGCAGGTATTCCCCTTGTTGTGGGAGCCTACGGACCCGGGTCTGGACCTGGTGCAGTGGATCCGCAACAACCGGGCCCTGGTGGAAGAGAAACTCGCGCGGCATGCCGGGATCCTGTTCCGTGGCTTCGCCATGAGCGACATCCATGCCTTCGAGGCGTTCGCCGAAGCGGTGCAGCCGGGCCTCTACGGACAGTACGGCGACCTGCCGAAGAAAGAGGGCGGCAAGAACACCTACCGCTCCACGCCGTACCCGGAAAAGAAAATGATCCTGTTCCACAACGAGAGCTCCCACCAGGATCGCTGGCCGCGCAAGCAGCTGTTCTTCTGTGAACAGCCGTCACCCGTCGGCGGTGCAACCCCGGTGGTGGACTGCCGCTTGATGTACCAGAAACTGCCGCTGGCCCTGCGCGAAAAATTCGAGAGCAAGGGCCTGCTGTACGTGCGCACCTTCGCCGACAAGCTCGATGTGTCCTGGCAGCACTTCTTCAAGACCGAGGTGCGCGACGAAGTCGAGGCCCGCTGCCGCGCCGCAGGGATCCAGTGGACCTGGCTGGACAACGATGAATTGCAGATCCGCACCCCGTGCCCGGCCATCATCAGCCACCCGGTGACCGGTGAGAAAAGCTTCTTCAATCAGGTCCAGTTGCACCACATTTATTGCCTGGATCCGGATGTGCGCGAGGACCTGCTCGGGCTCTTCGGTGAGCAGCGCATGCCGCGCCATGTGTATTACGGCGATGGCTCGCCGATCGAAGACGAGGTCATGCAATTGGTTGGCGACCTCTACGAGGAGTGCGCGGTGCGTTTCGACTGGCGCAAGGGCGATGTGATTCTGCTGGACAACATGTTGGCCGCGCATGCCCGGGACCCGTTCGAGGGGCCGCGCAAAATTGTCGTGGCCATGGGTGAAATGATCGAACGCAGTGCCCTGGAGGCACTGTCGGAACAGGCGCCAGTCGCCGATCGGCAAACGCAAGAGGCGCAAGCATGAGTACGGCAGACCTGGAAACACTGGACGCGGGCTTGGCCCTGCTCCCCGAGCAACAGCAGCATCTGGCGGCCCTGGAAGCCGGTGCACGCCATAGGGCGACGGCGCACTTGCTGGCGGTGGAGATCCAAGGCGAGTTGGATCCGGCGCGATTGCAGCGGGTACTGGATGGTCTGTTGCAGCGTCACGACGTACTGACCACACGCCTGGAGTCGGTGCCTGGCTACCATGGCCTGCGGCAGTTCCTGGCCGCTGCCGGGGGGCCGTCATTTGCTCTTCAAGTACAGGCCGACGTGGTTTCCGCCAGCCAGGCGGCGTCGCGGCGGGAGGCTTGGCAGGAACAATCGACCCCGCATGGCGGACCCTTTGCCCAGGCGCTGTTGCTGCGCACCGCCGACCGCCAATGGCAGCTGCTGCTGAGTGTGGCGCGCCTGGTGGCGGACGCCGGCAGCCTCGCGGTGCTGCTGCGGGCGCTGATCAGTGGCTATGAGCAGGGCGGTCTGGAGGTCGACGAAGAGCTGGGGCAGTTTTCCCAGTACCTGGAATGGCGCAGTGAAGTGCTGTTCGACGAGGATGCCGATACCGCCAAGGCTTATTGGCAGGCCCTGGCGCCTGCCGAAGAGGGCTTGAGCGCGCCGTACCTGCCTTATCGTCGCGCCGATGCCCTGGCGCACGACGGCGCTGCGGTGCTGCAACTGACACAGGCGCTGGACGCCAGACTGGCCAGCGCCCTGCAAGAGGTGGCCACTGCCTGCGCCAAGCCGGTTGAGGTGCTGTTGCAGGCGGCCTGGTGGGTCCTGCTCGGGCGCATCAGCGGCCGTGAGCGTTTCCTCGCCGGCTGGCGGCATGACGGACGCCAGGACTACGAGTTCTTCGCCGAGACCCTGGGTCTGTTCGAGAAAACCCTGCCCTTGCACCTGGTTCTGCCCCAGACCCAGGGCTTCTCCACGGTGCTTGACGCCCTGGCGCAGCAGCTTGAACACCATGGCACCTGGCAGGAGTACTGGGCGGCCGACCTGGCGCCGGTGTTGGCGAACCCGCTTTACGGGTTCGCCACTCGCCAAGCCTTCGGTCCGCAGGCGGTGGCCGGGGGCCAATGGTCCGCGTCGCACCTCGCCGCGTCGGCGCCGCTGTTCGAACTGTCTCTGCAACTGGGGTTGAGTGCCCAGGGGGTTCCCGTGGCACTGAGCATAGAGGCACTGCAGGCACGCTATTCGCTGGCGGCCCTGCAAGGCCTGCAGGCGCAATACCTGACCTTGCTGCAGAGCATTGTCGAGGACGTGCACCAGCCTCTGTCCCGGCTCAATCTGCTGGGAGAGGCCGAGACCGCCGCGCTGCTGGGCCTGAACCCGGCGCCAGAAGCGCTGGATGAGCGCGTGCTGTTGCCCGAGCGCATTGCCGAGTGGGCGCAGATCACCCCGGATGCCGTGGCCCTGGTCAGCGCCGGGCAGACCCTGACCTATGCCCAGCTCGACAGCCGCGCCCATGACCTGGCGTTGCGGCTCGCGGCGCAAGGGGTCGCGGCCGGCGCCCTGGTGGCGCTGGCGCTGCCCCGATCTGCCGAGCTGATCGTGGCGATTCTGGCCAGTTGGCGCGTCGGTGCCGGCTACTTGCCACTGGATCCGCAATGGCCCCTGGCCCGTCAGGCGCACGTCGTCGAGCAGGCGCAGACCCCCTGGGTGGTAGCGGCTGCGGAACAGTTGCCGGCCTGGCAGGCGCGCGGCGTCGAGGCCCTGGATATCGCCGGGGAATCGATGGCGGGCCAGGACGGATCGCTGCTCGCCCGGCATGCCCCGCAGGCCACTGATGTCGCCTATGTGCTCTTCACCTCGGGCACCACCGGTACACCGAAGGGCGTGGTGATCGAACACCGGCAACTGCTCAACTACACCGCCGGGGTCAGTGATGCCCTGGAGCTGGCAGCCTGCCGGCACTTTGCCCTGGGCTCGACGGTGGCCGCCGACCTCGGCAACACCGCCTTGTTCGGCGCGCTCTACAACGGCGCGGCCCTGCACATTGCCGACGACCCGGTGATGCAGGATCCCCATGCCTTTGCCGGTTTTATCCGGGAGCAGGGCATCGACTGCCTGAAAATCGTGCCCTCCCATTTGGCGGCCTTGCTCGAGGCCGAACCGCCGGCCCTGCCTGCCACGCTGATCCTGGGCGGTGAAGCGATCCCAGGACGCCTGGTGCAGCGGATCTATCAGATCAAGGCGGACTGCCGGGTGTTCAACCACTACGGCCCGACCGAGACCACGGTCGGGGTGCTGGTCCATCCGCTATCACCTGCGGATGCGCAGCAGGTGAGCATGCCCCTGACCCGGGTGCTGGCCAACAACCAGGTGCTGGTGCTCGGCGAGCGCCTGCAACTGATGGCCACCGGTGAACTGGGTGAGCTGTATATCGGTGGGCAGCAACTGGCCCGGGGTTACCTCCACGCTCCCGAGCAGGAAGCCCAGGCGTTTATCAGCAGCCCCCTGGACGGCCAGCGCCTGTACCGCAGCGGCGACCTGGCCCGCTACCGCCCGGAAGGCGGGGTGCAGCTGTTCGGGCGCGGCGACCAGCAGGTCAAGGTGCGCGGGTTCCGCATCGAACTGGCCGAGATCGAGGCCCAGTTGCTGCGCCTGCCGGGGGTCAATGAAGCAGTGGTGGTGCTGGGCAAGAGCGAGGAGGGGCCAGGCGAGCCGATCGCCTTTGTGGTGGCCGCGCACACCGGAGCAGGGGATTTGCCAGCGGCCCTGGCCGCACAACTGGCCGAGCAGTTGCCGGCGGCCATGGTGCCGCGGCATATCCAGCTCGTGGAATCGATGCCGCGCCTGGGCAACGGCAAGGTCGATCGTCAGGCCTTGCAGCAGCGGGACCTGAGCCTGGTGCAAGCCGAGTATGTGGCGCCACGGGATGCCCTGGAACAGTTGCTCGCGGCGCGCATGGCGCAGCTGTTGGGGCTGGAGCGCCTGAGCATCGAGCAGGACTTCTTTGCCGCCGGTGGGCACTCGCTGCTGGTGATCAAGCTGGTGGCCGGGATACGCAAGCTGCTGCAATGCGAAACCCATCCCGGGGTGGTCTTCGACAACCCGACAGTGGCGGCACTGGCCCAGGCTTTGCGCTTGCAGGAAGCAGCGCCGGGGCAGTTGGAGAAACAGGCCCAGGCGCGCCTGCGCCTGGACGCCATGAGCCCCGAAGAAAAAGCCCTGTTGCTGGAAAAGGCGCGTCAGTTGCAACAGGCCAAAGAGCAACTCGAAGGCTGATTCCCCCCAGCCTTGCTGCCCCTGTCCGAGCCGGCCAACGGTTCTGGCAGGGGCTTTTTTATCAGTCCCCTGTCATGAAAAACCGACGCATGGCCCGCCGCGCCGGCGGTGCTTTGTATTTTTTTGTGTCCTGAATGTGAATCTTTCTAATTTATTTTATTTTTGCTCGTCTTCTAATGGTTCTACACCGAATTTGAAGGAAATCGCCCCCTCATGATGCCGGGACGATTGTGGCAGTGGACCGCCAAATGACCGGTCAGCCATCCCAAGAGGTGGCGATCTTCCAACTTGAATGACGATATCTGGGGTGATCCAACGCTATGAAACCTGAACAGGCAAGGCGCGCACGGAATGTGCTGAAACAGCCATTGGCCCTCTGGCGCACGTCGGCTTCCATCGTAGTCTTGGGTCTGGCCCTTGGCGTCTCCAGCGGCGTCCAGGCACAAAGCGCCCACGTCAATATCCCGGCCCAGCCGCTGGACAAGGCGCTGACTGAGCTGGGGAACCAGACCGGGCTGCAGATTCTCTACGGGCCGGAACTGGTGCGTGGCAAAAAGTCCTCGCCGGTGATCGGTGAAATGGAGCCTGGGGAGGCCCTGAACACCCTGCTGCAAGGCGCGGGGCTCAAATATCGGATCGAGAACAACACGGTGTTCCTGACCAATGACGCCGGAGGCTCCACGGCGCTGGAGTTGGGCACCACCAGTATCAAAGGCCAGGGCATGGGGGAGATGACCGAGAACTCGGGCTCCTACACCACCGGGCTGACCAGTATCGGTTCGAAGACCCCGACCAGCTTGCGTCAGACTCCGCAATCGGTGTCGGTGATCACCGACCAGGTGATCCAGGAACGGCGCATGAGCAGCCTGACCGATGCGATGAAGGAGACCCCCGGGATCACGGTGAAAACCGCCAACTCCAACCTGTCCAGCTACTACTCGCGCGGCTTCGTCATCGAGAATATCCAGATCGATGGGGCGGCCCCCATGGCGCTAGGGACCACGGCCGGTAGTTTCTATTCGTATAAGAACTATGACCTGGTGGAATTCGACCACGTTGAAGTGCTGCGCGGGTCCTCCGGTTTGTTCGGCGGCACCGGCGATCCGGGCGGCATGATCAACCTGGTGCGCAAACGCCCCCTGGATGCCTACCAGTTGAAGGTCGAGACTTCCGCAGGGACCTGGGACAACTACCGTACGCAGCTCGATGTCACCGGCCCCTTGGCCTTTGATGGCAAGCTGCGTGGGCGCCTGGTGGCGGCCTACACCGACCGCCAGTACTTCCTGGACAATCGCAGCACTGAAAAACCCATTATCTATGGCGTGCTCGAAGCGGATGTCACCGATGCCACGCGCCTGACCCTGGGCGGTCGTTCCGAACGCCTGCACGACAACGGCATCGGCACCGGTGTGCCGCGCTACCTCGACGGTGGTGACCTGGGCTTGTCTCGGCGCACCAGCCTGACCACCAATTGGGCTTATCAGGATGGTCGCTCGGACGAACTGTTTGCCAAGGTCGACCATGAATTCAATGACAACTGGAAGGGCAACCTCAGCTACACCCAAACCCTGGAGTCGGGTCTGATCAAGAGCTCCGCGGTCCTGGGCGGGGTGGATCTGGTCGATAAGACCGGGCCTTTCTGGTACGGCTCGATCAACTCCTATCGCAGTGAGCAGCGGCTCTTAGATATGAACCTTGCCGGCAAATTCACGGCCTTTGATCGGGAGCACGAACTGCTCCTGGGCGCGGACTATCAGAAGATCACCAGCCGCTGGCGCGGGACCGATGGTTTGCCCAATGGCGGTGATGTGGATGTATTCGACCCGGATTCCACGCCCTGGCCCAACCAGCCCAACGACCGGCGCTACACCCGGGACTACAGCCCCAACTCACAAGCCCAGTACGGCCTGTACTCGACCTTGCGCCTGCAACTGGCCGATCCGCTGCACCTGATCGTCGGTGCCCGGGTGCAGCGCTACAAGTTTGACCAGACCTATCGCGAGCGGGACGTGGACCCGATCGACCCAGCCAACCCGGATGCCTGGACCACACTGTCCGACGTCCACCGTCGCGAACCGACCAAGGTGGTCCCCTACGGTGGCCTGGTCTTTGACCTGAATGACCAGTGGTCGACCTATGTCAGCTATTCAGAGATCTACAAGCCGCAGCAGCTGCAATCCAAGGGGCCGTTGCCCGGTAGCTCGCTGGAGGCCATGACCGGCAAGACCTATGAAACCGGAATCAAGGGCGAGTTGTGGGGTGGGGCCGTCAATACCTCGTTTGCGCTGTACTACACCGAGCGTGAAAACCAGGCCGTACTCGATCCAAACTACCCCGAGACTGACGTCCTGTTCGCCGGCAGTTGTTGCTACCTGGCCCAGGGCAAGGTGGTCAGCAAAGGCTTCGATGCCGAGATCAGCGGCGAAGTCATGCCTGACTGGAACCTCATGGCGGGTTACACCTACAACCACAACAAGGACCGCACGACCAATTCCACCTTCAGCAGCATCACGCCGAGGCACAGTGCCAAGCTGTGGTCCACCTATCGCCTGCCGGGCGTGCTCAATGACCTGAAGGTCGGGGGCGGGGTAACGCTGCAGAGCAAGGACTACGTCAGCGGCGTGGCCACCGTGCTGGATAGCGACCTCAAGCCGGTGCTCGGCTCTAACGGCCGGCCATTGACTCACCCTTTCGACTATAACCAGAGTGGCTACGCGGTCTGGAATGCCATGGCGGAATACCGGGTGGACGAGCACTGGACCCTGGCCTACAACCTCAACAATATTTTCGACAAGGTCTACTACTCGACAGTCGGCCCTTCCAACCGGCAGAACTGGTATGGCGAGCCGCGCAATCAGATGCTGACCCTGCGCGGGACATTCTGGTAGGTCACACCGAAGGCGACGCCTGTCGTCCAGCAGGCCCCCAATGGCAAGTGGCGCCCAATAAAAAGCCCGATGCACTGCATCGGGCTTTTTTTTGGGCGCAAGGTATCAAGCGGGTTGATCGGCCAGCCACTGCTCAAGCTTCTGGTAGATCCCCTCGACCCCCGCGACGATGCCATTCATGCGCAGGAAGTCATGGGTCAGGCCCTTCTGCACCTCAAGGGTCACCGCGGTGCCGCGTGCCTGCAGGAGCTCGGCGTAGGCCAGGCCTTCGTCATACAGCGGGTCGTATTCCGCGAGGCTGATGTAGGCCGGTGCCAGGGCCGGCAGGTCCTGGGTCAGCAGGGGCGAGACCCGCCAGTCCAGACGCTGCTCCGGCGTCGGGCAGTAGTGCTGGTAAAACCACTCCAGGGTCGCGGTTTCCAGCAGGTGGTCTTCGGCATAACGGCTGTGGGACGGACGCAGGGTCGAGGTGTCGGTCACCGGGTAAAACAGCAATTGGCTCCTGGGCTTGAGCTGGATCTGCCGGGGCTGCATGACCGCCGAAATGGCCAGCACGGTGGCCAGGGTGGCGCCGACGCTGTCGCCGGCGACATGGGTGCGCTGGTGGTCCAGGTGCAGCGAGGCGGCATTTTCCGCCAGCCAGTTGGCCGCATCCAGGGCGTCGTGCACCGCGGTTGGGAACGGTGATTCCGGGGCCAGGCGATAGGCCGGCGCCAGGACCGCATGCCGGCCGCTGGCGGCCAGGCGCCGACAGATCGAATCGTGGGAGTCCAGGCTACCGACCACATAGCCGCCACCATGCAGGTACAGAATCGTGGCTTGCAGTTCGCTGCCGGTGCCTGCGGCGCGGTACAGCCGTGCCGGCATGGCCTGGCCGTCCCGGGTCGGCACGCTCAGGGTGATGACGCTGACCGAGGCCGGCGGGCAGGGGTCGAGCACGGCGGAGGTCTGCTCGAATTCGGCGCGGGCCTGTTGCACGCTCAACGCATGCATGGGCTGGCTCTTGCCGCTCAGGCGGCCCATGTGTGCCAGCTCCAGAAAGCCTTCGAGATCGGGGTCCAGGGGCATTGCGGGTTCCTTGTGAAAACAGTGTCGGTTCAGGCTGCCGCTGCGGACCATCCGCAGCGGCAAAGGGCTTACGGGGCCACCGTTTCCGGTTGCTCCAGCTGTTGCAGTGCGTCCTTGAGGAAGGCCGCTTGCTTGAGGATGTCGAAGTGCCCGGCCAGCAGTTGCTCGTTGGCCTGTGCCGCCTCGAGGCGCTGGTTCGGGTCGCTGGCGTTAGCCTTGGCCCACCAGCAATACGGGCGGCTGCGGGTCTCGGGCAGGGCGTCCAGTTGCAGCGACAGGGCCTTGAGTTTCATGGCCACGCTGAAGGTATGGGCCAGCTCATCGCTGCTGATCCCGGCGTAAGCCGAGGCGCTCGCCAGGGCCTGCTGCACCCCGGCGATCAGCGGCTCCAGGGTCGCCAGGTCGCTGTGGGCGCGAAGGCTTAACGGCGGCAGCTGGTGCGCCGGCAAGCCGAAGATCACCGCGAGGAAGCTGCGCAGATCATCGCTCCAGTCGTCATTGTCGACTTCGGGCGTCAGGCTCGGCACAAAGCTGTCCACCAGGCCCAGGAACTCCACCTGTTGCCCCTGGCTCTCCAGCTCCTGGGCCACCAGCAGCGCCAGGGTGCCACCCAGGGACCAGCCCAGCAGGTGGTACGGGCCGTCAGCCTGTTTCTGGCGAATGTACTGGGCATAGTCGATGGCCATGGCGCCCAGGGATTCGTCCTCCCAGTGACGGTCCAGCAGCATCCGGCATTGCAGTCCGTAGACACTGCGCTGGCCTTCCAGGCGCCGGGCCAGGGGCTCGTAGTCGAACACCGTGCCGAAGCCGGCGTGCAGGCAGAACAACGGACGGCGTGCCGCCACCCGGCTGTTGAGCAGCAGCAACGGATCGAGGCTGTTGTGCGCCTCGGGGTCATAGCCCGACAGCTCGGCAATGGTCGGCTTGCCGATCATGTCCCGCAGCTTCAGCTCGATGCCCAGGTCGCTGCGTCCACGGACCTTGGACAGGACCTTGAGAATCCGCAGGGAGTCGCCGCCCAGCTCGAAGAAGTTATCGGTGACGCCGACCTGCTCAAGCTCCAGGACCTCTTGCCAGATGCTGGCCAGAGCCTGTTCCAGGGCATTGCGCGGCGCGACGAACTCCCGTCCCTTGAAATCCGGGTCCGGCAGGGCCAGGCGATCCAGCTTGCCGTTGGGGTTCAATGGCAAGGCCGCCAGGACCAGGATCTGCGAAGGCACCATGTAGTCGGGCAGTTCCCGACTCAAGGCGTTGCGCAGTTGCTCACCCAGGCTCGGGTCCGGGGCGGCGACCACATAACCGATCAGTTGTTTGCCGGCGCCGGTTTCCCGGGCGACCACCACGGCGTCCTGCACCAGGGCTTGATCGCGCAGGCGGGCCTCGATTTCCCCCAGTTCGATGCGAAAGCCACGGATCTTGACCTGGTTGTCCAGGCGCCCGAGGTAGTCGATCACACCGTCGACGCGCTGGCGCACCAGGTCGCCGGTGCGATACAGGCGGCTGCCATTGGCGCTGAACGGGTCGACAACAAACCGCTCTGCACTCAGGCCGGGGCGCTGGTGATAACCCCGGGCCACGCCTTCGCCGCCGATATACAGCTCGCCCGCGACCCCATTGGGCAGCGGGTTGAGCTGCTCATCGAGCACGTACAGGGTACGTTCCCCGATGCGTGTGCCGATTGGCGCGTAGACCGCGCCGCAGTTCTGGTCAGCTTTGACCTTCCACAGCAGCGGGGTCACGACCGTCTCCGTCGGGCCGTAGCCATTGGTCAGGTAGGCGGGCTTGAGGGCGCGCTTGACGAGCTCGAAGTTGGCTTCGGCCACCGCATCGCCGCCGAAGCAATAGATGCGCACCGGCGGTGGCGCCTGATCCTGGCTTTCGGCGTACTCGGCCAGTTGCTGCAGGTAGGCCGGCGGGAAGCAGGCGATGCTGATCTGATGGGCATGCAGTGCGTGCCAGGTTTCTTCCGGGGTCCACAGCGGGTTGCCGCGGACCACCAGTTGGGCGCCGCTGAGCAGGGTCGCCAGCCAGCGTTCCTGGGCGCCGTCGAAGGCGAAGGACATAAACAGCAGTTCGCGGGTATTCACATCCATGTCATAGCGCTCGGCAATCGCCTGGCAATGCATGCGGATCTGGCCATGGGACACCGCCACGCCCTTGGGTTTGCCGGTGGACCCCGAGGTGTAGATCAGGTACGCGAGGTTGTCGTCCAGTACGGCCGTGGCCGGGCAGGTCGACGGCTGTGCATCCAGTCGCAGCCGGTCGAGCTCCAGGCGTGCGGTCGAGAGGCCCTCGAAACGTGAAGCCAGGGCGCCCTGGGTGATCAGCACGCTCATGGCCGAGTCTTCGACGATCCACTGGATCCGCTCCGGCGGATAGTCGATGTCCAGTGGCACATAGGCACCACCGGTCTTCATCACTGCGTAGAAGGCCACGATCACGTCTACCGAGCGTTCCAGGGCGATGCCGACGAACACTTCCGGCCCCACGCCCTGGCTGATCAGGTAATGGGCCAGGCGGTTGGCGCGGGCTTCCAGCTCGCCATAGGTCAGGCGGCTATCGCCACAGACCACTGCCAGGGCATCCGGGCGGGTGCTGGCGTGGTGGCGCACGACCTCGGCCAGCAGCGGCTGGGAAGTGCCCGGGGCTGGCAGTTGGTTGCTTTGCAGCAGGGCGTGCTGCTCGGCGGCGGCCAGCATGCCGAGGCTGCCCAGGGTGGCGTCCGGCTGATCGAGCATGGCCAGCAGCAGCGTCTCGAAGCTGCGTCGGACCTGCTCGGTGGCGTCTTCGGTAAAGCGGTTGCGCAGATACAGGAACTCGATCTTCAGCGTCGTGCCGAGGTTGATCGCCAGGTCCATGGCAAAGTTGGTGACGTCGCGGTTGCTGACTTCGCCGAAGCTGAGCTGATTCTGCCCGGCTTCCTGCAGACGCTCATCCACCGGGTAGTTTTCGAACACGATGATGCTGTCGAACAGCGCCTGGCCGCCTTGACCGGACCAGCGCTGCACGTCGGCCAGGGAGGCATGTTCGTGATCACGGACTTCCAGGTTGTAGCTCTGCAGATCTTGCAGCCACTGGCCCAGCAGCGCCTGCGGCTGCGGCGCCTGGATGATCGGCAGGGTATTGATGAACAGCCCGAGCACATCTTCGGCGCCCGGCAGGCTGGCCGGACGACCGGCCACCGTGGCGCCGAAGCACACGCTTTCCTGGCCGGTGTAGCGCTGCAGCAAGAGCAGCCAGGTGGCCTGGATCAGCGTGTTGGGGGTCACTCGCAGGCGTTGGGCCTGCTCGCGCAGGCGCCGGGTCTGGCCTTCATCCCAATTCAGGTACAGCGCGGCATGGCCTTGCAGGTCGGCGGCAGGGCGCGGGCTCAGGCTGTTGGACAGCGAGGTCGAGCCGCCGAAGCCTTGCAGCTTGTCTTTCCAGAACTGCTCGAGGGTGGCCTGGGACTGATTCTGCAACCACTGGATATAGTCACGGTAGTGACCGCGAATGGCCGGCGCGGGGCGGCCGTTGTACAGCTCAAAGACCTCACCCAGCAGGCGCGAGCTGGACCAGCCATCCATGAGGATGTGGTGGCTGGTCCAGATCAGGTGATAGCGTTGCCCGTCGAGCTTGACCAGGGTCAGCCGGGTCAGCGGCGCGCGCAGCAGGTCGAAACCTTCGGCGCAGTCCTCGGCGAGCAGTGCCTCCAGCGCTTGCGGGTCGAAGGGGCGATCCTGCCAGTCGAGGATCCGGGTCGGCAGGGTGGCGCTCTTGTACACAACCTGCAGCGGCTCGGCGAGTTCGCTGGCCGACCAGAACCCGCTGCGCAGGATTTCATGGCGGGCGATGGCGCTGTTCCACGCGGCAATGAACCGCGCGGGATCCAGGCCTTCGACCGCGACGCTCATCTGGTTGATGTACAGGCTGTCGCCGGACGCTTCCAGGCTGTGGAACAGCATGCCTTGCTGCATCGGTGACAGTGGATAAAGGTCTTCCACCCGATTGGCCGGGACCGGCAGGCGGTCCAGTTGCTGCTGGGTGATGCGGGCGACCGGGAAGTCCGCCGGGGTCAGCCCCTGATGGCGAGGGTCGCAGCAGTGTTCGATGACCACCGCCAGTTCACGGGCAAAGTCGTCCGCCAGGTGCTGGATGGTCGAATCATCGAACATGTCGCTGCTGTAGCCCCAGCCGATCTTCAGCTCGCCACCGTAGACCTGGCCATTGAGGCTGAGCCAGTTGCCCAGGGGCGCCTGCGGGCTTTGATTGGCGCCGGTGCTTTCCTCGGCGGGGGCGAACAGCGCACCTTGGTCGCGATCGAAGCTGCCATCGAACTGGCCCAGGTAGTTGAAGGTGATCCGCGGTTCGGGCAAACGGCTCAGGGTGTCCCGGGTCTGCGGGTCCCCGAGGTAGCGCAGGGCACCGAAGCCGATACCTTTGTTGGGGATTGCCCGCAGTTGTTCCTTGATCTGCTTGATCGAGTCGCCGAGGTCGGCGGCCAGGCTCAACTTGACCGGGAAGACACTGGTGAACCAGCCGACGGTGCGCGTCAGGTCCAGATGATCGAACAGCTCTTCGCGGCCATGGCCTTCGAGCTGGATCAGGTTGCTGGAGTAACCGGTCCAGCGCTGGAGCACCCGTGCCAGGGCGGTGAGCAGCAGGTCGTTGATCTGGGTCCGGTAGGCCGCGGGGGCGTCTTGCAGCAGTTGTCGAGTCAGGTGCGGGTCCAGGCGCGTTTCCAGGCTGCGGCCATGGCGGTTCTGCAGGCCGCCGTCGGGGCGATCGCAGGGCAGCGTTGCCGGCACTTCCTGCAATTGCTCCTGCCAATAGGTCAGCTCTTTCTGCAAGGCTTCACTGCGGGCGTGGCCTTGCAACTGTTCGGCCCAGTCCTTGACGGCGCTGGTCTTGTCTTGCAGGGCCACGGCCTGGCCGCCCAGCAACTGGGTGTAGGCGTGTTGCAAGTCTTCGAACAGAATCCGCCACGACACCCCGTCGACCGCCAGGTGGTGCACCACCAGCAACAGGCGCTGACTGCCGTCCTGCAACGTGGCCAGCAGCCCGCGCAGCAAGGGGCCGGCGTGCAGATCGAGGCTGGCCTGGGCTTTTTCCGCCCAGTGTTCCAGTTCGTCGGTGTTGGCGACGCTTGCCTGCCAGAGCAGTCGGGTGCTCGGCTGGGGCGCCAGGAACGTCGCGCGCCATTGCCCCTGATCCTCGCTGAAACTCAGGCGCAGGGCATCGTGGTGGCGGGTCAGGTGCTGCAGGGTCTGCTCCAGCAGTTCGCCATCCAACGGCTTGGCGGGCTTGAGCATGACCGACTGGTTCCAGTGCTGGCGCTGGGGAATCGGGGTGTCGAAAAACATCTGCTGGATGGCCAGCAACGGCGTGGTGCCCGTGACCGCGCCCTGGTCGATTTGCCCGCTGTCCTGGGTGGTCTGGGCGACGTTGGCCAGGCTCCTGACGGTCTGGTGCTGAAACAGGTCCTTGGGGCTGAAGCGGATGCCGGCCTGGCGCGCGCGGCTGACCAGCTGGATGGAGATGATCGAGTCGCCGCCGAGTTCGAAGAAGTTGTCGTTCAACCCCACTTGCGGCAGTTTCAGCACGCTCTGCCAGAGTTCGGCGATCCGTTGTTCCAGCTCGCTTTGCGGCGCCACATAGGCCCGTTGCAGTTGGCTGGCGTCCGGCTGCGGCAGGGCCTTGCGGTCCAGCTTGCCATTGGCCGTCAGCGGCAGCTGCGGGATAAACAGCAGGTGCGCCGGAACCATGTAGTCCGGCAGCTCTTCCTTGAGCCGGGCCTTGATCTCATCGCGCAGTGCGCTGCTGGCCTCGGCCCCGTCCGGGGCACTGCTGGGCACCACATACGCCACCAGTTGCTGGCCATTCGGCCCGGCTTGGGCCAGCACCACCGCTTCGCGGATCAGCGGCAGGTGCAGCAAACGGGCTTCGATCTCTCCCAGTTCGATGCGGAAACCGCGGATCTTGACCTGATGGTCGATGCGCCCGGCGTACTCGATCACGCCGTCGGCGCGATAGCGCGCCAGGTCGCCGGTACGGTACAGGCGTTCACCCGGGGCGCCGAACGGATCGGGAATAAAACGCGTGGCGCTCAGGTCGGCACGTTTCAGATAGCCGCGGGCCAGGCCGGCCTGGCCGACATAGAGCTCACCGATGCAGCCTTTGGGCACCGGGTTCAAATGCGCGTCGAGCAGGTACCAGGACAGGTCGGGAATCGGTACGCCGATCGGGCTGGAGGCTTCCTGCTGCAAGTCGGCCAGGGTGATGGGGCGGTAGGTCACATGCACCGTGGTTTCGGTGATGCCGTACATATTGATCAACTGCGGCTGCTGGTCGCCAAACCGCTGGAACCAGGGGCGCAGGCTCTGCACTTCCAGGGCTTCGCCGCCAAATACCACATAGCGCAGGGCGAGGCTGGCCCCGGCCTGCTCGGGGGAGCAGGCCACTTGCAGCAGTTGCTTGAAGGCGGAGGGTGTCTGGTTCAGCACCGTGACGCCCTCGTCGCACAACAGCGTGAAGAAGTCTTCCGGTGAGCGGCTGACCTCCTGCGGCACCATAGCCAGCCGGCCGCCGTAAAGCAGCGCGCCAAAGATTTCCCAGACCGAAAAGTCGAAGGCATAGGAGTGAAACAGGCTCCAGACGTCCTGCGGGCCAAACTGGAACCAGCCCTCGGTGGCCTTGAACAGGCGCAGCACGTTGTGATGGGCGAGCAGGGCGCCCTTGGGTTTGCCGGTGGAGCCGGAGGTGTAGATCACATAGGCCAGGTTGGCCGGGTCCAGCGCGACCTGCGGGTTGGCGCTGCTGAAGCCATCCGTTTCGTGGGCATCGATCAGCAGGGTCCTGACCTGCGGTGGGATCGGCAGGCGATCCCGGACCTCGGCCTGGGTCAGCAACAGCGACAGGCCGCTGTCTTGCATCATGTAGGCCAGGCGCTCCTGCGGGTAGGCTGGGTCCAGCGGCACGTAGGCACCGCCGGCCTTGAGGATGGCCAGCAGGCCGATGATCATGTCCAGGCTGCGCTCGACCGCCAGCCCGACCATGACGTCCGGTCCGACCTGGTGCTCGATCAGGGCGTGGGCCAACTGGTTGGCCCGGCTGTTGAGCTGGGCATAGGTCAACCGTTGCTGGCCCAGGCTCACCGCAATGGCCTGGGGCGCGCGCTCGGCCTGGGCCTCGATCAGTTGATGCAGGCAGCGTTCGCTGGGGCAGTGCGCCGTATCGGGGTTCCACTGCTTGAGGTTCTGTTGCTGCTCGCTGGCGTCCAGCAAGGGCAGCTCGGCGATGGCTTGCTGCGGGTTGGCGACGATTCCCCGCAGCAGGTTCTGCCAGTGACCGGCCAGGCGTTCGACGGTGCTGCGGTCGAACAGATCCGTGGCGTAAGTCAGTGTCGCGGCGATGCCTTCGGCGGACTCCACCGTGTTCAGGGTCAGGTCGAACTGGGCGCTGGTGATTTCCCAGTCCAGGCTTTCGATCAGCAGCGGTTGCGGGTGCGTCGCTTTCTCGCTGCTGGCGTCCCGGGCCGAGCCGCGGTGGTTGTACAGCACCTGGAACAGCGGTGTAAGGCTCAGGTTGCGTTCCGGTTGCAGGGCTTCTACCAGATGGCCAAATGGCAAGTCCTGGTAGGCCTGGGCCTGTATCGCGGTGTGCTTGACCTGTTGCAGCAGGTCACAGAAGCGCAGCGCCTCGGTGAAGTCGGCCTTGAGTACCTGGGTATTGACGAAGAAGCCGATCAGGCCTTCGGTTTCAACCCGATTGCGGTTGGCCACCGGCACGCCGATGCGGATGTCGTCCTGGCGGCTGTAGCGGTGGAGCAAGGTCTGGAACGAGGCCAGCAACAGCATGAACGGGGTCACGTTTTCCTGCTGGGCGAGCTGCTTGAGGCCCTGACCCAGGGCCGTGTCGAGCACCATATCCAGGCGCGCGCCGCGGTAGCTCTGGACCGCTGGGCGTGGCCGATCGAGGGGCAGTTCGAGCACCGGTTGTTCACCGCCGAGCTGGTCCGTCCAGTAGGCCAGTTGCCGCTCGCGCTCGCCGGCTTCCATCCAGCGTCGTTGCCAGATGGCGTAGTCGGCGTACTGGATCGGCAGTTGCGCCAAGTCAGCCGGCTGCCCCAGGCTGCAGGCGGCATACAACTGGACCAGGTCGCTGACCATGACCTGCAGCGAGGCGGCGTCGGAAACGATGTGGTGCTGGGCGATCACCATGATGTGCTCGTGCGCCGCCAGCCGCAGCAACCTGACCCGCAGCAGGGGGCCCTGTTGCAGGTCGAACAGCTCCTGGGTCTGGGCATCGACGAAGGCCTTGATCACGCGCTCGCGGGCCAGTTCGTCCAGCACCGGCTCGGCCTGCTCGACAACGACCTTGAGCGACCACTGCGGAGCGATCACCTGCACCGTGCCGTCTTCGGTCTGTTCAAAGGTGGTGCGCAAGGTCTGGTGGCGCTCGATCAAGGCATTGAAGCTGCGCTCCAGCGCCTGGACATCCAGCTCGCCCTGCATGCGCAAGGCCACAGACAGGTGGTAGGCGGTGCTCGTAGGCTCCAGTTGCCAGAGAAACCACTGGCGTTCCTGAGCAAACGACAGGGGGATCAGCTCCACCTCCGATTGCACCGCAGGAATCGGCAGGTTGGCGGGTGAAACGCCTTCGCCGAGCATCTTTTCCAGGAACAGCTTGCGCTTGTCCAACGGCAGGGTGATGAACCGCTTGGCGATTCGTGCGGCCATATTCTGGTCCATCAAACTTCCTCCATTTCGTCGAACAGTGCTTCTAGCTTGCTCAGTTTCAGGGTGTCGATCGGGTTGCCGGACTGTTGCAGTTCGCCGGCCAGGGCGCCGAGGGTGGGTGACTGGAACATCTGTTGTGCGCTCATCTGCATGCCCAACTCCAGTTGCACCCGCGATACCACGCGTACCGCCAGCAGGGAGTGCCCGCCGAGCTCGAAGAAGTTGTCGTTCAAACCGATCGACTCGACGTTGAGGATGCTGGCCCAGATCGCTGCCAGTTGTTTTTCCAGCTCGCTGTGCGGGGCGACGTAGGTTCTTTGCAACAGGCTGATATCGATCGCGGGCAGCGCCTTGCGATCCAGCTTGCCGTTGGGCGTGAGCGGCAGTTTTTCCACGACCACCCAGTGCGCCGGGACCATGTAGTCAGGCAGGCTTTCGCTGAGCCAGGCCTTGAGTTTCAGGTGCAGGGCCTGGTGCTCGGCAACGGCTGGAGGTTCGACGGCCACGACATAACCCACCAGTTGTGGCCCGGCGTGGGTGTCATTGGCGACGACCGCCACCTCACGTACTTCGTCCAGTTCCAGGACCCGGGATTCGATTTCTCCCAGCTCGATCCTGAAGCCGCGGATCTTCACCTGGTGGTCGATACGGCTGAGGTATTCGATCACGCCGTCCTGGCGATACCGGGCCAGGTCGCCGGTGCGATAGACCCGCGCGCCCGGTGGCCCGAACGGATCCGGCAGGAAGCGTTCCGCCGTCAGCGCCGGCCGCTGGAAATAGCCCCGGGCCAGACCGTCGCCGCCAATCAGCAGTTCGCCTGCGGCGCCCACAGGCGCGGTGGCCAGGTACGGGTCGACGATGTACAGCGAGGTGTTGTCGATCGGGTGACCGAGGTACGGCGCAGGCTGCTGCGGACTCAAGGGGTAGACCGCCGACCAGATGGTGGTTTCCGTCGGGCCGTACAGGTTCCACACCTGCGCCGACAACCCGAGCATGCGCGCTGCCAGTTCCTCGGACAGCGCTTCGCCGCCGCACAGCAGTTTGCAGTTGCGCAGGGCCTCGTGGTGCGGGTGGTCGAGCAGCATCCGCCAGGTCGATGGCGTGGCCTGGAGCGCGGTGACGCCCTGGCGTTGCACGCTGTCCAGGATGGCCTGGGGGTCGAGGTTCATGCCTTGGCCGCTGAGGACAATGCGCGCGCCGACCTTGAGCGGCAGGTAGATTTCCAGGCCGAAGATATCGAAGGAGAAAGTGGTCAGCGACATCATGCAATCGCTGCTGGCCAGCCCCGGAGCCCGGGCCATGCTGGAGATGAAGTTGTTCAGCGCGCCGTGGCGCACCATGACCCCCTTGGGCTTGCCCGTGGAACCGGAGGTGTAGATGACGTAGGCCAGGTTTTCCGGGGAGAGGCGGCGGGTCGGGTTGGCCTTGTCATAACCCTCGAGCCAGGACGGATCCTGATCCAGCTCCAGGCTCTGCACACCTTCGGGGATCGGTAATTGCTCCAGCAGCGCGCGCTGGGTCAGCAGCAGCCGCAGCCCGCTGTCCTGCATCATGTAGAACAGGCGATCTTCGGGGTAGGCCGGATCCAGCGGCACATAAGCGCCACCGGCCTTGAGCACGGCCAGCAGCCCGACGATCATTTCCACGCTGCGCTCAAGGGCGATGCCCACCCGCACATCCGGGCCCACGCCCTGTTCGATCAGCTTGTGCGCGAGCTGGTTGGCCCGCTGGTTGAGCTGGCGGTAGCTCAACTGCTCGCTGGCAAAAGCCAGTGCCGGCGCATCGGGAGTTCTCTCGACCTGCTCTTCGATCAACTGGTGGATGGCCCGCTCCAGCGAATTGTCGACCGCCGTCGCGTTCCAGTGGTTGACCATCAGCTGTTGTTCACTGGCATCGATCATCGCCAGATCGCTGATGGCTTGTTCAGGGTCGCTGACCATGGTCTGCAGCAGGTTCTGCCAATGCCGGGCCATGCGCTCGGCCGTCGAGGGTGCAAACAGATCCGCGGCGTAGGTCAATACGGCATGCAGGCCTTCGCTGCTGTCGAAGGTGTCCAGGGCCAGGTCGAATTTTGCGGTAAGGCTGTCGGCTTCCAGGCTTTCGAGTTGCAGGTTCGGCAATTGCCTATCGGTTCGCTGTTGCAACTGCTCACTGTGATGGTTGAACAGCACCTGGAACAACGGGTTCTGGCTCAAGGTGCGTTCCGGTTGCAGGGCTTCCACCAGTTGCTCGAACGGCAGGTCCTGATGGCTCTGGGCATCCAGAGCGGTCTGTTTGACTTGCGCCAGCAACTGAGTGACGGACATCAGGCCGTTCAGTTCCGACTTCAGCACCAGGGTGTTGACGAAGAAGCCGATCAGGCGCTCGGTCTCGACCCGATTGCGGTTGGCAATAGGAGTACCGACGCGAATATCCGTCTGCCCGCTGTAGCGATGCAGCAAGATCTGGAACGACGCCAGGAGCAACATAAAGGGGGTAACACCTTCGCGGTGTGCCAGCGCCTTCAAGCCCTGGCTCAGTGCGGCGCTCAATGGCACATCGATTTTCGCGCCACGAAAGCTCTGCCTGGCAGGTCGCAGGTGATCGGTCGGCAGTTCCAGTGTCTTCTGCTCACCGCCCAGTTGCCCGACCCAGTACGCCAGCTGCCGCTCGCGCTCGCCTGCCTCCATCCATTGCCGCTGCCAGACCGCATAGTCGGCGTACTGAATCGGCAGCTCGGGCAGGTTCGGCGCACGCTGCTCGGTGTTTGCTGCATAGAGTTCGATCAACTCTTCGACCATGACCTGGGTTGACCAGCCGTCCGACACGATGTGGTGCTGTGTCAGCAGCAACAGGTACTCGTCGTCGGCCAGGGACACGAGCTTGGCTCGCAACAGAGGCCCTTGCGCCAGGTTGAATGGCTTGCGGGTTTCGTGCTCGATGCAGTCTTCGATTTGTTGGGGGGAGAGCGGCTGCACCGGTCGCTGATCCACACTCAGGCCAAGGAGTGCGTGGTCGGCGATGACTTGCACGCTGTGTTCGCCTTGTTCGACGAATGTCGTGCGCAAGCTTTCGTGGCGTGCCAGAAGCGCATTCAGGCTGTATTGCAACGCCTGGATATCCAACTCACCGCGCATGCGGATGGCGGCCGGAATGTGGTACGCGTTGCTCTCGGGGTAGAACTGCCATAGAAACAGCTGCCGCTCCTGGGCATAGGACAGTGGCAGCGGCTTGTTGCGTTCGACCCTTTTCAGCGGTGGCTCGCCGGCGGAAGTCGTGCAACCCAGGGACGCGGCAAACTCCGCCAGCCGGCTGTGCTCGAACAAGGTCCGCAGCGCCACCTCAAGACCCAGGCTCTGGCGCACCCGCGACACTACCTGGGTCGCCAGCAGCGAATGCCCGCCGAGTTCGAAAAAATCGTCTGTGAGGCCGACCTGCTCCAGCTTCAGCACGTCCTGCCAGATCGCCGCGATCTGCTGTTCCAGCTCGCTTTGCGGCGCCACATAGGCCTGTTGCAACAGGCTGGCATCGGGCTGGGGCAAGGCCTTGCGGTCCAGCTTGCCGTTGCCGGTCAATGGCAGGGTGTCGAGGAACAACAGGTGCGCCGGGACCATATAGTCCGGCAGTTCCGTGCGCAGTTGAGCCTTGATTGCTTCCCGCAGCTCGGCGTCAGCCGCCTGCCCCGGTTGGGCCACGATATAGCCCACCAGCTGTTGGCCGCTGGCACCGTCCATGGCCAGGACCACGGCTTCGCGCACGGCCGGCAGTTGCAGCAAACGCGCTTCGATCTCCCCCAGTTCGATGCGGAAACCGCGGATCTTCACCTGATGATCGATACGCCCGATGTACTCGATGACCCCATCGGCGCGGTAACGCGCCAGGTCACCGGTGCGGTACAGCCGCTCGCCATGATTGGAAAACGGGTCAGCAATAAAACGCGTGGCCGTCAGGTCGCCGCGATTGAGGTAGCCACGGGCCAGGCCGGCCTGACCAACATACAGCTCACCGATGCAGCCCTTGGCCACCGGGTTGAGGCTGCTGTCGAGCAAGTACCAGGAGAGATCCGGGATCACCTCACCAATCGGGCTGCTGGCGTCTGCCTGCAGATCGGCCTGGGTGATCGGGCGGTACGTCACGTGCACCGTGGTTTCAGTGATGCCGTACATATTGATCAGTTGCGGCTGCTGGTCGCCAAAACGCTGGAACCAGGGCTGCAGGGCTTTCACTTCCAGGGCCTCGCCGCCAAATACCACATAGCGCAGAGCGTTGCCGGATTCATTGGCGCAGGCCACTGGCATCAACTGCTTGAAGGCCGACGGGGTCTGGTTCAGCACCGTGACACCCTCGTCGCACAACAGCTTGAAGAAGTCTTCTGGCGAGCGGCTGACGTCATGGGGCACCACCACCAGCTTGCCGCCGTACAGCAGTGCGCCAAAGATCTCCCACACCGAGAAGTCGAAGGCGTAGGAATGGAACAGGCTCCAGACATCCTGCGGGCCAAAGTTGAACCAGCGGTCGGTGGCCTGGAACAGGCGCAGCACATTGTGGTGCGGGAGCAAGGTGCCCTTGGGTTTGCCAGTGGAACCGGAGGTGTAAATCACATAGGCCAGGTTGGCCGGGTCGATCGCCACCTGTGGGTTGTCCAGGCTGTAGCCAGCCAATTCGGGGGTGTCGAGTAGCAGCGTGCGCACCCCGTCCGGGATCGGCAGCGTTTTAAGCAGAGACGGCTGGGTCAGCAGCAGACGAATGCCGCTGTCCTCGATCATGTAGGCCAGCCGCTCCTGTGGATAAGCCGGGTCCAGAGGCACATAGGCACCGCCGGCCTTGAGGATCGCCAGCAGCCCGACCACCATCTCCAGGCTGCGCTCCACCGCCAGGCCGACCAGCACATCAGGACCGACGCCGTTTTCAATCAGTTGATGGGCCAACCGGTTGGCCCGCTGATTGAGCTGGCGATAGCTCAGGGACTGCTGCTCGAATACCACTGCCACGGCCTCGGGCGTGCGCTCGACCTGCTGTTCGATCAGCTGATGAATGCCCTGGGTGGCCGGGAATTCGACCCGAGCCGGGTTCCAGGCCGCGATGCTCGCCTGTTGCTCGGCAGTATCCAGCAACGCCAGATCGCCAATGCGCTGGTTGGCATCGGCCACCATCGCGTGCAGCAGGTTCTGCCAGTGCTGCGCCATGCGTTCGATGGTCTCCGGCCTGAACAGTGCACTGCTGTACTCAAGACTGGCGTGAATGGCCTGTGGTTGGTACTCGACCTCCAGAGCCAGGTCGAACTTGGCCTCTTGTTGCTCCAGGGGAAGAAACTCCAGCTGCAGTTCGCCCAACGCCATGGGGCCTTGTTGCGGGCCTGCGACACGCCAGTTGAACAGGGTCTGGAACAACGGATTGGCTTGAGTCCTGCGCTGCACGTGCAGGTCTTCGATAATCAGCTCGACCGGGTAGTCGGAGTGCTCCAAGGCGGCCAGGGACTCTTGGCGCAGACGCTGCAGGAAGTCGAGTGTGGTCGGGCTGTGATCCAGTTGCGCCCGATAGATCAGGCTGCTGACAAAAAAGCCAACCAGGTCTTGGGTTTCACTCTGGTTGCGGGTGGCGTTGGGTACGCCCACGGTGAAGTCGTGCTGATTGCTGTAGCGCCCCAGCAACAGTTGCCAGGCCCCCAGAAGCACCACGAACGGCGTGAGCCCATGAGCCTGGCAAAAGGCATTGAGGTTGCGGCTCAGCTCGGGAGCCAGGCTCAGCGAATGAGACGCCGCCGGGTGGCGGGTGTCCTGTGCCACGAGGAAGTCAGCGGGCAGTTCAAGAGGGAGGATTTCCTCGCCCAGGTAGGTTTTCCAGTAGGCGGCCGCGGCGTCGTGCTGGGGTGTCCGTGGGTAATCCCGGCGTTGCCAGCGAGCGTAGTCGTGATATTGGATCGCCGGTCGGGCAAGGCGGCCTGGATCGCCACTGCCAGCCAGTTCATAGGCTGCGCCCAGGTCTTGCATGAGAATCGGGTTGGACCACGCGTCCGAAACGATGTGGTGCATGTTCAGCAGCAGGACGTGCTCGTCAGGCGCCATCCTCAGCAGTGCGCTGCGAATCAGCGGCGCCTGGCTCAGGTCAAAGGCTCGCCCGGCCTCCGCGTCCAGGCGGGCGCGCAGGGTTTGGCTGCGTTGCGTCGGTTCCAGTGTCGAGAGGTCTTCCAGCGACAGCCTGAGCCGTGCCTCGGGAACCACGACCTGCCTGGGCTGCCCCTCGATCTCGAGGAAGGCGGTCTTGAGAATGTCATGTTTATCAATGATGTGTTGCAAGGCGTCCTGCAGCACGGTCGCGTCCAGTGCACCACGCAGCTGGATGGCACGCGGCAGGTTATAGGCACTGCTCTCGGGGGCCAGTTGTTGCAGGAACCACAGCCGTTGCTGGGCGAAGGACAGTTCACTTGGCCCTGACTCGGTCGCGCGCTGGATGGACTGTTCACTACCAGCCTCGTCGGCCATCAACAAGGCCAGCAGGTCGTCGTCAGGTAGTTGGTTCATTTGATTCATGATCGATCTCGTCGCCGTCGGCAGAGGAAATAAGCGTTGTCATGAAGACGAAGTGTGGCGGGGGGGATTTAGGCGCATCTGGGAGGGGACGGCGAGCGGCTGGGCGCTCGCCGGGGTGCTGCTGATATCAGGCAAAGGCCTTGTCGCTGATGACCTGGCCGGTTTCCATGCGCACCAGTTGGTCGGCGACGTCGAAGTAACGATCGTCGTGGGAAATGACAATGATGGTCTTGCCGAGTTTTTTCAGGTCCGGCAGCAGTTCGGTGTAGAAGATCCGGCGGAAAGTCGGGTCCTGATCGGCGGCCCATTCATCGAACACTAGCACCGGGCGTTCATCCAGCCAGGCATTGACCAGGGCCAGGCGCTTGCGCTGGCCGGTGGAGAGGTCGGTGGTGGTGAAGGCGCCGTTGCGCACGCTGACCTTATGGGCGATTTCCAGGCGCTCCAGGTATTGCCCGGCATCGGGTGGCAGGGCCTTGTCGTTCTGCACCAGTTCGTCGAACAGGTAGTAGTCGGCAAAGATGGTGGTGAACAGCTGGCGGTAGTCGTCCAGGCCCTGGGCGTCGACCGTCTTGCCGTTGAGCAGGACCTGGCCCTGTTGCGGGGTGTAGAGGCCCAGCAGGAGTTTGATCAGGGTGGTCTTGCCGCAGCCGTTTTCGCCGACGATAAACAGAATTTCCCCCGGCTCGATGCAGAGGTTGACCGGGCCCAGCTTGAACGGGACGCTGCCTTCCACCGGGGGGAAGGCGTATTGCACGTCGCGCAGTTCAAGGCGCTTGAGCGGCGTCGCGGGGTGTTCGGCCGCACTCAGCAGCAGGTGCGGCTCCGGCGACGAGAAGCGTTCGGAAAGGTCGGCAATGCGGCGGAAGGCCACCTGCGCCCGGCTGATGATCGGGATGTTGCCGATCAGGTTCTCCAGCGGGCCTTTCATGTACAGCAGCACCAGCACGAAGCCGCTCATGACCGCCGGATCGGCCGCCGGCCACAGCGATTGCAGGGCCAGCGCCAGGCCGATCACCACGAAGAACAGCATCGAACCCAGGCTCTTGGCGATCACGAAAATGTTGATCGAACGGATATGGGTATCGCAGATGTGATCGGCAGTGCCCTGGATATTGCGGGTGAACATGGCATGCCGGCGAGGGCGGTGGATGCGCAGTTCCTTGGCGCCCTCGGCGATGGCCTGGTAGTGCTTTTGCAGGTTGTCCTCGGCTTCCCGTGCGGCGTAGAAACCTTTGACGCCCTTGGTCTGCGCCACATATTGCACCGCCGAGCCGACGCCGATGGCGATCAGCGTCATGAGGAAGATCGGCCACGACAGCACCGCCAGATACCCCAGGCAGCCGATCACCACGGTCAGGGAAATGGCCAGGGGGGCGAAGGCGAAGGCGAAGTCGCTGATGGTGTCGACGTCATGGGTCAGTACCGGAATCAGGCGGTGGGTGCGATAGCGTTCGATCTGCTCGATGGGCGCCGCCAGGACCTTGGCGCCCAGGTCCTTGCGCAGCTTGGCAATGATCTTCTGGCCGACGAAGTTGGTGCCGATATCGGCGGCAATGGTGCTGAGCAAGGCCAGGGCGCACAGGCCGGCAAAGGCCAGGACCACGCCTTTGCTCATGCCGTCGGCGTTGTGCAGGCCCTGGTTGACCGTGGCCAGCAGCGCCGTGACGCTCAGCCCGCCGACGATGCCCAGCATAATGGAAGAGATCACGATAGGACGATAGGGCTTGAGCAGGCTCAAGAGTTCGCGAATGGCGCTACGGGGTGCTGCGGTCATGAAACTACCTCGGTCGCGACGTGACTACGTGCTAAGGGCGAGTGGAAGCCCGCGTCGAGGCTTGGGTGCGCCTGGCGAGCTGTCTGTAAGAGGACGAGTTCGGGGGAGGGGGATTTAGCCCTCGTTGCGTGACAGTGTGCAGTCGGTTCGATGTGCGGCGGGCGCGGCCTGCCAGGTCCCTCGACGGGCCGGCGCTCCCCGGTCTGGGTGACTTACAGATCGCGCATCACGCGAAACCCCAGCCAGTCACCAGCGGTTTTCGAACAGCGATCGTTGCGGTTGCCGGAGCGGGAAAAGATCGGGGCTTCGGTCCAGTCATTGCCGCGCATGGCCCGGTAGTCGCAGTCGTCATCGGGGTTGGGCTGGTCGGTCCAGGCACTGCCATCGGTGGGGGCGCCGACATAGTTTTCGTGGATGATATCCGCCAGCCATTCGTAGACATTGCCGTGCATGTCATACAGGCCAAAGGCGTTGGGCGGGAAGCTGCCAACGGGGGCGGTGTAGCTGAAGCCGTCTTCGGGGCCGTAGGTGTTGGCGTGTTTGGCGATGCTGTATTCCTTGCCCTCATCGAACGGGAAGGGGAAGGGCCCCTTGCTGCCCGCCCGGGCCGCGTATTCACGCACCGATTCACTGGGCATGCGATAGGCCTTGCCGGTTTTCTTCGACAGCCAGGCGATGTAGCTCTGTGCCTCGTGCCAGGTCAGGCACACCGCCGGCTGGCGCGGCGACACCGGGTAGCGTGGCTTGCCGGCAATGCATTCGCGACCGGGGCGGGCGTCTCCGTCAGGCATCGTGTAGCCGCTTTCGCGCAGGTAGACTGCCCATTCGCCGGCGGTCACGGTGAAGCGGCTGAGGGCGAAAGGCTTGCTGAAGGTCACTTCATGCATCGGGCCTTCGTCAGGCTGGCGCCCGACTTCGTCATCCGGGGTGCCCATGATGAAACTGCCGCTGGGCAGCACGACCATTTCCGGGCAGTCCCGGCAGTCCTTGAACACCTGGCCGGGTACGGGCGGCGCGGCGGCCTCGGCGGCGCTCGGCAGCAGGGTGCCGAGCAGTGCGGCCAGGGCCAGGGCGGGCAGTGAGAAGGCGGCGCGCAGCGCGGGTAGCGGGAAGCGGGGCATCGTGGGTCTCCAGTGAAAGGGGCGCAGGATTCAGAGCTTTTGGCTGAGCAGGGTCATGAAACGGTCGACTTCGGCCTCGGTGTTGAGCAGGCCCGGAGCGGTCCGGATCACCGGGCCGACGTCGCGATCAACGGCATCGGCGACCACGCGGTTCTGCATCAGGTAGGCCGCGACCTTGTCGCTGTCCTGGCCCTTGACCCGGAAGAAAGTGAAGCCGGCCGAGTACTCGGGGCTCAGGGGCGTGACCAGCTCGATGGAGGGGTGCTCCAGCAGGCGCTTTTTGAGGTAGCTGTTGAGTTCATGGATCCGTGCCTGGACCTCGGCCTTGCCCAGTTGCAGATGCAGTTCGAAGGCCTTGCTCAGTGCCCAGCGATGCTCAAAGGCGTGATAGCCGCCAGGGGACATCGAAGTGGCGAAATTGTTGTCTTCGGAGAAGGTCGGCATGGTCGGGGTGATGTCCTTGACCTCTTCCGAGCGGGCGCAGACCAGGCCCGTGCCGCGCGGGCCGAACATCCACTTGTGGGTGCCGGCGATAAAGAAGTCGCAGTGCATATCGGGAAAACTCAGGTCTTCGACGCCAAAGCCATGCACGCCATCGATCACGTAGAGGATGCGGTCCTTGTCGTCGCGCTCGCGGTTGTGCTCGGCCACCAGCTTGCCGATCTCACCGACGGGCAGTTTGACCCCGCTGCCCGACTGCACCCAGGTCATCCCCAGCACTCGGGTATTGGGCCGGATACTGCGGGCAATCGAGGCGATGACCTCGTCCGTCGACACCTGGTGTGGGTCCTTGAACAGCCTGATCTGGCGGACCTGGGTGCCTTCCTTGCGGGTGCGGTACTCGAGCACGCACTGGGTTGAGTAGTGTTCGTGCTCGGTGGTCAGGATCTCCTGGTCCGGCCGCACATGGACGCCGCCGTAGACCATGGCCAGGCCTTCGGTGGTGCTGGCGGTCAGGGCGATCTGGCCTGGCTTGGCTTGCAGGTAGCGGCCGGCCCAGAGGCGCACTTCGGCTTCGTGCTTCCAGGTTTCTTCGCGGTCCCAGTCCATGGCCAGGCCGGGGTTGCGGTCAAGCCAGGCGCGGTGCTGCTCGATGGCGTCGCGCACCGGCTTGGGGTGCGAGGCGATCAGGAAGTTGGAAAAATGGATGTAGTCGGGGTCCAGCAAAAACAGCTGGCGCAGTTGTGCCCATTTGTCCCGGGGCAGGCCCGGCAGGGTGGCGGCCAGGGCGGGAGCACCCAGGCTGGCGCCCAGAGGCAGGCTGGCAGCCAGAATGCCGGCCTGCTTGAGGAAAGTTCTACGGTCAGTCATGGGCGCGATCTACTCGGCGGAAGGCTTGATGGGTTTGGCGGCTTTTTGCACCTGATCCCACACGCGCAGGAAGTTGCCGCCCCAGAGTTTGGCGATGTCGGCTTCGGAGTAGCCGCGAGTGATCAGCTCGGCGGTGACATTGCGGATTTCGCTGACATCCTTCCAGCCTTGCACGCCGCCGCCTTCGTTGAAGTCCGAGCTGATGCCGACATGGTCGATGCCGATCTTCTTCACTGCGTAGTCAATGGCGTCCCCCAGGTCCTTGAGCGTGGCCTTGGGCTCTTCTTCGAGAATGGCGTAGAGCGCATTGGCGTACTCGCCGAAGCGCTGCTCGGGCCAGACGGTAATGATCGGGTCCCCGGGCATCAGGGCAAAGGCCAGGTTGGGCAGGGGCTGCAGGTCGAAGCGCGCGCGCAAGGCGTTGAGCTTGTCTCGGGTCGGCTGGCTCAGGGGCTTCAGGTAGGCCGGGAAACCGACAATCTGCACCACCCCGCCGTTGTCCTTGATCAGTTGCAGCTCGTGATCGCTGAGGTTGCGCGGGATATCCACCAGGGCCCGTGGCGCCGAGTGCGAGGCGATGATCGGGCTGCGGCTGAGCTGGATTACCTGCTCCAGGGCCTTGGTCGACATCTGCGAGACGTCGATGATTACCCCCAGATCATTGAGCCGGTGCACCGCCTGCTGGCCGATGGCAGACAGGCCGTTGAGGGCGTCCGGCGAGTCGTTGAAGAAGGGCAGGGGCCGCGAAGAGTCGGCCCAGTCGTTGTTGCCGACATAGCTGAAGCCGAACATGCGCATGCCGCGCGCGGCCCATTGGTCCAGCAGGTTCAGGTCATTACCCAAGGGGTAGGCATTGAGCATGCTGATGAAAATCGCGAACTTGCCTTCGCCGTGCAGGCGGCGGAAATCGTCCGGGGTATAGGCGATGGCCACCTGGTTGGGGAAGTCGCGGACCATGCCGGAAATGATCTTGTAGCGAATCTCCTGCTGGTTGCGGGCTTCGTCGACAAAACCTGGAGTCGGGCGGTGTGGCGCATTGGGCCCATTCCACATTTCCGGCCAGCCGAAGATGGTCAGGGCTGCGCCGGAGAGGCGTCCACGGTTGGCCTTGACCAGGTCGAACTGCCCCGAGCCGTCCTTGTCGACTTCGTTGCCTTCGGCGCCGAAGTCCAACGGGATGGAGATATGGCTATCAAAGGAAATGATCCGCTCCTGCAACTCGCTCGCCTGGTGCATCACTTTGAGCGGGTAACCGGGGTTGTCCTTCCACAGGTAGTTCCAGGCCAGGAAGCCGGCACCGATGGACACAGCCAGGGCCAGAGGCAGGCCGATATAAAGAGCCTTCTTCGAACGCGGTTTTTTCATTGCCATCTCAGTCAGGTTCGCCGTTGAGGTGCGGGTGCATGGGGCCTTTGCTATCTGGGAAGAACGAGCGATGGCCGGACAAATTTACTGGGCATCGGCGTACCGGCGCCGACGCCCTAAATTTGTTCGCCAACTCAACGTTCTAGCTTGGATAAAGCCTGCTTCATGGCTGACACAGGTAGGGCGATGACGATTTCTCGACGAGGCTTCATAGCCGGTTTGGCACTGACGGGCGCTGCCGTGCCCGCGGCATACTTTGCCCATCGTGAATTGACCCGGGTCGATGAACCCGTGACCCCGGGGGAGGCCAGCGTCGACCTGCCGGACACGGCCGGGCGCCAGTTGGCGGACACCTTGCGCGGCGTCTGGAGCCTGCGCTTCGAAGGTCGCGATGCCGGGCTGCAAGGCCTTCCTCAAGAAGGCCTGGAGCTGTTTCTCGACATTGCCCCGCGCGGACGCGGCCTGCGTGGCTACCTCGATACGGCGCAGCGCCTGCGTGGTGAAGACGAGCCTCGTTTTCAGGTGCTGGGCGACCTGGCGCCGGCCGATCCCGCTCAACTGAGCTGGCGCCTGATCGACCCGAACGCGGTGGACGGGGCACCCAGCTATGAATTTCGCATGGTGCTGGATGAGGTCTGGGCCAGTTTCGGCAATGCCGGCAGTGGCACCCTTAGCGGGCGAGTGCTGAGCCTGGATCGGCCCCTGGCCTTGCTGGAACAGGACAACCGTTTCATTGCGGTCAAGCAGGTGTTTCCCGAGGCCCGTGAGCGGATCGGCTTGCAGCCGGCCTTGCTGGCCTGGCTGGTGTCACCCGAACACCGTCTGTTTCACCAGCTGTGGCATGCCTCCCGGGATCAATGGCATGAGCTGTCCGAAGAGCGTCGCAATGGCCTGCGCGGCATTGGCTGGCAACCTGGGCCACGGGACCAGGAGCGTGACGCTCGTGGCCTGCGCAAGGATCGCAACGGGTCCGGGATTGATTTCTTTTTCATGCATCGGCACATGCTCGGCACTGCTCGTTCCCTGCAGCCTCTGCCGTCCTGGCGCCGCTTCCCGATGCCGCAGCCGGAACTGCTGCGCGACCGCGCGGGTTTCGCGCGCTACTTCGACAATCACGATGGTTATGCCTTGCCGCCGACCTGGCTGGCTGAAGACGATGCCGAGTACACGCAGTGGGTCAGTGACATCAAGAGTGCCGAGACCTACAACAGCAACTTCCAGGTCTGGGAGTCGCAATACCGTGACCCGGCCTATCTGGCGAAATTGACCCTGGGTCAGTTCGGCTCTGAGGTCGAACTGGGCCTGCACGATTGGCTGCACATGCGCTGGGCCTCGGTGCCGCGTGACCCGTCCAACGGCGCGCCGGTGCCCAAGGCGCGCAATCCGGACGATTTCGCCGCGCGCTGGTTCGAGCCGGAAAACGATTTTCTCGGCGACCCGTTCTCCTCCCATGTGAACCCGGTGTTCTGGTATTTCCATGGCTGGATCGATGACCGTATCGAGGACTGGTTCCGGGCCCATGAGCGTTTTCATCCGGGTGAAGTGGCGCGGCTGGAAGTCAACGGTGTGCCCTGGTTCGCCCAGGGGCGCTGGGTCGAGGTCGGTGACCCGTGGCTGGGGCCGGTGACCCATGGGTGCAGCACCACGCCGGGGTTGCAGGCAGGCAAGTCGATGGAGATGGACCCTGAGACCATGAAACTGGCGCTGCGCATCACCTTCGGCAGCGACAAGGACCGGCTTGCCCAGCTGTTCCGCAAAGTCCCGCAACGCCCCTGGTACGCGCGCCACCTCAAGGTCACGCCTGCGTAGTTGCTGCCGAAGGCTGCGCTGTCCTTTCCAGGTGACTCTAATCTGCCTGACACCCTTGCGGCGCCCATTTCGGCCAGCGCAGCCTCGACACTCGCCATAGGTGCCAGGGCCGTATAGCGCTGAGTCCTGAAGAGGTTTCGCTTTGTTTTGTAGGGCATTTCCTAGAGAATCCAAAACGCCTTTGAGCGGCTTGTACCCTCTTCTGGCCTCAGGCAGTCTTCAGCCGTCGCTGCAAAAACAGCGGCCCGGATGTGGAAGTCTGGCTCAGAGGAACGTGCAATTCGTCTCATTCGAACATCGGTGATTCTCAGCGCCGGTGATCTCGTTTTATGGCGGTTGTACGTGGGGCACCTTCGGGTGCGCCGGGTCCTTTAAGCCGGTCTTCCACACCCACGTACGGCTGCCTCCTTCTCATGTGGAAGTGAGATCTGGCAGTTCCTTAACACTTAAAGGAACCAATCTCATGAAAAAGCTCGTCCCCGATCCACCTCAACAACGACGCCGCAACCCGGAACTGGATCGCGCCAACGCCCACCTGCTCCACGCCTTGAAAGACACCCGGCCTCGCCCTTTTGGTCTGCGTGATGCCAAGGGCCATGCGCTATTTGCCGTGCAGCCCGGAGTCAACGCCGAAGACGCGCTGATGCACGTCGCGCTGCTGCTGAAATGTGCCGAAGAGGTGTCCGATGAAATCACCGAACGCGCCAGCGGCATCGAACGCGGGCTGATCTGGGCCATGGTGCACTCGGTGGAAATGGCCCGGGCGGTGGTGGAAGCACTGCTTGATGGCGCCCACCTCCGGGATTAACACCGCTGTAGCCGCCGTCGAGCCCGGGAGGCGGCGGGCTCGGCAGCGGCTACAGGGTTTGCCAGCCGCCGCCCAGGGCTTTGTAGAGGGCGATGCTGGCTTGCAGGCGCAACAGGCGCAGTTGCACGTTGAGGTCCTGGGCGGCGTAGAGGGTGCGTTGCGTCTCGAGGACGGTCAGCAGGTCGACCGCCCCGGCCTGGTAGCGGCTTTGCGCAATCCGGAAGGCGATCTGCGCCTGGTTCAGTTCTTCGTCCTGCCACTGCCGGCGCTGGTCGACGCCGCTGATGCTGTTCAGGGCTTTCTCGACATCGGCAAAGCCGTTGATGATCGTGCCGCGGTAAGTCTCCAGCAACTCCTCCTGGCGCGCCTTGGCCTTGTCGCGCTCGGCGCTCAGGCGGCCGTTGTTGAAGATCGGGGCCACCAGGCCGGCGGTGAGGTTATAGAACGGGCTGCGCAGGATATCCCCGGCACTGTTGGCCCCCGATCCCAGGTTGGCCGTCAGGGTCACGCTGGGCAGCATGGCGGCGCGGGCCACGCTGACATCGGCCTGGGCGGCGGCCAGTCGGGCTTCGGCCCCGGCAATGTCCGGGCGTCGCTGCAGCAGCTCGCTGGGCACGCCGGCGGCAATCTCCGGCCAGCGCAGCTCGGCGAAGGATTGCGGGCCCAGTTGCAAGGCCTGCACGGGCTGGCCGAGCAGGGCGGCGAGGGTGATCATCGCCTCCGCAGCCTGTTGCCTGAACAGCGGCAACTGTTGCTGCTGGGCGGCCACCAGGCTTTTTTGCTGGGCCAGTTCCAGGGCGGTGGTGGAGCCCGAGTCGTAGCGGGTCTGCACCAGCCTCAGCACGCTTTGGGCGTTGGCCAGATTCAGTTCGGCAATCCGTTGCTGTTCGCCCAGGGCCAGGGCCTGGGTGTAACTGTTGGCGACACCGCTGAGCAGGGTCAGCTCCACGGTGGCCTGGTCGAATTCGCTGGCACGCACGCCTTCAACGGCGCTGTCGCGGGCGGCACGTTTGCCGCCCCAGAAGTCGATTTCGTAGCTGGCGCTCAGGCTGGCGTCGAAATAGTCCACGGCCTTGTTGTCGCTGTCGGCATCCAGCTGGCTGTAGCCGTTGCCTCGCAACAGTTTCTGCCGATTGGCATTCAGCCCGCCCTTGATCTCCGGAAGCAGCGGTGCGCCCGCTACCACGGCGCTGGCCTGGGCCTGGCGGACGCGGGCGATGGCGGCCGCCAGGTCGTAGCTGCCGCCTCGGGCCTGTTCGATCAGGCGATCGAGGTCGGGGCTGGCGAACTGGGTCCACCACTGCTGGTTGCTGCGCTGGGTGGTGACGTCGGTCGACGAATCCCACGAAGCCTGCGCCTGCAGGCCGCTCTCCGGACGCGGGGCGGTGCCGCCGCAGGCCACCAGCAGCAGGCTGGCGGCCAGTAGGGTCAATTGCGCTTTCATAGAATGGTCATTCACTGGTAAGGGCTGTGACCGGATCAAGCCGGGCAGCTTTGCGAGCCGGCATGAAGCCGAAAATAACCCCGGTGACCAGGGCGCAGCCAAAGGCGCCCAGCACGGCCGGCAGGGAAAAGGCCACGGCCACATCACCCACGATCAGCAAGCCGCCCAACAGCATGGCCAGGACGATACCGGTCAGGCCGCCCACCACCGAGAGCATCACCGCCTCGGTGAGGAACTGGCGCAGGATGTCTCGCTGACGGGCGCCGGTGGCCATGCGGATACCGATCTCCCGGGTCCGTTCACGCACGGTCATCAGCATGATGTTCATCACCCCGATACCGCCCACCAGCAGGGAAATCGCGGCGATGGCACCGAGCATCAGCGACAGAGTGTTCTGGGTCCGGGCTTCGGCCTGGATCATCGCCGCATTGTTGGTCAGGACGAAGTCACGCTGGCCTTTGTGCAGCTTGAGCATCAGTTCATCGATGGCCTTTTCGGTTTCCTTGACCTTTTTCGCATCGGCGGCGGCGATCACCACGTACATCGGGTTGGGAGAGCTGAACAGACGAATGTTGGCCGCCGAGTAGGGAATCATCACCCGGATATCGCTGTCCTTTTCTCCTGAACTGGCGCCCTTGCCGGCCAATACGCCGATGACCTGGAACGGCACGTTCTCGACCAGGATGTACTGGCCGATGGGGTTGATGCCGGTGAAGAACTTTTCCCTGACCTTTTCGCCGATCACCGCCACCGCCGCGGCGCTGGCTTCGTCGGCTTCGGAGAAGAAACTGCCTTCCACCACCGGCCAGTTGAAAATCTCGGGGAACAGCGTGTTGCTGCCTCCGGTATAGACCTCGTAGTCGACATTGCCGAAGCGGATATTGGCGTCGTCACCGTTGACCGGCATGATCATTTTCACCTGGGGCAGGCTCGCCAGAGCGCGGACGTCGTCGAGGCTGACCACGCCAAGCGGTGCCCGGGGGCTGGGGGAGATGCCGTTGAGGTAAATGATGTTCGAACCAAACGCCCCCATCTGCGCCATGACCTGGCGCTTGCTGCCTTCGCCCACCGCCAGCATCACCACCACCGAGGCCACGCCGATCACGATCCCGAGCAGGGTCAGGGCGGTGCGGAAGCGGTTGACCCACATCACCCGCCAGGCCGCTTGCACTGCGTCCACCAGTTCGCCTTTCCAGGCGCCGTTGTGTTCGCTGCCGTCGGCCAGGCGCTGGCGCAGGTCCACCGCTTGCAGGGCGCCGCTGTTGGCGCTGGCCTGGACGCCCGGTTGGCGGTCGGCGGTGTCGCTGATGATTTCGCCGTCGCGGATTTCAATGATGCGCTTGGCGCGGGCGGCGACTTCGCGGTCGTGGGTGATCAGGATCACCACGTGGCCCTGGTCGGCCAGCTCGTCGAGCAGGGCCATGACCTCGGTGCCGCTGTGGCTGTCGAGGGCGCCGGTGGGTTCGTCGGCGAGGATGATATGGCCGCCGTTCATCAGCGCCCGGGCAATCGACACCCGTTGCTGCTGGCCGCCGGAGAGCTGGTGCGGACGGTTGCCGGTGCGGCTGGCCAGGCCCAGGCGTTCGAGCAGGGCAGCGGCGCGGGCATGGCGCTCGGCGGCGGGGGTGCCGGCGTAGATCGCCGGCATCTCGACGTTTTCCTGGGCCGATGCCGAGGGGATCAGGTGGTAACCCTGGAACACGAAGCCGAAGGCCTCGCGGCGCAGCCAGGCCAACTCGTCGCTCCCCAGTTGTGCCACGTCTTCGCCAGCGAAGCGGTACTCGCCGGACGTCGGGCGATCCAGGCAGCCGAGGATATTCATCAGCGTCGATTTGCCGGAGCCGGAAGCGCCGACGATGGCCACGAATTCGCCGGCGTGGATCGACAGGTCGATCCCGCGCAGGACATCAACTTGCGGCGTGTCGCCACCGCCGTAGGATTTGCGGATGTTCCTGAGGTCGATCAGCGGGGTCAACATTCAACCTCCGCTGGCTTCGGCCGGACCGATCAGCAGGTGATCGCCTTCGTTCAGGCCGTCCAGCACCTGAATCCGCAGGCGGTCGCTGATGCCGACCCGGACTTCACGCTCCTCGATGGCGCCGTTTTTCGCCACTACCCGGGCGATCTGCCGGTCGGCGGCGGTGCTGCCCTGCAGGGCAGCAATGGGGGCGGTCAAGACGTTCTGTGCCTGGCTGGAGACAAAGAACACCTGGGTGGTCATTTCCGCCATCAGCGCGTTGTCGTTGTTATCCACATCCAGCAGCACGGTGTAGAGCACCACCCGGCCACTGCCACTTTTGCTCGAACTGTTGGGGCTGCCGCCACCCTGGGCGGTTTCGTTCAGTGGCTTGGGCGGGATCGGCAGGATCTGGCGCACGGTGCTGGTCCAGCGCCGGTTGCCACCGCTCAGGGTGGTGAAGTAGGCGGTCATGCCCGGCTTGACGTGGCCGATATCGGCTTCCGACACCTCGGCCCACACCGTCATCGGCGACAGCTTGGCGATCCGCAGGATCAGCGGCGTCTGCTGCTGGGCGTTGAGGGTCTGGCCTTCGCGGGCGTCCACCGCGACCACGGTGCCGTCCATGGGCGCATAAATCCGTGTGTAGCCAAGCTCGGCCTGGTCGCTGCGCAGGCTGGCCTGGGCCTGGCGGATCTGCGCCTTGAACATGTCGATCCGCGCCTGGGTGGCCTTGAGTTCGGCCTGGGCGGTCTGCACGTCTTCTTCACGGGTGGCGCCGCCGGCGGCGAGGTTTTGCTGGCGCCGGAACTTCTGCTCGGCCAACTGGTGCTGGGCGCGCTGTTCCTGCAGTTGGGCTTGCAGGTTTTCGATGGAGAAACGGCTGGCGTCGAGCTTGGCCTGTTGCGTGGCGGGGTCGATTTCCACCAGCAACTGGCCTTCCTTGACCAGGTCGCCGGCCTCGACATGGATCTTGCGGATCTGCCCGGAGGCCTGGGCGCCGACGTCCACATAACGCCTGGGCTGCAAGGTGCCGAGGGCGGTCACGCTGCTTTCGATGTCACCCCGGCTGACCTGTACGGTGGCAAATTGATCTCGCCCAGCGGGCAGGATCTGCCAGGCGGCAACGGCAATAACGGGGATCAGACAAAGTGCTACAAGCAGTGCGCGTCGGGTATGACGGGGACGTTTCATGCAGGGTTCCGGCCAATGGAAAAATCGGCCCGTGGTCCAGGTGTTGCCCGAGCTGGGGCGCCGCTGGACGCTGCCGGAAGGGTCGGCAGACACGGGGGCTGTCAAGTATACGAAGTTCGGCGGAGCGGATTTAAGCCCGGAAACATAGGGTTACAGGTATGGATTCACAAAATAAACGTCGGGCACAGCGTTAGCGCTTTAAATCTATATGAGAATTACTATAAATTGCGTTGCTTATAAGCTGCCATCATTCTGATGCCCTGCACAAGCCCTGGCGGAGCGTCGTACTCAAGGACAAAAGTCCCTCGTTTTTCGGGGGCGGGAGTCATGTTGGAAAACTACTATCGCGAGCTGGTGAGTTTCCTCAACGCCAAGCTCGGCAACCGCCAGGTGGCCGAAGATGTGGTGCATGACGCGTATGTGCGGGTGCTGGAACGCGCCAGCGACACCCCCATCGAGCAGCCACGTGCCTTTCTCTACCGCACCGCGCTGAACCTGGTGATCGACGGCCATCGGCGCAGCGCGCTGCGTCAGTCCGAGCCCTTGGAAGTGCTCGACAACGAAGAGCGTTTTTTCAGCCCCTCGCCGCAAACCGGTATGGACCACAGCCAGCGCCTGGACATGCTGCAACGCGCCCTGGCCGAGTTGCCGCCCCTGTGCCGCGACAGTTTCCTGCTGCGCAAGCTCGAAGGCCTGTCGCACCCGGAAATCGCCGAGCGCCTGGGAATCTCCCGCAGCCTGGTGGAAAAACACATCGTCAACGCCATGAAGCATTGTCGTGCTCGTGCGCGTCAGTGGGACACCCACTGATCCCCCTGGGTTAAATTTTTTTTCATTGTCCTCGTTCCTACTCAACAGACGACCTGCTGTCTTGCCATGGGCCGACCAGGTCACCGTCGCTTTCTCCCCGCGTTGAGGGGCTTATCCAGAGGACACTGGAAATGACACAGGCAATTGCATCGGCCACCGTTCACGACTTGATTGGTATTGGTTTCGGCCCCTCGAACCTGGCGCTGGCCATTGCCCTGGAGGAGCGTGGCCAGGTTCAAGGTCCGCTGGACGCGTTGTTTCTCGACAAGCAACTGGACTACCGCTGGCACGGCAACACCCTGGTCACCCAGAGCGAGTTGCAGATCTCGTTCCTCAAGGACCTGGTGACCCTGCGCAACCCCACCAGCCCCTACTCCTTTGTCAATTACCTCAAGCACCACGGGCGCCTGGTGGATTTCATCAACCTCGGCACCTTTTACCCGTGCCGCATGGAGTTCAACGATTACCTGCGCTGGGTGGCCTCGCACTTCCAGGGCCAGAGCCGCTACGGCGAAGACGTGCTGGCCATCGAGCCGGTGCTGCACAACCAGCAGGTTGAAGCCCTGCGGGTGATTTCCCGTGATGCCCAGGGCCAGGAGCAGGTGCGCACCACCCGTTCGGTGGTGGTCAGCGCCGGCGGCACGCCGCGGATCCCCGAAACCTTCCAGGCGCTCAAGGATGACCCTCGGGTGTTCCACCATTCCCAGTACCTGGCGCGCATGGCCGAGCAGCCGTGTGTTGCCGGCCAGCCGATGAAGATCGCGATCATCGGTGGCGGGCAGAGCGCGGCCGAGGCCTTTATCGACCTCAACGACAGCTTCCCGTCGGTGCAGGTGGACATGATCATTCGCGGCTCGGCGCTCAAGCCGGCCGACGACAGCCCGTTCGTCAACGAAGTGTTCTCGCCGGAATTCACCGACCTGGTGTTCCAGCAGGCCAGCAGCGAGCGTGAGCGCCTGGTCAACGAGTACCACAACACCAACTACTCGGTGGTCGACATCGACCTGATCGAACGCATCTACGGCATCTTCTACCGGCAGAAAGTCTCCGGGGTCGCCCGCCACGCCTTCCGCACTCTGACCACCGTCGAGCAAGCCACTGCCAGCGCCCAGGGCGTGGAACTGGTGCTGCGCAACAACGCCACCGGCGAACGTTCGGTGCAGCACTACGACGCCGTGGTCCTGGCCACCGGCTACGAGCGGCAGATGCACCGTCAACTGCTGGCCCCGTTGCAGGAGTACCTGGGCGAGTTCGAGGTCGACCGCAACTACCGCGTGCTCACCGATGAGCGCTGCAAGGCCGGCATCTATATGCAGGGCTTCAGCCAGGCCAGCCACGGCTTGAGCGACACGCTGCTGTCGATCCTGCCGATCCGCGCCGAGGAAATCGCCGGCTCCCTGTATGAACATGGCAAGAGCCGTGGCCATAGCCGTTCGGTCAGGGATGTGTTGCTGGCCACCGCGAGCTGATCGGCTGCAGCGAACAGGCTCAGAGGTCTTGTGGTGAGGGCGCTTGCTCCCGCTCGACCGCGCAGCGGTCGCAAACAAGGGGTGTGCGGTGTGCCTGACAAACGCGGTATTGCGGTGTTGGGCATGCGCCGCCCTGGAGCGTCGGCGGCCCCCCAGTGCGAGCCACCAGGGGGCTGAAGTACTGGGGGTTTTTAGCACCGATTGCAGTGGAACATTTGGGAGGGCTTTGCCCTCCAGCGGGAGCAAGCCCCCTCGCCACAGGACTGCTTTTCGCGCGCGATAGGTGATCGATTTTGCTGTTTGTCCCTCTCTTCCTGAACCTCCCCTGAAGAACTATCTGATTGCAATATCAGACTCCGACTATTGATTTACTCTCGAAATATCGCGGCGTAAGCTGCGCGCGATTTCATCAATAGCGGAGACCCGGAGTGGGGACTTGTTCGAGTGACAGTAGTCGGCCGGTTGCGATAACCGGCGCATTCTCGGCTCGATAACGCGCAGCTTCTTGTGCCGTTGTCTCGCCGTGTAGCGAGAAGCGGCACCCCGATCGCGGCCAGCTCCGGCCGCGCTTCGATGTCTCTCTCAACGACTCTGAACAGTGCGTGATGCCAGGCCCCAAGCCTGACTCGTGCCACGGACGCGCAGGTTCAATCCTGCGGGCCGCAACTGCCTGGGCGTCGTTCCAGTGGGGTGTGGCCGTGCCTGCCAAAGGTTTTCCCTGCGCTGACCGCTAGGGGCACGACCATGAACCTCACTCTGTTGAAAGAGTTTTTCGCCGGCTTTCTGCGGACCCGGCATTTCTCCCGGCATTTTCGCCGCCTGGCGCTGCTGGAAAGCTTCAGCGACGCCAGCGTCAGCCGGGAAGTGCCGCCGACGCTCGCGCAAACTCTGGTCGGCGCGGCCAACAGCGATGCCACCACCCTGCTCGACAGCCTCGGCAGCCACACCGACGGCCTGAGCCAGGAAGAGGCCGACAGCCTGCAGGCCCGGCATGGCCTCAACGAGGTCGAGCACGAGCAGCCCCTGCCGTGGTGGGTGCACCTGTGGCACTGCTATAAAAACCCGTTCAACCTGCTGCTGACCCTGCTGGCGGTCATCTCCTGGCTGACCGAAGACATGAAGGCCGCCACGGTGATTTTCTCCATGGTGGTGCTTTCGACCCTGCTGCGGTTCTGGCAGGAGGCCAAGTCGAACAAGGCCGCCGATGCCTTGAAAGCCATGGTCAGCAACACCGCCACCGTAATCCGCCGCGACTTCAGCCCCGACGCCGCGATACCGGCGGCGCGCCTGCCCAGCGCGACCCTGGCCAACCGCGGGGCGCGGACCTTCGAGCTGCCGATCAAGCAACTGGTGCCAGGCGACCTGATCGTGCTCTCGGCGGGCGACATGATTCCCGCCGATTGCCGGGTACTCAGCGCCAAGGACCTGTTTGTCAGCCAGGCGGCAATGACCGGCGAATCGATGCCGGTGGAAAAATTCCCACGCCAGCAGGACGAAGGCACCAGCAACCCCTTGGACCTGGACAACATCCTGTTCATGGGCACCAACGTGGTCTCAGGTTCCGCCACCGCGCTGATCCTCACCACCGGCAACAGCACCTATTTCGGCGCCCTGGCCCAGCGCGTCGGCGCCACCGATCGCGCGCCCACTTCGTTCCAGACCGGGGTCAATAAAGTCAGCTGGCTGCTGATCCGCTTCATGTTCGTGATGGCGCCGCTGGTGCTGTTCATCAATGGCTTCACCAAGGGCGACTGGATGCAGGCGCTGCTGTTCGCGCTTTCCATCGCCGTGGGCCTGACCCCGGAAATGCTGCCGATGATCGTCACCTCGACCCTGGCCAAGGGCGCGGTGTTTCTGTCGCGCAAGAAAGTCATCGTCAAGCGCCTGGACGCGATCCAGAACTTCGGCGCCATGGACGTGCTGTGCACCGACAAGACCGGGACCCTGACCCAGGACAAAATCTTCCTCGCCCGGCACGTTGATGTCTGGGGCCTGGAGTCCGACGACGTGCTGGAAATGGCCTACCTCAACAGCTACTACCAGACCGGCCTGAAAAACCTGCTGGACGTGGCGGTGCTGGAGCACGTCGAAGTGCACCGCGAACTGCAAGTCGGCACCGCCTTCCAGAAGGTCGATGAGATCCCGTTCGACTTCACCCGCCGCCGCATGTCGGTGGTGGTGGCCGAGCAGGAACATCCGCACCTGCTGATCTGCAAGGGCGCGGTGGAAGAGGTACTGGCGGTGTGCAACAAGGTGCGCCATGGCGAATCCGAAGAGACCCTGAGCGATGAATTGCTGGCGCGGATCCGTCAGGTCACTTCCGGGCTCAACGGCGAAGGCCTGCGAGTGGTGGCCGTGGCCGCGCGGGCCATGGCCCCGGGGCGCGACACCTACAGCCTGGCCGATGAGCAGGACCTGACCCTGATCGGCTACGTGGCCTTTCTCGATCCGCCCAAGGAAAGCACCGCCCCGGCGCTGCGGGCCCTGGCCGAGCATGGGGTGGCGGTCAAGGTGCTGACCGGCGACAACGAGCTGGTCACGGCCAAGATCTGCCGCGAGGTCGGCCTGGAGCAGCAAGGCCTGCTGCTGGGCAACGACGTCGAACGCATGAGTGACACCGAGCTGGCACTGGCGGTGGAAACCACCAACGTCTTCGCCAAACTCACCCCGTCCCACAAGGAGCGCATCGTCCGCCTGCTCAAGGCCAACGGGCATGTGGTGGGCTTTATGGGCGACGGCATCAACGACGCCCCGGCCCTGCGCACCGCCGACATCGGTATTTCGGTGGACAGCGCGGTGGATATCGCCAAAGAGGCTGCCGATATCATCCTCCTGGAAAAAAGCCTGATGGTGCTGGAGGAGGGCGTGCTGGAAGGCCGCCGGACCTTCGCCAACATGCTCAAGTACATCAAAATGACCGCCAGCTCGAACTTCGGCAACGTGTTCTCGGTGCTGGTGGCCAGTGCCTTCATTCCGTTTCTGCCGATGTTGCCGATGCACCTGCTGGTGCAGAACCTGCTGTACGACATTTCGCAAATTGCCATTCCCTTCGACAACGTCGACGAAGAAATGCTGAAAAAACCTCAGCGCTGGCAGCCGGCGGACGTCGGGCGTTTCATGTTGTTTTTCGGGCCCATCAGCTCGATCTTCGACATCACCACCTTTGCCCTGATGTGGTACGTGTTCGACGCCAACACCCCGGACCACCAGACCCTGTTCCAGTCCGGCTGGTTCGTGGTCGGGCTGCTGACCCAGACCCTGATCGTGCACATGATCCGCACCCCGAAAATTCCGTTCCTGCAAAGCCGCGCGGCCATGCCGCTGATGGTGATGACCGGGATCATCATGGCGGTCGGCATCTTCCTGCCCATGGGCCCGCTGGCGCACTACTTCAAATTGCAGGCGCTGCCGTCGCTGTATTTTGTGTTTTTACCGGTGATATTGCTGGCGTACATGGCACTTACCCAGGCGGTGAAGGGCTTCTATGTACGGCGCTTTGGTTGGCAATAAGAGGGAGCAGCTGCGAGCTTTTAGCGGTAAGCGGTAAGCGGTAAGCGGTAAGCGGTAAGCGGCAAGCGGCAAGAGGGTTGGGGCAGGCTTCAGTTTTTGTGGCGAGGGAGCTTGCTCCCGCTGGAGGGCGCAGCCCTCCCAAACCAGCTCACTGAGTAGTGCCTGATACACCTTGTCGCCCGGTTTTGGGGCCGCTTCGCAGCCCAGCGGGAGCAAGCTCCCTCGCCACAAAGGGGCTTGTGCATTTCTTTGCCACAATAGACGCAGGCTCCGCCCTTCAACAGATGTTCATCTGCCCCTGGCACAGTGGCCCACGCCGCTTTGCCATTTCGCACAAGGACCCTGCCCATGCAAGCCATCGACAACATCAACCTGACCTCGTTGGTCGACACCCTGGTTAGCCTCAGCGCGGCGTTTGTTCTCGGTGGCTTGATTGGTTTCGAGCGTCAGTATCGCCAGCGCACGGCCGGGTTGCGCACCAATGTGCTGGTGGCCGTGGGGGCGGCGATTTTTGTCGACATGGCCAACCGCCTGGGCGGCGCCGAGGGTGCGGTGCGGGTGGTGGCGTATGTGGTGTCGGGCATCGGCTTTCTCGGGGCCGGGGTGATCATGCGCGAGGAGGGCAATGTGCGCGGCCTCAATACCGCGGCCACGCTCTGGGCGTCGGCGGGTGTCGGGGCGTGCGCCGGTGCCGACCTGATTCTGGAGGCGTTGCTCGGCACCCTGTTTGTGTTGGCGGCCAACACCCTGCTGCGGCCGATCGTCAATAACATCAACCGCCAGCCGCTGGATGTGATTTCCGCCGAGGTCACCAATATCGTCTACGTCATCGCCCAGCGCGCGCGGCAAAAGGCGGTGCTGGCGCTGCTGGAAGCCGAGCTTGAGCGCAGCAACTACCCGGCCAGCGACGTCGACGTGCATGCCTTTGGCAGCGAGGAGGTGGAGATCGAAGCGACCCTGGCCACCACCTCGGTTGACGGTGACGAACTCGATGCCCTGGTGGCGCGGCTGTCGACCTCGCCGCTGGTGCAACAGGCGTTCTGGAGCCCGAGCACCACCGAGTGAAACGCCGTCACCGTTCGCGATTCAAGCGCTCAGGGGACGTTGCCGGCCTTGACCTTGGCCCCGTCGAGCAGCGCGTCGACAATGGCCCGCGCGGTTTCCACGCAATGGATCATCGACCAGATCAGGCCCCGCTCGACGCCGCTGGCGCTGCTGATTTCATCCGACACTTCCTCGGCGCTCAACAGCAGTTGCGACACCTGGATTAGCGCCTCTTCAGCATTGAATCCTTCGCGAATCGCCAACAGCGAACGCTGCCGGGCATCGCGGCAGCCAAAAGCGCGGCTGGCGGTGCTGCCGAGTGCATCGGTCAGGGAAGAGGGGGGATCGGGAACGAGTTTTTTCATGGGTGCAGCTCCTAGGGTGGTGGAGCCGCCACGTTTCGCTGCGAAGCGAAGAGGGTGGCAGCTGTACGCAGGTTCGCAGACCGGGCCCTAGGAACCCCGGCAGACTCGAAAGTCTCCCGCGCACAGCCGCCATAAAAACGATGAACAGGCATAACAACATGCCTGCATCAGATGGTGAGCTCTGTGCGTCCAGGGTTGGCTCGGGCTGCGAAACCCGATCGCTGATGTGCAGCGACACCCGGAGACTAGCCACCCACCCGATACAGAACAAGAGCCCGCAGCACCCAAAAATGACCGTTGGGATTCTCTAGGAAAAGCCTTACAAAACAAAGCGACAATTCACTCGCCCAGCCCCTAGCCCCAACTCGCGTGGAGCTTGAAACTTGACGCTTGCTACTGGGCGCTTGGACTTTTTGTTTTGCCGGGGTGGCACCTAAGTAAAATTTTCGGGTCTTTGAAAGGGGCCGCGGGTATGAGGTTGCTATATCGCTTTTCAGATTGTTCCTACAGCAAACCCCTATCGACTTGCATAACCTCTGCCCGGATCTCTAGGGAGCTAGAACGTTCATCCCGCTGAATTAACCGTCACGGTCTGACAAAAAATGTTGAATAAAACCTTGCGTGTCCTGATTGCCGATGAGCAGCACTTCAATCGCATGAAAATAGAAAGGGACTTGAACCAGCTGCGCTATTTCCGGATTGCCCCGGTTCACCACCTGGAAGAGTTGCTGACCCTGGTGGAGTACGGGTGTGAACCGTTCGACCTGTTGATCATCAGTGCCGCGTTTGTGGGCCAGGCCCAGTTCGATCTGCTGTCCTTTTGTCTGGACAACCCTCAGATCAACCACGCATTGATCTACGACGGGCAACGCCTGGAGCAATCCCAGGTGCTGTCGCGCCGTCAGCAGAAGATCCAGCTCAACCAGCAGCAACTGCCGGACCGGGAAAGCCTGAAGCGCCTGATGGCCTGGGTCGACCCCTCTCTGGAGCAAGCCAGCCTCAACAGCCAGCGCAAGTTGCACGCTTTTTAACCACCTGCGCCAGCGAAAACGGCCAGGGCCTGCGTCAGCACCCTGGGGTTTGGTTCAGTCCCAGTGTGGCGCCAGGCCGGCGGGGCTGGTCAGGCGATGGGCGCGTTCCAGGCCGGCAATGCGCGCCATGTCGTCCTCGGTCAGGCGCAGGTCACAGGCGCCCAGGTTGCTTTGCAGGTTGGCGCGCTTGGTCGATGACGGAATCACCGCATAACCCAGCTGCATGGCCCAGGCCAGGGTCACCTGCGCCGGCGTGGCCTGATGCTGCGTGGCGATCTGCTGGATCACCGGATCGTTCAGCACCTCACCGTAGGCCAGGGTCATGTAGGACGTGATCTGGATCCCCTGGCTGCGGGCGAACTCCGCCACCTTGCGGTTTTGCAGGTAGGGGTGCAGCTCGATCTGGTTGGTGGCGATCTGCTCGGCGCCGACGACCTTGATCGCTTGTTGCATCAGGTCGATGGTGAAATTGGAGATGCCGATCTGCCGGGTCAGCCCCAGTTGCTTGGCCTCCAGCAGCGCGCTCATGAATTCCTCGACCGGCACTTGGTCATCGGGGGAGGGCCAATGGATCAGGGTCAGGTCCAGGTAGTCGGTTTGCAGCTTGCGCAGGCTTTCCTTGAGGCTGGGGATCAGTGTGTCGGCGGCGAAATGGGCGACCCAGATCTTGCTGGTGATAAACAGCTGGTCGCGGGCGATGCCACTGGCGGCAATGGCCTCGCCGACCTCGGCTTCGTTGTCATAAATCTGCGCGGTATCGATTGCCCGGTAACCCAGCTCCAGGCCGGTGCTCACCGAATCGATCACAACCTGGCCCTGTAAACGAAACGTGCCAAGGCCAAAGGCGGGTACAGACATAAGAAACTCCGAAAGTGTGGTGGGAATGCCCCGAGTATCCGCACCTGCCGCCCGAAGAAAAACCCAAGGTCGGGCAAAGCAATATTGCCCCCCACGCACGAATCCATCCCCCGCCCGCACCCAGACCCACACCTGTAGCCACTGCCGCTAGGCTGCGCAGTCCCTCAATAACGCCGGAGATACTCCGGATGTACACAGCGCCTGTCATGGCCAGCGCAGCCTGGTGGCCCGCCCGTCTTCATCGCGGCTGCAAGATCATGCAGGTGGTCGACCCCGTGGCATACAGGCGCCCATCCACATCGTAGATGCGCCCTTCGGCCAGGGCGGTGGAGCGGCCCAGATGCACGACTTTGCCTTCGGCGCGGATCGGGCCGCTGCTGCCGGTGAGGGCGCGGACGTAGCTGATGCGCAGGTCGAGGGTGGTATAGCCCTGGCCCTTTTGCAGTTGGGTATGAATCGCGCAGCCCATGCACGAGTCGAGCAGGGTCGCGGCGTAGCCGCCGTGCACGCTGCCCAGGGGGTTGTAGTGCCGTGAATCCGGTGTGCCCTGGAACAGGAACATCCCGGCCGACCATTCGATGGGGATAAAGTCCAGCAGGCTGCCAATCGGCGGCGAGGGCAGTTCGCCATTGCCGATGCCTTCGAAGAATTCACTGGGCGAGAGCGCGCTGACTTCGGCCAGGCTCAGGCTCCCGGGCCCGGCCAGGCGGGCGCGCATGTCCTGCTCCTGGGCGATCCATTGGGCCAGGGTGGCATCACGGGATGGGCTTTGCATGGGCATTTCCTCTGGGAGCGGACAGGACGATGAGGGGTGAATATTATGCTCGAAATATTTCATCGGCCAGTGTCAAAACCGCCACAGGTCGGAAGCTGGCGGTGCGTGCACCATCGTCCTCTCCATGGAACGCAGTAACTGATTTTTGCCGTCTAGTGCGCCCCGGGGCGCTGCTTTAAGGTGGCGCATCGGTTTTTATCCACCCCTTCGAGGCCCGCCATGAAGAACATCATCGGTATCTACACCAGCCCCCGAGCACATTGGGTGGGCGATGGTTTCCCGGTTCGCACGCTGTTTTCCTACGACAACCTGGGCCAGCACATCAGCCCGTTTCTGCTGCTCGATCACGCCGCACCCACCGAGTTCAGCCCGACCACCGAGCGCCGTGGCGTGGGCCAGCACCCCCATCGCGGCTTCGAGACCGTGACCATCGTCTACCAGGGCGAGCTGGAGCACCGCGATTCCACCGGCAGCGGCGGCATCATCGGCGCCGGCGACGTGCAGTGGATGACCGCCGCCAAGGGCATCCTGCACGAGGAGTTCCACTCCCAGGGTTTCGCCCAGCGTGGCGGCACCCTGGAAATGGTCCAGTTGTGGGTCAACCTGCCAGCCCGGGACAAGATGGCCGCGCCCGGCTACCAGACCCTGATCGATGGCGATATCCCGCTCATCAGCCTGCCTGACGACGCCGGTAACCTGCGGCTGATCGCCGGTGAGTTCGCCGGGCAACAGGGACCGGCGCGCACCTTTACCCCGATCGACGTCTGGGACATCCGCCTCAACGCCGGCAAGCCCCTGACCCTGGACCTGCCCGCCGGGCGCAACACGGCCCTGGTGGTGCTGCATGGCACGGTCCAGGTCAACGGCCAGGAACTGGCGCGCGAAGGGCAACTGGTGCTGTTCGAGCGCGACGGCCAGCAACTGAGCCTGGAGGCCAACAACGATGCGGTGGTGCTGCTGCTCAGCGGCGAGCCGATCGACGAGCCCATCGTCGGCCACGGCCCGTTCGTGATGAACAGCGAGCAGGAAATCCACCAGGCCTTCATCGACTTCCAGTCCGGTGGTTTTGGCCGGATGGACGCCGCGCATTAGGTAGCCATCGCTGCGGTCGGGCTTGAGCCCCGCGCCGCAGCCCGCCTTCCCGCCATTCCCCGGGTTTTTTATTTCCAGCTATACCTGCTGCTGCAGGTGGTGTGCGATCTTCGCGCCACTGGTTTGCTGGAGTTGCGCGATGCCGTCTGTCCTCACCGATCACCCGTTGCTCTGCGCCCTGGCGCTGATCTTTATCGACATTGTGTTGTGGCGGCTGATCGGCAGCCGGGGCAGCCGGTGGCAACTGGCGGTGCGGGTGCTGATTTTCTCGTTGTTCAGCCTGCTGTTGTTCAACGAAGGCATGAACCCCATGCAGCCGGCACCCTGGCCGGAGAACGTGCCGCTGCACCTGGCGGCCACCGGTTTGCAGATTGGCTGGTGGCTGTTTGGCGCGCGCACCCTGACCGTGCTCCTGGGCACCCTGATGATGCAGCGGGTCGGCCACACCGGGCGGTTGTTGCAGGACCTGCTGGGGGCGGTGATCTTCCTGATCGCGATCATCGCCGCCCTGGCCTACGTGCTCGACCTGCCGGTCAAGGGCGTGCTGGCCACTTCCGGGGCCGTGGCGATCATTGTCGGCCTGGCGTTGCAGAGCACCCTCAGCGATGTGTTTTCCGGGATCGTGCTCAACACCACCAAGCCCTATCAGCTCGATGACTGGATCTCCATCGACGGCACCGAAGGCCGGGTCACCGATATCGATTGGCGCGCCACGCGCCTGCAAACCGCCCAGGGCAGCATGGCGGTGATCCCCAACTCCCTGGCGGCCAAGGCCAAGATCATCAACTTCAGCCGCCCCAGCGATATGCACGGGGTGTCCATCAGTGTGCAGGTCAGCCCCCATGCCCGGCCGCACCGGGTGATCGAGGCACTGGAGCGGGCGATGCTCGGCTGTCGCCAGTTGCTGGCGACCCCGGCGCCCAGCGTGGCCCTCAAAAGCTCCGGCAGCGCCGGCGTCGAGTACGAAATCAGTGGCTTCGTGGCCTCTATGGGGCTCAAGCGCGAGGTGCGCAATCAGCTGTATGACCTGGCGTTCCGCCACCTGCAGACCGCCGGGGTGAGCCTGCTGTCCACTGGCGAGAGCGCCGCCCCCAGCAACCTGTCGCGGCCCCGGGCCTTGCTCGAAAGCTCGTCGATTTTCTCGACCCTGCGCCAGGAGGAAAAAGATACCTTCAGCCAGAACATGCACCTGCAGACCTTCCGCGCCGGGGCGATGATCCTGCCGGCGGGGGAGGTCAGCGACCATTTGTTCATCATCGAGTCGGGCGTGGTCTCGGTGACCCTGAGCCGCGCCGGCGTGCCGTTCGAGGCCGGGCGCATGGGGCCGGGGGAGGTGATCGGCGAAGCGGGGATCCTGGCTGAGCAATCGGTGCCGGCGGACTTCAGCGCCAAGACCTTCTGCAGCCTGTACCGCATCGAGAAGGACTACCTCAAGCCGTGCCTGGAAGCGCGCCAGGATATCGGCGAGGCCATGAAGAACCTGCTCGACCTGCGCCTGCACAGCGCCCAGGTGCTGACCGCCGACTTGCCCCCGGCCCCGGCGAAAAAAGGCTTTATGCAGTGGTTGCGCAGCCACACCTAGGCCGGCGGTGGCCGATTGGCCACCTCATCTTTGTCACAATTGGATATGGGTCGGCAGCGGTGGCGGGCTTAACGTAGCGGCACATTCACTTGTACCGGAGCACGTTCATGCAACCTCGTATCGATTTCTACACCGCCTCGCCCGATGCCCTCAAAGCCATGATGGCCCTGGAAAATGCGGTGTCGAAACTGCCCCTGGAAAAATCGCTGATCGAGCTGGTCAAGCTGCGCGCCTCGCAGATCAACAGCTGCGCCTTCTGCGTCGACATGCACACTGCCGATGCGCGCAAGGGTGGCGAGACCGAGCGCCGCCTGTACGCGGTGTCGGTGTGGCGCGAGGCGCCGTTCTTCACCCCGCGCGAACGGGCCGCCCTGGCCTGGACCGAATCGATGACCCTGATCAGCCAGACCCACGCCCCGGACGCCGACTACGAGCTGCTGGCCAGCGCGTTCAGCCCCAGCGAAATGGTCGACCTCACCGTGGCAATCTCCACCATCAATAGCTGGAACCGCCTGGCCGTGGGCTTCCGCAAGCTGCCGCAGGCATAAGCGAACGGCCCGGGCAGGGCACCTGCGGCGCAGGCCGCCCTGCCGCCGAGGGACATTGTGTTATATCCTGCGCGCCCGAAACGGACCGATAGCGAACAGGACGACAGATGCTCAAATGGATAGGCAAGGTATTGGGTGGGGCCAGCGCAACGCCGGCCGCAGCGGCGCGCGACGTGCCGGGCAACGTCTGGCTGCAGCGCCTGCAGACCTACCTCGAACCCCTTGACCACTTGCCCGATAACGGCGGCCGCGCCGGCCTGGCCGAGGCGATCCTGACCTATGTGCGCCAGGGCGATGGGCCGCAGGTCCTGGCCGAACTGGGCCAGCGTTACGCCGTCGCCAACTACCTGCACATTTTGAGCGGGCACGCGTGCCGGGTCGGCAGCCTCGGGCCGCAGCTGTATCACGATCTGACCGATGTCGACCCGGCCCAGCTGTTGCGCTGGGCGCGGGTGCTGCAAGCCTGCCCGGCACGCCGCTTCGGCATCACCATGGCCGACGGCAGCCATTGGCCGGAGCTGCTCCTGACCCACAGCGTCGAGCTGTTGCGCGACCCGCAGACCGACGAAACCCGCATCGTCCAGCGCATCAGCGCACCCTTGATGGAAACTCTGCTGCTGGAAGCGCAGCTGCCGCCCTCGGCGCTGCTGACCGCGTGTTTCAGCGGCTCGAACGACGCCTACCGCCAGGGCTACGGCATCTACCTGGTGCCCTATATGGACGGTTATTCACAGTGGGTGCTGCGCCATGTCGAGGCGCTGCGGCCGTTGCTGCTGGCGGGGGACATGTACCTCAAGCACCAGGTTCTGAACCTGATGAACGACCTCGATCCGCCGGTCATGAGCGCCATGGCCGGTGAGCTGTGTGAGATGGCCTGTGGCGGCAATCGCGAAGTGCGTGAGCAGGCGGCGCCGCTGCTGCTCAAGTGCCAGCGCGGTGCCCTGCAACCCTTGACCCTGATGATCCAGGGCGGCAAACCCGAGCAGCGCGCCCATGCCCTGCGCCTGCTGTGGGCCCTGGCCAACCAGTTGGCTGATTCGCCCCTGCGCGCCGAGGCCCGGGCCCTGGCCGAAGCCGACCGTGCGGCCTCGGTGCGCGGCCTGCTTGCCGAGTGGGACGCCGAGCCTGCCCACGAGCAGGGGCCGGTTCACTACAGCGGCCCGGTGATTGACTGGGCGGTGGCGCTGACCCCCGAGCGCCTGGAAGTGGTCGAGCAATTGTGGGCCGACCTCAATCAACTGATCGACCGGCATAACGAAAGCATCACCGAGTACTACACCGCCCACCCGGAGAAAAAAACCGCCGGCAAGTCGGAGTTGTGGCCCAACTACAGCGCTGCGGCCCTGAACCAGCTCAAGGCATTCCTGGCCTCGTCCGAGGTGGTGCCGCCGGCGTCCCGCGAGCTGCCGCAAGACCACAGTGAGTACTTTTCCCGCTCGGCGATGCAGGCCTTCGCTGACAGCGAGGCGTTGACGGCGGTGATGGCGTTCAAGGTCCTGGATTTCTGCAACGCCCTGGGCAGTGGCGAGGGCCGCCTGAGCCACATCACCTGTCGCGCGTTGGAGCAAGCCTATCGGCAGGACGATTCGCTGAGTCTGATGGCCCTGGCACAGATGCTCGAGGACCGTGGCCGCGACGGCGACAGCCTGTTGCAGGACTGCTTCAATAACGGGTTCGCCGAGGGCTGGGATGCCGACGCCGTGGCCCCGTATTTTGCCCTGCACGTGGGCTGGCTGGAGCAGGCGCTGGCGGCCCTGGAGGTGTATCACACCGACGCGCTGTACGCCGCGGTGGTTAAGATGACAGCGCCGCCCGCGTCCTTGATCAACCGTCTGTTCGAGATCGCCCTGGGCTCCAACCAGGGTGAGCGGGCCCTGGCCCAGCGTGCTCTGGAACAGCTGCCGGGCAAGGAGGCGCACCTGATTGCCGCCCTGGGTTCCGGCAAGTCCGAGGTCCGGCTGCTGGCCACCAAGTGGCTCGGCAACCTGGGCCATCAGCCGGCGATCCCGGCCTTGGAACAGGCCCTGAAAAAGGACAAGAACGACGGCGTGCGCACCGCCATGATCGAAGCCCTGGAGCAAATGGGCCAGCCGGTGGAGCAGTACCTGGACCGCGAACAATGGGTCATCGACACCAGCAAGGCCATGGCCAAGGGCGCGCCCAAGGACCTGGCGTGGTTCCCGTGGGACGCCTTGCCCGAACTGCGCTGGGCCGATACCCAGGAGCCGGTTCCGGCCCTGGCGGCCCAGGGCCTGCTGGCCCAGGCGGTCAAGCTCAAGTCGGCGCAGCCGGGGGCGTTGCTGCGGCGTTTCTGCGGGATGTTCGAGGCCCGCGGCCGCGAGCGTTTCGGCCAGTTCGTGCTGGAAATCTGGCTCGCCGAAGACACCCGGCCGATCCCGCTGGAGCAGGCCCAGCAGCTGGCCGAGCAGCATGCCACCAACACCCTGTTTTTCATCCAGCGCTACCCGGACGACTACAAGGACAGCCCGCACCTGGGCAAGAGCCTGGACGAGCTGAGCGCCAGCTTTCTGCCGCGTTTCATGCGCCAGCCCCAAGGCTCGGCGGCGGCCAGCAAAGGCTTGCTGGCGGTGGTGGCGGCCTGTGCCGGGGCTGATGCTGCGGCCCCGGCCGGGCGTTACCTCAAGGAGTTCTATGGCACCCGCGCGTCCCAGGGCAAGGCGCTGATCGCCATGCTGGCCTGGGTCGAGCACCCGTCCGCGACCCAGCTGTTGCTGTCCATTGCCAGTCGCTTTCGCACCGCAGGCTTTCAGGAAGAAGCCATCCAGCAAGCCCAGGCCCTGGCCGAACGCAACCACTGGACCCTGGCCGAGCTGGCGGACCGCACCTTGCCTTCGGCCGGCTTCGACGAGCACGGCCTGCTGGAGCTGAGTTACGGCGAGCGGCTGTTCAGCGCGCGTTTGCTGGCCGACTTCAAGATCGAGCTGTACAACCCCGACGGCAAGAAAATCGCCGCCTTGCCCGACCCGCGCCAGGACGACGACGCCGACGAAGCCAAAGAGGCGAAGAAGCAGTTCGCCAGCGCCAAGAAATCCCTGGCCAGCATCGTCAAACAGCAGACCGAGCGCCTCTACGAAGCTCTGTGCACGGGCCGTGAGTGGCCGTACGCGGACTGGCAGCGTTACCTCAACCAGCACCCGATCATGCGCCGGCTGTTGCAGCGCCTGGTCTGGGTGCAGGTCGAGGGGGACCGGGCAGTGGCCAGCTTCCGCCCGCTGGACGATGGCAGCCTGACCGATTGCGAGGACAACCCGCTGACCCTGGCCGACGACGCCCAGGTGCGCCTGGCCCACGACTCGCTGCTGGGCGCCGAGGAACTGGCCCAGTGGCAGCAGCACCTGGTGGACTACGAAGTGACGCCGCTGTTCCAGCAGTTGGGCAAGGGCGTCTATCAGTTGCCCGAAGGGCAGGGCGACGCCCATGCCATCGAGGACTTCAAGGGCCACCTGCTGGAAGCCTTCGCCCTGCGCGGCCGCGCGCTGAAGCTGGGTTATACCCGGGGCGCGACCGAGGATGCCGGCTGGTTCTACACCTATGAAAAGTCCTTTGTCAGCCTCGGGCTGTCGGCCGATATCCGCTTTACCGGCAACCCGCTGCCGGAGAGCAACCGCACCGTGGCCCTGGTCGACCTGACGTTCTACCGCGGCGGCTACAGCATGCCCCTGGCCGAGGTGCCGACGATTCTGCTCTCGGAGTGCTACCACGACCTGCGCTCGATCGCCGCCCAGGGCACAGGGTTCGACCCGGATTGGGAAAAGAAAAGTGAATACTGAACGCCTGGCACGCCACCTTAAAGGACCACGCCCATGACCCCTGCGCCTGGCGCAATGCTCAAGGCCCCGGCCGAACAGGCCCACGCCGCAGAACTGGCGCGCCTGCAACAGCACGACAGCGGCCCGCGCCCCAGCGGCTGGCGCCTGTCACCGCGTGCGGTGCGCGGGTTTATCCTCGGCGACGGGGCGTTGCAGGTGCGGCGCAAGTTCTATGGCGACGATGCCCTGATCGACCGCTGCATCGTGACCCTGATGAGCAACCGTGGGTTGATGCTGGTGGGCGAGCCGGGGACCGCCAAGTCGATGCTCTCCGAGCTGCTGGCGGCGGCGATCTGCGGCCAGTCGTTGTGCACGGTACAGGGCACGGCCGGGACCACCGAGGAGCAGATCCGCTATTCGTGGAACTACGCCTTGCTGCTGGCCGAAGGCCCGACCCAGCGCGCCCTGGTGCGCGGCCCGATGTATGAGGCGATGCGCAGCGGCAGCCTGTGCCGGATCGAAGAAATCACCCGCATGCAGCCCGAGATCCAGGACAGCCTGATCAGCCTGCTCTCGGACAAAGTGCTGCACGTACCCGAACTCAAGGGCGAAGAGGCCACGGTATTTGCCGCGCCGGGGTTCAATATCCTGGCCACCGCCAACTTGCGTGACCGGGGCGTGCATGAGATGTCCAGCGCCCTCAAGCGCCGCTTCAACTTCGAAACCGTGCGCCCCATCAGCGACCGGCGCCTGGAAACCCAGCTGGTGCGCGAACAGACCGAAGCCCTGTTGCAACAGGCCCAGGTCAAGGTCGACTTCAGCCCCGACGTGCTCGAACTGCTGGTGACTGCGTTCAACGACCTGCGCCACGGCGCCACCGCCGAAGGCACGGTGCTGGAGAAACCCAGCGCGGTGATGTCTGCCGCCGAAGCGGTGGCGGTGGGGTACGCCGCCAGCCTGGATGCCCACTACTTCGGCAACGGCGTGGTCGGCGGCGAGCATATTGCCCGGCAACTGATCGGCACCGTGCTCAAGGACAACCCCGAGGACGGCGGCAAGCTGCGCCACTATTTCGACGTGGTGGTGCGCCAGCGGGCCCAGCGCCAACCGCAATGGCAGCGGGTGCTCGAGGCGCGGCGTGAGCTTGATCGCTGAGGCGTCCCTGGCTGGCACCGGGCTGGACAGCGCCAGCCTGCGCGCCCTGGGTCAGAGCCTGGCCAGCGATGAGTTGATTGTGTTTGCCGTGCGCCACCACAGCCCAGGTTGCGCCTGGCAATTGCAGCAACTGTTCGCCAGCCATCCGCCGAGCGTGGTGCTGGTGGAAGGGCCACGGTCCTTCGACCCGTTGCTGCCGCTGCTGGTGCACCCCCAAGCGCAGATGCCCCTGGCGATCTACACCTACGCCGTGGGCGGCGCGGCGGCGGATTCGCGGCGCGCGGCCTATTACCCGTTCTGTGACTATTCGCCGGAGCTGGTGGCCCTGCGCGCCGCAGCGGCCCAGGGCATTCCCGCACGCTTTATCGACCTCGACTTTGCCGAGCAATGCGCCCTGGAGGCGTCGCCGCCTGAGGTGGAGCTCGGCCAGGACTCGCTGCTCGACGAAGGTCGTTACCAGCGCAGCGAACACCTGCAACGCCTGGCCAGCCAGCTGGGTTGCCGCGACCACGAAGAACTCTGGGAGCACCTGTTCGAGGTGCCGGCGACCCGGGGCGATTGGTCCGAGCACCTGACCCGGGTCGCGGCCTATTGCCAACTGGCGCGCCTGGATTGCAGCCACGACGAGCTGCAGGCCGACGGCACCCTGGCCCGTGAGGCGGAAATGGCCTGGCATATCCAGCAGGCCCTGGCCGCCCGGCGTCCGGGGGAGGGGCCGGTGCTGGTGGTGGTCGGTGGCCTGCATGCGGTGGCGTTACCGGGCTTGCTCGCGACCGGGGTCGAGCGGCCGGCCATCAGCCGCGCCGGGCTGACCGATGAAGCCAGCGCGCTGATCCGCTACAGCTTCGACCGCCTGGAACGCCTCAATGGCTACGCCGCCGGCATGACCGCACCGGCCTGGCACCAGCGGCTGTGGCACGCCCAGCTCAAGCACTCGCAGCGCAGCGCGCAGGCTCCGGCCCGGCCACGGCAGGCGGCGGCCCTGGAGCTGTTGTTCGAGGTCGCGGAAAAGCTCCGCGAGCAGGCCGTGGCGCTGCCGTTGCCGACCCTCACCGCCGCCTACGAACAGATGCTGCGTCTGGCCACCCTGCGCGGGCGCGATGCGCCGATCCGGGTGGATGTCGACGACGCCATCCTCAGTTGTTTTATCCAGGGCGATGCCGACGCCGACGGCGTCCGGGTGCGACAAGTGGCCCGCGCCTGTTTCACCGGCCAGGCCCTGGGCCGCGTGCCGCCCGGGGCTGGCACGCCGCCGTTGGTCAAGGACGTGGAATACCGTGCCCGGCGCCAGCGCCTGAAGCTCCACGACTCGCAGCCGCGCCGGGTGGTGCTGGACCTGTACCGGCGCGCCGAACACCGGCGCAGCAGCCAGTTGCTGCATGGCCTGCTGCTGTTGGGCATCCCCTTCGCCTGGCGCACCGGCGGCCCGGATTTTGTCGGTGGCCACGGTTTGCATCTGCTCCAGGAACACTGGGAGTACGCCTGGACGGCCAGCACCGAAGGAGCGCTGGTGGAGGCGTCGGTGTATGGCGCGACCCTGCCCCAGGCGGTGGCCAGTCGCTTCGCCCAGCGCCTGGAGCAGCAGGCCGGCGACGGCGTGGCCGATGCCCGGGGTGCGGCGGCGCTGTTGGTGCAGGCCTGTGTGCTGGGGCTGCATGAGCAGTTGGCCACGCCCTTGCAGCATCTGGCGGACGCCATAGGCGCCGACCCGGTATTTGCCTCGCTGGTGGCGGCCACGGCCAGCCTGTCGCTGCTGCTGGAGTCCCGCGAGCCGTTGCAGGCCGCGCATCTGCCGGGCTTGCCGGGGTTGCTGCGCAGTGCCTATCAGCGTGCCACCTACCTCGGCGCCCAGGGCGTGAGCGAAGCCGAGGCCTTGGGGCATGTGGCCTGCCTGGTGCAGTTGCGCGAATTGCTGGCCGGGGCCGCGGGTGCGGAGCTGGATCAGGCGTTGTACTGGGCCCTGGTCAGCCAGTTGCACCAGCAGCCCAACCTGCTGCTGCGCGGTGCCTGTGCCGGCTTGCTGTACCTGGCCGGGCGCTTGTCCGAAGCACAACTGGCCACGGAACTGGCCGGGCACCTGCACGGCCTGCGTCAACCCCAGGAAGCCGTGGCCTACCTGCGCGGCTTGCTGTCCACCGCTCGCGAGAGCGCCTGGCAGGTCCCCAGCCTGCTCGAGGTGCTGGACCCATTGCTCAGCCAGTGGGGCGAGGCGCAGTTTGTCGCCTGCCTGCCGGAGCTGCGCCTGGCCTTTGCCGAAATGACCCCGCGTGAAACCGACCGCATCGCAACCCGGGTCGCCCAATTGCACGGCGCCGATGACTTGGGCCGGTTGCGCCATGCCTCGCTGCAGGCCGATCAGGTCCAGGCCAACCTGCGCCTGTCGCAAAGCCTGGCCCTGGTGTTGCAGGGCGACGGCCTCGACCCCTGGATGACGCCATGACCCCCCTCGAACGCTGGCGCCTGGTGCTGGGCAAATACGCCGATAAACCCCTGCGTGACGCCGCCGGCGGTGCCGGGCTGGAAGGCCGGGCGGCGCGCATGGACGTGGCCCTGGAATACCTCTACGGCCGTGAATACCAGGGCCGGGGGCTGCGTGAAGACGCTCGCGCTGGCTCCCTCGACCCGAGCCAACTGACCCTGGTGACCTGGCTGGGCGAGGTACGCGAGCTGTTCCCGGTGGACACGGTGGAGGTGATCGAGCAGCACGCCCTGGACCGCTACGGCCTGACCGAGCTGGTCACCGACCCCCAGGCCCTGGAGCGCCTGGAACCCAACCAACAGCTGTTGCGCACCTTGCTTGCCCTGCGCGGGCACTTGCAGGGCGAGGTGCTGGTGATGGTGCGGCGCATCATTCGCCAGGTGGTGGAAGAGATTCGCCAGCGGCTGGAGCCGCAGGTGCGCCAGGTGCTGTCCGGGCGCCTCAATCGCCAGCGCCATTCGCCCATGGCCGTGGCCCGCAATTTCGATGCCCTGGGCACCCTGCGGCGCAACCTCAAGCACTACGACGTCGAGCGCCAGCGGCTGGTGGTGGAAAAACTGTACTTCTTCCAGCGCAACAGCCGGCGCCTGCCGTGGGACATCATCCTCTGCGTGGACCAGAGCGGGAGCATGGCCGATTCGGTGATCCACAGCGCGGTAATGGCCGGGATTCTCGCCGGGCTGCCGGCGCTGCGGGTCAAGGTGGTGGTGTTCGACACCGACGTGGTCGACCTCAGCGAGCATGCGGGCGATCCGGTGGAAACCCTGATGCGCGTGCAACTGGGGGGCGGCACCGATATCGGCAAGGCCCTGCGCTACTGCAGCCAGTTGCTGGAAAACCCCCAGCGCACGGTGCTGGTGCTGGTCAGTGACTTCTACGAAGGGGCATCGCCCAATGAGCTGCTGCGCACCGTCAAGCAACTGGCCGAGGCGCGGGTGACCCTGCTCGGGCTGGCCGCTCTCGACGACCAGGCCAACCCCGATTACGACCGGCAGATGGCCACCAGCCTCGCCGCCTGCGGCATGCAGATCGCCGCCCTGAGCCCGCAGCGCCTGGCCCACTGGCTGCTCAAGGTGATCTCATGAGCCTGCGCCCGGCGCTGCTGGCGCAACTGCTGAGTTTTGACGACGAAGCCTTTGTCGCCCTGGCCAATCGCGGCCTGTTGCGCCGCGCCTATAAAGACCTGGAAAACAGCCCGCCACGGCTGCTGGAGGAGGGCCCGGAGCACCTGCTGCTGGAGTGCGGCCCTTATCAACTGCGCTTTGATCAGCGCGGGCCGGCCTTTGCCCAGTGCAGCTGCCCGGCCAGCGGCGTGTGCCAGCACATCCTGGCCGGCGCCCTGGGTCTGCGTGAGATTTTGGCCGAGCAGGGTCCGCCGCTGGCGCCTGGCGCCGAGCCCGAACCGGCGCCGGATCAGCGCCAGGTGCTGCTCGACAGCTTGCTCGCGCTGCCCCATGCCGAGTTGCTCAAGCATGGGGGCAAGCCGGGTTATCGCTGGGCCTGGCAGTTCGTCATGGACCTGGACATGGAACAGGAGCTGCACCTGGGCGGCGAGCACAACCTGACCCTGACCCTGGGCACGCCACCCCTGACCCTGCGCTATATGGGCGGCCCCCTGGGTGGCATGCTCGCCGACCAGCGCAGCGGCGCCCTGGAGAAGCACCAGGTGGCGGCGGTGCTGGCGCTGCGCCGTCGGCAAGGGCTGGAACTGATCGCGCCCGAGCCGCTGGGCGGCGCCAATGCCGAGTCGAGCCCGGCCCTGCGGGAGGCCGCGCGCAGCAGATTGCGCCAGGGCGCGCGGCAATTGCTGGAGGAGTCGGTGGCGGTGGGCCTGGCCCATTTGTCCCAGGCCATGCAGCAGCGTTACGTGACCCTGGCGGTGTGGGCCCAGGGCGCCGATTACCCGCGCCTGGCCCTGTCGCTGCGGCGCCTGGCGGATCAGGTGCAACTGCTGCTGGAGCGGGCGGCCGGGGCCGATGGCCAGCGCCTGTTCGATGAACTGAGCCGCTGTTATGCCTTGCTCCAGGCCTTGGCCAGCGCCGCGCAACGTGGCGAAGAGCCGGTGCGCCTGCTGGGCCAGGCGCGCAGCCAGTACACGCCGTCGACGGCCCTGGAACTGTGGGGGTTGGGCGCCAATGCCTGGCGCACGGCATCCGGTTACCAGGGCTTGAGCCTGGTGTTCTGGAGCCCGGCGCAACAGGGTTTTTTGTCCTGCACCGAGGCCCGGCCCGAGCTGCAACGCGGCTTCAACCCGTTGCTGCGCTACCGCCATCCGGGCCCCTGGAGCGGTCTGCTGTCGCCGGCCCATGCCAGCGGCCGGCGGCTGTCGTTGATGGGCGCCCAGGTCAATGGCGACGGGCGCCTGTCGGTGGCCGAGTCGGTACAGGCCACCGTGCTTGAACCATTGACCACGGCGCAGTGGCAGCAACTGCCGGCGGCAGAGGATTGGAGCGCTTTGCTCCAGGCCCGTTCGGCCCAGCGCCGCAGCTTGCTGACCCCGGCGCGGCCGATGAACGACTGGACGCTGTTGCAGCCGGCTGCCGTGGGCACGGTGCAGTTCGACAGCACACGCCAGACCCTGGTCTGGCCGCTGCACGACCATCAAGGCGCGACCCTGTGGGTCGAGTTGCGCTATTCGGCCTACACCCGGCACGCCATCGGCCGGATCGAGCAAGTGGCTGGCGAACCCTGGGTCGAGGGGGCGCGGCTGGTGGCGCGGGTCTATGAGCAGGCGGGCCGGCTGATTGCCGAGCCCTTGAGCCTGATTCGCGCCGATGCCGCCCCCGGCCAGCCGTTGCTCGATGCGCTGCATTTCGATCAGGCACCGGCCACCGCAACGCCGCTGGCGGCTGTGGATGAGACGCTGGACGCGCCAGAGCAGGAGGTGCTGCTGCCCAGCGGCCACCTGCTACCGGAGTTCGCCGGCTGGTTGTGCCAGCAGGCCGAGCGTGGGGTGGACCCGCACGTGGCGTCGGGTGTCGACCAGGCCTTGCAGCAGCGCGGCCTGGCCCTGCGCGCGGCGGGCTACAGCGCCTTTGAGCGCATGGCGCCGGAGGCCGGGGTGCCGGCGCGGCTGATCATTGCCCACTACCTGTGCCTGCAATACCAGCACTTGCAGGCCGCCGGTGGCGAAATTCCCGCCCGCTGAAGGGCCTCAGTGATCGGCCACCGGGGCCGTGGGCGGTGCCACCTTGCGCATCAGCGGCACCATGGCAGTGGCGACGATAAAGCACAGCATGATCATCAAAAACGCATCGCCATAGGTTTGCGTCTGCGCCTCGCGGTAGGTCAGCAGCCACAGTTGATGCAGGCTGGCATTAAGCCCGGCGTCGCCGCCCAGGCTTTGGCTGGCGAAGTTGCCGCCGACCGTGGCCAGCCACTGGTTGAGCGCCTCGTTGCTGCTGTTCAGGTGCTCGGCGAGACGGGTGAAGTGCAGGTTGGTGCGGTCATTGAGGACGGTGGCGCAGGCTGCGATGCCGATCGCCCCGCCCAGGTTGCGCATCAGGTTGAACAGCCCCGAGGCATGTTTCAGCCGGGCCTGGGACAGGCCGCCGAGGGTCAGGGTCACCGCCGGTGGCACCGCCAGTTGCTGGGCAATGCCGCGCAGTGCCTGGGGCAGCAACAGTTCGCGGGCGCCCCAGTCGTGGGTGATCGGGCTGAAGTCCCACATCGACAGGGCAAACAACCCCAGCCCGGTCATCATGATCCAGCGCAGGTCGAGACGGTTGGCGAGGAAGGCGTAGAGCGGGATCGCCAGGATCTGGAACACCCCCGTGGAAAACACCGCCATGCCGATGTCCAGGGCGCTGTAGCCACGGACCCGGCCGAGGAACAGCGGGGTCAGGTAAATGGTCGCGAACAGGCCGATGCCGGTGACGAACGAAAAGAAACAGCCGAGGGCGAAGTTGCGGTCCTTGAGCGCCCGCAGGTCGACAATCGGGTTGGCCACGTGCAGGGTCCGGCCGATAAACGCCAGCCCGGCCAGCCCGGAGATCCACGCCGTGCAGAGGATGGTGCTGTCGCTGAACCAGTTCCAGCGCGGGCCTTCCTCCAGGGTGTATTCCAGGCAGCCGAGAAACAGCGCGAGAAAGACCATGCTCAGGTAGTCGGCGCCCTTGAGCAGCGACAGCTCCGGCTGGTCGATCTTGACCAGCATCGGCACCGCCACGGCGACGAAAATCCCCGGCACCAGGTTGATGTAGAACAGCCAGTGCCAGGATGAAACATCGGTGATCCAGCCACCGATCACCGGGCCCAGGGTCGGCGCCAGAGACGCCACTGCGCCGATGGTGGCGGCGGCAATCACCCGCTGCTTGCCGGTGAAGAAAAAGAACGCGGTGGTGAACACCAGGGGGATCATCGAGCCGCCGAGAAAGCCTTGCAGGGCGCGAAAGGCGATCATGCTCTGGATGTTCCAGGCCGCGCCGCAGAGCAGGCTGGCCAGGGTGAAGCCCACGGCCGAGGCGCAGAACAGCCAGCGTGTGGAGAACACCCGCGACAGCCAGCCGGACAGCGGGATCACGATGATCTCGGCAATCAGGTAGCTGGTCTGGACCCAGGCGGTTTCATCGGTGCCGGCCGACAGGCCGCCGCCGATATCCCGCAGCGACGCCGAGACGATCTGGATATCCAGCAGGGCGATAAACATGCCGATGCACATGCTGGCAAAGGCGAAGACCTTGGTCGCGGTGGCCATGCTCGCGGCATCGAAGGGCAACGCCGGAGCGGCGAGGGCGCGACTCATGGCGCGCTGGCCTGGGCCACGGCCGAGGCCGGCGCGGGGTCTTCATGCAGGGTGTTGACCGCCGCGTTCACCGACAGCCCCGGGCGCAGTTGGCCAAGCACGCCGTCCGCCGGGTCGAGGATCACCCGCACCGGCACCCGTTGCACGATCTTGGTGAAGTTGCCGGTGGCGTTTTCCGGTGGCAGCACGCTGAACTGCGCGCCGGTGGCCGGTGCCAGGCTGTCGAGGTGACCGTGGAATTCACGCCCGGGCAGCACGTCGGCACGAATCACCACCCGTTGGCCGGGGAGCATGTGTTCGAGCTGGTCTTCCTTGAAATTGGCGTCTACCCACAGGCCGCTGGCCGGCACCAGCGACAGCAGTTGCGAGCCGGCCTGGGCATAGGCGCCGGGACGCGCGCGGCGGTTGCCGATCACCCCGTCCACGGGCGCCCGCAGCTCGGTGTAGGCCAGGTTCAGGCGCGCCAGGTCGCGTTCGGCCCGGGCCTGCATCAACGCGGCGCGTGCCTGGAGTTTTTGCGTGGCAATCACCTGTAACTGGCGCTGGCTGGCCAGCAACTCAGCCTCGGCCCGGGCGTTCAGGGCCTGGGCGGTCTTGAACGTGGCATCGGCGCGCTGGGCGCTTTCCACCGACACCGCCGAGCTGCCCACCAGGCGTTTGTAGCGCGCATTGTCTTCCCGCGAGCGGCTCATCTCCGCCCCCGTGGCGTCGATCCCGGCCCGGGCCTGGCCAATCACCGCGTGCTGCAATTGCTCGGTGGCGTCCAGGTTGGCCAGCAGCGCTTCTTGGCCGGCCACCGCGCCTTCGGCCTTGTCCAGGTTGGCGCGGTAGTCCCGCGAATCCAGACGAATCAGCAGATCACCGGCCTGTACCCGCTGGTTATCGCTGACCAGCACCTGCTCGATATACCCGGCGACCTTGGGCCCGATCACCGTCACATCGCCGCCGATGTAGGCGTCGTCGGTGGTTTCGATAAAACGCCCGGCGCTCCACCAGTGCTCGGCGTACAGCCCCAGCGCCACCAGGGCAGCCAGGCCCAGGGCGCCGAACAGCAGGGGTTTGCGTCGGCGCGGTGGGGCCGGTGGCGGGGTGATGGCGGTTTCGGTGGCGGCGGACAGGCTGGTCATGGGAGGGCATCCGAGGCTGAAATATTATGTGTGTAATATGATTCATGTAATATTTTCTAACAAGTACGGATTTCTGCCGATCATCCGGTTGTGGGACCCACCTATTGCCAGGCAAGCGTGCTGGGGCAGGCGCGGAGGTGTGCCGCAGTACAGATTCATTTCAGGTCATGGCCGTTACCAAACACCGCATGCCGGCCCGATGCTGCAGTGACAAGCCCCCGACCCCGAACACCACTTCAGGCGCTCAACCCACTGTTAATCAATGATTTTTTAGCCTGTCGACGGTGAGTGCAGGGCGCTGGATTCGCTTGGTCGAAAACTTGCATATGGTTGTATATACATGAGGGGCGCGGGCGCGACCTCCAAGGGTCTCAGGCAGACGCAGGATCGACAGGATGAAATCCAGAGTATTTCCAGGGTGGTATCTGGTGGGTGCGGCGCATGTGCTGCTGACCCTGATTTTTGGCGCGGCGTACTCCTTTGGCGCGTTCTTCGTGCCCATTCAGGACAGCTTTGCCGTCGGGCGCTTTTCCGTGGCCTCGGTGTTTTCACTGACGGCGTTTATCTATTACGGCGCCGGGGTTTTTTCCGGGGCCCTGGCCGATCGCACCTCGCCCCGGGCCGTGGTGGGGGCCGGGGTGGTGTTGCTGGCCCTGGGGTTTTTCTTCAGCAGCTATGCATCCGGCTCGTTGTCGCTGTTTATTGCCCTGTTCTGCTCGCTGGTCGGGCTGGGTGTCGGCCTGGTGTATGTGCCCCTGGTCGCGACCGTGCAGCGCTGGTTTGTCATCCAGCGCAACCAGGCGTCGGGCATCGCGCTGGCGGGCACCGGGGTCGGTACGTTTATCGGGCCGGTGGCGGCCGGTTTGCTGATGCAGCACCTGTCGTGGGAGTCGACGCTGCGCATCTTTGCCCTGGTGATAGCCCTGGTTGGCTTGCCCATGGCGCTGCTGGTCCGGCGCTCGCCCCAGGCCCTGGGCTTGTTGCCGGATGGCGCCAGGCCCGGCGTCGGCGCGCCGGGCCCGGGTGTTGGCACGCCTCAGGGCATGCGTCTGGGGGAAGCCCTCGGCACGGCGCGTTTCTGGTGTTACTTCGTGGCGATTTTCCTGGGTTCCGTGGGGCTGTTCAGCGCCCTGGTGCATATCAACCCTTATGCACGGGCGCTGGGCGTATCGAGCGCGCAGGCCAACCTGTTCATTGGCCTGATCGGCGTCGGCAATATTGTCGGGCGCCGGTTTTTAGGGCGCCTGGGTGACCGCATCGGCGCCCACCGCCTGCTGCTGGTACTGACCCTGATCCTGGGCGGGCTCAATGGGCTGTGGCTGGGCGCCCAGACCCCAGTGACCCTCGGCCTGTTCGCGCTGTTGTTCGGCCTGGCCAATGGCGGTTGCATCGCCCTCTATCCGTCTGTGGCGGCTGGCTGGTTCGGCACCGCAAACCTGGGGGCCATCCTCGGTGCGCTGTATGTCTCGGTGGGCGTTGCGGCGTTGGCCGGAGGCAGTCTGGGCGGGCTGCTGTTCGATCTGTACCAGAGCTACAGTGCAACCATCGCCCTGGGCGCGTTGTGCGCTTTAGCCTCGGCGGCCTTTCTGCAACTCGCCGTTCGTCGCAATAGCAGCGCTCCGATCCACGCGTAAGCCCCGCAATAGAGCGCTGGGCAGGCTTCAGGGAGCATCCGCGGCTGTCAATCCGCGCTTTGTTGACCATGATCAACCCCTGGGTGGCGCCTGGGGCGCAGCCTGTAGTGATCGCTCAATCCAACAGGAGATCATGCTCATGGCCAAGATGAAGGCGGCGGTATTCGTCGAGAAAAACCGGATCGTGCTCGAAGACAAGACCATCCCTGAGGTCGGCCCGCTGGATGCGCTGGTGCGCATTACCACCACCACCATCTGCGGCACCGACGTGCACATCCTGCGCGGCGAGTACCCGGTGGCCAAGGGCCTGACCATCGGCCACGAACCGGTGGGCATCATTGAACGCCTGGGTTCCCAGGTGCGCGGGTTCAGCGAGGGTCAGCGGGTGATTGCCGGCGCCATCACTCCCAGCGGCCAGAGTTTCGCTTGCCTCTGCGGCTGCGGCGCCCAGGATGGACCCGATACCCGCCACGGTTTCCGGGCCGCCGGCGGCTGGAAGTTCGGCAACACCATCGACGGCTGCCAGGCCGAATACGTGCTGGTGCCGGATGCCCTGGCCAACCTGTGCCCGATCCCCGATGGCCTCAGCGACGAACAGGTGCTGATGTGCCCGGACATTATGTCCACCGGGTTCTCCGGGGCCGAGCGCGGCGCGGTGGATATCGGCGACACGGTGGCGGTGTTCGCCCTAGGGCCGATCGGCCTGTGTGCGGTGGCCGGGGCGCGGCTCAAGGGCGCGACCACCATCATCGGCATCGACACCGTGGCCGAGCGCATGCAGGTCGCCCGTGGCCTGGGCGCGACCCATGTGGTGGATTTCAAGAACGGCGACGTGGTGCAGCAGATCATGGCCCTGACCCAGGGCCGTGGGGTGGACGTGGCCATCGAGGCGCTCGGCACCCAGGGCACTTTCGAGTCGGCGCTGCGGGTGCTGCGCCCGGGCGGCACGCTGTCGAGCCTGGGGGTGTATTCCAGCGACCTGCATATCCCTCTCGATGCCTTTGCCGCCGGCCTCGGCGACCTGAGCATCGTCAGCACCCTGTGCCCGGGCGGCAAGGAGCGCATGCGGCGCTTGATGGAAGTGGTCGCCAGCGGCTGCGTCGACCTCTCGCCGCTGGTCACCCACCGCTTCAAGCTGGATGACATCGAGGCCGCGTATGAGCTCTTCGCCCATCAGCGCGATGGCGTCATGAAGATTGCCATTACCCCCTGAGTGGCGGATGACGCTCGGCGCGGCACTGGCTTGATGGAGATCAAGTGTCGCGCCGGCAGAGCGCTCACCATGGGCTCCATACCCGACACTCAAGGTCATGGAGAGAAAAAATGAGCCAGTATCAGCGCCTGTTGTTGATCGTCGACCCCGAGCAGCACCGCTCACCCGCCGCGCGGCGTGCCGCCGCCCTGGCCCTGGCCAGTGAGGCGAGCCTGCATGCGCTGATATTTGTCGAGCCGCCGCCGCGCATCCACCTGTGGGAGGAGCGCATGAGTGACGCGGCGCGCGAGCGTTACCTGCAACGGGCCGAACACTGGTTGCAGGTGGAGGCGCAGTGGATGCGCGAGCAGGGGGTCAAGGTCACCACCCAGGTGGTCTGGACCGCAGAGCCGCTCAAGGACATGTTGCAGTATGTCGCGGAGTTTCAGCCGGACCTGCTGATCAAGGATGTGGTGCTGGAATCGGCACTGAAGCGCGCGTTCGTGACCCCCATCGATTGTCACCTGCTGCGCGAATGCCCGGTGCCGGTGCACCTGGTCAATCAGGTGGCCCATGCGCTGCCACGGCGCATCGTTGCCGCCGTCGACCCGGCCGATCCCGACACCCTGATCAGCGGCCACAACGGCCAGATCATTCAGACCGCCAATGCCCTGGCCCTGCAATGCGACGCGCAGTTGCACCTGCTGTACGCCTACGACCTGACTCCGGCCTTCAACCCCGAGGTGCCGATGACGGCGTCCGCCTAGGCCAGCAACATCATGGAAGAGTTGCGCGAATCCCTGCACCGCGCCTTTATCGCCCTGGCCGAGCAATACGGGGTGCCGCCCGAACAGCGGCATTTCGTCATGGGCCCGCCGGTGCCGACCATCGCCGAGTTCGTCGACGAGTTTCTGGTGGACGTGGTGGTCATGGGCACCGTGCACCGTAGCGGCTTTGGCCGGCTGATCGGCAGCACCACCGAGCGTGCGCTGTACTCGATGCCCGGCAGCGTGCTGGCGGTCAAGCCCCTGGGCCAGGGGTAGGCCCGGCCCGGCGCCGGGTCACGGCAGTTTCTTGCAGCGCTCCGCCGCCGGGCGCGGGTGGCCGAACAGGTAGCCCTGGAAGTGCGAACAGCCTTCGGCCTGCAACTGGTTGAACTGTTCGTGGGTCTCCACACCTTCGGCGGTGGTCTTGATCAGCAGGCTGCTGCTCATCCCGGTGATGGCGCGGATGATCGACAGCGCCTCGCGGCTCTGGCCCATGTCCTTGACAAAGGATTTGTCGATCTTGATCCGGTCGAAGGGGAACGAGCGCAGGTAGCCCAGTGACGAATAGCCGGTGCCGAAGTCATCGAGGGCGATGCACACCCCCAATTCCTTGAGGGCCTGCAAGGTCCGCAGGTTGCCTTCGCTGTTGTCCAGCAGCACCGACTCGGTGATCTCCAGTTCCAGGCGCGACGGTGCCAGCCCCGAGTCGGCCAGGGCCAGTTGCACGATGCCCAGCAGATCGTTGTTCTTGAATTGGATCGGCGACAGGTTGACCGCCACCGATTGCTCGGTGGCCCAGCTCGCGGCTTCCTGGCAGGCCAGGTTCAGGGCGCGGGCGCCGATCTCGTGGATCAGCCCGGTTTCTTCGGCGATGGGGATAAAGTCCATCGGCATGATCAGCCCCTTGCTCGGGTGCTGCCAGCGCATCAGGGCCTCGTAGCCGGAAATCTGCTGGTCGTGCTGGCCGATGATCGGCTGGTAATACAGCTGCAACTGCCCCAGGTGCAGGGCGGTGCGCAGGTCGGTCTCCATCACGCGGCGCCGGCGTGCCGCTTCATCCAGCTCGGCGCGGAACAGTTCATAGCGGTTGCGGCCGTTGCGCTTGGCTTCATACAGCGCCATGTCGGCGTAGCGCAGCAGTTGCTCCGGGGTGTTGTGGTCGTCGGGGGCGATGGCGATGCCCAGGCTCAGGCCCACGGCAAAGCTGTGGCCATCGATCAGGAAGGGCGGGGCGACTGCCTCGATCAAGCGGCGCGCGGTGCTCTGGGCGTCTTCGGCACTGGCGAGGTGGGGCAGGACAATGGCGAACTCATCGCCCCCCAGCCGCGCCAGGGTGTCCTGGTCGCGCAGCACGCCGCGCAGGCGCTGGCCCAGGGCCCGCAGCAGGCGATCGCCGAAGGCATGGCCCAGGGCGTCGTTGATGTTCTTGAAGTTGTCCAGGTCCAGGCACAGCGCCGCCGTCAGGTTCTGCCGCCGGCTGCCTTCTTTGAGGGCTTCGTCGAGGCAGGCATGGAACAGGGTGCGGTTGGGCAGGCCGGTGAGTTCGTCGTGGTGGGCCATGTGATGGATCTGGGCATGGGCGGCGATTTCATCGGTGACGTCATCGGCGATCTGCAACACATAGTTGCCACGGGCCTCGGTGCTTTTGCTGAGCAGGGTGCGGGTGCGCAGGGTGCGCGTGCCCGACTGGGTGTCCAGGCGATCTTCGGTCAGGTGCAGGCCGTCGTGGTGCAGGCAATGCTCGGTGAGATGTTCGATATAGCCGGCGATGGCCGGCGCCATGCAGTCGCTGGCGGTGCGCCCGATCATGTGCCGGCGCTCGTTGCCGAACAGGCGTTCGGCCTGGGGATTGGCCAGCAGGATCTGCCGTGTGGCGACGTCCTGCACCATGACGCTGGACGGGATGTTGGAGATCACCGAATCGAGGAACATCGACAGCGAGGCCATTTTCTCGCTTTGGCTTTCCGCCAGTTCCTTGGCCTGCAGCAGGTCCATTTCATATTGGCGGCGTTCGGTGATGTCGCGGGTGATTTTGGCGAAGCCGACCAACTGCCCGTCATCGTCATGGATGGCATCGATCACCACGCGGGCCCAGAACGAGCTGCCGTCCTTGCGCAGGCGCCAGCCCTCGGCTTCGAAGCGCCCGGTGTCGCGGGCGGTATCCAGGTTCTGTTGCGGGGTCTGGGCAGCCTGTTCCACGGGGTCGTAAAACACCGAGAAATGCTCGCCGACGATTTCTTCCGAGGTGTAGCCCTTGGCCCGTTGGGCCCCGGCATTCCAGTTACAGACGATGCCGTCCGGGGTCAGCCTATAAATGGCGTAGTCGATCACGCTCTGTACCAGCAGGCGGTACATCACATCGGAGTTTTCTATCATCGTCAGGGTCTCGAAACGGGTATTGGCCAGACCGCTTACAGGGGCAACACACGCCTGCGGGTGGGGCTCAAAAAGAGGCCGCACTGAATAGCAAACAGGTTTTTGTCTGACAATGGTTCTTTAGTACAGGTTTTGTCGGGTTCAGCGCTGTACTTGAGGCTCGGGAGCAGGGCTGTCAGAGGGACGTGGCACCGGGCCGCACACAGCAAAACGGCCTTGATCCGGGAGGATTCAAGGCCGCTGGCATTACCCGATCAAGGCTCAGTGCTGCATGTGGTGCTCAGGCATGTTCAGCGCCCGCACCGGCGCCTGGAGCTGGATCGACTCCTGCTCGCCCTTGGCGTTCTGCACCGTCAGGGTCAGCGGCACCTGGTCGCCTTCCTTCACCTGGGCCACCAGGTCGATCAGCATCACGTGATAGCCGTGGGGGTCGAAGTTGACCGCCTTGCCGGCCGGCAGGTCCACCGCTTGCACGGCTTCCATGCGCATCACGTCGTTGTTCATGCTCGATTGGTGGATCTGCACGGTCTTGGCCACCGGCGATTGCACGCTCAGCAGTTTGCTGTCGCTGTCGGCGGTCAGGGTCATGAACGCGCCGGTGGCCTGCTGGCCGGGTACGGTGGCGCGGACCCAGGCGTCGTCGACCCGGGTCTGGGCCGACGCGTGCCAGGCCAGGCCCAGCAGCGAAAGAATGGCCACGGCCTGTTTGGCGCGGCGGGCAAAAGCAGGGTTACGAGGGGCGGGGTGCATCAGCAGACCTCCATCACGGTAAGCAGATCTTCCGCGCATTCCTGCGCGGTAAGGGAAGGGGACAGCCCCAGGCGCAGTACGCCGCGGGAGTCGAAGACAAAACTGGTGGCGCTGTGGGACAGGGTGTAGGTCGAGCCGCTGGGGATCTTTTCATAGAACACGCCGAACTCCTTGGCGGTCTCCGCGGTTTCTTCCAGGGTGCCGTACAGCGCCTCGAAACTGGGGTCGAAGGCCTTGACGTAGGCCTTGAGTACCTCGGGCGTATCGCGCTCCGGGTCCAGGGTGATGAAGATCACCTGCAGGCGATCACCGTCGCGCCCCATCAACTTCTTGGCCTGCACCGCCCGCGCCAGTGCCGTGGGGCAGACCGCCGGGCATTGGGTGAAGCCGAAGAAGACCATGGGCATCAGGCCCCGGTAGCTCGACAGCAGCTTCTGATTGCCGTCGGTGTCGCGCAGCTTGAAGGTCCGGCCGAGGATCTTGTCGCTCAAGTCCTTGCCGTACTTGTAGGAGAGTTTGCTGCTGCTGTCGCAGCCGGCGAGCAGGCCCAGGCCCAGCAGGCCCATGCCGGCAATCACTTTGCGGCGGGTGACTAAAACACTCATGCATTACTGCCCTTTGCCAAGGCTGGCAGTCGAAGAAGGCCAGGCGGTGGGTTTGTTTCAAGGCCGCGGATATTAACAAACCCCGGGCCGTTGGGGCGCCGGAGCACGACGACAGGTCACCGCGGCCCGCCCCCGAACCGCCACGCCAGGCCCTGGATCAACGCTGCGCCGGCAGCCCTCGCGACCACCTGAAAAACCGCGCAGGCACTGCTGTGGGCGGGCTGCACGCAGACCAAGGAAAAACCGGCGGTGGGCAGATGCGGTTTGCGCAAGGCTGGCCCCATGCCTGTTCCGTGCGACATTGCGCCGCAGGCGCGCGGGCAGCGCCGCCGCTGGCCCTGTAACCCCAGTAACTGTGGGGTTTCAGGCCTCGACTGTGCACCCCAGCAGTGGCAACTTGAGCACGAACTGACTGCCCAGGCCCGGCCCGGCACTGTGGGCCGAGACGTGGCCGTCGTGGGCCAGCACCAGCTCGCGGACCACCGTCAGGCCGATGCCGAGCCCACCGCCATCGAACTTCATGGCGTGCACATCCTGCACATAGGGCTCGAAGATAAAAGGCAGCATGGCGGCCGAGATACCGATCCCGGTGTCGCTGATGATGACTTCCACGGCCCCCTCGGCGACATGCACCGAAAGCGCGATCTCACCTTCCAGCGGCGTGTACTTGGAGGCATTGCCCAACAGGTTGCCGAAGATCTGCGCCAGGCGCAGCGAGTCGCCGTTGACGGGGATTTCCTGTTTCGGCAGTTGCACCCTGATCTGCTGCCGGCGCAGTTCCATTGCCTCATGGCAGGTTTCCAGGGCCTCGGTGATGATCACGCCGAGGTCGATCGGCTGCCGGTCCAGGCGCAACTTGCCGGCACTGACCCGGGACACGTCCACCAGGTCTTCCACCAGCCGCGACATATGCCGCACCTGGCGCTCGATGATTGCCTGGATCCGCGGCAGCTCCTCATGCTTGAGGCGCAACAGCATGCCGGCCGTCAGGCTCAGCGGGGTCAGGGGAGTTCGCAGTTCATGGGCGACCTTGGCCAACAGGTCCTTCTGCTGCAGAAACGCCTGCTCGGCCCCCGATTGCAGCTGCTGGGCGCTGAGGGCGGCCATCACCAGCTGCTCGTTGGCCTCGCGCAATTGCCCGATATGCAGGTGTTCCGCTTCATTCCCGCGCCGGTCGTGGCTGATGTCACCGAAAGGCGCTGGCAGGGCGATGCCCGGCAGCAGGTGTGGGTCGTGAAACTCGAAACCGCCGCTGCCCTGGCGCTTGGCCCGATACATGGCGGCATCGGCCTGGTCGATCAGTTGCTGCGGGTGCTCGGCGTCATCGGGGTACAGGCAGATGCCGATGCTGACCTTCAGGCTCAACTCGTGCTGGCCGACGTGGTACGGCGTACTCAGGGAACTGATGATTTTTTCCACGACCCGGGTCGCATCGGCCTTGCGCGACACGTTATTGAGCAGGATCAGGAACTCGTCGCCGCCGTAGCGGCTCACGGTGTCGGTCTCGCGAACCGAGGCCTTGAGGCACTGCGCGACTTGCTTGAGCATCGCATCGCCTACCCCATGGCCAAGGCGATCGTTGATCACCTTGAAGTCGTTGAGGTCGAGAAACAGCAGGGCAAAGCCATCGCCCAGGCGCACCGCGTTGGCGATGGCGTGTTCGATGCGGGTGAGCAATTGCCGGCGGTTGGGCAGGTTGGTCAGGTCATCGATGCCGATCGAGTGGGAGATCTCGTGCAGCGCCTTGGCCGCCGTCTGCGCCTCGTCCTGAGCCCGCAGCAGGCGGATCACCAGTTCCTGGTTGGCCTCCAGCAACGTATTCGCCGGGCCGCGCTGCGCCTGCACCACCTCATCCTGCAGGCGTGCCAGGGTCGCCCGCACTTCCAGCGTCTGCACCCGCAACTGCGCCAGCTCTTGCTGAGCGGCGGTCAGTGAGCGCGGGTTATCGCTGCGGGCATCGTTCATAAGTGCCGCTCACTGCTCAGGGAGGCTGTGCAGGGGCAAGGGCACGTCCACCGCCGATTTGCGCGATGGCCGGCCACCCAGCAACCCTTCACGGTCGGGCAGCATCTGGCCGATGCGGATCCCGCGGTCATCGATGTCATACAGACGCAACTGGTCGGAGTGAGTGCTGGCCCGCACCTTGACCACTGCCATCACCCGCAGCAGGCGGCTGTCGACCTCGATGTAGCGCTGGACGATGATGGCGTCGGTCATGAAGGCCGTGCCATAGGGGCTGAAGCGCAGGTCGGTGTAGCGGTCTTCCAGTTCCGAGGTCATCAGCACGCTGACCCCGGCCTGGGCCATGGCGCTGACCAGGCGCGACAGCGACTCGCGAAAGTCCTCGCGGAAGGTCGGCGCCAGGGCCAGCTCGAACCCGGACAGCGAATCGATCACCACCCGGGTTGCCTTGAGCCGATGGATCTCGTCCAGCAGCAGGTGGACGATCTCATCGATCGACAGGTCCGGCGCGCGGCTGTCCACCAGACCAACCTGGCCCGACTCGATCAACTGCATCAGGCCCGGGTTATGGGAGCGATTGGGGTGTTGTTCGAACACCGCGATCACCCCGGTCTCGCCCCGGCGCGCGCCTTCGGCGAGGAAGGTCGCGGCCAGGATGCTCTTGCCCGAGCCGGACGGGCCGGCCACCAGCAGTGAATAACCTCGGGGCAGGCCGCCGCCGAGCATCTCGTCGAGGCCCGGCACGCCCATCGGCAGGCGCTCGCTCAACGGCTGCGGGCTCAGTGCCCCGGGTGCCGGGCTGTGACAGGCGCTCGGGGAGAAGATCTTCACCCCGGCCTGGCTGATGCGAAAACTGTGCAGGCCGGGCAGGGTTGGCTGGCCGCGCATCTTCATGATTTCCATCTTGCGCACCATGGAGTTGCGCTGGACGCTCTGGCGCAGCCAGATCAGGCAGTCGGCCACGGTGAAGATCGGGTTGGTGTCGGTCTCGGTGAAGTACTCGCCAATCAGGAAGGTGGTGGCCTGCCAGGTGGTCATCAACATGCCCAGCTGTTGCACGAACTGCGGCAGGTTGTTGTTGGGGTTGTCCTGGGTGCGGCTGGCCAGCACCACCGAACGGAACGAGTCGACGAATACCAGCGCCGGGCCATGGGCCTCGACTTCGGCGACGATGCGCCGCAGCACTTCGTCCAGGTCGCCGGCCAGGGTGTCGTCCGCCAGGTTGATGTAGCGCACCGAATGGTTGACCGACTCGCTGTCGAAAAAGTCGAACTGCTGCTGGTAGCGCAGCATCTTCAGCGGCGGCTCGCCGAGCACGGTGAAGTACAGCGCCGGGCGTTCCGGCGTGGCCAGGGCGAACATCATCTGGTGGGCCAGGGTGGTCTTGCCGCAGCCTGGGGGACCGGCGATCAGGTTGAAGGAGAACTCCGGCAGCCCGCCGCCCAGTACTTCATCCAGGCCTGGAACCCCGGTAGCCAGGCGGTTGATTGTCACTTTGCTGCTCATGGCGAAATGTCCTGCGGGGCTGTACCGCTAAAAGAGTGTTCCCACACAGAACGAAGCAGACGTTCGGTGAGCGAGGGGCCGACCAGGGTGGCGAGCAACTCGTTGAACGTGGTCAGGAGCGTGACGCTGGCGGTGAAGGTGTCGGCGCTGTGTTGCCCGGCCAGAAACTGCTCCAGTGGCGCCAGCTCCATCACGCTGTGCACGTTTTCAAGCACCGCCGTCAGGCCGTCGCAGCCGGGCGTGCAGAGGAACAGGCTGCGCCTGTAGAGGGCGGCGACTCCGCGCTGGCCGATGATAGGCGTCAGGGCGGCGTCCATAGCCTGCAGGGTCGACACCGTGGCGGCGGCGACCTGCGGGGCACTCGGACTCTCCCCGGCACGCCGGGTCAGCGATTCCGTGATCCGGCGCTTGTCTTCGCTTTCCATGGGCTTGGTTCACTAAAATTGTTGGGGCCAGGCGGTGTGTCGCGACCAGTGCCGGCGAGGCATCAAGGCCTGTGCCGTATACCTGTCGCGACAGTCTGGAGGGGAGCCCGGGCCTTGTCTGTCTGTTAGCGCACATAGTGGCACTGCGATTGCCTGGACCTTGTCCAGAATCGGGCAATGGGCCTACGGCGTCTGTCGATTCAGCGTGGCGTAGCACTCGCAGGCGGCGGCTTCCAGCCCCGTGCGGTCGAGGATGGTGATCTCGCCACGGCTGTAGCGGATCAGCTTGCGCTGCTGCAAGACCCCCGCGGCCACGGTCACGCCGCTGCGCCGCACACCGAGCATATTGCCGAGGAACTCATGGGTCAGGTGGAAATGGTCGGCGTGGGCGCGGTCGTGAATCATCAGCAGCCACAGCGCCAGGCGCGGTTCGATTTCATGAAAGTGCGTGCACACCGCCGTTTGCGACAGTTGCAGCAGCAGGCGATACAGGCTGCGATCCAGCGCCGCGCGCAACAGCGGGTTGGCGGCCAGGGCCAGGGGCAACTGGCCCAGGCCCATGCGCAGGCAACTACCGGCGCCCTGGACCACCGCGCGCAACGGCGCCGTCTCGACCCCCAGCAGCACACTGGCCCCAAGCACCCCCTCGTTGCCGGTCAGGCCCATCTCCAGCGGCGGGTGGCCGCGCAGGGTCGCCACCAGGGAGATAAACGCGGTCTGCGGAAAATACAGGTGCTCCAGCGGCTGGCGTGCCTCGCACAAAACCTTGCCGAAACTCAGCTCCACGGTTTCGCAATGGGCCAGCACACTCAGGCGCTGCCCCGGGGGCAAACCCTGGATCAGCTGATTGTGTGCACTGCGGATCACGGTGGCTGGCATGCGAAGGTCCTGTAGCGCATCAGGGAGCAGAGGATGAGTGGTGATGCAGTGTGGGCAACATCCGGCAGCGGGTCTGTTCGCTACAGCACAGAGTGTGGCGAAGAGGGGAGGGCCAAAAGACCGGCGGCTGAGTTTCAGACTCACCTTATAGCCCGGCTCTCGATCCGGGCCTTAGATTCCCGCAGCCGGGACCAGCCCGCACGCCTATGGCGAGACCTGGGTCTGGCAGTTCACCCGTTGAATCTGTAGGAGCACATCAAAGATGACCGTTGCCCCCAAACCCACCTCCCGAATGGGCTACCCCTTCAACGCCAAGGACGGCAAAGCCTTTGCGGATCTCCAGGACGCC
>NZ_JBLZOM010000013.1:0-73041 GCF_049199125.1 Pseudomonas sp. QD4
TTTATCAGGCCTTGCTGGCCAAGGACCAGGCACTGTTCGACCAATTGAAAACAGCGCTGGCGGGCGATGATCTGGGCAAGCTCTACGACACCCTGAAAAGCATCATTGCCACCCACGAAGGCAAGGATCTGATGATCGCGCCGGTCAAGCACGCCATCGGCCAGATACTGGCGGCCACCACCAACGCCAGTAATGCCCTGATGCAACAGCTGTCGGCACAGACCCAGACGCTGATCGGCCATGTGCACAGCGCGGCCTTTCTGCGCTACGCCGGCCAGCAGGTGACCCAGGTTGTGGTGTCCCTGAGGCTTGGCGAATACCTGTCCCTGCTCAACGAGGCGATGCAAGAGCGCACCGATCAATTCATCACCCAACTCGACCAGAAGTTTCGCAAACCCGCAGAGCGAAAGATCCGCGCCATGGTGGTGAGCGGCGCCATTGCCATCGCCGTGTCCGGCAACCACGGCAAATTGGTCGACGTCATGCTCTGGTCCCTGGAAAGCGCCCAAGACCTGCAAGCCCGCCTGGAAAAACTGCGGGCCAATGCCAGCACCAACGTTACAGAGGCGCTGCGCAGCGTCAGCATCGGCGCCGCCACGCTCCACAGCGGCAGCACCCGGCTGCTGCATACGCTGGCTATCAGCATGGACGACGCCCAAGCGCTGGCTAGAGGCGCCATGCAACGGATGCGCAATACCGCTATCTCCGCAGCCCCTGCCGGCGCCAACCTGCTGCTGGGCCTGGGCAGCCTCTGGTTCCAGCAAGACAGTCTGCGCAAAAACTTTGAGACCTTCCTCAACACCCCGGGCAGCGGCAATCCCGAAGCGCTGGCGGCGGTGTGGTCGTCGTCCATCGGGGTAATGGGAGTGGGAGTCGAGATTGCGGGTGTAGGGACTCAGCTATTGCGGCCGGGGCTGACGACCACGGTGCGGGTGGCAGGTCAGGTGCAGACGGTGATGATGGGGGCGCGAATTGCGCAGTATGGGGGGGCGATTGCTGCGATTGCGGGGGTGATGGATGGAGTTCAGTACTCATTTGCTGCTACTCGCGCTAGAACACAAGGCGATCATGACGCTGCGACTAAATACACATACGCGACATTTTTATCCCTAGGCGGAGCCGTTGCAGGGGCATGGGGAGCGCTCGCTATCGAATCTATTTTGTTAGGACCAATAGGCGTGGCAATTATATGTGGTTTGGCTGCATACGCCGTCGCAACATATGCCAAAAAAAACGAATCATCGCCACTAGAACTATGGGCGCGCCACTCTAAATGGGGAAAGCCATTTGAATTTTCTCGCTGGAAATCATCTTTAGACTTCAATACTGCCGTTGGCGAGCTTAATGCTTCTGTATTGGGAGTGACAGCGGATCTATCTATTAATCTTCGACCAGTGCGTGAATCAGACATTAGGGCGTCTGGCGAAGATTACGCGGCTTACGCCGAAATTAGACCTGTACCATATGGTTATTTCTTGGAGTATAAATTTTCTCTTCCGGGATACGACTCGGCTTCATCTAGTTATGCGTGGAGTATGAAGGTATATCGCCCCGGGCTAGATGAGCAGATTATCGTTTCAGGTAATAACGGTAGTCCAGCGGCGGCGACCGAATCACGACATTCTTTAAAGCGAACTGACTACAAAACTGAGACGACAAGACCGTCAATTAGTTTCAGCGAGGTCACTTCCACCCTAGTAGTAAGCGGCGCCATCTGGCTTTACGATATTCATGGCATACATGCAGCGGACCTTGAAGTGTCATTTTGGCCTGACAGGAACGATGAGTCCGGAGTGGCACGCATATTGGCACTAGAGGATAAAGTTGATTGCAAAAGGAATAAACAGTGAAACTAAATACCCCCAATCTTGTACCTCCTTGTTCAGGATGGCAGGAGGACTTGCCAAGGCCAGATGTTCATCCCGCCGCCGAACCAACTCTGACAATTGGCGTTGTAAACTTCCAAAATGAAAATCTTCTAGAGATATCAAGAAGTCCATCTCGCATGAGAGGACTTATGTTTTTTTTCGGCGTTGTAATCATGCTTTGGACATGCAAAATGACCTTAGATACGATTTATTATTTTAAGTACCTAGACGTAAGCACGATACTAATAGGCATCGGATGCATAATATTGTCCATTTGGATAGTCTCATTCACAATCCGAGTAGACATATCTCAACCGCGAGATCTTCCCATACGCTTCAACCGCTCCCGCCAACGCATCTACGCCTACAACTTCAAATACCGCTGGTGGAACCCTTTCGAACGTTGGCGAGTTATCCCCGTAGCCTACGATTGGTCACAAGTCCGCGCCGAACGCTGGAAAAAGCGCGGCGCCACTGCCCAAGGCGCGCTCATCATCAAATGGGGCGTGGTCCTGTCCATCGTCGAGCCCGGCACCAATAAAGTCATCGACCGCTTTCCCCTGAGTACCATGGGCGCCGATGAGTTTGCCTGGGCTTATATCTGCACTTACATGCAGCAAGGCCCTTCAGCCCTGCCACCGCAAGGACCACCGCGCGACCATAACGATGTGCCCTGGTACAACTTGACCCTGCGCCTGGCACCGAAGGTGAAGTGGCCTGCCGACATGGATCGTGAGTCGCGGACGGAGCCATGAGCAGAAACCATCAGGTGGCGTTGCCACCCTGCAAAATAAAAAATTTAGACGATAAGGCAGAGAGTTTTTGAATATGGAAAAACCAGAACTTGAACCTCCTTGTTCAGGATGGCAGGAAGACTTGCCAAGACCAGATGTTCACCCTCTCGCCGAACTAACTTTTACAATTGGTATTGTGAACTCCCAAGATGACAGCTTTCTAGAGATATCAAGAAGTCCATCTCGCATGAGAGGGTTCATGTTTTTTTCGGCGTTGTAATCATGCTTTGGACATGCAAAATGGCCTTAGATACGATTTATTATTTTAAGTACCTAGACGTAAGCACGATACTAATAGGCATCGGATGCATAATATTGTCCATTTGGATAGTCTCATTCACAATCCGAGTAGACATATCTCAACCGCGAGATCTTCCCATACGCTTCAACCGCTCCCGCCAACGCATCTACGCCTACAACTTCAAATACCGCTGGTGGAACCCTTTCGAACGTTGGCGAGTTATCCCCGTAGCCTACGATTGGTCACAAGTCCGCGCCGAACGCTGGAAAAAGCGCGGCGCCACTGCCCAAGGCGCGCTCATCATCAAATGGGGCGTGGTCCTGTCCATCGTCGAGCCCGGCACAAATAAGGTCATTGATCGCTTTCCCCTGAGCACCATGGGCGCCGACGAGTTTGCCTGGGCTTATATCTGCACTTACATGCAGCAAGGTCCTTCAGCCCTGCCGCCACCGGGGCCACCGCACGATCATAACGATGTGCCCTGGTACAACTTGGCCCTGCGCCTGGCACCGAAGGTGAAGTGGCCGGCCGAGATGGATCGTGAGTCGCGGACGGCGCCGTGAGAAGAAGTTCATACCTTAAAGAAGATGCCAAGTCACACACGTTGAGCATCAGTGGCTCCATTGCTGAAAACCCAACTCATAACATCTATGCCATTGAACTACAGGTCTCATTTTTGCCGAATGTAAGATATGAATCCAGTGTGGCGCGCCTAGTAGCCAAAGAAGATAAAAAATATAATTAAACCAAGGATAACAGAGTGACATTCCCTCGACTAAAACCACCTTGCTCTGGATGGCAAGAAGACCTTCCCGAGCCAAGCGAGCCATCTACCGCAATGATCTATCTTGATACTCCAAACCATCAGAATGATATTTATTTGGAAGTTAGTCGAAACTCTTTAGCTAAACGAGGAGTTGTCACTATAGCTTGCTTGCCAGCAATGATTTGGTTCTTAACCACTCCCACCCTAATCATAGATACATTAGCTCTTGGCAATATAGAACTGATAGTTATCGGAATAACAAGCATGGCTGCCGCTATTTGGACGATTACGCTAGGACTACGGATGGACATCTCTCCCCCACGTGATGAACCAATTCGCTTCAACCGAGCCCGCCAACGCATCTACGCCTACAACTTCAACTACCGCTGGTGGAACCCCTTCGAACGTTGGCGTGTTATCCCCGTAGCCTACGACTGGTCACAAGTCCGCGCCGAACGCTGGAAAAAACGCGGCGCCACTGCCCAAGGCGCGCTCATCATCAAATGGGGCGTGGTCCTGTCCATCGTCGAGCCCGGTACCAATAAAGTTATCGATCGCTTTCCCTTGAGTACCATGGGTGCCGATGAGTTTGCCTGGGCTTATATCTGCACTTACATGCAGCAAGGTCCTTCAGCCCTGCCACCGCCAGGGCCACCGCGCGACCACAACAACGTGCCCTGGTACAACTTGGCCCTGCGCCTGGCACCGAAGGTGAAGTGGCCGGCCGATATGGACCGTGAGTCGCGGACGGCGCCATGAATTGAAGGTCATGACGGTATCGGACAGGCGTTAGTCGGGGCGGTGGTTTCCTGTAGTTCGATGGAGTCTGGCAAAAGCAATAAGCCACTTTGTATGGGTAATGAAGTGCTTATCACACAGTCAAAAAGCAGCGGTCATGGGCTAATGCCGATCAGTTAAGAATGAACAGGGTATTTGTAGTGAAGGAGCTTGCTCCCGCTGGACCGGCCGGTGCGTCGGTGCATGGCAGTCTCATTGTTGGGGCCGCTACGCGACCCAGCGGGAGCAAGCTCCCTCGTCACAGGTTACTTTGCGTTCGATCTATCGATTAGCATCACCCGCACCCTACTCGCCACCCCCGTATCGCTGCCGATAATCCTGCGGTGCCAGGCCGGTCAAGCGCTTGAACATGCGGCTCAGGTTGGAGTCGCTGCTAAAGCCCAGTTGTTCGCTGATCTGGCCGATGGAGGCGCGGCTGTACAGCAGGCGCTGGCTGACCTGGTTGAGTTTGATCGTGCGCACCCAGGTCGCCAGCGGCTGGCCTTGTTCGGCAGCGACGCGGCGCGCCAGGGTGCGCTCGGCCAGGCCCAGGGCGGCGGCCAGGCGCGCGACCGTGGCCTGTTCGGCCGGGGTGTCTTCGACCCACAGCTGCACCTGGCGCAGCAGCGGGCTGGCGTGTTCGATCAGGCTCAGGCCCAGGAAGGCCGGGTGGGCCTGGACCGGGCGTGGCAGGACCATCAGGCGCTGCAAATCCTGGAACACCTCGGCCCCCAGATGCTGCTGGATCAGCTCGCTGGCCAGGGGCAGGTAACCGTTGACCCCGCAGGCGCTGGCCACGTCCTGGTCGAATACCCACAAGCGTTCGTTGCGCCACTGCACCTCGGGGAATTGCCGACTCATGGCGTCCACCAGCCACCAGGTCAGGGTTGCGACCCGGCCCTGCAAGCGACCACTGGCCGCCAGCAAGCAGACCCCGGTGCAATAGCTCCAGAGCGGTACCGGCAAGCGTGCCAGTTGCCGCAGCAAGGGCTGATTGTCGGCCAGCAAGGTACTCACCTGCTGCACCGATTCGGCCCAGAAGCTGGGCACCAGCAGTGCATCCAGGGCCGCGTCGTCCAGTCCTTCGGCGGCGCTCAGCAGCACGCCATGGGCGCAGACGATCGCGCCGGGTTGGTGGGCGACGTAGCACAGGCTGAACGCTTCATGCCCGGCGCGGCGGTTGGCGGCGAGCAGCAGGTCGGCAAACGCCAGCAGGCCGGCGGGCATGCAATCGGGGTAGAGCAACAGGCCGATCTTCATCGCGCCTCCGGCAGAATTTGAATGAGATCTGTCAAAGCTGGCCATTCTGCAAGCCGTCGCCGCTGTCGACAATAGGCGCTCTGCCACGGAGGTCTTTGATGCGTATCCACCAGCTTCGCAATGCCACCCTGATCATTGAGTCCGGCGCCTTTCGGATTCTGGTCGACCCGATGCTTGCCGCGCGCCATGGCCTGCCGCCGCTGTGCCTGCGTGGCGGCTGGCAACGCAACCCGCTGGTGGGCCTGCCGCCATCCGCCGCGGCGGCGCTGGATGGGGTCACCCATTGCCTGATCACCCATTGCCGCAAGGGCCATTTCGACCACTTGGACCGGGCCGGCGTGGAGTTTCTGCGGGACCGGCAGATTCCGCTGATATGCACCCCACACGACGCCCCCTACCTGGCCCGGCGCGGTTTGCGGGTACAACCGCTGCCCCGGGATCACCAGCGGCCCAGCGCTTTTCTGGGTGGGCAGATTCGCACCCTGCGCTGCACCCATGGCCGGGGCCTGGTGGGACGGTTGATGGAGCACGGGGTCGGCTACTTTATCCAACTGCCCGGCGAACCCAGCCTGCACCTGTGCGGCGATACCGTGCTCAGCCCGGTTTTGCGCCGGTTCCTGACCGAGCAGCAGCCCGATGTCTGCGTGGCCCCGGCCGGTGGCGCGCGCCTGGACCTGGGAGGCGAGATCATCATGGGCCTGGACCAGGTGCTGGAACTCACCACTCTGCTCAAGGGCCAGGTCGTGGCCAACCACTTGCAAGCCCTCAACCACTGCCCGGTGACCCGCGACGCCCTGCTGGCCGCGGCCCGCGGGGCCGGCCTGAGCCAGCGGTTGTGGGTACCTGAAGACGGCGAGGTGCTGCATTTCGAAGCACGCGAATCAAGGCACTGAAAAATCCCGAGCACAACTTAATGAGAAGCATTACCATAAACGCCCTTGTCGCTCGCGCTGGTCATGGAATCTTCTTCAATGCTGTCCACCCCTTCCCTGCATCGCGTCGTCGGTGAGCTGTACGCCCAGCACCATGGTTGGGTGGTGCAGTTGCTGCGACGCAAACTCGGTAATCAGGATCAGGCCCTGGACCTGGCCCAAGACACCTTTGTGCGGATCCTGCGCAGTGAGCAGGTGCCGCTGCTGCGTGAGCCCCGGGCCTACCTCAATACCGTGGCCAGCCGTTTGTGCGGGCAGTACTTCCGGCGCCAGGCCCTGGAGCGGGCGTACCTGGAATCCCTGGCGGCGCTGGAGCCACAGTACCTGCCCTCGCCGGAAACCCGATTGCTGGTGCTTGAAGCCCTGGACGCCGTGGGCCAGGTGCTCGACGGCCTGGGCGCGCGGGTGCGCGAAGTGTTTTTGCTGTCGCAGCTGGACGGCCTGACCTACCCGCAGATTGCCGAGCGCCTGGACCTGAGCGTCAACGTGGTGCAGAAAGCCATGCTCAAGGCCTTCCGCCATTGCTACACGGCGGTCTACGAAGCATGAAGCCCTTCCCGTCGCTGGACCCTCGGCAACGCCTCGATCCGCAGGTGGTGGAGCAGGCGATGCTATGGATTGTGGCCCTGCAATCGGGCACCAGCGACGCATCGGAACACGCCGCCTGCCTGGCCTGGCGCCGCCTGGATGCGCAACACGAACTGGCCTGGCAACGGCTGGCCGGGCTCGGCCATGGCCTGCGCGAGAGCGTCGGGCCCTTGCCGGCCGCCGGCGCACGCAAGCTGCTCCAGGCACGCGGGGCCAGCTCGCGGCGCAACGTGCTCAAGGGCCTGGCCGGCCTGGGCGTGGTGGCGATGGGCGGGCTCAGTGTGCGCGAGCGCCTGTTGTTGCCGGAGCTGTTCAGCGACTACCGCACCGCCACCGGCGAACGCCGCGACCTGCAATTGGCCGCCGATGTGCGCCTGCAACTGGACACCCACACCGCCCTCGATATCCGCGGCGACGCTGCCCAGCGCGAAGTGCTGTTAAGCCTGGGCCGGCTGCTGCTGGAGGTCGGTGCCGGCACCCCGCTCAGGGTCCGTACCGAAGATGGCTGGGTACACCCGGCGCCCCTGTCGAAGCTGATGATCAGCCTCGCCGAGGGCAACCCGTCAGGCACCCGGGTCCAGGTGCTGCTGGGCAGCGCAGCGATCAGCCCTCGCCAGGGCACCAGCGTGCAACTGGCGGCGGGCCGGCAATTGCTGTTCGACCCGCACGCTGCCGGCCCCAGCGAGGACCTGCCGGCGTCCGCCTCGGCCTGGACCCGTGGCCTGCTGATCGCCGAGCGCATGCCTCTGGGCCAGGTGGTGGCCGAACTCAACCGTTACCGCAGCGGCGTCTTGCGTTGCGACCCGGCGGTGGCGGCGCTGCCGGTCTCCGGCTCGCTCTCCCTCGACCGCCCCGATGCCAGCCTCGATCTGCTGGCCCGCACCCTGCCGATCCGCATCCAGCGTGTGCTCGGTTACTGGGCCAGCGTGGTGCCGGCCTGAGCACCTGCCCCCGATCCGAGGCGCAAAACTTTTTTCACCCCGGGCGGCAGTTTTTTCGTTCTCACGCATCAAGACCAGGGAAGACGCTGAAAAACAGCGCATCGCCTTCCCTTCTCAACCTATGGACAGTCTTTATGCACAGCCGCCTCACCCCGCTTGCCGGCGCCCTGCGCCTGGTCCTGTTCGGCCTCTCCCTCGGTGGCGCCAGCCACAGCGCACTGGCGGCCGACAGCAGCGCCCAGCACCAACCCCAGGCCTATGACATCCCAGCCGGCAGCCTGGACCAGGTGCTGGGCGCCTTCGGCCAGCAATCCGGGGCGATGATCGCCGCCGATTCGGCACTGACCCAGGGCCTGCACAGTGCCGGCCTCAAAGGCCGGATGGACGTGACCCAAGGCCTGGAGCGGCTGCTCGCGCCCCTGGGCCTGGCCGCCGTGGCCGATGGCGCCGGCTACCGCGTGCAGCCGCGCCCGGCAGCCAGCGGCACGGCCCTGGAACTGGGGGTGACCAACGTCGGCGCCAACCAGTTGGGGACCATCACCGAAGGCACCGGCTCCTACACCCCGGGCACCATCGCCACCGCCACGCGCCTGGTGCTGACCCCGCGTGAAACCCCGCAGTCGATCTCGGTGGTCACGCGCCAGGTCATGGATGACTTTGGCCTGAACTCGATCGATGACGTGATGCGCCACACCCCGGGCGTCACCGTCAGCACCTACGACAGCGACCGCACCAGCTTCAATTCCCGGGGTTTTGCGATCAAGAACTTCCAGTACGACGGCATCCCGACCCTGCAGGATGCGTCCTACTCCGCCGGGCAGACCCAGACCGACATGGCGATCTATGACCGCATCGAAGTCCTCAAGGGTGCGCCGGGCCTGCTGGCCGGCGCCGGCGGCCCGGGCGGGGTGATCAACCTGATCCGTAAAAAGCCGACCGACGAGCTCAAGGCCAGCGTGCAGCTGGGCGCCGGTTCCTGGGACAGCTACAGCGCGCAGCTGGATGTCGGCGGGCCGCTGACCGACAGCGGCAATGTCCGCGGCCGCGCAGTGGCGGTGCAACGCGACAAGCACTCGTTCATGGACCACTACGAGCGCAAGACCAGCGTCTACTACGGCATTCTCGAAGTCGACCTGGACCCCGACACCCTGCTGACCCTGGGCGCCGACTACCAGGACAACGACCCCAAGGGCTCCAGCTGGTCCGGCAGCGCCTCGCTGTATGACAGCAAGGGCGAGCCCATCAGCACCCCGCGCTCCTACAACAACGGCGCCAATTTCAGTGGCTGGGCCCAGTACACCCGCACCGCCTTCGCCACCCTGGAACACAGCTTTGAAAACGGCTGGGTCGCCAAGGGCCAATACAACCACCAGATCAACGGCTACCACGCGCCCATGGGCAACCTGATGTCGCCCAACGCCAGCACCGGCCAAGCCTCGCTGCTGTCGCGCAAATTCACCGGCGAAACCGTCAGCGACAGCGGCGACCTGTACGTCAGCGGCCCCTTCAGCCTGCTCGGCCGCGAACACCAGTTGGTGGTGGGCAGCTCGGTGTCCAAGGCGGACTGGACCGGCAAGAACTACACCGACGCCATTCAGGTCGACAACAGCTACGACTACTACAACTGGGACGGTGACGGCCGGGTGCCGGACTGGGGCAAGGTCAGCCAGGTCAACGACGAAACCACGCGCCAGAGCGCCGGTTACGTCGCCGCACGCTTCAGCCTGGCGGACGACCTGTCGCTGCTGCTCGGCACCCGGGTCGCCAACTTCCAGGTCACCGGCAACACCGACCTGCAACAGAGCGGCAAGGTCGTGCCTTACGCCGGCCTGGTGTACGACCTCAACGACAATTTCTCGGCCTACACCAGCTACACCGAAATCTTCCTTCCGCAAAACTCCCGCGACCGCAACAACAAGATGCTGCGGCCCAACGAAGGCAAGAACTATGAAGTCGGGATCAAGGGCGAATTCTTCGGCGGCCGCCTGAATTCGAGCCTGGCCTACTTCGAAGTGCACGAAAAAAACCGTGCCGTCCCGGACGAGGCCTATAACGCCAACCCCGACTACAGCGTCATCGACTACGCCGAGATGGGCATCACCTCCAAGACCAAGGGCTACGAAGCGGAAATCTCCGGCGAACTGGCCCCCGGCTGGCAGCTGCAAGGCGGCTACACCCACAAGGTCAGCCGTGATGAAAGCGGGGCCAAGGTCGGTACCTCCGAGCCCGAGGACCAACTGAGCCTGTACACCTCCTACAAACTCGGCGGCAGCCTCGACAAGCTGACCCTCGGCGGCGGCACCCGCTGGCAGGGCGAATCCTGGCGCGTGCTGACCAACTACTCGAAAAACGGCGCCAAGGAAAAATTCTCCCAGGACCCGTACTGGCTGGTGGACCTGATGGCGCGCTATCAACTGACCGACAACCTCTCGGCCACCCTCAACCTCAACAATGCCTTCGACAAGAAGTACCTGACCAACATCGGTTTCTTCAACGCCGCCTACTACGGCGACCCGCGCAACCTGATGCTCACCACCCGCTGGGACTTCTGACCCCGCCCGCCCCGCGCCGTGGCAAACGGCGCGGGCGCATTCTTCTCCCTGCTTGCCGCACTTCTGCACGATCCGGCTAACGACTTGCCAATTCCGGCTTTTTTCGCCCTGCCCCTCGCTCCTAGAGTGCCTGCCACGGCCACGCAATCGCGGGCCGACCCGTCGACAACGAGGAAAGTGCCATGGGCAAGATGATCGAGATCCAAGCCACAGACGGCAGCGGCCGCTTCAGCGCCTACCTGGCCCTGCCAGCCTCGGGCAAAGGCCCCGGGGTGGTGATCGGCCAGGAGATTTTCGGGGTCAACGCCACCATGCGCGGCGTAGCCGATTTGTATGCCGAGGAAGGCTACGTGACCCTGGTGCCCGACCTGTTCTGGCGCCAGCAACCGGGGATCGAGCTGGGCTACACCGAGGCCGATTTCGCCCGTGCCATCGAGTTGTTCCAGGGGCTCGACCTGGAGCTGGCGGTGCAGGATATCGACGCCGGCTTCCAGGCTCTGCGCCAGATGGAGCAGGCCGAGCCCGGCGGGCTGGGCTATGTCGGGCTCTGCATGGGCGGCAAGCTGGCCTACCTCACCGCGACCCACACCGACGTGGCCTGCGCGGTGGGTTACTACGGCATGGGCATCGAGCACCTGCTGGACCAGGCCGAGCAGATCAAGGGCCGCCTGGTGCTGCATTTCGCCGAACAGGACAGCTACTGCGACGCCACCGCGCGGGCGCAGATCCAGACCCGCCTGGGCGGGCGCGAGTCCGTCGAGATCTACACCTACCCCGGGGTCGACCACGCCTTTGCCCGCAGCGGCGGTATGCATTACGACAAGCCGGCCGCACTGATGGCCCACCAACGCAGCATCGCTGCGCTCAAGCGCGAAATCGGCCCGCACTACAACCTGTCTGAGCTGTGGGACAAACACGTCAAATACGAATTTGCCCTGCGCGATGTGCCGGCAACGATGGCCACCATGGTTGCCGAACCCTACGTCAACCACATCCCGACCATGACCGGCGGCGTCGGCCAGCGTGAGCTGAGCCGCTTCTATCAGCATCACTTTGTCCACGGCAACCCGGAGGACATGAAGCTGGTACCGATCTCGCGCACCGTCGGCTCGTCGCAGATCGTCGACGAATTCATCATGAGTTTTACCCACACCAGCGCCATCGACTGGATGCTGCCCAACGTCGCGCCCACCGGCCGTTACGTGGAAATCCCCATGCTCGGGGTCATCAAGTTTCGCGGCGACAAGCTGTGCCACGAACACATCTACTGGGACCAGGCCAGCGTGCTGGTGCAGATCGGCCTGCTGGACCCCACGGGCTTGCCGGTGGTAGGGGCCGAAGCGGCGAAAAAACTGCTCGACGAGCAATTGCCTTCCAACACCCTGATGCATAGCTGGACCGCCAGCGCCGGGCAGTGAGCCACAGCCGACGCCCGCCCGGCGCCTAGCGGCTGCGGGTGTGGTGCGGCAATTCGCCGAAACGCTGGTGATAGTAATGGGCGAAACGGCCCAGGTGCGCGAAACCGTGGGCCAGGGCAACCTCGGTGATACTCAGGTCGCGCCGCGCCAGCAAGCGTTCGCGGGCAGCCTCCAGGCGCAGGGCGCGCAGACGTTCCATTGGCGTCTGGCGGTAGCAGCGCTGGCACAGGCTGTTGAGGCTGCGCACGCTCATGCCGCCCACCGCCGCCAGCTCGGCCAGGGTCAGGGCTTCACCCAGGCGCTGGCGCATCAGGGTTTCGATCTTCGCCAACTGGCGCAAGGCCTGGCGCTGCCCCGCCGATTCCGGGTCCGGCAAGCGCGGCGCCAGGCCCCGGGGCGGATGCGTCAATAAAAACAGGGCCAGACTGTGTTCCAGGTGCTGCACCCAGGGCTCGGGGGAGGCCTGCTCGCCGTGCAGGGCCATCTGGTCCAGCACGTTGCCCACCAGACGCATCCAGACCCGGGTCTGCATCGGGTCCAGGCAATAGGCCGATGGCAGTGGCTGATCCACCCCTCCCGCGTCGAGCACCTGCTGCCGGCCCTGCTCCAGCAGGCTGCGCGGAACCCGCAACATCAATTGCTCGCAGCCGCGCTGCCAGACCAGGCGCGCCGCCTGGCAGCGGGACAGGACCACCACCTGCCCGGCTTCCAGCTCCAAGCTCACACCGTCGCAGTCGACCCGGGCACGGCCATTGAGGAGCATCTGCACCAGCACAAAATCGCTGAACGGGCGCAAGCGCACTTCAACTTCCGCGCCATAACGCAGGGCGAACACCTGGCAACGCCCCAGATAGCGGCGAAACAACGCGGTGTCGACCCCATCGCCGCGCCACAGCAGGTCATGCTCCACCAGCTCCCGGCTCAGCAGTTGATGGCTGTGCAAAGGCGCCTGACTGGTAAATACCGGCGTCTGACACAGGTACGACAGGTCAAGGTCAGGGGATTGGGCGGTACTGGTGAATGCGGCCACGGTTCAGCACACCGCCCTTGTTCGCTGCGCAGCTGGCTGCAAGGTTGCAGTGGTCACCAGGGGCATCCACGGTGATAAGCTGCGCGCCAACTGTGCTATGCCGCAACAAAAGTCTGAAGGAGTGTGATCAGGGCGTTGAGCAGAAGTCATCGAAACGGCCTGCGTTAAATGGGACACGGGTTGAGAGGCACATCCCTATGGCCGATGAGTCTAATCCTTCTCGCCTACAGCGTGTGCTAGTCGTGGGTTTTCTGTTGGTAGGCGATCAAGGAAGCGTCACGCTGGCCTCGGCGCCGGGAGGCTGCAGCTGTCACCGTTCTCCCCCTGACCTGGTGCTATAGAACGTCGAGTCTCAATACCGTCGCTCCCGAGTAAGTGCCAGCTCGAGCATTCCCGGTGTCGGTTGCTTTGATCCGTACCACGTCAGCGCCGGGACCCGTTTCGTCGCTTGGAGTTATCAGGCCTGCGAGATTGCCCGCAAACCACTGGCGTCCAGGTTTCGCCAGGGCTTCCTTCGCAAGCCAACCACAGACAGCAAAGCGAGACGACACGCTTCAATCATCCAACTTACGCCCCATAAAAAGTCAGGGAATTTCAAGTGTAATCACACCACTGCCACTAAAGTCGCCACTTCTGACGGCACCCGAAGAGCTCAACACACTGGACACCGTTATATATTTTATTACCGGCCCTACCTTATTCACTCTGACATTCCCACCCGTCACGCCATTTAAAACAATCGTTGATTTCAGGCCGCTATTACTGCCTAGCGCTATGACGCCATTATCGGGAATTTTCAACACCACATCCGACTCCCGACTGCACTCCATCCCTATTTCTGAAGACGCGGTATGCCCGTTTACTTTTACTGTACTAAGCGACCCATGTTCCAATGTAACAGGCCCGTAAATTTTACACGAAGCAGGTATCAACGGAGGGGGCGACACCGGGCCTGCAAACCGCCACGCCGAACTTGGACCGCTCATGCACGCTATTTCCACAATCGTATTCGGCGAAGGCGCGTCGATTAAGATAGCCCCGGTCAACATCATTCTAAATCGGCGAATAGCTTCAGCGGCTGTCGGGCAGTAAACCGGCAAGGTCCCCCATGCTGCGCCACTACAGGCGGTGAACTCTCCTGGTTGATATCCCTGCCGGCACTCGACACTTCCCGCCGGTGAAGTAAAAGAAAAATAGACACCCAGCACCTGTGGCCGGGTATTACTCAGCTCCCCAGCCGATATATTAATGTTTGCCACATAATACAACTTCGAACTGGCATTGTAGGCAACCATTATAGAGGCCCCCTGACTTAGCGCCGGCATAAAAAACGTTATTAATCCACTTATAAAACTGCATACAAGCAGCGTTTTAAGGCGTTTAAAAACAGTACCAGGCACCCGGTCTGCTGACGCATTGATTCCCATTAAACACCCTTGTCAAAATAGTTAATCACTGAAAAGTTTCGATCATGTTCCGGCCTGCCCCTGTACCTAAATGGTCTTCGCGATCCGCTACACCAACGTGTTCTCGGCAACCGCCAGTCAACAGCCGCCTTATTCATATTCCAGGCTGAAAGTTGCAATGGCGCTGAACGGCCCGTGCTGGATATTGTGCTTGGCGATGGCTTGCGGTTCTCCCTGCACATACGCCAACACAGTCAGGGTGTTATTGCCGTTGACCAAGCGGATGCCTTCTCCGCTGGTGTTCAGCGGCAGTTTCCGACCGGCCTGGGTCTCCATGCCGATAGCGATGCCACTGGCCTGGCTGTTGCCCTCTATCGCCAGCAACCCTTCAAGATGTGGATTCTCAACACCGCTGAAGGTCATCTTCACCGTCTTGCTCAGGCTCGGGTCGCAGGCCATCAGGCGGATGTCAAACGCCTGGCCCCGGGTGCGTTGGTTGGCATACAGGTATTTGTCGATCACCGTGCCAAAGTTCAGTTGCACGTTCTCGTCCCCGGGTACGATCACGCAGGGCTCCGCCACCAGGGCGCCGTGCAGCCGAACGTTTTCAGCCTGCGCCGTCAGGCTATGCGCCAGCATCAACGCCAGCGGTATGGCTGATAGGCGCATTTTTCTCGTGCTCATGGGTATCCCACCCTGAGGGTCGCGGTAGCCTCGAACGGCCCTTCGTTCAGCACTGCCCCCAATCGCTTTACCGGCACCGCCGACAGGACGGGCGGGCTGCCCCGCGTAATAGGAATAGGTTTGTTCAGTTCAAACGGCTGACCGTTCTGCTTGATCTGGATCGCCAGATCCTTAACGTCGCTGACCACCGCCGCCGAGTCGTAATCGGCTTGAATACCGACGACTTCCAAAGTCATGTCCTGGGTACTCGCATTAGGATCGCAGGTAATGCGGTAACTCATCGGCTGCCAGTAGTTCACGCCGTCCACCTTGTTCACGCCGATCCGGTTGCCAAAATCGACATCCACCTGGCCGCCGTCGTTGATGGTGCACGCCGCAGGTTCTATCAGCGTGCCGAACAGTGTCATGTTCTGCGCCGCCTGCCCCTGCGCACTGATTGCGCCACCGGCCAGCATCAGCAGCAGCCCGGCATAACCTTTCATCGCGCTGATCCTGCTCACCGGTATTCGACCTTCATGGTCGCTGCGGCGGAGAAGACACCGGTGGCCAGGGTGGCGCCGGGGCGCTTGACCGGCACTGCTTCAAGTGATGGCCAATCCGGATAGGTAAAATCTACCCAGCTGTCGATGGGCAGTTGCTTTCCGTTCGCACGTATTTCAATGCCAAAATCGGTGATTTGGGTCAGCAGCACCTTGCCGTCAAACACCGCACCATTGCCCTCGATCCGCATCCTCATCGAGCTGGGGGCGCCCAGCGGACAGCTCACAGAGTATTGCACCCGCCTCTTTTTATAGTCGCCGCCCACCCGGGTCGTGAGTACGTCGTTGCCAAAGTCGACCTCAATCAAATTGTTGTCGTTGATCTCGCACGGCGCTGCCGTGACGGTGACCTTAACGGTAATGGTGCTGCTCGTGGCTGCCAATGCCGACGGGACCATGACCATGCTCAGCAATGCCAGGCATACGGCACATAACACCTGCTGTGTTTTATGTGGCTTTTTTATGGCCAGGCCGCTCTTTTCATTCATCGTCAAACCACGATACCCGTTCTCAATTCTGCGTGATGGGTTTGGCCTTGCAGTCGACTGCACCACAGGTGAACTGCAGCTGCGGGCGACCGCCGTAGTCATTGATGTAGGTCAGCACCGGCGCTGCGCCTAGCACCGACACACCCAGGTTCAGCGTCTCTTTGCCGTAAGGGGCCACCATCACCGGGTCAAAACCCTGAGCACCTTCAGAACCGGGCTTGTTACCAGCATCGACTATCGTCACGTAATACGGCGTCGGGTTATTCACCTGGTATTTATCGCCCTGCCTGATCAGGGTCAGTTGTTCCTGCCAAGGCACCATCCCGGGTCTAACGCCCAGCGCCTTTGGCCGATAGTACAATTTGATCCGCGTCTGCAGCGCCAACTGCAAGGTGTTGGGCTTTTCGCTCTTTGGCGGGATTTCACGCAAGTTGAAATAGAACAACGTCTCGCGGTCCTGTACTAATAAATTGGCAGCCGGGAGGGCCTGCACCTTGATCTGGCTTTTTGCCCCAGGCTCTAGGCGCTGCAAGGGCGGTAGAACCGTCAGTGGGCTGTTGATCTTGTTGCCCTGCGCATCCTCCAGCCAGCCTTGCGCCAGGTAAGGCAGGGTCTTGTTTTCGTTGCTGATACTGAGGCTGATGGACTTCTCGCCACCGTCGAACACGGCCCGGGTACGGTCCAGTGCCACGGCCGCCTGCACCTGTTGCATGTTCAGCACACTTGATAGCAGTGCGCCAACCACGGGGAAAAGAGGATTACGTTGCCTGTTCATCGTTGTTACTCACTGTCTGCATGTTTGAAACATCAAAAGTGCGCCGCTCAATAAAACGGCGCATGGGCCTGCCACGGGCTGAAAGGTGTGTGTGGTGCGCAGTCAACCCTGCGCCTTTTGCGGCGAATGACTGTCGGAAAACTCCCCGCACGGCAACACTAACTCGGCCATGTCTGCCTGGGAGACCTGCTTGGGCATCAGCAGCGCACACTGCGCCTGGCCATTCCAATGCACAGTCATTGGCCTACCCGGGTGGATACCGCTGAGGTAGACGTTGCCATCGTCACCGACTATGCCGACATCTTGTCCCTTGTCGTTGGTCACCGTGGCCCCAAAAGGTGCGGTTGAACCATCGGCCAACTGGATCACCACCATTGCCTTCTCACCGGACACCACCTCGAACCGCCGATAGCCAATAGCCCCTTCGGTCAACGTGGCCTGGATCACCGAGTGCGCCACCTCGGCGTTCTCCGGCAACTTGTTCACGTCAATACTCACCTGGTTGCGGTGATAACTGTTGACGTCGGTGACCACGGCTTTACCGAATCGGTTGGTGCGGGTGACGGCGCCATACCCCGAGATGGGGATACCCACCGCGTCGTCGGTGTCCACCAGAATTCGAGTGCCGCCAATCATGCTTGAACGGTGCATGGCCGCGCCCTCCAGGGTGGCCGTCGCCCCACCCTGTAACGACATGCCAACCGAGGTGTAGCGCCCCTCTTGATAGCTGGTATTAGCATTGACCTGGGCCAGATCCCCCTCATGGGAGTAGAAACCGCTGGCCGTCGCGCCGGTGCTGTTCTGGCCGCCATTGAGCTGGTAACTGTCGCCATTTTCGAGACGGTCGTAGTAACCCACCTGATGACTGTTTGCATCGCGATCATAGCTACCGCTGTAACTGATATAACCCCCACCACCCCCCAGCGGCACTGAGAGCGAGAGATACATGCCGTCATCATCGATACCGTTGTATTTATTCCGGTACGCCGTCACCGACAGGCTTAGATTCCTGAACTGGCCGACGCTCATGCTTTTGGCCAGGCTGAAGGTGTAGCGATCGCTGGCCCTAGTGTTCCAGTAGGTCTGGTGGTCGTAGTTGAGGTAGGTACTCAGCCCACTGTCACTGAAGTACTGCCTAAAACTGACGCTGTACAACTCCTTGCTGTTTTCATTGCGCGTGCCAAAATTGCGGGCACTCATGTAATCACTCATCGACATGTAGTCTTTCTCCGAGAAGCGGTACCCGGAGAAGGTCACCTGGGAGTCGTACTTGTCGAAGTTCTTCGAATAGCGCAGCCGGTAAGAGGCCCCGCTTAACGTGTCATCCTGCCATTGCGGCAATCGGGTGCGGGACTGGGTAACGTCAAATGACAACGCGCCAAAGATCATCAGGTCGCGACCCACGCCCAGCGCCAGGGCCTTGTAATCCCCGCCTTCCACGCCGCCGCCATACAGCGACCACCCATTGCTCACACCCCAGGAAGCCTCGCCCGTGACGAACATCGGACCTTCGGCGCCGTGGTTGAAATCCGAGGGACGGCCGCTGCTGACCTTGTAACGCAACGATCCGGGCCGGGTCAGGTAGGGAACGCTGGCGGTCTCTACAGTGAATGACTGCTGAGTGCCGTCCTGCTCTTCCACCCGCACATCCAGTTGCCCGGAAACCGCGTCGTTAATGTCCTGAATGCGAAACGGCCCCGAGGCGACCTGGGCTTCATAAATCACCCGCCCCTGCTGGCTGATCACCACCTTGGCGTTAGTTCGCGCCACGCCGGCCACCTCCGGGGCATAACCACGCAGATTAGGCGGCAGCATGTTGTCATCGGTGATCAGGCTCGCGCCAGTAAAGCGAAAGCTGTCAAAAATGTCGGAATACAGGAAATTCTCGCCCAGCGAAAACCGCGCCCCAAGGGTCGGAATAGCCCGGTAAGCGTAGTAACGGCTCCAATCCCAACTATTGCCCGGGCCCTGGCCATTGCGGCGACGATCCAGCCGCGTCTGCCAGTCGGCACGCAGCCGCCAGGCGCCCATATTGGCGCCCACCGTGCCGTTGCCGCTCAAGTTGTAGGAAGTGCCACCGTCCTGCTCCTGGTATTGGCTTTGACCGTTCAAGTAATAGTCGACCAACACCCCCGAGATACCTTCGTCCCAACGCGACGGCGGATCCCAGGTGTCGACGGTGTACTCCAGATAGGCCTGCGGCATGTTCACCATCAGGCTCGAACTGCTCAACTCAGCATGCGCCGTCGCACCCGGCAGGCTATCCAGCGCCAGGCACTGCCCTTGATGCCACCAGGTCAGTGTTTTGCTGATGTCCGGTTTCAACGCAACCTGCTCGACCAGCGTCGGGCTCAGACACGCCACACTGTCGCGGGCATCCTGCTCGGAGGGATAGAACGTCACAGACTGTTCAGGCATTTCCTGCCTGTTGATACGTACTCGCATGGTGTACTCGCCCGGCATGATGTAAGCGCCGCGGGAAAATTGGCCTAAATCAATATTGGCGCGATCCTTAACATCCAGCACATCAAGATTAAACTGCACTTCTTGCGCGTGGGCCTGACACCAAGTACCCGAAATTGCACAGACTAAAGAAATACCCAGTAAGCGCGGACGAAAAGATATTCGTATCCCGCTTGTCGCCTTCACGCTTGATTAGTCCGTTCCATTTTTATCCATACCACAGAGGATTTCAGCCACTTACCAGATATCGACTTCACTCGGCCACCCTGTACGGCACAACACAAGGCGTGAATAAACACACTGGCGGCATGCTCTATTAATTACTGACCCAGCGCAGGCAGTGGGGAATGCGTCGATCTCTTGGGGAAATCCCTGCAGTGGGTAAAGTTGGCTTGAAACAGCAGCTTTGTGCGACAGGTAAAACACACCTGCATAAACCGATTATGCCAATCAGCTCTGGCGCGCCCATCGCCACCTATTTTCGACTTCACCACCTACTACAAGCCATGCATATTGAACACTGTGCATGTGGGATAGACCCACATGCACCGCTCAGGGTGTCAAAACCAAATTAGATGTAGGTCAACATAAAGTTGACCACACTGCTGAACTCACCCGGCGTGATGCTCTCGATGTCTCCACCGTTACCTTTCAAGTAAGCACTGAAGGCCAGAGTGGCCTCGGTCGCGCCGACACTGATCAGTTGCCCGGCAGTGGCGGTGCCCAGCACGATCGGGGTACCGCTACCATCAGTGAGCACAATGCCTGCACCCGCAGCGTCACCGGTAATACCCAGCATGCCGGCAGTGCCCGCCGAACCGTTGAAGGTCGTCTTGACCGTTTTAACGGTGGTCATGGTGCATTTTTCGAGACGGACTTCAAAAGGTTGCGGAATTGAGTTACCGCCGTCTGCCAGAGTCAGGTTAGACACGGCGCCCAACGGGACCGTTTGATCAATGGAGTCCGGATCAATAGAGCAAGGCGCTTCAATGATAGAACCGGTAAACCGGACTATGCCTTTGCCTTGGTCAGCAGCCTGCACACCAGAAACAGCACCAAGTGCCAATGCGACAACCATGGCAAGTTTATTAAGTTTCATCTGATTTTTCCCTTCAATGCCGATTTATCCAAAGTTCGCGACCATGCATCTATATCCAAATAGATGCTGTATCCCAATAAAAAAGGGAACACAGTAGCAAGCGTCCATCGCTCAGATATTGCTATACGCTGAGCTTGAAAAAGAATAAAAGTCTGAAGGGCAGAAGTAAGTAGGACGTTTCCGAACGTAGGCAAAGCGCTACGGCCCCACCTGGGGGGCAGACAGAATGGGCTGAAGTATTCAAACGGTTCCGTGAAGCAAGAATTGGCTCCGTCTTATCACCGACGGATGGAGCGTACGACCCCCATGGCCTGGGGGTGGCGGTAGGTCCATCACCGGCGCTGCGATCCAGCGGTGCGTACCCCAAGGCCGCCCAATGGGTGAGCAGGGTATGTATGGCACAAGGTCATTAGCCGCCAAGCGCCATACAGTGCCCTTCACTGCAACGGCGAAAACGCCGCCGGCAGATACAGCGTGGAATGCATGTCGCGCAATTGCGGGCCGGAGTTTTCCGGCGGCCAGACCCCGTCGCGCACCGCGCGGCTACGCACTTCCAGGCGTTGTTCGAGGCTGGCGTAGGGCCAGATGTGCAGGTAGCGCGGGGTGCGGCCGTCGGTGGCGTAAAAGGCGGCGTACACCGCTGAATAGCCCTCGCCGGTGCGCGGACCGATGGCCTGGCGCCAGCCATCCAGGGTCGGTGTCAGGCCGGTGGGCACCAGGTCATATACCCGAAACTCGTAGAACGGCCCGTGGGCGCCGGCAGGCAAGGGTTCCAGGAACGGAAACAGGCTGTAGTTCTCGACCCGCATATCCGTGAGCCAGGGCGCTACGCCAAAGGCGTCGGCCGTGTGCAAATAGCGTTCGCGCTCGGCCTGGCGTGCGCGCTCGTCGACAAACCCGCGCAGCACCGCGATCTGGTTCAGCGGGCCGATCTCCGAGGCCCAGCAGCCCATCAATTGCACGCCCTCGGCGCATTCGCCCAGGCGCCCCTGCAACTGCTCCATGGCATGGCCGACGGTGCGCACGCGCAGGGTAAACGTGATCAGTTCATACAGCTTCATGACAACCTCTAGCGGCGTCCGAGGGCCTGCGCCAGCACCCGCGAACCTGGGTAAAGGCCGGCGCAGACAGGCCGCTCCGACCGGATAAAACGGGTTTCAGGGGCCCTCCAGGGCACCGTTGAAACGCGGTGCCAGGCCCATCAGTTCCAGGCGCTGGGTGAAGGTGGCGAGGCGTTCGAGCTTGTAGGCATCGAGGTCGACCTCGCGATAATCGTAAAAACCCTGGCCTTCGCGCAGGCCGTTGCGCCCCTGGGCCATGTGCTCGGCGATCACCTTGGGCGGCAGGAAACGCGGGTCGATGGCGCCGGCCAGGTAATGGGAGGCGTAGTACAGGATGTCGCCGCCGCCCCAGTCGATGAACTCCAGCAGGCCGAGTACCGAGAAGCGCAGGCCGAAGCCGACGCGAATCGCCGTGTCGATGTCTTCAGCGCTGGCCACGCCCTCCTCGACCATGCGCGCCGCCTCATTCATGGCCAGGGCCTGGATCCGCGGCACGATGTAGCCGGCGGCCGGCGCGCATTGCACCGCCACCTTGCCGATGCGCTTGAGCAGGCTCATCAGGCGCTCGACCACGGCCGGGCTGGTGGCCGGGCTGCGGCTGACTTCCACCAGCGGCATCAGCAGTGCCGGGTTCAGCCAGTGGGCATTGACGAAACGCTCGGGGTGGCTGACCAGCGCCGCCAACTCGGTCACCAGGAAGGTCGAGGTGGTGGAGGCAATGATGCTGTCGCTGGCGCAGGCAGCGCTGAGCCAGGCAAAGGTCGCGGCCTTGACCTCCAGCACCTCGGGCACCGCTTCCAGCACCAGGGGCGTGGCTTCAAGATCCGCCGCACTGTGCTCGCGGTCGCACAGCCGCAGGCGGCCCATGGCCTGTTCGGCCTGGTGCGCCTGCAACACCTCCAGGCGCACCAGGCTGGCCAACTCGCTGCGCAGGTGGCAGATCACCTCGGCAAAATAGCTGGCTTGCTGCGCCGCACTGCGGGGCTTGATATCGATCAGGGTCACCTCCAGCCCGGCGTGGACAAAGGCCAGGGCGATGCCCTCGCCCATGCGCCCGGCGCCGACCACGCAGATCCGCGCGCCGTTCACGAGGCCAGGTCCTGCACCAGGCCCTGGCTCAGCAAGCGGGTCATCTGCTCGCGGCTCAGGTGCGCCAGCCCGAGGTTTTCCAGGGTCCGGCCCTGGGCATACAGGTCGATGCCGCTGACCACCGTGGCCAGGCTCAGCAGGCCCTGGGCCACCGGGGTCGGGACCTGCGCCCAGCGCCCGACCGAAACCAGGAACGACAAGCCCAGGCGCGTGTCTTCGAGCATGTAGCGGTGGGTCTGCAGATCGATGTCTTCGCGCCAGTCGCCGCTGTCGGTCAGCTTGCCGTGGGCGCCACGCCCGTACATCCATTCCTCGCCGTCGCTGGCGTAGTGATCGGCCAGGGGAAAGTGCGGCGCGCCGTAGCCCAGGGCTTCGCGGATGGCCATGCGTTCGGCGTCGAGGGCGCTGGTCACGCGCCGGATCGACGGCACCGTGCCTTCGTTGTGGATATCCCAGGCCGGGAAATGCTCCAGGGGCCCGGCGTTCATCAGGATCAGCGGCGGATGGATGATCGGGCCGGCATTCATCAGGGCCCCGCTCAAGGCATCCTCGATCGGCTCGACACTGGGATAGGCCTCGCGCAGCACGGCAAACGCCGCGTCGCTCAAGCGGCTGGGAAAGACCCCGGTCGGCAGGCGCGTGGCGTAGCCGCTGATCACCAGGCGCTCGGCGCCATGCTTGCGTGCCAGGTAGGGCAAGGTGCCGGTTTCGGCAAAGGCGACCTCGGCGTGGTTGCCGGCCGTGGCCATGGCCTGGGCAAACACCAGGCTGCCGAACGTGCCGGGCGGCAGGAACACCACCTGGCCCTGTTGCAGCAGGGGCGCCAGCTCATCGGCCAGGGCCGGGTGCGAGGTCGAGGGCAAGGCAATCACCAGCAGTTGCGCGTGGTCCACGGCAGCGGCCAGATCGCTGCACAGCTGCAGGCAATCCCCCGGCTGGCCCACGCTCAACTGCCGCTCGCCGCGATAGTCACAGACCTGCAGATGGCCGATGCGCTGCAACTGTTCCAGGGCCTGCGCATCGCGCCGCCAGAGCCGCACCTGATGGCCTTTTTCCGCCAGTTCCACTGCCGCCGCGTAACAACCGTGGCCACCGCCGATCACACTGATATTCATAAGCACGCTCCTGTAAAAAGAGCCTTGATCCTAGCGGCCACGCCCCACCGCGACTGCGCGAAACGCGCAAGCACTGTGCCGATTCTGCAAGCCAATGCGCACCTAGGCACCCTGGCCGGGACGGCGGAACAAGGCCTCGCGGTCCAGGTGTTCCAGGTGGCTGCACCCCATCAGATTGAGGGTCAGGCGCAGCTCGTCACCGAGCAGGTCCAGGGCCCGTCCGACGCCGGCTTCACCGGCCACCGCCACGCCGTACAGGGTCGAGCGCCCGAGCAGCACCGCGTCCGCCCCGAGGGCCACGGCCTTGGCAATATCACTGCCGCGACGGATGCCCCCATCGAGCAGCAGGCACAGCTTGCCGGCCGCCACCGGGGCAATCGCCGCCAGTGCCTCCAGGCTGCTCATGGCGCCGTCCAGCTGGCGCCCGCCATGGTTCGACACCACCACCCCATCCAGGCCCAGGGCGATGGCACGCTCGGCATCGGCCGGGTGCAGCACGCCCTTGAGCAGCAGGCGCTCGCCCCACTGATCGCGCAGGCGCTGGAGCATCTCCCAGTCGAGCAAGGTGTCCATCTGCCGGCCGATAAATGCCATCGAGCCCAGGGCATTGCGCTCGCCCTCGGGCAGATAGGGATTGAGGTTGCCCATGCCCGGCAGGCCGTGGGGCCACATCACCTGCTTCAGCCAGCGTGGGTGGCGCAGCACGTCGAACTTGTTGCGCCAGGCCAGTTGCCGTGGCCGGGCAAAATTTCGCCGGTCCCATTCACGGTTGCCCAGGACCATGGCGTCGCAGGTCAGCAACAACGTCCGGCTGCCGCAGGCCTTGGCCCGGTGTAACAGGTCCGCCTGGACCTTGGGCTCACCCATGGCATACAGCTGGAACCACAGCTCGACGCCGGGCACCGCGGCGACGATCTGCTCCATGGAGTTGTTCGACGCCGTGCTCAGGCTGAACGGCAGGCCGCGCGCGGTAGCGGCACGCGCCAGGTGGATATCGGCGTCGCGGTGCAGCAGGCCGTTGTAGCCGGTGGGGCCGATCAGCATCGGCAGTGGCAGACTGCGCCCCAGCACATTGCGCCGGGTCGCCGGCGGGTGGCACGGCACCAGCGCCCGGGCGTGCAAACCATAGGCACTGAACGCCGCCTGATTGTCACCCAGGGTCAGCTCGGCCTCGGCGCCACCGCTGAGGTATTCCCAGGCGAAATGCGGCAGGCGCCGCCGGGCCAGTTCGGCCAGCTCGGCAATACTGTGGACCCGACTCAAGTCGGTGCCGGTGTAGAAACGGCGCATAGGCACTCCGTAGACTCGCGAAAAAAAGACCCGGAGGAGCAATCCGGGCAAGAGGGAAGCGGATAAAAACGCCGCCCGATGCGCGGGCGGCGAGACGCGGTGTTTTAGAACTTCCAGGTGTAGGTGGTGATCAGGCGGTTCTCCTGATAATCCGGGCCCGCGGCCCGACCACTGCCATAGCGGGTCTTGACGTCGATGCGCCGCCATTCGAAGCCCAGGTCCTTGAGGGTGCCGCTCTGCACCACGTAGCCGAGGACGATGTTGCGTTCGCTCTCGACGTTCTGGTCCAGGGCATTGCTGCCACGGTCGACCCCGGTGCCACGGATGTAACGGGTCATCAGCTTCAGGCCGGGCACGCCCATGGCGGCGAAGTTGTAGTCGTAGCGCAGTTGCCAGGAACTCTCGTTGGGCTTGACGAAGGCCACGGTCGACCAGTTCACCAGGTACGGCTGCGGCGCATAGCCGTTGAGGGTGGGAAAGGTCGACTCGCCGAGCATGCGCTGGTAACCGATGCCGAAGGCATGGCCGCCTTTTTTCAGGGTGGTCATCAGCCCGTAGGAGCGGTTGTCGATCTCGCCGTACAAGGCCTTGCCGTCTTCCTTGTTATTGAAGTAACGCAAGTCGGTCTTCAACCCATAACCCGCGCCCAAGTCATGGTTGTACATCAACCCCAGGTAGTGCTGTTGATAGATATCTTCCAACTGCCCATAGAAGTAAGTAGCCGATAAGTTGGGACTGAAGGCATAGGTACCGCCCCCGAAGTTGAGGCCGTCACTGCGCCGCTGTATATCCGGGCCGTTAAACAGGTACATCTTTTCCCGATTGGAAGATTCCCGCGAACTGATCTCGGTAAAGCGCCCGCCGGTCAGGGTCAAGTTGTCGATTTCCTTGGATTCGATCTGCACCCCGTGATAGGTGGTGATCAACTGCCGCGAATCATCGATATACGCCACCGGCAAGGTCGGTCGCAGTTCGCCGATCTTGAGTTCGGTCTTGTTGTAACGCACTTTGCCGGTCAGCGCCGCGCGCCCGTAATCGCGAACCTGCTCTCCCTTGCTGTCGTCGTAGGGGATGATGCTGTCGGGGCCGCGACCGCCACCGCCGTCCAGGCGATAGGCGTATTGCGCCGACAGATCGAGGCCAAACTGCAGCGTGCCCTCGGTATAGCCGGAGATGGCGCGAAAATCGAAACCTTGGGTCCAACTGCCGATCCGCGACTTGGGCGCGTCCGATTGCTTGAAGTCACGGTCGATGTAGAAGTTGCGAGTTCCCAGGCTGATCTGTCGATCATCGACAAAATCGGCCTGCGCAATCAATGGCGTGAAGATCCCCATCACAGCCGTGGTGCAAAGGCCACGGTTTACCCAGCTCTTCTGAAACATGAAACTTTCCTTTCTTTTTATGACATGCACAAAGGCACGACGAGTGGAAGCAGATCAAATGAGCAAAAGAGTAACTTTGGCAGTCAACCTGCAATATTGTTTTTATAACCACTAGAAATGAAAGCAGCTGCAAGTTGCCAGCCTCAACCTTCGAGCTGAAAGAGGCAAACTTACAACATGACACTCACTACTTTCACGCAGCTTATAGAGCCTGCTTATTGTTCTTGTTTCTTGTTTCTTACTTATTGCTTCTACCTTGCAGCTTGTAGCTGGCAGCTCAAATCTGCCTCTGCCCTATTTCGTGATAAGCACGGTTGAAATAGACCAGGCCCTGCTGTCCTTCGCTGTTGCGAATCCCCAGGACCTCGCAATAGAAAATCGTGTGCGACCCCACTTCATGGGCCTGGGCGATGCGGCAGTCGAAGCTCACCAGCGCTTCGTCCAGCAGCGGTGCACCGCTTTCCAGGGTGGTCCAGCGGGCGCTGGAAAAACGCTGTTCGGCGTCCAGGTCGCGGTTGGCGAACACCCCGGACACGTCGCGCAGTTCAGGGGTCAGGACGTTGACGCTGAGCACGCCATTGCTCTTGAAGTGCACATTGGAAAACGACGAGCGATTCATGCACACCAGCAGCGTCGGCGGCTGATCGGTAACGCTGCACACTGCCGAAGCGGTGAAGCCGAAACGACCGGCGGGACCGTCGGTGGCGATGATGGACACCGCGCCGCCGAGCATCGCCATTGAGTTACGAAATCCAGTTGTATCGACCATGGTATTAACCTCCGGTGTATCAGATATCCAGCACCAGCTTCTTGGACTTGGCCCGCGAGCAACACACCAGAATCTGGTCGTTGGCCTGTTTTTCTTCATCTGTGAGGTAGACGTCGCGGTGGTCCGGCTCGCCTTCCAGGACGTCGCACAGGCACGTGCCGCAGACCCCCTGTTCACAGGAAATCTCGATTTTTATCCCGACCGCGCCCAGGGCCTCGACGATGCTCTGGCCCTCGGCCACCTGCACCGTCTTGCCGCTGCGCGCGGCGTGCACTTCAAAGCCCGCACCCGAGGCATCGACGTCGACCTGGAAGTACTCGCGGTGCACATGGTCGTCGGCGTAACCCTGGGCGATGGCCTGGGCGATCACCCAGTCCATGAAGCCCGCCGGGCCGCAGACATATACGTGCACACCGGCTTGCGGGCTGCCCAGGACCTTGGCCAGGTCGAGCTTTTGCGCATCCGCTTCGTCATCGAAGTGGGTGTGCAGGCGCGGGGCGAAGGCGGCGTTGCCCAGCTCCTCGAGAAAGGCGCTGCGGCTGCGGGAACGTGCGCAGTAGTGCAGTTCGAAATCGCTGTCGCGGGCATTCAGGGCATAGGCCATGGCCACCATCGGGGTGATGCCGATGCCGCCGCCGATCAGGATCGAACGCCGCGCATCCGGTGCCAGGGGGAAGTGGTTGCGCGGCGCGCTGATCTCGATTTCACGGCCTTCAAGCAACAGCTCGTGGACCGCCAGCGATCCGCCGCGCGAGGCCGGGTCCTTGAGCACGCCCAGGCGATAGGCCAGGGGCTGGGCCGGGTCGCCACACAGCGAGTACTGGCGCACCAGCCCCGGCTTCAAGTGGACATCCACATGGGCCCCGGCCTCGAACGCCGGCAACGGCTGCCCCAGTGGGTCGGCCAGATCCAGCACGACGACGCCGTCGCCCTGCTCTTCGCGCTTGCGCACGACGACTTTCAATACTTGATCGCTCATACAGGATCATCCAGATTTCGTGGTAACGGGCCGCGCCATGGCGGCCCTGCGTGTGGGTTCGCGACCCCGATCGGGGTCAGCGCATAAAGAGCCCGCCGTTGACATCCCAGGTTGCGCCGGTGGTGAAGAAGGCCTCTTCGCTGGCCAGTTGCACCACCACGCGGCCGATAAAGTCGGCACTGCCCAGGCGCTGCACTGGAATCCCCTTGATCAGGGTTTCCAGGCGCTCGGGTGGCACCGCCGCACGCACCGCCGGCGACTCGATCGGCCCCGGGGCAATGGCATTGACCGTGACCCCGGACGCCGCCAGCTCCTTGGCGAAGATCTTGGTCAGGGTGATGATCGCGCCCTTGGAGGCGGCGTAATGCGCGCCGGTGGCGGTGCCGCCGTTCTGCCCGGCCAGGGACGCCATGTTGATGATGCGCCCGTAGCCCTGGCTGGCCAGGTAGCCGCCCAGCACCTGGCAACCGACGAAAGTCCCGCGCTGGTTGACGCTGGTCACCCGGTCGAACTCCTCCGGGCTGATCTGCATCAGCGGCGTGGTCATGGTCATCGCGGCGTTGTTGACCACCACGTGCAGCACGCCCCAGGTGCGCAGCACCGCCGCCAGCGCCGCCTCGAAATCGGCCTTGCTGGCCACGTCCAGTTGCAACGCCAGGACCCGCTCGCCGCTGGCGTCGAGTTCCCGGGCGGTGGCCTGGGCCGCGGCCAGAGAAAGGTCGCTGAGCACCACCCGGTACCCTGCCGCCAACAACTGTTCGGCGATGCTTGCACCCAGCCCGCTGGCGGCGCCGGTGACCAATGCTACCTGTGTCATGCCTGGCTCCTCAGAGGATGTAGCCGATACCGGCGAGGGTGTCGGTGGAGTTGATCAACTGGATCAGCTTGCGCTGGATCTTGAAGCTGTCGCCGCTGCGCACCAGCTGGAAAGTGACATCGGCGGTGTACTGCTTGAGCACGTCCTTGCGGAACTCGCGCAGGTTCTGCGCGCAGCGCACGGTGACCACCCCGCCCTCGTCGGCCAGCAGGCGAAAGCGCGACTGGCTGCGCACAGTACGCGCCCGTGGCGTGGTCGAGATCGACTCGCCACTGGTCAGGCGGGTGACCCGCAGCTGGCGCATATGGTGGTTGTCATAGGCGTAGTTCAGGGTGTTCTCGAAATCGGTTTCCAGCGGGTCGATGGGGATGATGTAGGTCGCATCCTCGGTCCACAGGTCGAGCCAATCGACGAAATCGCCATGGTCGAGCATGTCCGCTTCCTGCCAGATGAAGGCAGTGACTTGGTTGAGCAATTGCAGATTGATCATGGGGTTCTCCGTCGACTCAGGCCGACATCATCTTTTTCCACTGCTGGTAACCAGCGCGCATTCCGGTCTCGGCACTGACGTCGCTGACCAGGCCATCGGCGCTCGGGGTTTCGCCCGGCAGGCCACGGTTGAGCATGATCCACAGGTCGGTGCCAGCACTGGCGCCACGCTGTACCCGCTCCCAGGCCTCGGAGTCGTCCGGGGTGCCAAAGCCCATCGGGCCCTGGAAGTGTTCGTGCAGGCGCAGGCGGTAGCGGTTGGCCACGGCCGGGCCGCCGTCCATGGTGATCACTGCGTGATGGATCTCGGTTTCATCCACCGCGATCGGTTGCAGCACGCGGAAGAACGCCATCGAGCAGGCGATGTTGGGGAACAGATTGAGGTTGAACCCGGAGCCACCGACCGCCCGCACGATGCGGCGCACGGCCTCCTCGTCCTGGCCTTCGGCGCGCAGCTGCTCGGCCAGTTCCTGGAAGCGTTCCGGGATCGGCAGGTCGAGGTTGGCTTCCAGGTCCACCAGATCGGGGATCATCACCATCACGCTGTGGCCGTTGCCCAGGTCTTCGACATAGCCCGGGCCTTCGACGAAATCGAACAGTTCCAGGGTCTGTTCATCCACCGAGGACAAGAATGACTTGTGCACCAGCGGGAAGTGGTAGGCATCGGTGGTGTTTTCGAGCTGGATCTTCCAGTTGCCCGGGAAGCGGAAACGGTGTTCGCCGCCGACTTTGACCGGGTAGCCGGCGCCCTGCTTCATGAACAGATCAATCCACTTTTTGGCCGGGCCGAGGAAGTCCGACAGCGGTTCGATGTCGTCCTTGAAGGTGGCGAAGATCATGCCGTTGTACTGCTCGACCCGCAGGCTCACCAGGGGCAGCTCGCTTTTGTCCAGGCAATCGCCATAGCTCTCGGGGTGCGGCACGCCGCGCAGGCTACCGTCCAGGGCGTAGCTCCAGCCGTGGTACGGGCAGACAAAGCTGTTGGTCTTGCCCTTTTTGTGCTCGCAGACCGTGGCCCCACGGTGGCGGCAGCGGTTGAGCAGGACGTGCACATCCTTCTTGCGGTCGCGCACCACGATCACCGGCTGCTTGCCGACGTAGGTGCTCTTGTAGCTGCCGGAGTCGGGAATCTCACTGGCGTGGGCGACCCAGATCCAGGTGCTGTAGAAAATCTTGTCCAGTTCCTGGTCGAAGATCCGGCCATCGGTGTAGAGCGAGGTGTGCACGCGGTCGTGCAGCACCAGGTCGGCCGGGCTGGATTCCAGGGTTACGGTGTTTATCAGGTTATTCACGATCACTCCTTGTCGGCGTGTGGCGCCGACTCTAAGAATTCTGGGGCTATGCCTAGGCCGGCACCGGCAACTGGGCGTCGCTGTTCCAGCGGTCCACCGGACGGCTGAACAGGTTTTCGGTCTGGAAATGCGCCATGCGCCATTGCCCCTGCTCCCGGGCGAAACGCACCGTCAGGCGCGCGCTGTTGAGGTGCGAGGCGCCGCTGGCGAAGGTCGAGGTCTGCAACATCACCCAACTCGCGTCTGCGGCATCGCCCTGGACCTGGATCAGCTCCGAGGTCAAAAAGTGCACGTTGAGGGCAAAGTGCGCGGGCTCGACCATGTAGGTGGAGAACATGGCGCTGATCGCCTCGCGCCCCCGGTAGCCGCCGAAACTGTCGCGGTACTTGGCGCCCTTGCCTTCCCACACCGCGTCGACGGTAAACAGCCCCGCCAACTCGGCGAGCGGCGAACCGACACCCAGTTCGTCGCACAGCAGCATGTAGCGGTTCATGCAGGCCCGGATCGCGTGCTCGCTTTGCAACTGGTCAAGTTGCTGCTCCAGGGCCTCGATGCGCTCTTGTGATGACATGGGGTCGGCCTCGGCTCAGCGCTGGATGATCAGTTCGCGGCCGGTACGGGCCTCGACCTTGCAGTACTTCCAGAGTTTGTACGGGCCATCGCCCACCGACGTGGTGCGGAACAGGTTGCAGGCGGCGTGCACGGTCTCGATGTCCGGCACGTCGGCCAGCAGGTAGGTGGTCCAGGGCCAGCCGGCGGACGGCCCGACCATGCTCTGGTCGTCGTCCATATTGCCGAGCACGGTGACCCCCGGCAGGTCGGCGATGCCGTGCCACATTTCGCCGAAAGCGGCCCAGACCTCCAGGGCCTCGGGGCGCGGCGCGTCGAAGAAGTTCTGGTTGATGCCAATGCAGAACAGCACTCGCAGGGCTTTTTTATCGGTCATGAAATTCACCAGTCAAAGGTTGGAAAAAAATTACAGGTAACCCGGCAGCGGCTTGTTGCCAAAGAAAATGGCGCCGGCGTTCTGGTAGGTCATGTCGCCCATGAAGGCGTGCTGGGTGATGACCTGGGTGTCGTTGACGAAGCGCGACAGCGGACTGCTGCGATACACCCCGCTCATGCCCGAGAGCATCTGCGCGGTGCGCGCCACTTCGGCGGCGACGCGGGTGGCGTGGGTCGACGACAGGCGCAGCATGTTGGTCTGCTCAAGGGTCACCGGGTCGCCGGCCAGGACACTGCTCCAGGCGTCATCGATGGCCTGGTAGAACCAGGAACGCGCGGCGCGCAACGAGGCTTCGGCCTTGGCCATCTCGACCTGGGCCAGGGGCCGGTCGGACAACGACGGCGCACCGGTCACCGAGATGCGCCCGGAGGCCATGCCGCTCAGTTCATCCAGGGCCGCGCGGGCCACACCGAGACCGACCACCGACAACACCTGGGTGGCGAACGACAGCGACGGGTAGCGGAAAAACGGCTCATCCAGGTTCGCCGGCCCGCCGCGGACGAAGGTCCACTCTTCGGGCACCACCACGTTCTCCACCACCACGTCGTGGCTGCCGGTACCGACCAGGCCGACCACGTTCCAGGTTTCCTCGATCCGCACCTTTTCCCGTGGCATCACGGCCAGGCGCGGCAAGCCGAGCATCTCGCCGTTTTTCGGGGCGATGCCGACGCCGATCAGCGAGGCGCCCATGCAACCGCTGGAAAATTTCCAACGGCCGTTGACCTCCAGGCCACCCTCGACAAAGGTCGCCGGCTGCGGCGGGAAGATACCGCCGGCGAACACCACGTCCGGGGAGTCGGCGTAGATTTTCTTGATCGTGTCCAGGGGCAGCGCCGCCAGGTACACCGGGCTCATGCCGAAGCTGGCGACCCAGCCGGCCGAACCGTCGGCGATCGAAATGTCTTCGACCATCTGGCAGAACTCGGCAGGGGAACGCTCGTCGCCGCCAAAGCGCTTGGGCACCAGGGCGCGGTACACGCCGAGGGTGCGGAAACGCTCGATCACGTCGGCTGAAATGAACTTCTGGCGATCGAATTCTTCGTCCCGGGCCCGGGCCCGGATCTCCACCAGCAATTGCTGGAATTCTTCACCCGCGGTGATCGGCGCGCCGCGCTGATGGTCCAGCTCGCTAAGCACAGTCATGGGTTTCTCCAATGTAAGCATGACGATTAGTCTTCCAGACGCCGGACCAGCTCGCGGGCCACTGCACAAAGCAGCTCGTCCGCGCCGTGGGCGGCAATGAGTTGAAGGCCTACCGGCAGTCCTGAAGCGCCTTCCAGGGGAAGACTCAGGGCCGGGTGACCGGAAAGGTTGAACGGCCGCACCAGGGCGGTCATGCCCAGCACCGCACGGGTGTCGGCCGCATCGGCCAGGGCCAGCGGGTAGTCGGGCATGGTCGGCATGGCCAGGATCGGGAAGCGCGCCAGCGCCGCATCGACCTCGGCGCTAAAGGCCTGGCGCACGCGTTCGGCCTCGGCCAGGGCGGCGGCGCTGGTCTGGCTGGCGGCCTGCAGGCGGCCGGCGATATCGGCGCCAACCCGCCCACCGGGCAACAGATGGCCACAGGCGGCCCAGGTCTCGGCATTGATCACCACCATGCCGGCGTCATAGGCCGCCGCCATGCCGGGCAATGGTTGCTCGCCGAGGTGCAAGCCGCAGCGCTCCAGGGCCTGGTTGACGGCCGCCTGGATCTCGGCGGCAGCCACCACCGGCACCACGCCGATGCTGATGTGGTCGACGGTTGGCAGTGGGCCAAAGCTGGGGTCGATGACCTGCATGGCCTCGATCAGGCGCTCGATGCTGGCGGCCAGCGGGCCGACGCAGTCCAGGGTGCTACGGGCCGGCATCACGCCTTCACGGCTGACCCGGCCAAAGCTTGGCTTGAGCCCGAATACCCCGCAGCAGGCGGCCGGGATGCGCACCGAACCACCGGTGTCGGTGCCCAGGGCGAAATCACACAGGCCGGCTGCCACCGCGGCGGCCGAACCGCTGGATGAGCCGCCGGGAATACGCCCCGGGTAACGCGGGTTCGGCGGCGTGCCGACCCAGGCGTTGATCCCGGTGGTACCAAAGGCCAGCTCATGCAGGCTGGTCTTGCCGCTGATCCGGCAACCGGCCGCGAGCAAGGCCTGCACCACCTGCGCATGCTCGGTGGCAGCCGGCGCATCGGCCAGTGCATAACTCGAAGCGCGGGTCGCATAGCCGGCGATATCAATGGTGTCTTTGACCATTACCGAGCTGCCGCTCCCACCTAACGCTAATTCTTCGACGACGATCGACATGCCTTTCACCTGCTTCCTAGATCACTGGCCAACTCTCGCCAGAACGGATGTACCCGACCGCAACCGGGGGGCAATCGCTTAAATCTAAAATCATAATATTTACGTGAAATGTCAATTGAATTTTCCCAAATAAAAGAGTGTGTATTTTCGGTGCATTTTTTACCCGATCGCACCAGTGGCGTGCACTTTGGTAACAGACCTTAAAAAACCCTAAAAACCCATAAATCAGTCTTTTTATCGTTATTTATCAACAGCATACGAACATGATGAAAATCACTCTCAACAAACAAAAGGCGCAGACACAGCTCGAAACACGCAAAAAAATACGTTCCGATTCAATAAAAAACAGAGCTCAAAACAGGCCATTTTCAAGCCTTAAAAAACACCATTTTTTGCACTTTTCAGAGGCCGCTTCCAGCCCTGAAAATGCCCTTCCTTGATCCAGATCAACGCCTTGCTCCACACGGTGTGCATGGGCTTTTTGCGGGCCCGCCAGACACCTCGATCCAGCCCCCGCCACCGCCCCTTCAACCGACCCTCGATTGCCCCATCGTCAGCAAGGCGCGGTAACACCCGAGGCGCCGTGCTTCAGATTTTTCTGGCATGCAATCTGCTTTTGCCGTCCTCGCCTCCTGGCCGATGAGTCATCGGTCGGTCAGCACAGGCGGCGTCAGGTGAGCCACCACGACGCCCATGCCACTCGATAAAAACAGGCCACCCCCGTCGCCCTCGGGCGTCGGGAGGGCTAGCCACTCGCCCCTTGCATCGCCTTGCAACGCTTCGGAGAAAGTCATGTTCTTCAGAAAAGCCGTGTCCACGTTGTTGTTGAGTGTCGCCTGCGCCAGTGCCGCGCAGGCTGAAGTGAAAGTCGGGGTGATCACCTCCTCCACCGGCCCCATCGCCCTGGTCGGCTTGCCGCAGAAGAACACCGTCGCCCTGCTGCCGACCCAGGCCGGCGAGCAGACGGTGAAGTACATTTCCCTGGATGACGCCAGCGACCCGACCGCCACCGTCAAGGCGCTGAAGAAGCTGATCGACGAAGAAAAAGTCGACGCAATCATTGGCCCAAGCGGCTCGCCCAACGCCATGGGGGTGATCCAGTTCGTCGCCGAAGCCGGCGTGCCATTGCTGGCGCCAGTCGGCACTGCCGCAGTGGTGCTGCCCATGACCGAGCAGAAGAAATGGGTGTTCAAGACCACCCAGAACGACGACCTGATCGCCAAGGCGCTGTTTGAGTACATGAGCAAAAAGGGCGTGAAAACCCTGGGCTTCATCGGCACCGCCGACCCCTACGGCGAGAACTGGGCCAAGGTCATGGGCGGCCTGGCGGCCGAGCACGGGATCAAGGTGGTGGCCAATGAGCGCTTCCAGCGCCAGGACACCTCCGTCACCGGGCAGAGCCTGAAAGTGCTGGCCGCACGCCCCGACGCGGTGCTGGTGGCGGCCCCCGGCAGTTCGGCGGTGATGCCTCAGACCACCCTGTTCGACCAGGGCTATCGCGGCCAGGTGTACCAGACCCACGGCGCCGCCCTGCCGGACTTCCTCAAGCTGGGCGGGAAGAAGGTCGAGGGCACCATCCTCGCGGCGAGCCTGATGCTGGTGCTCGACGAAATCCCTGATTCCCACCCGTCGAAAAAGATCGCCAGCGACTACACCGCCGCCTACCAGAAACTCACCGGCAGTGCGCCCGCGACCTTTGGCGGCAACACCTTCGACGCCGGCCTGCTGTTGCAGAAGGCGATCCCGATCGCGGCGCAGAAGGCCGCACCCGGCACCCCGGAATTTCGCGCGGCACTGCGTGATGCCCTGGAGCAGAGCCACGAACTGGCCGGCACCCAGGGGGTTTACAACATGACCCCGCAGGACCACAGCGGCTTCGATGAGCGCGGTCGCGAGCTGATCGTGGTCAAGAACGGCAACTGGACCCTGTTGCGCGACAACTGATCGAACCCGGGGCACGTCATGCCTGACGTGCCCGACCCGCCTCGCGGCCGCCCCCGCCGAGGCCGGTCCAGCGTGATATTCAACCGGTAGAAAAAAGAGCTCTCATTATGAATTTCCAGATAGCCATGCTGCTGGGCCAGGACGGCATGACCAATGGCGCAATCTATGCGCTGCTGGCCTTGTCGATCCTCCTGGTGTTCACCGTGACCCGGATCCTGCTGATCCCCCAGGGTGAATTCGTGACCTATGGCGCCTTGACCATGGCCAGCTTGCAGGCCGGGCAACCGACCGCACTGATCTGGCTGCTGCTCGGGCTGACGCTAATCGACTGCCTGCTCGACCTGTGGGCCGCCGCGCGTTCGAGCCGGGCCTTTGCCTTTCCGAAACGGATCCTGCTCAAGCTCGGCTATGCCCTGCTGATCGCCGGACTGATCCGTACCCTGCCCCTGGCCGAACTGCCGATGGCGATCCAGGCCCTGCTGACCCTGGCGCTGGTGGTACCGCTGGGCCCGCAGATCTACCGCCTGGTGTTCCAGCCGATCGCGTCGGCCAGTTCCCTGGTGCTGCTGATCGTGTCGATTGCGGTGCACGTGAGCATGGTGGGTATCGCTCTGCTGCTGTTCGGCCCTGAAGGCGCGCGCACCGCGCCGTTCTCCGAGGCCGGCCTGGAGCTGGGCCCGGTGACGTTCAACAGCCAGACCCTGTGGGTGCTGGCGGTGTCCCTGGGGCTGATCGTCGGGCTCTACCTGTTCTTCGAACGCACCCTGTACGGCAAGGCCCTGCGCGCCACCGCGGTGAACCGCATGGGCGCGCGACTGATGGGCATCTCGCCGACCCTGGCGGGCAAGTCGACCTTTCTCCTGGCGGCGCTGATCGGCACCTTGTCGGGGATCCTGATCGCGCCCATCACCACCCTGTATTTCGACTCGGGCTTCATCATCAGCCTCAAAGGTTTCGTCGGCGCCATCATCGGCGGCCTGGTCAGCTACCCGGCGGCCGCCCTCGGCGCCCTGGCGGTAGGCCTGATCGAAGCGTTCTCGATGTTCTGGGCCAGTACCTACAAGGAAATCATCGTGTTCACCCTGATCATTCCGTTCCTGCTCTGGCGTTCGCTCACCAGCCGTCATGTGGAGGAAGAAGAATGAACCCGCGCTACCTGTTGCTGGCCCTGGTGCTGATCCTCGGCATTGCGCCGCTGGCCTTGCCGCCCTACTACGTGACCCTGCTCAATTACATCGGCCTTTACACCCTGGTGGTGCTGGGGCTGGTGCTGCTGACCGGCGTCGGCGGCATGACCAGCTTCGGTCAGGCGGCCTTTGTCGGCCTGGGCGCCTACACCTCGGCCTACCTCACCACCACCGAGCAACTGCCGGTGTGGCTGGCCTGGGCCGGCAGCTCGCCGTGGCTGAGCCTGCTGGTGGGGGTAGTGCTGACTGCCGGCGTGGCGCTGCTGCTGGGGGCGCTGACCCTCAAGCTGTCAGGGCATTACCTGCCGCTGGGCACCATCGCCTGGGGCCTGTCCCTGTATTACCTGTTCGGCACCCTGGAGTCCCTGGGCGGCCACACCGGGGTCAGCGGCCTGCCGTCGATCTCGCTGTTCGGCCTGCAACTGGACAAGGGAGAAAAGATTTTCTACCTGATCTGGGTGATTCTGCTGGTGGCCATCGTCATCACCCAGAACCTCCTCAACTCCCGGGAAGGCCGGGCGATCCGCGCCCTCAAGGGCGGCCAGTTGATGGCCGAGTCCATGGGGGTCAACACCTTCCGCTCGAAGATGGTGATCTTTGTCATATCCGCTGTGTTCGCGGCGATCTCCGGCTGGCTGTACGCCCACACCCAACGCTTCGTCAACCCGACCCCGTTCGGCCTCAACATGGGCATCGACTACCTGTTCATGGCGCTGATCGGCGGGGTCTCCAGCGTCTGGGGGGCACTGCTCGGCGCCGGCATCCTGACCATGCTCAAGCAGTGGCTGCAGGACTTGCTGCCGCACTTGCTGGGTAACACCGGCAACTACGAGACCATCGTCTTCGGCGTGCTGATCGTGCTGTTGATGCAACGCGCCCCGGGCGGCCTGTGGCCCATGCTGGTGAGCTGGCTGCCGGCGCGCCTGAAGATGCGCCGGGCAGCACCTGCGGTCGACCTCAACGCCGCCGCCCTGCCGCGCCGCGAGTTGCCGGCCCATGGCCAGAAGATCCTCGAAGCGCTGCATGTGACCAAGCGCTTTGGTGGCCTGGTGGCCAACAACGACATGAGCCTGGCGGTGCACAGCGGTGAAATCCTGGCCCTGATCGGCCCCAATGGCGCCGGCAAGAGCACCCTGTTCAACCAGCTGTCCGGGGTCGATACCCCGACCTCCGGCGATGTGCTGTTCATGGGGCGCAAGGTCAACGGCCTGAGTTCACGGCAAGTGGCACGCATGGGCCTGAGCCGGACCTTCCAGCACGTCAAGCTGCTGCCGGACATGAGCGTGCTGGAGAACGTCGCCATCGGCGCCCACCTGCGCGGCCGGCAAGGGGTGATGGCGGCTGCGCTGCACCTTGAGCGGCGTGAAGAAGCCGAGCTGCTCAACGAAGCACGGCGCCAGCTGGAACGGGTCGGCCTCGGCGACTGCCTGCATGAACAGGCCGGCAGCCTGGCCCTGGGCCAACAGCGGATCCTCGAAATCGCCCGCGCCCTGTGCGCCGACCCATGCCTGCTGCTGCTCGACGAGCCGGCGGCCGGCCTGCGCCTGAAAGAAAAAGAAGCCCTCGGGGTGCTGCTCAGCCGCTTGCGCAGCGAAGGCATGGCGATCCTGCTGGTGGAGCACGACATGGACTTCGTCATGGGCCTGGTGGACCGGGTGGTGGTCATGGAGTTTGGCCAGCGCATCGCCCAGGGCCTGCCCGAAGACGTACAGAAAGACCCGGCCGTACTCGAAGCCTATCTGGGAGGCGTGGAATGAGCAGCGCAATGATCAATACGCCGATGTCGGTGCCCTCTGAGCCCCACGGTGCAGCCCTCGCGCAGCCGCGTAACCTGGTCAGCGATGCGGTGCTGGAAATCCGCGACCTGAGCGTGGCCTACGGCAAGGTCGAAGCCCTGAGCAACGCCAGCCTGAGTGTGGGCAAGGGCCAGATCGTCACCGTGATCGGGCCCAACGGCGCCGGCAAGACCACCCTGCTCTCGGCGATCATGGGGGTCCTCGGTTCCCGGGGACAGGTGCACTTCGACGGCAGCCTTGAAGGCCTGCCGGAGGTCGAGGTCATGGTCGCGCGCGGGCTGGGCCTGGTGCCGGAAAAACGCGAGCTGTTCACCAGCATGAGCGTGGCCGACAACCTGCTGCTGGGCGCCTTCCAGCGTCATCGCCGGGGCGATCGCGATTACGCCGCCACCCTCAAGGAGGTCTATGACCTGTTCCCCCGGCTGTGGGAGCGCCGCGAGCAACTGGCGGCGACTCTTTCAGGTGGCGAACGGCAGATGCTCGCCGTGGGCCGGGCGCTGATGGCCAAGCCCAAGCTGCTGATGCTCGACGAACCGAGCCTGGGCCTGGCGCCGCTGATCACCCGCGAGATCTTCCGCATCATCAGCGCCCTGCGCGAACAGGGGGTGTCGATCCTGCTGGTGGAACAGAACGCCCGCGCCGCGCTGCGGGTCGCCGACTACGCCTATGTGCTGGAGACCGGGCAGATCGCCATGCAGGGCCCGGCCCGGCAACTGGCCGACGACCCTCGGGTGATCGAGGCCTACCTGGGGCTGGCCAGCAAACACCAGGAAATGCTCGCCACCTGAGCCACCCTGGCGCCGCCCCCTTGCAGCGCCCGCCCTGGCCAGTCATCGGCCAGGGCGGCCTGCCCTTGAAACTGGAGTCGCAATGAACACGTCCCCCATGCGCATCTGCATCGCCGGTGCCGGCGCCATCGGCTGTACCCTGGCCGCACGCCTCGCCGCCAGCGGCCAGGCGGTGAACGTGCTGGCCCGTGGCACCACCCTGGCCAGCATCCAGCGCGACGGCATCCAGCTGTCGGACCTGGACGGCGAGCACCGGGTCCGGGTCAATGCCAGCGACGATCCCCGGGCCTTCGGCGAGCAGGACCTGGTGCTGCTCTGCACCAAGGCCCCGGCGCTGGCCCAATTGCTGCCGCAGATCCAGCCGCTGATCGGCGCCGACACCGTGGTGGTGCCGGTGATCAACGGCGTGCCCTGGTGGTATTTCCACGGCCAGGAGGGGCGCTTCAGCGGGCAGCGGGTGAAGGCCGTCGACCCGCAGGGCCTGTTGACCGACGCCCTGGACCTGCGCCATGTGCTGGGCTGCGTGGTGTTTATCACCGCCCACTGCCCGACGCCTGGGGTGGCCCTGGCGAACAACCCGCACCTGATGATTTTCGGCGAGCCCGACAACCGCCTCAGCCAGCGTCTGGAGCGGGTACGGGCGCTGATGGAAAGCGCCGGCATCGAGGCCCGGGCCACCGACCGCATCCGCGACAACCTGTGGACCAAAATCATCGCCAACATCACCTCCAACCCGTTGTCGGTGATCACCGGCGCCACCCTCGAACAGCTCTACAGCCTGCCGGAACTGCGAGCACTGGTCAGCGCCTCGCTCCACGAAACCCTGCTCACCGCCGCCGCCCATGGCGCCCGGGTCAGCATCGACCCGCAGACCTTTCTCGAACTCGGGGCGGGCATGGGCCCGGTGCGCACCTCGATGCTGCAGGACTACGACAAGGGACGCCCGCTGGAGCTGGCGGCGATTGGCGACGCGGTACTGGAACTGGCCGAGCACATGGCCATCGCCATGCCGATCACCCGCAACCTGATTGCCCTGGCGCGTTTTCGCGGCGACCAGGCGCGCCACTGAACCTCACCCGCACAAGGACTTCGACATGTCGCAACTGACTTCCCCCACCGCCTCGCAGCCCACGCAAAATTGCAGCACCGAAGAATGGGCCCTGCGGGTTCAACTGGCCCACTGTTACCACCTGGTGGACTTCTTCGGCTGGACCGAAACCATCTTCAACCACATCTCCGCGCGCCTGCCCGGGCCGGCGCACCATTACCTGGTCAACCCGTTCGGCCTCAACTACAGCGAGGTGACCCCGGCCAACCTGCTCAAGGTCGACCTCGACGGCAAGAAGCTCGAAGACTCGCCCTACGACGGCAACCCCGCAGGCTTCGCCCTGCACAGCGCGGTGCACGGTGCACGGGACGACATCCAGTGCCTGATCCACACCCACACCACGCCGATCTCGGCGGTGGTGATGAAAAAAGCCGGCTTCGGCCACAACGATTTCTACGGCGCGCAACTGTACGGCCGCGTGGCCTATCACACCTTCGAAGGCATCACCCTGTTCGACGACGAGAAGAGCCGGATGATCGACAGCCTCGGCGACAAGCACATCCTGGTGCTGCGCAACCACGGCATCGCGGTGGGCGAAAGCAGCATCGCCAAGGCGTTTTTCCTGTTGTGGACGGTGCAGCGCGCGGCGGAAATCCAATGCCAGGCCGGCGCCCTGGGCGGCGAAGACAACCCGTTGAGCGCCGAGATCGGCGAGAAGTGCGCCGACCTCACGGCCATGCTGATCCGCGACAGCGGCTTTGCGGTCAAATTCTTCGACGCCATGGTGCGCAAAATGCACGCCGAGCGTGGCCCGCGCCGCTGACCAGGAGCCTTGTATGGCCAACCCTTTATTGCCAGCAGTCAGCGGCACGTCCCTGGCCGAGCCGGAGATGCCGATCTCGCGCCTCGACCCCCAGGGCACGCTGCTGTGGTGCAACGACGCCTACCTCGAGCTATGCGGCTACAGCCGCGAAGAGCTGCTGGGCCAGCCGCACCAGATGATCAACCACCCGCAGATGCCGACCCGGGTGATCGAGCGCATGTGGCCCACTTTGCGCAGCGGCACGCCCTGGACCGCGCCGCTGATGGGCCGGCACAAGCAGGGCGGAACCTTCTGGTGCAGCCTGTATGTGGTGCCGCTGTACGACGCCGGGCAGTTGACCGCACTGGGCACCACCTACCACCCGCTGCCCGGCGAACTGCTGGCGCCGACGCAACGCCTCTACCGCCGCCTGGGCGCCGGGCAGCACCCACAGGGCCTGGGCGCGCGCCTGGTGCAACACGCCCGCAGCCTGGGCCTGAGCTGGCTGCTGGCGCTGGCGGTGGGCGGCGCCGTGCTCGGTGGCTGGCTTGCCCCCGGTGCCGGGCTGCTGGTCCTCGGCGGGCTGCTGGCCGCCAGTTGGCAATGGCGCGCCCGGCAACGGGCCGATAGCCGCCAGGTGTTCAGCCGCCACCCACAGGTCTACAGCGACGGCCTGCTGGCCGCCCTGCACGGCGACCACCCAGGCCACGCCAGCCGCTTCGGCATGGCCCTGGACACGCAGAAAACCCGCATGCGCACGGTGATGGCGCGCATTCGCATCAACGGCCAGACCCTGCGCCAAAGCGCCGAGGAATCGTCGCTGCTGGTCCAGGCCCAGGCCGGGCAGTTGCAGCGCCAACTGCAAGAAGCCGAACAATCGGCGGCGGCGATCCACCAGATGAGCGCGACCATCCAGGACCTGTCGCGCAACCTGCATCAGGCCGCTCAGGCCACCCAGGCAGTGGACCGCCTGGCCCACGACGGCGAGCGCATCGCCGAACAGAGCCAAAGCTCGATGACCGGCCTGGGCACCTCGGTGGAAGACATCGGCCAGGCCGTCAGCCAACTGGCGGAGTCCATCGAGTCCATCAGCGGCATCGCCCAGGTGATCCGCAGCATCGCCGAACAGACCAATCTGCTGGCCCTGAACGCCGCCATCGAGGCCGCTCGCGCCGGGGAAACCGGGCGCGGCTTCGCAGTGGTCGCCGATGAGGTGCGCAGCCTGGCCACCCGCACCCGCGAGTCCACCGAACAGATCCAGCACTCTATCGAGCGCTTGCGCAGCGGCAGCGCCCACGCCCTGGCTACCGCCCAGCGCGGCCAGTCGGCGACGCGCCAGTCACGCAACGATGTGGAGCAACTGCAACAGGCGCTGCACCGGATCGGTGGCGAGGTCGGGCAGATCACCGGCATGAGCTTGCAGATGGCCACAGCCATCGAACAGCAGGGCCAGGTCGCGGAGCAGATCAACCAGCAGATCACCCAGATCGTCAGCCTGGCGCAAACCAGCAGCGAGCAATCCCGGCGCAGCACCCAGATCGGCCAGGAACTGCACCGCCTGGCCAATTCCCAACTGGAGTTGGCGGAGCGTTTTATCGACGGTTGAGGCGCTGTCGACAGCGCAGGTCAGGCCTGGCGACGCAGGGTCGCGGACGGCAGGCAACCGTACTGGCGGCGGTACTGGGTGGCGAAATGGCCGAAGCTGCTGACCCCGTGGTTGAGCAGGATATCGGTGACGCTGCCCGCCGGCCCGGCCTGTTGCAGGGCGGCGTGCACCAGGGCCAGGCGCCGGGTGCGCAGGTAGTCACTGGGGGTTTGCTGGAGGAACCGGGCGAAGCCGTTCTGCAAGGTGCGCACCGAGACTTCGCAATGCCGCGCCAGCTGCGCCAGGGCGATCGGTTCCCCCAGGTGCTGTTCGATGTAGTCCCGGGCCTTGATCACATGGCGCGGCATCGGTTGGCGCTGCTCTTGCAGCAGGTCCGCCGAGTAATTGTGGGGCAACTGGGTCAGCAGCACCGACAGCAGGTAGTCCGACAGGCCGCCGCCCATGGCCGAGGCCAGCAGGCTCTGGCTGGCCTCGCCATGCAGGCGGCAGATGTAGTCCAGGGTGGCGCGCACCACGGCCAGGCCCGGGTGCCCGGGGTCGACCTGGATCTCGAACACCAGGGGCTGGCGCAAGCGGCGGTTGAGCAACTGCTGCAACTGGCGCTCCAGGGCTTCGCGCTCGATGCGCAGGATCAGGTTGCGGCAGTCCTTGTCGATGCGGATAAAACTGCGCTGGGACGGCGAGGAGATGGTCAGCCCACCCTTGTGCAGCACCGCACTCTGCTTGCCCAGGGAGACCATGCCGCCCCCTTCGAGGGTGACCCGGATCAGGTAGAAACTGGTGATGTCGCCGGCGTCGATATCCACCGGCGCGCCGTAATGCAGATCGAACAACGCCGAGCTGCCGAAGAACACCCCGTACAGCCGCGAGTGCAAGGCCCCGCCCTGCTGCATGCGCATGTGGTGCGGCCACAGGTAGTGGCTGACCTTGTCCCTGACCTCGCCAAACCCGGCGGAATTCAGCAGGCAGTGACGGTCGAGCAAGGACAGGTCATCAAGCATGGAAAAAACCTCGGCAAGCCGCCGGCCAGAGCCAGCGAACAGGTGAAAAATTACTGGAAACGGAAAGCAATTTTCACGCCACGCCACGGCTTTTTGCATCTGCGGAACAGGCCCTGCGCCTGGCGCATAGAGCCGCGCCCGGCAAGGGCCTAAAAAGGTTCCGGGCCCGCTGCCAATCCCTCGCAGCCCCGCCCATTTGCCCAATAACAACACTCCCGTGCACCCGGCACAGGCACCCGGGTAACGCCGACGTCACCGATTCACCCATTGGCAAGACCTGCTGCCGCCGACCGCTCAGCCACCCACAAGGGGCCAACGTACATGACCAGCACCGCCACCACCCGGGTCACCGCAAAAAGCTACGCCTACGAATGGTACGTCGTTGCCATTTGCATGCTGGCCTACATGTTTTCCTTTATCGATCGCCAGATCCTGGCGCTGATGATCGAGCCGATCAAACAGGATATGCAGCTTTCGGACACCCAGTTCAGCCTGCTTCACGGCCTGGCGTTCTCGCTGTTCTACGCCTTTATGGGGATGCCCATCGCGCTGCTCGCCGACCGTTTTTCCAGGCCGCGGATCATCGCCATCGGCATCGCGTTCTGGAGTATGGCCACCGCCCTGTGCGGGCTGTGCACGACCTTTGCGCAGATGTTCCTGGCGCGCATTGGGGTCGGCATCGGCGAAGCCGCGCTGTCCCCCGCCACCTACTCCATGCTCAGCGACATGTTCCCCCGGGAAAAACTCGGGCGGGCGGTGGCGATCTATTCCATCGGCTCGTTTATCGGCGGTGGCATGGCCTTCCTGATCGGTGGCTATGTCATCGACCTGCTGAAAAACCTCGACAGCCTGATGGTGCCGCTGCTGGGAGAAATGCGCCCCTGGCAGCTGACGTTCGTCCTGGTCGGCCTGCCGGGCCTGCTGGTGGCGCTGCTGATTGCCCTGACCGTGCGCGACCCGGCGCGCCAGGGCCTGAAACTCGATGCCGACGGCCAGGTACGGGCGCCGAGCATGGGCCAGGCGCTGCGCTTTCTGACGCTGCATCGCAAGACCTTCAGTTGCCATTACCTGGGGTTTTCCTTCTATGCCATGACCCTGTTCTGCATGCTCAGTTGGTCGCCGGCTTTTTACATGCGCAGCTTCGGCCTGGCCCCGAGCCACGTCGGTTACCTGCTGGGGGGCATCGTGTTGCTGGCCAACACCAGCGGGGTGTTCTGCGGCGGTTGGCTGGTGGACTGGCTGGCCCGCAAGGGCTACAGCGACGCACCGATGCGCGCCGGGGTGATCGGCGCCCTGGGCATGGCGCTGCCGGCGGTGCTGTTTACCCAGGTCGGTGATTTGGGCTGGTCGCTGGGGCTGCTGGCGGTGGCGATGTTCTTCGCCTCGTTCCCGATGCCGGCCTCGACGGCGGCGATGCAGATCCTGCCGCCGAACCAGATGCGGGCGCAGATCTCGGCCCTGTTTTTACTGATATCGAACCTGATCGGCCTGGGCCTGGGCACCAGCCTGGTGGCCCTGGCCACCGACCGTCTGTTCCACGATCCGTTGCAGGTGGGCGCCTCGATCTCCCTGCTCAATGCCGGCGCCGTGGTCCTGACCCTGGTGCTGCTGGGCAAGGGTTGCGGCCACTTTCGCGCCAGCCTCAAGCACGAAGGGCTGGCCTGAGGCCGCGCTCCAAGGGCCTGCGCGCGCGGCTGTGTTGCGGGTGGGCTCGCTGGTTTTTTGCCAGGCCCGGCGCGACAATGGCCGCCGCGCTACGCCATGCCCGGGCCTGCTGCGGTCGACAGCCCGCGTGCAACCCTCTATAAAGCCAGCTCATCAGAAAAGACTACGCGACCCTTTATGACCACCCCGAAAAAACGCCTGAGCCGCTACAACCCCGCCAGTGAAGATTTCAAGAAAGAAGAGTTTCCCTTCTATTGGCTGGCGCGCCTGCACGGTCGTTATTCCATGGCCATGGAAAAGGCGCTGAAGAAAATCGACATGGACATTCCGCGCTGGCGGATCCTGTTTATCCTCAAGGAAAACGGTGAGTCGAGCATTTCCGAAATCTCGATCCACGCCATCGCCAAGCTCTCGACCATCACCAAGATCGTCTACCGCATGAAGGCCGACGGCCTGGTGGAAACCAACACCAGCGCCAGCGACGGGCGGGTAACCCAGGTGTCGCTGACCGACCTGGGCCGCCACACCATCGAAGAGATCCAGCACGGCACCAGCGATATCTTCCGCACCAGCTTCAAGGGCCTGACCGAAGCGCAGATCACCAAGCTCAACGGGACCCTGGAAAAGATCTTCAACAACCTGCCGGAAGACTGATTCCGAACCGGCTTAGAACGCCAGTTTGTAGCCGATGGAAAACAGCATCACCGCCAGGCACGGGCGCAGGATTTCATCCGAGACGCGCCCGGTCATATGGCTGCCGACCCAGATCCCGGGCAGCGACCCCATCAGCAGGAACCCCAGCAGGTGCCAGTCCATGTTGCCCATGCTGGCGTGGCCCAGGCCGGCGACCAGGGTCAGGGGCACGGCATGGGCAATCTCGGTGCCCACCAGGCGTTTGGTGGCCAGGAACGGGTAGAGAATAAACAGCGCCACGGTGCCCAGCGCGCCGGCACCGATCGACGTCAGGGCCACCATGGTCCCCAGCACCAGGCCGGTGACCACGGTCAGGGCATTGAGCTTCGAATCGCTGAGCTGGTAGTGATCACCGGCATGCCGTTGGGCGAAGGCCAGCAACTTCTTCTTGAACAGAATCGCCAGGGCCGTCAGCAGCAGGACCACACCCAGCGCCTGCTTGATCACCGAGTTCAGGGCCTGGGGATCGCCGTCCAGGTTGTTCAGGAACCACAGGGTCGCGAGCACCGCCGGCACACTGCCCAGGGTCAGCCAGCCGGTGATCTTCCAATCGATGTTTCTGTTCTTCTGGTGTACCAGCACCCCACCGGACTTGGTGATGGCTGCATACAGCAGGTCGGTGCCCACGGCAGTCGCCGGGTTGATACCGAACCACAGGAGGATGGGGGTCATCAACGAACCGCCCCCGACGCCGGTCATGCCGACAATAAATCCGACTACCAAGCCTGCAATCACAAACCCAAAATTACCGACATCCATTAACACATGTCCTACACATCACGCGGCTATATAAAATTCTGGCGGCAGCATAGCGATTTTTCTTATAACCACTTATATCGATATGATCTGACTTTATAACCAATCAACCATAAGCCGTGGTGAGGGAGCTTGCCCCCGCTCGGCTGCGCAGCAGCCGCAAACCCCGAGCCCGCCGTGGGCCCGGAGCAATCACGGGACAGCCATCGACGCCCCCGCGCGCTGAAGCGCCACCTTGGCCCAGCCGGAGCAAGATCCCTCCCCCTCATTAACCAGAGCAGCGCACATTGATACTTCGCTGGGCAACGAAGTGTCAGCCCTTGCTGGCCCGCAGACTGTGGCTTCCACACCGTCCAAGGCAAAGCGCAATGAATCGAGCAGTATTCTTCGGCAATAAAGTGCTGCTCACGGCCTTTGTCCTGGCCATGCTCGGCTGGGGCATCGGTTTTTATGGGCCGCCGATTTTCATGTACGCGGTGATCCAGCGCAGCGGCTGGTCCCTGAGCCTGTGCTCGGCGGCCGTCACCGTGCATTTTCTGGCCGGAACCCTGGTGGTCGCCAACCTGCCCCGGCTGTACCGGCGCTTCGGCCTGCCGCGCGTCACCTGCCTCGGCACCCTGCTCCTGGCCCTGGGCCTGCTCGGTTGGGCCCTGGCCCGCGAGCCCTATCAGCTGTTTATCGGTGCCCTGCTCAGCGGCCTGGGCTGGGTGACCCTGGGCGCGGCGGCGATCAACGCGATCATTGCTCCCTGGTTTGTGCGCAAGCGCCCCGCCGCCCTGGCCATGGCCTACAACGGCGCGAGCCTGGGCGGGGTTATTTTTTCATCGGCCTGGGTCTACCTGATCAACCGCCTGGGCTTTGCCATGGCCGCGCTGCTGGTGGGCGCCCTGGCCCTGGTGACAGTGGCGAGCGTCGCGCGCCGGGTGTTGAACAAAAGTCCCGCGCTGCTCGGCCAGCATCCCGACGGACTGGAACCGCAGCCCACGCCTGCAGCGCCGACCACCCCTTCCACCGACGCCCCGGTTTCCCTGTGGCGCAACCGCCAATTTCTGACCCTGGGCGCCGCCATGGCCTTGGGCCTGGTGGCGCAGATCGGCCTGATTGCCCACCTGTTTCGGGTCCTGGTGCCGCGTTTTGGCGAACAGCAGGCCGGCCTGGCCATGGGCCTCGCAACCCTGAGCGCCATCGCCGGCCGCACCCTGGTGGGATGGCTAATGCCCCCCGGCGCCAACCGCCGGCATATCGCCTGCCTCAGCTACGGCGTGCAACTGACCGGCTGCATCGCCCTGGTCCTGGCTGGCGCCCATGACAGCCTGATCTGGCTCGGGGTGCTGCTGTTCGGCGCCGGCATCGGCAACGCCACCTCGCTACCGCCGCTGATCGCCCAGGCCGAATTCAGCAGCCAGCACAGCCAGCGGGTGGTGGCCCTGATCGTGGCCTTCGCCCAGGGCTGCTACGCCTTCGCTCCGGCACTGTTTGGCGCCTTGCTGGCCATGCCGCAAAGCGCCGGGTCGAGCAGTGGGTTGTTTATCGGCGCGGGGCTGATTCAGGTACTGGCGATGGGGGTCATGGCCTGGGGCGGACGCTCCAGCAGCAGGCAAGGCGAGCGGACGGCGACCCATGCCTGAGTCGCACTCCTCGTAGGCCACCTGCCTTTTGGAGCATTGAAATCCCATTCGTATAGATACATCAGCGACCAGCCTCCTCGATAACACGGGGAAACCTGGGCTCATAACACAGCAACAACGACAACCAGTGGCCCGTGCCGTGAATAAGAACGACCGGCAGTAGCAGCAAGTTGATCAGGACAAATACCCACAGGCCACTGTGTTGCAAAAAGCGGGTATCAAGCCCCCAAGCGGCCTTGAACGAGTTCCAGGGCCAGGGAAACTTGCTGATCAGTTTTTTCGGGGGCGGGGCCGCCGCAGGACCGTCTTCCATATAACGGCGGATATATTCCCAGAAGGCCAGCAGTTCGCTGGCATTGCGGGTGGGCTTGCCGACGAAGGCCATCTCGATATCGTCAATTGGATTGCCCTGCAGATCTACGCCGTCGCCTTTGTCCCACGCCAGGATTACAAATCCGCCCGTACCTTCCAATTCGGTCATATTCTTATCGATGATGGGCTGAGTCTTGTCCCATTCCAGAATTCGAATGCCCCCCAGATGCTTGGGACGCAGCAGGTATACCTTACGAGTGATGCGATTAAAACGAATAATCAGACGGCGCGCGGTAAAGGCCTCCAAGCGAAAATAATGGAATACATACCTATAGAATAGATAAAGAGCCAGCACCCCAGTGAGCGGGGCTAGAATCAGCCCAAAGATATAAAACTCCCAACCCAAACTAACGTTCATCGGATCCAGAAGATCGCTAATCGCTAGCCATATTGAAGCAAGCGCACCCCATAACAGCATGCTTCCCAACACACCCAAAAAGATAGTAATAACACCTCTTTTCTCGTCACTGGGAGTTCTTAAATCAATATATGTATTGCCATAACAATACAGAGAGCAGTTATCGCAAATAGATTTTGAAACTGACTCATCTATACCCTCCGGGCCGTTGAGTTCGGCTTGGCCAGGTTTGCGCTGTTGGTTCTTGACGGCCTCCATGCTCTCCTCATGGGACATCTGTCTTTTAGAACATTGAAACCCCCATTCGAATAGATACATCAGCGCCCAGCCTCTTCGATAACACGGGGAAACCTGGGTTCATAACACAGCAACAACGACAGCCAGTGGCCAGTGCCGTGAATAAGAACGACCGGCAATAACAGCACATTGATCAGGACAAATACCCACAGGCCGCTGTGTTGCAAAAAGCGGGTATCCAGCCCCCAAGCGGCCTTGAACGAGTTCCAGGGCCAGGGAAACTTGCTGATCAGTTTTTTCGGGGGCGGGGCCGCCGCAGGACCGTCTTCCATATAACGGCGGATATATTCCCAGAAGGCCAGCAGTTCGCTGGCATTGCGGGTGGGCTTGCCGACGAAGGCCGCCTCCATATCGTCGGTGGGGTTACCCTGCTGGTCCGCGCCATTGCTCTTGTCCCAGGCCACAATGACAAACCCGCCAGTACCATCCAGCTCCGTCATGTTTTTATCAATAACGACTTCGGCCTTATCCCAGTCCATTATCCGAATACCCCCCAGATACTTGGGGCGTAGCAAATACACTTTACGGGTGATGCGATTAAAGCGGACGATAATACGACGTGCAGTAAACGACTCTAGGCGTAGGTATCGGAAGGCATATTTTAAATAGATGAAAAGCATCCCCCAAAAAAACAAAGGAAATCCTATCAGGAAAAAATACTCGGACCAATTTATTGGATCTTCAACACTATAAAAGCCCGCGAAAATCCTTGTAATAGATATATAGGCAGTAGCAACCAGCGGATAAAAAACAAGCCATCCAATCCCCCCAAGAAAGATCGTTATTAATCCGCGCTTTTCATCGTTAGGCGTACGCAAATCAATATAAGTATCGTTGTAGGCATATAAGGAGTCGTTGTCATAAACAGATTTTGAAACTGACTCTTGAATGCCGTCAGGGGCATTGAGTTCAGTCAGTCCGGGCTGGCCTTGTCGCTTCTTAGCGGCTTCGATGCTCTCCTCATAGGTCATCAATTTTTTCGACCATTGAAATCCCCATTCGTATAGATACATCAGAGTGTGCTCCCTATCGCGCGCTGCAAGATTTCAAGTTCCTTTTGTTCGGTATCGGCGATGCCGTTGCTGCGGTTTTTGCGAAAGGCGCTGTGGGACAAATAACGCTCAAGTGCATTGGGAAGAAAGAAAATTTCGATAACAACCAGAGCAATAAACAGGACATTAAGCCCGAAGAAAATGCGCAGCATCGGCAGCATTCGTAGTGCCAACATCGAAGAGGCTCCTGATAAACGCGAAAGAAAGGCGCCCAAAAAATGTTTGGCGCCATGCTTTTTGATCAAATATTCTAGATACGGGCCAGCAGAGGCCAGACCAATTGCAATTGAAAGAGACGCTGCCCCTGTTTGCGCACTTGCTCGCAAGAAATAAAATGCAGCAAATGTGTGCTCCCGTAATTTAAAGCTCTCGAGTCCATCTTGAATGTCATACCACGCCCCCACTCCCGCCGCCCCACCCGCCAATACCCCAGCCCCCAATCGCAAACCACTCTTGAACACTTTGGCGCCTTGCTGGACTGCCGCATTGCTGCTTTTTTCCGCAAGGCCTGCCGTCGATGCGCCTATTTCAAGACCCGCCGCCGCGAGCCCCACCATTGCGGCCGCGAGTTCGGCGTACTCTCGGCTGTTCTTGTCAGCGGCATTGAAGCGATTGTGCAGGTTCCACATTTCCAGCATGACCAGTAGACCGCCGAGACGCACCTCAGCCATGGGCCCTTTGGTACCGGCGCGCAGCGCCTCGTCAAAGCTGCGGGAGGTCGCTCGGTCCATGCGGCCCAACGTGCCGCGGCTCAAGGCCTTGCCGTCACGCATTTCCAGGCGGAAGTGCTGCGAGTAGTGGCCCAAACGCGATTTCAAGACCCTGGCCAACAACCAGTTCAGCGGTTTGTCCAGATTGCTCGCCAACGGGCCCTGGAACAGGGTATTGCCCAGGGTGTTGATCATCAGAGCGCCGGCCGCCAGGCAACTTGCCGGTGGCCCGGCTATGCCGCTCTGGGCCAGCGCGTCGAGAAGCGCACCGCTTTTTTCATAGAGGTCGGACAGCTTCTTGAATTTTTCCTGGAGTGTTTGCGGATCAAGGTGAACCAGCGAATGCTGCTGGGGGACCAGCGTTTTGACTTCGTCCTCGAGGGCGGTCTGGTTTTGCGCCAGGGAGCGCCAGAACAGGTTCTCCCGGGAGATATCCGCGGCGCGCCAGCGCTCCAGAAGCGCCTCGCCTACGGCGGTGGCATTCATCCCGACAATGGCTTTTCCCATCTGGTCTTCGAACAGCAGGGCCTGTTCGGTGTCGTTACGATCAAAGGCATCCAGCGCTTCGAGGAACGACTCGCTTTCCAGCCACCGCAGGTGATCGTCGGCGCGGGCATCCTTGGCCTGGTCCGCTTGATCGACCACGCGCTGATAGTCCTTCAGGAAAGCTTGGCGCCGGTCTTCATTGAGGTGCTCGGCGTATTTATTCCAGCTGTCTTGGCGTCGCTGCCGGGCGGTGGCCTGCTGCACTTCTTGCTGATGCGTAGGGTTGCGGTAATTACGATAGGTTCCCGCTGACTGCACGACGGCGTGCCGGTTGCTCATTTCATATTCGCGGTCGGTGTAGCGCACACCGATGTTCTGCTCTGCCTTGTAGTAGCTAGCCTCCGCCGCTTCGGCCAGCAACTGCTTGATGTTTTCTATGGCGAAGGCGACGGTGAGTTTGCGCTTATTGTCGAGGTTCTCTGCGTCCTTCTGCTCCATAAAGGTATCGAGGGGCTCTACGCTTGCATTGCGCCAGGTATTGAGTTCCTGGGTGATGCCGATCGCATCATGCACAACGATAGCCGCCCCCCGGTATTCCTTGCGTGTACCGGCAGGCCGTATTTCGGCTCGAGCCACCTGCAACGGTGGCGGCAACGTGGAATACGCCTGGGTCTTGAGCAGTTCTTTCAACCTGGGCTGGTCGAGCGCTGCAAACTCCGCCACCCGATTGAGTTGGTCCTGAGCCAATACACCGTCCATTACCGCAGGCTCTGCGCAAGCCAGTTTGGCGACGTCAATCGAGGTCAGGGTGTCACGGTAGCGTGGCAATGCACGGTACTTCTTCATTGAATCTTCGGTCAGCGGGGCCGGACTGTAGAGCAGACGAAGGTCGCTGATGTCGTCCACATCATTGACCTTGAACATCCAGGTCAAGCCCTTGATGCCGTCAGCGTCGACACTCGCGGAAGGGGCGGCTTGCCACGGCTTGTGCGCATCGATGTAGCTCAGGGTTCCGAGTTCCGAGATTCGGTACTGGCTATGCCAGGCGTAAGTGCCGTTACTGATGCGCTTGATAAGCACATACAAAAAGCCCTGGCGCAGCGGACGTATGGCGTAGCCTGCCGCACTCAGGGCCGCGACCTGTTGCGGCTTGCTCAAGTGTGCCGGCAAAGACGGCAGCAGTTTCAGTTGTGCAGCACTGCCGCCCACTGCGCCATAGCGCAAGGGGAGGATGGCAAAGGTTCGCGTGCAACTGACCTCTGGACCGCGATCGAGCGCACTGTCCAAGAGCGAGCGGTTTTCAGTGCATTGCTCAAAGGTCTCTTTCCAACTGAACATGGGTATCCTCAAGCGCCTTTCTTGCGCATGCGTAGTTGCAGGGCTTGTGCGAGTGGACGACCCTGGTCTCTGGCTTCCTGCAATGCCTCGTTCCAAATCGGCGAGCCCTGCAGGCTTTTGCCTTGCAAGGCCATCAGGGTGACGTAGTCAATTTTGTCGCTCTGGCGACTCAGCCCCAGGTGATGGGCCTGTGCCAGTAACTCGCGAACCAGCCCAAGCCGGGTGCCATGACAATTCTCATGCATCCCTGAGCGGGTCAGCGGCTCCAGCAGCTGGCCTGCCAAGCGGTAGCTCAGTGGGTCGCCTGCCAGTGCTTTCCAGCACGATGCATCAAGCTCAATCGTTGAAACCCCGCGCAGTGAAGGCTTGTCGTAGCCAGCGAAATGCCGCCAGGCTTTACGTTCCGGGTGCGGGGATACGACCCACCATGAGCGAATCGGCGCCAGCCAATCCGCAATTCCCGGCAAGTCGCGGCGGGCATGCAGCACGGGGAAGGCCAGCTCGGTATGAAAGCGCAGCAGATAGGCCGCACCATCAGGCCCTTGGGCGACGGTGGCCTGGCTCAAGTGCTCAGCCAGGTCAGGCGGGGGCAAGGCGCTGATAAGCCATCCGCAAATCGCATCACTGGTGCACTCAGTGAGGTCGCAGTGGAAATCGTATTGCCCCTGCAGGCACGACTCGGAAGACGCTGCAAAAAGCCAGGGCCCAACGTCCCGCAAATGGGCAAATTCGGGCTGTGGCAATAGCGGCCATCCCGCATACCGCTCGATGACATGCTGCCTGGCCGCTGCCTCCAGGCGGGCCATTTCAACGATGGCCGTCAGTCTGTGTGTCGGCAATGGTCGCAACTCATTCACAATGCCTTCGGCAAATGGAGTCATTGGGCTGTCTCCTCCAACCGAACGACACTGCGCCCTTGCGCAATGGCCTTGAGCAGGCAACCCAGGCAAATCGGCTCTCCCGGCACCGGTGCTGCATCGATGAGGATCGAGTTCGTGCTGCCTGTGGACTCCAGAGTCATTGCTCCCTTCATCCGAATGCTGATGCCATCGAGGACGATGCCAGAGCCGTCGATACGGATGCTGCCACCGGGCCCTCTGATCAGCACTTCATCGGCGGCCTGCAACTCGTAGACCTTGGTCCGATGCCGAATCCCCTGGCCCGCTTGCAGTTCGGATCGGCCTTCCACGCTGTGCTCCTGGTGCCCACCGATGCTGACCCAGTGGTTGGCCGTGGTCTTGTCGCGGCGATGATTGCCCACCTCTTCGAGGCGATCCTTGCCGGTGCGAATCGTCTGGTTGCGACCGATGCTCAGGTCATCGTCCTGGCCGATTTCGTGCCGGCGGTCCTGGCCGATATTGACCTGCTCGTCGTTGCCTACGGTTTCCTTGCGGTCGTGACCGATGCTGATGGTTTCGTCGTGTTCGACTTGTTCGCTGCGGTCATGGCCGACGAAAGTCGTCTCGTCGTGGTTGATGTGGATGTTCTGGTCTTTCTGCGCGTGGACGTAGATTTCTTCCTGGTCCTTTTCATCCTCGAAGCGCAGTTCGTTGAAACCTTCGCCCTTGTGGGTTTTGCTCTTGAGGGTCATCCGGGTTTTATGCCGGGGCAGTTCATAGGGTGGTAGCTGGAGGCGGTTGTAGGTGCGACCGGTGATGATCGGTTGATCAGGGTCGCCGTCGAAATGGTCGACGATAACCTCCTGGCCGATCCGCGGAATGGCCATATGGCCCCAGGTGGCGCCGGAGATGTTTTGCGCGACGCGGATCCAGCAGGAGCTGTATTCGTCTTGCTTGCCGTCGCGATCCCAGGGGAATTGAACCTTCACTCGGCCGTATTCGTCGGTATAGATTTCTTCCCCTGGTGGCCCAACCACCACCGCATTTTGCGGCCCGTCGATCAGTGGCTTAGGCAGCGGTTCGGCGCGCCATTCGGCATCATCGGGGACCAGTTCGGCCTGGTAGCTGTAGTGCGTACCCAACTGCGCCTCGGCACTTTCTTCAGACTGGCTGGTGTGCTGCTTTCCGTGGTGAACGATGCTCACCGGGCGCCAGCCTCGGTTCATATCTTCCCGCGGGTGGCCCGCGAGAGTGAAGGAAATGCCCGGCTGCAGGCGCGGATCATCGCCCTCTACCAGCGCCATGCGTGCATCGCGCCGATGACCGCGCAGGCGGTTCTCGGCGAAGGGTTTTCCGGCCTCGTCAAACTTGGCGCGTGCCGGGTAATCGTAGCGTTCGTATTGGCGACCTTGATGGTCGAGATCGACGCCATCACGGCTGTGCTGATGGCTGTAACGCGGATGGTAGAAGGTGTAATCGCGCTGGGTCTGGCGCGCCGTGCGTACGTTTTCGCTATAGGCGAAGCGGCGCAGAGCCGGTTGTGGCTGATCACCGCCGGGCGTTGGGTTGTATTGCACGGGCTCATCACCCACCCGACCGTGGATAAATAGTCGGTCGCTGTGGACCAGTTGGTGACCTTCGGCACTGTGCCGAAAGGAGTAGAAAAATCCTTCCTCGCGCATGATGCGTTCGACAAAGTGGTAGTCCGTATCTCCCGCCTGCACACAGTATTCGCGGGGCTGATGCTCGGTGGTGAGACGTTGTTCGTAGTCATGAATCAGACCATGGGCCTTGAGCACCGCCTCGGTAATCTGCGGCACGCTAAGGGTCTGAAAAATGCGCCAGTCGGAGCTGAGCTTCAACCGCGCCAGGCGCGGTTCGATCACTGCCGAATAACGGGTGCGCCTGAAGCCGCTGTCGTGCTGAACAAAGGAAGACACCGCGCCGTGCACATGGCGTACGGGAGTCTGGCCATGCCAGAGGGTCATCAGGGCCGAGCGATCGAGCACCTGGCCAAAGTCGATGGCCGGATTAGCACTGGTGAGGTCAACGGCGAGAAGGAAGGTCTCTGAGAGAGCTTCTTGCAAGGTGAACTCGACAACGTCAAAGGACTCATCGCCGATGCTGAAGGTAAAGCGCAAATCGGATTGGCTGGCCATCACTCACTCCCTGTCACTGGGTGCCCTGTTTGCTCCCCAAAGCCTGGGAGATATGCAGGGCTTGCCCCGGCGGCGGGAATTTAGGGCAGAGTTCAAGGGCGGGATATAAGGGCAGTCTGAAACTGACTCAGGTTGGGCAGGCCATGTGGACGCTGAAGAACGACAAAGCGTTTCGTGTCCCTAGGCTTCCACCTCGAGACGGGCATAAGTCGAGGCCGGATTGTTGGAGACGATGCGTCGACCCGAATCGGCAGGCATTGAACACAGGTTCCCGATCTGTCCCGTGATTGCAGGTGGCTTCCAGTCAGGACCCTGTACCCGCACCACACAGGGCGCGCACCACCCACCTTGGCTGTTTATACTGCGCGCCCTTCCCCTTCAATGGACTGAACCATGACCGACGAACAACTTTGCCTGGTTTTTATTCCGGCCCTGGTCGCCGTGCTGCACCACGCCGAGCAAGCCAAGGGCGCCCCGTTGAGCGAAAGCGAAGTGCTGGAGATTCGCGACGGCGCGGTGTGCATGGCGATGTCGTTCAGTACCGCGTTGCAGATGGAAGAAAAACGCGGTTACCCCGATATCGTCGCCGAAGATTGCTGGGCCCAGTGGCAGTTGGCACGGGCCGAGCTGAACGCCCCTGACACCGGTGAGTGACCTCGACACTCGGCGTTAGCGGGCGACCGCGATCTTTTTCACCGTCTCGATCCATTGCGGGTCCAGGCGTGGCTGATCGGTGTCCAGGCCCATGGCCTGCATTGCTTCCTTATGCTGGTCGGCCTCGCGCACCAGTTGGTCCTGGCCGCTGGAGTTGGCGTCGAGCTGGTGCATCTGGTGGATCCCCTGGTGGTAGAAACGCAGCAGCTTCATGGCCGCCGGGTCCCTCGCCTGCACGCCAGCCGTCACGTGGTGCATGACGTTGGTCACGCTCATCAGGCTGCGCTTGAGCTGCCAGCCGTAGACCGCTGCGGCCATCCACGGCTGGGACCAGAAACGCACGCGCATCAGGCCGATGCTCAGCGCGAGGCCGGCCGCCACCCCGGCCACGTTGAGCCAGAAGTTGTCGCCACCGGGCTGGCCGAACAGCAGCACCGCCGCGCTGGACAGGACCATGGCCAGGGACAGGAAAATCAGCGCGATAAACAGCGTGCTGCGGCGCGTCTGCTGGCGGTAGGTGGCGGGGTCGAACGGCTTGATCTCGAACATGGCGGCAACGGGCTCTGATAAGGAACAGGCAAGAAGATTGCCGGGCATTATCACCGTCGCCACGCCGCTGCGCCGATTAAATCGCCCGCTGCGACAAAAGCACGCAGTGGGGTCATACCGATCATTCGAGCACCAGAGCCGGCGAACAATGCTGTGGCGAAGTAACTGGCTGCCGTTGGACCAGCCGCTGCGCCGGCGTAGCAGTCCCATTTCAGGGCCGCTGCGCGGCCCAGCGGGAGCAAGCTCCCTCGCCACACGTGGGTGTTGGCCCTCGGACGAGCCTCAGGCCGCGCCGCCCCGGGCCTGCTGTTCCAGGTGCAGTTGCAGTTCGGGCTCGATGCCCAGCGCCGCCGCCAGTTCGTCCAGGTAATTGCGTTCGGCGGCCTGTTGCTGGTCCACCAGCATCACGCTGGCCAGGTACATTTCTGCGGCCATGCCCGGGCCGTCGGCGGCTTGCGCCACATCGGCGGCGTCCAGCGGCCGTGCGACTTCGGCGTCGAGCCATTGCTGCAGGTCGGGGTCGTCGGTGTGGCGCCCCAGTTCGCTGCTGATCAACTGCTGCTCCTGTTCATCGATGCGCCCATCGGCCTTGGCTGCGGCGATCAGGGCCCGCAGGATGGCATGGCTATGGGCCTCGGCTTCCGGCCCGGCCAGCAGGTCGACGGTGCGCAGGGCCTCGGGCGCGACGGCCGCCGGTTGCGCGGTGCTGGCCTGTTGCTGCTGCCAGGCCTGGTACGCCTGGAACGCCATCATCCCCAGAGAGGCCAGGGCTGCGTAGCGGTTGCCCGAGGTCCGCCCCTGAGGCGTGGCGCCACCCAGGCCCGAACCGCCCAGCAGGCCGCCGAGCAAACCACCCAGGCCACCTCCGCCGCCCGCCGCCCCGCTTGAGCCCAATAACCCGCCGAGCAGCCCGCCCAGGCCACCCAGCCCGGTAGAAGCGCCCCGGGATTGCGGGCTGGCGCCGCTCTGGGAGTTGATCGAGGCCTGGCCGGCCCGTAGCAGTTGTTCCAGCAGATCACTGGTGTTCATGGCATCGCCCTCATGGATCGCGCGCAGCGAAAAAGGCAACGATAGCCCTCGCCGGCCAATGCGCCATGACCGTCCGGCCGGGGCGTGCGCTGTGATCCTGAGCGTGAGGGGCCGGGCCGCGCTAAGTGCGCGGGGGCGGCTCATTGAGAAACAGGTTCCAGACCTTGTACGCCTCGTGCTGGCGGCGGTTGGCGATCTCCCATTCCGGCCCTGTCAGTTGGTGTGCGGACACCAGTTTCATCATGTCGCAGGTGGCCGCATCCAGCTCCATCAGCAGTTGATGGGATCTGTACCTGAAATCGTCGACGTTGTTCATGGTGGGGGTATGCCTGTGACCGAGGCCGACTTCGCAAGTGGCGAAGCCATGCACCCGGCACAAGGTCGACAACCGACGGAGACGATTAATTGTCATCACCCGATAAACGGTCGCAGGCGCCGTATACGGCGCCTGCCCCGCTATGTTCGCCAGCGCACAGACACCTCCCCCCGAGCTGGACAGACTCAGACCCTGAGAAGCTGCGTCCCGCGAGGTCTGGCACCCGATAACGCCCGCCTCGCTTATTGCCCCCGCTTCGGCGCTTCTCCGGTCGAGGGCACGCTCTGCCAAGGAAAACATGAACAGTCATTGGACCCTCAAACTCTTTCGGTTCTGGCGTCTGCCTGCCGTCCATTACCGCCAGTGGAGCGAATCGCGGCGCAAGTTCGAATATGAACCGCTGCTGCGCTCCGAGCTGTTCAGCGCCGAACAGATGGCACACCACGGCACTCTGCTGGCGCAGCAACATCGCCTGAGCCCGGGGAACACCGCCGATACCCTGCTGGCGCGCCTGGCTGACAACGAAGCGACCCTGGCCAGCAGCTGCCGGGCCCTGACGGCCGCGCCCCTGTCCTCGCGCCGCGCGACCCCGGCCGCCGAGTGGCTGCTGGACAACTACTACCTGGTGGAAGAGCAGATCCGCACCACCAAGACCCACCTGCCGCGTGGCTACAGCCGGCAATTGCCGCGCCTGGCCGAAGGCCAGTCGGCGGGTCTGCCACGGGTCTACGACATTGCCCTGGAAACCATTTCCCATGGCGATGGCCGGGTCGACGGTGACAGCCTGGGGCGCTTCGTCGAGTGTTATCAGAGCGTAATGCCGCTCAAGCTTGGCGAGCTGTGGGCGATTCCGATCATGTTGCGCCTGGCCCTGATCGAGAACCTGCGGCGCGTGGCCTCACGGGTCATGGCCAACTGGGATGACCGCAACCTGGCCAACGACTGGGCCGATCGCCTGATCGAAACCGCCGAGCAGGACGCCAAGAGCGTGGTGCTGACGGTGGCTGACATGGCGCGCTCGGGGCCGCCAATGACCTCCTCGTTCGTCGCCGAACTGGCGCGCCGCCTGCAAGGGCAGAACGCCGCGCTGGTGCTGCCCCTGGCCTGGATCGAACAACTGCTGGGCGAGTCGGGGCTGAACATCGAGCGCCTGGTGCAACTCGACGCCCAGCAACAGGCTGCCGACCAGGTGTCGATCAGCAACAGCATCGCCAGCCTGCGCCTGCTCTCGGCCACCAACTGGCGTGAGTTCGTCGAGCGCATGAGCCACGTCGAACAGGTGCTGCGCAGCGACCCGGCGGGCCTGTATGAGCGCATGGATTTCGCCACCCGCGACCACTACCGGCACCGGGTCGAACGCCTGGCGCGGCAGTGCTCGCTCAGCGAAGAACAGGTGGCGCGCATTGCCATCGACCTGAGCAACAGCCAGCCGCCACAGGACCCCGCCGCCGTGGCCAGCCATGTCGGTTACTACCTGGTCGGCCCCGGTCGCGGCGAGCTGGAGCAACGCATCGCAGCACGGGTGCCCCTGGCCCAGCGCTGGCAGCGCCTGCTGCAACGGGCGCCTTTGAGTTTCTTTCTGCTGCCGGTGGCGCTGCTGTCGCTGCTATTGGCCTGGTCCTTTATGCAGTCGGTGCATGAGGACGGACACGCGTTTTACCTGCTGGCCCTGCTGGCACTGCCGACCCTGCTGATGAGCAGCCGCCTGGCAATCGGCCTGATCAACTGGCTGGTGACCCTGACGGTGGCGCCCTGCATCCTGCCGCGCCTGGACTACAGCGAAGGCATCCCGGAGCAGGCAAGGACCCTGGTGGTGGTGCCGACCCTGATCGCCAACGCGGCGGATGTCGAAGAACTGGTCGAAGGCCTGGAAGTGCGCTTTCTGGCCAACCGCGACCCGCACTTGCATTTCGCCCTGCTCAGCGACTTCATGGACGCCGACAGCGAGGTGCTGCCCGAAGACGCCGGCCTGCTGCAATTGGCGCAGCAGTTGATCGAAGGCCTGAACCGCAAATACCCGGAGGCCGAGGCCGAGCGCTTCTTCCTCCTGCATCGCCCACGGCGCTGGAACCCGGCCGAGCGCAGCTGGATGGGTTATGAACGCAAACGCGGCAAGCTGGCGGAACTCAATGCGCTGCTGCGTGGCCAGGGGCGCGAGCGCTTCGCGCTGATCGTCGGCGATATCCAGGCCCTGCCCCGGGTCCAGTACGTGATCACCCTGGACACCGACACCCAATTGCCGCGCGATGTGGCCATGCAATGCATCGGCGCCATCGACCATCCGTTGAACCACCCGGTGTTCGACCCGCAGACCGGGCAGATCAGCGCCGGCTACGCGATCCTCCAGCCACGGGTCGGCATCAGCCTGCCGAGCACCGCGCGCTCGGCCTATGCCCGTCTGTTCGGCAGCGATGCCGGGGTCGATCCCTACACCCGCGCGGTGTCGGACGTTTACCAGGACCTGTTCGAACACGGCTCGTTTATCGGCAAGGGCATCTACGCCGTGGACGCCTTCGAGCATGCGTTGCAGGACTGCTTCCCGGATAACCGGGTGCTCAGCCACGACCTGATCGAGGGCTGCTACGCCCGCTCCGGGCTGCTCAGCGATGTGCAGCTGTTCGAGGAATACCCCTCGCGCTACAGCGCCGACGTCAAGCGCCGTCACCGCTGGATTCGCGGCGACTGGCAGTTGCTGCCGTGGCTGATGCCCTGGACACCCAAGGCCAGCGGCGGGCTCAAGCGCAACCGGCTCAGCGCCCTGGCCTGCTGGAAGATTTTCGATAACCTGCGCCGCAGCCTGGAACCCGCAGCGTTTCTGACCATGCTGCTGTGGGGCTGGTTCGGTGCCTCTGAGCCCGTGTCCTGGACCCTGGCAGTGTTGATGCTGGTGCTGATCCAGCCGCTGTGCAGCGCGTTGCAGGAACTGATGCACAAGACCGTCGACGTGCCGATCGAACAACACCTGGCCGCAGCCCTGCACACCTGCTCCCAACACTTCACCCGGGCCCTGCTGCCGCTGGTCTGGCTGCCCTATGAAACCTGGTACAGCCTGGATGCCATCGGCCGCACCCTGTGGCGCATGCTGCTGAGCAAGCGCCGGCTGTTGCAGTGGCAACCGTCGCGGGAAGTCGAGCGCGGCCACGGCCATTCCCTGGCCGGGCAATACCGCAGCATGTGGATCGCTCCGCTACTGGCCCTGATGCTGCTGGCATTGCTGCCACTGCCGGCGCTGCTCAGCGCCGGGCCCTTTATCCTGATGTGGCTGGCCAGCCCGGCCATTGCCTGGTGGCTGAGCCGACCGTCGCGGCGCGCCGAGTTTCATCCCTCCAGCACCGAACTGCGGTTTCTGCAAACCCTGGCCCGGCGCACCTGGGCCTTCTTCGACCAGTACGTGGGGCCGGCCGACAACTGGCTGCCACCGGACAATATCCAGGAGCAGCCGCTGTTCGCCGTGGCCCACCGCACCTCGCCGACCAACATGGGCATGGCCCTGCTGTCGCACCTGGCGGCCCACGACTTCGGCTACCTGAGCAGCGGCCGCCTGCTGCAACGCCTGGAACAGAGCCTGGCGAGCATGGCCCAGTTGGAACGCTATCGCGGACACTTCTACAACTGGTACGACACCCTGACCTGCAAACCCCTGCCGCCGCTGTATGTGTCGACGGTGGACAGCGGCAACCTGGCCGGCCTGCTGCTGACCCTGCGCCCGGGCCTGCTGACCCTGGCCGATGCGCCGCGGCATGACTTGCGCCTGGCCAGCGGCCTGGTGGATACCCTGGACGTGCTGCAGGACGCACTGAACACGGCCGGCCTCGACAGCCGCGAAATCGAGGTCCTGAGCCTGCAGGCCCGGGCGATGCAACACCGCCTGAGCCACAGCGCCAACGGCTCCAGCGCGCAGTTGCTGAGCCTGCTGGAGCAGATCAGCGCCCACGGGGCCAACAGCGCGCTCGAGGGCGACGCCGAGGTGCTGTTCTGGCGCGCCGAGCTGGCGGCGCAATGCCTGGACCTGCGCAGCGAACTGGAGCGTTTCGTGCTGCCCGCGCAACAGGATGGCAGCAACCTGCCACCCCTGAGCTGGCGTCAGTTGGCCGAACTTGACCTCAGCCTCTGGGTGCCCGAGCAGCAACCCCGGGTCAGTGCCGTCCGCGCCTTGGCCAGCCAGCGCCTGGCCACCCTGGAGCAATTGACCGACCAGATCAGCGACCTGGCCCGCATGGACTTCGGCTTCCTCTATGACCGTCAGCGCAACCTGTTCGTGATCGGTTACAACGCCGACGAACGCAAGCTCGACGCCGGTTACTACGACCTGCTGGCCTCGGAAGCGCGCCTGACCAACTTTGTGGTGATCGCCCAGGGCCAGTTGCCCCAGGAAGGCTGGTTCTCCTTGGGCCGCTTGCTGACCAGCAATGGCGGGATGCCGGTGCTGCTGTCCTGGTCCGGCTCGATGTTCGAATACCTGATGCCGATGCTGGTGATGCCCAACTACGAAGGCACTCTGCTGGACCAGACGTGCCGCGCCGCGGTCGCCCTGCAGATCGAGCACGGCAAGCAGCTGGGGATTCCCTGGGGGGTGTCCGAGTCGGGCTACAACACCCTGGATGCCCAGCTCAACTATCAGTACCGGGCCTTCGGCGTTCCCGGCCTGGGCCTCAAGCGCGGCCTGGGCGAAGACAGCGTGGTCGCGCCCTACGCCAGCGTGCTGGCGTTGATGGTGGCGCCCCAGGCGGCCTGCGATAACCTGCAACGCCTCAGCGAGCTGGGCCTGGCCGGGCGTTTCGGCCTGTATGAAGCGGTGGATTACACCGAGGCTCGCCTGCCGCGCGGGCAGAGCCAGGCCATCGTCCAATCCTTCATGGCCCACCACCAGGGCATGAGTCTGCTGTCCCTGACCTGGCTGTTGCTGGATCAACCGATGCAGCGGCGCTTTGAATCCGATCCGCAGTTCCAGGCCACCGCCCTGCTGTTGCAGGAGCGCGTACCGAAAACCGCCGCCCAGTACCTGCATGCCTCCAGTGCCCCCGCGGCCGATGAAGCGGCGAGGGTCAACGAGACCAAGCTGCGGGTGTTCACCGACCCCGACCGCAAGCGCCCGGCCCTGCAGCTGTTGTCCAACGGCCGCTACCACGTGATGGTCAGCAGTGCCGGCGGCGGCTACAGCCGTTGCAACGAACTGGCGGTGACCCGCTGGCATGAGGACAGCACCTGCGACAACTGGGGCATGTTCTGCTACCTGCGGGATGTGGCCAGCGGTGCCTTCTGGTCCGCCGCGCACCAGCCGACCCTGGGTCGCCCGGCAAGCTTCGAGGCGATTTTCACCGATGCCCGTGCCGAGTTCCGCGTGCGCGAACTGGACTTCGACACCCACAGCGAAATCGTCGTCTCCCCCGAGGACGACATCGAACTGCGGCGCCTGCACGTCACCAACCGCGGCCGCACCCGGCGCAGCATCGAGCTCACCAGCTACGCCGAAGTGGTGCTGGCCTCAGCCATCAGCGATGCCATGCACCCGGCGTTCAGTAACCTGTTCGTGCAGACCGAGCTGCTGGCGCCGTTGCAGGCGATCATCTGCACCCGCCGGCCGCGCTCCAATCATGAAACCCCGCCCTGGATGTGCCACCTGCTGGCCGCCCACGGTGTGGACATCGATGCCATTTCCTACGAAACCGACCGCGCGCGCTTTATCGGTCGTGGTCGCAGCGTGGTGGCGCCGGCGGCCATGGAACCGCAGATCGAGCAGTTGTCCGGCACCGCCGGGCCGGTGCTCGACCCGATTGTCGCGATCCGCTGCCGGATCACCCTGGATGCCGGGCAGACCGCAACCATCGACTTCGTGACCGGGGTCGCCCAGAGCCGCGACAGTTGCCTGCAACTGATCCACAAATACCGCGACCGGCACCTGGCCGACCGGGTCTTCGACCTGGCCTGGACCCACAGCCAGGTGCTGTTGCGCCAGCTCAATGCATCCCTGGCCGATGCCCGGCTGTTCGAGCAAATGGCGGCGTCGATCATCTACGCCAACGCCACCCTGCGCGCCGAAAGCAGCCTGTTGCTGAGCAACCGCCGCAACCAGTCGGGGCTGTGGGGCCAGGCGATTTCCGGCGACCTGCCGATTGTCCTGCTGCAAGTCGGCGACCTGGCCAACATCGAGCTGGTGCAGCAGATGGTCAAGGCCCACGCCTATTGGCGGCAGAAGGGCCTGGCGGTGGACCTGGTGATCTGGAACGAAGACCAGGCCGGTTATCGCCAGCAATTGCAGGACCTGATCATGGGCCTGGTGACCTCCGGCAGCGAAGCCAGCCTGATCGACCGTCCCGGTGGCATCTTCGTGCGCCCGGCCCAGCAGCTGTCGAGCGAAGACCGCACGCTGATGCTGGCGGTGGCGCGCCTGGTGATCAACGACACCCGGGGCAGCCTCGCCGAGCAGGTCCAGCGCCGGCGCGCCGACCCGCTGCTGGCGCGCCTGGAACCGAACCTGGTGCGCCGCGAGCGCCTGACCCGGCAGCCGGTGGCGACGCAGATACCGCAGCTGATCCTCGATACCCCCTTCGGCGGCTTCAGCCCCGATGGCCGCGAGTACATCATGACCCTGCACCCGGGCCAGCCGACCCCGGCGCCCTGGTGCAACGTGCTGGCCAACGCCCGGCTGGGCACGGTGATTTCCGAAAGCGGCGGGGCCTACACCTGGAACGAAAACGCCCACGAATATCGCCTCACGCCCTGGAACAACGACCCGGTCAGCGATCCCAGCGGCGAGGCGATGTACCTGCGCGACGAAGACAGCGGGCACTTCTGGTCGCCGACGCCCCAGCCATGCCCGGGCAGCGGCAGTTACCGCACGCGCCACGGTTTTGGCTACAGCGTGTTCGAGCATGAAGAAGACGGCATCCAATCCGAACTGTGGGTGTACGTGGCGCTCGACGCGCCGCTCAAGTTCTCGCGGCTGATCGTGCGCAACCGCAGCGGCCGGCCACGCCGGCTTTCGGCCACGCACTATGTGGAATGGGTGCTGGGGGACCTGCGCAGCCGCTCGGCGATGCACGTGGTGACCGAAAGCGACCCCTTCAGTGGCGCGCTGTTTGCGCGCAACGCCTACTCCATCGAGTTCGGCGCACGGGTGGCGTTTCTCGACACCGACGCCAGCGACCGCAGCTTCAGCGGCGACCGCACCGAGTTCATCGGCCGCAACGGCACCCTTGCCGCCCCGGCAGCCATGACCCGGGCCAAGTTGTCCGGGCGTTGCGGCGGGGCCTTCGACCCGTGCGCGGCGATGCAGGTCGGGCTTGAACTGGCTGACGGCGAAAGCCAGGAAATCGTCTTTCGCCTGGGTGCCGAACGCGATGCCAAGGCTGCGACCCGCCTGGTCCAGCAGTACCGCGGCAATCGCGCCGCCGCCCTGGAACTGGAAGCCGTGCACCAGCACTGGCGCAGCACCCTGGGTGCGATCCGGGTGACCACCCCGGAGCCGGCCCTGGACGTGCTGGTCAATGGCTGGCTGATGTACCAGGTGATCGCCTGCCGCTTCCTCGGGCGCAGCGGCTTTTACCAGTCCGGCGGCGCCATCGGCTTTCGCGACCAGTTGCAAGACAGCATGGCCATGCTCCACGCCGACCCGCAGGCCGCGCGCCAGCACCTGCTGCTGTGCGCCGCCCACCAGTACCCGGAAGGCGACGTGCAGCACTGGTGGCACCCACCGCAAAACCGTGGGGTGCGCACCGGCTGTTCGGACGACATGCTCTGGCTGCCCCTGGCCACCAGCCGTTATGTGCAGGTGACCGGCGACCGCAGTGTGCTGGAGGAAAAGGTCGGCTACATCGAAGGTCGCGCGCTGAACGCCGGCGAGGAGTCCTACTACGACCTGCCCGGCGTCTCGTCCCTGGAAGAAAGCCTCTACCATCACTGCCAGCGCGCCATCGAGCGCGGCCTGACCCAGGGCATCCACGGCCTGCCGTTGATGGGCACCGGCGACTGGAACGACGGGATGAACCGGGTCGGCGAACAGGGTCGGGGCGAAAGCATCTGGCTGGGTTTTTTCGGCCATGAAGTGCTGGAGCAATTCGCCGCCATCGCCCGGCTGCACGGCGATGGCGCCTTCGCCCAGCGCTGCCATGAGCAGGCAACCACCCTGCGCAGCGCCCTGGATCAGCACGCCTGGGACGGCGCCTGGTACCGCCGGGCCTATTTCGACGACGGCCAGGTACTGGGCTCGGCGGCGAACCAGGAATGCCGCATCGACTCCATCGCCCAAAGCTGGTCGGTGCTCAGCGGCGCCGCCAGCCCCGAGCGCCAGCAACAGGCCATGACCGCCCTCGACCAGCACCTGGTGCGGCGCGAGGCCGGGGTGGTCCTGCTGCTCGACCCGCCGTTCGACCAGGGCAGCCTGGACCCCGGTTACATCAAGGGCTACGTGCCCGGCGTACGCGAGAATGGCGGCCAATACACCCACGCCGCCGTATGGGCGAGCATGGCCTTCGCCCGCCTGGGTGACAGCGCCAAGGCCTGGGAACTGTTGCGCCTGATCAACCCGGTCAGCCGCCGCAGCGCCGCGCAAGTCGACATCTACAAGGTCGAACCCTACGTGATGGCCGCCGATGTCTACGGCGTGGCACCGCATACCGGGCGCGGCGGCTGGACCTGGTACACCGGCTCGGCGGGCTGGATGTACCGCCTGGCCGTCGAGTCGCTGCTGGGGCTGGTACGCAGCGGCGACACCCTGCGCTTCGAACCGGTGCTCCCCGGCGACTGGAGCGGCTACAGCCTGGACTACCGCTTCGGCGCCAGCCTGTACCGGATCGAGATCAGCCAGCAACCGGGCGCGCGGCACAGCATCAGCCTGGATGGCCAGCCGCTGGCCGAGCCATTGCTGGCTTTGCGCGACGACGGCCAGGAGCACCGAGTGCAGGTGATCTGCCCGGCCCCGCTGCGGCTCGACCACCCACAATCGTTAGGCACAACGGGCAGCGCCACAGCGTCGGTGCCAGGGCCATGAGGGATAACAGACAGCGACGCCGTTGTGGACTACCCTGACCAACCGGGAAATGGCTACTGGGGGAATGGCTTCTAAAAGGTGGCGCTGCATATGCTGGATGTACACAAGCCACACCAGAACTACCTGCTGGCCGCGCTCCCGGAGCCGGTCAAGCAACGCCTGATCCCTGACCTGGAACAGATCGCCCTGCCCCTGGGCAAGGTCCTGTACGAATCGGGGGACGTGCCGCGTTACGTGTACTTTCCCACCGACGCCATCGTGTCCCTGTTGTATGTGATGGAAAGCGGCGCCTCGGCGGAAATCGCCGTGGTCGGCAACGAAGGGCTGGTGGGCGTGTCATTGTTCATGGGCGGCGAAAGCACCCCGAGCCGGGCCATTGTGCAAAGCCCGGGACACGCCTTTCGCCTGCCCGGGCAACGGCTCAAGGACGAGTTCAACCGCCACGGCGAAATGCTCCTGCTGATGCTGCGCTACACCCAGTCGCTGATCACCCAGATGGCCCAGACCGCCGTCTGCAACCGCCACCACTCCATCGACCAGCAACTGTGCCGCTGGCTGCTCCTGTCCCTCGACCGCCTGCCCGGCAACCAACTGATCATGACCCAGGAACTGATCGCCAACATGCTCGGCGTGCGCCGCGAGGGCGTCACCGAAGCCGCCGGCAAGCTGCAGCGCCTGGGAGTGATCGAGTACAGCCGAGGCCACATCACCGTGATCGACCGGCCCCAGCTCGAACAACTGAGCTGCGAGTGCTACGCCGTAGTGCGCAACGAAACCGCACGCCTGCTGCCCTATTTGCCGGCCCACCGTTTGGGCGGTTAGGGGCTCGGTGCTGTGGGAGCGCACCTTGCGCCTGGGGCGCAGTGTTGTATGGGTAAAACGGGGTTCTTTGCAGCATCGTGGAGGTTTTCACTCGCTGCGGGAAATGGGGTGAACATTGCCACGAGCGGGGCAGGTACAAACTGAGGTGGTTAGAATGATTGTGTTAAGCGTGCAGGTTCGTTTTGGTTGCTCAAGTCCAACAATCAGTTAAGGGCGATTTTATTTAAGAGTTACATAGGGCCGCAGCTCAACCCCAAACGCTGGTACCAAAAAATATAACGCATAGGAATTTAGAGCTGACCATATACCCTATAAAGCCAGCCTCCTGAACTGATGACATTAGTTATAGAACGCAACAGAAATCTACCCCCTCAACTTCCCGACAAACATCAATGTTTATTATCCCTAATAAAACGAGAGACACGCTCAACCTCCTCTTGTATTTCCCTGCTGGAGACCACATCAACTTCAAACTCTTTAATATGCTTCCTTAATTTTTCATTTCCAGTAAACATCAGGGGAACAGAATTATTTTCACCAATATATACAACAGAATAACAGTAAGGATTAGCCCCAATAGTGGTCGGTTGTTTAAAGAGGCTTGCAAATATGCTATTGCGCGATGCTTTCCGATCGATCGGTTCGCACATCGGGTGCGATGAGTAGATATCATGAATTTTTCCAGAAGACCTCTCAAGTTCCTCAATCGTAACACCTCTCCCTAGAGGGACTTTTTTTGCTGATGGTTTTCGACCTACGGCTTCGAGCTGAACTATCCAGCCTGAATTGTCGTGCGAAGTACATTCGCAGTCACAGCTAATCAAATAAAGATTTTCTGCTCTTTTATTCCATGACATGGAGATACGGGGGGATTCGCACGCTTTATTCAACTTAACCGAAAGTTCGGTTATTTCCACAGAGCATTCGCCACCCCTATTGCAAACTGCATTATATTTTGAGCCATTCCCTTCACCCCTCAACAACTCATTACAAAGACCCACTCCACTCCAGATAGCGGCCATACAGATAAATGCATATTTTAATATTTTATTAGAGATCACCGACATTTCGATTACTAACTCCCTTGAGTAGTCAAAAAATCGATCTCCACCTGAAGCTACTGCGTGAAAATATCGAGCGAAAGCGTGCTTTTACTCGACTCTGAAGATCGGAGAGTACAACTAGAACGCGACATTTTCTCAGCGCTACACCTCGCCGTCCGAACAAATATAGGAACGGTTATGTTATCTGCAAGAGCACAGATTTCAGCATAGATTGGACTATTACACTGAGCGTTAAATCCGAGGAGATTTGCCTGAAGCCAACGCGCAGCAAGCGGGGAGTATCTGTCCGCGTCAGATTGAGTCTCAACGAATAGCACCAGCATCGGACTTCCTATATGTAACGCGTGGCGCCTTACCAGTAATGCATCGAACTCCGCCATGGTCTTAATTCCTTTCTGTGACCGCCAACTGAATATCCTTGGAATATTTGTCGCGCCCCCAACGAGCTTAAGCTTGTCGCCTTCGTCAAATATGGCAATTGACTGAACCTCTGCCTGCCCCTCTTGCCACCCCCATATAATTTGGGTTCCATCCTTGAGTCTTACTGAACTTGGTGGATTCTGTTGAAACCCAGAAACCACTCTACTCGTCACAGAGAGCTTTACCCTTGAGTCCACATCAAACATGAAACCATGATTATTTCTTGTAAATTCTCTTATTTGCAGCATCAACGATGAGTGACTTATTACAGAACGATTGCGCTCAACACTCAAACTATTTACAAGCAAAGGGAGGGGCTCGGAATTCTTTCCATCCCTCATTGGCTCAACAAACTCCGCACATGAGTTGTCATATGCAAAGAAAAATAAAACAGCACTAAAAAACACTCTACGCCGCACCCAACTCATGCCTCAGCCTCAAGCGCGTTAATAAAATATCAAACACAAGATCTCCAACCTCAGAGAACTCAGCACTATCAGCGGCCCCTTTTATCAATTAATCTTCTAAGGCAGCATCCAATTATTGCTTCACTTAGCTCGCTAGATTTATTCAAGCCACAACCAGCCGAAGGAGATTTCATTTAAATAGATAATACTTCTCGCCTGCGCTAAATCTGCAGCCTATAGATCACCTCTAGCGAATCAAGTAGTTACTCCAATCACACTTAACTCCCCCACCATCGCCCTGCAACGAATAACCGCCCCCTACCGGGTATAACACTTGTTCCAACAACAGAATGGGAGTGCTATAACTAATAACATCACCCACCTTGGACCTAACATCTGGATCAATATTTAACTCTCGTAGCAATATGCCGTTTCCCGCTACGCACGCCTCAAGTAAAACCAAGCTTCCCTCATAATCTCGCCATGACGAAATTCGATCCATTTTCCTTACAAGCTCGCCTGCGGAGTTATACACCGCAATACTGGCCACAAGCTCGCGCCCCTCGCCATCGCCAACAAAATAGCCATCCCTGACAAATACGACATAATAACTCCCGCCCAACAACCGCACCGAAATTGGCTTCAAATCCTTATTAACACCTTCCTTCAATCCAACTCCACCACGCACTTTGAACTCATACATCTTAGACGAAAGACAGTGAATGGAAAGTGGCAATGCGTTAGTAATCTTATAACTGCTCTCTCTATCTGAATCATCAGATTCGCTTTGAGAGCCCAACGGCGGATAACTTTTAAACAGCCTGAAGGTGCTTATTGAAAACCCATCATCATTGGCTATTGTTGCGTTGCGCCTCAGACTATCCGCACACAATTCAGCTTCATCACCAGTTGGTACAAGAGCAGCATAAGCCCTCACCTCCCCCCCTAGGAGCAATGTAAAAAAAGCTATCGAGATGAACATTTTAATATTCACTGCTTGATCTCTTTTAATTTTGGAGAAAAGCCCGCCACATGAAGATGATGGTAATGCCCTGGATAGTGAACAGTGCGCGACAGAAGCTTCTGCGTCCCATTTTTTGTATATTTCCATGCGTAATGCGTCCTCCAACCAAACTTAAATAGCGCCTCATTAAGGCTATTCTGCCTTTCTTCATCCAGGAAGCTCACATCATTTGCCACGTTAAGATGAGTTGAGACACTCCAGTTATTATCAAGCCGCATAAATTTGAAATCTCCATTTTCTCCATTTATATGAGATACACTTCCTCCGGGCGTCCCATCTACGTCACTGAAGCCCGTTGACGCAACATCATCATATCCAACCTCCATCAAGGCTCCGATCAACGCAGCGAGCGCTGTTTGATTTAAAAACCTTCTACTTGTATCAACAAACCGAAACCCAAAGTGACTAGCAGGATTGGCCCCAAGCGTGGCGACATTCATCAAATATATAAAATCAGTTCCCGCCACTCCTTTCGTTATCCAGCGCACTGCCTTCTGACCGATAAAGACACCAAAGTCATGCTCCTTATTATCGGATGAAATATAAATATACCTTGCATCTTTCATTCTTTCGGCTTCGAGCCCAACAGGGACTAAGCGCTCAATCAGACCTGTGCTCTGGTAAATGCGATAAGTCACCATTGCGTCTGGAGTCGCAAGTCTTCCCGCCAATCCAATCGGATGAAAGTGATAAACCTTCGCCCCCTCCGGTAACCCAATATCCGCCGCCACCTCCCCCCACCAACGCAATTTCATCACGCGGTTCTTTTCCGCTTTCACATTGTCCATGGCCCACTTGCCGAGCTTGACCGCGATCTCGGAGATCACGCCGTACTTGCCGGCCCAGGACGGGACGTGCCATTCGCTGGTGTGATAGGTGATCAAGCCTCCCAGGCGCTTTGCAAGCGCTCGGTTCTGCAAGGTGGCGTCCAGGTTTTCTTCACTGAGTTCGCCCTGGTTGTTCAAGCCCATGAGTTGGCGGATGTGTTTGAAGAATGGGGTTTCTTCGGGTCGCTGGCCGCCTCTGAGGAAGTCGACGAAGGCGCTGGCG
>NZ_JBLZOM010000014.1:0-41138 GCF_049199125.1 Pseudomonas sp. QD4
GGGCAAGCCGCCTGTGACGTTGGTGGGAGCATCCGCGCTTTTTTGTGGCGAGGGAGCTTGCTCCCGCTGGGGCGCGTAGCGGCCCCAATCGCGGCAACCCCGTTTCTCCAGGCAAATCGCGAACTCTTGTTTACGGCCGCTGCGCGACCGGGCGGGAGCAAGCACCCTCGCCACAGAGGGCAAGCCGCCTGTGACGTTGGTGGGAGCATCCGCGCTTTTTTGTGGCGAGGGAGCTTGCTCCCGCTGGGGCGCGTAGCGGCCCCAATCGCGGCAACCCCGTTTCTCCAGGCAAATCGCGAACTCTGGTTTACGGCCGCTGCGCGACCGAGCGGGAGCAAGCTTCCTCGCCACAGGGGGCAAGCGCCCCTCGCCCTGCAATCAGTTCACAGATTCGTGAACTGATTATTTGCCGCCGCTGATTCAACATCCCCGGCAGATCCCGGACACTTCAAGGTCGACCTATAAAAACAAGGCAGCGACCCCATGACGAGCCTGGCCTCGGCTTCCGACAAAGCCCCTGCGTCAACCCTCAAGATCGAAACCCGCTCCATCGACTACGTCCCCCGCAACGAGCGGCACGGCAAAGTCTGGCACCAGGGCCCCTTCTGGTTCACCGGCAACTTCGTCCTCACCACCATGGTCACCGGCTTCACCGGTGCCGCCCTCGGCTTGAGCCTGCACTACGCGATCCTGGCGATTGTCATCGGCGTGTGCCTGGGCACCTTCTGCATGGCCTTTCACGCCAACCAGGGGCCGCGCATGGGTTTGCCGCAGATGATCCAGTCCCGGGCGCAATTTGGCCTGCGCGGCGCCATCGTGCCGTTTATCGCGGTGGTGTTTGTCTACATCGGCTTCAACGTGTTCAACGTGATTCTCGCCACCGACGCCATCAACACCGTGCTGCCCGGCGCCCGCGCGCCCTGGTACACGCTGATGATCATCCTCGCGGTGATCATTGCAGTGATCGGCCACGACCTGCTGCACACCGTGCAGCGCTGGCTGACCTACGTGATGATCAGCGTGTTCGCGGTGCTGACCATCAGCGCCCTGATGACCCTGCAGGCCGACGCCGCCGTGGCCAACGCGCACTTTTCCTGGTCGGCGTTCCTGATCCAGCTGTCGGCCGCCGCCGGTTACCAGATCAGCTACTCGGTATACGTCTCCGACTACTCGCGCTACCTGCCGCACAAGACGCCGTCGCGCCAGGTGATTTTCTGGACATACCTCGGCGCTGCCGGTTCGGCTCTGTGGCTGATGTCCCTGGGGGCATTCCTGGCCTCCGCCCTGCCCTCGCCGGACGCCATCGGCAGCGTGCGTGAAGTCGGCAACCAGGTGATTCCGGGCTTCGGCACCTTTACCGTGTTGATCGCGGTGCCGGCGCTGATCGGCATCATGGCGGTCAACTGCTACGGCGCCATGCTCACCGGCATCAGTGCCATCGACGGCTTCCTGCAGATCAAACCCAACCTCAAGAGCCGGGTGGTGGGGATCTCGCTGGTGGCGGTGGTGATCTTCCTGATCGCCCTGAATATCCCCGAGAGCTACCTGGGCAGCTTCAACACCTTCGTGCTGCTGATGCTGTATTTCCTGGTGCCCTGGACCGCGGTCAACCTCGCCGATTTTTATGTGGTGCGCAAAGGGCGCTACGCCATCGGCGATATCTTCAACCCGGCCGGGATCTACGGCCAATGGTCCTGTGCCGGCCTGGTGGCGTACTTCCTCGGTCTGCTGGCGATGGTGCCGTTCATGTCCCTGAGTTTTTACCAGGGGCCGGTTTCCCGGGCCCTTGAAGGTGCCGACATTGCCTTTGTGATCGGTTTGGCCGTGGCCGGGGTGGCCTATTGGGCGATGACCCGGCGACTTGATCTGGCTGCCGAGCAGCGGGCCATTGCCGCCAGCGAGCACCTGCTGGAGGGCCCGAGCGCATGAACCCGGTACACACCCTGAAAGTCGCCTGCCAGCAACTGGCGCCGCGTGTCGGCGAGCTGGCCCATAACCGCGAGCTCAGCGCCGCCGCCATCCGCCAGGCCGCGGCCCAGGGCGCCCAGGTGGTGGTGCTGCCGGAGCTGATGCAAAGCGGCTACGTGTTCCACGACCTGGCGGAAGCCCTGGCGCTGGCGGAAACCCTCGACGGCCCGGCCCTGAGCCTGTGGAAAAGCCTGGCCGAAGAACTGCAGGTGGTGATTGTCGCCGGCTTTTGCGAGCGCCTGACAGAAGACCAGGTGGCCAACAGTGCGGTACTGATCGAGCCCGAAGGTAACCTGACGGTGTACCGCAAGGCCCACCTGTGGGATCGGGAAAACCTGATCTTCACCCCTGGCAATGAACCGCCGCCGGTGGTGGCGACACGCTTCGGGCCGATTGCGCTGATGATCTGCTACGACCTGGAGTTTCCCGAATGGGTGCGCCTGCCGGCCCTGGCCGGGGCCGCCCTGCTCTGCGCCCCGGTGAACTGGCCGGACGGCCCGCGCCCGGTGGGCGAGCGGCCGGGGGAAATGGTTCGGGTACAGGCCAATGCGGCGGTCAACCGGATGTTTATTGCCGCCTGCGATCGCAGCGGCGAGGAGCGCGGGGTGAATTGGGTCGGCGGTTCGACCATCGTCGATGCCGACGGCTACCCCCTGGCGGGCAAAAACCGCCACACCGGGGAGCAACTGCTGCTGGCCGACCTGCCCCTGGCCGAGGCCTGGCACAAGTCCATCAGTGAACATAACCATGTGCACCTGGATCGGCGCCCGAGCTTGTATTAAACCCCTGCTCGCGCTGGGTCGGCCGGCGCTCCGGGGCTTAGCCGCCCTAATGGCTGCGCCCCATTTATTCAGATAGACCGTGCACTCTGGGTTTGCGACCGCTGCGCGGCCGAGCGGGAGCAAGCGCCCTCGCCACGGGGGGAGTGCCTGATCGGGTCCTTGGGATCAGAACTCGATGCGTACGTCGCCTTTTGGCACGCTGCAGCAGGAGAGGATGTAGCCTTCGGCTTCGTCCTCTTCGGTGATGCCGCCGTTGTGTTCCATTTCCACTTCGCCGCCGAGCTTGAGCACTTTGCAGGTGCCGCAGATGCCCATGCCGCAGGCCTTGGGGATCATCAGGCCGAGCTTGGCCGCAGCCGCGTGCACGGTTTCACCCGGGGCCACGCGGATGCTCTTGCCCGAGGCAGTGAATTCCACCTGGTGCAGGTCGGCAACGTCGATTTCCGGCGCGTCGGCCGCTTGTTCGGCTTGCTCCACCGCGTCGGCACGGGCTTCGGGCGGGGTCGCGCCGAATGATTCCTCGTGGTAGCGGGTCATGTCGAAGCCCGAGGCCTCCAGCAAGCGCTTGACCGCGGTCATATAGGGCGTCGGCCCGCAGCAGAACACTTCGCGCTCAAGGAAGTCGGGCGCCATCAATTCCAGCATCTTGTGGTTCAGGTAGCCGCGATAACCGGCCCAGGGTTCGCCCAGGCCGTGTTTCTCGCAGATCAGGTGCAGGCTGAAGTTGTCGATGCGCGACGCCATGTGCTCCAGCTCGCGGTGGTAAATGATGTCCTTGGGCGAGCGGGCGCTGTGGATAAACACCATGTCGACATTGGCGTTGGTGTCGTAGAACCAGCGCGCCATGGACATCACCGGGGTAATGCCGACCCCGCCGCTGAGGTAAAGCACCTTGGGACTGGGGAAGTCGATGGCGTTGAACAGCCCCACCGGCCCGTGCACCGCCAGTTCCTGGCCTTCGTGCAGGGTGTCGTGCAACCAGTTGGAGACCTTGCCCCCCGGCACGCGCTTGATGGTCACCGAAAAGCTGTAGGGCACCGAAGGCGAGCTGGAAATGGTGTAGGAGCGCATGATCGGCTGGCCGTCGATTTCCAGCTCCAGGGTCACAAACTGCCCCGGCTTGAAGAAGAACAGGATCGGCTGGTCGGCCATGAAGCAGAAGGTGCGCACGTCCCAGGTTTCCTGGATGACTTTGACGCAACGGACGATATGCCGACCATTGGCCCAGGTCTGGGTCGTTACCGGATTCAGGAAGCTGTTGGACATGCTGTTCTCCATAGCCGTGTGCTCGGCTTCATGGTGGCGATTCTGCGTAACGCACGAAGCACCCATTTACCTATCTGCGACATTCACATGCTTATCGCGACCAGCCCCCAATCACCGGGGGTTGCGCGTCGGGAACAGGTTGGGCCATGTCGCCCATGGATAAGGTTCGGGGCGCTGGCGACCGCACACTCGGCGCAACGACAACAGCCGTATTTCGTGCCTTGCGTAGCACCAACCGTAGCCACTTTTCGCCGGCCGCACAGAACGGCCATGAGGACTTTAACGATGGACGTCACCGCAACCCTGAGCTTGGGCGATCCGCTGGAACCTGCACGCAAGGCCACTGCACAGATGCTGCAGGAGCGCGAGCGGACCTTTTCCCTGCCGCAGCCGTTTTACTCTGACGAGCGACTGTTCGATATCGACATGCAGGAGATCTTCCAGAAGGAGTGGTTGATCGCCGGCATGACTTGCGAGATCCCGACCAAAGGCAACTACCTCACGCTGCAGGTCGGCAAAAACCCGATCATCGTGATTCGCGGCGCCGAGGGCGTGGTGCACGCCTTCCACAACGTCTGCCGTCACCGTGGCTCGCGCTTGTGCACCAGCGAAAAGGGCAAGGTGGCCAAACTGGTGTGCCACTACCACCAGTGGACCTACGAGCTGGACGGCCGCCTGCTGTTCGCCGGCACCGAGATGGGCGCCGACTTCGACATGAAGCAGTACGGCCTAAAGCCGGTGAACGTGAAGACGGCCGGCGGCTACATCTTTATTTCGTTGTCGCAGAACCCGCCGGCGATCGATGACTTCCTGTCGACCCTGAGCCACTACATGGAGCCCTACGACATGGAGAACACCAAGGTGGCGGTGCAAACCACCTTGATGGAGAAGGCTAACTGGAAACTGGTGCTGGAAAACAACCGCGAGTGCTACCACTGCAACGCCTCGCACCCGGAGCTGCTGAAAACCCTGCTGGAATGGGACGACGTCACCGACCCCCGGGCCGATCAGGCGTTCAAGGACCACGTGGCCGCTTCGGCCGCCGCCTGGGATGCCGAGAAGATCCCCTATGCCCACGCCAGCTTCGGCCTGCGCAACCGTATCGTGCGCATGCCCCTGCTCAAGGGCACCGTGTCCATGACCATGGACGGCAAACAGGGCTGCGCCAAACTCATGGGCCGGATCAAGAACCCGGACCTGGGCTCGATGCGCATCCTGCACCTGCCGCACTCATGGAACCACTGCATGGGCGATCACATCATCGTGTTCACGGTCTGGCCGATCAGCGCCCAGGAAACCCTGGTCAGCACCAAGTGGATCGTGCACAAGGACGCGGTCGAAGGCGTGGACTATGACGTCGAGCGCATGCGCAAGGTGTGGGACGCCACCAACGACCAGGACCGGCGCCTGGCGGAAGAAAACCAGCGCGGCATCAACTCCACCGCCTACCAGCCCGGTCCGTACTCCAAGACCTACGAGTTTGGCGTGGTCAACTTCGTCGACTGGTACAGCGAGCGCATGTTGAGCAACCTGGGCGCAGAGCCTGCGCCTTACCTCAAGGGCGTGCCGGTTCAGGGCTGAACGTTGCCGCGAGCCACCCGCCGAATGCCGCAATACAAGAGCCCGGGGGCGAGGTAAGCCGGCCCCGGGCTCTTGTATTGCAGCGGGTCCCATCAAGCAAGCGGCCAACTGACGGCGCCGTTCTCGCCCACAAACGCTTCGGTGATCGTTGCGCCCTGCAACGTCACCCTCACATAGCCATTACGCACCCGCTGCGGGTAGTCAGGGTCGTCCGCGGACAGGGTTTCCGACCATTGCACGCGAGGGTTGCCTTTGACCTCGCGGGTGGGGCCATAGGGGATCGCCCCGTGGCCGATGCAGCGTCCGTACATGCCGCCCTGGGGCGCATAGCAGATGCCATTGTGCAGGTGCCCCCAATACCAGTAGTCCGGTGCACGGCCCATGGCCGCAACCACTTGCTGATAGAGCGCGGTCTGGGTCTGGCCGGTGATGTCCAGCCCCTGGTGATGGCTGAGCAGCATGATCTTGCGTCCCTGCCCCTTGCTGGCGACCAGGTCCTGGAGCCATTGCTGCTGCGCCGGGGCCAGGTTGCCGTCCATATAGAGGCTCATCTCGTCGGCGGCATAGGCCGAGTCCAGGCCGACGATCAGCCAATGGGTATTGAACAGGGCGAAATAGCTGGTGCTCTGCTGCTTGGGAAACAGCGCGTCGATCTCGGCAAAATAGCCATGGGCGCCGCTGTACATCTCATGGTTGGAGTTGAGGCTGAACGAAGCCTGGGTGCCCTGGGGCCAGTTCTTGAGGTCAGCGCCCTCCTCGCTGCCGGTCCCGGCGTAATACACATCCCCCAGGTGGATGGTGTAGTCCGGCTTGTCCTGGAGCATCAGCTCCGCCACCCGCTGCGCCGCCGACGCACTGTCGAAATACCCGGTGCCCCAATCCCCGGCCATGTCCAGCAGCACGTCATCGGCCATTTCGATCAACGCCGGGGTCGTGTCGAAGGGTGCATGATTACGCAGGTTTTCGATCCAGTTGAGCAGGGCCTCGCTCCAGCGCAGGTCCAGCAACTCCCATTGGCGACAGCCCAGCAGGGTGCCGTCCTTCATCACCTGGGTCTGCAGCTCGGCCTCCGTTTGCGGCAGGCGCGCGGCGTTACCAAGGTGCAGCAACGACAGGCCGTGGGCCAGCTCCCACGGCACCGGCGCCTGGCCCCGCGGCAGCTCGCCGTGAATGATTGCGTACTGAGCCTGGTCGTGGGCGCGCTGCAACAGGTTGACCAGCGCCTGCAGTTGTTCGGCGTCGAGCTGATTGCTGAGTTTTTTCCAGGCCAGGTCGAGCCTGGCGAGCAGGCCGTCGACCCGGGTTTTCACGCGGTCGTACTCATGTTCCAGATGACTGACGAATGACATTCCGTTATCCCTCTTGATCGTCCATTGGGGCAGGCGCCTCACCGGGATCGGCCGTTGAGGCGCAAGTCGAATAGCCCGTGACGCGATTCGATGTGGCCTTGTGGTCAGGCAGTCGCAACTCTTCCGTGGTGCTGACCAGGGGGTTGGGGCGGTCGCCGGGGGAGAGAAACACGGATCGGGGAACCCTGGGATAAACGACAATCCATTGTCTGCACTCCTGAAAGCAGGTGTGGATAAGTAATCATGCTGTCCTGGTGGCATCAGTGAAGACAGGCCCCTGATCCCTGTCAAGCAGGCCATTAGAACTGTAGGAAGTTTGATCTATTGCCTTGCATGCTATGTATTACAAGGCGTCCAGGGTTCGGCCAACATCTTATCCACAGCTTGGCCCACAGCAATTGTGGGCAAGTGCACCGGGTACCGGGACAGCTCAGCGGAAAAAGGCGAGAAAAACCGTGACTTATGGAGAAACAGCGGTTTCAGCGGCAACTGATCAATTTTTGAACAAAACCCTGCAGCCCTTTAATTAAAAGGGCTGCAGGGTAAGGCAAACACCTTATCCACAGAACCGCCAACAGACTTTGGGGGCAACTTGCACACAGCCCGTAGCCGGTGTGGAAAACCCGCTCCACGCCGCGAAAATCGAGGCTTTGCGCGGGCACGAACGGGTAAAATCTCGAAATCGATCAATAATTGAACAACTCTCTACAAGCAGCTAACGGCGTGGCCTACAGCCGACAGCAAACATCTTATCCACAGAAGCGCCAACAGAGATTGGGGGCAACTTCAGGGGATGAAGGAGCTCAAGGCCTGGGAAAAAGCTCGAAAAAACAACAGCTAACGCTGGTCATTTTTCATACAGGGGGCTGCAGGGCCTGCTGCACATGGGCTGTAGCGAGGGGCGAACACGTTATCCACAGAAACGCTAACAGGGATTGTGGGTAACCTTCTGCGGCAGCAACCCGGACCGGTCGCTGCCGCATGAAAGTCAATCAGCGGACGACGCCTTCCTCGATCAACAGCTTGAGGATGGCGTCGGCGCCGGCCTCGGCCGTCACGCCCTTGAGCACCTGGCCGGTGCCACCGCTGGCCTTGGCCGTGGCGGCTTTCATGCGGTCGGCACCGCTCTTGGCCTTGATCACTTTCAGGCGCTTGGGCCGGGGCTTGGCCGGTTGCAGGGTCGAGGCTGTGAGTAACTCGTCGTCCACCACCGTGACCTGGTCTGCCTGCAACACGCCGCGCTGGGCCGGACCGTAGGCGCTTTGTCGGGGTTTGGGCGCAGCGTTATCCACAGTGGCGAGAAATGGCAGGCGCACTTTCAGGCGCCGCCGCTGGCCACGGGGCAAGGCTTGCAGCACCAGGGCTACCCCGGCGTCGATGGACTCGACCTGGGCCAGCCCCACCACCAGCGGCCATCCCAGGTTCTCGGCCAGCAGAAACGGGAGCATGCCCGAGCCTTCGCCGGTTTCCGCCTGACTCCCGGTCAGCACCACCTGGGCCCCGGCGTCGCGCAGGTAGTCGGTCAGCGCCGGCAAGGCATCGGCACCGGACGGCTGTTCCAAGACATGCAACTGCTCCAGGCCCATGCCCAGGTAGGCCCGCAGCGCCGGTTCGTGGATGTCGCCGGCGTGCAGCACCTGTAGTTTGTCCCCCGCCAGTTGCAGGCCCAGCTCCACTGCGCGCGCGTCCTGATCAGCGCGTCGTGGGCGGCCGGAAGTGGGGTGGGCGCCGATGGATACCAGGCTGATTACGTTACTGTTCATGGTCGTCCCCTTAAGCCGCGTCGCGCTTGGCGCCGTTGCGGTAAGCCGCTACCGCCGCGATCAAGGCTTGAAGAATCTCGGCGCTCTCGCCAATCACCGACAGGTCGGCACGCTTGATCATGTCGCAACCGGGGTCGAGGTTGATCGCCACCACCTTGTCGCAGGCACCGATGCCCTGCAGGTGCTGGATCGCCCCGGAAATCCCCACCGCGACATACACCCGCGCCGTAACCCAGGTGCCGGACGCCCCGACCTGCCGGTCGCGGGCCATGAAACCATCGTCCACCGCCACCCGCGACGCGCCTTCAGTGGCACCCAGGGCAGCAGCGGTCTGGTGAAACAGTGCCCAGTCCTTGACCCCGTTGCCGCCGGAGAAGATGAACTCGGCTTCAGCCATGGGAATGGCGGCCGGGTCCACCGCCACCGCGCCCAAGTCTTCGATCCGCGCCAGGCTGCGGGCAACGCTTGTGGATAACTCCACGGGCAGCGCTTCATGCCGGGTTTCGCTGACCGGCTCGGCGCATTCGACGGCGCCCAGGATCAGCCGTGCCAGAGGCCGGGCCAGATCCTGCAAGCCGGCACCGGCACGTCCGATGCACTGCCCGTCCTTGACCTGCCAGACACGGGTCGCCGGGCGCTCGCCCAAGGCCGCGGCAAAGCGCCGGCCCAATTCGGCGCCGCCGCTGCGGCTGTCAGGCAGCAGCCAATGGCGCGGGCTGAACTGGTTATCCACAGCCCGCAGGCCCTGGACCCGTTGCTCCGGTGCATAACCTTCGAACTCATGACCTTGCAGCACCAGCAGGCGATCGACGCCGGCCTGGGCGAAGGCGGTTTCCTTGTGCTCGCCAAACACCACCGTCAGCACCGCACCGTCCTGGCCGGCCAACTGGCGGGCCAGGCCCAGCAGGTCGCGGTCGTGGCTGCCGAGACGGCCACCGACCATGTCCGGCACCACGCCGATGTAAAACGCCGGTTGCGGCACCTGATGCAGCGGCAGTTGCACCTCGACCGCGGCGCTGCGCTTGCTCATGCCGCCCTGCTGGGCACCGCTGCGGTCGATGCGCTTGATCCCGTTGGGGCCGATAAAACCCTGGCCATGGGGATTCTTGCGCAGCAGGCCATTGGGCCCCATCCAGCTGTGGGTCAGCGGTTGCATGGCGGCATGCAGCGGGTGCAGGCGGTTACGGGCGATCCACTCGGCCCGTGGGTCGCGGCGAATAATGTCGCTCATCAGTGCACCTCCGCAGGTTCGCGCTTGGCCGGAGCCTTGCCTGGCGCCGGTTCTTCGAGCAGGGCATCGGCCACCAGCTCGGCAATGTCCTTGATCTGCGGCCGGGGCTCGACCACCCCTTCGAGCATCGCCGTGCACTGTGGACAACCCACCGCCACCAGCTCGGCGCCGGTTTCGCGGATGTCCTCCATGCGCATATCGGGGATACGCTGCTTGCCAGGGATGTCGGTAATCGGCGCACCGCCGCCGCCACCGCAGCAGCGGGAGCGGAAGCCCGAGCGCTGCATCTCTTTGACCTCGATCCCCAGGGCACGCAGCACCTGGCGCGGAGCCTCGTATTCGCCGTTGTAACGGCCCAGGTAGCACGGGTCGTGATAGGTCACGCTGCTGCCCTTGTGCTGGCCGAGGTTCAAGGCCCCCTCGCCAATGATCTGAGCCAGATAAGTGCTGTGGTGCTGCACCTGATAGTTCCCGCCAAATGCGCCGTATTCGTTCTTCAGCACATGGAAGCTGTGGGGGTCGCAGGTGACGATGCGCTTGAAGCTGTACTGGGCCAGGGTCTGGATATTGCGCCTGGCCAGTAGCTGGAAGGTCGCCTCATCCCCCAGGCGCCGGGCCACGTCGCCGCTGTCCCGTTCTTCGAGGCCGAGCACGGCAAAGTCGACGCCGGCCGCCTTCAGCACTTTGACGAACGCACGCAGGGTGCGCTGGTTGCGCATGTCGAAGGCGCCGTCGCCGACCCAGAACAGCACGTCGGTGGTTTTCTTTTCGCTGAGCAGGGTCAGGTTCAGGTCCGCTGCCCAGTTCATCCGCCCACCGGGGTTGAAGCCGCCGGGGTTGTCGGTGGCGATCAGGTTTTCCAGGACTTCGGCGCCCTTGTTCGGGGTCGCGCCTTTTTCCAGGGTCAGGTGCCGCCGCATGTCGACGATGGCATCGACGTGCTCGATCATCATCGGGCATTCCTCGACACAGGCGCGGCAGGTGGTGCAGGACCACAGGGTCTCGGCGTCCACCAGGCCGTTGACGATCGGTTGATGGGGATTACCGCCATGCTCGCCAATCGGTTTGCCAGGGTAAGGGCTGCCGGCGAACTGGGCGTCGGTGCCTCCGGCGAGGCCGACCACCATGTCCTGAATCAGTTTTTTCGGGTTCAGCGGCTGGCCGGCGGCGAACGCCGGGCATGCCGCTTCGCATTTGCCGCACTGCACGCAGGCGTCAAAACCCAGCAGTTGGTTCCAGGTGAAATCCTTGGGTTTTTCCACCCCCAAAGGCGCCGAGCGGTCGCTCAGGTCCAGGGGCTTGAGCCCGGTGGAGCGACCGCCGCCAAAACGCTCGGCGCGGCGATGCCAGGCCAGGTGCAGGGCACCGGCGAAGGCGTGCTTCATCGGCCCACCCCAGGTCATGCCGAAGAACAGCTCGGACACGCCCCACAGCACACCGACCGCGAGGATCAGCGCCAGCACCCAGCCACCGAAATCTTCCGGCAGGATGCCCGCCACCGGCAGGGTCAGGACAAAGAACGAGGCCGAGAACGCCAGCAGGCTTTTCGGCAGGCGCATCCACGGGCCTTTGGACAAGCGCGCGGGCGGGTTGCGCCGGCGCAGGAAGACAAAGACCGCGCCGACGAACATCACCACCGTCATCAACAGCAAGGCGTAGCCGAGGATGCGGTTGTGCAGGCCGAAACCGTGCACCAGCAGCGCCAGCACAATCGACGCCACCGCGCCGCCGGCCGTGGCCACGTGGGTATTGGCGATGTATTTGTCCCGCGCCACCACGTGGTGCAGGTCGACCATATAGCGCCTGGGCATGGCCAGCAGGCCGCCGAGCAGGTCAACCTTGGAGGCTCGCCCCCGGCGCCACAGGGATGCACGCCGCAGCGCGCCGAGGACGGCAAGGCCCAGGGCGGAGAAGAGCAGGATGGGAATAATGATGTTGAGCATGGTGAAGCTCCCGCAAGGATCTTGTCGGAGCTGGCGGGTGTGGCGAGGGAGCTGGCTCCCTCGCCACAACAAGCCGGCTCCTATCAGCAACTGTTGTTAAAAATCCTTGCACAAGCGCAGGGCGTCATAGATGGCGGCATGGGTGTTGCGCTGGGCCACGCAGTCGCCGATCCGGAACAGCAGGAAACCCTCGCCCGGCTCGCCCAGGCACGGCTGCGGCTTGATCGCGAACAGCGCCTCGACATCGATCTGGCCCTTGTTGCGCGAGTCTTGCTTGAGCCCGTAATACAGCTCTTCATCCGGGCGCACGCCGTTCTCCACCACCACCTGGTCCACCACCCGCTCTTCCTTGGCCCCGGTGTATTCGTTTTCCAGCACGGCAATCAGCTTGTCACCCTCGCGGTAAACCTTCTCCAGCATCATGTCGCCGGTCATGATCACTTCCTTGGGGTACATGCTGCGGTAGTAGGTCGGGAACGACGTCCCGCCAATCGCCACCCCAGGCTTGATGTCATCGGTGACGATTTCGACCTGGCTGCCTTTGTCGGCCAGGAAATCGGCCACCGACATACCGGTGAATTCGCAGATGGTGTCGTAGACCAGCACATTCTTGCCCGGCGCCACCTTGCCATCGAGCACGTCCCAACTGCTGACCACCAGGCCTTCGGCAGCGCCCCAGTGTTCGTTCTGCTCCAGGTTCGGGTGCCCGCCCACGGCCAGTACCACGATGTCCGGACGCAGGTCGAGGATGGTCGCGATATCGGCCGCGGTGCCCAGGCGCAGGTCGACTTTCAGGCGCGCCAGCTCCAGCTGATACCAGCGGGTGATGCCGGCGATCTGATCCCGTTGCGGTGCCTTGGAGGCTGTGGTGATCTGCCCGCCGATGGCGTCCTTTTTCTCGATCAGGGTCACGTCATGTCCGCGCTCGGCGGCCACTCGCGCGGCTTCCATCCCCGCCGGGCCGGCTCCGACCACCACCACCTTGCGCTTGACCCCGATGCTCTTCTCGATGATGTGCGGCACGCCCATGTATTCACGGGAGGTCGCGGCGTTCTGGATGCACAGCACATCCAGCCCCTGGTACTGGCGATCGATGCAGTAGTTGGCACCGACGCACTGCTTGATCTGGTCGATCTGGCCCATCTTGATCTTGGCGATCAGGTGCGGGTCCGCGATGTGCGCACGGGTCATGCCGACCATGTCGACGTAACCGCCTTCGAGAATGCGCGTGGCCTGGTTCGGGTCCTTGATGTTCTGCGCGTGCAGCACCGGGACCTTGACCACTTCCTTGATCCCGGCCGCCAGGTGCAGGAAAGGCTCCGGTGGGTAACTCATGTTGGGAATGACGTTGGCCAGGGTGTTGTGGGTGTCGCACCCCGAGCCCACCACACCGATAAAGTCGAGCATGCCGGTGTCGTCGTAGTACTTGGCGATCTGCTTCATGTCCTCGTGGGACAGGCCGTCCGGGTGGAATTCATCACCGCACAGGCGTATGCCGACGCAGAAATCGTCACCGACTTCGGCACGCACCGCCTTGAGCACTTCCAGGCCGAACTTCATCCGGCCCTCAAAACTGCCGCCCCATTCGTCGGTGCGCTTGTTGACGCGCGGGCTCCAGAACTGGTCGATCATGTGCTGGTGCACCGCCGACAGCTCGACGCCATCCAGGCCACCGGCCTTGGCCCGGCGCGCGGCCTGGGCGTAGTTGCCGATCACGCGCCAGATTTCTTCCGGTTCAATGGTCTTGCAGGTGGCGCGGTGCACCGGCTCGCGCACACCGGATGGCGACATCAGGGTCGGCCAGTTGAAACCATCCCAGCGTGAGCGACGACCCATGTGGGTAATCTGGATCATGATCTTGGCGCCATGCTTGTGCATGGCGTCGGCCAGGTTCTGGAAGTGCGGAATGATGCGGTCGGTGGCCAGGTTGACCGAGGCCCACCACTCCTGCGGGCTGTCGATGGCCACCACCGAGGAGCCGCCGCAGATCGCCAGGCCGATGCCGCCCTTGGCTTTCTCTTCGTAGTACTTCACATAACGGTCGGTGGTCATGCCGCCATCGGTGGCATAGACCTCGGCGTGCGCGGTGCTCAGCACACGGTTGCGGATGGTCAGTTTGCCGATCTGGATCGGCTGGAACATCGCTTCGAAAGCCATTTTCTAAACTCCGCCTACAACGGTTTGACGATGAACAGGCCGTCGTCGTGGCCTTCTTCGGAGCCACCGTAGACCTGCTCCGCCACGGTCCGGATCGAACTGCCCCGGGCTTGGAGGATCTGGTCCATGGCGCCGGCGAACCAACCGGTGAACATGTAGTCGACCTTGCGCCCGACCTTGCCGTAGACGTAGACGAACGCCGAGTGCTCGAGCTTGACGCTGGCGGTGCCTTGATCCAGGTCGATGTCCTGGATCTTGAACAGGCCCCAGCCGCGCTGCGACAGGCGCTTCATGTAGTGCTCGAACACCGCCACGCCTTCCAGGCCGTGGCATTCGGCTTCTTTCTCGCACCAGTGCCAGGCGGATTTGTAGCCGGCCTTGTACAGGATCTCGGCGTAGGCCTCGGCCCCCAGCACGTCTTCGATGCCCATGTGGTTGTTGACGAAAAAGTGCCGTGGCACGTAGAGCATCGGCAGGGCATCGGAGGTCCAGACACCGGTCTCGCTGTCGACTTCGATGGGCAATTGCGGGGCGATTTTGGCCATGGAAACTTAACTCCAGAAAATTCGTTTTCAGTGCTTAGCAAAGCTTTTGCCTTGCTCTAATAAACAAGCCGTGTGAATGACTTTGGAGCCGTAGCGAGCACGTCGAGGACCTGACGCCACTATCGGCGAGCGGAGTAGGCTCCGCAGGCATTCATTCGCCCCAGACGTCCTTCAGGACATTGACCCAGTTCTCGCCCATGATCTTGCGCACCACACGCTCGGGGTGGCCGCGCTTGAGCAGGGTCTCGGTGAGGTTGGGAAACTCGCCCACGGTGCGGATCCCCAGGGGGTTGATGATCTTGCCGAAGCTGGTCAGGCGGCGGGCGTAGCCCTTGTCATGGGTCAGGTACTCGAAGAAGTCCTGGCCATGGCCCTGGGTGAAGTCGGTGCCGATGCCGATGGCGTCTTCGCCCACCAGGTTCATGGTGTATTCGATGGCTTCGGCGTAGTCGTCGATGGTCGAGTCGATGCCCTTGGCCAGGAACGGTGCAAACATGGTCACGCCGACGAAACCACCGTGATCGGCGATGAACTTCAGCTCCGCATCGGACTTGTTGCGCGGGTGTTCCTTGTGGCCCGACGGCAGGCAGTGGGAGTAGCAGACGGGTTTCTTCGATTCGAGGATGACTTCCTCGGACGTCTTGGAACCGACGTGGGAAAGGTCGCACATGACCCCGACGCGATTCATCTCGGCCACGATTTCGCGACCGAAACCCGAGAGCCCGCCATCACGCTCATAACAGCCGGTGCCCACTAGGTTCTGGGTGTTGTAGCACATCTGCACAATGCCCACGCCCAGCTGCTTGAACACCTCGACATAGCCGATCTGGTCTTCATAGGCATGGGCATTCTGGAAACCGAAGAGGATGCCGGTCTTGCCCTGTTCCTTGGCCTTGCGGATATCGGCGGTGCTGCGGACCGGCATTACCAGGTCGCTGTTTTCGCGCATCAGCTTCTGGCTTTTGCAGATGCTGTCGATGGTGGCCTGGAAGCCTTCCCACACCGACACAGTGCAGTTGGCTGCGGTCAGGCCGCCCTTGCGCATGTCCTCAAACAGCTCGCGGTTCCACTTGGCAATGATCAGCCCGTCGATAACGATGCTGTCGGCGTGCAGTTCGGCTGGGCTCATCAGGCTGTCCCCTTATTGGCGATTCATGCGCCGAATCGTCTGCCGGCGCTTTGGGGCCAGCATATGCCGCGTGGGCAAGGGAGCCGGATGCAAAAGCGACAGGGGAATTGCCGAAAGCGTCAAGGCGCGACAAAGGGTCGGCAGCCGGGCATCGGCGTCATCTGTTCTTTGCCCGGCGCTTGCGCCAGAATCCGCCGCTTTACTGGATGCTTCACTGGATTTAGGGGCGGCGACGCAATGAAATCGATCTTCCTCGCTTTGGCACTGATGGCGACCGGCGTACAGGCGGCTGAAGAAGCCGACAACTCGCCCTGCGATGCCGTCGAAAACGACGTGCAGACCCTGGAATGCGCGACCTACAACCGCACCACCGCCGAACAGTTGCTCAAGGACAACGTCCAGGGCCTGCTGGAACGCTTCGCCAACCTGTACGGCAGCGACAAGGCCAAGCTCGCCGACATCACCGGCAAGCTCAACAACGCCCAACAACTGTGGCAAAAACAGCGCGAAGCCGATTGCGCCGTGGAAAGCTTCCCCGCCAAGCCGGGCAGCAAGGCCTACACCATTGCCCAGAACGACTGCATGGCACGCATGAGCGATGAACGGTCGGAGTTCCTCGAGTCCATCGGCCAGGAGTAACTACGCGGGCATAAGGTTGAGCCTCAAGCGCCGCCGCGAAAGCACGACAGGCCCCACGCAGTCAGCTTGAACGGCAGGTGGTAATGCTGAGCGCTGTCGTCCAGGCCAAAGCGATACACCAGCACGTCGAGAAACGGCACCTGGGGCAGCGCCTGGCCTTGCTCGCGGTAAAACGCCGCGACCTCCAGTTGCACTTCATAGACCCCCGGCACAAAACTCGGCGCCTGCTGCGCGAGTTCGACCAGCAAGCCATTGGCGGCGATGCGCCCGCTGCATATCAGCTCACCGTCCAGCCGACGGATGCTGACTGCCATGCCCTGGGCCACCTTGCCACTGGCCACATCCACTGCGTGGATCGACACCCCGCCGTTCATTTCCAGAACCCTGCATGGGCCTTGGCCGCTTCATCTTCGAGCATCGGGCCGAACACCGGGATCTTGCGCTGGCCACGGGCGAACACTTCGCGACACGGCAGGGAGAAGGTCGGGTTTTCCGGGTGGTCGCCGGTCAGCCCCAGCAACGCGTGTTCAGACAAGGCATAAACCACACGCCCGATTCCGGTCCAATAAATCGCCCCGGCGCACATGCAGCAAGGCTCGGCGCTGGTGTACAGGGTGCATTCGGCGAGGGCCTGGGGGCTGAGGGTTTTGGCGGCCATGGCTGCCGCCGACAGTTCGGCGTGCTGGGTCGGGTCGCCCTCGGGCGGCATCGAGTTGTTACCGGCGCTGGCGATGACCTTGCCAGTGCGGTCGGCCACGAGCGCGGCAAACGGGTGCCGTCCGCGCGAGCGGGAGGCCTCTGACAGGGCGATGGCCTGACGCAGCAGGTGCAGGTCCAGTTCAGTGATACCGGCAGGCGTAAGGGACGTGAATCGGGTCATGGAGACCTCCTGGTTGTGGGCAGTACCCCAAAGGGGGATGGGAAAGGCGCTCACTCGGAACATTTGCCCGAGACGGCACCAGGCTCGGTGGCCTGGGGGCCGGGGTTGAGGCGGCGTGGGTTAAGCAAAATATTGAGCACCACCGCAGTCACGCCGCCGAGGAAGATGCCGCTTTCAAGCACCAGCTTGAGGGCACCGCCGGTGTGCTCGAACAGCGCAGGGAGGGACATCGGCAGCACCCCCACACTGACCGAGACCGCCACGATGATGCCGTTGCGGGTGCCCTCGAACTGCACGCGGGACAGCTCCTGAATGCCGGCCACCGTGGTCATGCCGAACATCACGATGGCGCAGCCGCCCAGTACCGGCGCAGGCACTGCGGCAATCAGCGCGCCGAGCTTGGGAAACAAGCCCATCAGCACCATGAGTGCCCCCGCCGAGGCCACCACGAAGCGGCTTTTGACATTGGAGAGCGCGATCAGCCCGGTGTTCTGGGTAAAGGCGTTGTAGGGAAAGCTGTTGAACACACCCCCCAATAGGGTTGAAAGACCATCCGCACGGAACGCGTTGCCCAGGGTCCGCTGGTCGACGGGGCGCCCAGTGAGCCTGCCGATGGCCAGGCAGTTGCCGGTGGTCTCGGCCATGATCACCAGCATGGCCAAGGTCATCACCAGGATCGGCGTCAGGGAAAACTGCGGCATGCCAAAGGCCATCGGCGGGCTCAGTTCGAACCAGGCGGCGTTGCTCACCTGGGCGAAATCGGTCATGCCGAAGGCTGCGGCGATCAGGCTGCCGGCGAACAGGCCGATGAGCACGCTGAGGTTGCCGATAAACCCGGAAAACCTGGCGTAGACCACCAGGGTTACGGCCACCGTCGCCAGCCCCAGCAGAAGGTTGGCCGGCGCGCCGAACTGCGCGGAGCCCGGGTGACCGCCGCCCAGCCAGACCGCCGCGGCGGGCATCAAGGAAATACCGATGATGGTAATCAGGCTGCCGATCACCACCGGCGGAAAGAAGCGCAGCAAACGACTGAATACCGGGGCGATGGCGAGGGTGATCGCCCCGGCGGCTATCACCGCACCAAAGACTTCGGTCAGGCCGAACTCCTTGCCGATCATGATCATCGGCGCCAGAGCAATGAACGAGCAGCCTTGAATCAAGGGCAAGCGCGCGCCGAACTTCCAGAAGCCCAGGGTCTGGATCAGCGTGGCGATACCGGAGGTCAGCAGGTTGGCATTGATCAGGGTGACCACCTGGCTCGGGGTCAGCCCCAGGGCGCTGCCGAGGATCAGCGGCACCGCCACCGCGCCGGCATACATCACCAGCACGTGTTGCAGGCCAAAGGTGAACAACTGGCGGGCGGGCAGGATTTCGTCTACCGGATGAACCTGTAAAGTGCTCATGTCCCATGTCTCCTGAGGGTGCAACCTAATGGTTTTGGGCGAGCATCCTCAGGGATACGGGCCCGACAGGAAGTGCTGATGCGGGCCGATCTTCTGTGGTTTTATACGATGATAAAAATCAGCAACCATCGTTTTTAACGATGGATCAAACCGCTGCTCGGGAGACGCAATGCGCTTTTCACTGGATCAGTTGCAGATGTTCATACAGGCCGTGCACAGCGGCTCGTTCTCGGCCGCCGCGCGCAAGCTGGGCAAAACCCAATCGACGGTGAGTGCGGCGATTGCCAACCTGGAAACCGACCTCGGCGTGGAGCTGTTCGACCGCTCCAGCCGCACCCCGGTGTTGACCGCCGCCGGGCAGCGCATGCGGCTCCAGGCCGAAGCCGTGCTGGAGCGCTGCCTGACGTTGCAGGCCCACGCCGATTGCCTGTCGGAGGTGGTCGAGCCGAGCGTGGCCATCGCCATTGAAACGCCCTACACCGCCGTGATGCCGGTGCTGCGCGAGTTTGCCCAGGCGTTCCCGTTCGTCGACCTGATCATCCGCCACCCGATCGACGGCGACGTCAGCGAACTGGTGGCCAAGGGTGATGTGGGGCTGGGCATCGCCTTCTCCCAGCCGGGGTATCCCCAGGCCCTGCAATTTCAGCAACTGGGCAAGCTGATCATGCTGCACGTCTGCCACCCGCAACACGCCTTGGCACAACTGGACAGCGTGACCTTCGACGACTTGCACGTGCACCGGCGCCTGGCCTTCAGCGCCCACGCCGACAAGCTGCCCAGCAGCGAGTACCTGCACGCCACGGGGCTGTGGCAGGCAGAAAACTACCTGGCGCTGCTGGAAATGGTCCGCGCCGGGCTCGGCTGGGCCACCCTGCCCCGCCAGTTGATCCAGCGCGAACTGGCCAGCGGTGAGTTGGTGGAACTGCAATTGGGCGCCTACCCCCACACCGATTGGCTGGTGGGGGTCGACCTGCTCTGGGCCCGGCAGCGACGCATGGGCAAGGCCGAGCACTGGCTGAGGGAACGCCTGCTGAAGAACAAAGTGTCCGAGGTCGATCGCCAGGGCCAGTCGACCACCTGGTAGGCAACATGTGGACAAGGTTGAAGCGTTGCCAACCGGCATGGCATAAGCAAATATTGAAAAACCCTATAAAAAGCTTATATTTTCCATGAGCACTATCCAGTTGGACCCGCAAGGCTGTGAAACAACTGCTCAGATTGCACCGCGAACATCAGGTTCAAGTACGCGACGCCGTCAGCGCCCTGGCCGCTATGCCCGATGTGGGCCAGCTCACGGCATTAACCGATCACCGCTACACCTATCGCCTGCGCGTTGGACACTATCGCGTGCTGTTCGATTGGGACGACGCGATTCACGTGATCAGTATCCAACAGGTCAAAAGACGTGACGAACGCACCTACTGATATTCAGATCATCAACGACACGGACGGCAAGCCGGCGTTCGTGGTCATTCCCTATGCCCAGTACCTGGCCCGGTACAACAGCGCCGAGCCGATTCCCCATGATGTGGTCAGCCGTATCGTCGACGGCGCCACGCCGATCCGTGCCTGGCGCGAACACCTGCACCTGACCCAGGATGAAGTCGCCCAGCGCCTGGGCATTTCCCAGCCGGCCTTCGCCCAGCAGGAAAGCGTCGCCAAGCCGCGCCGCGCCACCCGCGAGAAAATTGCCCGGGTCTTTGGCATTCGCGCCGACCAGCTGGAGCTGTAAGCTGCACGCAATTAACGGATCAAAGGAACGCTCATGAGCATCTGTGGCATCGAAATCAAAGGCAGCGAAGCCATCTTCGCCATCGCCTCCCTGCAGGGCGACGCCCTGCAGCACGTGGCCATCGCCACCAAGAAAATCGCCCTCGAAGACGACGATGAAGCGGCCAACGTCAAAGCCTTTGCTGCCCAGGTGGCGGCCTTTGTCCGTGACAACGGCATCAGCCGCTTCGCCATCAAGAAGCGCAGCAAAAAAGGCGAATTCGCCGGCGGCCCGACCACCTTCAAGATCGAAGGCGTGTTTCAGCTGCTGGAAAACTGCGACGTGACCCTGCTCTCGCCGCAGACCATCAACGCGCAGAACAAGAAGCACAGCTTCGAGCTGCCAGGCACCCTCAACAAATACCAGCACGAGGCCTACAAAGCCGCCTGCACAAAACTCATGAGCCAAAAATAACGGGCCGCTTTAGCAAAAACACTTCAAGGAAAGAAAAATGACAGACAACATCAAAAAAAGCCGTATTACATGGACTACACTAAGCGGACTCGGCAACTCCAAAACAATTAAATCGATCAGTTTCTGGTTCATTGCAATTCCAATACTAGCGAAACTGACTGAAAAATTCCCATCAGAAATAAATATCGGAATCTTTCAAACACCAATAACATTAAACTGGGACATCCCATTCAGTTTAAAAGTTTTATATGCCGCAACCCTTCTATTCACTACTGCCAACGTTTTGTATTCTGTATATGCACCAAAAATAATAAAAGAATATAAAACCTTTGCTGACTTCAAAGAAAAAGAAGGCAGCTTCGAGTCATTAAAGCAAATGTTCGAAGAGCTACTGGAGCGTAGCTCCCCCGAGTATCAATCCACACTTATAAATGACTTTTTTGGCCACGTTACCAGTAACGAGGCCCATCTCAGCCACATCAGCAACCTTAGAAATAGATTTGATGCATGTACTGTAGTTACCGCAAATCATGCCGACGCATTCTCCAACATCAAGGGCGCCTTCGACGTTGAGCATGCCATTATCACAAACATCATCATGATATTTTATGCATTGGGCTTTGGTTGCCTAGCCATCCTGCTATTTCAAAACATCATGTATGTCTATTTCGGATAGCCAATACTTACTATCTTCCCCACATAACTTCAGCATTACTGAATGCACGACCTAGTATTCTTTAGACACAAGTCGCCAGTTTTCAATTAATCAAAGCTCGCCGATCCTCGCGCGGGCACTTGGCAAACCTGGCGCGGTAACTGCGGGTGAAGTAGGAAGGGGATTCAAAACCGCAGGCGATGCTGACTTCCAGCACGCTGAGGTCGGTCTGGCGCAGCAGTTGCCGCGCCTTATCCAGGCGCAGGCCGAGGTAGAAGTTGCTCGGTGTGTCGTTGAGGTGCAGGCGAAACAGGCGCTCCAGTTGCCTGCGGGTGACGTTGATTGATTCAGCCAGGGCCAGGGTGCTCAGCGGCGGTTCGCTGTGCTGTTCCATCTCGCCAATCACCTGCACCAGCTTCCGGTTACTGATGCCGTAGCGGCTGGCGACCTCCATGCGCTGGTGATCCTGGCGCGGGCGGATGCGGCCAAGCACGAACTGCTCGCTGACCTGGACCGCCAGCGGCGCGCCATGGGCCTGGCCAATCAGGTCGAGCATCATGTCGATGGACGCGGTGCCGCCCGCCGAGGTGATGCGCCGTCGGTCGATTTCGAACAGCTCCTGGGTCACCCACAGCTGTGGATAAGACTCCTTGAACGCCTCGATGGCTTCCCAATGCAGGGTCAGGCGATGGCCTTCCAGCAGGCCGGCTTCGGCCAGGACCACGCTGCCGGTATCGATCCCGCCCAACGTCACGCCTTCCAGGTCGAGACGGCGCAACCAGTGCACCAGAGGCGCGGTCAGCGACTTCAACGGCTCGAAACCGGCCACCACCCACAGCGTTGCGCCCTTTTTCAAGGGTTCCAGCGCCGCATCGGCATTGACCGACATGCCATTGCTGGCCAGCACCGCCCCGCCGTCTGCACTCAGCACGTGCCAGCGATACAGCTCGCCGCGAAAGCGGTTGGCCACCCGCAGCGGCTCGATGGCGGAAATAAAGCCAATGGCGGAGAAGCCCGGCATCAGCAGAAAGTAAAACTCTTGGGACATGAAACGCACTCGCAAGACGGGTGGCGTGGGGGCCTGTGATACGCCAATTGCCGGCCCCCGACAAGGGTCCAGGTCGCTGCAGTGCAAGAGCGGGTCGCCGCTGTGCGCTTTCCCTGGGCAGCAGCTGCGTACCTTGGCATTACCGGCGCACAAAGACCCCGGAACCCACAATAACGACCTGCCGAGGGAACCTCCATGAAACGACTGATCAGCAGCTGTGTTCTTGCACTCAGCGGTACCGCTTTCCTGAGTTCCGGCGCCATTGCCGCGGACGCCGCCAGTTGCCAGAACGTGCGCCTGGGCGTGGTCAACTGGACCGACGTCATCGCCACCAGCGCCATGACCCAAGTGCTGCTCGACGGCCTCGGCTACAAGACCAAACAGACCAGCGCGTCCCAGCAAATCATCTTCGCCGGCATCCGCGACCAGCGCCTGGATCTGTTCCTCGGCTACTGGAACCCGCTGATGACCCAGACCATCGCCCCCTTCGTCGAGGCCAAGCAGGTCAAGGTCCTGGCCGAACCCAGCCTCAAGGACGCCCGCGCGACCCTGGCGGTGCCCACTTACCTGGCGGACAAGGGGCTGAAAACCTTCGCCGACATCGCCCGTTTCGAAAAAGAGCTGGGCGGCAAGATCTACGGCATCGAGCCCGGCTCGGGGGCCAATACCCAGATCAAGGACATGATTGCCAAGAATCAGTTCGGCCTCGGCAAGTTCCAACTGGTGGAGTCCAGTGAAGCCGGGATGCTGTCGGCGGTGACCCGCGCGGTGAAACGCAACGAAGCCATCGTCTTCTTCGGCTGGGCGCCGCACCCGATGAACGTCAACCAGAAGATGACCTACCTCAGCGGCAGCGACGATGCCCTGGGCCCGAACGAAGGCATGGCCACGGTCTGGACCGTGACCGCGCCGAACTACGCCGAACAATGCCCGAACGTCAGCCGGCTGCTGAGCAACCTGACCTTCAGCGCCGAAGACGAGAGCCGCATGATGCAACCGCTGCTCGACCACAAGGACGCCCTGGAGTCGGCCAAGCAATGGCTCAAGGACCATCCGCAGGACCAGCAACGCTGGCTTGAAGGCGTCACCACCTTCGATGGCAAGCCCGCCGACCAGCACCTGCAACTGACCAGCCAATAACCCCGATGCCCCGCTGCCTCGCAGCCGCTTCCCGGCTGCGAACGGCAGCGTCACGCCCAAACATCACGCCTGCAAGGAACCCGCACCATGAACCACGACGTCATCATCACCTGCGCACTCACCGGTGCTGGCGACACGACCGCCAGGAGCCCCCACGTCCCGGTCACCCCCAAGCAGATCGCCGCCGCGGCGGTGGAAGCGGCCAAGGCCGGCGCTACCGTGGTCCATTGCCACGTGCGCGACCCACAGAGCGGCAAGTTCAGCCGTGACGTGGCGCTGTACCGCGAAGTCATGGAGCGCATTCGCGAGGCGGACATCGACATCATCGTCAACCTCACCGCCGGCATGGGCGGCGACCTGGAGATCGGCGCCGGGGAAAACCCCATGGAGTTCGGCCCTAACACCGACCTGGTGGGCCCACTGACGCGCCTGGCCCACGTCGAGGCGCTGCTGCCGGAAATCTGCACCCTGGACTGCGGCACCCTGAACTTCGGCGACGGCGACACCATTTACGTTTCCACCCCGGCGCAGCTGCGGGCCGGCGCCAGGCGCATCCAGGAACTGGGGGTGAAGGCCGAACTGGAAATCTTCGACACCGGGCACCTGTGGTTCGCCAAGCAGATGATCAAGGAAGGCCTGCTGGACAACCCGCTGTTCCAGCTGTGCCTGGGCATCCCCTGGGGCGCCCCGGCCGACACCACCACCATGAAGGCCATGGTCGACAACCTGCCGGCCGATGCGGTGTGGGCCGGTTTCGGCATCGGCCGCATGCAAATGCCGATGGCCGCGCAGGCGGTGTTGCTGGGCGGCAATGTGCGGGTCGGGCTGGAGGACAACCTCTGGCTGGACAAAGGCGTGCTGGCGACCAACGGCCAACTGGTGGAGCGCGCCACGCAAATCCTCAGCCGCCTCGGCGCACGGGTCCTGACCCCGGCCGAAGGGCGGGCCAAGATGGGCCTGACCCAGCGCCGCTGACCCGCCTCCCGACAAAACCGGCTTGCACAGCCCCTCGCACCCTTTTTTCAGGAATTTGCCATGCGATTTATCACCGACATCAAAACCTTCGCCGCCCTGGGCAGCGGTGTCATCGGCAGCGGCTGGGTGGCTCGCGCCCTGGCCCACGGCCTGGACGTGGTGGCCTGGGACCCGGCCCCCGGCGCCGAAGCAGCCCTGCGGCAACGGGTGGCCAATGCCTGGGGCGCCCTGGAGCAACAAGGCCTGGCACCGGGCGCCGCGCAACAGCGCCTGCGTTTTGTCGCCACCATTGAGGAGTGCGTGAAGGACGCCGACTTCATCCAGGAAAGCGCCCCGGAGCGCCTGGAGCTGAAGTTGCAGCTGCATAGCCAGATCAGCGCCGCAGCCAAGCCCGATGCACTGATCGGCTCCAGCACCTCGGGGCTGCTGCCCAGCGAATTCTACGAAGGCGCGACCCACCCGGAACGCTGCGTGGTCGGCCACCCCTTCAACCCGGTGTACCTGCTGCCGCTGGTGGAAGTGGTGGGCGGCAAACACACTGCGCCCGAGGCGGTGCAGGCGGCAATACGGGTCTATGAATCCCTGGGCATGCGCCCGCTGCATGTGCGCAAGGAGGTCCCGGGATTTATCGCCGACCGCCTGTTGGAAGCCCTGTGGCGCGAGGCGCTGCACCTGGTCAATGACGGCGTGGCCACCACGGGTGAAATCGACGACGCGATCCGCTTCGGCGCCGGCCTGCGCTGGTCGTTCATGGGCACCTTCCTCACCTATACCCTGGCGGGTGGCGATGCCGGCATGCGCCACTTCATGGCCCAGTTCGGGCCGGCGCTGCAACTGCCCTGGACCTACCTGCCCGCCCCGCCACTGACCGACAAGTTGATTGACAACGTGGTGCAAGGCACCAGTGAGCAGTTGGGCGAACGCAGCATTTCGGCCCTGGAGCGCTATCGTGATGATTGCCTGCTGGCGGTACTCGATGCGGTCAAGACCACCAAGGCCAAGCACGGCATGAACTTCAGCGACTGACCCGACGTGGCGAGGCCGCTGCGCCTCGCCCGATTTTCTTCGCCCCCTGGAACCCAGCCCATGCCCGCACTGCTCACCTACAGCACCCCCGTCCTGCCTGAGTGGGTCGACTACAACGGCCATCTGCGCGACGCCTTTTACCTGCTGATTTTCAGCTACGCCACCGACGCCCTGATGGACCGCCTGGGCCTGGACAGCGAGAACCGCGAAACCAGCGGCCACTCGCTGTTCACCCTGGAGCTGCATCTGAATTACCTGCATGAAGTGAAACTCGGCACCCAGGTCGAGGTGCACACCCAACTGATCGCTCACGATCGCAAACGCCTGCACCTCTACCACAGCCTGCATCAGGTCGGTGACCCGCAGATGCTGGCCGGCAACGAGCAGATGCTGCTGCATGTCGACCTGGCCGGCCCACGCTCGACACCGTTCAGCGAGGCTGTACTGGAACGCCTGCAAGCCATTGCTGCCGAGCAGTTGGAACTGCCGGCCCCGGCGTATCTGGGGCGGGTCATGGCCTTGCCGGCGGAAAAATGAACCCGGGCACCGAATTGCCCGACGCTCGAGCAGCGCCTTTTCGCGCAGACAAAAAAAGCCCCGATCAAGCCGTGACAGGATCGAGGCAGGGAGTGCTTTGCCAAGGAGCTGTAGTAAGAGGGTGACCAAACCGTCGTGACATCAGCTGGGGTTCAGTCTGCCTGCTCGGCCCTGGCGCTGGTTAGCTGAATGCGACCTGTTCATAGGTAAATGGGCCACTGGGCGACCTTCAGACGTCCTCGGTATACAGCACCACCGTCACATAGAAATAGCCGATCTTGTGCCACCGCTCCCGGCGGTTATGGGGCGTCTCTTCGGACCCCATGCTGAGTTGATAGGTGCGGCCGGCTCTTCGATCCAGGTAGTAGGTCATACGCGTTGTTTCCCAGCCACAGCAGACAAACTTCAAGTAATTTGTCTCCCCCGAGATGAGCCGCAAATAGCTCTCCACCTCTTGGGCATGTCGGCCTTCGACGCGATAGGTCGCGGTCAGCGGCGCGCCTTGCTGCTGCGGCGTGTATTTACACTCGACAAACTCGAGGACCTGGGGTGGATCGGCGCTGGCCCGAAGAAAGTCGGCACACTCCGGAGCAGCCCAGGCTCCGCTGGAAAACAGCCACAACACACCGGCCAGGGTCCCTCTGAACAGCACTTTCATCGACTACAGCTCCTTGGTTTCCAAGTGGGCGGCCGTCCCTGTCGAACACCGACCGCCGGCGCAGAATACCTTGGGCGCCAGGACCGGTGATGAGTTATCTGCGACGCAGGCGGCGCCCTGGAAAGCAGGCCCGGGGACTGCACTTAGTCGAAAACGACCTGTTCATAGGTAAACGGGCCATGGCGACGATTTGCCCTTGCCGACTCCCGGGCGGCCTACCAGAATCGATCCACCACCCCGCTCCCTGAATAAGGATAAGAGTCATGATGCACGCGGATCTGATTGATCAGGATGACCTGCTCGGCCAACTCCGGGCCCTGGGTTTCGAGATGCCGGCTGGCGCCACCGCCGACCAGGCGTGTGAGTACGCGGTGCGCGGCTTGAGCGATGCGCGGGTCCGGGCGCTCAAGGGCATGGTCGAGCAGATGCTGACCGGCAACGCGACCATTCTTCCGGCCGTGCGCCAGGCCATCGACCAACAGTTGCTGCCGGCCCTGGCCCAGTACCGCAACAGCCACGCCTGAGCCGTCGCCGGCAAAGGATCCCAGGGTGTAGAGTGCGGGTCCTTTCAGCCCTCTGGAACCCGCCCCATGCCGCGAATCGAACCCTGTCAGTCAGCCCGACAATCGGGCTGGCTAGAGTTGCGCCAGGCGCTCTGGCCGGACAGTTCGCGCCAGGAGCACCTGGACGAAATCACTGATTTGCTGAGTGACCCGCGGCGCTATATCAACCTGCTCGCTTACACCGCCGATGGCCAACCCGCAGGCCTGGCCGAAGCCTCGCTGCGCCGCGATTACGTGAATGGCACCGAACATTCGCCGGTGGTGTTTCTGGAAGGCTTGTATGTGGTCGCCGAACAGCGGCGCCAGGGGATTGCCGAGCAATTGATCGAAGCCGTCGCCCAATGGGGACGGGATCAGGGCTGCGGGGAAATGGCGTCGGATACCGGCCTGGAAAACCTGTTGAGCCAGACCGTGCACAAGGCGCTCGGTTTCGAGGAAACCGAGCGCGTCGTGTACTTCAAGAAAACGCTGTGACTACAGGCGCACGCTGGCGAATGTCGACTCGTTGCGCGCCTGGCTCAGGGCCGACAGCGGGCCCGAGAGTGGCGCCAGCACCAGCGCCTGCGGAATTGGCATCATCGCCACTTGCTGGGTGGTGTTGGAACCGACGCGCTCATCCCGTGGCGGAATGCCGAAGTATTCGCGGTAGCACTTGGAGAAATGCGGCGTGGAGACAAAACCGCAGACCGACGCCACTTCGATGATCGACATCGGCGTCTGCTTGAGCAGTTGCCGGGCGCGGATCAGCCGCAGCTTGAGGTAATAGCGCGACGGCGAACAGTGCAGGTACTTCTGGAACAGCCGCTCCAGCTGACGCCGCGAAACAGCGACGTACACTGCCAGTTCGTCGAGATCGATCGGCTCTTCGAGGTTGGCTTCCATCAACGCAACGATTTCCTGGAGCTTCGGCTGGTTGGTGCCGAGCATGTGCTTGAGCGGCACGCGCTGGTGATCCTGCTCGTTGCGGATGCGTTCGTAGACGAACATTTCCGAGATCGCGGCGGACAGTTCACGGCCGTGATCGCGGCTGATCAAGTGCAGCATCATGTCCAGCGGCGCGGTGCCACCGGAGCTGGTGAAGCGGTTGCGATCGAGGGTAAACAGGCGGGTGCTCATGGCGACCCGGGGAAAGGCTTCCTGCATCGACGCCAGGCATTCCCAGTGCACGCTGCAATCGAAACCGTCGAGCAGGCCGGCGCACGCCAGGGCCCAGCTGCCGGTGCACACGGCACCCAGGCGTCGTGACTGGCGGGCCTGGCTTTGCAGCCAGGACACGTGTTCACGGGTTACGGTGCGCTGGATACCAATGCCGCCGCAGACAATCACGGTGTCGAGGACGGGCGCTTTGTGCATGGAGGCGTCGGGGGTGATCTGCAGGCCATCGCTGGCCCAGACTTGCCCGCCATCGACGCTGAGGGTGGTCCAGCGATACAGCTCGCGACCGGACAGCTGGTTGGCCATGCGCAGCGGTTCGACTGCGGAGGCCAGGGAAATCAGCGTGAAATTGTCCAGCAGCAAAAAGCCGATGGATTGAGGCGCACGGTTCTGGGGTTGAGCCCCGGAGTTGAACGACGTCATCGCGGTATCTCCTCACACAAAGCGGGTGATGGCCTCAGGCGGAGGCTCTTGTTATTGCCATCATTCTCTTGCAGAGAAGGGCTTTGTCATGACAGAGCAATTGCCATGCCTAAAGTTGAATGGCCATTCAATAACTCCTGAAAACGACATGACGGGGTGTCTATATAAGCCACGCGCGCAGTGGGGGTTATAAGCACCAGCAATTGCCCCCAGCGCCCTCGCCCGGGGCCTGTGAGCAGTTCGGTAGCACTTGTGGGAACAGCGTCGCGGGGCGCTGGCGGGGAGTGTCACCGCAAGCACGGGTGACAGGCGGTCAGGGCCGGATTGGATTCCGGCCCCGGGAAAGGGGCTTATCTGTTTGCGACGCGCTAAAAGGTGGCGCGGTGTAGGTGGCGTGTTCCTTTAGCGCGCAGCGGCGAGCGGCGGAAAAATGAGCACGTGCCTGACTCAGCACTCCACCGCACTCACCGCCAGGCCACCGCGCGAGGTCTCCTTGTATTTGTCGTGCATGTCGGCGCCGGTATCGCGCATGGTGCGGATCACCCGGTCCAGGGAGATAAAGTGCTGGCCGTCGCCGCGCAGGGCCATTTGCGCGGCATTGATCGCCTTGACCGCGGCAATCGCGTTGCGCTCGATGCACGGCACCTGCACCAGGCCGCCGACCGGGTCGCAGGTCAGGCCGAGGTTGTGCTCCAGGCCGATTTCAGCGGCGTTGCACAATTGCTCCGGGGTCGCGCCGAGGATCTCCGCCAACCCGGCCGCCGCCATGGCGCAGGCCGAACCGACTTCGCCCTGGCAACCGACTTCGGCCCCCGAGATCGACGCATTCTTTTTACAGAGGATGCCCACCGCCGCCGCGCCGAGGAAATAGTCGACCACGTTGGCCTCGGTCACCACCTCGCTGAACTTCATAAAGTAGTGCAGCACCGCCGGGATGATCCCGGCCGCGCCGTTGGTGGGTGCGGTGACCATGCGCCCGCCGGCAGCGTTCTCTTCGTTGACCGCCAGGGCGAACAGGTTGACCCACTCCATGGCCGACAGGGTCGAGCCAATGACGTTGGGCTTGTTCAGTTCCTGCAAGCTGCGGTGCAGGCGCGCCGCACGCCGCCGCACATTCAGCCCGCCGGGCAGGATGCCTTCGTGCTTGAGGCCCTGCTCGACGCAGTCCTGCATGGCCCGCCAGAGGGTCAGCAGGCCACTGCGAATTTCCTCCTCGGAGCGCCAGACTTTTTCATTGGCCATCATCAGTTCCGCGACCCGCAGGTTGTGGGTCTGGCACAGGCTCAGCAGCTCCACCGCGCTGGAGAAGTCGTAGGGCAATTCGGTGCGATCGAGGTCGACCACGCCGCTGCTGGCCTGGGCCTGGTCGACGACAAACCCACCGCCGACCGAATAGTAGGTGTCGCGATGCACCTCGGCGTTTGCGCCGATCGCGACCAGGGTCATGGCATTGGGGTGGAACGGCAGGTTTTCGTCGATCAGCTGCATGTCCCGGGCCCAGATAAAGGGGATCGGCAGGCGGCCGTCCAGCAGCAGGGTCTGGGTTTCACGCAGCCGGTCGATGCGCGGACCGATCTGCGACGGGTCGATCGCGTCCGGCCACTCGCCCATCAGGCCCATGATCACCGCGTTGTCGCTGCCGTGGCCGATACCGGTGGCCGACAGCGAACCAAAGAGTTGCACCTCGACCCGCTGCACCTGCTCCAGTAGCTGCTTTTCCCTGAGCGATTGCACGAACAAGGCGGCGGCGCGCATGGGGCCGACGGTGTGGGAACTGGAAGGACCGATGCCGATTTTGAACAGGTCGAAAACACTGATAGCCATGACAGCAAAACTCCTCGAATGAGCACACTCCGGGCGGCGCGGCGCCCGCTGACGGAGCTGCTACGCTCAAGCTGCAATCCGCCGAGATGGGCGCATCATCAGGCTTTTTCCACGGTGCTCGACGTCTGACACCGACTCACCCATGCCCAGCAACGCCGCAACCCGATAACCAAGGGTTTTGGCCGCTTTTTGCGGTGCAGAGCGGCAAAAAGTCCTGAAAAAAGCTGTAAACGACCTCACTGACACTGGATGCGACCCTCCCTGTACTGGATACGACGCACCCTGTAGGCGTCAGATTTTCACTGGTACATGATCAGTCTCGACTCGATTGCAAGGCACCGTGGCACAGCTGTCCCACGCGCCCCAACCGCCACGCTTATAAGTGCGGTAAGAACGCCGCCAAAAAGAAGACACCCAGGAGTCCCCCCCGATGAAAGGTTCCCCCTCGTTGTTGTTGGCCGCCATGCTGAGTCTGCCGCTTCTGGCACAAGCCGCAGAACCGGCGCAATGCAGTACCGTTAACTTCTCCGATGTTGGCTGGACCGACATCACCGTGACCACCGCCACCACCAGCGTGGTTCTCGATGCACTGGGCTACAAAACCAAGACCACGATGATTTCCGTACCGGTGACCTACAAGTCCCTGGCCGACGGCAAGAACATGGACGTGTTCCTCGGCAACTGGATGCCGACCATGGAAAACGACATCAAGGCCTACCGTGATGCCGGCACCGTCGACACCCTGCGCGCCAACCTGGAGAACGCCAAGTACACCCTGGCGGTCCCGGAAGAGCTGTACAACAAGGGGCTCAAGGATTTCGCCGACATCGCCAAATTCAAGAAGGAGCTGGACGGCAAGATCTACGGGATCGAGCCCGGCAACGACGGCAATCGCCTGATCCAGAGCATGATCGACAAGAACGCCTTCGGCCTCAAGGACGCCGGGTTCAAGGTGGTCGAGTCCAGCGAAGCCGGCATGCTGTCCCAGGTCGATCGTGCCCAGCGGCGCAACACCGCCGTGGTATTCCTGGGCTGGGAACCGCACCCGATGAACACCCGTTTCAAGATGAAGTACCTCACCGGGGGTGACGAGTTCTTCGGCCCCAACTTCGGCCAGGCCACCATCTACACCAACACGCGCAAGGGTTACGCCCAGGAATGCAGCAACGTCGGCCAGTTGCTGAAGAACCTCTCGTTCACTCTGAACATGGAAAGCACCCTGATGGGCAACGTGCTGGACGACAAAATGAAGCCGGATGTGGCCGCCAAGGCCTGGCTGAAAAACAACCCGCAAGTGCTGGATACCTGGCTCGCCGGGGTCACCACCATTGATGGCAAACCCGGCCTTGAGGCGGTCAAGGCCAAGCTTGCACAGGCTGCTAACTAAGTCACTCGCTTACGCCGGGCGGGCCAGTTCCGCCCGGGCTGTTTTTTCCTTGCATGCGGACGTTCACTACCATGCTGACTGATCATAAAATCCCTCTAGGCCAGTACATCGCTGCCTTCGTTGAATGGTTGACGCAACACGGCGCCAGCACATTCGATGCGATCGCCACGACCCTGGAAACGATGATCCACGGCGTGACGTTTGCGCTGACCTGGTTCAACCCGCTGGCATTGATCGGGCTGATCGCCTTGCTCGCGCACGTCATTCAACGCAAATGGGGCCTGACCGCCTTTGTAGTGCTGTCGTTTCTGCTGATCCTGAACCTGGGCTACTGGCAGGAAACCATGGAAACCCTGGCCCAGGTGCTGTTCGCCACCCTGGTCTGCGTGGTCATCGGCGTGCCGTTGGGCATCGTCGCCGCGCACAAGCCGATGTTCTACACCATGATGCGTCCGGTACTCGATCTGATGCAGACCGTACCGACCTTCGTCTACCTCATTCCTACCCTGACCCTGTTCGGTCTGGGGGTGGTGCCCGGGCTGATTTCCACGGTGGTGTTCGCGATTGCCGCGCCGATCCGCCTGACCTACCTGGGTATCCGCGATGTCCCGCAAGAGCTGATGGACGCCGGCAAGGCCTTTGGCTGCTCGCGTCGCCAGTTGCTGTCGCGTATCGAATTGCCCCACGCCATGCCGAGCATCGCCGCCGGGATCACCCAGTGCATCATGCTCTCGCTGTCGATGGTGGTGATCGCCGCCCTGGTCGGCGCCGATGGCCTGGGCAAGCCGGTGGTCAACGCACTCAACACCGCCGATATCGCCTTGGGCTTCGAAGCCGGGCTGGCCATTGTGCTGCTGGCGATCATGCTCGACCGGATCTGCAAACAACCCGACGCCAAAGTAGGGAGCGACGCATGAGCATTATTCGCTTCGATAACGTAGACGTTATCTTCTCCAAAGATCCCCGCGAGGCCCTGAAACTGCTGGACCAGGGCATGACCCGCAACGAGATCCTGAAAAAGACCGGCCAGATCGTCGGCGTGGAAAAAGCCAGCCTCGATGTGGAAAAAGGCGAGATCTGCGTGCTGATGGGTCTCTCCGGCTCCGGCAAATCCAGCTTGCTGCGCTGCATCAACGGCTTGAACACCGTCAGCCGTGGGCACCTGTTCGTCGAGCACGAAGGCAAACAGATCGACATCGCCGCCTGCACCGCCGCCGAACTGAAGATGATGCGCACCAAGCGCATCGCCATGGTGTTCCAGAAGTTCGCCCTGATGCCCTGGCTGACGGTGCGCGAGAACATCAGCTTCGGCCTGGAAATGCAGGGCCGCCCGGAAAAGGAACGGCGCAAGCTGGTGGAGGAAAAGCTCGAGCTGGTGGGCCTGACCCAATGGCGCAATAAGAAGCCCGATGAGCTCTCCGGCGGCATGCAACAGCGTGTGGGCCTGGCCCGCGCCCTGGCGATGGACGCCGATATCCTACTGATGGACGAACCCTTCTCGGCCCTCGACCCGCTGATTCGCCAGGGCCTGCAGGACGAGTTGCTGGAACTGCAACGCAAGCTGAGCAAGACCATCGTCTTCGTCAGCCACGACCTCGACGAAGCGCTGAAGCTGGGCAGCCGCATCGCCATCATGAAAGACGGGCGGATCATCCAGTACAGCAAGCCGGAGCAGATCGTGCTCAACCCAGCCGACGACTATGTGCGTACGTTCGTTGCCCACACCAACCCGCTGAACGTGCTCTGCGGGCGCAGCCTGATGCGCACCCTGGACAACTGCAAACGCATCAACGGTTCGGTATGCCTCGATCCGGGCGGCGACTCCTGGCTCGACCTGGCCGAAGGCAACACCATCAAGGGCGCACGCCAGAACGGCGCCAGCCTCGACCTGCAGAACTGGGCACCCGGCCAGGCGGTGGAAGGCCTGGAACGCCGGCCGACCCTGGTGGACTCCAATATCGGCATGCGCGATGCCTTGCAGATCCGCTACCAGACCGGCAACAAACTGGTGCTGCACGACAACAACAAAGTGGTGGGGATCCTTGGCGACAGCGAGCTCTACCATGCGTTGCTGGGCAAGAACCTGGGGTAATCCCCCGGACATGAAAACGCCGCGAGGATCGCGGCGTTTTCATTGATGCAGCACTGAGTGTGTGTGGCGAGGGAGCTTGCTCCCGTTCGGGCGTCCGGCGTTCCGGGGCGAAGCAGCCGTAAAGCCCGGCTCCGCGATCCGACTGCTGGAGCCCGATTGCAGTCATCGGGGTGGCGGTGCCACCCAGCTGGAGCAAGCGCCCTCGCCACAGGCTCACACCGCCCTTTTCAACCCTCAGCTATAGACACGGCCAAGGAGCTGCCGATGGCTTTCAAACTGATCGAGCACGTCCCGGGTGATCTGCTCCGGGGTGAAGCCCATCAGGTCGTATTCCTGGCTGCCGTTGTGCAGGTAAACCTCGGCGCGGTAGTAGCGCGTGCGCTCTTCCTCGGCCTCGGTGGACTCGCTCGGCGTGGCCAGGTAGCCATCCAGGCTTACCTCGTAGACAAACGGGTTGCCCTCTTCCATCTCGATCCGCACGCCCATGCAGCGCTTGGATTTGCCCAGCAGGGTCTGCACGTCCAGACCTTGAGCACGCAGCAATTGCGCGGCTTCTTCCAGGGCCGGGGTGACTTTCTTGTCCATGAACCGCTGGACCACCGACTGGGTCGGTTGCAGGTCCAGGGCGGTCAGGCGCTCGCTGAAGCCACGACGCCCACGTTCCGCCAGTTGCGCCTGCTCCTGTTCGATCTGCACGTCCTGGCGCATGGCCTTGTGCAAGCCGAACATGAAGAAGATCAGCACCACCGAGAACGGCAGCCCCGCCAGCACCACCATGGTTTGCATGGCTTCGAAGTTGCCGGCGAACAGCAGGCCGATGGTCACCAGGGTGATCACCGCCGACCAGAAGATCCGCAGCCAGTGCGGCGCGTCTTCGTCAACATTGCCGCCTTTGCAGGACAGGTTGGCCATCATCACCGCGCCGGAGTCGGCCGGGGTCAGGAACAGCACGAAGCCGACGAAAATCGATACACCGATCACCACCTTCGACGCCGGGTAATGCTCAAGCAATTGGTAGATGGCCATGGACGGCTGTTCCAGCGCCGTCTTTCCAAGCTCCACCGCCCCATGGTTCATCACCAGGTCCAGGGCCGAGTTACCGAAGATCGACAGCCACGCCAGGGTAAAGCCCAGGGGAATCAGCAATACGCCCGCCACCAGTTCACGCACCGTACGGCCACGGGAAATACGCGCGATGAACATGCCGACAAAAGGTGCCCAGGAAATCCACCAGGCCCAGTAGAACAGAGTCCACAGGCCCAGCCAGCGATCGGATTTGGCGCTGTCGCCCTCATACACATAGAGGTCGAAGGTTTTCAGCACCACGCCGTTGAGGTAGTCGCCGATGTTCTGCACAAAGCCGTTGAGCAGGTGCAGGGTCGGGCCGAACAACAGCACGAAAATCAGCAGGCCGCTGAACAGCACGATGTTCAGGTTGGACAGGCGGCGGATGCCGTTTTCCACACCCGATACCGCGGCGATGGTGGCCACGGTGCTCATGACGATGATCACGATCAGCAGGTTGGTGTTGCTGTGCTCCATGCCGAACAGGTTTTCCAACCCCGAGGACACCTGCATCGAGCCGATACCCAGGTTGGTCACCAGGCCCAGCAGGGTCACGAACATGCCGAAGCCATCCACCGCGTGGCCCGCCGCGCCCTTGACCCAACGCTCGCCCACCAGCGGATACAGCGCCGAACGCAAGGCCAGCGGCTGGTTGTGCCGGTACGCAAAATAGGCCACGGCCAGCCCGACCAGGGCATAGATCGCCCAGCCATGCAGGCCCCAGTGGAGGAATGTCAGCTGCACCGCCTGGCGCGCGGCCAGGTTGCTGCCGGCGACACCCTCGGGCGGGTTGAAGTAGTGATCCAGCGGCTCGGACGCACCGAAGTACAGCAGCGAGATGCCGATACCGGAGGAAAACAGCATGCCGGCCCAAGCGCCGTAGCTGAAATCCGGGGTGTCGTCCTTGCTGCCCAGCTTGAGCTTGCCATAGGACGAAAATGCCAGGCCCACCACGAACACCAGGTAGGCGGCGATCACCACCATGTAGTACCAGCCGAAGCTGCGGGACAGCCAGGCCTGGGCAATGCCCAGCATGCTGCCGGCCTCTTTCGGGGCGATGATCAGAATGGCGGTCAACAGCAGAATCAGCGCGGTAGAGGTGTAAAACACCCAACCGTTGACCCGCACCTTCTCTGGTGGGGTCTTTATAAGGGAGGCAGAACTCATGGCACAGATGCTCCAGGCAGTGCGAGAGAAGAACGCAAGGCAACGCGATACCCGACCAATCGGTTAGTTGGCAGCCGACCGGCGGGTGATATAAAGACACCCCGAAAAAAAACCGAAACCGCAGAAGTCACATTGAGCACCGGTATCCAAGGCTTGCCACGAGCTGTTCGTTCGTCACTGGCCCCAAGAGCGTCCCGCCCCGTCAACACGTCCTTTCCAGCCGGTTCTTGCCATGCCACCTGTCAGTTTTGGAGCTATTTCGGAGGTCGTTTTTCCGCCCTCTACACGCAGGAAAAACCTGTAGGCAGCGACGATTTGTCGCAGATCTTATTCTTTGTTGATTGAACGTTCAATCAAAACAAAATAGACTGGCCCCTACGCCGGTAGCCGTTCTACGTCTGCCGGCAGGCCTAAGGAGAGGTGCAAGATGCCCAAGGTCGGTATGCAACCCATACGCCGCCAGCAATTGATCGAAGCCACGTTACAGGCCGTCGATCAGGTCGGAATGGGGGACGCCAGCATTGCGCTGATCGCCCGTTTGGCCGGTGTCTCGAACGGCATCATCAGTCACTACTTTCAGGACAAGAACGGCCTGATTGCCGCCACCATGCGGTACCTGATGAACGCCCTGATAGAGAACGTCACCGAGCGTCGTCAGGCGCTGACAGATGACAGCCCGCGGGCCCATCTGCAGGTGATTATCGAAGGCAACTTCGACGCCAGCCAGGTCAATGGCCCGGCAATGAAAACCTGGCTGGCCTTCTGGGCCACCAGCATGCACCACCCGTCTTTGCACAGGTTGCAGCGGATCAACGATCACCGTCTGTATTCCAACCTGTGTTGCCAGTTCCGCCGTGTCCTGCCGCTGGATGAAGCACGCAGCGCAGCACGAGGCCTGGCAGCCCTGATCGACGGTTTGTGGTTGCGCGGCGCGCTGTCCGGAGACGCCTTCGACACCGCACAGGCGCAACAGATCGCTTACGAATACATGGATTTCCAATTGGCTAAGCAGGAGCGCTAGAGCACACAGAGACGCTCGGCCCCCTGAACTGCCGCTGACCCGCGATGCCCAAGCTACAAGGCCCGCCCAGCGGTTAACGCCAACCACTTATGCACTTGCGAGGACTATATGGCCCGTTTCGAACTGCAAAAACTCTACATCGACGGCGGTTATACCGACGCCAGCAGCGACGCCACCTTCGAAGCCATCAACCCGGCTAACGGTGAAGTCCTCGCACAAGTGCAGCGTGCGACCAAGGACGACGTCGAGCGCGCCGTGGTCAGCGCCGAAAAGGGCCAGAAAATCTGGGCCGCCATGACCGCCATGGAGCGTTCGCGCATCCTGCGTCGCGCCGTCGAGATCCTGCGTGAGCGCAACGACGAACTGGCCGCCCTGGAAACCCTGGACACCGGCAAATCGTTCTCCGAAACCAAATACGTCGACATCGTCACCGGCGCCGACGTGCTGGAATACTACGCCGGCCTGGTGCCCGCCATCGAAGGCGAGCAGATCCCGCTGCGTACCACCTCTTTCGTCTACACCCGTCGCGAGCCCCTGGGCGTCGTGGCCGGTATCGGCGCCTGGAACTACCCGATCCAGATCGCCCTGTGGAAATCCGCTCCAGCCCTGGCGGCCGGCAACGCGATGATCTTCAAGCCAAGTGAAGTCACCTCCCTGACCACCCTGAAACTGGCCGAGATCTACACCGAAGCCGGCCTGCCGGACGGTGTGTTCAACGTCCTGACCGGCAGCGGCCGTGAAGTCGGCACCTGGCTGACCGAGCACCCGCGCATCGAGAAAATCTCCTTCACCGGCGGCACCGACACCGGCAAGAAAGTCATGGCCAGCGCCTCCAGCTCCTCGCTGAAAGACGTGACCATGGAACTGGGTGGCAAGTCGCCGCTGATCATTTTCGACGACGCCGACCTCGATCGCGCCGCCGACACCGCGATGATGGCCAACTTCTACAGCTCCGGTCAGGTCTGCACCAACGGCACTCGGGTGTTCGTACCGAGCCACCTGAAAGCCGCTTTCGAAGCCAAGATCGTCGAGCGCGTTGCACGCATCCGCATCGGCAACCCGGAAGATGAAAACACCAACTTCGGCCCGCTGGTCAGCTTCGCCCACATGGAAAGCGTGCTCGGCTACATCGCCAAGGGTAAGGAAGAAGGGGCTCGCGTCCTGTGCGGCGGCGAGCGTCTGACCCAGGGTGACCTGGCCAAGGGCGCGTTCGTGGCGCCAACCGTCTTCACTGACTGCACCGACGAGATGACCATCGTCCGCGAAGAAATCTTCGGCCCGGTGATGAGCATCCTGACCTACGAAACTGAAGAAGAAGTCATCCGTCGTGCCAACGACACCGACTTCGGCCTCGCTGCCGGCCTGGTCACCAAAGACCTGAACCGCGCCCACCGCGTGATTCATCAGCTTGAAGCCGGTATCTGCTGGATCAACGCCTGGGGCGAATCCGACGCGAAGATGCCGGTTGGCGGCTACAAGCAATCCGGTGTGGGCCGTGAGAACGGCATCAGCTCGCTGAATAACTTCACCCGCATCAAATCGGTACAGGTTGAGCTGGGCGATTACGCCTCGGTGTTCTAAGACCCGATCGAGCCTGGCATGGCCCCCGCGGCGAGGGAGCTTGCTCCCATCGGGCTGCGAAGCAGCCCCATTCCAGGCACCGCCGTTCTTTCAGACCGAACTCGAGCGCTGACTTTGCGACTGCTGCGCAGTCGAACGGGAGCAAGCTCCCTCGCCACAAAAGCAGCCTGAACCAACTTTTACGAGGGTGCATTTATGTCCCAAGAATATGACTACATCATTGTGGGTGCCGGCTCCGCCGGTAATACCCTGGCGACCCGTCTGACTGAAGACGAAGGCGTCACCGTGCTGCTGCTCGAAGCAGGCGGCCCGGACTACCGTTTCGATTTCCGTACGCAAATGCCGGCCGCCCTGGCGTTCCCGCTGCAAGGCCGACGCTACAACTGGGCCTACGAGACCGATCCGGAGCCGCACATGGACGGCCGCCGGATGGAATGCGGTCGCGGCAAGGGCCTGGGTGGCTCGTCGCTGATCAACGGCATGTGCTACATCCGCGGCAACGCGATGGACTATGACAACTGGGCGAAACTGCCAGGTCTGGAAGACTGGGATTACCTCAACTGCCTGCCGTACTTCCGCAAGGCCGAAACCCGCGACATCGGGCCCAACGACTACCACGGTGGCGATGGCCCGGTCAGCGTGACCACGCCCAAGGCCGGCAATAACCCGCTGTTCCACGCCATGGTCGAAGCCGGCGTGCAGGCGGGTTACCCGCGTACCGAAGACTTGAACGGCTACCAGCAGGAAGGCTTCGGTCCGATGGACCGCACCGTCACGCCTAAAGGCCGTCGTGCCAGCACCGCTCGCGGTTACCTGGACACCGCCAAAAAGCGCTCGACCCTGACCATCGTCACCCACGCCCTGACCGACAAAGTGCTGTTTGACGGCAAGCGCGCGGTGGGCGTGCGTTACCTGATCGGCGCCGCCGAAGAGCGCGTTGAAGCCCGCGCCCGCAAGGAAGTGCTGGTGTGCAGCGGCGCCATCGCCTCGCCGCAAATCCTCCAGCGCTCCGGCGTCGGCCCGGCCAAGCTCCTGGAAAGCCTCGACATCCCGGTGGTGCACGACCTGCCGGGCGTCGGCGAAAACCTGCAAGACCACCTCGAGCTTTACCTGCAGTACGCCTGCACCCAACCGGTGTCGCTGTACCCTTCGCTGCTCTGGTACAACCAGCCGGCCATCGGTGCCGAGTGGCTGTTCAACGGCACTGGCATCGGCGCCAGCAACCAGTTCGAAGCGGGCGGTTTTATCCGTACCCGTGAAGAATTCGATTGGCCGAACATCCAGTACCACTTCCTGCCGGTAGCGATTAACTACAACGGCAGCAACGGTGTGAAAGAGCACGGTTTCCAGGCGCACATGGGCTCCATGCGTTCGCCAAGCCGTGGCCGGATCCAGCTCAAGTCGAAGAACCCGCGCGAGTACCCAAGCATCCTCTTCAACTACATGGCCACCGAGCAGGACTGGCAGGAATTCCGCGACGGCATCCGCCTGACCCGGGAAATCATGCAACAGCCTGCACTGGATGCGTTCCGTGGCCGGGAAATCAGCCCGGGCATCGACGTCCAGACCGACGAGCAACTGGATAAATTCATCCGCGAGCACGCCGAAACCGCGTTCCACCCGTCCTGCTCGTGCAAGATGGGCACCGACGAGATGGCCGTGGTCGATGGCGAAGGTCGTGTGCATGGCATGCAGGGCCTGCGGGTGGTCGATGCGTCGATCATGCCGATCATCACCACCGGCAACCTCAACGCGCCGACGATCATGATCGCCGAGAAAATCGCCGACAAGATCCGTGGCCGCCAGCCTCTGCCACGCAGCACCGCCGACTACTTCGTGGCCGGCGACGCCCCGGTACGTGGCAAGCCGCTGCGTGACGTGAGCCGCACCGCGCAGTAAAACAGCCTGGCGCCCCCCCCCACCGGCCGCCCCCACCCCGGGGCCCCCCGAGCCGCCCCCCCCCCCCCCCCCCCCCATTCCCCCCCCGGGGGCAGGCAGAA
>NZ_JBLZOM010000015.1:0-30095 GCF_049199125.1 Pseudomonas sp. QD4
CCCCCCCCCCCCCCCCCCCCCCCCCCGCCGCCCCCGCCCCCCCCCCCCCCCGCCCCGCCCCCCCCCCCCCCCCCCCCCCCCCCCCCCCCCCCCCCCCCCCCCCCCGCGCCAGGTGGGCGGGTCTAGCGGACGAAGATCTGCGCCGTGGTGATCGCCATGTCACCACCCGGCAGCTTGATGCTGCCGATCTGCTTCATGCTGTCGGCGTCGAAAATCGCCACGTCGTTGAAGGTCCCCGCCAGGTAGATCTTGCTCCCCGCCTTGTTGAATGAAATGCAGTAGTAGGAGTGATCGAGGGTTGCCGCCTGGATCAGCTTCTTCTGCTTGATGTCGTACTTAGCCAGGCGGTTGAGCACGCCGAACATCAGGTTCGGGTCCTTGGGCGAGCGCATGCCGCTGAAGTAGATTTCGGTCAGCGGGCCGAAGTCGGTGGTTTCGGTCTTGCCGGTTTTCAGGTCGACGCTGAACAGCCCGTAGAGGTAGTCGGCGGTGGCCGGGTCCTGCTTCTTGTCCTTGAACTTGGCGGCGGTGTAGAGCAGCGAGAAGTCATGGCGGAAGGTCTGCTGGTTCCACACGTAGAGCACGTCGGGGGCGCTGTAGTTGGCGCGTTTCCAGTGCCGACTGGGGATCAGCACATCGAACTTGCCGGTCTGTACGTTGACCTTGTACACATCGGCGCCGGCCACATACAGGGTGCCGTCGTCGCCGCTCTGCATGATGGTCAGCTGGCGCGGCGCGGGGAAGCTGCGCAGCGGCTTGGCGTTCATCCCGGCGTCGGTGGCGTAGACATCCAGTCGTGGCTGCTTGACCTCGTAGCGGTCGTTGAGCATCTGGGTCGGGTTGGCCACGGTGTACAGCTCCTTACCGTCGTGGCTGACGGTGAAGGCGAACATCGAGCGGGCCTTCTCCCCCGGCTGCTGGGTGATGCTGGCGTGGAACACCTGTTTGCAGCTGTCGAGCTCAACGCCGTAGACATCGGCGTAATGGTTGTTCAACACATAGGCGATCTTGCGGTCCGGCGACAGCTGTACCGTGCCCGGGCCGAAGGCGTCGGGCAGTTGGCAGGTCTTGTACAGGCTGTCGCTGGCCAGGTCGAGGACGTGCAGGTTGTTCGGGTAGTTGGTGGTCACCATGTATTCGTGACCGCTGTTGAGGGCCAGGCCCTCATCAGCCAACGCGGTGATGGAACAGGCGCTGAGAACCGCGCCGGCGGCCAGGCCGCATACTGTGATAGCTCGCATGCTGGAATCCTTGTGCTGTCCGGTTACTTGTCTTTGGGGAAGACGGTGCCGAGGTTGCGCCAGTTGTCGTTGGAAGCCTGGGCGTCCTTGTTCCAGTCGGGGTAGGTGCTCATCATGTCCGGCACCTGGGCCGGCCACCAGCAAGGGTCGGAGCAGCCATAGAGGTCGGCTTCCATCGGCTGGCACAGCGAGGACACGCCACCGAAGGCGTCGATTTCCCAGCCCGGGTCGGTGGTCGAGGCGCAACCGGCCACGGAGTTCATCGCCACCACTTCTTCGATGCGGTTTTCGGCGGCGGCCTGTTCCAGCTTCTGGGCTTTGTTGTTGATCGGCTTGAGATGTTTCATATCAGTGGGCCTTGCGCGGAGTGATGTAACTGCTGATGAACGCAGGGTTGTGAGCCATGATCCGGGTGTAGACCTCGATGCCGAAATCCACCCAGTCACGCATCAGTTCGCAGTAGTGATAGGTCGGGTGCGTCGGGTCGCCGTAGCGCGCATAGCTTTCGTGGTAACAGCCGCCGGAGCACAGGTTGCGGATCTGGCAGTCCTCGCAGCCGGTGTTGGTGCGGTCCAGGCGCTGGGACAGGAAGTCATTCAACTCCACCTGCTTGACCCCGCTGTGGACGTTGCCGAAGGTCGGCAGGGACGACCCGGTAAAGCGGTGGCACAGGTTGAGTTCGCCCTTGTGGTCCACCGCCAGCATCTTCAGCCCGGCGCCGCACGGCAGGGCCTTTTTGTGGCCCTCGTGGATGTCGGTGATCAGCTGGTGCAGGTTGGAGAAACCGATATTGCGGTGCTCCAGGGCCGCCTCCAGGTAACGCCGCCCCAGCTTCTTCATGTTGGCGAAGACTTCGATCAACTCCTCGCTCGACAGGTTGAAGCTGCTGATATCGCCCGAGGTCACCGGGGCGAAACCGACTTCGGCAAAACCCAGTTCGTTGAACAGGTGATCCCAGATGGTCTCGACGTCGGTGACCCCGGTGGTCAGGGTTACCCGCGCGCCCACCGGCCGGCTGTTGTAGCGCGACAGCAGCATTTCGGCCTTGCGCCGCACCACGTCATAGGTGCCCTGCCCGCCCACGGTGATGCGGTTGCGGTCGTGCACGGTCTTGGGCCCGTCGATGCTCACCGAGAGCCCGAAGCGGTGGGCATTGAGGTAGTCCACGGTGTCTTCGGTGAGCAAGGTGGCGTTGGTGGTCATGACGAACTCGACGAACTTGCCGGCCTCGCGAAAACGCTTCTCGCAGTAGTCGACCATGTACTCGATCAGCTTGCGGTTGCTCAGCGGTTCGCCGCCGAAAAACACCACCGTGAAGCGCTCTTCGTCCGGCGATTCCTTGAGCAGCATCTCCACCGAGGCCACGGCGGTGTCGATCTCCATCTTCTTGCCGGCCGAGGGCTTGTCCAGGTCTTCCTTGTAGCAGTAGGTGCAACTCAGGTTGCAGCCGGTGTTGACGTTGAGCACCACGGTGTTGATCGCCGTGCGCTCGACCCGCTTGGTGCCGATGTCCGGGGTCAGTGGCGAGCCGTCGCTGACCAGTTCCAGGGCCATCAGCTCGCGCAGGGTCTCGACCACTTCAGCGCCGCCATAGTGGCTGGCCAGGCGCTGGACCAGGTCGTCCGAAGAGCAACCCGGGCCACGCAAGGCATCGATGATGCTGCCGGTCAGTGCATCGCTGGCAAACAGCGAACTGCTGGGGATATGGAACAGCATGCGGTCGGCGTCCACCTGCACTTCGTGCAGGTTGCGCTCGACCAGATTCAAAATAGCGCCCATCGCAATCTCCTGTGCTCACCCCGGGGTTCAGGGGCGGCGGTCATTCCAGAAAAGTCGTTACAGCCCAAGGCATCGAACAACTCATGGAATGGGTGGATTGTTCCAACGTTGCACGGTGACGATCAGGTGGCCTTCGCCGGTCAGGGACTGGCCTGAGTCGTCGACGGCGGCGATCACCTTGAGGTTGCCGGCGTTGTTGGTGGACATCTTGCGCGCCGGGTTCGGCCCGGCGTCGCCCGGGGTGAACACGCCACTGTCAGCCTGCATCTGCCCGGCGAACTTGACGTCTTCGTCTTCCTTGGCGCGCTCGTCGAAGGCCTCGACCTTCCACTGCGCCGGGAATACGCCGATGCGATACGGCTTGCCATCGGCGCCCTTGCCCCAGGCTTCGGCGTCGAACCGCCCCTGGACCTTGGGCGTCGACCCGCCGCCTTCGCCAATGCGTGCCACCGAGAACGCCGGCACCACCTTGACTTCGGCGATGGCGCTGTACAGCGCCAGGTTCACGCCCTTGAGCGCGCCCACGCTGACCGCGCGCAGGCCCGGCTGGGCATTGGCCGCGGCCTTGATCCGGACCTTGATCTGCTCCGGGCTGTGGCTGACGACTTCGAGCACTTGCACGCCTTTGCCAAAGTCCGGCTGGCCTTGCAGGCCACTGCCGATCAGGGTCACTTCGGTTTCGCTGCCGGCCTTGAGGTAGCCCGGTTGCACCGCCAGCAAACGGCTGGAGCCCTGCTTGGCGGCGATAAAGTCCAGGCCGCGTTCGTCGTGCTCGGCCTCGAACATCCGCCCTTGCAGGACGTTGCCCTGGGCGGCGAATACCTGGCGCATAGTGACGCCGTCGATGCTGACGTTGCCGCGCCATTCGTAGCCGCTGTAGAGGATCGCACTGCCCTCGCCATTGAACGGGCTGCCGTCGGCGTACCGGCCCTTGACGCTGACCTTGAACTGATCGCTGCCGTCGGCGGCGACGCTCATGACCCCGGCCAGTTCACCCTTGCCCGGCAGGTGACCGCTGAAGCTCCAGTCGCCCACCAGGGCTTCGGCCTTGGGCGCACGGCTCAGCCATTGCTTCCAGGCCGGGTTGTCCAGGGGGTAACGCTTGGCCAGCAGCGGCACCATGTCCTTGCGGGCGAGATCGAACCAGTCCCGGTCGCGGGACAGCGCCTGGTATTCCAGGGACGGCCATTGCCCGAGGTGGAAGTTGACCAGCCGCTCCCATTCCTCGGCCGGCCGCCGTTGCAGCGCGACCCGCGCGCCGGAGTGGCAGCGGCCGCACATCTGGCTGGTCTGTTCGTCGAACTGCTCAACGGTGTTCAGGCGCCGCTCCAGGGCGTAGCGCACGCCATCGGTTTCGCTGGGCGCCAGGCCCTGGGTGTCGGCCAGGTATTTGACCAGGGTGCGCCGGTCGTCATCGCTGATCTGCAAGCCATGCATGGTCTGCATACGGGCAATGCTCATCAGCCAGCCTTCGGGGGTCTTGCGCTGGTGGCTGATGCGGCTCAGGCCATTGTCGGCCTCGGGCGTGTGGCAGCCCTGGCAGGTTTCCCGGAGGATGCTGGGGGCATCGCGCGCGGCCAGTGTGGGCGGGGAATGCAAGGCACTGCATACAGCCATCGCCAGCAGGCCGCTGGTCATGCCTGCTCGGATTTTTCTCTTCATCAACGTCAAACCTCCCACGGAGCTTTCTTATTTTTAGTGTGTCGTTTTTATGGTTTCTGCCACGCCCGGCAAGGCCGGTCATGGAGGCAAGAGAAACGTCTGCGGTGAGCAATACACGGAGCGTGCCAGCTTATTATTGTTCACTGAATCAAAGGCTTGTCGGCGCCTGGTGACAATACGGGGCAGTTCCGGGCCCGGGCTGCCGTTCAATTTCGCGACACGGTTCTCAGTCTGATACAGCAGCATGGCGCAGGCGCCGCGCCTGTAAAGGCCGATTGTGTCGAGCGCGACGCACGGGACGAGGCGCAACCCGAAGCGCCTGGTCCGCTGATCGGGCAAGCCTGCTAGGATGCGCGCTTAACCGCTTCAGCCCACCGGCCCGGACGTGGCCAGACAGGAACCCCGACATGCTCAATGCTCTGCTTTTCGACCTCGACGGCACCCTGACCGATACCGACCAATTGCACCTTCTGGCCTTGCAACAATTGCTGCTGGAGGAGGACGACCGGGTGTTTACCGCCGACGAGTTCGAAGCCCACGTCAGTGGCCAGGCCAATGCCAATATGTGCCGCTACCTGTTTCCACACCGGTCGGTGGCTGAACATGAAGCCTTCGCCGACCGCAAGGAAGTGCGCTTTCGCCAACTGTCGCCCCAACTGACCCCGATGCCAGGCCTGGTGCGCCTGCTGGACTTCGCCCGCGAGCAAGGTATCGGCATGTGCGTGGTGACCAACGCGCCGCGCGCCAACGCCGAGCACATGTTGCAGGTACTGGGCCTGCGCGAGCGTTTCGAGACCGTGCTGGTGGCCGAAGAGTTGCCCCGGGCCAAGCCCGATCCCCTGCCCTACCTCACCGGCCTTGAGCGCCTGAACGCACGGGCCGACAGCAGCCTGGCCTTCGAGGACTCGATTCCCGGCCTGACCGCCGCAGTCAAGGCAGGGATTTTCACCGTGGGCCTGGCCACCAGCCAAAGCCGCGAAACCCTGCTCGCCGCCGGCGCCCATCTGGTGATCGAGGATTTCAACGACCCGCTCCTGTGGCAGCAGATCGAACGCATGCTCGGCGCCAGGCCCTAGGTGAAACACGCCCAGCGCAAAAACACCGCCCGATGGGCAGTGCCTGAAACGTCTTGAGCAGGTGATCTGCCAGGAACCGGCAGAGAGAGAAAAGAAGCTCGCCCATTTATTTCGACCGTGTTGCTTGATGTCGAAACACCCCCCTTAGGCTGGGCGAGCTGCAGCAATATAGGTCTATGGCCCGGGGCATTCCATCGGACATGTCCCAAAGTCCCGGCGCTTTTTCTGGTACTCGCCTAGATTGATAGTCGTCACTTGCAAAAAACCCAGCCAGGCCCGCCAACACGCGGGCCTGTTTTTGCAGGTGGACCGTTTTTCAGCTTGTTCCAGACAACGGAAAACCCAGCTCAGCAGATCCGAAGCGCCAGAAAGCCTTAGGCAACCAATTGTTATTTAAGGTTTTTTTGAAGACAAAACTCAGTAATCGCACGCGTCTGCCGATGGTGTTTGCACAGGATCCAGGGAGCAACAGCAATGAGAAACAATCAACCCGTCACCCAACGTGAGGTGGCGCTCGCCGCACAGCAAAAACTCATCTCGACCACCGATGCTCGCGGAGTCATTACTTACTGCAACGACGCGTTCGTCGAAATCAGCGGTTTCGATCGGGCCGACCTGATTGGCGCGCCGCAAAATATCGTGCGCCATCCGGACGTGCCGCCCGCGGTCTTTGCCCATATGTGGGCGGCCCTCAAGCTGGGCAATCCGTGGATGGGGATCGTCAAGAATCGTTCGAAAAACGGCGACCACTATTGGGTCAACGCCTACGTCACGCCGATTTTCGAAGGCAGCCAGGTGGTCGGTTACGAGTCGGTACGGGTCAAGCCCACCGCCGACCAGATCCGCCGCGCGCAAGCGCTGTACCAGCGTCTGAACCAGGGCCGCGCAGCAATCCCGAGCCGCCAGCGCTGGCAACCGGCGCTGCTGTGCTGGCTGCCGTTGCTGGCCATGGCCCTGATCGGCAGCCTGAGTGCCACCCTGCTTGCCCCGCCCCTGGCCTTTGCCCTGAGCGCCGTGGTGTCGCTGCCCCTCGGGCTGTTCGCCTGGCAGCGCCAGCAGGCTGCGGCCCAGCGCTTGCTGCACTTGGCCGACGCCTCCACGTGTGATGGGCTGCTGGCGCAGATGTACAGCGATCAACAGGGTGACCAGGGGCGGCTGGAGACGGCCTTTGTCAGCCAGGATGCCCGCCTGAAAACCTGCCTCACGCGCTTGCAGGACACCGCCGAACAGCTCACCGAACAGGCGCGCCGCGCAGGCAGCCTGGCGGTCGACAGCTCCCGCGGCCTGGACCGCCAGCGCGCCGAAACCGAACAGGTGTCGACCGCGGTCAACCAGATGGCCGCCACCACCCAGGAAGTCGCCAGCCACGTGCAACGCACTGCCGACGCCACCCAGGAAGCCAATGTGCTGACCCGCCGTGGCCGCGAAGTGGCCCGCGATACCCGCGAGGCGATCCAGAAACTGTCCAACGTGGTCGGGGAAACCGGGGAAACCGTGGCCCAACTGGCCCGCGACAGCAACCAGATCGGCAGCGTGGTCGATGTGATCAAAGGCATTGCCGACCAGACCAACCTGCTGGCCCTGAACGCCGCGATCGAGGCGGCCCGGGCCGGGGACATGGGGCGCGGGTTTGCCGTGGTCGCCGATGAAGTCCGTCAACTGGCGCAGCGCACGGCCGAATCCACCACGCAAATCCACGACCTGATCAGCAAGTTGCAGAGCTCGTCCAATAACGCGGTGCAAACCATGGAGCACGGTCAGCGTCAGGCCGAAGAAGGCGTGGCCTGGGTGCTGGAGGCCGACAAGGCCCTGGTGGGGATCAGCGAAGCGGTGGCTAACATCACTGAAATGACCACCCAGATCGCCGCTGCCACAGAAGAGCAAAGCGCCGTCGCCGAGGAGATCAGCCGCAACATCAGCACCATTGCCGAGCTGGCCGACCAATCGTCGGAACAGGCCCATCACTCGGCACAGGTCAGCCAGGAACTGACCCAGACCGCCACTACCCAGTACTCGCTGGTGGAGCGTTTCAACCGCTAGCCGTCAGCCCCAGGCCCGCTGCCAGGCGGCGTCTGGGGCCGACTACCGGGGTCAATTGGCGGTCAACTGCTGCTCGTACTCCTTGACGTAGCCATTGGCCAATTGGTCCTTCTGCTTGTCGTCGAGGATCTTGCCGGCCATCTGGAAGAACTTCTGCTCTTCTTCATGCAGATGGTGATGCACCTTCTCCGATAGTTTTTTCGCCGTGGCCAGCCAGGCCGGGCTCGACATCTCGGTCTCGTCCAACTCTTCCATCAACTCATCCATCGCGTGGTGCTCGGAGATCGCATGGCGGCTGAGGTCGACGCCATTGTCGTGCTCCATCAGCGGCACGTAGAAAAACCGCTCTTCGGCCGTCTCGTGGGCCTGCAACTCGGCCTTGAGCTGGGCATAGGCTGCGGTGCGCTCGGGGGTGTCGCCTGAAGTGCGCACCAGAGCCTCGGCATAGCTGCGCTGCCGGTCGTGACTTTCGCGCAGGGCTTCGAATATGTTCAAGGGCAATCCTCCAGGTTTATGGGGCCATCTTTGCCTAGACCCTGGCGCCGAGGCGGCAGTTCAACCCAATCCCGTGCGGGCTGTCGGGAAGCTGAACAGAAGCCGGCTACGGCAACGCAGGTCCAGGGCCGCAGTTACAATTTGATACTTTCTCCCCTCCCGCAGATCACGGCCATGACCGAAGACTTCGAAGTGCCCAGCCCCCACGAGAAACACCTGGAACACGTGGCCGAACACGCCCATGCCCTGAGCGATACCTTTGCCAGCAAGATCGCGGTGATGACCGCCATCATGGCCACCCTGGGCGCACTGCTCAGCTACCAGGCGGGGTCCACCGAAAGTGAAGCGGCGATGGACAAGAACAATGCGGCAATGAAGAAGACCGAAGCCGCCAACCAGTGGAACTACTACCAGGCCAAATCCAGCCGCCAGAACCTGGCGGAACTGGCAGTGCACATCCCCGGGCTCGATGCCGCGCATTACGCCGGCGAGGCCCATCGCTACCAGGAGCAGAAGGAAGGGCTGCGCCAGCAAGCCGAAGCCCTGGAAGCGCAAGCCCGCGAGTGGGACGACAAATCCGAAGCCGCCCTGCATCAGCACCATCGCTGGGCCCAGGCCATGACCGCGATTCAGATCGCCATCTCCCTGGCCGCCATCACCCTGCTGACCCGCAAGGAATGGCTGAAAAAACTCGCCTACACCGCCGCCAGCGCCAGCGTGCTGCTGGGAGGCCTGGCCTGGCTGCACCTATAACCGCCACGGCGCCCCCATACCGTAGCCGCTGCCGAAGGCTGCGCTGGCCCTCACTCACCCCCCAAATACACCTGACACCCCACGCCGCCCATCCCGGCCAGCGCAGCCTGGCGGCAGCGGCTACCTGAGCTCTATCGTCTCCCCCGTCTCACAGGCTGTCGCAGTTTGCGAACACAAGGCCCCGCCGGCTTGCCCCTCGGCGGGCGCCAGGCCCTGCAAAACGGCGGCCTGGACGCCGATGGCACAACTGGCACAGCCATTGCGAAAGACCTTGCCTCATGCCCAACAAGAGGTCTTGCCATGTCTGTTTCTTCTCTGCTCCCGGCCACCACGGCTTTTATCCAGCGCGCGCCGCGCATGTTGATCGGCGGCGAATGGGTCGAGGCCGCCGATGGCCAGACCATGCCCCTGCGCAACCCGGCCACCGGCGAGCAACTGTGCCTGGTGCCACGCGCCACGGTTGACGATGTAGACCGCGCAGTCCTCGCCGCCCGGCACACTTTCGACGATTCGGCCTGGACCCGCACCCGCCCTCGCGAGCGGCAGAACCTGCTGTGGAAACTCGCCGACCTGATGCAGCGCGATGCCGAGTTGCTGGCGCAGCTGGAATGCCTGAACAACGGCAAAAGCGCGGCGGTGGCCCAGGTCATGGATGTGCAGTTGTCCATCGATTTTCTGCGCTACATGGCCGGCTGGGCGACCAAGATCGAGGGTTCCAGCGTCGAGGTCTCGCTGCCGTTGATGCCGGACGACCAGTTCCACAGTTTTATCCGTCGCGAAGCGGTGGGCGTGGTCGGCGCCATCGTGGCCTGGAACTTCCCGCTGCTACTGGCCTGCTGGAAGCTCGGCCCGGCCCTGGCCACCGGCTGCACCGTGGTCCTCAAGCCGGCGGATGAAACCCCGCTCAGCGCCCTGAAACTGGCCGAACTGGTGCTCGAAGCCGGCTACCCCGAAGGCGTGTTCAACGTGGTCACCGGCACCGGCATCACCGCCGGCTCGGCCCTGACCCACAACCCTTTGGTGGACAAGCTGACCTTCACCGGCTCCACCGCCGTGGGCAAGGAAATCGGCAAGATCGCCATGGACTCCATGACCCGGGTCACCCTGGAACTGGGCGGCAAATCGCCGACCATCGTCATGGCCGACGCAGACCTGGGCAGTGCCGCCGCCGGCGCTGCCAGCGCGATTTTCTTCAACCAGGGCCAGGTCTGCTGCGCCGGTTCGCGGCTGTATGTGCAGCGCAAGCATTTCGACAACGTGGTGGCCGATATCGCCGGCATCGCCAACGCCATGAAGCTCGGCAACGGCCTGGACCCCAGCGTCGACATGGGCCCACTGATCTCGGCGCGGCAACAGGAGCGGGTCTACCGCTACATCGAAATGGGCCGCGAAAGCGGCGCCACCATCGCCTGTGGCGGTGAGCAGTTCGGGCCGGGGTATTTCGTCAAGCCGACAGTGATTGTCGACGTCGACCAGAAACACTCCCTGGTGCAGGAGGAAATCTTCGGCCCGGTATTGGTGGCGATCCCCTTCGACGACGAAGCCGACGCCCTACGCATGGCCAACGACAGCCCCTACGGCCTGGGGGCGAGCATCTGGTCCAACGACCTGGCGGCGGTGCATCGGATGATCCCGCGGATCAAGTCCGGCTCGGTCTGGGTCAATTGCCACAGCGCCCTGGACCCGGCACTGCCCTTTGGCGGCTACAAAATGTCCGGGGTCGGCCGGGAAATGGGCTACGCGGCGATCGAGCACTACACCGAGCTGAAATCGGTGCTGATCAAGCTCTGATCGGCAACTACCGGGAACCCTCGGTTGATCAGGCAAATCCTGGCGGCCAGCGCTAGAGGAAATGCTCCCCGCCAGGGGCGCCGGAGGTGGTCCGGCGCCTGCCGACGACCGCCCTGTGCACGGCGCAAAGCGCTGCTACGCTCAGCCCGAGCCGGCTCGCTACCTCGCTTGAGGAGTCCCGGCTCATCCACCCACAACGCCTCATCACCACCGAAAACCTGAGGAAAGCATCATGGGATCAAATGGAAATGATCACGATTACATCCAGTGCGGTTGCCACAACCCCGTCTGGGAGGCGCTAAAAGACACCCTCGACCCCGCCAGCTATATCGCCAGCCACCCCAACGCCGCACATGGCCCGGTCAAGGACCCGAACGGCGAGTCCCTGGTGTTTCATGACGGCATCATCTACCCCTTGCGCGACGGCAATATGGACGATCGGGTCGACGCCCTGGGCATCCATGCCGGCGACGTGGTCGCCTCCGGCACCCTGGCCGACGTCGAAGCCCGCATGCAGGCCCTGGGCATCGACTACAAGAAACAGTCCCTGCACGGCAAGACCCTGCTGCCCGGCCTGGTCGAGCCCCACGCCCACATCGTGCAAAGCTGCGCCATGGATGGCTGGTTGAACCTGGGCGCGATCGAGCCCGACGACGCCGATACCGACCCGCACACAGAGAAAAAAAGCCAGCGCCTGCGGCCGCTCTATACCTGGGACTGGCTGACGAAAACCATTCAGAAAAACCTGCCCGAGGACAGTTCGAGCTGGATCCTCGGGCACCTGGTCGATCCGGCGCTGATGCCGTTCAAGGTGGTTGAGGGCGGCCTGAACCAACTGATTACCCTGCAATGTGGCGACACGCCCGAAGAGGGCTACCTGGACACCATCGAGTCCAAGCGTCCGATGCTGCTGATCAGCGCGTCGATGCACACCGCCTACATGAACACGGCGGCGAGGGATCTGGTTCATGAACGAACCGGGGTCATGGCCGAGAACGGTGTGCTGCAGGAAACCCAGATAGTGGCCGGGATCCTGTCGATTCCCGCCAAGCAGAAGCTGGAAATGCTGAAGATTTTCAAGCGCCTCGACACCTTCTTCGACACCGCTTCCAGCCGCGGGATCACCCTGCTGTACGACGCGATGGTGGATCCCCTGTCAAAGCTGGTACTGAACGCCTACTTCCTGACGCACCCCAGAAAGCTGCGGATCGGCTACGCCGCCTCCTGCAACAACTCGCTGGAAATCCTCAAACTGCTGCCCGATTACCGACCGGCCACGCGGGAAGAGGCCAAATACATGTATCAAGGCTCGATCAAGGTGATCTCGGATGGCTCCAACCAGGGCTTGACCGGCTACCAGATCGCGGACTACTGCTGCCAGACCAACGACCGCCCGGTGGGCAACTTCAATTTCTGCGACAAGGGCGAAGACACCCCGACAGCTCTCCCGGTCAAATACAGGGAATTCATCCACGCGGCGGTGAAAAAAGGCTGGCCGCTGATGATTCATGCCAACGGCGATCGGGCCATCGAATTCACCCTGAAAGCCTATGGCCTCGCCCTGCAGGGCAAGAGCGGCCTGGACAAGCGCCATCGCATCGAACACTGCTCGCTGCTGAACAAAAGCACCCTGGAGACCATGCAGCAACTGGGCCTGTCGCCGAGCTTTCTGATTGGCCATGTCGGGTACTGGGGCTACGCCTTCGATAAAGCCATTTTCGAAAAAAAGGCCGAGGAGATGCTCGACCTCTGCAAGTCGGCCCTGGACTACAAACTGCGGATCTCCCTGCACAGCGACTACTCGGTCACCCCCCTGGGGCCCCTGCGCTCGATGGAGCAGGCGATCACCCGCAAGATGGAAGGCATCCGCAAAAGTGTTGTGGACCCGACCTTTATCGACGATCCGCGCCTGCAACCCATCCTCAATGAAGGCGAGTGCCTGACCCGCAAGCAGGCGTTGAAAGCCATCACCTACGACGCCGCCTGGCAGTGCCATGCCGAGGCCTGGACCGGGTCCTTGCAGGATCAGAACTTCGCCGACTTCGTGATCCTCGATCAGGACCCGCTGGACGAGAAGTTCCCGGCCACCCAGATTCGCGACATCAAAGTCTGCGAAACCTGGAAAGGCGGCCAGCGGGTGTACCTCAACCCTCATAACTGACCGCTGGCCAGTGCACACCGGGGGCTGCTTGAGCCCCCGGTTTTTTTCAGCCATGACCAGGTTCGATGGCGGCGGTGCGGATCACGAGCCAGACCGCTCCTGCCATTGGTTGGGTGTTTCGCGGACGTGGGCGCAGGGCTTAAGGCCGATACCCCTGAGACAGCAACCAGCCACGTATCACCCGATCCTGCTCCGGGCTCAGTTGCGCCAGGGCCTGGGTCGCGCCCTGGCTGCGCAAGCGGCGCAACAGCGGCGCCAGCTCCACCCCCTTCACATGCCAGATCCCCAGGGGCTGATCCGGGGTGACCACCACTTCGGCTTCATCCACCAGGCCATCACGCAACACCGGCGCGCGCTCGATGCGCAAGGCGGCAAAATCCACGCTGGCGTGGGCCTGCTGCCGGTCCGGCCACTGTCGGCGGGCCTGCCAGAACGGCTGCTCGGACCAGCGCTGCTCTTCGGCGTAGAAATCCCGGCCGATACGGGCGAAACGCTGGAACAGATGCTCCACCCGTTGCCCATGGAAACGCTGCGCCAGCGCCCCGTTCTGTGGGCGCTGCAACAGGGTGTTGATCACCGCCGGGGCCTGCAAGGCCGAGGACAGGGACTGGAAAATGCCATTGCCGGACAAGGGGTCCACGGCCATCGCTGCGTCGCCGACCCGCAGCCAGCGGGCGCCACACACCTGGGGGTTGAGGATCGCCGTGCTGCTGCGGGCATGCAGGTGCAATTGCTGCTCCTCGCCATCGGCAAAAAACTCCCGGGCCATGGCCGACGCCTGGCGGCGCTGGCGACAGTACTCCGGCAACTGCGCCTTGCCCGGCAGCCCGGCGCTGGCCACATCCAGGGTCAGTTGCCAGTAGCACTGGCCATCGGCGCGCCGGGCCATCCAGGCCCAGCCATCCTCCAGGCTGTACACCGCGCTGGCGGCGCTGCCGGCGGGGCCTTGCCAACGATTGAGCAGGCTGACAGTTTCCGGGCCGCGCATGCCCTTGCCGGCGCCTTGGCGCAGACCTTTGTCCAGCCCCGGCGCCTGCCGCCCACGGGCCTCCACCAAAAATTCGCCAATCTGCTCGGCCTGCCCTTGCACCTGGACCCGATGCCCGGCCTCAGTGGACTGCACACCCAGCACCCGGCCCTCGATCAGTTGCACGCCGGCCTCGCGCAAGGCCTCCCGCAGGCCGCGGTCGAACGCCGGGCGGTCCAGCAGGTATTCGATGTTCTGCGCATGCTCCTCGCCGTTCCACGCCACCCGTCGCTGGGAAGGTTGCAGGGCCTGGGCCAGCGCCTGTTCCAGGCCGGCACCGCGCAAGGCTTCAAGGACCCGCACCGAAACGCCCTCCAGGGCTGGAAAACGCCGCCAGTCGCTGATCAGGGTCACCGGGTAGCCGAGGCGACGCAGCCCCAGGGCCACCGCGGCCCCGGCCGGCCCCGCGCCGAGGATCAGGATGGCGTGCATGGCACGTGCCGGCGTTCCGGGCCCCGATAGTGGGCGTTGTCCTGCAGCCACTGCAGGACCTGGGCCTTGCCGGCGTCCGGGTGGGCGCCCAGGTAAGCGGCGATATGCCCGCTCAGGGCCGCGCACCCCAGGCTGGCACCGGATTGCCCCGGGCTGCTGCCGCGCACGCAGGCGGCGAAATCCGCCTGGGCGCTATTGAGCCATGACCACTGCTGCGCGCTGCACCGCGCATCGCCGGTGACGCGCAACACCCCGGGGTAATTGGCCGGAAACACCGCCTCGCCCTGGGCCGGGCTGGACGCGCACAGCAGCACGCCGCGGGCCTCGGCGGCGGCGCAGGCCTGGCGCAGCAACTCGCGATCCTGGCGCAGGCCCAGGCTCAGGTTGATCAGCCGTACGTCCTGCTCCAGCAGCCAGTACAGCGCGGCGCTCACTTGCGCAGCGCTGGTGACCCCGCGCTGATCGAAGACCTGGGCCACATACAGCCGCGCGCGGGGTGCACGCAGGCCGATGGCCTCGACCACCGCACTGCCGTGGCCCAGGGCATCCTCCTGCAATGGGTCGCCGCCGACCCCATCCGGTTGCAGGAAGAAACGCCGTCCGCCCGCCACTCGCTGATGAGCGGCATGGCCGCTGTCGATCACGCCGATGCGCAGCTCAGGTTGCATGGGCCACCTCCACTGTGCGCAGTACCCCGTCCTGCAAGGTAAAACGCAGATCGGCATCGGCCAGGGTCGAAGGCCGGTGACTGATCAGGATCCGTGTGCGACCGGCGAACAACCGGTCGATGGCCTCGATCACCTCACGTTCAGTGGCTTCGTCCACCGCCGAGGTGGCTTCGTCCAGCACCAGAATCATCGGATCCTGAAGCAGGGCCCGGGCAATGGCGATGCGCTGTTTCTGCCCGCCGGAGAGTTGCTGGCCGCGCTCGCCCAGGGGGCTGTCCAGGCCTTCGGGCAGGGACTCGATCAGCCCCTGCAATTGCGCCAGCCGCGCCACTGCGGCCACGGCTTCCCGGCTAGCATCGGGCACGCTGTAGGCCAGGTTGTCCGCCAGGCTGCCGCGAAACAGCACGATATCCTGGCTGACCACCGCCACCCGCCGGCGCAATTGCGTCAGGTCCAGCTGGCGCAGGTCGACACCGCCCAGCAGCACCTGCCCGGATTGCGGATCGTGGTGGCGCTGCAGCAGGTCGACCAGGGTGCTTTTGCCCGCCCCCGAGCTGCCGCTGAGTGCCACCTTGCGGCCGTAGGGAATCCGCGCTTCGATGCCCTGCAGGGTCATGCCGCGCCCCGGGTGGCTGAAGTGCACATTCTGGAAATGCAGCTCGCCCTGCTCCGGCACCGGCAGCGGCGCCTCGGGGTTGCTGATGCCGGGTTCTTCGCCGCGCAGTTCCATGACCCGGCCCAGGCTCACGGTCATGCGCTGGATCGCCACGTACAGGCCGAGCAGGCTCTGCACCGGTCCCACCGCCATGCCCAGGTAGGTGGAAAAGGCAATCAGCGCCCCCAGTTGCCAGGTGCCCTGCACCACCCAGTAGCCGCCAATCAGAAAGGCACAGGCCCGGGACAATGAGGTCAGGGTGCCGGGCACCGCCTGGGTGAAGAACTCGGTGACTTGCAGCTTCAGCAACTGCTGCATGTAACCCTTGCCGAGGCTGTCCAGGCGCCGTGCCTCGCGCTGCTGCTGGCCGGCGCTCTGGATAAACTTCATCACCGGCAGGGTTTCGACCATAAACGAGGACATGTCCGCCGAACGCTCGCGCAACTGGCGCACGTCGCGCTCGACCTTGCGCCGCATCCAGCGCAGCCACAGCACGTCCAGCGGGATCAGCACCAGGGCCAGCAGCGAGAGTTTCCAGGACAGGGTCAAGAGCATGGCCAGGGCCACCACCAGGCCGATCACGCTGGAGACCGCCGAGAACAGCGAGTCCACGGCGAAGCGCTGGATCTCGGCCACATCGCCGTCCAGCCGCGACATCAGGTCACCGATCCGGCGCTGCCCGTAAAAACCCGGCGACAGCCGTTGCAGGTGCTGATAGAGGTCGTCGCGCAGGGCGAACAGAATGCGCCCGGACAGCCGCGTGTGCAGGTAGCGATTGATCCCGGACAGCGCCGTGCCCAGCAGGCCGGCGCCGATCATCAGCACGGCGATCAGCACCAGCATGGAAAAATCACGGGCCAGCAAGCCGTCGTCGATCAACAGCTTGGTCAACCAGGGCTGCACCAGCACCAGCGACGAGGCACAGGCCGAGAGCCCGAGCAGGCCGGCGATGGCCAGGCGATGGGGCCGGACAAAGGCATATAACCACTGCAACGCGCCCTGCAAGGCCTCGGGATTGGGGCTGTCTACCAGCCGGCCGATCAGGCGCCGCATCAACTGCGCAACTGTTTGAGCTTGCGGTACAGCGTCGCGCGGCTGATGCCCAGGGCGTCGGCCGCCGCCGAGACATTGCCCTGGTGGCTGTCCAGGGAACTGCGGATCAGTTCCAGCTCGTTCTCGCGGATGCTGCCGGCCTGAGGCCGTTCGCTGGCGTTGAGTTCATCGAGCATGCTGTCCGGCAGATGCTCCAGGGTCAGGGCGCTCTCGCCCTCTTCGCGCATGGCCAGGGCCGTGCGCAGGACCATCTCCAGCTGGCGGATATTGCCCGGCCAGTGGTACGCCTCGAGCAGTTGCCGCAGATCATCGGCCAAGGCCACGCCGGGGCTGCCGAGCTTGCCGAGCAGGACGCCCAGCAGCGCGCCGAAATCCTCGCGCTCGCGCAGGGCCGGGAGCATCACACTGATGCCATTGACCCGGTAGAACAGGTCTTCGCGAAAGTGTTTGTCCTCCACCAAGCGCTTGAGGTCGCGGTGGGTGGCGCAGATCAGCGCGACGTCGATGTCCTGCTCTTCACCTGCGCCCAGGGGCGCCACCTTGCGGTCCTGCAACACCCGCAGCAATCGCGCCTGCAAGGCCAGGGGCATGTCGCCGATTTCATCGAGAAACAGCGTGCCGCCGTGAGCCTGTTGCAGGCGGCCGATCATCCCGCCACGGCGCGAACCGGTGAAGGCGCCTTCGCGGTAGCCGAACAGTTCCGACTCGATCAGGCCTTCGGGGATCGCCGCGCAGTTGACCGCGATAAAGGGTTTGTCGCTGCGGCTGCCGGCCAGGTGCAGGGCCCGGGCAATCACTTCCTTGCCGGTGCCGGTCTCGCCCAGCAACAACACCGGCAAAGCGTTGGCCAAGCCCTGGCGCGCCATGCGCAAGGCTCGGGCGTAACGCTGGTTACTGCCGGCCAGATGCTCCAGCGGCGGTTGCACGGGAGCGGCCTTGGGCACGGCCCGCGGCGCGCTGCTGAGGTTGAGCGAACGCTGGGGCGCGCGCAGGGTTTTGTAGAACAGTTCGCCCTTGGCGGTTTGCAGGCTGCCGACGCCGCCTTGCTGCAAGCGCGCGAGCAGTTGCAGGCCATCGACCCCGAGGAACTCCTCGCAGCGCCGCCCCACCAGGGCCGCACGCGGTGCATTGAGCAATTGGCAGGCCTGGGTGCTGACCGCCAGGATCTGCCCGCCCAGGCTCAGGGCCAGCAAGCCCTGCCAGGGGGATTCGAGGTACTGCCGACGGCTGTGGAAGGCCAGGACGATCTGTTCGGGATAGGTGGCGTTGAACACCCGGCTTTCAATCTGGCTGACCGCCATGGCCAGCAGCGTGGTGCTGTCCTGGGCCCTTCCCAGCGGCCCTTCGCGGGTCAGGTCGAGCACGCCGAGGATCTCGCCCTGGGGGCAATGGATGGGCACCGAGGTGCAGGAAAAATCACTCAGGCGGTCCAGGTAGTGTTCACCGCAATCGATCAGAGTCGGCCGTGCTTCCACCAGGGCCGTGCCCAGGGCGTTGGTGCCACGGGCCGCCTCGCTCCAGCAGGCGCCGAGGGTGATGTCCTGCAAGCCGCTGCCCTTGAGGCGATCGGCACGCCCTTCGACCGCGAGGATGGTGGCGTCGGAGTTGGCGAGGATGATCAGCCCGTCCTTGCCCTGACGCTCGGCCAGGTAGTCGATGGCCGGCATCGCGGCATCGAGCAACAAGCGGTTGCTGGACAGCAGCAGCTCGAGGCTGGCGCTGGATTCCAGGGCCAGCTCGTGCTGACCATTGAAGTGCACGCCATGGCTGAGGCTGCGCCGCCATGAGGCATCGATTTCTGCGCGCAATACACCGTCGGGGACTTCGCCCTCCAGGTGCAGCTTCTCCCGGGCCAGCCGGGCTTCGTGTGGCAGTTCAGCGTTTCTTGTTTTTATAAGAGTCATCAAGCGCTCCGAATCGGTCCGCCCGGTACCTCCCCGATCCATTCCCTTGGGTTGCGAGAAGCACGCAAGCCAAGGCAAATGTCTACACCCGGTTCAGATGGCAGTAAAGAAAAGTTTGGCCCGGCACCGCGGACACCCATTCCCTTCAAGCAAAACCTGCGCCATGGGTTGCGGCGCCGGGCCATCTTTACGTTAACGTCAAGCCAATGGCAAGCGCCGTCTGCCCTGGCCCCGCGACGGGTCGGCGGGACCTGGGCCTCGGGCGCTATCACCCGTAGGCGGATCGCCCCGGGTCAGAGCTTCCAGGCCTCGCTGTCGGCAAAGAAGGCCCGGGCATTGTCCTCCAGGCTTTCCAGGTGATACCCGCCTTCCTGGACGATCAGGCACGGCAGACCCAGGCTGCGGATCCGCTCACCCAGGGTGGCGAAGCCATCCCGGGTCACGGCCACTTTGCTTTGCGGGTCCAACTCATAGATATCAAAGCCCAGGGACAGCACCAGCACCTCGGCACCGAAACGCTGCACCGCGTCCAGCGCAGTTTCCAGCTGGGCCAGGAAATCCCCTTCGCTGGCGCCGTGGGGCATCGGCAGGTTGAGGTTATAGCCCGTCCCCGGTCCCTCGCCGCGCTCGTCGGCAAACCCGGTCACGCCTGGGTAAAAGTTGGTCGGGTCGCCATGCACCGAGACATACAGCACGTCGTCCCGCTGGTAGAAAATCTCCTGGATGCCTTGGCCGTGGTGCATGTCGGTGTCGAGCACCGCGACCCGGGCATATTTCTCCCGCAGCACCTGGGCCGCCACTGCCGCGTTGTTCAGGTAGCAGAAGCCGCCTGCGGCTTCGGCCCGCGCGTGGTGGCCCGGTGGGCGGCACAAGGCGTAGGCCGCCGGCTCACCGTCGAGCAATTCCTGGGCCCCGGCGATGGCACTTTGCGCCGACCAGTAGGCTGCACGCCAAGTCGACTCACCCACCGGGCAACTGCCGTCGGCCAGGTAGCACGCGGCCTGGGCCAGGACCCCGCGCAGGGCATTGGGCTCACGCACGAAGATGTTGGACATCACCTCATCGCCCCAGTCTTCGGGGATGTCCTTCCAGCCCTGGTGCGCATCCTGCAGAAACGTCAGGTACGGCGCGCCGTGTACCGCCAGCAATGGGGCCATCCCGGCATCCCGTGGCTGCTCGACGGCAAAGCCCAGGGAGTGTGCGGCCTGCACCAGGCGCTGGGCGCGCTCCGGCACCTCCTGGGGTATGCGCATCTGGCCGCGCGAGTAGTAGCTGCGTGGGTGGTGGAGCAACTGTTCGGGGTGGAAAAAACTGCGCATGACCTTCTCCTTATTCAACCTGGCCAGCTCGGGCCAGCACGGCGTTAAGCAATACATCGGCGCCCTGGCGCACATCCTGGGGCAGCACGTCTTCGGCTTCGTTGTGGCTCAGGCCGCCGACACAGGGGATAAACACCATGGCCGTCGGGCAGTAACGCGCCAGCAGAATCGCGTCGTGACCCGCGCCGCTGACAATCGACTGCTGAGGATAGCCCAGGCCATCCACCGCCTGCTGCACGGCGGCCACGCATTGGGCGTCGAAGGGCGTGGCCGGGCTGACCCAGTGCGGGCTGACGCTGACCCGCAGGCCGCGCTGGTGAGCAATGGCCTCCAGGCGTTCGCGCAATTGCTGTTCCATGGCGGCGATCTGCTGGTCCTGGTGATGACGCAGGTCCACGGTGAACTGCACTACGCCCGGGATGGTGTTGCGCGACGACTTGGCAATGCTCAACTCGCCCACCGTGGTCAGGCCTTGGGGGGCGAAGTCGGCCGCCAGGGTCTCGACCGCGAGGATCATCTGCGCGGCGCCATACAACGCATCCTTGCGCAGCGGCATCGGCGTGGTCCCGGCGTGGGCGGCCATGCCTTCGACCTGTACGTCGAGCCAGCGAATCGCCTGGCCGCCGCTGACCACGCCGATGCTCTTGGCGTTGTCTTCGAGGATCGGCCCCTGCTCGATGTGTGCCTCGAAGTAGGCATCCACCGGCCCGCCCAGCGGTCGCTGGCCGGCATATCCGGTGCGTTGCAAGGCCTCGGCGACACTGATGCCGGCGGCATCGCGCACAGCCAGTGCGGCCTCCAGCGGCATGACCCCGGTGAACACCGCCGAGCCGAACATGGCCGGGGTAAAGCGCGCGCCCTCTTCGTTGGTCCACACCGCCACCTCCAGCGGCTTGCGGGTGCGGATCTGCAAATCGTCCAGGCGCCGCAGCACTTCCAGCCCGGCCAGCACGCCATAGACCCCGTCGAACCGTCCGCCTTCGGGCTGGGTATCGAGGTGGCTGCCGATCATCACCGGGGCCGCCTGGGGGTCGGTGCCGGGACGGCGGGCAAACAGGTTACCGATCGGGTCGACACTCAGGGTCAGCCCGGCCTCGGTGCACCAGTGGGCAAACAGTTCGCGACCGGCCTGGTCCTCGGCGCTCAGCGCCAGGCGGCAGCTGCCACCACGGGCCGTGGCGCCGATTTCAGCCATGGCCATCAAACTCGCCCAGAGGCGTTCGCCATTGATTTTCAACATGGGTTCTTCTCCAGAATAAGTCAGGCGCTTGCGGCCATTTCCAGGCGCTGGGCTGCGGCATGCCGCCGAGCCAGGGCCAATACACAGATCAGCGACACCGCGGCGATCAGGCTGTAGAACAGCGCCATCGGCCACCATTGCCCGGCGAATTCATGGGCCAGCCAGGTGCCGATCAGCGGTGTCAGGCCACCGGCCAGCGCGCCGCACACCTGGTACGCCAGGGAAATCGCGGTGTAGCGCACCCGGGTCTCGAACATGCCGCTGACGTAGCCGGCGATCACCGCATAGAAGGACGCCATGCACACCACCGCCAGCGCGATACCGAGGATGATCAGCGGCGCCTGGGCCGAGCTGACCAGCACAAACATCGGGTACGGCGAGGCCATGGCCAGCAGTGACACCAGGCACAGGAAGCGCGTGGCGCCGATCTTCTCGGCGGTCCAGGCCGCCAACGGCTGGATGCAGAACTGAATGATCGCCACCACAAACAGGCATTCGAGAATCAGCGAACGCGGCAGCTCAAGCTGCTGGGTGGTGTAGGCAATCATGAAGGTGTTGGTGAAATACACCCCGGCGATCCCCAGGGTATTGGCCCCGATGCACAGCAACAGCGGGCGCCAGGCGGTCTGCAGCACCTCCATCACCGGCGCCTGCTCCTTGCGTACCGAGGTCCGCGCCTGTTCGCGGCTGGCCAGAAACTCCGGCGACTCGTTGACCCCCAGGCGAATCACCAGCCCCACCAGCAGCAACAGCGCGCTGGCCAGGAACGGCAGGCGCCAGCCCCAGCTCATCAGCGCCTCTTCAGGCAGGCGGGTGACGGCACTGAAGGCCAGCAGCGACAGGATCAAACCGGCCGGGCTGCCGAGCTGAGCAAAGGAGGCGAAGAAATTGCGCCGGCCCTTGGGCGCATGTTCGCCGGCCATCAGCACCGCACCGCCCCATTCGCCACCCACGGCAATGCCTTGGACGATGCGCAGCAGCACCAGCAGCACCGGCGCCAGCGCGCCGATCTGGGCATAGGTCGGCAACAGGCCGATGCACACGGTGACCACGCCCATCATCAGCAAGGTGATGACCAGGGACTTCTTGCGTCCGATGCGATCGCCGATATGGCCGAAGATGATCCCGCCCAGGGGCCGGGCGAAGAACCCCACGGCGAAGGTGCCAAAGGCGGCCATGGTGCTGAACAGTTTGTCGTCGGAGGGGAAGAACAAGGCGCCGAACACCAGCGCGGCGGCGGTGGCGTAAATGTAAAAGTCGTACCACTCGATCATGGTGCCGATAAAGGCGGCGGCCGCGGCACGGCGTGGTTGAGCAGAAGCGGCAAGCTTCATGGGATCAGGCTCCTTGGCTATTTTTTTTGGCAGGAGAGAATAGTGAACACGCAGGCGCTCTGGCGGCGCTTGTCTGGAAGGGATTTATCGTCGCGGGGCTATAATTAGTCAATTTTCTATTTATTATGCTGATTATTAGCCACGCTTATTATCAAGCCCCTGCCCTTCCCAGAGCCTTCGACCATGTCCGACCGCCTGCTCAATGACCGCCTGGACTGGAACCTGCTGCGCACCTTCCGGGTGATCGGCCAGGAACTGAGCATCAGCCGCGCCGCCGCCCGCCTGCACCTGACCCAGCCGGCCGTGAGCCAGGCCCTCAAGCGCCTGGAAGAACAACTCGGGCGCCAGTTGATCGCCCGCCGAGGGCCGCGCTTTGCCCTGACCGAGGTCGGCGAGCAGATCTTTCAACTGGCCGGGGAAATCTACGGCCAGATGTCCCAGGTCAGCGGCGTCCTCGAACAACCCGCCGACGAGGTGATCGGCAAGGTGCGGCTGCTGATGATCAGCCGGATCTTTTCCGATCGCTTCGATGACTTCCTTGCCGGTTTCCATCGCCAGCACCCACGGGTGGACCTGGAAATCGAAGTCATGCGCAGCTCGGACATCGTCAGCGCCCTCCAGGAAAAACCCGCGACCCTGGGCCTGAGCCTCAATCGACGACCACAGCCCCGCCTGGAACAGCGGCTGTTCCTGCGGCAGCGTTATGCGTTTTTCTGCGGCCGGCACCATGCCCTGTTCGGCCAGCAAGCCGTGGCCGAGGGCGATTTGCAGCGTGAGAACTTTGTCAGCTTCACCAGTGACCAGATCGGCGGCATGCTCTCGCCGCTGACCATCTTTCGCGATCAGCAAGGTTTCAGCGGGCGCATCGTCGCCTCGTCACCGAGCCTGGAAGAAGTGCGGCGCCTGGTGATTGCCGGCTTCGGCATCGGCTGCCTGCCGGAGCATGTGGTGGCGGCCGACGTCGAAGCCGGCCTGTTGTGGCGCCTGCCGCCACACGAAGGCATTGCCGATGTCGACATCCACCTGCTGTGGAACCGCGAACAACGCATGAGCCGTGCCGAGACCCTGTTTATCGACAGCCTGCAACAGAGCCTCGAACCTCAGTAACCCAGCGTCAGGTCGACCCGATTCAGCAGCGGTTCATCGGCCTGCAGGCGGCGCAGGTTTTCCGCCACCTGTTCGGCGATGCAATCGTGGGACGCGGCCGAGGCCATGTGCGGGGTGATGGTCACTGCGGGCAGGGTCCACAGCCGATGCTTGGGCGGCAGTGGCTCCTCGTCGAACACATCCAGCAACGCCCCACGCAACTGCCCGCTGGCGAGGGCCTGCTCCAGGTCATCGGCATTCAGGTGCGCGCCGCGCCCACAGTTGACCAGCGCCGCCCCCGGCGCCAGGCGGGCGAAGGTGGCATGACCGAGAATCCCACGGGTTTCCGCGGTCAGCGGCAGCAGGTTGATCAGCAGTTCGACGCCGTCGAGAAATGGCGCCAAACCCGCCGCCCCGGCAAAACTCTCGACGCCCGGCAACACCTTGGCGCTGCGCGCCCAGCCGCGCACGCTGTAGCCGGCGGCGGCCAGGTCCAGGGCAATCGCGCTGCCCAGGGAACCCAGCCCCATGACCCCGACCCGGTACTCGGCGGCAACCCGTTGCAGTGGCCGTTGCCAACGCTGTTCAGGCTGTTGCCGCAGCACCTGGTCAAAGCCGCGGTGATAGTGGATGGCCGCCCAGCGCACGTATTCGGTCATGCCCTGGCGATGGCCCGGGTCGACCACCCGGCACACCGGCAAGTCCGGGCATTCGGGATCGTGCTGCAGGTGATCGATGCCCGCCGCCACCGAGTGAATCACCTGCACATTGGGCAAGGCCCGCAGGCTGCCGGCGGGCGGAAACCAGCAGGCGGCGATCTGCGCCTGGGCGGCCTGGGGATCGTCGGCCAGCAGCACCTTGAGCTGCGGCGCACGGCGGGCAAAGGCCGCTTGCAGCTGTTCGAGCAACAGCCCATCGCGGGATAACAGCACCACGCTACTCATGACAGGTAAGACTCGCGCTGGGACTCGATTAGCGTAAGGGCAGCGTGCCAGGCCAGTTCGATAATGTTGTCGGCTTCATCGCGGTCGAATTGCTCGGCGGTGTGGGCGCAGACCTCGGGCGACGGGTAATTCAACTCGCAGCCACCGGCCAGTGCCTGCACCTGGGCCTGGCAGGCACGCTCCAGGAAGTGGATCTCCTGAAACGCATGGGCCACCGTCGCGCCCCCCACCAGCAAGCCGTGGTTGCGCAGGATCATGGCCTTGTGCGGCCCCAGGTCGGCGATCAGGCGCTCGCGCTCATCCAGGGACAGGGCGATGCCTTCATAGGTGTGATAGGCCAGCCGGCGGTAGAACTTCAGCGCATGCTGGCTGATCGGCAACAGGCCCTGCTTCTGCGCGGCGACCGCCATGCCGGCGGCGGTGTGGGTGTGGATCACGCAGTTGAGATCGGGTCGCGCCATGTGGATCGCGGAATGGATCACAAAGCCCGCAGCATTGACCCGGTGCCCGGCGTAATCCGGGTCGACGATGCGGCCGTCCTGGTCGATACGCACCAGGTCGCTGGCACGCATGCGGTCGAAAATGACCCCGTAGCGATTGATCAGGAAGTGATGCTCGGGCCCGGGGATGCGCAGGGTGATGTGGGTGTCGATCAGGTCGGTCATGCGAAAGTGCGCGACCAGCCGGTACAGCGCCGCCAGCTCGCAACGGGCCTGCCATTCAATCGGGTTCATGTGTTCAGGTTTGCTCACGAATACACCTCTTTTCGAGCGGGGTGGGCGTCATTGCCGGCACGGAGCCGGGCCAGGCCGCAGACGCCAATCAGGGACAGTGCCGAGAGCAGGCTGAAGTACACCGCCAACGGCAACCATTGTCCGGAAAACTTGCTTGCCAGCAGCGTGCCGATCAGCGGCGTGCTGCCACCGGCAATCGCGCAGCTGAGCTGGTAGGCGATGGAAATGCCCGAGTAGCGCAGGTGCACCGGGAATGCCTGGGTCATGTAGCCGGCGATCACTGCGTACAGCGCGGAGAGGATCACCACCGCCACCGCGATGCCGAGGGTCATCAGCACGATGTTCTGCGTCCCCACCAGCACGAACATCGGGTACGGCGTGGCCATGCACAGCAGGGCCACCAGTTTCAGGAAGCGGCCCTCGCCCATGCGTTCGGCGAGCAACGCCGACAGCGGTTGCGACAGCAACTGGATCACCGTCACCAGGAACAGGCAGTCGAGAATGGTCGAGCGGGCAATGCCCTGGTACTGGGTGACGTAGGTGATCATGAAGGTGTTGGTGAAGAAGAACCCGGCCGAGCCGATGGTCACCGCCGCCGCGGCAAACAGGATCTGCCGCCAGCAACTGCGCAGCACTTCCATCACCGGGTATTGGGCGGTTTCATTGTTGTCCCGGGCCTTGGCGAACTCCGGCGACTCATGGACCCCGGAGCGGATCATCAGCCCAACCATCATCAGCACACCGCTGGCCAGGAACGGCAGGCGCCAGCCCCAGTCGAGGAAGTCCTGGGGCTCCAGGCTGGTCACCAGGCGAAAGGCAATCAACGCCAGCAACAGGCCCGCCGGGCTGCCCAGTTGGGCGAACGAGGCGTAGAAGGTCTTGCGCCTGGCCGGAGCATGTTCGCTGGCCATCAGCACTGCCCCGCCCCACTCGCCTCCGACCGAGATGCCCTGGATGATGCGCAGCACAATCAGGCTGATCGGTGCCCAGATACCCACGCTGGCATAGCTCGGCAGCAAGCCGATGCCAGTGGTGGCCAGGCCCATCAGGGCCATGGTCACCAGCAGCATCTTTTTGCGTCCTAGGCGGTCGCCCAGGTGCCCGAAGACCATGCCCGCCATGGGCCGCGCGATAAAACCCACGGCAAAGCTGCCAAACGCAGCCAAGGTGCTCATCACCGGGTCAGTGCTGGGAAAGAACACTTGCCCGAGTACCAGCGCCGCCGCCGTGGCGTAGATGTAAAAATCGTAGAACTCGATGGTGGTGCCAATAAAGGCAGCCGCCGCGGCTCGGCGCGGCTGAGGGGTGGTGTGCATGCAAGGACCCTGTATTTGTAGTTTTTTGGGCAGGTACTGAAGAACTAATCCGGGTGGCGCTCTGTGGCGCTTGTGGGCTTTATCACCGCCGTGCCAGGATTAGTCAATTTTCAAATCCTTATCTTTACTATTAGCCTTGCTACTACCTGGAGGGGCGATGCCCACTGCCAACCCTGTGGCCAACCCTTGGGTCGGTCGCCGTTTTCTCAACGATCGGCTGGACTGGAATCTGCTGCGTACCTACCTGGTCATTGGCCAGGAAGGCAGCATGAGCCGCGCCGCTGCGCGCCTGCACATCACCCAGTCCGCCGTGAGCCAGGCCCTCAAGCGCCTGGAGGAACAGCTCGAGTGTGTGCTGATTGCGCGCAGTGGACGGCGCTTCGAGCTGACCGAAACCGGCGAGGAAGTGCTGCGCATTGCTGCCGATATCTACGGTGATATCTCGCGCCTGGGGTCAGTGGTGGAGAGCCGCCATGACGATCTGGTGGGCAAGGTGCGCATCCTTACCGTCAGCGGGGTGCAGGCCCAGCATTACGACGAGTTCCTCGCCGACTTTCATGAAACCCACCCCAAGATCGAGTTGGAAGTGGACGTCATGGGCAGTTCGGACATCATCAGCTCGCTGCTGCAAAAGACCGCCACCCTGGGGTTGGGCCTGTGTCGCCTGCCCCAGCCACGGTTAGAGCAGCGGGTGCTGTTCCGCGAGCGCTACGCCTACTTCTGCGGCCAGCGCCATCGGCTGTTCGGCCAGCGCGGCCTGACCCTGGAGCAACTGGCCGCGGAGCACTTTGTCAGCTTCACCAGTGACCAGTTGGGTGGCAACCTTTCGCCCTTGACCCTGTTCCGTGACCAGCAGGGTTTTACCGGCAAGATCGTCGCGTCTTCCACCAGTTTCGAGGAAATTTACCGCCTGGTGTGCGCCGGGTTCGGCATCGGCTGCCTGCCGATCCACCTGGTGCGACGTGACGTTGAGCAAGGCCTGCTGTGGCGCCTGCCGCCGGAGGAAGGGGTGGTGGATTTCGATATCCAACTGCTGTGGAATCGCGAGCAGAAGATGAGCCAGGCCGAGACTGTGTTCCTCGACAGCATCCAGCACATGCTCAGCATTCGTGAGCAGGTGCCGGGGAGCCTGATGCTCAAGTGACTCAGACGTGGGGCGGAGCCGCAGGCTTGGCCGGGCTGGCGTATTGCGGTTTCAGGTGGCCATCCTGGTCAAGCAGCCAGGCGTCCATGATCTGCCGTACCACAGGACCGGCGACGCGGCCACCGGCTTCGCCGTTTTCGATCATCACCGAAATCACGATCCTTGGATGCTCGGCCGGGGCGAAGCCGACGAACAAAGCGTTGTCCCGGTTACGCTCGCGGGTCTTGAGGCGGTTGTAACGCTCGCCCTGCTTGATCGCTACCACTTGCGCCGTGCCACTCTTGCCGGCAATCCGGTACTGCGCGCCGGCCGCTGCGGCCCGCGCAATGCCCCGCGGGTCGTGCATCACCATCTGCATGCCATGGTTGACCTGCTCCCAGTCACGCGGGTCCTTGAGCAGGATGTTCGGCATCGGGTGTTCGTCCACCGGTGCCACGCCGTCGATGGTGCGCGCCAGGTGTGGACGGTTCCAGATGCCCTTGTTGGCGATCAGCGCGGTGGCCTGGGCCAACTGCAGCGGTGTGACCTGCATATAGCCCTGTCCGATGCCGAGGATCACCGTCTCACCCGGGAACCACGGCTGGCGGCGTGTAGCGCGCTTCCAGGCCTGGGACGGCATCAACCCGGCCGACTCTTCGAACATGTCCAGGGAGACCTTCTCACCCAGACCGAACATCGCCATGTAGTCGTGCAGGCGATCGATGCCGAGCTTGTGCGCCAGGTCGTAGAAGTAGGTGTCGTTGGAGCGCATGATCGCCGCGTCCATATCCACCCAGCCGTCACCACTGTGGTTCCAGTTACGGTACTTGTGGTCGAAGTCCGGCAGTTGGTAATAGCCCGGATCGAAGACCCGGGTCGACGCTGTGACCACACCGCTGTCGAGGCCGGCAATCGCCACCTCGGGCTTGATGGTCGAGCCCGGCGCGTAGAGGCCGCGAAGAACGCGATTGAATAGCGGGCGGTCGATGGAGTCATGCAGGGCCGCGTATTCCTTGAAGCTGATCCCGGTCACAAACAGGTTGGGGTCGAAGCTCGGCTTGCTGACCATGGCCAGCACCTCGCCGGTTTCCGGGTCAAGGGCGACCACCGAGCCGCGACGATCACCCAAGGCCTCTTCAGCGGCCTCCTGGAGCTTCACGTCGAGGCTGAGCACGATGCTCTTGCCCGGAATCGGGTCGGTGTGCTTGAGCACGCGCATCACCCGCCCCTGGGCGTTGGTCTCAACCTCTTCATAGCCGACATGGCCGTGCAGCTCGGATTCGTAGAACCGCTCGATACCGGTCTTGCCGATCGACTGGGTGCCGCGGTACTCCACCGAGTCCAGGGCCTTGGCCTCTTTCTCGTTGATGCGCCCGACATAGCCGATGGAATGAGCAAAATGTGCGCCCATTGGGTAATGACGCACGAACTGCGCTTCAACGTCGAGGCCAGGCAATCGGTACTCATTGACCGCCAATACGGCGATCTGCTCCTCGGTCAGCTCATAAAACAGCGTGACCGGCACAAAGGGGTGGCGCGCCTGCTTCATCTCTTTGTCGAACAGTGCACGATCCTCGGCCGGCAAGTGCAGCAACTCGACCACTTGGTCCAGCTCGCCCTTGAGGTCGGTGGTGCGCTCGCGAGTGATGGTCAGGTTGAAACTGGGACGGTTGTCGGCCAGCACCACACCATTACGGTCATAGATCAGGCCCCGGGTCGGGGTGATCGGCAGCACGTGCACGCGGTTGTTTTCGGAGACAGTGGAGTGGTAATCGAACTCCACCACCTGCAGAAAATACAGGCGACCGACCAGGGTGCAGCTGATGGCTACGACAAACAGAGCGCAGGCCAGCAGGCGCTTGTTGACCAGGCGGGTTTCTTTTTCGTGGTCTTTGATCGGTATCGCTTCGGGCATTTCTACAGCTTCTCGTGACATGAAGGTGCGCGCGGATCCGTGCGGGTAACTCAAGTCCATTAAAAAACGAGCTGCACCATACCAAAAACTACCTGCTCACCAGGACAGGATTTCCCATACGACTGATCAATGGCAGATGGCACAGCGACAAGCTTCAAGTGGATAGCGGCAAGCGGGAGCCGAATGAGGTGCCTGCAAGGTCGTCCCCGAACAGCCTTGGCTTTCCTGCGCGCAAAAACAAAACCCCTGATTGCGTTAGCAATCAGGGGTTCTGGAATTTAATCTTGACGATGACCTACTCTCACATGGGGAAACCCCACACTACCATCGGCGATGCATCGTTTCAC
>NZ_JBLZOM010000016.1:0-22163 GCF_049199125.1 Pseudomonas sp. QD4
CCCCCCCCCCCCACAACCCCCTCTCCTCGCCCCCCCCCCCCCCCCGGCGGGGGGGGGGGGGGGCCCCCCCCCCCCCCCCGCCGCCCCCCCCCCCCCCCCCCCCCCCCCCCCCCCCCCCCAACGCCGGTTTTTGCATGAGCGGCTAGAGCCCCGGCACCGGGCAGCTCAGGTCGCCTTCTTCGCACTTGAGGTAGGTCTTGAAGGCCTTGACCCGGTCCTTGGTCAGGGCCGTGGTGCAGTTGCTGTGGATCAGCGGGTAGACACTGCCGCCCTCGACCCCGGAGGCGGCGAAGTCGCACTCGGCATCGCGAAACACCACCCAGGCGCGTTGCGTGGTGACCAGCAGCTTCTTGGTCTGCGGCTGGTCCTTGAGGCGCTGGTTGATCTGCTGGTACAGGCTGTTGAGTTCCTGGTCGGCGGCCTTGAACTGCTTGCCGGCGCATTGGTTCATGTCGAGTTGGGTGGTGGCGTTGTCACACTCGTCGGCCTGGGCCAGGGGCGCCAGCAGCAGCGGGGCGAGCAACAGCAGGAAGCGTGGGTGCATGGCAGGTCTCTTGATTCAAGCAGGGTGGGGTTACGACTGACGTTGAGCCTGGACGGTTTGCGCAGCCTGGAGCAGTGCATCGGCCGTGGCCTGGATCTCATCGCCCATGTGCAGCTTGGCCAGCCAGCCTTCGGGGATGCCCTGGGCACCGTAATGGGCCCCGGCCAACTGGCCGACGATGGCTGCGGTGGTATCGGCGTCGTCCCCCAGGTTACTGGCGGCCAGCACCGCGGCGGCAAAGCTGTCGGTGTGCTGGAAGCACCACAGCGCGGCCTCCAGGGACGCCACCGAGTAACCGCTGCCGACGATCTGTTCGCGGGTTTTGTCCAGGTACTGGCCCTGGGCAATGGCCGCGACCTTGGGCTGGCTGAAACTCGATTCCGGCACGTGACGCAGCTGCGCCTTGCTCGCGCCGGCCAGGGCCAGGGCGATCAGTTGCGCAAACAGCTGGCAGCATTCCACGGCTTCGGGCGCAGCGTGGGTGGTGCGCGAACTGCTGGCGGCGAATTCGGCGATGCGCGCCTCATCGGGGAAGTAGAACAGCACCACCGGCGCCAGGCGCATCAGTGAGCCGTTGCCGGCGCTATAGGGATCGGTGGAGCCGGAAAACGGATCGCCGCTGGCCTGGAACCGGGCCAGGGCCTCGCGCACGGTCATGCCGATATCGAAGCAGTCGCCGGTGGAACTCAGGTAGCCCCATTGCCACCAGTTGAGGTAGCGGCCCATCTGGTCGGCGGCATTGAACCCGCCCTTGTTCAGCAGGCTTTCGGCCAGGCACAGGGCCATGGAGGTGTCGTCGGTCCATTGCCCGGGCTTGAGGTTGAACGGGCCGCCGCCGGTCATGTCGGTGACTTCCGGGAACGAGCCGCGCGGCTTGAATTCCACGGTGGTGCCGAGCGCATCGCCGCAGGCCAGGCCGAGCAGGCTGCCGCGGTAGCGATCTGAAAGCGTAAGGGGCATGGGTCATCCTTGTTGAAGGCCGGGTACGGGGGGGACCTTAGCATTTTTCCCGGGTGATCCGCGCTGCGGCTCGGCGCAGGCCGACGAGGCTATTGCCTCGCTTTGGACATTGGACTAAATTGCGACGCATTCTCAATTACGTGCGCAGCGCTCATGCCTCCGGTCGCTTCCGATTGTTCCGCTCATCAACCCATTGCCGTGCTCTACGGCGATCACCATGGCTGGCTGGTGGGCTGGTTGCGCGCGCGCCTGGGCTGTTCGCAGCAGGCTGCGGACCTGGCCCAGGACACCTTTGTCCGCCTGTTGCTGGCTGACCCGCAAAAGAGCGTGGGCAGCCCGTTGAAGGAGCCGCGGCACTTTCTGGTGACGGTCGCCAAGCGCGTGATGATCGACAGCTTTCGCCGCCGTGCCCTGGAGCAGGCCTATTTGCAGGCCCTGGCGGAACAACCCCCGGGGCTGGAGATTTCCCCCGAGGAGCGTTGGCTGCTGATCGAGACCCTGCAGCGCCTGGACGCCATGCTCGACGGCCTGGGGCGTAAGGCGAAGCGGGCGTTCCTGCTCTCGCAATTGCAGGGCCTGCCCTACAAGGATATTGCCGAAGAGTTGCAGGTGTCGGTCAGTTCGGTGACCAAGTACATCGCCAAGGCCACCGAGCACTGCCTGTTTTTTGCCCTGGATAATCAATGAAGGCCCAGGATCCGCAGCGCCAGGCCTTGAGCGCGGCCGCCCACTGGGTCGCGCGGCTGGCCGCAGTGCCGGGTGATGTCGAGCTGCAACAGGCGTTCCGCGCCTGGCTCCAGAAGAGCCCGCAGCACCAGTGGGCCTGGCAGCAGGTGGAGCAGTTGCAGGCGCAGTTGAACGGTTTGCCGGCGAGCCTGGCCTGCAACGTCATGGACAAGGCCGCGGCGCTCCCGCTGCTGGATCGGCGCAGCCTGCTCAAGGGACTGGTGCTAGCCGTGGGCGCCGGTGGCCTGGGTTGGTCCGGCTATCGCCAGGCACCGCTGTGGATGGCCGACCAGCGCACGGCGGTCGGTGAGCGGCGCAGCCTGCAACTGGCCGATGGCACACGGCTGATCCTCAATACCGACAGCGCGGTGGATATCGTCTACAGCGCCGAGTTGCGCCTGCTGGTGTTGCGCGCGGGGGAGATCCTGGTGGAGACGGCCAAGGACGCCCGGCCCTTTATGGTGCGCAGCGCCCAAGGCGAAATGCGGGCCCTGGGCACGCGTTTCAGTGTGCGCCAGAGCCCCGGCTTCACCTCCCTTAGCGTGTTGCAGCATGGCGTGGCGGTGCGTCCGGGTCACGGCCTGGCCGAAACGGTGGTCATGGCCGGGCAGACCGTCGGCTTTGATGCCGAACAACTGCTCACCCGCAGCGCCCTGGAACCCGATGCGGGCGAGTGGGCCCGGGGCCGGCTGTTGATCGACGGCTGGCGCCTGGAGCGCCTGGTCGACGAGTTGCAGCGTTATCGCGGCGGCTACCTGGGCTGCGCGCCGCAGGTGGCGGATCTGCGGGTCTCGGGGGCATTCCCCCTGGACGATATCGACCAGGCGCTGGAGGCGATTGCCCAGGCGCTGCCGGTGCAGATCGTGCGCCACACCCGCTACTGGACACGCCTCGTCGCAACCTGATGCGACCTGTCAGCGCCCCCTGAAAAAAATGCCGCGGCCATTGTCGATTGGCCAGCGCTCGCTCGACTCCCTCCTGCAAGACCTTCACCTTTGAACCGAATCTTCAGGAGTCAGCATGCGCGCAGGGCCATACACAGCGGTGGATAAACGGCACTTTTCCAGCAGCAGGAAACCCTTGGCCATGGCGCTGCTCGGGGCTTCCCTGGCCTTGCACTACGGGGTGCTGCAACCCTTGCTCGACCCTGCGTCCCAGGCCCGCGCCGCCAGCCAGCAGAAAACCTATGCCATTGGCGCCGGCCCTCTGGGCGCGGTGCTCAGCCGCTTTGCCGGGGACTCGGGCGTGGTCCTGTCATTCGATGCCGGGCTCACGGCGGGCAAGAGCAGCCGGGGCTTGAGCGGTACTTTCAGTGTCGAACAGGGTTTTGCCAGCTTGCTCGCCGGCAGCTCGCTGGCGGTGGTGATCAACCCCAATGGCAGTTATGGGCTGGTGCCCGTTGGCGAGGGTTCGGTGCTGAACCTGGGCGCGACGTCGGTCACCGCCCAGGCCCTGGGGCTGACCACCGAGGGCAGCGGTTCCTACACCACCGGTGCCACCAGTACGGCGACCAAGCTGCCGCTGTCCCTGCGCGAGACCCCGCAATCGGTGAGCGTGATCACTCGCCAATTGATGGACGACCAGCACCTGTCCACCCTCAACGAGGTGCTGAGCTTTACCCCAGGGATCAGCAGCAATCACCGCGACAGCGAGCGCTACACCTTTTACTCGCGCGGCTTTCAGATCCAGAACTTCCAGTACGACGGGATTCCGGCGCAGATCGCCAACGAGTCCCAGCAATTCACCTCGGCACTGTCGGACATGGCGATCTATGACCGTGTCGAAGTGCTGCGCGGCGCCACCGGCCTGATGAGTGGGGCGGGGACTCCGTCCGCCACCATCAACCTGGTGCACAAGCGCCCGACCAAGGACTTCCAGGGGTATGTTTCCGGCGAGGCCGGGGCGTGGGACAGGTACCGTTCGGAAGTCGACGTGTCCGGCCCCTTGACCGACACCGGCAATGTGCGCGGGCGCTTTGTGGCGGCCTATCAGAAACAGAACTCGTTCATCGACTGGTACAAGCAGGAGAAGCGCGTGCTGTATGGCGCCCTGGACATCGACCTGAACGAAGACACGGTGCTGCGCACCAGCCTGGACTACCAGAACAACAACGCCGATGGCACCAGTTATGGGCATATCCCGTTGTTCTACAGCACCGGCCAGCAAACCAATTTTTCCCGCTCGTTCAACCCGGCCGGCCGCTGGAGCTTTCTCGACAACACCAGCTACAACTTCACCAGCATGCTCGATCACAAGCTCGGCAACGACTGGAGTCTGAAGGCCTCGTACAGCCATCAGTACGCTTACCGCAAAGGCGAGGGTTCGTCGGCCAGCGCCTCCAACCCGGACCCGCTGACTGGCGCCGGTGCCTTTGCCTTTATCAGTCGCCTGGACAGCTACCAGACCCAGGACACGCTGGACCTCTATGCTTCCGGCCCGTTCACCCTGGGCGGTCGCGAGCATGAGCTGGTGGTGGGCGGTAGCACTTCGCGCACGCACTTGAATTTTCCCGATTACACCAGTGTCGGACCCGACGGCGATTACCGCCCGGTGGACAATATTTTCGAGCTCGATGGACGCGAGTTCAGTCGTCCCAAGTTCATCAAGAATGCCGAGGGCGTTACCCGCCTGAAACAGACCGGCCTCTATACCGCGCTGCATTTGAAGCCCTTCGACCCGCTGTCGATCACCCTCGGCACGCGCGTCAGTTGGTGGCACCAGGAAGACATGACGCGCAACGAGGCGTCGGGGGTGGAAACCGTCGACAACACCAAGAAAAGTGCGGTGCTGACCCCGTACGCCGGTATCGTCTATGACCTCAACGACCGTTACTCGGTGTACGCCAGCTACACCAACATCTTTTTGCCGCAGACCTACTACAAGACGGCGGCCAACACCTCCCTCGATCCGCTGCAGGGCGATAACTACGAAATCGGCATCAAGGGCGAGTTCTTCGATGGCGGGCTCAATGCCAGTGTGGCGCTGTTTGACGTCGAGCAGAAAAACAGCCCCGAGTACGTCGGTGACAACCTGCAAACCAACAAGCCGATCTACCGGGCCATCAGCGGCACGTCGACCCGGGGGCTGGAGGCCGAGGTTTCCGGCGAAGTGGCGAGTGGCTGGAATCTGTTCGGCGGCTATACCTACCGCGAATCCCATGACAAGGACGGCGAGCGGGTGCAGGCCAACCAGCCGATCAACCTGTTCAAGCTCGGCACCACCTACCGTCTGCCGGGTAACCTGAGCCGCTTGACCGTGGGCGGCAACCTGACCTGGCAAAGCGAGTCCTTTGCCACCCGGGAGATTTCAGGAACCACCTACAAGGCCTATCAAGACCCCTATGCAGTGGTCGGTTTGCTGGCCCGGTACCAGGTCGACGAGCATCTTTCGCTGGGCCTGAACCTGAACAACCTGTTCGACCAGAAGTATTACGACGGCCTGGGCACCTTCAATTCGGGCTCCTATGGCGAACCGCGCAATGCGATGGTCAACGCCAAGTGGAGCTTCTGATCCTTTGCGATGAGTGGTGGGGCTAACGCAACTCATTGGTTGCGTTTAGCCCAAGGCCGACTAGTGTTCAGTGCTGGAGGTGACTCATGAATTCATCTGATCGCATTGAACGAAAAATCCTGCTCAAGGCGCCCCGGGCCAAGGTCTGGAACGCGTTGACCGATGCCCAGGCCTTTGGCAACTGGTTCGGCGTGGCCCTGCAAGGCCAGCGTTTTGTCGCCGGCCAGCGCGCCACGGGGCAGATCACCTACCCCGGCTACGAGTACCTGGTCTGGGATGTACTGATCGAGCAACTGCTGCCCGAAGAGGTGTTTGCCTTCAGCTGGCACCCCTATGCGGTGGACACCCACCTCGACTATTCCGGCGAACCCACCACCCTGGTGCGCTTCGAACTCGAAGACATGGACGGCGGCACCTTGCTGCGGGTGGCGGAGTCGGGCTTCGACGGCATCCCGGCGCAGCGCCGGCTCAAGGCGTTTCGCATGAACAGCCGGGGGTGGGATGTGCAAATGAGCAACATCGAGACTTACCTTGGTGCAGCCTGAACCCACCCTCACCGGCGTTGCGGCCCTGGACCGCTCGGCGCTGATCTTCGCCGCACTGGGCGACGAGACCCGTTTGCGGCTCGTCGTCATCCTGTGCGCCGGCGAGCCCCAATCCATTACCCAATTGACCCTCGGCACCGCCATCACCCGCCAGGCCGTGACCAAGCACTTGCAGGTGCTGGCCCAGGCCGGCTTGGTACGCGATGCCAAGCTGGGGCGAGAGCGCCTGTGGGCGCTGGAGCTGACCCAGCTGGCTGCGGCCCGGCACTCCCTGGAGCTGATCAGCCGGCAATGGGATTCGGCTTTGGGTAATCTGGCGTCCTTTACCGAGCGCTGACGGGAACCCGATGTTCGAGCCTTACCTGAGTCGCTGGCAGTTGCTGCCGGACGGCGAACCGATCATGACCCATGGCAGCCGCCTGCTGCCGGTACGCCGTGGCGCAGTGCCGGCGATGTTGAAAATTGCCCTCGATGACGATGAAGCCATCGGCAACCAACTGATGGCCTGGTGGGCCGGCGCGGGCGCGGCCCCGGTCCTGGCCCAGGAGGGCGCGGCGCTGCTGATGGCGCGGGCCGAGGGCGGGCGTTCGTTGCTGGACCTGGCCCGGCACGGTGAGGACGACCAGGCGAGCCGTCTGGCCTGCGCCTGCCTTGCGCGTCTGCATGCGCCTAGGCCCGGGCCGTCGCCCTCGTTGTTGTCCCTGGCGCGCTGGTTCCAGGCGCTGCGCCCGGCGGCCGCGCGCGAAGGCGGGGTGCTGCTGGAAAGCCTTGCCGCCGCCGATGCATTGCTGGCCGACCCGCGTGACGAGGTGGTGCTGCACGGTGATGCCCACCACGAGAATATTCTCGACTTTGGCGAACACGGCTGGCTGGCCATCGACCCGAAACGGGTGCGGGGCGAGCGCGGGTTTGATTTCGCCAACCTGATCTGCAACCCGCAACTGCCGACGGCCACCGATCCGGCGCGCTTTACCCGGCAGGTCGGAGTGATTGCCGAGGCCGCCGACCTGCCGCGCCAGCGCCTGTTGCAGTGGGTGCTGGCTTATAGCGGCCTGTCGGCGGCCTGGTTTCTGGAGGACCGGAATCAGGCGGGCGCCGGGCACCAGCGTCAGGTGGCGCGCCTGGCGGCTGAGGCACTGGCGCAGCCCTAAGGGTTTACGGAAGCCCCCCTATGGCGAATGGCTTACACGCGCTGCCCGTGATGTCGTCTATTGCCCCTTGAGGTTTGTGTTTAATCTTCACTCCATCAACTGCAGCGCAGGAAGCGCTCAGGATCAAGGATGATCGACCATTTGCAAGGACGCTACCGACAGGGAGTCGACATGGTCTTGGGAAAACCCGCTTCGGCGGGTTTTTTTATGCCCGGGAAAAACTCAGGCCACGGTGCTTAACGCACCGACCGGCTACAGCTCGGTTACCGCATCGCGCACTTTGTGCAGCGCCTGCTCCAGTGCCTCCAGGCTGATGGAGCCCAAAGCCACCCGCAACGCCTGCGGCACATGGGCGGTGGTGGCGAAGGGCTCGGCCGAGGTCACCCGTACGCCCTGGCGTTCCAGCTGGCTGACCACGTTGTCGGCGCGCAGGCCCTGGGCGAGCCTGAGCCAGAGGTAGTAGGACGCTGGGTGGGCACTCAGCTCGCAGCCCTTGAGCACCCGTCGTGCCAGGCGTTGCCGGCGACGAGCGTCGGCGCGCTTTTGTTCCTCCAGGCTGTCCACCAGCCCCGATTCGATCCAGTGACAACCCAGGGCCACGGTCAGCGCCGGGGTGCTCCAGGTCGAGAGACGAATCGCCTGTTCCAGGGCCGGGATCATCTCCAGCGGCGCCACGATAAACCCCAGGCGCAGGCCCGAAGCGACGCTTTTCGACAGCCCGGAGATGTACAGCGTGCGCTCCGGGGCCAGGGTTTGCAGGGGCTTGGGCGCCGGTTCCGCGAGAAAGGCATAGGCGCCGTCTTCGATAATCAGCAGGTCATGCTGGCGGGCCAGTTGCGCCAGGCGCAGCCGGTCGGCCTGGGGCATTACCGTGCCCAGGGGGTTGTGCATGGTCGGCATGCAATACAGGGCCCGCACCGGGCGCCGCTGGCACAGCGCTTCGAGCGCATCCAGGTCCATCTGGCCGTCCCGTTGCGGCAGTGCCTCCAGGTCCAGGCGGTGGAACTGGGCCAGGGTTTTCAGGCCGGGGTAGGTCAGGGCGTCGAGTGCCAGGACATCCCCCGGTTGCAGCAGCGCCATCACGCTCACCGCCAGCCCCTGCTGGGCACCGTTGACGATCAGCACCTGCTCGCCGGGCACGCGGATGGCGCGGTTGCGCAGGTGGCGTGCTGCGGTTTGCCGTTCATGGGGCCGTCCGCCCTGGGGCGGCGAATGCAGCAGGGCGTCGAGGTCGCCCGACGCGGCGATGGCCCGCAGGCCGTCACGCAACAGGTGCGCCTGGCCGGGCAGGGCGGGGTAGTTGAAGGTCAGGTCCACCGCGCTGCTGCGCGGCGGGTGCTGCTCCAGGCCCATGCCCCGGGGCAGGCTGCTGTCGCGCACAAAAGTGCCGCGTCCGGGCTCGCCCACCACCAGGCCGATGGCCTCCAGCTCGTTGTAGACCCGCAGCGCAGTGGCCAGCGCCACCTGCTCCTGGGCCATCAGCGCACGCAGGGTCGGCAGCTGGGTGCCGGGGGCCAGCTCGCCACTGCGGATGCGAGTGGCCAGGTGGTCGACGATGCGTTTGTAGCGGATTCGGCTCATGCAGGGTGGTCCCGTGTATCTAGATCAATTTTTTGTTTGTATCAGATCGGCGCTCTAATCTAGCGCCTTTTCCACAGGAGTGCCGCGCTGATGATGGACCTGGCGACCCTTTCGATCTTCGTCGGCACGGTGCTGCTGTTGCTGCTGTCGCCTGGGCCGAACATGGCCTTTGTGCTCAGTCACGGCCTGGCCTACGGCTGGCGCGGCGGCGTGGCCTGCGGGCTGGGGATCGGCGCGGCGGACGTGCTGCTGACCCTGTTGACCGCCACCGGAGTGACGGCGCTGGTGGCGGGTTGGCCGCCGGCGTTCGACCTGATCCGCTACGCCGGCGTCGCCTACCTGCTGTGGCTCGCCTACCAGGCGGTGCAGGCCCGTGGGCCGAAGCGTCTGCGGCAAGTGGCACGGGTGCCGTTGCCCACGGTGTGGGTTCGAGCGCTGCTCAACAGCCTGCTGAACCCCAAGGCGCTGCTGTTTTTCATGGTGTTCCTGCCGCAGTTCGTGCGGCCCGGGAGCGGTCCGATCGCCTTGCAGCTACTGGTCCTGGGCCTGGTGCTGACCCTGGTCAGCGTGGTGTTTCACACCCTGCTCGGGGTGTTCGGCAGTGCCCTGAGCCATGGGCTCGGCGCCAGGCCGGTGCTGGCCCGGATCCAGCCATGGCTGCTGGCGGCGGTACTGTTGCTGCTGGCAGCGCGCCTGGCGCTGATGACAAGTCCCCTCTGATGCACTTTGCCAATGGAGTTCAGCATGTATATCGCCGCTTTTATCTATAAACCCGGGCAGCAGGATCAGGAGTTCCAACGCCTGAGCGCCATCATCGACGAGATCGCCATCAGCCTGCCGGGGTTCGTCGGCGCCCAGTCGTGGACTTCGGCTGACGGGCAGTTGGTCAATGCCAGTTATTACTGGGAAGACGAGGCGTCGATCCAGGCCTTTGCCCGGCACCCGACGCACCTTGAAGCCAAGCGCCAGTACCGCCAGTGGTACGCCGGCTATCAGGTGCTGATCTGCAAGGTGGAACGTGCCTACGGTGACGGGCAGATCACCCAGTTGGTGGCCAATAACCGGCAGGGGCCAGTAGTTCGGGCTGCACCGCAGTCGGTAAAAGCCTGAAATGGCTGCGCTGGGTGTGGTGAAATAGGCGGCTTTTTTTCAGCCAGGGATCAGCATGACGCCGCTTGAACCAAGGGTTTCCAATGGAGTGGATACATCCGCAGTCAGCCGCAGGCCGAGCCTGTCACGTGTTTGGCGCCTGGCGTGGCTGGGCGTTGCGCTGTGCCTGGCGTCACCCGCCGCCCTGGCTCTGGGCGTTAGCGCCCACTGCACCGGGCCCAAATGCCCGACCCTGGGCGATGGGCTGCTGTTTATGGTCAAGGCCTTTGTGGCGCTGAACGTGGCCGGTGCGCTGTGGCTGATCGGCCGCGACCTGCTGGGCCTGTGGCGGCGCCGGCGTCACCCCCGGGCCAGCAAGCCGGCCGATCCCGCCGCACCTGACTCGCCGGCTGATTGAGTCGCAGGGTCTAGCACTGCAGCCTTTGCGCCGCACGCTGGGTCACGGCGCTGCGCACCTGGAATGACTCGGCCACCAATTGCCGGGCCTCGGCCAGCACGGCGGCGGGCGCAGTGCTGGGGCTGCCGGCGTTGAAGGGCGGGGCCGGAGCGTATTCCAGTTGCAGTTGCACCAGTTGCGCGCGGGCCTCGCCGTAGAGTTCAGCGGCCAGGGCCAGGGCGAAATCGATGCCGGCGGTGATGCCGCCACCGGTCAGCAGGTTGCCGTCGCGTACCACCCGGTCCTGCACCGCAGTCGCCCCCAGCGGCGCCAGCAGTTCGTGGTAGGCCCAGTGGGTGGTGGCGCGTTTGCCCTGCAACAGGCCGGCGGCCCCCAGCACCAGCGAGCCGGTGCAGACCGAGGTGATGTAGCGCGCACCTGCGGCCTGGCGGCGGATAAAGTCCAGGGTCTGTTCGTCCTCCATCAGCGGGCCGACCCCGGCGCCACCGGGAATGCAGATCACATCCAGGGCCGGGCAGTCGTCGAACGTGGTGGTGGGCAGCAGCACCAGGCCGGTGCTGGCGGTGACCGGTTCCAGGTCCTTCCAGATCAGGTGCACCTTCACGTCCGGCAGCGACGCCAGCACATCGTAGGGGCCGGTGAGGTCCAGTTGCTGAACCTTGGGAAACAATAGAAAACCGATCTGCAGCGTCATCGCGTCTCTCCTGGGGCAATCTTCGGGTCACCCGAAACGGGTGGACGGCCTCACTCTATTCCCCTAGGCTTTGGCGCATCCGCCAAGATGCCCACGATTTACGCCAATCATGCCTACTGCTGCCAAAACCGTGTATGTGCTGGCCTTCGCCAACGCCCAGGTGCTCGATGTGACCGGGCCGCTGCAAGTGTTCGCCTCGGCCAATGACCTGCTGCGCCAGCAGGGTCTGCCTGCGCCCTATGTGGCCACGGTGATCGCCGATCCGGGCGGGCCGGTGCCGACTTCGTCCGGGCTGGCGCTGCTGGCCGAGCCCTTGCCGGCGCCGGACGCGCCGTCCGACACCCTGATCATTTCCGGTGGCTGGGGCGTCTACGCCGCTGCCCGGGAGCCGCACCTGGTGCAATGGGTGGCGCAGCAGGCCGGGCGTTCGCGGCGGGTGGCGTCGGTCTGCACCGGGGCGTTTCTGCTGGCGGCCAGTGGTTGGCTCGATGGCCGGCGAGTGGTGACCCACTGGACCCGCTGCGAGCAACTGGCACGGGAATATCCGCAACTGCAGGTCGAGGCCAACCCGATTTTCATCAATGACGGCGCGGTCTGGACCTCGGCCGGGGTCACCGCCGGCATCGACCTGGCCCTGGCTCTGGTCGAGCAGGACCTGGGCCGTGGGGTGGCCCTGGAAGTGGCGCGGCACCTGGTGGTGTTTCTCAAGCGCCCCGGTGGCCAGTCGCAGTTCAGCGTGACCCTGGCCCTGCAGCAGGACGGCAATCGTTTCGACGACCTGCATGCCTGGATCGCCGAGAACCTGGCCATGGACCTGGGTATCCCGACCCTGGCCTTGCAGGCCGGCATGAGCGAGCGCAGCTTTGTCCGCCACTACCGTGCGGACACCGGGCAGACCCCGGCCCGGGCCGTGGAGCTGATCCGGATCGAGACCGCCCGCCGGCTGTTGGCCGATACCACCCTGGCGATCAAGCGCATTGCATCGCAGTGCGGGTTTGGCAGTGAAGAAACCCTGCGCCGCGGCTTTCTGCGGGCCATGGGCGTGACGCCGCAGGCTTACCGGGAGCGTTTCAGCGCCCATGAACTCAAGGAACAAACCTCTGATGTCGTTTGATGATCACGCTGCAACCGCCCCGCCAGGCCCTGCCAGCGAGCCGCCGCTAAATCTGACCTGGACCCTGGTGATGCTGGCGATTCAACTGTCGATCCTGTTCTGGTACGTGGCCAAGCCCGATGTCACGGTGCATTACTCGGCACAGGGCACGCGCACCCTGAGCTACGTGCTGAACGTCCAGCACAGCATCTACCGTGGCCGGATCGAGCCCGGAGAAAGCACGGGGGACAGTGGGCATATCTTCCCCGATGCCGACTTCTTCATGCAGTTCGACTGGTGGTCCAAGGACAGCCGAGACTGTGTGGAGATCAACCCCAAGTGGCCAGAGACCCATCTCTATATCGATGCCAACGGCGAGCTGGATCGGCGTCCCGAAAGCGGCACCGATGTAGACCGCTTGTCACCCTGCAACGGCTGAGTTCAGCCCTGCACCAGGCTCAACTCGCCGTCGCGGTACAGCACTTCACGGCCGACCCAGGCCGGGTCGACCTGGGGGAGCACCGCCGAGGGTTTGCGCAGTTCGCGCAGCAAGGTCGAGCCGTGGGACAGGCGTCCGCCCATGCGCGCGATCACCGCGCGTGCCGCTTGATACTGCGCATGGCGGCCGGGGTCCAGGGTGTCTTCGAGCAGGATGTCGACGCCCAGCACCCCTTGCACCTGGCCCGGGTAAATCATGAAGCCGCTGGCCTGTTCGCTGCCTTCGCGGCCGTCCTGCCAGAAGCTGCCGTCGCGGTTGCGGACCTCGGCGTGGGGCGCAAACCAGTGGTCACGCTCGGCCTCGGGCATGGCGTGGTGCAGGCGGAAAAAGATCCGCATCAGGTTGTCGCGGTACCACTCGCGTACTTGCAGGTAGTACCCGCGCATCCCCGGCAGCCCCAGGCGATGGGCCATCCCGACTGCCCTTGGCCAGGCCGGCAGCGCCTGCAACGGCAGGTCGCTGCAGGCAGGGCGCGGGGTGCCGGGGTCGGTTTCCCAGGGCAGGCGGTGCGGGCTGTGCTCGAGGTTGCCGTAGGCGGTGGGCGGGCGCCCCAGCAGATCGCCGCCGCTGCTGGCCAGGGCCGTGGCGATGCAGAGGTTGCCCTGGACCACAAACACATAAAAACGGCTGAACCAATCCGCCAGTTGCTGGCCATCGGCGCCGGCCGCGTGCAGTTCGTGCAGTTCCTGGTCGAAGCGCCGCAGGCCGCTTTCCAGGTGCAGCAACTGGCCCCGGGCGATGCGTTGCATGCGCCAGAACAGCGGCAGCGAACGCAGCAAGCGCGCCGGGCGCCACGGCAGGTGCGGGGTGGCGCCGCCGACCTCGCCGGCATAGCTGGCCGAGGACACGCCCCAGTCGGCCAGGCGTGCGAGGAACAGATCATTGTTGATGTAGGACGCGCCGCCAAACACGGCGGTGAACGGCTCATTGTCTTCGAGGATCCGCGAGTCCCAGCGCGCCATGACTGCCGGAATGCTCGCCGCCGCCCGCCGTTGCCCGTACTCCACAAAGCGGCTGGGCTGGGGCGGCAGGATCTCGGCGATATTGGCGGCGGTCAGGTGCCGGCGCCAGCCGTAATCACTGATCGGCCGGTATTGCAGGAGCCACAGTTGCGCGCCGTCCCAGGCCCATTCGACATCGCCGGGCACGTAGTGGAAGGTTTTCAGCACGCCCTGCAAAAAGTCCCAGAGCATTTCGCTGCTCAAGCCATGGGCGGTCGGGAACTGACCGCTGGCCCAGGCGGCTCCAAGCCGTGACAGGACCGCCCGTTCAGGGCTGGACTGGCCGTCAGCCAAGGCCTCCAGATGGCCTTCAACCCACTCCAGCTCCACCCCCAGGTGCCTGACAAAGGCGATGCCCGACAGGGTCGGGGTGATAAAACGCTGCACCACCACTTCCTCGACACCGGCCGCCCGTAGCGCATCGATGCGCGCCGGCACTGTGCTGGCCGGCTCACGCAGGTAGGTGGTGCTGAGGCCGGCATTGGCGGCGTCGGCCTGGTCTTCGCCATAGCTTGAGGAGCGCACCGCCCACGTGGCGTCGGGCTGGCTGGCGAGCAGCGCGGGCAGGCGCGGGTCGTCGCTGCTGTCCAGGGACAGGGCGCTGGGCACCGCTTGTCCGGCCAGCTCGGCCAGGCGCAGGCGGCCGCCCTTGGTGTGGGCGACAAACCCCGGCTCGGCGCCTTCCAGCCAGGTGGCGAACTCGGCCGGGGCATCGATCCACGGGTAATGGCCCCAGCCCGGCTTGAGGCTGATACGCAAGTCGGCCCGGGCCAGGATCGCCGACCAGGCCGCGGCCTGGGCAATGCCCAGCATCCGGTCCTGATCGCCCCACACCAACTCCACCGGGTCCTTGATCCACTCCAGCAACGGCAGCGCGGTGTCGGCCCGCAGTTGCTCCCACAACGGCACAAAGGCCCGGCAGCGGGCGTAGCCCTGGCCCATGCGGCGGTACTGCGCCGGGCTCCAGGGTTGGGCTGAAAACTTGTGGGCGAACCACGCGGGCCTGCGGCTCAGGGCCTGATGGATCAGGCTGCGAATCGGCAGGGGCGCCATCAGCGCCGGCAGCCGCCGTTGCCAGAGAAACGCCCCCACTGGCGCCAGCAGCACACTGCGCGCGAAGTGCCCCGGACGGCGCGCCAGGGCGTGCAGCACAATCAGCGCATTGACCCCGACCGCCATGATCGCCTGCCCAGGCTCAGTCAGCGCCAGCAGCGCCTCGGCGTAGGCCGCCAGGTCTGTGCAGGGCGGTTGCGGGTTGTCGCCAAAACCTGGCAGTTCCAGGGCGTGCACCCGGTAGCGGGCAAAGTGCGGCACGGCGTCGTCCCACCAATCGGCGGCGCTGCCATTGCCGGCCAGCAGGTACAGCAGGGGCTTTTCCATCAGGGTTCCTTCAGGCACGCGGGGCGGCCCCGGGGTGGCGGCGGTCATGGACAAACAACCACAGCAGCGGCGGCAATAACGTCAGCAGGGCCACGCTGTCGAAGGCCAGGTGCGACCCCATCTGCACCTGGACCGAGACCCAGATGTCCTGGGGCGCCCAGAGCAGGATCCCGGCCATCAACCAGGCCCAGGCGTTGGCGTGGTGCAGGCGGTCACCCAGGCGCACCAGGGCCAGCAGGTACAGCGCGTAGCTTTGCAGGGTGGCGCCAAACAGCGCCAGCCACCAGACCTGCTGCGCCCGCGCGGCAGGCGGTGCGGCCTGGCCCCAGAACAGTTGTTCGATGCCGTGCAGGTAATCGGTAAAGAGTCCGCTGTTGCCGGCCCAGGTCAGCAGCACGCCGGCCAGCAGGTGGACCAGCGCCGCGGCATACAGCCAGAGCACCAGGGCGCGACGCAGGCCGGGCTGCGGCGAAGAAGAGGGGGGCAACATTCCATGTCCTGTCGGGAGGCGTCGAGGCGGGGAGTGTAACGATTTTTAGCGGGCCTGCGTGGCGTCGATGGGCTCCTGGCCACTGGGCAGGGGCCGTCCCGCCAAGCTGCCATTGTCCTCGGCGGACGGTTAGAATCGCCGACGTTGCCGCGCCGGCCCGGCGTGGCGCCACAACCAGGGAAGATCGATGTCACGTGCGTCACTGTTGCAACCTTTCACCGTCCTGCTGCTGGTGCTGCTCGCCGGATGCGCCGGCCAGCCCCAGCCGCTGCCGGACACCCCGCACCGCACGCAATTGATCGGGCAGATCGTCGCCAAGTCGGGCATGGTCCGCACCCTCGATTCCCTTAAACAGGCCCCCCCGGCCAAGCCCCTGCCCAGCGTCGACGAGCTGATTGCCGAGCGCAAGCAACTGATGGGCTTCCTGCTGCCGGACGCCTACTGGGCGCTGTACCGCGACAACCTGGAGCAGTTCAAACTGGAGATGGCCGAGGTCAAGGTCAAGTCGCTCACCGAGTACAAACGCCTGTACCGCACGCAACTGGTCAAGGCCAGCGACAGCCAGCTCGAGACCCTGGCCACCGCGCCGGACATGGAAGCCACCCCGGTGTTCAAGAAAGTCCTGGGCAGCGACATGGACATCACCCTGCTGTACTTCGACATGGTCAGGGTCGAAACCGTGGTTGCCGTACAGAGGCACCTCAAGCGCATGGCCCAGATGGACGTGCAATACGACGTCTGCTCGCGCTACAAGGCCTGCTGGAACCCGCGCTGAGCAAGGCCTTCAGGCTTCATGCAAACCGTCGGCGTCGCGCCAGTACAGCGTCGACTCGTACTGAAAGGACAGGATGAAGCAACTGTCGCACTGCTCGCTGATGTGCCAGGCCAGGCGCCGCAATTCTTCCATCGCCGAGTGCTCGGGATGCTCCGGGCCCTGGATGCGCAAATAGGCGCGCAAGGCCACGGCAAACTCGCAGCCTCTGCGGTCCTCGGCGTACAGCTGCTGATCGGTGCCGGCCGCGCTGCTTTCAATGTGCATCCCGGATGGCAGGGCCGCCCACAGCCCATCCGCTTGTGGCTGCACTTCGGCCCCCGCGAAGCCTTCGAGGATTCGCCGCAGCAGGGCGTGGTTCAAGCGACTGTCGGCTTCAAGGTGCAGGTCGAGTGCCATTAGGCCTCCGGGGTTGACGAGGACGGTGTCGGCCTAGGCGTGCGGTTGCAGCAGCTCGGCGCGGGTGATCAGGTGCTTGAAGTGGTGCTGCCAGAGCCGTATCCCCAGTTGCCCGCTGCGGTCCAGGGACGAGCCCAGGGTCAGGTCAGTGATCAGGGTCGGTTGCAGGCCGGCATCGAACAGCGCGAAGCCGGCGGCCAATACGCAGGTATCGGTCTGGATCCCGCACACCAGCACCCGCTGCGGCGCCAGGCTGTGCAGGTAGTGCAGGGTCTCGGCGGTCGGCGCATAGCCGTGCTTGATAAACACCTTGTCGGCGGCCACCAGGCTTTCGTCATCGGGCGCCGGCTGCCAGCCCAGTTGCCGGGCAAAGGGCGTGCGGCTTTCATCGTGGCGTTCGACCGTGGCCACCGAGGGCATGCGCCCCAGCAACTGTTCGATACCGCTGACCAGCCACTGCGGCGGGTTGAAAGAGGGCTGTACATCGACGATCAATAACACCTGATCCATGGGCACCTCGGGTGGTGTGGAAACGGGGGCCGGCCTAGCGGTATCGGCCTTCGACCCGGTATATGGTCAGGCGCTGTTTTTCAGTCAGCCAGAGAAAGTTCGAATGCTCGTCGTACTGTCGCACCAAGCCGTCGTAGGCCTCCATCGCTTCGCGCCCCGGCCACCAGTTGAACGCGTCGCAGTAGAGGCCGGAGGCGCGCATCAGCATGGCCAGGGCAATGTCGAACGCCTTCAGCGTGATATAGCCACCGTGCAGATCGATGAGTTCCCTGGGCGTGAGGTTTTCAACCAGCCGCGCGTGCATGCCTTGATCGGTGTGCACGATGAAATAGTCGCCCAAGGGCGAATACGGCACCTCATCGGTGCAGTCCTTTTCCACCTTGTTGAAGTCGGACAGGGTAAAGCTGCCGTGCACGAAATCCGACAGCGGCGCATAGGACTTCTCATATTCACCGGTCCAGCCCAGGTTGGCGGCGGACATCATCTTCTGCACGCCCGGGCATTGGCCCTTGGAAAAACGCTCGAGGCGGTTCTCGAAATCATCCGCCAGCCAGGCAAAACGCGTGGCCAGGTCGAGGGCCGTGCGCAGGGTGGCCATGGCGGGGCGGATCAGCCCCAGCTTCAACACATGTTCCAGGGTCTGCAGCAGTTCGAGCTGGAACTCGGCGCAGCGCTTGAACACCAGGTCGGCCTGTTCGTGAATCCCCAGGCACTCGGCGGTGCCTTCGGTATGGGCCGCCAGAAACAGCATTTTTCGACTGGCCGAAAAGTACAGGTTGATATCGATCTTTACATCCAAAACCACGGTCCTTGCTGCAAGGTTGCAGAACGCCTGGGGGCGCCCCTGTCGGTGTGCAGCAGGTTAAACAAGCGGCGCGAATCTGCAAGCGGGAAGGCGGGCAGAGTCGCGCCAGGCAGTTGTTCAGACGATTTCGTCGTAGACCTGCAGGTTGCCCAGACGCCACAGATTGCCGTCCCAGGAGATCACGTCTTCGATGTCCTTGCACAAGGTGTGTTGCCGATAACGCGGGGTATTGTCTTTCTTGAACCAGCGATTGATCAGGGTGATCGACTTGGGGGAAGAGAGTTTTTTTCGCTCGTTCAGGGCCGGCTTCCAGAAGTAGATGATCATCGACTCCACCAGCTCCAAGTAGTGGCGAGAGACCTCGCTGGGGTACTTCACCGACCCCAGCCAGAACCGTTGCTCGCGGAAAATCTGGTCGACCTTGTGGTGGTACCTGAGCCTTGAGAAAAAACTGCCTTCGGTGATGCCGCAATATTGAATCGAAGCGCTGCGCTCGTATTTGAGCCTGCCGGTAGCCATGTAGAGGCCATTACTCCACTCAGGGTTGCTTTCGATTTCTTCCAGCGTCAAAGGCCCTCGCCATTCGACGATCAGGGTCGTGTGGACTGACATTGTTCGATCCTTGAATTCACTCGTCCATCGGGTTGGGCTACTGCGTGTGACAACAGCACGGCACCGACTCAGTCAGTGGTTTCCAGCACCCGTGGCCGGCGATAGTTGCCGGTACTGATGCGCATGTAATACGGCTTGTCGGCGCGCAACAGATGGGAGGTCGTCACCCCTGGCGCAAAGCCCTTGCCGCACAGGCCACTGCCCTGCGGGTCCTGGATCACGGTCATGTCCACCACGCCTGCCGGCAGGTAGAAGGTGGCGGTTTCTTCGGCGGCGAAGCGGCCGATGAGTGTGCTGTTGGCCTGCACACCCACGTAGCACCCCAGGCTGTTCATGCCTTCGTCGCGGGTGACCACGACCTTGACCAGGCCGGCGGCAGGCGCTTGGTAGGCGAGCAGGCGGTCCTGAGGGACAGGGTCGGCCTTGCTGTGGGAGACCGGGGCTGAGCGAACGAAGACCGTGCAGGCGGAGGTGGACAGCACAAGGGCTGCCAGGGCCAGGGAGCGGGCAAAATACATAAGGATTCCATTTCCAGGGAGGGACCGACCGCAGGCCTTGTGGACAAGGCCGTAAAAAAGCCACGCATAATATCAATATGATGGCCTTTGCGGTAGGCGACGGTGTTCGGAAAGGGCACAGGTGTGCCCACCGTCGACCTGGCGCTCAGCCCGTGGCGCGCGGAGCTGCGCTCGCCAGATCAGCCCGCGACGCTCAAGGCTGCCACACGCTCTTTTCACCCCCCAGCTTGCGATCAAGAAAACTTGCGGCACTGATCAACGCCAGGTGAGTCAGGGCCTGGGGCGTATTGCCCAAGTGCCGGCCATGGCTGTCGAACTCTTCGGCGTACAGCCCCAGCGGGTTGGCGTAGCGCAGCAGCTGTTCGAACTCCAGGTGCGCCTTGTCGAGCTGGCCGGCGCGGGCCAGGCATTCGACGTACCAGAACGAGCAGGCGGCAAACGCGCCCTCGCTGCCGGCCAGGCCGTCGATCTGGCTGTCGTCGTTGCGGTAGCGGTAGACCATGCCGTCACGCACCAGGGACTTCTCGATGGCTTCCAGGGTCGACAGCCAGCGCGGGTCCTTGGCGCTGACAAACCGCACCAGGGGCATCAGCAGCATCGAGCCGTCCAGGGCGGTGCTGCCGATGTGCTGGACGAAATGCCCACGTTCCTCGTTCCAGAAGTTGCTCCAGATATCGTCGTAGATCGCCTGCCGCGTCTGGTCCCAGCGGGCAAAGGGCGCCGGCAGGGAACGCTTGGAAGCCAGGCGGATGGCGCGGTCCAGGGCCACCCAGCACATCAGCCGCGAATGCAGGAAGTGATGCTGCTCGCCGCGCATTTCCCAGATCCCCACATCTTGGCCCTGCCAGGTGTCGCAGACCTGATCCACCACCTGGACCGCGTGCTTCCAGCCCTGGTGGGAAATGGCTTCGCCGTACTTGTTGACCAGGTACACCGCGTCCATCAGCTCGCCGAAGATATCCAGCTGGATCTGTTCGTAAGCCTGGTTGCCGATGCGCACCGGCTGCGCATTGCCGTGGCCGGCCAGGTGCTTGAGCTCGGTCTCGGGCAACTCCTGCTGGCCGTCGATGCCGTACAGGATATTGAGCTTCATCGGCTGGCCATGGCAGTCGCTGACCCGCCCGCGCAACCAGCCCATATAGGCATTGGCCTCGGCGACGAAACCCAGGCGGATAAAGGCGTAGACGGTGAACGAGGCATCGCGGATCCAGGTATAGCGATAATCCCAGTTACGCTCGCCGCCGGGAGTTTCCGGCAGGCCGAAGGTGGCGGCCGCAAGGATCGCCCCGTGCTTGCGCGAGGTCAGCAGCTTGAGCGCCAGGGCCGAGCGGTGGACCATCTCGCGCCAGCGCCCGCGGTAGTTGGATTGGCCGATCCAGTCGCGCCAGAACTTTTGGGTGCGTTGCAGGCACAGGTCACTGGTGCCCACTGCGACCCGTGGGTCGTCGATGCCGCCGAGGATGAACTCGGCGCTCTGGTCCTGCTCCAGTACCCATTCGGCCACCGCGCTGTCGCCCTCCAGGCGCAGTGCCTGGCTGGCGACCAGGCGCAGGCCGGGCTGGCCGTCGGCCTCGAAACACACCGCGTCGGCGTCGACCCGGGCCCGGGTCTTGGCCCGGGCGTAGTCGTGGCGCACCGCACAGCGCATGCGCACGGTGGCCTGGCCGCTGACCACCCGCACCCGGCGAATCAGCAACGGCAGATCATCTTCGCTGTCGCCCACCGGCAGCAGGTCGGTGACTTCCACCACCGCCCGCTCGCTCAGCCAGCGGGTTTGAAGAATGTTGGTGTCCGGCAGGTAGATCTGCTCGCGTCGGGCGTCGGCCAGATCCGGGGCCAACTGGAAGATTCCGGCAGCGGGGGAGTCGAGCAGCGAGCAGAAGATCGACGGGCTGTCGAACTCCGGCCAGCAGAAGAAATCCACGCTGCCCTTGTCGTTGACCAGGGCCGCGCTGCGCATATCGCCGATGATGCCGTGGGCGTCGATCGGGCTTTGGCGTTCTGGGTGCTGTCGTTCTGTATGAGACTCAGCCATTGCCACGCCCTTCTTCATAAAAGCCGGGATAGAGGCTCATGCCGCCATCGATAAACAGGGTGCTGCCCACGACATAGTCGGAAGCATCGGACGCCAGCCACACCACCGCATTCGCCACATCCTGGGCCTCGCCGATGCGCCCGTAGGGGATCAGCTTCAGCAGTTCCTGCCCGGCCTCGCCCTCGGTGGCCGTGCGGTTGATGGCGGTGCGGATCGCTCCGGGGGCAATGCCGTTGACCCGGATCCGCTGTTCGCTGACCTCCTGGGCCAGGCTGCGCATCAGCATCTCCACCCCGCCCTTGGAGGCGGCGTAATTCACATGGCCGGCCCAGGGAATCACCTGGTGCACCGAGCTCATGTGGATAATCTTGCCCGCCGCCCTGGAGACCCCGGCACGTATGCCCTGGCGCTGGAAAATCCGCAGCGCCTCGCGGGCACACAGAAACTGCCCGGTGAGGTTGACCCCGATCACCTGGTTCCAGTCGTCGAGGGTCATTTCGGTCACCAGCGCGTCCCGTTGCAGGCCGGAATTGGCCACCAGGATATCGAGAAAGCCAAAGGCTTCGAGGGTCTTGGCGAATAGGTGCTCGACCTCGTCCTCCTTTGACACATCGGCGCCAATGGCCACGGCCCGGCCACCGCAGGCGTTGATATCGGCGGCGAGCTTTTGCGCGGGCTCGGGCTGGCTGTTGTAGTTCAGCACGACGCTGGCTCCGGGGGGGGGGCCCCCCGGGGGGGGGGGCCGCCCCCCAACCCCAAACACGCCCGGGGGCGCCGGGCGCAGGGCTCAGGGGGGGGGGGGGGCGTGGGGGGGAGGTAAAAGAAGGGGGG
>NZ_JBLZOM010000017.1:0-2624 GCF_049199125.1 Pseudomonas sp. QD4
CGAACTTGCTTCAAAAGCATCCAGTCTTTTACTTCCGTCGGTCGAATGTCCATGTTCTTCCTGAAAATTAGCGAAACTTAAACCTCTCACAAGAATGTCGAGGGAGCAACCAAGTTGTCGTGGAGCGGGGTCGCGATTGGCTGAAAGCAGCAGCTCATGACTGACCTCTTTTGACCATTCGAAGCCCCTAAGAAATCAGTTCCGCATTCAAAATCCTACCCCCTATAGGACGTGGGCTCCAGTCTTGCTAGAGTAGGGCACTTACGGAACCGATTTCTCATTAACTTACTGAAAACATGGAGGTTTTATATGGATTGCAAATCCGCCTACGCCGGTTCGATTCCGACCTCGGCCTCCACTCTAAAGACCCCGTAGATCAATGATCTACGGGGTTTTTTATTGCCTGGGATTTGGGCAATCGCTTCCGCAATTTTTTGGATCGCTTCCGCATTTAGCCTCTTTTTAGCGTCGATTTGAAGAGAAGTCTCTCTCAATTGAGCATGAGTTGAGGGTGGATGTTGGCTTGGATGTTTGCCGTTTTTGGCTATGAACGACCTTGCCCCTCAGCCATTGTTGTATTCAAGCTAGGTTCGTGGAAGCGACAGCTTTCGGCCAAAAGAGGACACTCACGATAACTGCTTTTTGGACGCCAGCGCACGACGCGGCATCTGACACAAAATGGATCTCAGTCGCGCGTTAGCTGTCGAGAAATTCAAACGACTATTTTTAGCAGACTCTCCAACAGCTCCTTAAGCTCAGCGCGATCTGTATAATTTTCCCGTTACGTAGACCGGTGGAGGATCTGCTCAGCCGTCATCAGCGGCCAGAGTTTGTCGATCACATCGTCTGCTTTGATGTTCTTGTCTCAGAACCCAATCTCAACGACGGCTATTTTCTCCGCTCTCGCGATTGCTTGACTCGTAGAATGTTGAAGGAAGAGATTTGCAAAAAATATTCGTCATTTACATCTGCCTTACAACAGCAAAGGACGCTTGATGAGAACCCCGCTACTCGCCGTTACCCTCGCAACTCTATTGAGCGCATGCGCCATCCCTTACGAAACTCCGGAAGCCCGCGCCAATATTGAACGCGATCTGAAGCTCAGCGCAGACGAAATCGTCACTATCACCGAAACTAACTGGTGCTTATTTCCCTATGGTGATTTGCAAGTGTGCAGACCTAAGCAAGGCCTAGGTGTGCTGACAAAGAGCAAGCTAGTGCTGGCCCTCTATAAGGGCGGCGTCTACCAGCAGGCTGAAGTCATCAACGCCAGCGATGTGCAGTGTGCCCACATGCAAAGTGGCAGAGCCGCAGCCGACACCTTCTACCTTTTCAGTAAACGTTGGGCCGCCATGCTGGCGCCAGTTACGGTGGGAGGTGCCTTAGCCCTCGACAAGAAAGCCCAGTTTCTTAGCGTGCTAGTGCCGCCAAACACTGAGAGCTTCACGGCTGGGCAAGGAAATTTTATTCAGGTAACCGATCGTAAGAGTTACTCGGCTGTGGCAGTACCAGGTACCAAAACTTATGTAGGTACCAGCGAGAGTATTAGCCAGATTTTTAATCCATGTACGCAGGGAAAGAATCGCTAAGCCGCGTTCTAAGTCCTCACCTGACCTTTCGACTGAAACAGTCCCAGCAGCAATTGGAGCGTAAGCGTCTGGCTAACACACCTTCGATGCTGTTGTGTAAGACGTAGATTTTCACGGCTTAGGGCTGACCTTTCCGAACTCCTGCGTAAAAACAGTTTCCGGCGTGCCCTGCTTTCAATTGCTACATTCACGCTTTTCCTGGCAGGCCGTCTTCATGCACATCAATCCTGATCACTTCCTACAGACGGAGAAGGGCCGCATTATTAATGCTGAGCTAAATAGACTGGCTTGGCAGAAGGCTCACCTTGTCCTATCAGAGACTCTGCTAGTGACTCCCAAGCCTTCTCGTCTGTATTTGTTGATAGGCGCTCAGGGTGCAGGAAAAAGCACTTGGGCCAAATCGACGCTTTTAGTTGAGCCTGGCGCTGTAATCTTTGATGCCATCCTGGTTCAGTGCTGTGGGCGGGAATCGCTCATACAGGCTGCCAAGAAGCATGGGGTAGATGTGGTAGCTACTTGGTTCACTACTTCGTTGGAAGACTGTTTGGCACGTAATCAATTGCGTCCTAATGATGAGATGGTTCCTGAGAATGCTATTAGAAACGTTTTTAAAGCACTTCAGCCTCCACGCTTGAGCGAGGGTTTCACCGAAATTTTAGTCGTTGATGCACAGGCTAGCGCGAACGCTCATGTTTCTAAAGACTGAATCGACTTCCAGTTATGCGGCAACAGCTCGGCGATCTCGCTCGCCCGTTGCATCGGCAGCCGCGCCAGTATGTCCTTCAAATACGCATACATTGGAACGCCGCTAGTTCAATGCAAGCCCAATGCGCCGGGCCTGTCGAGAGCCGACAGATACAAACGCAATGAAAAAGAAGGGCTGCATTGGATCGAAAGCAGCCGCCCACGAACGACTGCTATTGGCCGATAGCAGACATCCGCAAACAACGGCCAGCCAGCAGAAGAGCTTGCCAGTTAGCTTTGAATAGTCCAGAGCATTGTCTGAACCATGATATGGGGATGACTTTCTAAAGG
>NZ_JBLZOM010000018.1:0-1510 GCF_049199125.1 Pseudomonas sp. QD4
GGTGATGCCCGTGGTCCAGTCTGTCGCCAGGTCGATGACCGAGGGGGCATCGTCTCTGGGTTCGGCTTTGATCGGGTCGCCCTGGCGCAGCCGCACCAGGGTCCAGTGCTGTTTCGGCAGGTTTTCGGCGTAACGGCGGCTGTCGAGCAGAAAGCGCGGCACATCCTCGGCGCTGAAGATTTCCAGGTGCAGCATGGGGCGCGAGGCCGGCTGGTTGGCCAGCAAGGTGTCGGAGCTGGAAACTTGCTGGCCCAGGTGGCCGATGACCTCGCCCATGCTGAACGGAATCGGTGGCACAGGGATCTCGATGTTGTCGAAGGCGGCGGGTGCGCTGAACGCGTCCAATTCCTCCAGATACACCCGACCCGGAACCTGCAGCTCAGTGAGCTGAACGCCGTCCGGTTGGGTGGCAATACCGCCCTCGACAATGCGCCGGACCAGGCCCCATTTATCATTCCCTGCCATGGGCTCGATTTCGATCACTGAGCCGCGGACCAGTATTCCCAGTTCGGTGCTGCTATCCAGCGCCCTGACCGTTAGCCCCTCAATCAGTTGGTCGTTCAGGGTCCACTGGTTTTTGGTCTTCAGGCCGGCGCGGTACCGTTTTTTGGGCCACCACTTGGGCGTTCGGTCGGGGGTTGCCTGGTAGCTCGCGCCATCGGCCAGGTGCATATAAAGGCTGTAAAGGACAAGCTCCGGCGCCGGTATGACGGCGGCGGGCTTGCACATCGGGGGCTGCGGCTTGGGTTGGCTGCCGAGCACGACGGTTGCGACCGGCGGCTCGCCGCCAAACCAGCGATTGGGCAAGGTTGTGGGCAGGCGGTCCAGGCTGTAGAGGGGGAGCCAGGGCTCAGCCACGGGTTCGCGTGTCCAGGTGGCAACCGAGGGCGGCTGGATGCGGACCTTGGCCCAGCCGTTTTGCAGTTCCATCAGTGCAACGCGTGCGTACAGCGGCAGCCAACCGACGGTGGGGTCGTGGGCTCGGGTTGCCAGTCGGGTGCCGTAGTCGGGTTCGACGGTGGCTGACGCTAAATCGTCGTCGCTGGCGGGGGCCGGCAGAGGGGGTGCTTGCAGACGGTGACGGACCAGGACAAAGCCGGTGGAGTAAGGTCGCAACACAGCCGTGGCCTGGGCTTCTTGACCTTGATCGGCGTTAGCAACCTCTTCTGTATTGACCTCCAGAGGTGTATCGGCCACCGGCGTGGCATCCGGGTAATGCTCATCGATTCGGTAGGCGACGATCTCTCCGTCGGCCACGCATTGCACCCCCTCCTCGGTGGAAAATACGTTGGCCGTGCCACGGTCGAAATGGATGCCGCCGTGAAAGTGGCCATTGTTGCCCAGGGGGAAATGCCCACCGTCCGCAAGCGCCAACCCGGCGTAGGCGTCCTGGAGATCCGCAAAGGCTTTGCCGTCCTTGGCGTTGAAGGGGTAGCCCATTCGGGAGGTGGGTTTGGGGGCAACGGTCATCTTTGATGTGCTCCTACAGATTCAACGGGTGAACTGCCAG
>NZ_JBLZOM010000019.1:0-659 GCF_049199125.1 Pseudomonas sp. QD4
GGCGTCCTGGAGATCCGCAAAGGCTTTGCCGTCCTTGGCGTTGAAGGGGTAGCCCATTCGGGAGGTGGGTTTGGGGGCAACGGTCATCTTTGATGTGCTCCTACAGATTCAACGGGTGAACTGCCAGTTCCAGGTCTCGTCGGCAGGCAGGCCGTCCTCGGGGTTCCCCTCAAGCGCCAGCGAGTTGCCCTTGTCTCCTCCTTGCTGAATCAACGGGCCTTTAATACTGATGGCCACCGCGCTGAGGGTGATGCCGCCGCTGTCGAGGGTGATGGTCCCGCCAGGGCCACGTATGCGCATCACTTCGCCGGCTTGTAGTTCGATGACCCGCGAGCGATGGCGAATCGCCTGGCCTGCCTGCAGTTCGGATCGGCCTTCGATGGTGAGTTCCTGATGCCCGCCGATGCTGACCCAGTGGTTGGCCGTGGTCTTGTCGCGGCGGTGGTTACCGACCTCTTCGGTGCGGTCTTTGCCGGTGCGGATGCTGTGATTGCGGCCGATGCTCAGGGAGTCGTCCTGGCCGATATCGTGCCGGCGGTCTTGGCCGATATTGACCTGCTCGTTGTTGCCTACGGTTTCCTTGCGGTCGTGACCGATAGAAACAGTTTCGTCGTGCTCGACCTGCTCGCTGCGGTCGTGACCGACGAAGGTGGTTTCGT
>NZ_JBLZOM010000002.1:0-225013 GCF_049199125.1 Pseudomonas sp. QD4
CCCCGCCGGGGTTGCCCCCTAAACCCTTTTGGGTTTGCCAATTCTAAACCCCCGGGGTTTCCCCTGCCCCCCGCCTGTCCTTTTCCTGGGGGTTTGCCGCGGCCGGGCCCCCCCGCGCCCCGGCCGATCCACTCGATGTGCGCCCCTGACGTCACCATGGCCGCGTCCTCGATGATCGAGTAAGTGCCCGAGGCCATGCTGGCGACGTTGCAGTGTTGCCAAAGAGTTTTCATCCAGGGTCTCCGTTAATGGTCAGTCGGTGAAAAAGTGCGATCAACCTCCAGCGCCTGAGCCGCCGCTGGCTTGACCCACAACATATAGGCAATCACCAGCAGCACGATCCACACCGCGCCCACCATCAGCGCCGCCTGAGTCTGCGGGAAATAGCCCAGCACGCCAAAGATGAACAGCATGAAGACGATGGCCGCCGCCGGTGCCCAAGGCCAGAACGGCACCTTGAACTGCAACTGGGCAACCTGCTCGGCGTTCATGGAGCGACGCATTGCCACCTGGGTCACGAGGATCATCAGCCAGACCCAGACCGTGGCGAAGGTCGCGATGGACGCGATCAGCAGGAACACGTTTTCCGGGATCAGGTAGTTCAGCAGCACGCCGCCCAACAGGGCCGCCGCCATCACCACCACGGTCATCCATGGCACGCCCTGCTTCGACAGTTGGGCAAAGCCCTTGGGCGCCTGACCTTGCTGGGCCAGGCCATACATCATGCGCCCGGCGCCGAAGATGTCGCTGTTGATCGCCGACACCGCCGCCGAGATCACCACGATGTTGAGGATGGTCGCCGCCGAGGCGATGCCCAGGTTATCGAAGATCTGCACGAACGGGCTGCCCTGGGTACCGATCTGCTGCCATGGGTAGATGGCCATCAGCACAAACAGGGTCAGCACGTAGAACAGCAGAATCCGCAGCGGTACGGCGTTGATCGCCTTGGGAATAACCCGACGCGGGTCCTTGGCTTCACCGGCGGTGATGCCGATGATTTCAATCCCGCCAAAGGCAAACATCACCACCGCGAACGAGGCGATCAGGCCACCGATGCCGTTAGGCATGAAACCGCCATGGGCCCACAGGTTGGAGACCCCCACTGCCTGATCGCTGCCGGCCGAACCGATGCCGAACAGCATGATGCCGAAGCCGCCGAGAATCATCGCGACAATGGCCCCGACCTTGAGCAGCGACAGCCAGAACTCCATCTCGCCGAAGACCTTGACGTTGCACAGGTTCAGGCCGCCGATCAGCAGCACAATGCCCAGCACCCAGATCCAGCGGGCCACCTCCGGGAACCAGAAGCCCATGTAGATACCGAACGCAGTGACGTCCGCGAGGCAGACGATGATCATTTCAAAGGCGTAGGTCCAGCCCAGGATGAAGCCCGACAACGGCCCCAGGTACTGGCTTGCGTAGTGCCCGAACGAACCGGACACCGGGTTATGCACGGCCATCTCGCCGAGGGCGCGCATCACCATGAAAACGGCTGCGCCACCAATCAGGTAGGCGAGCAAAACTGCAGGGCCGGCCATTTGAATGGCCGAGGCAGAACCGTAAAAAAGCCCGGTGCCGATGGCAGACCCCAAGGCCATGAACCGAATGTGGCGAGCCGATAGGCCGCGCTTCAATCCAGCTGTTTTCTGTTCCATTTCTTCGTCCCCTATTTATTCTTATCAGACGACCATTTCTTCCCGGGCACATGCCCGGGAAGAATCATCAACAGACGCTCCGCGTCCATTTTGTGACGCCAGGCGTCACAGGCCGCACTTCCATGCCAGGCATGGAGACAATCAGCAGCCTCCCCTACTCGAGGCTCGGCAGCAGCCTGCACAAGCCCGGCGTGAAGGCCGGGCCGCGCAAGGCTTTTTGGTGATTACAGGCTTGGCAGCAACTTGGCCGGCACCAGCTCGTTCAGGCAGCGCGAGGCCAGCAGTTCGCTTGCGGCATTGATGTCCGGCGCGAAGAAGCGGTCCTTCTCGTAGAACGGCACCTTGGCGCGCAGGGCGCTGCGGGCTTTTTCCAGCTTGACCGAGGTCTTCAGGCCATCGCGCAGGTCCAGGCCCTGGCAGGCCGCCAGCCATTCCACGGCGAGCACGCCACGGGTGTTTTCAGCCATTTCCCACAGGCGCTTGCCGGCGGCCGGAGCCATCGACACGTGGTCTTCCTGGTTGGCGGAGGTCGGGATGCTGTCCACCGAATGCGGGTGAGCCAGGGCCTTGTTTTCGCTGGCCAGGGCCGCCGCGGTGACCTGGGCGATCATGAAGCCGGAGTTGACGCCGCCATTGGCCACCAGGAACGGCGGCAGTTGCGACATGTGCTTGTCCATCATCAGCGAAATGCGACGCTCGCTCAGGGAGCCGATTTCGGCAATGGCCAGGGCCATGTTGTCGGCGGCCATGGCCACCGGCTCGGCGTGGAAGTTGCCACCGGAAATCACGTCGCCTTCGGCGGCGAATACCAGCGGGTTGTCGGAAACGGCGTTGGCTTCGACCACCAGCACTTCGGCCGCCTGGCGCAACTGAGTCAGGCAGGCGCCCATGACTTGCGGCTGGCAGCGCAGGGAGTACGGATCCTGGACCTTGTCGCAGTTCTCGTGGGAGGCCGACACTTCACTGCCCTCGCCCAGCAGGTCGCGGTAGGCCGCGGCGGCATCGATCTGGCCACGCTGGCCACGGGCCGCGTGAATCCGCGCGTCGAACGGCGAGCGCGAACCCAGTACTGCCTCGACCGTCAGGCCGCCACAGGCCAGGGCGCCGGCGAACAGGTCTTCACCTTCAAACAGGCCGCGCAAGGCATAGGCAGTGGACACCTGGGTGCCATTGAGCAGGGCCAGCCCTTCCTTGGCGGCCAGGGTCAGGGGCTTGAGACCGGCAACTTTCAAGGCTGCGGTCGCTTCCAGCCATTCACCCTTGTAGCGCGCCTTGCCCTCGCCCAGCAGCACCAGCGACATATGGGCCAACGGTGCCAGGTCGCCGGAGGCGCCTACCGAACCCTTGAGCGGGATGTGGGGATAAACCTCGGCGTTGATCAGCGCGATCAGGCCATCGATCACCTGGCGACGGATACCCGAGAAACCACGGCTCAGGCTGTTGACCTTGAGCACCATGATCAGGCGCACCAGGTCATCGCTGATCGGCTCGCCGACACCGGCGGCGTGGGACAGCACCAGCGAGCGCTGGAGGTTTTCCAGGTCGGCGCTGGCAATGCGGGTCGAGGCCAGCAGGCCGAAACCGGTGTTGATGCCATAGGCGGTGCGGTTTTCCGCGAGGATCTGCTCGACGCAGGCAACGCTGGCGTCGATCTGGGCCGAGGCACTGTCATCCAGGCTCAGGGTCACCGGTTGCTGATAGATGGCACGCAGTTGAGCCAGGCTCAGTTGGCCGGGGATAAGGTTAAGCGCAGTCACATTCATTCTCCTTTTGAGAGTTTTATTAACTTGCCAGTCGCTCCGGATAATTCCGTTGTCCGTCGCCACCCGCTGGTTGAGCGGAGTGGCGCCTTGGCACGCTGGCTTGTGTAGAAATCAGTACAGTTTCGGTAAAACGTCTTCGAGCAGTGTCGGGTCTTGCAAAATCGAGGCGGCGCTGGCGATGTCCGGCGCCAGCCAGCGGTCCTGGTCATAGGCCGGGACCCGTTGGCGCAGCAGCTTCCAGGCGCGGCCGGTGCCCTGGCCAAAGCCCTGGGGCTTGAGAAATTCGAAGGCCTGGGCCGCCAGCAGGTACTCGATGGCGAGGATCTGACGGCAGTTCTCCAGGGCCCGGTGCAGCTTCAGCGCGGCGTTGGTGCCCAGGCTCAGGTGATCCTCCTGCAGGCCCGAGGTCACGTAGTTGTCGAGCACCGCGGGTTGCGCCAATTGGCGGTTTTCCGCGCACAGCGACGCGGCCACGTATTGCACGATCATCATTCCGGAATTGACCCCCGGGTTGCTCACCAGGAAGGCCGGCAGGCCGCTGACATGAGGGTTGATCAGGCGGTCCAGGCGACGCTCGGCGATCGAGCCGATTTCCGCCATGGCGATCGCCAGCAGGTCCGCGGCCAGGGCCACCGATTGGCCGTGGGGATTGGCCTGGGACACCACCCGGTAGTTATCCGGCGTGCCCAGCAGCAGCGGGTTGTCGGTGGCGGCGTTGAGTTCGGTTTCGATCTGGCGCGTGGCGTGGGCCAACTGGTCGCGGGCGGCGCCGTGCACCTGGGGAATCGAACGAATGCTCAAGGCGTCCTGGGTGCGGACACCCAGGCTGTTGGCGATCACTTCGCTGCCTTCGAGCAGGCCCCGCAGGTTAGTGGCGACCTGTTGCATGCCCGGGTGCGGCTTGAGGGCGATGATCTCGGCGTCGAACGCAGCAATCTGTCCGCGCAAGGCTTCAAAACTCATGGCGCCGATCACATCGGCCCATTGCAGCAGGCGTGTGGCATCGGCCAATGCCAGGCAACTGAGGCCGGTCATGCACGGCGTGCCGTTGACCAGGCACAGGCCGTCCTTGGCCCCCAGTTGCACCGGCTGCAAACCTTCGGCTGCCAGGGCTTGCGCGGCCGCGACCACCTGGCCGCGATAACTGACCTGGCCCACCCCGAGCAGGGCGATGCTGATATGCGCCATGTGGGTCAGGTAACCCACCGAACCCTGGGACGGCACCTGCGGCGTAATCCCGCGATTGAGCACGTTCAGCAGTGCCTCGACCACCGGCCGCTGCACCCCGGATTTGCCCTGGCTGAAGTTGATGATGGCGGCGCAGAGAATGGCCCGGGTCTGCTCGTCACTCAGCACCGGACCGACGCCGCAGGCGTGGCTGAGCAAGGTATTGCGCGACAACTGGCTGAGTTGCTCGCCCTCGAGCGAAACGTTGCACAGCGCCCCCAGGCCGGTGCTGACGCCGTAGGCGCGCTCGCCGCTGGCGACGATGCGCTGGACGATGGCCTGGGCATTCTCGACCCGCGCCCAGGCCTGCTCCGACAGCACCAGTTGCGCGCCCTGGCGGGCGACGGCGACGACATCCTGCCAACGCAGCGGGGCGTCGGCGATAACGATTGTTTCAGCCTGGGACATGTCCGGCCTCATACCGAGTGAATGACGGTGCAGCAGCCACGGTGCTCATCAGACCACCGCCGCGCGGCGCTGGACGAAACGGTCGACGTACTCGTCGGCCGGCGAATGCAGGATCTCTTTCGGCGTGCCGACCTGGATCAGGCGGCCGTCCTTGAGGATCGCGATGCGATTGCCGATGCGTACCGCCTCATCCAGATCGTGAGTGATAAAAACGATGGTCTTGTGCAGGGTCTTCTGCAGCTCGAGCAACTGGTCCTGCATTTCGGCGCGGATCAGTGGGTCGAGGGCGCTGAAGGCTTCGTCCATCAGGATAATGTCGGTGTCCGCTGCCAACGCCCGGGCCAGGCCGACCCGTTGGCGCATGCCGCCGGAGAGCTGGTGCGGGTATTTGTTTTCATAGCCCTTGAGGCCCACGGTATTGATCCAGTGCAGCGCACGTTCGGCGCAGACCTGCTTGCTCTCGCCGCGCACTTTCAGGCCATAGGCGACGTTGTCCAGCACGCTCTTGTGGGGCAACAGGCCGAAGCTCTGGAACACCATGCTGATCTTGTGCCGGCGAAACTGGCGCAGGGCGTCCATGTCGTATTGCAGGATGTCCTCGCCGTCCACCAGGATCGCGCCGCTGGTGGGGTCGATCAGGCGATTGAAGTGGCGCACCAGGGTCGACTTGCCGGAGCCGGAGAGGCCCATGATCACGAAGATTTCGCCGGTGCCGATGCTCAGCGACAGGTCGTTGACCCCGACCACGCAACCGGTCTCGGCCAGCACCTGGTCCTTGCTCTTGTTCTGGCGAATCATGTTCAAGGCATCGGCGGAACGATTGCCGAAGATCTTGAACACGTTCTTGACTTCGATTTTGCTGATGGCTGTGTTGCTCATGGGTTCACCTCATGGCGTGGACGACCATAGGCCTGGGTAATCCGATCGATCACCACCGCCAGAATCACGATGGCCAGCCCCGCTTCCAGGCCGCGCCCGACGTTGAGGGTCTGGATGCCCACCAGCACGTCTTCGCCCAGGCCACGGGCACCGATCATCGAGGCGATCACCACCATCGACAGGGCCATCATGGTGGTCTGGTTGATCCCGGCCATGATGCTCGGCAGCGCCAGCGGCAATTGCACGCCGAACAGCTGCTGCCAGCGATTGGCACCAAAGGCGTTGATCGCTTCCATGACCTCGCGGTCGACCTGGCGAATACCCAGGTCGGTGAGGCGGATCAGCGGCGGCGCGGCGTAGATGACGGTGGCGAAGATCGCCGGCACCTTGCCCAGGCCGAACAGCATCAGCACCGGGATCAGGTACACGAAGCTGGGCATGGTCTGCATGATGTCGAGCAGCGGCATCAGCACCGAACGCAGGCGATTGCTGCGCGCCGAAAGGATGCCCAGGGGAATGCCGATCAGCACCGAAATCACGGTCGCCACCAGCATCAGTGCCAGGGTCTGCATCAGCTTGTCCCACAGCCCGACGGCGCCCACCAGAAACAGCAGGCCGACAATCACCGCAGTGGTCACCACCTTGCGTGTCGCATGCCAGGCAATGCCGCCGACAATGGCCAGCATCAGCCACCAGGGCGCCATGCGCAGCAGGCCTTCGAGGTTGACGATGGCCCACAGCAGGGTGTCGGAGATGTGGCGGAAGACATCGCCGTAATTGGTCACCAACGAGTCAACCCAACCGTTGACCCAGTCGGCGATAGAAAATGTGAAACGCTCAGGAAACATAAGCAACTCTCGATCAAGGGGGGATGTGGCGTCGCTTGCGGCAGCCAGTGCTGACGGCCGCAAAGGCTCTACCTACAAGGCCGCGTCGATTTTCCTGGCCGCATCGTCGCTTACCCATGCATGCCAGACTTCAGGATGTTCCTTGAGAAAAATTTTCGCCAGTTTCGGCGATTCGATGCGTTCCTTGGTCATCCGCGCCAGGTTCTGGTTCAGCAGATCGATCGGCAGGTTGACCTTCTCCAGCACCGCGACCAGCTCCGGCGCCTGCTCGTGGAACACCTTGGACAGGCCGACCTTGATGGTCACGCTTTTATCCACGCCGGGTTTCTCCTCGAGCTTCACCAGGTCGACCTGGCCCATCAGCGGCGTCGGCGACCAGTAGTAAAACAGGATCGGCTCGCCACGCTTGTAGCTCGACAGCACAGCGGCATCCAGGGCCGGGCCGGTGCCCGGGCGGAAGTTGGTGTAGCTGTTTTCCAGGCCGTAGCTCTTGAGCATTTCGCTGTTGTCCAGCTCACAGGTCCAGCCGGCCGGGCAGTTGTAGAAACGGCCTTTGGCAGGCTCTTCCTGGTCCTTGAACACTGCTGAATACTTGGCCAGGTCGGCGATGTTCTTCAGGTCCGGCGCCTTGGCTTCCAGCTTGCGCTTGGCATCGCCCTCGATCACGTAGCGCGGCACGTACCAGCCTTCGACGGCACCCACCACCGGGGCGCCGACACCCACCACCTTGCCGGCCTTCTCGGCCTTGTTCCAGACTTCGCTGCGGCCTACCCACTCCTCGGCGAACACTTGAATGTCGTTGCTGCCCAGGGCGTTCTCCATGGTGATGGAGTTGCCGGGCAAGGTATCGGTCTTGCAGTCGTAGCCTTTTTCCAGCACCAGTTGCAGCACGTCGGTCAGCAACATGCCGCTTTCCCAGTTCAGCCCGGCGAACTTCACCGGTTTGCCGGATTCGCACCAGCCGGCGGCCTGGGCAGCACCGGCACTGGCCAGCAGGCCCATGGAAAGCAGAGTGGTCAGCAGGGTCTTATTGACGCTCATTGTGTGACGCTCCTAATCATGAATTGGCATACGGCAGTCAAGAGGCATCCAGCCCTATCCACGTCCAATCAGGCTCACACCGCGCTTGCGCGGGCCGCCCCACTCAGCTTTTGTTCGGTGACCGCGTCCTGCTCTACCGGCAGGATCAGACGATCGGGTACCGCGCCATGCCATTTCCTGGCGGCGAAGTAATACAGCGCTGCCGGCACCACCAGGCCGATGATCCAGGAGATATCGGTGTCCCCCAGGCTCGCCACCAGCGGACCGGTGTAGAAATGGGTGGAGATGAACGGCATTTGAATCAACACACCAAACACGTAAATGCTGATGCCCATGAGGTTCCAGCGCCCGTACCGGGCATTGGGGTCCGAGAGCGCGGGAATGTCATAGCGCTCTTTGGTGATGCAGTAGAAGTCCACCAGGTTGATCGCGCTCCAGGGCGTGAAGAACGCCAGCAGGAACAGGATGAACGCGGAGAAATCCTTGAGGAACGAGTCCTTGCCCAGCAGTGCCAGGGACGCCGCGATCGAGACCATGATGAAGATGTACAGCAGGCGCACGCCGCTGCCGATGTGCCGGCTGCCGCGAAAGCCGCTGATGATGGTGGCGATCGACATGAAGCTGCCGTAGGCGTTGAGGGTGGTCACTGTCACCTTGCCGAAGGCCACGGCGAAATACAGCAGGCCGGCAACGATCCCGGTGCCACCCAGGCCGACGATAAACGACACCTCGTGGTGGGCGAACTGCGAACCGGCCAGGGCCGCCGCGAACACCCCGAACACCATCGCCGCCTGCGCGCCGATCACCGAACCCAGGCCCACGGCCCAGAAGGTCTTGACCGCCGAAGTGCTGCGCGGCAGATAACGCGAGTAGTCGGCCACATAAGGGCCAAACGCGATCTGCCAGGATGCCGACAACGACACCGCCAACAGAAAGCTCGAAAGAGAAAAATGCTTGTTCCCCAGCAACGCGCCAATGTCGTTGCCGGACAGCAGTTTGTAGAACAGGTAGATGAAGGCCACGACCCCCAGCACGCTGGCGACCCGGCCAATGCCGTGAATCACCCGGTAGCCGAAGATGGTGAAGACCATGATCGAGCCGGCAAACAGCACGATGCCGACCCAGTCCTGGACCTGCAGCAGTTGCGCCACCGCCTGCCCCGCCAGCAACGAACCGCTGGCCGAGAAACCGATGTACATCAGGCACACCAGCACCAGGGGAATCACCGCACCGTAGACACCGAACTGCACACGGCTGGAGATCATCTGCGGCAGGCCCAGTTGCGGCCCTTGCGCCGCGTGCAGCGCCATAACCCCGCCGCCGATCAATTGCCCAAGCAACAGGCCGATCAGCGACCAGAACACATCACCGCCCAGCACCACGGCCAGGGCCCCGGTGACAATTGCAGTGATTTGCAGGTTGGCACCCAGCCATAGGGTGAACTGACTCAATAGACGACCGTGTCTTTCCGCTTCCGGGATGTAGTCGATCGAACGCCTTTCGATCAACGGTTTACTGCTTGCACGATCATTCGATAAAGCCATTTACGTCGAACCTCTATGGGCACTGCAGACGATTTGCTGCTCCGACAAGAGCGTTTTTTGTAGCGGCGGGAGCCGGTGGGCCGGCCCCCGCGATACGGCTTACTGGCCGGTGATCATCGGCAGATTCAGGCCTTGCTCCTTGGCGCAGTCGATGGCGATCTGATAGCCGGCGTCGGCGTGACGCATGACACCGGTGGCTGGGTCGTTGTGCAGCACGCGTGCGATACGCTCGGCAGCTTCATCGGTACCGTCGCAGACGATGACCATCCCCGAGTGCTGGGAGAAGCCCATGCCGACGCCGCCACCGTGGTGCAGCGAGACCCAGGTCGCGCCACTGGCGGTGTTGAGCAGGGCGTTGAGCAGTGGCCAGTCGGACACGGCGTCGGAACCATCCTGCATCGACTCGGTTTCGCGGTTCGGGCTGGCGACCGAACCGGAGTCCAGGTGGTCGCGACCGATCACGATCGGCGCCGACAGCTCACCGCGGCGCACCATTTCGTTGAATGCCAGGCCGAGCTTGGCGCGCTGGCCCAGGCCAACCCAGCAGATACGCGCCGGCAGGCCCTGGAAGCTGATGCGCTCGCGGGCCATGTCCAGCCAGTTGTGCAGGTGGGCGTCGTCGGGGATCAGTTCCTTGACCTTGGCGTCGGTCTTGTAGATGTCCTGCGGGTCGCCGGACAGCGCGGCCCAACGGAACGGACCGATGCCACGGCAGAACAGCGGACGGATATAGGCCGGTACGAAACCCGGGAAGTCGAAGGCGTTTTCCACGCCCTCTTCCTGAGCCATCTGCCGGATGTTGTTGCCGTAGTCGAAGGTCGGAATGCCCTGCTTCTGGAAGTCGAGCATGGCCTTGACGTGCACCGCCATGGATTGCTTGGCAGCCTTGACCACGGCGGCCGGCTCGGTCTTGGCGCGAGCACGGTACTCGTCCCAGGTCCAGCCGGCTGGCAGGTAACCGTTGAGCGGATCGTGAGCGCTGGTCTGGTCGGTGACCATGTCCGGGCGCACACCACGCTTGACCAGTTCCGGGAGGATTTCCGCGGCGTTACCCAGCAGGGCAATGGAGATGGCCTTGCCTTCCTTGGTGTATTTCTCGATGCGGGCCAGGGCGTCGTCGAGGTCGCGGGCTTGTTCATCGACGTAGCGGCTGTTGAGGCGGAAATCGATGCTGACCTGCTGGCATTCGATGTTCAGCGAGCAGGCACCGGCCAGGGTCGCGGCCAGCGGCTGGGCGCCACCCATGCCGCCGAGGCCGGCGGTGAGGACCCAGCGGCCTTTCAGATTGCTGTTGTAGTGCTGGCGACCGGCTTCGACGAAGGTTTCGTAGGTGCCCTGGACGATGCCCTGGCTGCCGATGTAGATCCAGCTGCCGGCGGTCATCTGGCCGTACATGGCCAGGCCCTTGGCATCCAGTTCGTTGAAATGTTCCCAACTGGCCCAGTGCGGCACCAGGTTGGAGTTGGCGATCAGTACGCGCGGTGCGTTGCTGTGGGTCTTGAACACGCCGACCGGCTTGCCCGATTGCACCAGCAGGGTTTCATCGTCATTGAGGTTGGTCAGGCTCTCGACGATCTTGTCGTAGCACTCCCAGTTGCGCGCGGCGCGACCAATGCCGCCGTAGACCACCAGCTCTTTAGGGTTCTCGGCGACTTCCGGATCGAGGTTGTTCATCAGCATCCGCAGCGGCGCTTCCGTCAGCCAGCTCTTGGCGGTCAGCTTGTTGCCGCGGGCAGCGCGAATTTCGACGTTCCGGTATTTCGTAGGTTTGTTGTCAGTCACGGAAAAAATCCTCAGCAATCAATCCAAACCAACCCAGGCAGTGGGCCAGCGAGCCTGCGCGCAGGGGTTGCGCTACAAGCGAATCAGCAATGGCGCGAAGAGGAAATCACCTCACTCTTACGCACACATCTTTACTTGTACATACAAGCATATGCAATCAAGCGGCCAACTCGGGAAACGACTACCGAAGAAAATTCGATGCAGGCGTGCACGCCTTGAAAATAAAGGCTTTGCGCAGAGGTGATTTTTTTCGCGGGATTTTTCGAGGGTGGTAACGGCTGTTACCAAAGCGTGGTTTTGCGCCACGCTGGGGCGTTCGGTAACAAACTGGTGCGCGATTGGGAAACGCCAACCCCACAAAATCTGTAGCGCTGCAGGGCTACGGTTTTTAGAGGTGGGTGAGTTCGATTACGCAGCAGCGGCCGCCGATGGCGACCTCCAGCAATGAGGCATTGCCGTCCAGTTGCAGGCAATCGTGGCAACCCAGCTCCTGCAACGCGCCGTCATTGATCGTGACCTGCAACTGCTCAGCCACGCTGAACACCAGCAGGGTGCTGGCCTGGCTGAAGAAACGCTGCTCGCCTTCGAGCCATTGCAGGCGCGCTTTATAGCGGTCGGCGGCGTAGATCAGGTTGAAGTCGCGGATCGGACCGTCCAGCAGGTTGCAGGTCACCTGGCTCGCGCCACTGAAAGCGAAGGGGTCGAGGGGCAGCAGCGGACGCGTCTCGTGGCCATCCACCGTCAGCGCCATGCCGCTGCCTTGCAGCACGGTGATGATCCGCTGGTAGCCGGCAAAGCTGGAAAAACCACCGGACTCACCGATATCGGCAATCGACAGGCGCCAGCCAAACCCTTCCAGGCCAACGCCGGCATCACGGGTGATTTCTTCGGTGCTGCCACCGCCGTTCTTCCACGGCATGCGCGGGTAGTCGGTCGCGCGCAAAAGTTTCAACTGGGTCATTTATGAAAGCGTCCTTCCAGACGATGACGGGAACCGGGGTGGATCAACCGCGCCGCGGTCACTGGCTGGCGACCGGACCAGGTGCGGCGCCGGATCAGCAGGCACGGCTCGCCGCGCTCGATCTGCAACAGCCTGCACTCCTCGGCCTCGGCCAGAATCGCCTCGACCACATGCTCGCCCTCGGTCAGCGGGGCCACCTGGTTCAGGTAGGCGTAGGGGGTTTGCAGGGTGAAGTCTTGCTTGAGGTACTCCGGCGCCACCAGGGCGTTGACGAAGCGGTCTTCGATTTGTACCGGAATATCGTTTTCGAAATGCACGATCAGCGAGTGGAACACCTTCTGCCCTTCGCGCATGTCCAGGGCCACGGCGCGTTCGGAGCCGGCGGCCTCTTCACCCAAGGTGATGACCTTGCACGTGTGGCGATGGCCACGGGAGGCAATCTCGTCGGCAATGTTATGCACTTCGAACAGCGCCGACTGGCTCTTGGGTTCAGCGACGAAGGTGCCGACGCCCTGCATCCGCACCAGCATGCCCTCGGCAGTCATTTCGCGCAGGGCACGGTTGATGGTCATGCGGCTGAAACCCAGCTGATTGACCAGTTCACTTTCCGACGGAACGCGGTAGTGCGGCGGCCAGTTTCCGCTCTCGATCTGCTGGGTGATCATCTGTTTGACGCGGGCGTACAAGGGCGCCGGACTATCGCCCAAGTGGGCGGCCAGCGGGGAGTTGGCAGTCGGAATCGGCACAGGGAATCCTTGTTCGTGAATAAAGGGGGCTAGCTTGCCGGAGTTTACCGAGCAGGCAAACGTCTGTATATGTATATACAAATAACACACGATGGGGTGCTGAACCATGTCCGCCTTCTTTGCCGAACGCGCGCTGCTGCCTAATGGATGGGCCAACAATGTACGTCTTGAGGTCAGCGCCGACGGCCTGCTGACCCACATCCAGGCCAACGCCGATGCGCAAGGAGCTGAACGGGTCCAGGGCCCGCTGCTGCCAGGCATGCCCAACCTGCACTCCCACGCCTTCCAGCGGGCGATGGCCGGCCTGGCGGAAGTCGCCGGCAACCCCAATGACAGCTTCTGGACCTGGCGCGACCTGATGTATCGCCTGGTCGGCAAGATCAGCCCCGAGCAACTGCACGTCATCGCGCGCCAGCTGTACATCGAAATGCTCAAGGCCGGCTACACCTCGGTCGCCGAATTCCATTACGTGCACCACGACACCACCGGCCAGCCCTATGCAGACCCGGCCGAACTGGCGCTGCGTATCAGCCAGGCGGCCAGCTCTGCCGGCATCGGCCTGACTCTGCTACCCGTGCTGTACAGCCACTCGGGCTTCGGCGGCCAGGCACCCAATGAAGGCCAGCGACGCTTTATCAACAGCACCGAGAACTACCTCAAACTGCAATCGCGTCTGCAACCGCTGCTGGCCGCACAGCCGGCGCAACGACTGGGATTGTGCTTTCACTCATTGCGCGCGGTCACGCCGCAGCAGATCAGCGAGGTCCTGGCTGCCAGCGACCGACAGTGCCCGGTGCATATCCACATCGCCGAACAGCAGAAGGAAGTCGACGACTGCCTGGCCTGGAGCGGGCGCCGGCCGTTGCAATGGCTGTATGAAAACACCGAGGTCGATCAGCGCTGGTGCCTGGTCCACGCCACCCATGCCAACCCGGAAGAAGTCACGCTGATGGCCAGGAGCCGGGCAATTGCCGGGCTGTGCCTGACCACCGAAGCCAACCTCGGGGACGGGATCTTCCCCGCCGTGGACTTCCTGGCCCAGGGCGGGCGCATGGGCATCGGTTCCGACAGCCATGTGTCACTGAGCGTGGTCGAGGAATTGCGCTGGCTGGAATACGGCCAGCGTCTGCGCGACCAGCGGCGCAACCGCTTGTATGGCGCCGATCAGCCGATGGTCGGGCGCACCCTGTATGACGCCGCGCTGGATGGCGGCGCCGAGGCGCTAGGGCAAGCCATCGGGGCATTGGAAGTGGGCAAGCGTGCCGACTGGCTGGTGCTGGACGGCAACGACCCGTACCTGGCCACTGCCGACGGCGACGCCATTCTCAATCGTTGGCTGTTCGCCGGCGGCGATCGTCAGGTACGCGATGTGCTGGTCAACGGCCAGTGGGTGGTGCGCAACGGACGCCATGCTGGGGAAGAAGAAAGCAACCGCGCCTTCACCCAGGTCCTGCGCGAACTGCTCAACTGAGGTCGGCCCCGCGCTCTTGCGGCGCGGGGGATCATTGTGGCGCGGGAGCTTGCTCGCGCCTGGCCGCACAGCGGCCACTCAGGCCAAACGGGCAATTCAACAGTCACCTGCCAATCGCCCTCGCCCCCAGCGTTACTTGGAATTCTTCGCCATCACCGAATCCGACACCCGCCAGATCAGTCGTGTGGTGTCGTAGCCCTGCTGGCGTGCCCGGCTCAGCAAGTCCTCACGAACCGTCTCGCTGACCTCCGGCTTGCGCGACAGCAGCCACAGGTAACGCCGGCTCGGGTCGCCGACAATGGCTGTCTTGTAGTCGTCGCTGACGTAAAGCACCCAGTAATCGCCCTTCGCGACCCCGGGCAGCAACCGGGAAAACCAGTTGTCGAACTCGACCCACAGCTTGTCGGTTTTACCCGGTACCTGCGGCGTCGCCGTGCCCCGCGCTTCTTCCCACTTCCACTCGGGCGTCAGGCAGCGGTTGAGCACCGCCACATTGCCTTCGGGCAACAGGGTGTAACGGGCTTCGGATTGCGCACAATTGCGCTGGAAGTACATCGGCAGTCGCGCCAGCTCGTACCAGGTCCCTTGGTAACGCTTGAGGTCGACGTGACTAACGGTCTTGGGCGCCAGCGAATCGTCCCGGGACGTGGCGCAGCCGGCCAAGAGCAGGCCGGCCAGAAGAGTGAATACCAAACGCATCATTATTTTTCTCCCGCGGGCACGTGGCCCCGGTTTACTTCAGGCCTTGCCCGGAAAACATCAGCACTTTGTCACCGGCGTACTGCACGCTGATAAAGCTGTTCTTGTCACCCCAGGTGCAACTGGACATGCCCAGGGCGCCGGAGCAATCGGTCGGTTTGCCGAGCAGGTTTTCAACCTCGGCCTTGGGCATGCCCGCCGACAGCTTGGAATAGTTTTCCTGATTGACCTTGCTGCAGGCTGCCAGCAGCACGCAGAACGACAACAGAGCGAGGGAACGCAGCGACATGGTGAACTCCTGGACGGAAGGGGGAAGGCATGGCTGCCAACCAGAAGCTTAGAAGAGAAAACCCCGATCTGGTTCCCCATGACGGCGGGTATTTATTACCGGCAAAAAACACGATTTGCGTCACAAATCAGGCACTTTCCCAAAGCCGAAAGCATTTCGTCGGCTTTGCCGAAACTCGCTTCAGTTTTGACGCTGGCAAGTCGACATATAGGCAGCGAAAAGCCCTCCACTGTGGCAAATTAGCGCACCCTCGTTGACCAGCCTCTCGCGGTAGTTCATTTAATGACCAGAAACATGAAGTTCAGCCACAAGATCCTGCTCGCCGCCGCCCTTGTGGTCGCCGTGGCGTTCGCCTGTTTCATCCTGTTCAACGACTACCGTCAGCGCGCAGCCCTGCGCAGCAGCACCGAATCTTCCATGCAGGAACTCGGCAGCCTGACCACCAGCAACATTCAGACCTGGCTCGAAAGCCGCATCCAGCTCCTGCAATCCCTGGCCCAGCAGATCGCCGTGGATGGCAACGGTGGCGACAGCCTGCAACGCAGCGTCGGCCTGCCGGCTTACGCCAGCAACTTCCAGCTCAGCTATTTTGGCGGCCAGGACGGGGTGATGTTCTCGGTGCCAGCCGGCAACCGGGCCGCCGACTACGATCCACGTGCCCGGGGCTGGTTCAAGGCGGCCAACAGCGCCGGCCGGACCATCGTCACCGAGCCGTACATCGCCGCGTCCTCCGGCAAGCTGGTGATCACCGTCGCCACGCCGGTGCAGCACCAGAACCAGTTTATCGGCGTGGCCGGCGCCGACATCGACCTCTCCAGTGTCAGCGCCATCATCAACTCGCTGAACTTCGGCGGCCATGGCCACGCGTTTATCGTCAGTGCCGACGGCAAGATCCTGATCCACCCGGACAGCAAGCTGGTGCTCAAAAGCCTGGGCGAGGCCTACCCCAACGGCGCACCCAGCATCAGCCCAGGCCTGAAAGAAGTGGACGTGAACGGCAAACGCCAATTCATCTCCTTCACCCACGTCAACGGCGTGCCCTCGGCCGACTGGTACGTGGCGCTGGTGCTGGATCAGGACACCGCGTTCGCCATGCTCAGCGAGTTCCGCACCTCGGCGATCATTGCCATGTTTATCGCGGTGGTGATCATCATCGCCCTGCTCGGCATGCTGATCCGGGTACTGATGCAACCGCTGCACCTGATGGGCCGCGCCATGCATGACATCGCCGAAGGCGAAGGCGACCTGACCAAGCGCCTGAGCATCCACGGCCACGATGAGTTCGGCACCCTGGGCCTGTCGTTCAACCGGTTTGTCGAGCGCATCCACACCTCGATCACCGAGGTGTCCTCGGCCACCGGCCAGGTCAATGAGGTGGCGCTGCGGGTGGTCGCGGCCTCCAACTCGTCGATGTTCAACTCCGACCAGCAGGCCTCGCGCACCAGCAGCGTGGCCGCAGCGATCAACGAACTGGGGGCCGCGGCCCAGGAAATCGCCCAGAACGCCGCCCTCGCCTCGCAGCATTCCAGCGACGCGCGCAACCTGGCCGCCGAAGGCCAACAGGTGGTGGATCAGACCATCGCCGCGATGCACCAGCTGTCAGCCAAGATCAGCGACTCCTGCGGCAATATCGAAACCCTGAACAGCAACACGGTGAACATCGGGCAGATCCTCGAAGTGATCACCAGCATCTCCCAGCAAACCAACCTGCTGGCCCTGAACGCGGCCATTGAAGCGGCCCGCGCCGGTGAAGCCGGGCGTGGGTTTGCGGTGGTGGCCGATGAGGTGCGCAACCTGGCCCACCGGACCCAGGATTCGGCGCAGCAAGTGCAGAAGATGATCGAGGAGCTGCAAGTGGGCGCGCGCCAGGCGGTGAGCACCATGACCGAAAGCCAGCGCGAGAGCGAAAGCAGCGTGGGCATCGCCAACCAGGCCGGCGAGCGCCTGGGCAGCGTGACCCAGCGCATCGGCGAGATCGACGGCATGAACCAGTCGGTGGCCACCGCCACCGAGGAGCAGACCGCGGTGGTCGAGTCGATCAATGTCGATATCACCGAGATCAACACCCTGAACCAGGAAGGCGTGGAAAACCTGCAATCCACCCTGCGCGCCTGCGCCGACCTGGAACAGCAGGCGGCACGCCTGAAGCAGCTGGTGGGTAGTTTCCGGATCTGAGTGTTTAGCCGCTGGGGGCATCCGGGAAGACGTCAGCGGCCGTGAGGGCCAGCGCAACCTTCGGCAGCGGCTACAAAGCCTGTAGCCGCCGTTCGGACGCTGGGTCTATACCCACGCAACTCACACGGGTGTACCTCGACGACAGGGTCGAACGCAGCTTAAAAACGCGAGCCAGGCTGGCTCAGGAAGGTAAGTTCTTCAGCGGTGGATTCACGGCCGAGGATGGCATTGCGGTGAGGGAAGCGGCCAAAGCGGGCGATGACCTTCTGGTGCCGTTCGGCGTAATCCAGATGGTCGGCAAATACCGGACGATCCTCCGCAGACTGTTGGTCATGCAACGCAGCAAAGCGCGATACGCCTTCGTTCTGCACCGCCAGGTTTTCGCAATGCTCGAACACCAGGTAGATGAACGCGCGCTGCATGGGCGGCAGTTGCCGGTCAAAATCCGCGGCGATGCCCTGGGCCACCAGTGCTTGCGCACGCAGGTCACCGCTGAAGGCCTTGGGGGTTTCGCGAAAGATCATCCGTGGCAGTTGATCAAGCAACAACACCAGGGCCAGCCAACCGTGTGGGCCTTGCGCCCATTCGGTCAATCCGCCGGCCAGTGCCTGTTCGACCTGGGCCCCGAAGCGCTCGCGCGCTTCAAGGTCCTGGCTGTCACGCTTGCCGAACCACAGCCCGCCCTTGTCCGCCACAATCTCGGCCGGCTTTTCGGCTGAGCCGAACCACCAATCGAGCAGGGGCTGCCAGGGCTGGGCCATGGGGTTATTCCTTGTGGTACGCGGTCACGCGGTCAACTTCTTCCTTCGAACCCAGGAACACCGCCACACGCTGGTGCAGGCCTTCAGGCTGGATGTCGAGGATACGCTGGTGACCGTCAGTAGAAACGCCGCCCGCCTGTTCCACCAGGAACGACATCGGGTTGGCTTCGTACATCAGGCGCAATTTGCCTGGCTTGGACGGGTCGCGAGCATCACGCGGGTACATGAACAGACCGCCACGGGTCAGGATGCGGTGCACGTCGGCCACCATCGCGGCGATCCAGCGCATGTTGAAGTCTTTCTTCAGCGGGCCGGTCTCGCCTTCCAGCAACTCGCTCACGTAGCGCTGTACCGGGGCTTCCCAGTGACGCTGGTTGGACATGTTGATGGCAAATTCCTGGGTCGATGCCGGGATGGTCATGTTTTCGTGGGTCAGGACGAAGCTGCCCATTTCACGGTCCAGGGTGAAGCCTTTGACGCCGTCGCCCAGGGTCAGCACCAGCATGGTCTGCGGGCCGTAGATCGCGTAACCGGCAGCCACTTGTTGGGTGCCCGGTTGCAGGAAGGCTTTTTCGCTCAGGGCTTCGTTCTGGCTCAGGTGCTCGTTAGGGCAACGCAGTACCGAGAAGATGGTGCCGACCGAGACGTTGATGTCGATGTTCGACGAACCGTCCAATGGGTCGAATACCAGCAGGTAGGCACCTTTCGGGTATTTGCCGGGAATCTGGTAGGCATTGTCCATTTCCTCGGACGCCATGCCGGCCAGGTGACCGCCCCATTCGTTGGCTTCGAGCAGGATCTCGTTGGAGATCACGTCGAGCTTCTTCTGCACTTCGCCCTGTACGTTTTCGGTGCCCATGCTGCCCAGAACACCGCCCAGGGCGCCTTTGGAGACAGCGTGGCTGATTTCCTTGCAAGCACGCGCCACCACTTCGATCAGGAAGCGCAGATCGGCAGGAGTGTTGTTGCTGCGGGTCTGCTCAATCAAATAGCGACTCAGGGTAACGCGGGACATGGAAGGCTCCGGAGGATGGGGGACTAAAAACCCGCGCAGTTTAACGCGAGTCGAGGCGCATTTCCTCCTGTCAGACAGGGAACTGCCCAATAGAGTTCATGGACCGCTTTCAGCGTAGCTACAAAACAGCCTTTATGACTGACATCCCCAACGGCCCCGCCAATCGGCGGTGGCGCAAGAGCAGGCGCCCTGGCCACCGCCGGTGATGTCAACGGCGATCAGGTTTTCGTCGCGGGTTTGCGCAACAGGCTGAAGGCCATGGCGCCCAGGGCCAGTACCCCGAGCAGCAAGACTGCCCACAGGGCGATTTTCTTCCAGTCCGGCCCGCTCGCTTGCGGGGCGACCGAGGGGGTGGCGGTGGACGCAGCCAGCTGCAGCGCGCCATCGACCCGGGCCTGGCCCAGGGCCTTGAGGCGTTGCGGGCTGTAGTCAGGGATCAGGGTGGCCAATGGCAGGTTCGCCGCTGCGACCGTTGGGTTGCCCAGCGCCAGGGTGTAGGGGCCGGCGCCACGGGCCAGGAACACCAGTTGCGTGGCACGCACGGCAACCTTCAAGGCCGGGGCCTCGGCACCCAGGCCACCGCCGCGCTCGTCCACCGTCAACCTGAGTTGCTGCACGTTGCGCCCGGTCAGTTGCAGATCGTTCTGCACCACGTCCTGGCCATTCTGGGTCAGGCGATAGAGCAAGCCACTGGTCAGCGGCTGCCAGGGTTGGTTGTTGTCGCGGCGGCCGTACAGGGTCACCGGTGCCAGGCTGTTGGGCTGGCTCAGCTCGACCTGCAGGCGCTCTACATTCAACCCCGTCGGCAACTGCCAGATGTATTCCCCGGCCTTGGGGCTGCTACCGGCCAGCGGCTGCGACCACAGCAGGGGCAACGGCAGGCTGCTGGTGCTGGTGCTTTGCAGTTGCGCCGAGGTCAGGATCGGCGCCGATTGCGGGGCGCTCCACAGCAGGCGCAGGTAACGCGCCGACTGCCCGGGCAAGCCGACTTCATGCTGCTCGATGCGCTCATCGGCAAACGACAGCCGCGCCACCTGCCCCTCTCCCCAGGCCTGCCAATGTTGTAGGTCGTCGCTGGCCTCGATGCTGAAACGCTGGAAACCATCGCGCTCGCTGGTCCAGTCGAGCACCAGTTGCTGCAAGGGTGCCTTGATCGCACTGGCGTCCAGCAACCACCCCCGCAGCACCTCTTCACCGGCCTCGAGCTGGCTGGACGGCTGCACCTCGACCAGGGTCCCGCTGGCACTCGACTGCACGCGCACGCTCGGCGCCGCTTCGCTGGCATCCGCCGAGCTGTACAGCGGGAACCACTTGACCTCGGTCAGGCTGCGCTGTTCGCGGGTTTCGGCCTGTTCGCGGGCCAGGGCATAGGCCTGGGGTTCGCCGGCAGCGTTGAACACGCGGATATCACCCAGATCGCTCTGGCTGGCATTGAGCTGCGCCGCCAGCGGCAGTTCCAGGCGGTACCAGGGGCCCTCGCCACTCAGGCTCAGCGGCAGCTGGGACTTGAAGTCCGCAGGTTTTTCCTGGGCCGTGGCCGACAGCGCCACACATAGGCCCAGTGCCCCCAGCCACCCCAGGTTCAGGTTCTGCTTCAAGACGACACTCCTTCGGTTTCAGGCTCTGGCCGGGGTTGATCCGGCTCTGCCTCGACGCGCTTGGGCGGCAGCGGGGCGAAATAGCCGACCACCAGCAGCAACACCCCAACGCCGATAAACGACACGATCCGCGCCAGCCCGCCACGGTTGCTCAATTCGACAAAGAACAGCTTGGCGACCACCAGGGCGATCAACCCCGCCCCCACCAGCCAGACCTCGCGGCGATGGCGCAGGTGGCCGCCGATCATCAGCCCCAGGGCAATCAGGGTCCAGACGATGGACAACCCGGCCTGCACCCGCATCGAGCCGAGCAACGCATCGAGCTCGTACGGCACCCCGCTCCAATGGTGCGCGGTACGCATCACCAGTGCGGTGAAGAACGCGAACAGCGAAATCCCCGCCACGGCCTGGGTGCCGCGCTCGGCGTAGTCGACACGGATCGCCCATTGCTCCACCGCGCTGCGCGACCACATATAAACCCCGAACAAGGCAAACAGCAGCCCCAGTTCCAGCGGGTTGAGCAATGGCAGGTACGGCAGAGGCTCGGCGCTGCCGTCGCTGGCGATGTTCGCCAGCCAGAACCAGCCCAGCATCAACACCGCCAGGGGCAATGCCGCGTACAGCCGATACTCGCGGGCATGGGCCGACACCGGCCATGGCCAGGCCCGTGGCGCGGCCATCAGCACCAGGTACAGGCTCGGCAGAATCGCCCAGCCCAACCAGCGCCAGGCGTTGTACTGCTCGGACAACAGCAGCAGGCCGTAGCGCAGCTCCAGGGCCAGCACGCCGATCAGCAACCAGCAGCCGAGCACATGGGCAGCGCTTTGCAGCCGCGCCGGCAGCATCGACGCCAGGCGCCGCAGGCTGAAGAAATGCACCGCGAACACCAGCGTCCAGGCCAGCCAGCCAACACTCGCGGCCGGGTGGTAACGCGAATGCCAGGAGGCGATCAGCACCAGCGCAGCCACCGGCATCAACAGGCTGCACAGCAGGCCCAGCGAGGCCCACTTCAGGCGCAGTGCCAGCCAGGCCCAGAGCAGCACACTGAGTGCGGCAATCGCCAGCAACAGGCTGCCTTGCAGGTGCATAGGGGCAAAGCGCAGCACTTCCCGGACCAGGGCAAAACTCCACCAGCAGGCGCCCCACGCCAGCAACAGATTCGACAGGTGTCCCAGCTTCAAGGCGTCAAACACCGGACCATGACTGCCGCGTTGCAGGCGCCAGGCGCCGACCAGCGCGGCCAGGGCCAGCACCATCGGCGTGCAGAAGTCAGCGTTGGCCAACGGCCGCAGGCCTTCGCTGAGCAGCGGGCCGAACCAGTCGGCACCGGCCAGCAGGAAGGCGCTGCCGCCGATCACCTGCAACAGCAAACCGAAAACGAAACTGGCGCGCTGCTGCAAATACAGGCTCAGCCAGATGATCAACAGGCCACTGACCGCCCACACCCCGCTGGCGATGGACCACGGCAGGACAAACAGCACCGCCAGGTTGATCATCATCAAGCCGGCCAGCAACACCACCGACAACCCGCGCAGCAAGCGCACATCGTTGCGCACCATGTCGTCCCGGGCAGCCAGCAACATGCCGCCGATCAGCGCCAGGCCAATCAGCGAGGCGCTGAGCAGGCCATTCCAGCCGGCGCTGAACACTGCCGTGGAATCGCCTTCGGCGCCTTGCAGGCGCAACAGAAACAACGCACCGCCCAACAGCTGCACGGCAAAGGCCGTGAACAGGAAGGTCCGCGATTGCAGGCGCAGGCCGACAAACAGCGTCGCCAAACCGGCCAGGGCCCAACCGATGGCGGTGCCGTGGGTGAAGAAGAACAACGGCGCCAACAGGTACAGGAAACTCAAGCCCAGGCAGGCCAGAATCGGCAACAACCCTTGCTCCCAACTCGACACCTGCTGCGGTTGGGCCTTGCGCAGTTGATAAAAGCTGAACAGCAGCGCAGCACCCAACAACAGCGCTCCCAGGGGCGCGCCATCCAGCAGGCTGTTGCTGCCAGGGTGCAATTCGCCGAGGAAGGCCACCGCCGCGCCCAGTTGCAGCAACAAGGCAAATGCCCGGGCCAATGGCCGTTGCTGGCGCAAGCCGAGCCAGAAGATCCCCGCGCCTTCGACCGCCCAGGCGGCGCTGGTCCAGCGTGCGTCCAGGCCCAGGGGAATCGCCAGGCTGGCGAAAATCACACCCAGGGCCAGGCAGGTCTCGCCCAGCAGCAAGGCGCGGCCGCCGCTCAGCACTCGCGCCAGGCCCATGTAGAGGATGCCCAGCGCCAGGGCACTGAACGCCGCGCCGAACTCCAGGTGCTGCACCAGCGCGAACTGCAGGCCGAAGCCTACCAGCGGCGGGCCGAACAGCATGCTGCCGTCGACGTAGTCGCCCTTGCGCGCCGACCAGCGCAGCAGTGCCTCGCGGCTGGCGTCTTGCGGCGCATCGGGCAAGTCCATGAGTGTGCGCCGGGCGAACAGCAGGCCGATCGCCAGGTACATCAGGAAGAACACCACCAGGAACGGCTCGGTGCTCCACAACAGCTGCGGCTCGTAGGAGCGCAGGCCCCAGGCGAAACCGATGCCGAAGGTGCCGACAAAACCGATCAGGTTCAGCAGGCGCCAGGCCTTGAACCAGGCGATGGCGAGAATCCCGGCATTGAGCAGGGCGAAGTAGCTGAATAAAGCGACGTGGCTGCCGGCTCCGGTGGAGGTCAGGATCGGCGCGGCAAAGCCGCCCAGGGCAGCGGCGGCGGCCAGGCCCAGGGCATCCTGGGTCACAGCCAGGATCGCCGAGAACAGTGTGACCGCCACCAACAGTCCCAGGGCTGCCGATGGGTCGAGCAGCGGGTGCAGGCGCATGGCCGCAAAGACCGTCAGGTACAGCACGCCGATCCCCGTGCCTTGCAGCATCAGCCCGTAGTTGCTGTTGCGCAGCCGCAGCCACCAGCCCAGGCCCAGCAACCCCAGGGCGCTGGCGGCAACCCCGGCGTAACGCAATTCAATCGGCACCACCATGCCTTCGGTGGCATAGCGCAACAGGAAGGCCAGGCCGAGGAACAACAGCAGCACACCCACCCGCAGCACGGTGTTGCCGCCAAACAGCCAAGTGCGCGCGCCGCTGATGGCGCGCTCGATCAGGTTGGGTTCCAAGGGTTCGGCGGGGGCCGCTGGCGCTATCGGCTGGCGCGTAGGCTGCGCCTGGCGCAGGACGTCGGCCGGCGGGGCCTGGCTGAATTCGCGAGTGGTTGCCGGGCTCGGTTGCAGTGTGGGTGGCAGTTCCCAGACCAATTCCCCGGGCGCAGGCTCGACAACCGGTGGCGGCTGAGGTTTTGCAGACTGGGCCAGCAGAATCGGCAGCGCAGGTTCCGGCGTGGGCGCCAGGTTGACGCTGGGCGCTTCGCTGGCCGGGGCCGGCTCAGGCGTGCTGGCGCCACTGCGCTCAAGGGAGGACAGACGCTGGCCGAGGGCTGCCAGCGCGGTTTTGGCCTGCTGCAGCTCGCGGTGCAGCTCGCGGGCCTGGGCACTCAGGCCATCCACCCGGACCGCCAGGCCAATGCCCAGGCCCAGCAGCGCGCCGATCAGTGCGTCGCTGAAGGACTCATCGAGCACCCAGCCCAGCACCAGCCCTATCAGCATGAAAATCCATTGCATGGTCGATATCCCTAAGCACCGAATCAGATCCTGCCGCCAGCAGCCGCAGAAAAAACTGGCGCCCAGTATATCGACAAGGCCCAACAAACGTTGGGCCTTGTGCGCATTTCTAGAATTCTCTGAAAGCGGTTACTCCAGAGCCTTCCAGATCTCCGTGGCGTACTCGCGAATGGTTCGGTCCGAAGAGAACCAGCCCATCCGCGCACTGTTGAGCACTGCCGAACGCCACCATTCCTTGGAATCGTGCCAGCGCTCTTCGACCCGGGCCTGAGCGGCCCAGTAGGAATCGAAGTCGGCACAGACCAGGAAGCGGTCGTAGTCAATCAGTGAATCGATAAGCCCGGTGTAGCGCGACGGATCGTCCGGCGAAAACACCCCGCCACGGATGGCCTGCAACACATCGTTGAGCCGGTGGGAGGCGGCGATATCCGGCGCCGCGCTGAACTCGCCGTTACGCTTGCGGGCTTCCACCTGCTGAGCAGTGAGGCCGAAGATAAACATGTGATCGGCGCCCACGCGCTCGCACATCTCGACGTTGGCGCCGTCCAGGGTGCCGATGGTCAGCGCGCCGTTCAGGCCGAACTTCATGTTGCTGGTGCCCGAAGCTTCGAAGCCCGCGGTGGAGATCTGCTCCGACAGGTCGGCCGCCGGGATGATGCTTTCCGCCAGGCTGACGTTGTAGTTGGGCAGGAACACCACCTTGAGCAGGCCGCGCACGGTGGGGTCGTTGTTGACCGTGCGCGCGATGTCGTTGGTCAGCTTGATGATCAGCTTGGCCTGGTGATAACTGGCGGCGGCCTTGCCGGCGAAGATCTTCACCCGCGGCACCCAGTCGGTTTCCGGCTCGGCGCGGATCGCCTGGTACAGCGCCACGGTGTGCAGCAGGTTGAGCAACTGGCGCTTGTACTCGTGAATGCGCTTGACCTGCACATCGAACATGGCCGCCGGGTTGACCGAAATCCCCAGGCGCTCATGAATGATCGCCGCCAGGGCGCGCTTGCTGTGCAGGCGCTGCTCGGCGAACTGTTTGCGGAACCCGGGTTTTTCGGCAAAGGGCTCCAGCTTCAGCAGCAGCTCTTCAGGGTTGTCCAGCAACTCGGGGCCGACCGCCTCGACCATCATCGCCGTCAATTGGGCATTGGCCTGGTACAGCCAGCGGCGGAAGGTGATGCCGTTGGTCTTGTTGTTGATGCGTTCCGGATACAGCTTGTGCAGCTCCGAAAACACCGTGCTGCGCATCAGTTGGGTGTGCAGCCCGGACACGCCGTTGACGCTGTGGGAGCCGAGAAACGCCAGGTTGCCCATGCGCACCCGACGGCCATTGTCTTCCTCGATCAGCGACACCGCGCGCAGCACGTCGAAGTCATGGATGCCCTTGGCCCGCAGCGAATCGATGTGCTGGGCGTTGATCAGGTAAATGATCTGCATATGCCGCGGCAGCATGCGTTCCATCAGGCCGACCGGCCAGGTTTCCAGGGCTTCGGGGAGCAAGGTGTGGTTGGTGTAGGCCAGGGTTTCCACGGTGACTTGCCAGGCCGCATCCCAAGCGATGTCGTGCAGGTCGACCAGTTGGCGCATCAGTTCGGCCACGGCGATCGAGGGGTGGGTGTCGTTGAGCTGGATCGCCGCATGCTCGCCCAGGCTGAGCACCGAGCCGTGCATGTTTTTGTGGCGACGCAGCAGGTCTTGCAGCGAGGCCGAGACAAAGAAATATTCCTGGCGCAGACGCAGTTCCTGCCCCGCTTCGGTGCTGTCGGCCGGGTACAGCACACGGGAGATGCTTTCTGCCCGGGCGACCTCCGCCACCGCGCCCAAGTGGTCGCCGGCGTTGAAGCGTTCCAGGTGCAAGTCTTCCACCGCCCGCGCGCGCCACAGGCGCAGGGTATTCACGCTGGCACCGCGCCAGCCCACTACCGGCGTGTCATAGGCCACCGCGCGCACGGTTTCACTGGGGGTCCAGACCTGGATCGATTTGCCGCTGGCATCGAGCAGGGTTTCGACTCCGCCGCCAAAGCCGATCGGGTAGATCACCTCGGCACGCTCGAACTCCCAGGGGTTGCCGAAATCCAGCCAGTGCTCGGTCTGCTCCTGCTGCCAGCCATCGACGATGGCCTGGCGGAACAGCCCGTGCTCATAACGAATGCCGTAGCCATGGCCGGCGATGCCCAGGGTCGACATGCTTTCCATGAAGCACGCCGCCAGGCGCCCCAGGCCACCGTTGCCCAGGGCCGCATCCGGCTCCAGCAGGCGAATGCGTTCCAGGTCGACGCCCAGTTCGGTGAGGGCATCGCGCGCCACGTCGAGCAGCCCCAGGTTGCTCAGGCTGTCATACAGCAGGCGGCCGATAAGGAATTCCAGGGACAGGTAGTACACCCGCTTCTGACCCTTGCGGTAGATCTGCCGGGTGTGGTCCATCCAGTGTTCGACCATATGATCACGCGCCGCCAGGGCAATGGCTTCGAACCAGTCATGGTCAAAGGCGTGATCCGGGTCCTTGCCCACCGCGTAGGTGAGTTTGGTCAAGACGGCATCGCGGAATGCGGCTACCTCTGCTTCTCGTACAAGCGGTTCCTGAGACATCGATGCGACCTCGGGCGAGATAGAAGGAGTTGCTAGAGCCTAGACGGTCTGACAGACGGTAGACGCTCTGGTTCGGCAGTTTTTAAACTCATTCACCTTTGCGCTAATTAGATGCAGGGGCCGTGCCCGTTTATTCGCCAAAGCAGCCTTCGAGCTGAAAGCTGCAAAATATTGTTCAAAAAACCACCAATCCCGGTATGATCGCGCGCCCGGATAAAGCCCCCTCTTGGAAACCTGATGAAGCCTCAACTGATCGCCGCCGCGGAACTCGACCGTCTCGAGACCTGGCAGAAATACTCGAGCCATATGTGCGGCGGCTGTGTGTCGAGCTGCTGCACCCTGCCGGTCGAGGTGAAGATCAAGGACCTGATCCGCATCGGCATCGTCGATGAGTTCGAGCGTGGCGATCCGCCGAAGAACATCGCCAAGCGTTTGCAGAAAGAAGGCATCGTCGAGCGCTTCAACGCCAAGTCCGAGATCTTCACCCTGCAGCGCATGAGCAACGACGACTGCCTGTACCTGGATCGTAAAAGCCGCTTCTGCACTATTTATGACAAGCGCCCCGACACCTGCCGCAACCACCCGAAAATCGGGCCGCGCCCAGGCTACTGCGCCTACAAGCCCAAGGAAGTGGTGCGCGAAACCAAGCTGCGCACCCTCGAGAAGTTTTAAATAGCCTACCTGTGGCGAGGGAGCTTGCTCCCGCTGGGTTGCGAAGCGACCCCAATAAGGCTGGCGCGGTCTTTCAGGTAGATCGGGTCGATCTGCTTTAGGGCTGCTGCGCAGCCCAACGGGAGCAAGCTCCCTCGCCACAAGGTCGTTGCCAGGCCATAAAGCCCAGACAAACAAAAACGCCCCCGACCTTGCGGTCGGGGGCGTTTTTTTGCAGCTAACTAAATGACTTAGTTACTGCTTTTCTTGGCAGCGCGGGTACGCTCGCTTTCGCCCAGGATCTTCTTGCGAAGACGGATGGACTTAGGAGTGACTTCACACAGCTCGTCTTCTTGTACGAATTCCAGAGCTTGCTCCAGAGTGAAACGTACAGGCGGAACCAGAGCGATGGTTTCGTCTTTACCCGAAGCACGCATGTTGTCGAGCTTCTTGCCTTTGGTTGGGTTCACACCCAGGTCGTTGTCGCGGCTGTTCAGACCAACGATTTGACCTTCATAGATGTCCTGGCCGTGTTCGATGAACAGCTTGCCACGGGACTGCAGGGTTTCCAGCGAGTAGGTCAGCGCCTTACCGGTAGCAACCGATACCAGCACGCCGTTCTGACGGCCGGACATGTCGCCGGACTTCATCACGTCGTAACGGTCGAAGATCGAGGTCAGGATGCCTGCACCGGAGGTCAGGGTCAGGAACTCGTTACGGAAACCGATCAGGCCACGAGCCGGGATGTTGTACTCAAGGCGCACACGGCCCTTGCCATCCGGAACCATGTTGGTCAGGTCGCCTTTACGGATACCGATCTGCTCCATGATCGAACCTTGCGATTCTTCCGGCAGGTCGATGGTCACGTTTTCGTACGGTTCGTGCTTCACGCCGTCAACCATGCGGATGATCACTTCCGGACGACCAACACCCATTTCGAAGCCTTCGCGACGCATGGTTTCGATCAGTACCGAGAGGTGCAGCTCACCACGGCCGGAGACCTTGAACTTGTCAGCCGAGTCGCCTTCTTCAACGCGCAGAGCAACGTTGTAGAGCAGCTCTTTGTCCAGACGTTCCTTGATGTTACGGCTGGTCACGAACTTGCCTTCTTTACCGCAGAATGGCGAGTCGTTTACCTGGAAGGTCATGGAAACGGTTGGCTCGTCAACGGTCAGCGGCTTCATCGCTTCAACAGCGGTTGGGTCGCACAGGGTGTCGGAGATGAACAGCTGGTCGAAGCCGCTGATGCAGACGATGTCGCCGGCAGCTGCTTCTTCAACGTCGATGCGGTGCAGGCCGTGGTGACCCATCAGCTTGAGGATACGACCGTTGCGCTTCTTGCCGTCGGCGTCGATAGCCACGACCGGAGTGTTCGGCTTGACGCGACCACGAGCGATACGGCCAACGCCGATAACACCCAGGAAGCTGTTGTAGTCCAGAGCCGAGATTTGCATCTGGAACGGACCGTCACGGTCAACGGCTGGTGCTGGTACGTTGTCGACAATCGACTGGTACAGCGGGGTCATGTCTTCAGCCATGTCGGTGTGGTCAAGACCAGCAATACCGTTCAGGGCGGAGGCGTAAACCACTTTGAAGTCCAGCTGTTCTTCGGTAGCACCCAGGTTGTCGAACAGGTCGAAGATCTGGTCCAGAACCCAGTCCGGACGCGCGCCTGGACGGTCAACCTTGTTGATTACCACGATTGGACGCAGGCCGGCTTCGAAAGCCTTCTTGGTCACAAAACGGGTTTGCGGCATAGGGCCGTCCTGGGCATCAACCAGCAGCAGAACGGAGTCAACCATCGACATTACACGTTCAACTTCGCCGCCGAAGTCGGCGTGGCCCGGGGTGTCCACGATGTTGATGTGGTAGCCGTTCCAGTTGATGGCGGTGTTTTTCGCCAGAATGGTAATACCGCGCTCTTTCTCCTGGTCGTTGGAGTCCATCACGCGCTCGTCGTTGAGCTCGTTGCGCTCCAGAGTGCCGGATTGACGCAAGAGTTTGTCTACCAGGGTGGTTTTACCGTGGTCAACGTGAGCAATGATGGCGATGTTGCGTAGATTTTCGATCACTTGTGTATCTCGATCAGAGGATTCGGTGTGCTGACAGGTCGTGGCAGCGATTAACGTTGCGTCCGTAAAGCCGTTACAGCTCGACGGCGGCGTCGGGGGGCCGGTGACGCAGGCCACAGGCAAACATCCCCGGGCACTTAGCTCGGTCGATAAACGCGCACATTGGCATGTCCCTCACTGAGCAAATGGTGGGCATGCAGGCGACTCATCACGCCTTTGTCGCAATAGAGCAGGTACTGGCGAGTAGGGTCCAGTTCCTTGAAACGAGCGTTCAGTGCATAAAACGGCATCGCTTGTACCTCAATGCCAGCAAGCTCCAGCGGCTGATCTTCCTGAGCATCCGGGTGACGGATGTCGATCACGATCTGACCGGCCAGCGCTTCGCTGACTTCTTCGATCTGCAAATCCTGGCCCAACTCGTCGATCACTCGATCGATCGGCACCAGCTTGGCGTTCTCGAGCGCACGCTCCAGAACCGCCATATCGAATTCTTTCTCTTCATGCTCCACGCGCGGGCGCTTGGCGTGGGTCTTGGGGTTCACCGAGATGACCCCGCAATATTCCGGCATGTGCTTGGCGAAGTCGGCGGTGCCGATTTCATTCGCCAGGTCGATGATGTCCTGCTTGTGGCTGGCGATCAGCGGGCGCAGCACCAGCTTGTCGGTCACGCAGTCGATCACGGACAGGTTCGGCAGCGTCTGGCTCGACACCTGGGAAATCGCTTCACCGGTGACCAGGGCATCGATCTCCAGGCGGTCGGCGATTCTCGACGCAGCGCGCAACATCATACGCTTCAATACTACGCCCATATGACTGTTATCGACTTTGCCGAGAATTTCTCCCAGCACTTCCTCGAACGGCACGCTGACGAACAGCACGCGCTGAGAGCTGCCGTACTTCTTCCAGATAAAGTGCGCGACTTCCATCACGCCCAATTCGTGGGCACGCCCGCCCAGGTTGAAGAAGCAGAAATGACTCATCAGCCCGCGGCGCATGATCTGGTACGCCGCCACCGTGGAATCGAAACCGCCGGACATCAGGACCAGGGTCTGTTCCAGGGCGCCCAGGGGGTAGCCGCCGATGCTGTTGTGCTGGTTGTGGATCACAAACAACCGTTGGTCGCGAATTTCGATGCGAACTTCGATTTCCGGCTCTTTCAGGGAGATTCCGGCGGCGCCGCACTGACGACGCAGCTGGCTGCCGACGTATTTTTCGACCTCCATGGAGGTGAATTCATGCTTGCCGGCACGCTTGCAGCGCACGGAAAAAATCTTCCCCGCCAGGGCTTCGCCGAAGTGCTGCTTGCACTTGGCGACGATGTCGTCGAAGTCACCCAGCGGGTACTCGTCGACCTGCAGGAAATGCGCGATGCCCGGCATGCAACTCAGGCGCTCGGTCATGTCCTTCAAGGATTTGGGGTCAGTGAGCGCGGTTTCAAGCTCGAGGTTGTCCCAGACACCATTGACCACCACAGCCGGGTCCAGATCGCGGAGCACGGCACGGATGTTTTTCGCCAACTGACGGATGAAACGCATCCGTACCGGGCGGCTCTTGATGGTGATTTCCGGGAAAACTTTAACGATTAGTTTCATGAAAACAGCGCGCGCAGGGCCAGCCGAAAAAGGGGGGCGCGGATTATAGCGGAAATTGCTCAAGGTTTAACCAGTTTATGTACAGATGGTTTTCGATGCACCAAAACAGGTCATTTTGATTTATCGGCGCCACATTGCGGTGCGCGATTTTCCCGAAAACGGCGGATTGCACCTTTATATGCGTGAGTTTGGGGCAGAAAACCCAAGTCGGGGCACTGGCATGCAATTTGCTCCCTTGTGAGGCAGGTTGCCTTGGTCGAGTATTCGCGCCGGCATCACCCACATTCTAAGGGCACTCCACTACTTAGCCCGAAGCCACCCGGAGGACACTATGTCGAAGTCGGTTCAACTCATCAAAGATCATGACGTCAAGTGGATTGATCTGCGCTTCACTGATACCAAAGGCACTCAGCACCACGTGACCATGCCGGCCCGTGACGCGCTGGATGACGCCTTCTTCGAAGAAGGCAAAATGTTCGACGGCTCCTCCATCGCTGGCTGGAAAGGCATCGAAGCCTCCGACATGATCCTGATGCCGGACGACACCACTGCCGTACTCGACCCGTTCACCGAAGAGCCGACCCTGATCCTGGTCTGCGACGTGATCGAGCCTTCGACCATGCAAGGCTACGACCGTGACCCACGGGCCATCGCCAAGCGTGCCGAGGAATACCTGAAGTCGACCGGTATCGGCGACACCGTATTCGTAGGCCCGGAGCCTGAGTTCTTCATCTTCGACGAAGTGAAGTTCAAGTCCGACATCTCCGGTTCCATGTTCAAAATCTTCTCCGAACAAGGTTCGTGGATGTCCGACCAGGACGTGGAAGGCGGCAACCGTGGCCACCGTCCAGGTATCAAGGGCGGCTACTTCCCGGTTCCTCCGTTCGACCACGACCACGAAATCCGTACCTCCATGTGCAACGCCATGGAAGAAATGGGCCTGGTCATCGAAGTTCACCACCACGAAGTGGCGACTGCCGGCCAGAACGAAATCGGCGTCAAGTTCAACACCCTGGTAGCCAAGGCTGACGAAGTTCAGACCCTGAAGTACTGCGTACACAACGTGGCTGATGCCTACGGCCGTACCGCTACCTTCATGCCTAAGCCTCTGTACGGCGACAACGGCTCGGGTATGCACGTTCACCTGTCCATCGCCAAAGATGGCAAGAACACCTTCGCTGGCGAAGGTTATGCCGGCCTGTCCGACACCGCCCTGTACTTCATCGGCGGCATCATCAAGCACGGTAAGGCCCTGAACGGCTTCACCAACCCGTCGACCAACTCCTACAAGCGTCTGGTCCCAGGTTTCGAAGCACCCGTGATGCTGGCCTACTCGGCTCGCAACCGTTCCGCTTCGATCCGTATTCCTTACGTGTCCAGCCCTCGCGCTCGCCGTATCGAAGCCCGCTTCCCGGATCCAGCAGCCAACCCGTACCTGGGCTTCGCTGCACTGCTGATGGCTGGCCTGGACGGCATCCAGAACAAGATCCACCCTGGCGACGCTGCTGACAAAAACCTGTATGACCTGCCGCCTGAAGAGGCCAAAGAGATCCCACAAGTTTGCGGCAGCCTGAAAGAAGCCCTGGAAGAGCTGGACAAAGGTCGTGCGTTCCTGACCAAAGGCGGCGTTTTCAGCGACGACTTCATCGACGCTTACATCGCCCTGAAAAGCGAAGAAGAAATCAAGGTTCGTACCTTCGTGCACCCACTGGAATACGAGCTGTACTACAGCTGCTGATCCCGTGACGCCCGCGCAAGCGGCGTAACCAAGAGGCCTCCTTCGGGAGGCCTTTTTTATTGCCCGGCCATTGGCCGCGATTGTTCCTTCGCTCGCCCCTTCGGTGGATAATCCGCGCCTCGCGCACCCTCGGTGCGGCGCATTGACGAAGGAATGGTATGCAATGGACACGCGCGCTCGGCCTGATCGCTTGCCTGGCTTTGAGCCAGGCCCAGGCTGCGCCCTTCTACGAAGGCAAGACCCTGGCCCATCCACTGATCACCGGCCTGGCGGAAAGCTCGGCGACCCTGGCCTTTATCAAGACGCCTGCCGGAGTGCAGGGCTATTACGCGGTCGATGAGGCGCAAAGCCAGGCGCAATTGCTGGACGATTTCGGCAAGGCCTCGATCGAGTCGGTGTTCAACATCGCCCTGGATAACCAGCACCTGACACGCCTGGTGCTGTTCAAGCTGCAGGGCAACTATCACCTGCGCGCCTACCGTTATGACGACAACGACCACCTCTACAGCCGCCTGGGCAATCTGCAAAAAGCCCTGGACCGCATTACCCAGGGCCAGCGCAAACTCGACGCACGCACGGTGAACCAGGCCCTGAGCCAGCTCACGCCGCTCAATTACCGGGTTTCCTACGAAGATTCGGGCATTACCGAGTTCGACCAGCTCGACCACAGCGCCGGGACCCTGGTGGGTTACTTCGGCCAGGACGGCCAGCCCCTGGGCAATACCTCGCCAGGTGCCGAGGCCTACAGCTACAAAAAGACCTTTGGCGAAAAACAGGGGCGCTTTCTCAGCGTCACCTATCAGCGCGACCAGAGCCCGGCCCTGGTCGACGGCCCGCGCCAGCTCTACAACTACCAGGCCAGCCGCGTGACCTGGGACACCGAACCCGCGCGCCTGACCGGCAGCGAAGACGGGCCCTCCGTGGCCTACAGCGAAAACGGGGCCATCGCCTCTCGCGGGCCTTACACCCATGGCCAACGCAACGGCGAGTGGGGCTTTGCCGGACCGTCCAACAGTTGGTCCCACGGGCCCTATGTCGACGGCAAGCGCCAGGGCCAATGGAGCCTGTCCAATGAAAGCGAAGGCTACGGCATGACCGGTCTGTATCGCGACGACCTGCGGGAAGGACGCTGGGACATCAAGCTGAGCGACTCCGAAGCCCTGGAAGACGGCGGCTTCGTCACCTACCTCCATGACCTGCGCAACGGCCCCAGTGAAAGCCGCGAAGGTGGCGCGGTGCTGGAGCGGGGCGACTACCGCGATGACCTGCGCCAGGGGCCCTGGCTGACCACCGCCGGCAGCGGCAGCTACGACCGGGGCCTGAAGAGCGGGCCCTGGCAACTCAAGGCCGCCGATGGTCACACCCACAGCGTCAGCTTTGTTGCGGACAAGATGCAGGGCGAACTGCGCGACACCGACGCCCAGGGCGTGCTGCGGGTCATCGAGCACTATCGCGACGGCCTGCTCTGGGGCACTCAGGAGGGTTACAACGACAGCGGCCAGTTGATGTATTCCTATGCCTACGAAAACGGCCAGCGCGAAGGTCGCTCGCTGATCTACAGCGCCGACGGCAAGGTGCTGCTGTCGGACATGAGCTACAAGAACGGCAACAAGCAGGGCCCGTACCTGACTTTCCTCGCGGACGGTTCGCCGGCCACGGTCGGGCGCGTCGAGGGCAGCGAATTCATTGGCCTGATGACCCAGCTCGATGAGCATGGCCAGATCTTTTCCGCCGCAACCCGCTGCCGCTTCCAAAGCTACCAGTCGACCGTCGGCCTCTGCGGCATGTCCCGCGAGTTCCGCCAGGGCCGGGTCACCAGCGAACGCGACTACCTGTACGGCGAGCTGCAGGAGTACCGCGAATACAACGCGCAAACCGGACTCAAGACCCGAGAGCGCGTCATCGGCAAGGGTGACCAGGTCAGCGAAATCACCTACTACGACAACGGCCAGGTCGAGTGCCGGGTCAACAAGGTCGGGTTCGAGTGGATGACCATCAACCAGCAGAAGCTCAAGAACTACAACCAGGCGGTCCTGAGCGGCGAGCAGCTGTGTTACTACCCCAATGGCGTGATCAAGAGTCGCGACTTTTTCGACAAGGGCCCTACCGGTTGCAAGACCCTGTATGACGAGACCGGCAAGCAAACCTTCCCCGGCCCCAGCGGTTGCCGCAGACCGACCAGTGCCGAGGCCGTGCACTGACCGGCGCGCCTGGTACAGGTCACAACCGGCGCTCGCCAAATCCTCGCGCCCAGGGCGAGCGCTTGCCAGACCGGGCGCCTTTGCGTGCATCATGGCCGCCGACTTGCCCACAACAGCCGAGATCGCCCATGCCCCTGCACGCCACACTCTGCCTCGCCCTGACGACCCTGCTGCTGGCCGGCAACGCCTGCGCAGCCAACGCCCCGACCACTCTCGCCCCGTTGTTGAGCAGTATCGAGGCGCGCCTGGCAATAGCCGACCAGGTGGCCCTGAGCAAATGGGACAGCCATAAAGCCGTGGAAGACCGCCCCCGGGAGCGTGAAGTGATTGCCGGCGCGGTGGCCCAGGCCGCGCAATACTCACTGGCCGCCGCCGATGTTGAGCAGTTTTTTGCAGCGCAGATCGAAGCCAACAAGCTGGTGCAATACGCCCACCTGTCTGCCTGGCACCTGCAAGGCCACGCGCCGGACAGCGCCCGCCCCGATCTGCTGGGGCAGATCCGCCCGCAACTCGATCAGTTACAAAAACGCCTGCTGCAGCAACTGGCCGACTTCAGCCCGGCGCGCACCGATGCGCAATGCCCGCAGTGGCTGGCCCAGGCCACCCAGGCCGCAAGCCAGGACCCACTGCGCAGGCTGGCCCTGACCCGGGCCACGGCCGAGCTTTGTGTGTTCAAAGGTTAAGCCCGCGCCCCGCGAACGGCCCCTTGCTCTAGGCTGGGGCCCTCACCTCGCCGCCCAGGAACCCTCAGCCATGCGCGCTGCCGTTTGCTACCTGCTGCTGATCATCTGTCTGCCGGCGACGGCGCAGATCTATCAATACACCGATGCCCAGGGCAACCCGGCCTACAGTGATCAGCCGCCAAGCGACACCCGCAGCCAGGCCATTGCGCCAACGCCCACCCATGCCATTTCCGGCCCAACCCGCTTGCCGTTACCGACGCCGCCACCTGCCGCCAGGCCGCGCACCGTTGTGGCGCAGCCCTATGAGGTGCTGCAAGTCAGTGGCTTGCCGCGCGACGGCGCATTGCGGGCCAACAACGGCAGCTTCAGCGTGCAGGTGCTGCTGCGACCGAACCTGCAAGGGCCCCATCGCCTGCGCCTGCTGTTGGACGACCAGCCCTACGGCCAACCCGGCACGGCACTGGAACTGCATCTGGAAAATATCGACCGCGGCGAACATCGCCTGGCGGTCCAGGTACTCGATGGCGAACACGTGGTGCAACAAAGCCCGAGCACCACGTTTCACCTGCTGCGGGTGCACCGGCCTTGAGGTTGAGCCCTGGGCCTCAGGCGCGCTCAATGACCATGGCCACACCCTGGCCCAACCCGACGCAGAGGCTGACCACCGCATAGCGCAGCTTGTAGCGTTGCAAGGTGCGGCAGGCACTCAGTACCAGGCGAGCGCCGGATGCGCCCAGCGGATGACCGATGGCAATGGCCCCGCCGCCCGGGTTGACCCGAGGGTCGTCATGGCGCAGGCCCAGGACTTTGAGACAGGCCAGCACCTGCACCGCGAATGCCTCGTTGATTTCAATCAGGTCGACCTGCTCCAGGGTCAGGCCGGCACGGTGCAACGCCAGCTCGATGGCCTGATGCGGGCCGATCCCCATGATTCGCGGCTCCACGCCGACGGCGGCCGACGAAAGAATCCGCGCCATCGGGGCCACCCCATGCGCCTCGCCAATGGCGCGATTGCCGAGCAACAGCACCGCCGCACCGTCGTTGATCCCCGAGGCATTACCCGCAGTGATCACCGAGCCCGGAGCCAGGGGCGACATTTTCGACAGCCGTTCGAAATCGGATTGCGGCCGTGGATGTTCGTCGTGGCTGACCTGCAGCACCTCGCCCTTGCGCCCCGCCGGCACCTCGACCGGCAGGATCTCGTCGTCCAGGTGCCCGGCCTGCAGGGCCGACTGGTAACGCGATTGGGACAGCGCGGCAAAGATATCGGCCTGCTCGCGACTGATGGAAAACAGCCGCGCCAGGTTGTCAGCGGTCTGCGGCATGCTGTCGTTGCCGTAGAGCCGGACCAGACGCGGGTTGCTGAAACGCGCGCCGAGGGTGCTGTCCGCCACCTCCGCCGAGCGGCTGAACGCGCTCTCGGCCTTGGCCATGACAAAGGGCGCACGGGACATGCTTTCGACGCCGCCAGCCAGGTACAACTGGCCCTCGCCACAGGTGATGGCACGCGCCGCATCGACCACCGCCGACAGGCCGCTGGCGCACAGGCGGTTGATCGTCTGCCCGGGCACGCACCAAGGCAGGCCGGCGCTGAGCAAGGCATTGCGCGCCAGGTTGCGGCTGTCTTCGCCCGCCTGGTTGGTGCAGCCCAGAATCACCTCCTCCAGCTCATCCATCGGCAAGCCCGAGGTTTCCATCAACCGGGCCAGCAACGGCCCGACCAGATCATCCGGGCGCACCCGCGACAGGCAACCGGCATAGCGGCCGAACGGGGTACGCAAACCGCTGTAAATGTAGGCATCAAGCATGGCGCAACTCTCATGGCAGGTGGACGACAGCACTCAAGCCAGCAGCGGCTCGGGCGCCTGACACAACGACAGGCCCAGGCGCACCCGGCGCCGCAGCCAGCCACTCGGGCGATAGCGCGGCTCGCCGGTCAGGGCGTGCATGCGCAGCAGAATCTGTAACAGCCGCTCGGCACCCAATTGATCGCCCCAGGCCAGCGGTCCCTGGGGGTAACCGAGCCCCAGGCGCACCGCGGTATCGATATCGGCAACCGAGGCAATGCCTTGCTGGGCGATGTCGCAAGCCAGGTTGACGATCGACGCCAGGGTTCGTTGCAGGACAAAACCGCAGCTGTCGTGGATCAGCGTCACCCGGCCACCGTCAGCACTGAACAAGTCGTGGGCAGCCTGCTGCATGTCCGGCCGGGTGCTGGGAGTGAGCATCAGGCAGCGCTGGTGATCGAGCCCGAACAAGGTATCGATCGCCACCGTGCGCGCCGGGTCGACCCCATGACGCAAGGCGGCCTCAGTGGCGTCATCGCCCAGGGGCGCCAGCAGGCACAACGCATCGCCGGATGGCCTAGGGCCGGTTTGCAGCTCCACCCCCAGGCGCTGGAGCAGGGCCAACAGACGCGCATGCCCCAGCTCGTCATCAGCGGCCATCCACACCGCCGGCGGCATACCACGTGGCGCCGATACAGAGGATGGCTGCGGAGTGTCGTGCACGCCGTCATAGCGGTAGAAACCCTGGCCACTCTTGCGCCCCAGATGGCCAGCAGCCTGCATCTGGCGCAGCAGCGGATGGGGGCGGTAGCGCGGCTCCTGGTAGAACTGCCGGTAGACCGATTCCATCACCGGCAGGCTGACATCCAGGCCCACCAGGTCCATCAGTTCGAAGGGCCCCATGGCGAATCCGGCACCGTCACGCAGCAGTGCATCGATCTGCGCCACCGACGCCACGCCCTCGCTCAAGATACGCAGGGCCTCGGTGCCAAACGCACGGCCGGCATGGTTGACGATAAAACCGGGGGAATCCTTGGCCAGCACCGGCTGGTGCCCGATGTGCCGCACCAGGGCCTGCAATTGCCCGGCGATCTCGGGCGCGGTTTCCAGGCCGGCGATCACTTCCACCAGGCGCATACGCGGCACCGGGTTGAAGAAGTGCAGCCCCGCGACCCGCTGCGGGTTACGACAGGCCGCCGCGATGGCCGTGATCGACAGCGACGAGGTGTTGCTCGCCAGCAGCGCGCTGCTGTCCAGCACCTGCTCCAGTTCCCGGAACAGCTGCTGCTTGGCCTCCAGGTTTTCGACGATCGCCTCGATCACCAACTGGCAGTCGCCCAGCGCTTGCAGGCTGTCCATGACCTGTAGCTTGCCCAGCGCCTGCACCACTGCCTCCGGGCTCATGCGTGCCTTGTCCTGCAACCGGGCGAAGCGCACGTGCAGTTGCTCGCGAGCACTATCGGCGGCACCGGAACGGGCGTCGAACAGTTGCACCGTCAGCCCGGCCTGGAGCAGCACCTGGGTGATGCCCTGGCCCATGGCGCCGGCACCGACCACGCCGATGCATTGCAAGGTGTTCAGGCAGACCGACTCGCCATTCATAAAGCGCTCCCGAAAAATGAAACAGCCATGACGTGCTCAGCCGCGCACGATGCCGCTGGCGTACAGGCCGGCGATCATCTGCGCATCCAGGCCCAGGCCTTCGAGAACCTGGCGCGTGTCCTGGCCCAGGGCCGGCGGTGCACTGCGGTAGCTGGCGGGGGTGCGCGACAGCTTCACCGGCGAGCCGACCCCGCGGTAATCGTCGATCTGCACCAGCAAGCCCCGGTGCCGGGTGTGGGGGTGGGCCACCACCTGGTCGATGGTGGCAATCGAACCGCAGGGCACCCCCAGGCCAATCAGCTGCTGGGCCAAGGCCGCGCCGTCATGGGTTTGCAGGTGGTGCTCCAGCGCCTGCTTCAGTGCCTCACGGTTGACCGAGCGGCTGCCGTTGCTGGCAAAACGCGGGTCATCGAGCAAGGCACCCGCCCCCAGTTGCTCGCACAATCGGGCGAACTGGCGGTCGTTGCCCACAGCCAGGAAGATCGGCACGCTGCCGGTGCGATAGCTGTCGTAGGGCGCGATATTGGGGTGGGCATTGCCGGTGCGCTGCGGGGTCTTGCCGGCGGCGAAGAAGTTCGCCAGGTGCGGGTGCAGCAGCGACACGCCGCAATCGTAAAGGCTGATGTCCAGGGACTGCCCAAGGCCGCTGCGGTGACGTTCATTGAGCGCCAGCAGAATCCCGGCCAGGGCGTTCAGGCCGGTGACCATGTCCACAATCGGCAGCCCGATGCGCAACGGCCCGCCATCGCCTTCGCCGTTGACGCTCATCAAGCCCGCCATCGCCTGGATCACCGCGTCGTAGCCGGGCAAGCCGCCCAGGGGCCCATCGCCGCCAAACCCGGAAATCGCGCAATGGATCAGCCCCGGGAAGCGCTGGCTCAGCACCTCGGCATAACCGATCCCCCAGCGCTGCAGGGTGCCTGGCTTGAAGTTCTCCACCAGCACGTCGGCACCTTCCAGCAGTTGCATCAACAGATCCAGGCCCTCGGGCCGCGACAGGTCAACGGCGATCCCTTGCTTGTTGCGGTTCACACCCTTGAAGTACGAGGCATCGTCACCCTCGAAGGGCGGCCCCCAGCCACGGGTTTCGTCGCCGCCCAATGGTTCGAGCTTGATCACTTCGGCGCCATGGTCAGCCAGTGCCTGGGAGCAGTAAGGGCCGCCCAGCACGCGGCTGAGGTCAATGACTTTCAGGCCCGCCAGGGCACCTTGGGTTGGGTTCATCAGTGTTCTCCAGCAAAGAGGGGAAGTGCCGTTCAGGCAGGCAGCAACTGCATGGCTTCAGCCAGCGACAGCGGACGCTCATTGGCCAGGTTCGCCAGCAGCGCGGCGTCGATCACCGGCGCCGAACGCAGCGGGTCGCGGGGCAGCAACTTGTGCTGCAGCACCAGATGGGCCAAGGCCAGGCGGCGATAGTCAGGTGCCTGGCGACAGGCTTCCCAGGCCATGAAAATCGCGCTGGCGAGGTGATACAGGGCGCTGCCGGCCTGGCGCACCTGTTCGTCCTGACGCTGCCGGGCCACCTCGTCGAAGTGGCTGACCGTACGCTGCAGGGTCACCTCGAACAGGCGCCGGCTGGGCTCCGGCAAGTCGGCTTCGGCCAGCAATTGCGCAAGCATTTTCTGCAAGGGTTCCAGGGCTTGCTCGCGGGTCACGGCGCGGGCGATATCCAACGCAACAATGTTGCTGGTGCCTTCCCAGATCGAACCCAGGTGGGCATCGCGCACCAGCCGCCCGTCGCTCCACTCTTCGATGTAACCGACCCCGCCGCGTACCTCCATGGCATCGCCGGTCACCCGCCGCGCATCGCGACAGGCGCGGAACTTGATCATCGGGGTGAGGATGCGCACACACTTGCGCGCCGCTTCATCGCCGCCATCGGCCCGAGGCAGCAACGTGGCGATCTGCATGAACATCGAGCGGGCCTGCTCGGTGGGCAGCATCATCTTCAGCAACTGGCGCTGCATCAGCGGCATTTCGATCAGGTGTTTGCCGAAGGCTCGGCGCTGGCGCGCGATAAACAGCGCCTCGTTGAGGCCACGGCGCATCAACCCCGCCGCACGCACCCCGTTGGACAGGCGCGACATGTTGACCATGTCGGCCATCTGCTGAAAACCGCGGCCGACTTCGCCGATCAGGTACGCGGTGGCACCTTCCAGGGTGATCTCGCCACTGGCCATCGAGCGGCTGCCCAACTTGTCCTTCAGACGCTGGATCCGGTAGGCGTTGCGCGAACCATCGGGGCGCAGCCTGGGCAGCAGGAACAGGGTGACCCCGGCCATGCCCGTCGGGGCATCGTCAGGCCGGGCCAGAACCATGGCCAGGTCGGCATCCGGGTTGGAACAGAACCACTTTTCGCCAAACAGCTGCCATTCGCCATTCTCAAGCCGCGCCCGGGTTTCGGTGCGCGACACATCGGAGCCGGCCGCCTGCTCGGTCATGAACATGGCGCCCTGGAACAGTTGGTCAAAATCCTGTGACGCCAGCTGCGGCAGGTAGCGTTCCACCAATTCCGGGGCACCGAACTTGCGCAATGTGCGGGTCAGGGAGTCGGTCATGCTCACCGGGCAGCACAGGCCGAACTCCGCCTGCACGAACAGGTAGGTCAGCGCGTACTTCACCAGCGGCAGCGCCGGCTCGGGGCGATGGCTCATGGCGGCCAGGCCCAGTTCGGCATAGGCGACACGCTCCAGCTCAACGAAGTCGGGATGCTTGGCGATGCTTTGCAGGTTTTCCCCTCGTCGGGTGCGGGGCCGCAGTACCGGGGGATTCTTGTCGGCCGACAGGGCCAGCACGTCCAGTTCGCCACCCGCCCTGGCCCCCAGGCGCTGCCAGGTCGGTAGCCACTGCCCATAGACCTGCGCCGGCAGGTAAACCTTGAGCAGCGCGGCCAGCCCGGCATCGCATTCGAATAGATTCAGGCCCCGGCTATCGGGGATGTTCAGGCTGTCTTCGGTGGCGTGTGGCTCGACGTTCATGGGGCGTCTCCTGGTTCTTGTACGCCGAGACTAGAACCGCCATCGATAAGTATCTAATACAAAATCATTCCACTACGATAAGAAAACCAAATCGTAGAGCAGGGGATCAGCATGGACCTCAAACAGTTGCGCTACTTCGTCGCCGTGGCCGAAGAACTGCATTTCGGGCGCGCCGCGACTCGCCTGTTCATCTCGCAACCGGCGCTGAGTTTCGACATCAAAAAGCTCGAGAGCCAGCTGGATATCCAGCTGCTGATCCGCAACAACAAGTCGGTGAGTTTGACCAATGCCGGCCAGGTGCTGCTCGACGAGGCGCGTTACCTGCTACTGCGCGCCGAGCAGGCGCGGCGCCTGACCCAGCGTTCGGCCCAGGGTTTTGTCGGGCGCCTGAGTGTCGGTTTCGTCAACTCGATCCTGCACCGCGGCCTGCCCCAGGCGGTGAAGAGCTTCGAGCAGCAACACCCGGACACCGAAGTGGTGATGATGGAAATGAACAGCGCCGAACAGGTCCAGGCCCTGCAACGCGGCCAGATCGATATCGGCTTCGTGCATGGCAACACCTTCGCCGCGAGCATCCACTGCGAGCCGGTGCTGGCCGAACCCTTTCTCTGCTGCCTGCCCGAGGGACACCCCCTGGCGCAGCAACAGCGGATCGACCTGGCACAACTGGCCGGCGATGATTTCATTCTGTTTCCGCGCAACGTCTCGCCGCACTACCACGACCTGATCATCGCCCGCTGCGTGGCCGCCGGGTTCAGCCCGCGCATCCGCCATGAGACCCGGCTCTGGCAAACCGTGGTGGCGATGGTGGCTTACGAAATGGGCGTGGCGCTGGTCCCGCAAACCCTGGCCATGACTCGGCAACAAGGGGTGCATTACTGCGAGATCGAGGGCGAGGGCGCGCTTTCAGAGATCCATGCGATTCGTCATGCCGACAAACCGGCGGCCGCCGCCGAGAGTTTCCTGACGCTGCTCAAGGCCCTGCAACAACCCGCAACAGCGGAGCCCTGAGCCCGGGCGACCATACGAAATCACGTATCAAACAATAAGTTTTAATCATTATTTTTTTCATACCTGCCTGTATAGGCTCCGAGCAGTCGGACCTTGCAAGAACCTCATGCGCCGATTCGCCCAGCGAAATGTCCGCGACATTTTCGGCAGAAAATGGCGCGGGGCGCACATAACAATAACAACAAGCAGGAAGTGAACATGAATCCCGCCCTGGAAGCTGCTGCCCACAAAAAAGCCCGCAAAGCGGGCGTTGCCTCATTCATCGGCACCACCATCGAATGGTATGACTTCTATGCCTACGGGATCGCGGCCGCCCTGGTCTTCGGCAAAGTGTTCTTCCCCGCCGACCTGCCACCGGGCACCGCTACCCTGCTGTCGTTCCTGACCCTGTGGGCCGGTTTTGTCGCACGCCCCGTCGGCGGCATCATCTTCGGCCACCTGGGCGACAAGATCGGGCGCAAGACCACCCTGGTCATCACCCTGATCATGATGGGCATCGCCACCACTTGCATCGGCCTGCTGCCCACTTACTTGCAGATCGGCATCTGGGCGCCAATCGCCCTGGTGGTGCTGCGCATCATCCAGGGCATCGCGGTAGGCGGTGAATGGGGCGGCGCGGTGCTGATCGCCAGTGAAAGCGCGCCCAAGGGCAAGGGCATTCTCTACGCCGCCTTCGCTCAGCAAGGCTCACCGGCCGGCAACCTGCTGGCGACCCTGGTGTTCTTTGCCCTCAGTGCGCTGCCGGCGCCGGACTTCCTGCTCTGGGGCTGGCGCATTCCGTTCCTGCTCTCGGCGGCGCTGGTCATCGTCGGCATGGTGATCCGCCTCAAGCTCGAAGAGTCGGACGACATGAAGCGCCTGATCCAGCAGAAAAAGACCGTCAAGCTGCCGATCCTCGAGGTACTGCGCAGCCACTGGAAAATCGTGCTGCTGGGGGCCGGGGTGTTGCCGATCATCCACGTCACCTACTTCAAAAGCACCTTTGCCCTGTCCTGGGCAACCAAGGAACTGGGCTACACCCAAAGCACGTTTCTCAGCGTGATCATCATTGCCCTGGTGGTGCAGTTCATCACCCAGCCCCTGGGCGCGGTGCTGGTGTCACGCATGGACATGCGCAAGGCCGTGGTGCTGATGGTGGTGCCGGAATTTTTCCTGATGCCCGCTATGTTCTTCGCGGTGGAAACCGGCAATTACTGGATCGCCGTGCTCGGCATGTGCCTGGCCACCGTGCCGCACTCGATGTTCTACGGTGCCGTCGGCGGTATCCTCGCCCGTGCCTTCCCGACCCGGGTGCGCTACAGCGGGCTGTCGATTTCCTATCAGCTGTGCTCGTTGCTGGTGGGCGGCGCCACGCCGGTACTGGCGCAAAGCATCCTCAACGGCACCGGGAGCATCGTCGGCGTGGCCATCGCGTCGGCCTGCTATGCCGTGGTGTCGCTGGTGTGCATGCTGCTGTTGCTCAAACGCATCGGCCATAACGCCGCCGAGCTGTCGACCGCCGAGCAGGAGGATGCCGATGAACTGGCGCGCGAAGCCGGCACTTCGACCATCACCCCGGCAGACAGTCCTCGCCCGGCACATCAGGACGTGGGCGGATTGCCCCAGCCCGCCCGCTGACCGAGCGACCAGCCTCCGGTGGCGCGGGAGTTTGCTCCCACACCCCCATAGGAAGTGTTCGCTTTTGACTGAATAACAAGGCCCGCCCCGAGCGGGCCTTGTGCGTGGTGCGCCGCACAAAAACGCAGCGCCGATCGCGTCGCCACGGGCAGCGGCTATTCTTTAGAGCACTCGTTCAGGAAGCGCACTATATTGGTGCGCACGCACGCCCCGATACCCATTACCCGGCCCATTTTGGTTCGAAAATACCCGCCAAAGCTGGCCAAGCGCCACGCAATCGAGCTTCAAACAGCTGTTTCAGGGCTTTGACGCTTCTTTTCGGAGCCTTGGTTTGGTTTTTGCATTTTCCTCACTCAGCGCTTTACCCGCGCGCGTACTCCGGGATCGGCCCCGAAGTGTTTTGCTCCAAAAGAGGTCCTAATGACCATCAGCGACCAATTGCACCGCTTGCTACTCGACAACCTGACCACCGCGACCATTCTGCTCAATGCCGACCTGCGCCTTGAGTACATGAACCCGGCCGCGGAAATGCTCCTGGCCATCAGCGGACAACGCAGCCACGGGCAATTTATCAGTGAGTTGTTCACCGAGTCGGCCGAAGCACTGAGCTCCTTGCGCCAGGCCGTGGAGCAGGCTCATCCCTTCACCAAGCGTGAAGCCATGCTCACCGCGCTGACCGGCCAGACCCTGACCGTGGATTACGCGGTGACGCCGATTCTGAGTAACGGCGACACCTTGCTGCTGCTGGAGGTCCACCCTCGGGACCGGCTGCTGCGCATCACCAAGGAAGAGGCCCAGTTGTCCAAGCAGGAAACCAGCAAGATGCTGGTGCGCGGCCTGGCCCATGAAATCAAGAACCCCCTCGGCGGGATTCGCGGCGCCGCCCAGTTGCTGGCCCGGGAGCTGCCGGAAGAAAGCCTCAAGGACTACACCAACGTCATCATTGAAGAAGCCGACCGCCTGCGAAACCTGGTGGACCGCATGCTCGGCTCGAACAAGCTGCCGTCCCTGGCCATGTGCAATGTGCATGAAGTGCTGGAGCGGGTCAGCAGCCTGGTGGAAGCCGAGAGCCAGGGCTGCATCACCTTGGTGCGCGACTACGACCCAAGCATTCCCGATGTGTTGATCGACCGCGAGCAGATGATCCAGGCGGTGCTCAACATCGTGCGCAACGCGATGCAGGCTATCAGCAGCCAGAATGAACTGCGCCTGGGGCGCATCAGCCTGCGCACCCGGGCCATGCGCCAGTTCACCATCGGCCACGTGCGCCATCGCCTGGTGACCAAGATCGAGATCATCGACAACGGCCCCGGGATCCCTGCCGACCTGCAGGAAACCATCTTCTTCCCCATGGTCAGTGGCCGCCCGGACGGTACCGGGCTGGGCCTGGCCATTACCCAGAACATCATCAGCCAGCACCAGGGCCTGATCGAATGTGACAGCCATCCTGGCCACACCACGTTCTCGATCTTTCTGCCACTGGAACAAGGAGCCCCATCGACATGAGCCGTAGTGAAACCGTGTGGATCGTCGATGACGACCGTTCTATCCGTTGGGTCCTGGAAAAAGCCTTGCAGCAGGAAGGCATGACCACCCAAAGCTTCGACAGTGCCGATGGCGTGATGAGTCGCCTGGCGCGCCAGCAACCGGACGTGATCATTTCCGATATCCGGATGCCCGGTGCCAGCGGCCTCGACCTGTTGGCGCGGATCCGCGAGCAGCACCCGCGTTTGCCGGTGATTATCATGACCGCCCATTCGGACCTGGACAGCGCTGTCGCGTCCTATCAGGGAGGCGCCTTCGAGTACCTGCCCAAGCCGTTCGATGTGGATGAGGCGGTGTCCCTGGTCAAACGCGCCAACCAGCACGCCCAGGAGCAGCAAGGCCTGGAAGTGGTGCCCGCCCTGGCCCGGACCCCGGAAATCATCGGCGAAGCGCCGGCAATGCAGGAAGTGTTTCGCGCCATTGGCCGCCTGAGTCACTCCAACATCACGGTGTTGATCAATGGCGAATCCGGCACCGGCAAAGAGCTGGTGGCCCACGCCCTGCATCGCCACAGCCCGCGTGCGGCGTCGCCGTTCATTGCGCTGAACATGGCGGCGATTCCCAAGGACTTGATGGAATCCGAGCTGTTCGGCCATGAAAAAGGTGCCTTCACCGGCGCGGCCAACCTGCGCCGCGGACGCTTTGAACAGGCCGATGGCGGCACGCTGTTTCTCGATGAGATCGGCGACATGCCGGCCGAGACCCAGACCCGTCTGTTGCGGGTGCTGGCCGATGGCGAGTTCTATCGGGTCGGCGGGCACACGCCGGTCAAGGTCGATGTGCGGATCATCGCCGCGACCCACCAGAACCTGGAAACCCTGGTCCACGCCGGCAAATTCCGTGAGGATCTGTTTCACCGCCTGAACGTGATCCGCATCCATATTCCACGGATGTCCGATCGCCGCGAAGACATCCCGACCCTCGCCCGCCACTTCCTCAGCCGTGCCGCCCAGGAGCTCGCGGTCGAGCCGAAGCTGCTGAAAAGCGAGACAGAGGAATACCTGAAAAATCTGCCGTGGCCGGGCAACGTGCGCCAGTTGGAGAATACCTGCCGCTGGATCACGGTCATGGCTTCGGGGCGTGAAGTGCACATCAGCGACCTGCCGCCAGAGCTGCTGAGCCTGCCGCAGGACTCGGCGCCAGTGACCAACTGGGAACAGGCGCTGCGCCAATGGGCCGACCAGGCCTTGGCCCGTGGTCAGTCGAGCCTGCTGGACAGCGCCGTGCCGAGCTTCGAGCGGATCATGATCGAGACGGCCCTCAAGCACACCGCAGGCCGCCGGCGCGATGCCGCCGTGCTCTTGGGCTGGGGCCGCAACACCTTGACCCGCAAGATCAAGGAGTTGGGGATGAAGGTCGACGGCGGTGACGATGACGAAGGCGAGGAAGGCTGAACTGGCCCGCGCATACACCGCAAAACCACCTGACACCCTTCGGCGACCTTCCCAGCCATCGCTGCCTCGCCAGCGCGGCAGCGGCTACAGACTCGTGTAGCCGCTGCCGCAGGCTCGGGCCGCGTTCGACCGCTGGCCCTTCCAAACACTTCTGAACCACTCTGACATCCATCGGCGATCTCCCCGGCCAGCGCAGCCTCGCGGGCTTGGCAGCGGCTACAGGCATGGGAGTTCTGCTTGGCATTTATGTTGGCGGCCAGGGAAGGCGACTTTTGCACTGCCTGAATGCGCGGTGCCCCGTGATCGGGCACGGAGCGGGCCTTGAGTCTCGCGGAGTTCGGATTCGAACAGTGGCCTTTCGAAAAGGTAAAAGCCCCGTATTACGGGGCTTTCAACCATGGATGCCGGCAACAACCACATTCTTTTCGAACATTGGCACGCCCCCTGCAATACCCCAAGCACGACCCAGTTTTGGGAACCTTGGTACAGGCAGGCCGGGGATTCCTTCTTTTACACCGGGCTCATCACGCTCACAGCGACGAGCCCACCCGTTTTGGGAACCTTGGTACAGGCAGGCCGGGGATTCCCTCTTTTACACCGGGCTCATCACGCTCACAGCGACGAGCCCAACCCGTTTTGGGGACCTTGGTACAGGCAGGCCGGGGATTCCCTCTTTTACACCGGGCTCATCACGCTCACAGCGACGAGCCCAACCCGTTTTGGGGACCTTGGTACAGGCAGGCCGGGGATTCCCTCTTTTATTCCTCCCGCAGATGGATCTGCAGCTTCCAGCGCCCGTCGACCTTGGTCCCGGCCCACTCGCCGTGCAGCGGTCGCGCCGCCACCAGGTTCAGCAGCAACCCCGCATCCGCCGCCCTGACCCGCCAATTCACATCCTTGTCATTGACCTTCAGCCGACCGTTCTGCGCCGACCCCTGGGCATCGAACAGCAGCGCCACGGTGCCGTCGATATGTTCGCCATGCACCTTGGGTTCCTGGCTGAACCACACCACCAGGCCATCGGGCTGCACTTCCACCTGCTGCAGCAGCGTGGGCTCGGGGGTCGTCAGCCGGCCGATCATCAGCCCCACCATCAAACCGACAATCGCCAACGAGCCGAACACCCGCAGCATTAGCTTCGGCCTGGGGTCTTCTTCAGGCGTAGAATGCAGCCTGTCTTTCTCTTCGGAGCCGTGCATGTTTCACGTCATCCTCTTTCAACCAGAAATTCCGCCGAATACCGGCAACGTTATCAGGCTGTGCGCCAACAGTGGCTGCCACCTGCATTTGATCGAACCGCTGGGTTTCGACATGGACGACAAGCGCCTGCGCCGTGCCGGCCTCGACTATCACGAATACGCCACCCTGCAACGCCATGCCGACCTCGCCAGTTGCCTGGAAAGCCTCGGCCAGCCGCGCTTGTTCGCCTTCACCACCAAGGGCTCGCGGCCGTTCCACGATGCCAGCTTTGCCGAGGGCGATGCCTTTTTGTTCGGCCCGGAAAGCCGCGGCCTGCCCGCCGAAGTGCTGGACGCCCTGCCCGGCGAGCAGCGCCTGCGCCTGCCGATGCGCGAAGGGTGCCGCAGCCTGAACCTGTCCAACACCGTAGCCGTCGCCGTCTATGAAGGCTGGCGGCAGTTGGGTTTCAAGTAAGTTTCAGCCGCTGGCGCAAGCCTGCCGAACACTCCAGCCGCAGATGCCCTCCACGGCGACCTGACCGGCCAGCGCAGCCTCGCGGGCTCGGCAGCGGCTACAGGTGATCGCTGGAAATGGCTGGGCCGAACATGAAAAAAGCGCCTTGAACGGCGCTTTTTTCGTACTGCACGTGCGGTTTACTGGACGGTGTTTTCGCCAGCCGACTGCATGCGCTGCAGCTCCTGGGCGTACAGCGCGTCGAAGTTCACCGGCGCCAGCATCAGTGCCGGGAACGAACCACGGGTCACCAGGCTGTCCAGCGCTTCACGAGCGTACGGGAACAGGATGTTCGGGCAGAAGGCACCCAGGGTGTGGCTCATGGAAGCCTCGTCCAGGTTCTTGATCAGGAAGATCCCGGCCTGTTGCACTTCAGCGATGAATGCCACTTCTTCACCGTTTTTCACGGTCACCGACAGGGTCAGGACCACTTCGTGGAAGTCGCCTTCCAGTGGTTTTTGGCGGGTGTTCAGGTCCAGGCCGACGCTTGGCTCCCACTGCTGGCGGAAGATTGCCGGGCTTTTCGGAGCTTCAAAGGACAGGTCACGCACGTAAATGCGTTGCAGGGAAAATTGTGGAGCGCTTTCGTCTTCGGTAGCGGCGGTGTTCTGTTGGTCAGTCATCTCGGATCCTTCTTGATCTCGGGGCTACTAGAGGGTTCGACTATTTTGGGGGGTTCGGTCAAGCCTTGAGCAGCGCGTCGAGCTTGCCGGCGCGCTCCAGGGCGAACAAATCATCACAACCGCCCACATGGGTGCTGCCGATCCAGATCTGTGGCACGGACGTGCGTCCGGCCTTCTGGGCCATTTCGGCGCGCACCTGGGGCTTGCCATCGACCTTGATCTCTTCGAAGGCTACGCCTTTGTTCTCGAGCAGGTGCTTGGCCCGCGAGCAGTAAGGGCAGTAATCACTTGAGTAGACGACGACAGCGGCCATATCACTTCACCAACGGCAGATTGTCGGCTTTCCAGCTGCCGATGCCACCGGACAGCTTGGCGGCGGTAAAGCCGGCCTTCAGCAGTTCGCGAGCGTGAATGCCTGAATGCTGGCCTTGAGCGTCGACCAGGATGAGGGTCTTGGCCTTGTGTTTTTCCAGCTCGCCGATGCGAGCCATCAGTTTGTCCTGGGGAATGTTCAGCGCGCCCACGATGTGGCCTGCGGCGAAGTCCTTGGATGGACGGATATCGATCACTACGCCCTGCTCGCTGTTGACCAGTGCGGTCAGCTCGCGGGTGCTGAGGCTGCGGCCGCCGCGGCTCAACTCATGGGCGATCAACAGAGCCAACAAGATGACGAAGGCGCCGACGAGCAAGTAGTGATCAGTGGCGAATTGAATCAGGTGAGCAACCATCAAGGAGGTTCCAGGGCGTTAAAATGTCGGCCAGTATACACAGCCGTCAAGGTCGGCCAAACCCCGCCCGGCGGTGACGACACCGGAACTTAGCTTTAAACTGCCACTCCCTTTTTAAACACCTCCCCCAATCCAGCCACGAGTGGAATCTATGACTACCACGCCTAAACCTTTGGTCCTGATGATTCTGGATGGCTTCGGTCACAGCGAGAGCCACGAATCCAACGCCGTCTATTCGGCCAAGAAGCCGGTCCTGGACCGCTTGTGCGCCAGCATGCCGAACGGCCTGATCTCGGGTTCGGGCATGGATGTCGGCCTGCCGGACGGGCAAATGGGCAACTCCGAAGTCGGCCACATGAACCTCGGCGCCGGGCGCGTGGTGTACCAGGACTTCACCCGGGTGACCAAATCGATCCGCGACGGCGACTTTTTCGAAAACCCGACCCTCTGCGCCACCGTGGATAAAGCCGTGGCGGCGGGCAAGGCCGTGCACATCCTCGGCCTGCTGTCCGACGGCGGCGTGCACAGCCACCAGGACCACCTGGTGGCCATGGCCGAGCTGGCGTTCAAGCGTGGCGCCGAAAAAATCTACCTGCACGCCTTCCTCGATGGCCGCGACACCCCGCCTAAAAGCGCCCAGTCGTCCATCGAACTGCTGGATGAATCCTTCAAGACCCTGGGCAAGGGCCGTATCGCCAGCCTGATCGGGCGCTACTTCGCCATGGACCGCGACAATCGCTGGGACCGCGTGGCCCAGGCCTACAACCTGATCGTCGACGGTCAGGCTGAATTCAACGCCGCCGATGCCCAGGCAGGCCTGCAGGCCGCTTACGAGCGTGGCGAAAGCGACGAATTCGTCAAGGCCACCACCCTGGGCGAGCCGGTGAAGGTCGAAGACGGCGACGCCGTGGTGTTCATGAACTTCCGCGCCGACCGCGCCCGTGAGTTGACCCGGGTCTTCGTCGAGGACGGTTTCAAGGACTTCGAGCGCGCCCGCCAGCCGAAACTGGCCGGCTTCGTCATGCTCACCCAATACGCCGCCAGCATCCCCGCGCCATCGGCCTTTGCTCCCGGCAGCCTGGAAAACGTCCTCGGCGACTACCTGGCGAAAAACGGCAAGACCCAGCTGCGCATCGCCGAAACCGAAAAATACGCCCACGTGACCTTCTTCTTCTCCGGCGGCCGTGAAGAGCCCTTCCCCGGCGAAGAACGCATCCTGATCCCGTCGCCCAAGGTCGCCACCTATGACCTGCAGCCGGAAATGAGCGCACCGGAAGTCACCGACAAGATCGTCGACGCCATCGAACACCAGCGCTATGACGTGATCATCGTCAACTACGCCAACGGCGACATGGTCGGCCACAGCGGCGTGTTCGACGCGGCGGTCAAGGCCGTGGAATGCCTGGACCTGTGTGTGGGGCGGATTGTCGACGCCCTGGAGAAGGTCGGCGGCGAAGCCCTGATCACCGCCGATCATGGCAACGTCGAGCAAATGTCCGACGAATCCACCGGCCAGGCGCACACGGCCCACACCACTGAGCCGGTGCCGTTCATTTATGTCGGCAAACGTGCACTGAAAGTGCGCGAAGGCGGGGTCCTGGCCGACGTCGCGCCGACCATGCTCAAGCTGCTGGGCCTCAAGCAGCCTGAAGAGATGACCGGCAAATCGATCCTGGTTTGATAGCAAAAGGCCCAAAACCGGCCGGAAACGGCTTTTTATGACGAACGCCTCAAAGCAGTTGGCTTTGAGGCGTTTTTTTTGCTGCGATGGGCGGGCATACTAGGCCGTCCCTTTCCCTGGTGTCGCCCGCCTCTATGCTTCGCTCGCTGATTGCCCTTGCTCTGATCTGCCTGCTCCAACCGGCGTTTGCCGATGAGCGCGCGCAAACCCAACAACAGTTGGACGCCACGCGTCAGGACATTACCGAGCTGAAAAAGCTGCTGGGCAAGCTGCAGGAAGAAAAATCCGGCGTGCAAAAAGACCTGCGCGGCACTGAAACCGAGATGGGCAAGCTGGAAAAGCAGGTCGAAACCCTGCAAAAAGAGCTGAAGAAAAGCGAGACCGAGCTGCAGCGACTCGATGAGGAGAAAAAAAAACTCCAGAGCGCGCGCACTGAACAGCAACGACTGATCGCGATCCAGGCCCGTGCGGCCTACCAGAACGGTCGCCAGGAATACCTCAAGCTGTTGCTCAACCAGCAGAATCCGGAAAAATTCGCCCGCACCCTGACCTATTACGACTACCTGAGCCAGGCACGCCTGGAGCAGTTGAAGAACTTCAACGAAACCCTGCGCCAACTGGCCAATGTCGAAAAAGACATCTCCCTGCAACAGGCCCAATTGCTGGTGCAGAAAAGCAGCCTCGACAGCCAGCGCGAAGAACTCGACAAAGTCCGCAAGGAACGCCAGCAGGTCCTGGCCAAGCTCAACGACGATGTGAAGGCCCGCGACCAGAAGCTGCAAGCCCGCGAGCAAGACCAGGCCGACCTGTCGAAAGTCCTGAAAACCATCGAGGAAACCCTGGCCCGCCAGGCTCGAGAGGCAGAAGAAGCGCGACAGAAAGCGCTGATCGCCCAGCAGGAAGCCGAAAAAAAGCGTTTACGTGAGGCCCAGGCAGACGCCAGCGATGCCCCACGCAAACCAACCAGATCAGCGCCTGGCCCCCTGGTTTCAAGTTCAGGCGCATCCTTCGGCGGACCTTTTGCTTCAGCCCGGGGAAAACTTCCATGGCCTGTTGATGGTCGACTGCTTGCACGCTTTGGTGAATCCCGTGGCGACGACGCCCGTACCAAGTGGGACGGGGTGATGATCAGCGCCAGCGCCGGCAGCCAGGTACACGCCGTACATGGTGGTCGCGTGGTGTTTGCCGACTGGTTGCGCGGCGCCGGCTTGCTGGTGATCCTCGACCACGGCAACGGTTACCTCAGCCTCTACGGACACAACCAGACATTGCTTAAAGAAGCTGGCGACATTGTCAAAGCCGGTGAGTCCATTTCCACGGTCGGTAATAGTGGCGGACAAGACACACCTGCGCTGTACTTCGCTATTCGTCAGCAGGGCCGCCCCAGCGACCCGGCACAATGGTGCCGCGCGCAAGGATAAGCGCCGTTACCTAATTTAGGAGTTCGTTCGACATGCTGCATTTGTCCCGCCTCACCTCGCTGGCCCTGACGATCGCTTTGGTGATCGGCGCGCCGCTGGCGTTCGCCGCCGAAACTGCTCAATCGGCAGCCGCCGCGACCACCAAGGCGCCATTGCCGCTCGAAGAGCTGCGCACCTTTGCCGAGGTCATGGACCGGATCAAGGCCGCGTATGTCGAACCTGTCGACGACAAGACCCTGCTGGAAAACGCCATCAAAGGCATGCTCAGCAACCTCGACCCGCACTCCGCCTATCTGGGCCCGGAAGATTTTGCCGAGCTGCAGGAAAGCACCAGCGGTGAATTCGGTGGCCTGGGCATCGAAGTCGGCGCCGAAGACGGCTTTATCAAAGTGGTATCGCCGATCGACGACACCCCGGCGTCCAAGGCCGGGATCCAGGCCGGCGACCTGATCGTCAAGATCAACGGCCAGCCGACCCGTGGCCAGACCATGACCGAAGCCGTGGACAAGATGCGCGGCAAACTCGGGCAGAAGATCACCCTGACCCTGGTCCGCGACGGCGGTACACCTTTCGACGTGACCCTGGCGCGCGCCACGATCCAGGTCAAAAGCGTGAAGAGCCAGTTGCTGGAGTCGGGCTACGGCTACATCCGCATCACCCAGTTCCAGGTCAAGACCGGCGAAGAAGTCTCCAAGGCCCTGGCCAAGCTGCGCAAGGACAACGGCAAGAAACTCAGCGGGATCATTCTCGACCTGCGTAACAACCCGGGTGGCGTGCTGCAATCGGCGGTGGAAGTGGTCGACCACTTCATCACCAAGGGCCTGATCGTCTACACCAAGGGCCGTATCGCCAACTCCGAGCTGCGCTTCTCGGCCACCGGCAAGGACGAAAGCGAAGCCGTGCCGATGGTGGTGCTGATCAACGGCGGCAGCGCCTCGGCCTCGGAAATCGTCGCCGGTGCCTTGCAAGACCAGAAACGCGCGGTGCTGATGGGCACCACCAGCTTCGGCAAAGGTTCGGTGCAAACCGTGCTGCCCCTGAACAACGACCGCGCGCTGAAGATCACCACCGCGCTGTACTTCACCCCCAATGGGCGCTCGATCCAGGCCCAGGGCATCGTGCCGGACATCGAGGTGCGTCGCGCCAAGATCACCAGCGAGTCCCAGGACGGCGAATACTTCAAGGAAGCCGATCTCCAGGGCCACCTGGGCAATGGCAACGGCGGCGCCGACAAGCCGAGCGGTTCGGCGAGCAAGGCCAAGCCGATGCCGCAGGACGACGATTACCAGCTGGCCCAGGCGTTGAGCCTGCTCAAGGGCTTGAGCATCACCCGCGGTCGCTGACCGTCAAACCCATCGCCGGTAAAGCGGCTCCCGCGCATTCTGCGGGAGCCCGAGGGGCACGCCCCTCGCCGGCATGGCGCCTCACCACCCGTGCAAAGGCCGCAGCCCAATCCCATGTTACGCATCCCCCTGACCCGCCAGCGCCAACCCGTTTCAAGGTTGTCGTGGGGGCTTCTGGTCGCCCTGTTGTGTCTTCTGAATGTGATCCCGGCCCAGGCGGCTGAAACCTCCCAGGTGCCGCGCAAGGCCTACCTGACCCTGATCATCGATGACCTTGGGCAAAACCTGCCCCGGGATCGCCGCGTGCTGGCCCTGCCAGGGCCGGTGACCACCGCGATCATGCCCGACACTCCCCACGCCGCCGAATTCGCCCGCGAAGCCCATCGCGCCGGCAAGATCGTCATCCTGCACATGCCCATGGACCCGGCCACCGGGCCTTTTGCCTGGCACCCCGAGCTGCCCATCGAAGAACTGCAAAAGCGTCTCGATGCGGCATTCAAGGCCGTGCCCTACACCAGCGGCATCAACAACCATATGGGCAGCCGCATGACCGCCCAGCCGCAGGCCATGGCCTGGTTGATGGCTGAATTGCAGCGCCGTCACAAGTTCTTCGTCGACAGCCGCACCAGCGCGCAGACCGTCGCCGCCGCCGAGGCCCAGAAAATCGGCCTGGCCAGTGTTTCACGGGATGTATTCCTCGACGACGAGCGCACCGAAACCGCCATTGCCGGGCAACTGCAAACCGCCATCAACCTGGCGCACAAGCAGGGCTCGGCGGTGATGATCGGCCACCCTTATCCACAGACCCTGGCCGTACTCGAACGCGAGCTGCCCAAGCTCAAGGCCCAGGGCATCGAGTGGATCGATATCAAATTGATGATCAGCGTGCGCAGCAACCAGGCCACAGCAGCTCACGGCAAGAACGGCAAATACAGGTAGGGCTGCTGCTCTAGAGATAACGCCCCATGATTTCGTCGACCACGCCTTCTTTGCGCAGCTGATCCAGGGCGGCTTGGAGTCTGGTGACGATTTCGTCGGGGACGTCTTTGTTCAGGGCCATGTACAACTGAGCGCTGTTGAAACGCAGCACGGTCTTGAGACCGGTGATGCCTTCCTGCCTGGCCAGGTAGCGCCCGGCCGGGTCGCCGGTGGCCCAGAGGTCGATCTGGCCGTTAAGCAGCTTCTTCGCGTTGTCCTGGTCACGCAGCACCACCAGAGGTGCCAGGCCCTGCTTGGCCAGGGTCTCGGCGATGGCGTCGCCCTTGTAGGCGCCGATCTTGTACTGACGCGCCTGCTCCAGATTCTCCAGGGCGATTTTGCTGTCGGCCTTGGCCAGCATGATCCAGTCATCCGGGCCGATCGGGCCGACCCATTTGAACAACTGCTCGCGGTCCGGCAGGCGCGCCATGACAAACACGCCGTAACCCGGCTGCTCCAGGGCCAGCTTGTAGATCCGCTCCCAGGGGAAACGCAGGGTGAGGCTGTAATTGATCCCGGCGCGCTTGAACATTTCCCGCACGATATCCACGGCGATGCCGTTGATGTTATCGCCTTGGGCGAAGTTCTTGCCGTTCTTGGCCATGTTGTAAGGGGGGAAGTTTTCCGTCAGCAACACCAGGGAGGTATCGGACGTGTCGGCGGCACGAGAGGCCGCTGAAAGCAGGAGCGTAGCGCTGGCAAGAACAAGGAGCAGACGTTTGAACATGACGGGCTACCGGAATCCATGGCGTGCTCAAGAGTGCCGTGAGCCCGCCATGCTGTCCAGTGGCTATCGCACAACTATTCCGCGGTGGGCCATGTACGCCTTGGCCTCGGGAACCGTGTACTCGCCGAAGTGGAAAATACTCGCCGCCAGCACCGCACTGGCGTGGCCTTCGAGGATGCCATCGGCCAGATGCTGCAGGTTGCCGACGCCACCAGAGGCGATCACCGGAATCCCCAGGGCATCGCTGATGGCGCGGGTCACGCCCAGGTCGAAGCCGTTTTTCATGCCGTCCTGGTCCATGCTGGTCAGGAGGATTTCACCGGCGCCCAGGCCTTCCATCTTCTTCGCCCACTCCACCGCGTCCAGCCCGGTAGGCTTGCGCCCACCGTGGGTGAAGATCTCCCAGCGCGGGGTTTCGCCCGGGCCGGATACCTTCTTCGCGTCGATGGCGACGACGATGCACTGCGAGCCGAAATGCTGCGCCGCTTCGCCCACGAACTCGGGGTTGAACACGGCTGCGGTGTTGATCGAAACCTTGTCCGCACCGGCATTCAACAAGTTGCGGATGTCCTGCACGGTACGCACACCACCGCCCACGGTCAGCGGAATGAACACCTGGCTGGCCATGCGCTCGACGGTATGCAGCGTGGTGTCACGACCGTCGACGCTGGCGGTGATGTCGAGAAAGGTAATCTCGTCGGCACCTTGCTCATCGTAGCGACGGGCGATTTCCACCGGGTCGCCGGCGTCACGGATGTTCTCGAACTTGACGCCCTTGACCACGCGACCGTTGTCGACGTCCAGGCAAGGGATGATGCGTTTGGCCAGCGCCATGGTCAGTCCTCAGCCGTTGTAGGCGTCGCAGTAAGCCTGAGCTTCGGCGACGTCCAGGGTGCCTTCGTAGATCGCACGGCCGGTGATGGCGCCGATAATGCCAGGCGCCTTGGCGTCCAGCAGCGATTTGATGTCACCCAGGTTGTGAATGCCACCGGAGGCGATCACCGGAATCTTCGTGGCCGCCGCCAGCGCAGCGGTGAAAGGCACGTTGCAGCCCTGCATCATGCCGTCTTTGGCGATGTCGGTATAAACGATGGCAGACACGCCATCAGCCTCGAACTGCTTGGCCAGGTCGATCACCTGCACGGTGCTGATTTCAGCCCAGCCGTCAGTGGCGACGAAGCCGTCCTTGGCGTCCAGGCCAACGATGACTTTGCCCGGGAACGCACGGCAGGCTTCGGCGACGAAGGCCGGGTCTTTCACGGCCTTGGTGCCGATGATCACGTAGCTGACGCCAGCCTTGACGTAGTGCTCGATGGTTTCCAGGGAGCGGATGCCGCCGCCGATCTGGATCGGCAGGTTCGGGTAGCGCTTGGCGATCGCGGTCACCACTTCACCATTGACCGGCTGACCTTCGAAGGCACCGTTCAGGTCCACCAGGTGCAGGCGACGGCAACCGCCCTCCACCCACTTGGCAGCCATGCTCACCGGGTCATCGGAGAACACTGTGGAGTCTTCCATGCGGCCCTGGCGCAGACGTACGCAGGCGCCGTCCTTGAGATCGATAGCGGGAATAATTAGCATGCTTTTCCTTCGTCAAAGAGCTGCAAGCTGCAAGCCATAAGCTGCAAGCGCGCACGCGTGTCTACTTCTTGCAGCTTGCAGCCTGAAGCTTGCCGCTGCCCTAGTTCTTCTCGAGCGCCCACAAGTCGCTTTCGATGCTTTCGAACCTTTCTTTAAGGTGCGTCTGCACATCGAAAATCGCCCTGTTGTAATAGTGCGGCGCAATTTCGCGGGTAAACAGATCGAGGATTTCAGCCGCTTCGAACGAACCCAGGTCCAGTTCGAAGCGATCCTCCATAAAGCGCTTGATCTTGTGATTGGCCTCGCTCTCCTGCTCGGGAGTGAGGGTCAGGATCGGCGGCTTTTTCTTGATGGCCATTACCAGCGCCCGTCCCAGGCGGCGAAGTTCTGCAGCAATTGCAGGCCATGGGTATGGCTCTTCTCCGGGTGGAACTGCACGGCGAAACGCGAGCCATCGGCCAGCGCCGCGGCGAAGTCGACGCCGTAATGACCGCCACCCACCACCTGCCGCGCATTGCCGGCGGCAATGTAGTAGCTGTGCACGAAGTAGAAGCGCGCACGGTCGGCGATGTTGTGCCACAGCGGGTGATCCACCGTCTGCTGCACTTCATTCCAACCCATGTGCGGGACTTTGAGGTGCTCGCCGTCTTCTACCAGGCCCTTGCCGAAGAACTTCACCTGGCCCGGGAACAGGCCGATGCAATCAACGCCGTCGTTCTCTTCGCTGCGATCGAGCAGGGCTTGCATGCCCACGCAAATGCCGAGGAACGGACGGTCCTGGCTGACTTCCCGCACCAGCGAGTCGAAACCCAGGCGCCGGATCTCCGCCATGCAATCGCGAATCGCACCCACCCCGGGGAACACCACCCGGTCGGCTTCGCGAATCACATCGGCATCGCTGGTGATCAGCACCTTGCCGGCCCCTACGTGCTCGAGGGCCTTGGCCACCGAGTGCAGGTTGCCCATGCCGTAATCGATAACCGCGACCGTCTGCATTACAGGACGCCCTTGGTCGAGGGCATTTGCCCGGCCATGCGCTCATCCAGCTCCACCGCCATGCGCAGGGCACGGCCGAAGGCCTTGAACACAGTCTCGATCTGGTGGTGGGTATTGGTGCCACGCAGGTTGTCGATGTGCAGGCTGACCAGGGCGTGGTTGACGAAGCCCTGGAAGAATTCCTGGAACAGGTCGACGTCGAAGCCGCCAACGGTGGCGCGGGTGTAGGGCACGTGCATCTGCAGGCCCGGGCGGCCGGAGAAGTCGATCACCACACGCGACAGGGCTTCATCCAACGGCACATAGGCATGGCCATAGCGGCGGATGCCTTTCTTGTCACCGATGGCTTTGGCAAACGCCTGGCCCAGGGTGATACCGACGTCTTCCACGGTGTGGTGGTCATCGATATGCAGGTCGCCTTTGCTGACGATATCCAGGTCGATCAGCCCGTGACGGGCGATCTGGTCCAGCATGTGCTCAAGGAACGGAACACCGATATCAAATCGGGCCTTTCCGGTGCCATCCAGGTTGATCGAGGCTTTGATCTGGGTTTCCAGAGTGTCGCGCTCGACAGACGCCTTACGTTCGGCCATCACCAGCTCCGCAAAATCATTGGGCGAAAAAGGCGACCATTATAGGCCCGACGGCCGCCAAACAGAAACATGCCGGACAATATCCTGACGGGCGCGAGCCAATGGCTGCGGGGCTATACCTGTCATGACAAGCCAGCCGAACGGACATTGGCCCGGCCCACACGGCAAAAAGCCGGCGCGTGAAGATCACGCACCGGCTTTTTGTGCCTCAGGCCGAGGCCTAGCGGAACAGCACCGCCGTTTTTTGCAGGGTAACCCATACGCCCCACGCCAGCGGAATACCCACCACCAGCCAGGCCACGATCACCAGCGGCAGGCTCGACGCCGACGCCTTCCACTCCAGCATGGTGCTGCTGTCGGCGCCCTTGTCATGCCCCAGTGCCTGCTCGGCCGCCAGTTGCGCGTCGGTCATGAAGTACTTGTCCGCCACCGGGCGTACCAGCAGGTTGCACAGGAAACCCAGCACCAGCAGGCCGGCGAGGATGTACAGGGTGATGTCATAGGCGGCGGCGCGCTCGACGCCGATGCTCAACTGGTACTCACGCAGGTAGTTCACCAGCACCGGGCCCAGCACGCCGGCAGCAGCCCAGGCCGTCAGCAGCCGACCATGGATCGCGCCGACCATCTGCGTGCCGAACAGGTCCGCCAGGTAGGCCGGCACCGTGGCAAAACCGCCGCCGTACATCGACAGGATGATGCAGAACGCCGCCACGAACAGCGCGATATTGCCCAGGTGGCCCAGGTTCGGAATCAGCGCGTACAGGGCAAAGCCCAGGGCGAAGAACACGAAATAGGTATTTTTACGCCCCAGGTAGTCGGAGAACGAGGCCCAGAAGAAGCGGCCGCCGATGTTGAACAGGCTCAACAAACCGGTGAAGCCCGCAGCGATTGCCGCAATCGACGCCTTTTGCGCGGTATCCAGTTGGCCGAACGACAAGCCATTGCCCAGCAACTTGCCGCCGAACACTTCCTGCAACAGCGGCGAAGCCATGCCGAGGATGCCGATACCGGCCGAGACGTTCAGGCACAGCACCAGCCATACCAGGCGGAACTGCGGGGTTTTCCAGGCCACGCTCACGTGCACATGGCGATGGGTAATCATCGCGTTGGCGGCTCGCTTCGCCGGCGGGGTCCAGCCCTCAGGCTTCCAGCCGGTCGGCGGAACGCGGTACGACAGGGCGCCGGCCAGCATGAACACGAAGTAGATCGCCGCCATTACCAGAAAGCTCTGCCATACGCCGACGCCGGTCGGCGAGGCAAAGTGCCCCATCAACGCCGCGGCCAGCGGAGCACCGACCATGGCACCGCCGCCAAAGCCCATGATCGCCATGCCGGTGGCCATGCCGCGCTTGTCCGGGAACCACTTGATCAGGGTCGACACCGGCGAGATGTAGCCCAGGCCCAGGCCGATGCCGCCAATCACTCCGGAACCGAGCCACATCAGCCAGATCTGGTGGGTATAGATGCCCAACGCCGAAATCAGCAGGCCGCCGCACCAGCACAGTGCCGAGACCACCCCAGCCTTGCGCGGGCCGGCGCGTTCCAGCCAGCCACCCCAGATCGCTGCCGAGCAGCCGAGGAAGATGAAGAACAGGGTGTAGATCCAGCCGAGCATGGAGATCGGCCAGTCACACTGGGACGAGAAGATCTGCGCGATATAGCTCATGTCCGGCGCACAGGCCACCGGGGCGGTTACCCCCAGGGCCTGGGACAACGGCAGCCAGAACACGGAAAAGCCATAGGCCATGCCGATGCACAGGTGGATGGCCAGGGCGGCCGGTGGAACCAGCCAGCGATTGAAACCGGGCTTGGCGATGATACGTTCTTTGGACAAGAACGCTGGCTGGACGGCGGAACTGCCCGCCGAAGTGCTAGTGCTCATGGATATTCCCCCAATTGTTAGAATTATTCGTCGGCCGCTCTTCACCCACGGCCTTTGCACGCAGGCATGGCCGTTTTATTGAGTAAAGCTCCATTTGAGCGCGACGTTAAGTCGCAGAGGGACGGACGAACGGCGAGAGGTTACCATTTGCCCGCCACAGAAAACGCAAACAGATAGCGGCGCAGTGCTCATCTGCTTCGAACCCCTGCAAACCTGCAGGCACACCCGGCAAAAGCCCGAGCCATGCGCAGCAGCCGGCCCGTCTGCAACCGTGTTTGCCGACGCCGCACTGCCTGCCCAGGAGAATCCATGCCCATCGTTGTCGAGTCGCTGCACCACGTGAGCTATCAGGATCAGCAGGACCTGCAGAAAATCTACCAGGACGCCCCCCACTGGCTTTTCGCACCGCTGAGCGACGCCGGGGAGCTGATTGAAACCGGCCTGGGCGACGGCTCGCTGATCGCCGGACGCTTCAACGACCGCCTGCTGGGAGCCGCGCGCCTGCAACGGCACCAAGCGGTCTGGCACCTGTCCCAGTTGTGCGTGCGCAGCATCACCCGCCGCCGCGGCGTGGCCGAGCGACTGGTGAGCGAGGCCCAAAGAATGGCCCGACAACAGGGCGCAATCTTGCGCCTGCTCGCGCCAGCCGGGCATCTGCCGGCCCAGGCACTGGCCGCCAAACTGCATCTGGAGCTGGATGAGCTCTAGGCGCGATCGGTGACCAGTCGTCGGTTCCGGGGCGCTATACTCCCCGGCTAAATTTGAATTCGACACTACAAGGACTCGCCCATGAAAGCGTTCGGCAAAATCCTGGGTCTGGTACTTCTCGGGCTGTTGCTGATCATCGTGGCTCTGGGCTTTGCCCTGACCCACCTGTTTGATCCCAACGACTACAAAGACGAGATTCGCCAGATTGCCCGCGACAAGGCCCACATCGAGCTGACGCTCAATGGCGACATCGGCTGGAGCCTGTTCCCCTGGCTCGGCCTCGAACTGCACGAAGCCAGCGTCGCAACCCTGGCCAACCCGACCCACCCCTTCGCCGACCTGCAGATGCTGGGCCTGTCGGTACGCGTGCTGCCCCTGCTGCGCCGCGAAGTGCAGATGAGCGATGTAAGGGTCGAAGGCCTGAACCTGCGCCTGAACCGCGACAAGGACGGCCACGGCAACTGGGAAGACATCGGCCGTGCCGCGCCCCTGGCGAAACAGGCCGAGACCCCGGCCACCAGCACCGGCGAGCCGAGCGTCGAAATCCCGGCCACGGCCGACAAGGCCGCGCAGCCGATCCGCCTCGACATCGACAGCCTGACCGTGAACAACGCCCGGGTTGAATACAACGACGAACAGAGTGGCAAGCAGTTCACCGCCGAGAGCATCCAGCTCAGTACCGGGCCGATCCACGAGGCCACCGCCACCCCGGTCAAACTCACCGCATTCCTGGCCAGCAACCAGCCAGTGGTGCGGGTGCGCACCGAACTCAACGGCGAGCTGCGCTTTGACCGCGCCCTGCAGCGCTACCAGTTCGAAGACATGCGCCTGTCGGGCGAAGTCACCGGCGACCCGCTGCAAGGCAAGACCGTGACCTTCGCCGCCCAAGGCCAGTTGCTGCTGGACAAGGCCGCCAACGTCGGTGAATGGACCGGCCTGAAAATCTCCGCCAACCAGCTGCGCGCCTTGGGTGAACTCAAGGTCAATGACCTGGATAAAACCCCGCAGATCAGTGGCGGCATCTCGATTGCCCAGTTCGACCTGGCCAAATTCGTCGACAGCATCGGCCAGACCCTGCCGGCCATGGCCGAGGGCAGCCTGACCAAGGTCGAACTGGTCAGCCGCCTGCAAGGCACGCCCACCAGCATGGCCCTGGAAGACCTGAACCTGAAGCTCGACGACAGCACCTTCAGCGGCCGCCTGGCCATCGAAGACTTTGCCAAGCAGTCGCTGCGCGCCCAGCTCAAGGCCGATACCTTCAACGTCGACCGCTACCTGCCGCCCAAGTCCGCCGCCGCCAACAGCGCGGCGGTGGCGCGCAAGGCCGAAGTGCAGAGCAGCGAGGCCGATGCCATGGCCGGTGCCGGCACCACCCCGCTGCCGGACGCACCGACCAAGGGCGCCTGGAGCACCGAACGCCTGCTGCCGGTGGAGCGTCTGAGCAAGCTGGACGTCGACGCCGACCTGAGCTTTGGCCAACTGACCCTGGACAAACTGCCGATCCAGAATGCCGCACTCAAGGCCAACGGCCAGGGCGGCCTGCTGAAACTGCAAAGCCTGCGCGGCGAGCTGTACAACGGCAGTTTCGATGCCAGCGGCAACCTCGACGTGCGCCAGGCCACCCCGCTGCTGAGCCTGCAGACCAAGATCAACCGGGTGCCGGTGGAGCGCATCCTCGAAAGCCAGGGGCAGACGCCTCCGGTCAAGGGTCTGGTGACGCTCAACAGCAACCTCAGCGGTAGCGGCAACAGCCAGAAAGCCCTGATCGACAGCCTCAACGGCACCACCAGCTTTGTGATCAACAACGGTGTGCTGCTCAACGCTAACCTGGAACAGCAGCTGTGCCAGGGCATCGCCTTCCTCAACCGCAAGACCCTCAGCAGCACCCCGCGCGGCAAGGACACGCCGTTCCAGGAACTCAAGGGCAACCTGACCTTGCGCAACGGCGTGGCCAGCAACCCGGACCTGAAGGTGCGCATCCCGGGCATGACCGTCAACGGCAACGGCGACATCGACCTGCGGGTGCTGGGCATGGACTACCGCGTCGGCATCGTGGTCGAAGGCGACAAGAGCGACATGCCCGACCCGGCCTGCCAGGTCGGCGAGCGCTTTGTCGGCCTCGAACTGCCCTTGCGCTGCCGTGGCCCGCTGGAACTGGGGGCCAAGGCCTGCCGCCTGGACAAGGATGGCCTGGGTCAGGTCGCGACGCGGATGGCCGGCGATCGCCTCAGCGAAAAACTTGAAGAGAAACTCGGCGACAAGGTCAGCCCGGAACTGAAAAACGCGCTCAAAGGGCTGTTCAAACGATGAGAGCGGAACAGTTTGCACCGGCGGTACTGGATTGGTACGACCACCACGGCCGCCACGACCTGCCCTGGCAACAGGGCATCACCCCGTACCGGGTGTGGGTCTCGGAGATCATGCTGCAACAGACCCAGGTCAGCACCGTGCTCAACTACTTCGACCGTTTCATGGCCTCGCTGCCGACGGTCGAAGCCCTGGCCGCCGCGCCGGAAGACGAAGTGCTGCACCTGTGGACCGGCCTGGGCTACTACACCCGGGCGCGCAACCTGCAAAAGACCGCGAAAATCATCGTTGCCGACTACGGCGGCGAGTTTCCCCGCGACGTCGAGAAACTCACCGAACTGCCGGGCATCGGCCTGTCCACCGCCGGCGCCATCGCCAGCCTGAGCATGGGTATCCGCGCCTCGATCCTCGACGGCAACGTCAAGCGCGTGCTGGCACGGTTTACGGCGCAGGAGGGCTACCCGGGCGAGCCCAAGGTGGCCAAGCAACTGTGGGCCACCGCCGAGCGCTTCACGCCGCACACCCGGGTCAACCATTACACCCAGGCGATGATGGACCTGGGTGCCACGCTCTGCACCCGCAGCAAGCCCAGTTGCCTGCTGTGCCCCCTGGAGCGCGGCTGCGAGGCTCACATGCTGGGGCTCGAAACCCGCTACCCGATCCCCAAGCCGCGCAAGAGCGTGCCGCAAAAGCGCACCCTGATGCCGATGCTGGCCAATCGCGACGGCGCGATCCTGCTTTATCGCCGCCCTTCCAGCGGCCTCTGGGGCGGCTTGTGGAGTCTGCCGGAGCTCGATGACCTGGCCGACCTCGAACACCTGGCGCTGCAACACTCGCTGGCCCTGGGCGAGCAACACGAACTGCCGAGCCTGGTGCACACCTTCAGCCACTTCCAGCTGGCCATCGAACCCTGGCTGGTCCAGGTCGAGGAGTCGGCCCATCACGTGGCCGAGGCCGACTGGCTCTGGTATAACCTCGCCACCCCGCCGCGCCTGGGCCTTGCCGCCCCGGTGAAAAAGCTGCTTAAACGCGCGGCCGACGTCTTGAACGCAGGAGAGTTGTCATGACCCGCACCATCATGTGCCGCAAGTACCAAGAAGAATTGCCCGCCCTGGAGCGTGCGCCGTTTCCCGGCGCCAAGGGCCAGGACATCTTCGACCACGTCTCGGCCAAGGCCTGGGCCGATTGGCAAAAACACCAGACCCTGCTGATCAACGAAAAACGCCTGAACATGATGAACGCCGAAGACCGCAAATACTTGCAGGGCGAGATGGACAAGTTCTTCTCCGGCGAGGAATACGCCAAGGCCGACGGCTACGTGCCGCCAGCTGAGTAAACCCGTATAAATCGGGGGTGGAACGTAAGCGACGGTAATAATTAAACATTTTTTTCAAAACTCGCTTGACGCCCCCCCGAAAAACCCGTTTAATGCGCCCCGTTGCCCAGATAGCTCAGTCGGTAGAGCAGGGGATTGAAAATCCCCGTGTCGGCGGTTCGATTCCGTCTCTGGGCACCACCTTCAGCTTTCAGGTGGTGTTTACATCACGTGAGAGCAACCAGAAAACCCGCCTAGTGCGGGTTTTTTGTTGTCTGGGGTTTAGCCCTGCATCGGTTTTTTCCGTGCCCCTGGGCGCCGATGCATTTCCCGCGCCCGGGCGATATCACCCAGGGCGACAGCCAGCAGTTGCGGATCGTTTTCCTGCTGACAGGCCTCAAGATAGAGCGACCTGTCGTGCTCGGTCCGTAGATGATCGACAACATCCCACCTGCTCAATCTGCTCTTCGCCATCTCACCCTCCAAATAACTCATGTCAATTTCAGTCGGCACTCGACTCCATCAGCGCCTTGAGCGCCGCATTCGCCTCGGTGCGCTGGGCCGGTGTCGGGCCGGGGGCGAACTGGCTGCGTTGTGTATCCAGGGTCAGGTAGGCGTTGTCGCCGTTGCCCCAGAAGTAGGAGTAGATAAACAGGAAGCTGCCGGACTGCGGCTGGCAGTAAGAGGCGACGCCGCGCAGGGGCGCCAGCAGCTGGATCATTTCGCCGTAGTTGTCGGTGAATTCCAGCAGCGCAAACTGCCAACTCCCGGTCTGCGGGTCATAGCGTGAGGTCCCGCCTGCGCCCAGCCACCACTGCACCAGGGTTTGCAGGCTGGGGACAGCGGAATAGTCACGCAGCCATTCCACCTCGACCAGCCCCGGGCCGAATGGGCCCTGGCTGTCGAACCACGCCTGCCAATCGCTATAGGCCAGCGCCGAGCTTGGAGGCGCCGCCATGGCCTTGGCGTACTGCTCGGCTGTCATCGTGCAGCGCAGGTACACCGAGGCCGGCTCGCTGGCCCATAGCGGCCCGCTGACAGCCAGCAGCGCCAGCCCAATCCATGTGCGTAATGTCATCGTTGTCGTTCCTGGTCCATCAGCAAAAGCCGCCAGCATACCTGCGCCGGCGTGTTCAGAGGCGAGGCGGCCAGGCTTAGACCGGCCTGGCCGCTTAACCGAAGGCCCTCAGGCCGCCTTATCCACCAACGTCATTGCTCTGCCCTGCGCCACGTCCAGCAAGGCCACGCCGTCACTGAGCAGCAGCGCGGCAATGTCGGCGATCTGGAACAGGTCGGTCTCGTCCGCGCTGTGGGCGGTCATGCATGAGAGGCGGGTCATCAGCTTGTGAATGGCGCGTACGCGCTGATCGGCGCAGGCCAAGAGGTCCACCAACGGGGCGTTGGGGTTGATCAGCAGAACAGGGTGTTCGCTGGGGGTGTTGGGTAGCGGGATATATCCGTTCATTGGCGTAGCTCCTTGTGTGAGAAGAACTACCACGCAACGTCCTACACGCCAGGTGGCAGCTATACGCGGGGTAGGAACCGGCACACACAAGACCCGGTCACGCCGAGGCGTGCCCGCGTATAGCCGCCATAACACATAGGCAGCAAAAAACACCCGAAGATTTCGGGTGCTTATACGCATCTTGTGAACGGGTTCCTACACCCGGCCGCTGATTTTGCAGCGACCGGCGCAGAGTAAAGAGCCCCTCCCCACAGAGCAAGCCTTGCTCGATAACCAGAAGTAACAAGGCGCACGAAACCCTGATGCCCAGGCAAAAGCACGCCACGGGCAACACATACACTTTGACTTAGTAAAAACCTGGATTTGAGATAATGTTAAGCGCTTACTAGCCATCAGCCCTTTAAATACTGGACTTAGCCAGCGACCTTTAAAGATATCCCCAAGACAGACTTGAGATAACTGCACCATGGCAACCTTCACTCACCACGATCTGGAGCTGTTGAATCCTTCTTTCGACTCAGGCCTGGTCGACGTCCTGAGCGAGCTGGAGCACCTTCGCCGGCTCCGGCTGGAAGGTGATACGCCACCAGGTGTTTTCCATCAACTCAAATCCATTTTCCATGCACTTGAAAGCCTGGGCTCCGCACGGATCGAGGGCAACCACACGACCTTGGCCGATTACATCGAGAGCAAAGTCGAGGGCACCGCCGAACAGACTGATCAACTGCGCGAAATCGCCAATATCGAAAAAGCCATGGACTACGTCGAGCAGATCATGGCCCCCGGCACCGAACTGACAGAGCTGGCCATCAGAGAACTGCACGCCATCGCCGTACAAACGCTGGAACGAGAAGGAGACCCGACCCCAGGAGCCTATCGCCTGGGCGGCGTGCAGATTGCGCAATCCGATCATTTACCCCCGGATGCGGTACTGGTCCCCGGTTACATGCAAGAGCTGGTGGCCTTCGTGAATCGCGAAGACCCTCCCAAATACGACCTGATGAAAGTCGCGCTGGCCCATCATCGGTTTGGCTGGATTCACCCATTCAGCAATGGCAACGGACGTGTGGTGCGGCTCCTGACCTATGCCCTGCTCCTGAAATATGGCTTTGATGTGAGCGCCGTCGGACGAGTACTCAACCCCACGGCAGTGTTTTGCAATGATCGGGAACGCTACTACGCCATGCTCGCCACGGCGGATGCCGGCACCAAGGAGGGACGGGAGCTGTGGTGCACCTATGTACTGGAGGGGGTCCGGGACGAGCTGGAGAAGGTCGATCGGCTGACTGACTACCGCTACCTGAAGACGCACATTCTGGACCCCGCGGTGACCTTCGCCCATGAGCGCGGCTGGATCACCCAGGCGGAGGAACGGGTGCTGGCGGCCGCGATTAAAATCAAAGTGGTCAAGTCAGCGGACATTGGCAACGCACTGCCAAAACTGTCTGGCGGGCAGCGCACCTACCAGATCAGAAAATTGGTCGACCAAGGCATGTTGCTGCCCATCAGTCCGGGAGCACGGCAATACACCATCGGTTTCTCGAACAACTACCTGATCAGAGGCGTTATCAAATCGCTTCGGGAGCAGGGTTTCATCCCTGAGCCCCTCGACAAGCCCTGAAGAACCTCATACACGCGGCTAATCCAAACGCCCACTCACGCACGCCTTGCCCTCACCCACCTCCTGCCCCCGCCCCGGCAAAATCACCCGCACCGCCAGCATCGCCCCCAGCAGCACGGCCCCCAGGCCCAAGGCTTCAAACGGGGTCGGCCAGCGCCCATGGAACAGCAGGCCAAGCACGCTGGCGAACAGGGACTCGAGGGAGATCAATTGGGCCGAGAGCACCATCGGCAGGTAGCGAGTGGCGAGGTTCCAGGCCCAGCCGCCGGCCACCGATGACAGCAGGGCCAGCGCCAGGGCCCAAGCGTAGAGCGAGGCGGCCTGGTCGAAGCCGAACCCCAGGTGCGGCAGGCGCAACAGGTCGAGGTGCAGGCCGATCGGCAGCAAGCACAGGGTGCCCAGGGCGCCACCGGCCATCATCAGCCCGGTCCACGCACCGTTGGCGGTGGTCGGTAACTGGTCCATGGCGTGCTGGTTGAGCAGGCTGAACACCAGCCAGATCACCACCGCCAGCACCGAGAACAGCAGGCCGATGCCCAGCGATGGACCGGCGATAAGGGGTTGATCGAGGCTACCGAGGTGGATCAACAGCAAGCCGCACAGCAGAAAGCCCAGGGGCAACACCAGCCGGCTCCACGTCAATGTGGGGCAGCGGACATTGCCCAGCAGCGCCAGCAGCACCGGCACCAGGCCAATCAGGGCCGGAGTCAGTACAGGGCCGGCGAAGAGGATGCCGCCGGCGATGCAGGCGCTGTAGCCCAGGTAACCCATAACCCCCAGGCTCAGCCCGAGCCCGCGCTGCCACGGGCGGATAAAGGTCAGTTGGCGGTGGTGCACCAGCAGCAATACGCCGCCGATCAACCCCGCCAGCAGAAACCGCAGCGCCAGCAGATCAAACAGGCTGTAAGCCCCGCTGACGTAGGGCGCAATGAAGTTCAGCGCCCAGCTCAGGGTGGCGAACACGGCGCAGGCGATGCCAGCGGCCAGATGCGGGACAGGTTGGGACATGACAGCCTCCATCGATAACGTGGGGCCATACTGCGCAACGCCGGTTCTGTGCTACAAACGAGTTCTCAGCCGCCTATGCATAACCACAGATTATGAATGCTCTCGGCAAGTCCCTTCCCCCACTCGCCAGCTTGCTGCCGTTCGAGGCCGCCGCGCGGCTCGGCAGTTTTTCCCTGGCGGCGCAGGAGCTGCACATCACCCAGGCCGCCATCAGCCGGCAGATTCGCGGGCTGGAGGAGAACCTCGGTGTGCAGTTGTTCAGCCGGCGCAATCGCGCGGTGTTTCTCACGGCCCAGGGCATCGAGTTGTCGCGGGTGGTCGGCAGTGCCTTGCGCAGCATCGGCACCAGCGCCGACGAACTGCGTGGCGCGCCGCGCAAGAACCAGCTGGTGCTGCTGTGCCAGCTGTGCGAGGCCTTCTACTGGCTGATGCCGCGCCTGTCCGGGTTTCATCAGCGGCATGCGCAGATCGAGATCCAGGTGGTCACCACCACCCGCCCGCTGACCGAATTCAACGGCCATTTCGACGTCGCTCTGCAAAGCACCGGGCGCGCCAGCGGCTCCCAGGCCCTGGCGTTCACGGCGTCCGACGAGGTATTCCCGGTGTGCAGCCCGAGCTATCTGGCAGGTACCGCACTGCCGCTGGCCCTCACTGACTTGCCGCAGCACACCCTGCTGCACCACCGCTCCAGCCCGCCGCACTTGATGGAATGGGACAGTTGGCTGGGCAAGTTCGGCCTGACCCTGGCCCAGCACAGTGCCAGTCAGGTGTTCGATAACTACCCGATGATGCTGCAAGCCGCTGTCGAGGGGCATGGCGTCGCCATGGGCTGGCAGCGCACGGCCAACCGCTTGATCGAGAGCGGCGCGCTGATCCGCCCTTGCGTGCAGAGCGTGCCGCTGCCGGAGGCGATCTCGGTGTTCAGCCGCTATCAGGACCGCGATCGTCACGAAACCCGGGCCCTGGTGCAATGGCTGGAGGATGAATTGCGCGCTGACGATGAGGCCCAGGCCGCCAAAAAGCTCGACGCCGACACCCCACCGCTGCCAGCCTGAACATCCGGCTGCGCCACGCCTGCCATTGTATTAATATCACGCGGATTTTTTACCGCAGCCCGGGCGCGATGCCCCATGCGATACGCCCCACGCGCAAACCCCGGACTGCGCCGCCCCCTTACCCGATCAAGGATGATGCCCCTTGCATACCCTCTCTACCCTGCGCCTGCACGTTCGTGATCTGGTACGCACTGCCGCCTATGCCGAGCTGGATCACTACTACAACGAGCTCGAGGCGCAATGGCTCGAGGCGCCCACTGGCAGCCATCCCTACATCGATGCAACCCAGGCCGGGACGCTGTTCGACTACAGCACCCAGTCCTATGCGTCCGTGGCGCAGTTTCTCCAGGCCTGGATCGCGGCCTGCCCCGAGGCGTATCACCCACAACTGATCTGGGGCAAATTCTGCTTTGGCCGCGCCACCGACATCCGCGGCTACGGCTGGGCCCAGGGCGTGTCCCAGGACTGCTGGCTGGGCGCAGCCATGGCCTGCGAGAACGCCACCGCAGCACTGCTGACCGCCATGCAGCGCTCGTCGCGCCCGGTGGCAGCCGGCATGGCCATGCTGCAATTGTCGTCACACTTCCAGGAGCCGGCCTGGCTGCTGGAACTGTTCCGCCAACAGCCCGCCGTCACCTGCGCCGCCAACGACCAGGAGCCGGAACTGCTGGCCCAGGCCCTGGCACACCTGGCCGACTATGGCCTGACCCCGCTGGCCCAAGCGACTCAGGCGCTGCCGGAGTTGCTGCCGACCCGGGAGGCCCACGAGATGGACCAGGGCCAGGACTACTGGCTGCATCAGATCCTGCAATGGCGCCCCGCCTGCCTCGAAGCCTTGCTGGCCTACACCAATTACCTGCGGCCGCGCTGGGGCGGCAGTTACGAAGACATCGAAGGCCTGGCCAGCGGCCCGCTCGCCACCGGGCTGGACGAAGCGCAACGCAACGCGATCCGCTGGATTGGCGCCTACGACGCCATCAGCGACTACCCGGCCGCCGATGAAGTCAGCACCGCGCAAGCCTTCCAGACGCGCTTCGAAGCCTGGCTGCAACGCGACCTGCGGCCCGAAGAGCGCGGCGATGCCCTGGGCCGCTTCGCCAACTTCTGCAGCTACTCGCTGAACGACGAAGCGCGCGCCTACTCGCTGCATGTGGCCAGCGTCGCGGCCTTTGCGCCCGGGGTGTATTTCCGTGAGGTCGACGGCCCGTTCCACAGCTTCGCCTACCTGACCCTGATCCATCAGATGACGGACCACATCGACGTCTTCAGAGACGCGATCGAACGCATGTGCCGCATGGATGAATTGGCCACCCCGCTGGCCCTGGCCGCCGTGGGTCACGAGTTCGGGCTCTGGGGCTTTGCTCATGATGCGGAGCGCGCGCGCACCCTGCTCAACCGCGCCGCGGTGCTGAGCAAAAACCAGATGGACGACAACTTCAATATCCTCAATGCCGGCTACCTGCTGTGGGACAGCGGCGCCCATGAGGCGGGCTACTACTTGATCCGACAATGCGCCGAACGCCGGGTACACGACGCCTCCAGTGCCATGTACGACATTCACCGGGGCAGCCGCAGCAACACCCCGGAGAGCTATATCAATGACGCCGCCCGCGAGTTCTGGCTGGAGCGCGCAGTGGCCGACGGTTCGGCCCTGGCCAAGTACAACATGGCCTGGGACCGGCTGTTCAGCCAGGGCCTGGACTTCAACGAGCGCAAGCACTTCAACGCCGTGCGCCAACTGCTGCAGGAGTCCCGCGAGGACCCGCGCTGCGAAGCATTCGCCCGGCTGCGGATCGGCGTGCTGCAACGCGACTTCGGCACCCTCGACGAGCAGGAAGAAGGCGTGCAGGGCTACCTGCGCTCGCTGATCGACGACCAGGACGACTGGGCCGCCGCCCGCGCCTGTGCGGAAATCGCCCTGGCCTACATGAACGGACGCGGCGCCAAGCGCAGCCGTTTTGCCGCCATCGAATGGGCCCAGCACGCCACCCGCCTGTTGCCGGACAACGAGGGCATCGAGGAAATCGAACGCGAGGTGCTCAACTCCCACAGCCTGGTGAAGACCATGGGCACGGTGGTCGGGGCCTTTTTCAAGCGCGGCAACATCAGCCCCGACGACCTGCCACCCAAACCTGCGTCATGAGTGAAATGCCGAACCTGCGTCGACACCGGCTGCGGATCAGCGCCTGGCTGTTGTTGGGGGACGTGGCGCTGCTGACCCTGGGCCTGCTGCTCTGCCTGCTGCCGGCGCTGTTGCTGGTGGCCTTGCCGGGGCTGTTTGGAGTGCTGGCGGCGGTGGCGACCTTCCCCGCCGCGCCGTTCGGCCTGGTGATGCTCAAGGTTCCGTTCAGCAGCCGGGTCCAGGGGGATGAAGACGGCATCGCCCTGCTACCCGAGGAGGTGCCGCAGCTGTTCACCGAACTGGAGCGGATCCGCAGCGAGCTGGGCGCGCCCAGGCTGGATGCGGTGTACCTCAACAGCCAGTTCAACGCCAGCATTCGCCAGCACCGGGTGCTCGCCGGCCGCACCCGCAATGTGCTGTGGCTGGGGCTGCCGCTGCTCGACACCTTGTCGCCCGCAGCCTGCGCGGCCATCCTCGCCCACGAGTGCGCGCACATTGCCCATCGCCACGGGCGCTACGCCAGCCGGGTGTATTTCGCCCGCCTGCAATGGCAGGCCGTCAGCGACCGACTGGAGCGCAATCGCACCCTGAGCGGCGCCCCGCTGCGGTTGTTCGTGGAGTGGTACGTGCCGAGGTTTCTCGATATCAGCCTGGATTTCGCCCGCCACTGTGAATACCAGGCCGATGCCGAGGCGGCGCGAGTCTGCGGCGCCGACACCTTCGCCCAGGCCCTGATCGGCACCGCCCTGCAACGCCGCGCCTTGGCCGAGGACTACTGGCCCAGGCTCTACACCCAAGCGGTGAACCAGCCCCGGGACGACCTGCAACCCCTGCTCGAACTGGCGCGCCACGGCCTGCTGGCGACCCCGGTGGACGCCGCCCAGGCCGGCACCTGGTTGCACGCCGAACTGTGCAACAGCACAGAACGCAGCGACACCCACCCGGCACTGGCCGAGCGCCTGGCCGCGCTGGGCATCGACACCGCACGCACCGACCTGCCCCTGCACTGGCAACGCGCCCAACCCAGCGCCGCTCAGGCGTGGCTGGGAGAACAGCACCAGGCGCTGGCGCAACGTCTGGACCAAGAATTTGCCGAGTTCATCCGCGAGCGCTGCAACGACGCCCGCGACGACTATCAGGCCCTGGTCGGCGAACACCACGAGCTGTTGCGCAAGCAACGGATCCGCAGCCTCAACAGTGATGAGATCGCCCGCCTGGCCTGGCTGTATCGCACCCACCTGGACGACAACCCCCGGGCCGCCTCATTGCTGGAAGAGGCCCTGGGCCAGGACCCGGAACACCGCGCCCTGCGCCAGCAACAAGCCTTCAGCCTGTATCAGGCCGGGGAGCATCAAGCCGCCGCGCAACGCTGGCAACAACTGGCCGCCGAGCCCGGGCCCTACCAGTTGGGCAGCTTGCGCCAATTGAGCATGCTGGCCATGACCACGCAGGACTGGGAGCAGGCCAGCCACTATCGGCAACAGGCCGACCGCCTGCAAAAACAGACCAACGCCGAGCAGGGCCCGCCGCAGTATCACGCCCATGAACTGGCCGCCGTGGAAGTCAACAAACTGGCTCAGACCCTGGCCCCGCTGCTGCGCATCGCCAGCGGTGTCTGGCTGCTGCGCCAGCCCGATAGTCGGGACTATGTGCTGCTGGTCCAGGCCCGGGAGAACCTTCTGCTGCGCCTCGTCAGCCGTCTGACCGGCGAGCAGAACTACAGCCAGCGCAACTGCGAGCAACTGCTGGATCGGCTAATGCCCCGCCTGCACCTGCGGGTCGAGGCCTACCTCCTCGAAGACAACGACCCACGGCTTGCGCAGTGCACAGAGACGGCGCGGATGCGTCTGGATGCGTCACCCGGCTGAGGCACGCTGAACAGCGGTTCAGGCGCCGTACGGGTGCGTCGGCGGCAGGCTGATATGGGCCGCCGCGGGCAGTTTCCTCAGGCGCTCCAGTACGCTGTGCAGCGCTTCCAGGCTCTGCTGGGTGCTGATGTGGATACAGGTGTCGTCGCCCAGAAACTGCCGAGTTTCGACGAGGTAGGTGCGGTACTGGGCATGACCGCGCCGCGGCAGATCGATCGACTGATCCAGGCTCGCGATGCGGGTGATATCACCGAAGGCAATGAAGTGCCGGTAAACGCCACCGGGGGCTGTTTCAGTGCCGCAGGCCAGGTGCAGGCCCTGGGCGTCGAACCAGGCGTTGGGGCGAGCAGGCGGAAACAGCCGCCTGCGCACGCCCAGGACCAGCAATGGAATCATCACAGTCGACACCCCAAGGATCAGCGCCAGCCCCTGCTGCCCCAACGCCACCGCCCCCAGCAATCCGAGAGCCAGCGCCAGCCAGCCATAACGCAACACCCGGAAGGGGCCCGGCACCGGCATGGCCAGCGCCGGCAGTTCCCCTCCATCGGCCCACAGGCTGATGTGCTTGGGAAACAACAGGATGGGCGCATCGCTGGCAGACGGGCTGTACTCAGGCATTAACAAATCAGCTGGTAAAAAATGTGCCGCCATATTACTAGGTACGACCCGCACTGCCTCAATATCTCGCCATGGAAGCCGTCCCCCTTATGCCCACCCTGCCACTGCCCCTGCGCCGCCTTTTACTCGGCCTGCTGCCCCTGCTGTGCACCGCCCACGCCTGGGCAGCGGCGCCGGCCAGGACCGTGATCGATTGCGAGCTGGCGGGCCCTTCCCAGCGGCTGGCCTTGCTGCGCAGCGCCGCCTTTGTCGATTCATTTATCTATCGCCTGCGCCATGGGACGCAGATCTGGTTGCTCTACAACAGCGAGGACGATTCACTGGGCATGAATGTGCAATGGCAATGCCTGGCCACCGGTGCCAACAGCCACCTGCTGCTACTGTCCGGCGAGTTCACCGCCAATTACCTGCAAGGCGCGGCGCTCTACTGGGACCCTCAGGGCAGTCAGGTGCAGCGCATCGATTTTGCCGAAAGAAACCGCCCCGGCTGGGTGCAGGTGACCGCCCAGGGGCCACGGGTGATCTTCAACAATGTCGGCCATGAGAGCAGCCACCGCTACCTGGTGTACGGTCCGCGCGATGCCTACGAAGAGCTCGACCAATTGCCCGCCGGGCTGATCAAACTGCACGCAAAAACCGACTGACGCCACACGTTGAACACCGCCGAGGGCTGTGCCAGGATCGCCCTCCCGGCCCGTTCGGCCAGAGAAATGGAGCTTCGCAGCAGATGACCGACCACGACGATGACGCCATGAGCCCACGCACCCCGGAACAGGTCGCGCAGCGCCTGCTGGCCCTGACGGCCACCGTGTCGCGCACCTACTCGGCAGCCGACTCGCCGGAACTGGCCTGGGTCAAGCAGCACGGCGTCGAGGCGTTTTTCTCGGATGAGGAACGGGCGTTTTACCAGCAACCGGAGCCCACCGAGCAGCAGTTGGTCAACTTTAGCTGGCGCGCCGAAGGCCTGGTCGCAGTGGCCTGGGCCCTGGGCGGGCTCGACCAGCTACCGGCGCTGAACCTGACGGCAGACCTGAAGAGCATCCGCCTGCTGGCCCAGGCCATGAACGACCCTAAAGCCTTTATCGCCCAGGCCCAACTGCGCCCGGCAGCCGATATCGAAGCCGCCGAAGGCGAGCTCTATCAACAGCACTGGCGGGTGCGCGACGCCCAGTTGTTCAACAAACCGATGCCCGAGGAACTCCACCCCGGGGTGGTGTACGAACGGCGCTATGCCTTGAGCTGGCTGGTGGGCTATGGCGACGACTGGGATGAGGTGCCGACTGATACTTGAGGGCTAGCCGGGGACAGCGCTGGCCGCGGGATGACTGTGATTTGATAAAGGTGACAACACGGCGGATGGAGGAACACGTATTCCTACAAGCAAAAAAGGGTGACTGGAAAGTCGCCCTTTTTTGCTCGAAATTGATTCCCTATCGCATTCGTGCGGTTGCTCAATTGCTGGAAAACTTCGTCACTTCTGATGAGGGTCGTCACAACGCTATAGCCCTTCAAGAAATGACACTTGCTTGCACCATTCTGTTGCGTGATGGTTGCGACTTGTTGGATGTAGTCGGGCGACAGTTACAAAAACAGCTTTGAGGTGAGCAAAAACGGGCGGCGTTAGCCGCCCGCTTTATTGCCTATATAAAATTAAATTATTAAAGAGCGAAAGACTCACAACAAATTATAAAATAATTACACCTCTCATACGCTAAAAGTTGCTTGGTAGTGATGCGATAACTTCAATAAAATCGCCTCCTCTCATCACTGCTCACCGGTTGAAAATCGCCGCTGACTTCTACCCGGCCAACGACAAGGACACTAACCACCGCCCGGTACGCGTCCTGGATCAGACTCCGAGGACTGTGGTTATGGCAGGCGGGGTTTGAGGTGAACGAGAACGTTAAAGGGATGTTTGGTGATTATCACGGAGTAAGAAAACACCCCTGGCTTGGCCAGGGATATTTCTAGTCAAACAGTTCATGTCTGAGCAAACAAAATTCTGTGCTTAACAACGATTTAATCTCCTCAGAACGCAGAGTCATGTCTACATAAAGTAAAACCGGATAGTCAGAGAACATTTGCTCAACAGCCTCTCCATCAAAAGGGTCAATATTTCCTTTCAAAACAAAGCTTTCTGACTCCTCGTCACCAAACTTATAATAGATCCCTCCTTGATATGAACTCTCTCTCTCCTCAAGAGAGAAGTTTAACTTTTCCTCGATTTTTGATTTAGCCTCCAAAATAGCCATACCCTTGAAACCATATAAATCATAAGCAGCCATTTTAATCACTTAGGAAAAATAAAACTTGGGGCTCGACTTGTTGCTGAGGGTGTCGAACCATAAATCATAAAGTTAACATCTCGACCGGCTTGCTTACTCAGCTGACTAGCCAGATCATTTAAACCTAACACTTTTAGGCCTCTAGTGCTTAGTGGGCCAGTTCGCGCTCCGCCACTTCTTAGCCCTACCCCCAAAGACTCTGCTTCTCGCAAAAGCTCCGGACTTGCCAGTGCAATATCAAAGTCACTAGTCCTTCCAACATCAAACGCCTGTCCAGCTCGGTAACTTTTACCTGTTACCGCGCGCCCCAGAAGAGTGGGCTCAACATTTCCGCAACCAGCTTTCGACAGACCATCTCTAACACTACCGCCGAAACTAGAAAACTCCTTTGCATTCGTAAACCACAGCACTACCGTCAGAATAAGTTATTTTGTAATACTCACCTTGATGAGTGGATGGGGACACATCTTTACCTATAGTTGATGGACTGTATTGAATTTCCTTAACCCCAGTAGTACCGCCTTCAATTTTATATACTTGAGCATTACCGGAGGTCTTAGACTTTATTGAAACAGTTGCAGTTGCGCCATCCATAGTTAGTGACTGCTTAATATCATCAATCGATTTACCCCAAACACTAGAAGGCTTACCAACAATATCGCGGGGTATATCAGACTGAGCAGCAAGGTTGTTTTTCAGCCCTTCTTTGGCTATCGAGGAAGTAGCTGGAATCTCTTTCCCTACCGCACCAGTTCCTTTTGCAGCATCTAATCAACCGAAACTGACGAGAAGTAAAATGACAACTTATTATCTTCGAGATCGATCAATTGATAACGCATCCTGTCAAAACCCGAATCTAGCTTACTCACGCTCATATGCATCAGCTGAGTCAACCCGCCGCCAATATCACGGGACGTAAAATGACTGATATCAATAAATCTGATACGCACAACATCAGTCCCTGCCTTTTCAGAAACCGAGATCGATAGAGATAAATCATAGCCCCCCCCTTCTTCATTCAACTGAATACTAATGGCGCACAAGCAATTGTGAGCAACAAGTAACTCATTCAATTGCAGAACTTTAATCATGATTTACCCTCGTCTCTTTACCATTGGCCCCATAGCCAGGACCATATTCGTAGGTATGCGTGTGCGGATCGGAATGATATTCCGCAGGCTTTCCTTTGTCTCCATATCCATGATTCGTGTAATCCGTTCTCTTAACCTGTCGACCATACTGATCGTACTCGATCACAGATTTTTCAAGCTTCCCAGTCGCTGGGTTATACCTCTCTTGTGTCGTACTCTTTGTGCCAGGCGTCGTCTGATGTGGCTTCTTCCCAGTAAACACCTCGTCTGGAAACTTTCCTTCCTTTGCCGCAGTTCCTTTTGCAGCAATTACCCAAAGCGTTTAATAAAATATTTCCTATATCTTTCGGGTGAAACATCAATCAGCTTCGCAACATCAAGCCCGCCGGCAGAGTACACATCAACTATAGCCTCAACAAAGTAATACTGCTCACCTGGCAACTCACTCAACATTTCACTATTCAACTCGACAAACAAAATCATCTCTTCAATTGACCGAGCATGAGCAAGGTAGCGAGCAATTTCTTCGTATGCCGATATATACAAATTGCTTTTTACAACACCCTGAACCCCATCAAACTCTTCAAGTATTTCACACAGTTGCGCCTCAGAAAAAAGCCGCAGAGAGAGTAGCCAGCTAACAAAAACAGCAAACACCTTAGGGCTTGATCGCATTATTCAAGTCTCTCAATAGTTCGCGAGCATACTCAACATCTCTCTGGCTGTTTGGATATGACCCCGGAGGTTGATTATCTGCTTTTCTAATAAAATTGCTAAGTCGAGTTTGCATTTCAACTGCCTTTTGGGCATGTCCTGAATCGGATAGCAGTACTCCGGTCTGATTTTCGTATCTCAATGCATCAGCTAAGCCACCATTACCTACACAGGCACCGGTCTTATCTGCTCCGTAATACGATGTTAGAATTTTTTCTAGTTGTGGGCTATCCGCTTGCCTATACATCGGGCCGAGGCCGCCGCTAATGCCTTTTGCCGCATTTCTCTATGCCTGACCGCACCTACAGTCAGAAAACTACAACCGGGGACCAATGATACTTTTTTTCTTTAACAAACCATACTCATCGGGTTTGAAATTTCTTGGCCAGATAGTTGCACCATCATATAAAGCCCCCTGAAGCTTACACTTATCCAAACCGATGACACTGAAGTCCGCCCCAAACAACTCAGCGCCTCGAAAGTCCCCCCCCGTCACATTGGCATCTTTTAGATTAGCTAAGCTTAAGTCTACTTTAGCGAAGTCAGAATACATGAGTAACGATTCAGAAAGATCGCTCCCCCTCATTCTAGACCCCGTTAGTATCGCATTAACCAATGAAACATCTTTCATTTTTGCATTATTCAATACAGAAAAATAAAAAACAGAATTCCTTAAATCACAACCTGTAAAGTCGGCTTTACTGAAATCCAAATACTCAAATATCGCACGATGAAAATTAACACCTTTAAGATCCGCACCAACAAAACTTTCAATAGGAAGCTCTAGGCAGTCGCCCGTCTCAAACTTTATCGTAATCATCTTTTATCCCAGTCCAAAGGTGAAACTTCAAGACTTACGATTGGTCTTTTCTTAGTCGCTTTGTAGCCACTCAATACGCCAGGATCTACTGTAGGTTCTCTACCGAGGATTCTAGCAGCGATATATCGATGATTACCTTCCACAATCACATTGCCATCCATCTTAATTGCTGGAGCAACATCTCCCTTAAGGAGCCTGTCAACGTACCGTTGAATCATTGGTAGGGAAACGCCATCTTGCGCAATAATAGTTTTATCACCTCTCAATGCTTTCTGGATAATTTCTGGAGTGACCTCACTTCCTTTAGTTACAAGAGCGTCTCCTTTCGCAGCAGAACCAGTAACATCCGCGCCTTTTGCAAACCACCCCATCCTTCCTAATGCAGCCGCTACCCCTACACCCGTAAGCTCTCCGGCCATGAACATGGCCCACGCCTTAGTGAACTCAGTAGCCGGTTGAACCCCATCAAAACCCTGCCCTCTGGCGAGCTCCTGCTGTGCTTGGGCTGCAGCCTCCGCAGAGTATCCCTCTTTTTGCATGAACTCAGAGAGGGTGGTGGAGGCTTGTGCATACTCAGCCAGACCTGCTGGCACGTGCTCGCCGAAGTTGTATTGCGTGGCGTTCTGCGCCACCCAACCACCCTTCTCCATCGACTGCGCATCTGCATCCTTCTGCGAGGCCGCAGACAGCACACCGACGATCTGCGAGTTCATGGACAATAGCGTCTTATTGCCATTGACCAAATCGTTCAGGTAGCTGACCACCGCCTCGTTGATCCCTGCCGCCAACGCGCCAGTCCTGAAGTCCCCCCCGGTAGCCTTAGAAAGCAGGCCACCCACCATGGCATGGACAATGATTTTGGGCGGGTAACCTTCCGTTAGTTTGCCCTGGGTGAAATCCCCAACAGCATTGAAACTTGCTGCCGCCAGCGTGTTGAACAACGCCCCCTTCAGCGCATCACCAACGTCTCCGCCCTGCCCTAGCGCCTTGCTCAGCAGCGCGGAAGTTCCGCTCTGTAACGCTTGGTTGGCGGCAAACTGGCCCACTCCGCTCCAAGTGCTGAGCGCGCCAGGTGAGGTCACAATGGTGCCTGTCCCGGTGCCTGCCCCAACGGTGGTCTGGGTTGAGGTCCAACCATCAAACACGCCAGCGGTAAGCCCCGCCGTCACACCAGAAATCACGTAGCCTTTCAGCGCATTCGAAGAGGTAACGTCCTTAAAGACCGCCCCAAGGTTGCCGCCGTTATTGATAAAGCTGACAGTCGCATTGGTTGCCGCTCCCGAAGCCACCGCGCTGACTCCAGCACCAAAGGCCCCTGCTGCACCTGAACTGATTGTTCCAGCAGAAACCGCTGCACCGGTCGCGGTGCCCATGGCCCCCAGTACCGCCGGCCCGACTACCGCCGCCATCACAATCGCAATAATGATCTGCGACGCCGGCCCAAGCCCCGCGTTGCTGTACTTGAAGGAGTCGTGGATTTCCTTCACTTGGCGCCAGTCGACATCACCGCGTCGCTCGGCGTCCTTGAGCCACGCCAACTGTGGATCGGCGGCGACCATGGCGTCGATGGTCTGGCTGACGCTTTGCCGGTTGACCTGCCGCACATCAATCTGCAGGCCATCGACGGCCTTGATCACGATGTTGCCGGCCGCCACCATCTGGCTCTGGCGCAGGGTTTCGTCGGTATTGCCCTTGCCTTTGGAGGAGACCCAGAACGCGTTGTTGTTGGTCTTCTCGTGGCTCTCCTGATGCAGGTCCTTCACCCCTTCAAAGGCGATGGCTCCGCCGCTGTCGAGGAGGATGTCGCGGCCGCTGTCGAGCTTGGCCACTTGATAGGTTTGGTCGCCACCGCTCTTGAGGGTCAGGTCGCCGCCGGCCTTGATGGTGCTGCCCACCTTGGTGATGTCGGTGACTTCGTCGCGCTGGGTTTTCTTGCTGCCCCAACTGCCCTTTTTCTTCATGTCGTACAGCGAGTAATCGCTGTTTTCAGCGGCCAGCAGGTTGAGTTGCTGGCCGGCATGGACATAAGCCTCTTCACCCGCCTCGAGCGTGCTGGCCACCAGGGTGGCGTCGCGCCCGGCCAGCAGGTCGAGGTTGCCACCCGCGCTGAATTCGCTCGCGACTTGGCGAGTCTGGCTGTCGATGCTGTGGACTTTTTTCTGGCCCTTTTTGTAGCGGCTTTCTAGGGTGTGTTCGTCGGCGGCGGAGGCCAGGTTGATGTCCCGCGCAGCCTCGACACTCAGGTCCTGCCTGGCGCTGGCGCTGCTGGCCAGGGCGTTGATGTCGTTACCGGCCTTCAGCGTGAGGTTGCCCTCGGCACTGACGCTGGAGCCCAGCTGGGTCATGTGCTCTTCGCGGCGTATGCCGCGCCCCAACGCTTCGACGCTGAGGGTGCGGTCTTCGACGGCAAGCAGGTTGATGTCGTTGCCCGCGCTCAGGGTGGCGTCACCGCCACTGCTGATCCGCCCTGCGTTCACCAGATCCTGCGCTGCGTTCAGGGTCAGTTGCGAGCCGGCGCTGATCAGGCTGCCAGCGTCCACATGGGTCACGCTGCCGGCACCGACAGTCAGGGCGGTGGCTGTGCGATCGTTGACGATATGGCCGCTCAGGCTGGTGAGGTCGACCTTATCGGCACGAATCTCCCCGGCCAGGGCATTGCGGATGCTGCCCTGCGCCAGCAGGCTCAAGCGGTCGTTGGCTTGGACCAGCCCTCCCTGAAGGACGCTGCCACCGCTGATCAAGGTGAGGTCTTTGCTGGCGCGCAAGGTCCCCACGTTCTTCAGGTCAGCCCCGCTGATCAGGTTGACGTCACGCCCTTGAATCAGGCTGGCGCCGCGCAGGTTTCGAGAATCGACCTTGGCCAAGTACAGCACCGGGGCGAGTACCGATTCGCCGTCGACCAGCCGCTCTTCCATCCAGACGATGTCATGGGTCAGGGCCGCCACCTGCTCAGCCGTCAGGCCCACGCCGACACTCAAGCCCAGGGCGCTCTTGCTGCCGATGGCGTTATCCATCAGGTACTGGAACTGCTCGTAGTCGCTGCTCAGGCCATTGGCAAGGAAGCGCTGGCCGGTCTGGGCCCGCACGGCATCGGCGATCAGGCGGGTTTCATATTGCCCATCGCCCAGGCGCCGAGACGCTTCGCGAAAATCGTAATTGAGTTGGCCCAGCAGGTAGTCCGAACTCATGAACCGCTTGAGGTCGGTCAGTGCCGGATTGGTTTCGATCAGGTACTGACTCGCCGGGTTGCGGCTCTGGGTGAACAGGCCATATTCACCCTGGGGCAAACGGAAGGTCGGCAGCGAAGTCGGGTCGACGCTGACGAACGGCGCGTCGCTGAAGTCCTGTGGCACGAAGCTGACGTGGACGCTGCCATCGGCATTGACGACTTCAACCCGCTTCACGTCTTTCAACGGCCCCGGCGCGCCGGCCTGGGTGCCGAGAATCACCTCCTGGCCACCAGCGCCATAGGCCTGGCTGTCCAGGGTGGTTCCACGGAGTTGAGCGTCGCCCTGGGGGCTGAGGGTTCCGTTGACCAGTTCACCGCTGATGTTCAGGCTCAGCGTCGCGCCGGCTTGTACGGTGCCACTTTCAAGGGTGTTGGTGCCGGGGGTGAGGGTGCTGTTGCTGCTGTGAACCCCATATTGGGTGATCGAGACGGGGATCGGCGCCTGGTCTCCGGGAGCCAGACCGGCGTTCCAGGCGTTCCAGGCATTGGTCGCCGCTTCGGTCACGCGGTAGGCGCTTTGGCTCACGTCGCTGAGGAAGTAATTGACAGTCTCGACGCGGTTGTCGAGGGTCAGCCCCCGGTTGTAGAAGTTGGCCGCCGTGACGCTGAGGTTACGGTTGGCCGCCAGCAGGCTCTGGCCATTGGTGACGGTCACGGCCTCCAGCAACAGGTCGCGATTGGCCAGCAGGCGCGCAGCCGGCGAGTCCTTGAGAACGGAGCCCTCGTAGGTGGTGCGCACGATGTAGTAGCCGGAGTGGCGATCGCCCCGGCAGTCGATGCAGTTGATCAGAATGTTGCGGTTGGCCACGCTTTCGCCGGCTTCGAAGTCGGCCTTGGCGTTCTCCAGTTCACCGACCTTGAGTTGCAGGTCGCCTTCGCTTTCGATGCTGCCGGACAGGTTGCGCATTTCACGGGCACGGCCGCCGTCGACCGCAGCGAAGCTCAGGTTGCCTTTGCTGTAGAGATCGGCGTAGCGATTGAGCAGGCTGTTGGCGCGCAATTGCATATCGGCGCCGCTGAAGATCAAGCCGCCGGACTGGTTGCTGATGCCCTGGATGGCGGTAAGGCCAAGGAACTGTTGCGCGCCCAAGGTGCCGCGGTTGTCGATGCCCTGGGCGCGCACATTGAGTTGAGTGCCAGCGGTCAGGCGCCCCAGGTTGTCGAGCAGCCCGGTCAGGTTGACTTCGGCCTCGGCGGCACTGGCGATGCGCCCGCCCTCCTGGGTCAGGTTGGCGGCGTCGATACGCAGCGCTTTCTGGGTCGAGATCAAGCCCTGGTTGTTAAGGTCACCGGACAACGTCAGGACCAGGTCGCCATCGCTCAGCAGCTCGCCGGCGTTATTCAGGCTGACGGCTGCCAGGCTGAGGTTGCCGGCACTGGCGATACGGTCGCCGGCCATCAGGGAGATGCTGTTCAGGCCACTGACATCCAGTGCGCCGTTGAGGTGCCAGACACCGGCGCCATCGACCTGGGCGATATTCCAGGCGCCACTGCCCTGGCCGATCACCCGGCCCTGGGCACCGAACAGGCTGGCCGAACGCAGGCCGAACGAGCCGCTGCCCGCGTGTTCGATCTGCCCGCCAACGTTGTGCAGGGTCCCGGCTTGCAGGCCAAAGTCGCGGCTGCCAATAGCGATGCGTCCGCTGCGGTTGTCCAGTTCGCCGCCGAGCTGGATACGACTCAGCTCACCCAGGTAGGCAATCAGCCGGCCGCCGGCACTGTTGTCCAGACGCTGCCCCTCGATCAGCAGGTGCTGGCTGGCCTCGATCAATCCGCCCTGGTTGTTCAGTCGCGCCACGCTCAGTTGCAAATGGCCGTCCAGGCTGGCGAGGTGGCCTGCGCGATTGTCGGCTTCGTCGGCGGTCAGGCTCAGGCTGCTGGCGCTGATACTGCCCTGCCGATTGTCCAGGTGCTCCAGCTCGAGCTGCGCATGACTGCCCCCGGCAATGACCTGGCCCTGCTGGTTGTGCAAGTACGCACTGCCCAGTTTCAAGCCGTTGCTGCCCGCCAGCAGTTGGCCGCCGTCGCGGTTATCAATCGCGGTCTTGGCCTGGACCTGCAGGCCGCTGCCGAGCACTTGGCCGCCCTGGTTGTCCAGGCCTCCCTGGGTGGCGGTGACCTGGACGTGCTCGCCAACCATCACGCCACCACGGTTGTCGAGGCTGGCCGCCGAGAGCTCCATGTCCCCGGCCGAGGCTTGCAGGCGCCCCTGTTGATTGTCGAGCGCCTGCTCCACCGTCGCACTCAGGCGACCGGCCTCGGCCACGATGTGGCCCTGCTCACTGTTGTCCAGACTCTTGGCGTCCAGGGTGACCTGCTTGCCGAGCATCACGCCGTTGCGGTTGAGCATGGCCCCACCGTCCAGGCGCAGCTTGCTTTCGGCTTGCAGCGTGCCGCCACGGTTGTCCAGTTGCTCGCGGGCGCTCACCTTGGTCTCGCCGGTACTGGCGCCGATCAGGCCATTGCGGTTGTCGAGGCGGGTGGCACTGAGCTGGACCTGGGCACCGATCAGCTTGCCGTCGCGGTTGTCCAGCGTCTGCTCGGTGCCGATATCGAGCTGGCGCGTGGCGATGACCTGCCCGGCGTTGCGCAGGTGCTGCGCGGTGATCTGCACATCGCCGCGCGAATTGCGGCTGTTGTCGGTATTGACCCCGGCCTCGATGGCGCCGAGGTTGGTCAGTTGCCCGTTACTGGCCAGCATTACCTTGCCGCCAGCGGCGATGCTCTTGTGGCTGAACAGTTCGTCGCGGGTGTTGATGTCCAGGTCGCCGCCGGCATACAACGCCTCGTCGGCCCGCAGGCTCTGGGCCTTGACGCTCAGCGCCGCCGTGGCGGCGGTGGTGGCCATTGTCAGGTTACCGTCAACATCAATCTGGATATCGCCGGCGCTGGCGGCCATTTCCCCCGAGAGTTTGACGCCAACTCCTTGCTCGGTGCCCACCAGCTTGATCGCCCCGGCGTACATGCCGCCCAAGGCACTGCTGTCGATGGCCAACTGCGGCGCCGGGGAGCCGCCTGGCGCCAGGGCCGTGACGGCCAGGCTGCTGGCGTCCACCTCGTTGCGCCCGGCGATGACGTTGAGTTTTTTTGCATGGAGCTTGGCGTTGATCTTGGCCGAACGCGTGATCAGGTCGAACTGGTTGAGGTTGCTGGCTTTGGCGCCGGCACCCTCGATGGCGATATCCCCGCCATCGACCGTGAAACGGTCCAGGCGGCCCTGGTCGACGACCGGCTTGCCCGTGGTCAGTGTGGCCTGGGGGGTGTTGATGAAGCCGCAACCGTCGCACGTAATGCCGTAAGGGTTGGCGATGATCACCCGTGCGGCCTGCCCGGCCACTTCGGTGTAGCCCTTGAGCTGCGTGCAGTTGTTGCTGGTGACCTCGTTGAGGATGGTGGTCGCGGATTGACCTTGAAGGTGGCTGTTGCCGAGGATGATTCCGCCCAACTGGGTGCTCTGGGTCCGGTCGATCGCGTTGTTGAGGATCAGGCCCTGGCTACCGACGTTGTAGTGCTCGAACGTGTTATGCGACAGGCCATTGCTATTGGGCTTGGCAATGTTGATGACCGGGACGCCGTTGGCCGCCGCACCGAGGCTGCCACCGCCGCCATTGATGGCAATGCCCTCGGCCTGGACCAGCAAGGGTTGCCAGACCATCGCGTTGGCCAGAATCAGCGCCAGGCCGCGCCTGGCCAAGCCTCGAAAACCCTCGAGAGTGTGCAGTCGGGTCGCAGGTCTGCAGGTCGCGGTGGCCTGTTGCGTAACGTCCATATCACGTAATCCTTGGCACATCATTCAAAGAAAAAATTCAAGGCGAAAGTAGATCGGCGCCTCGCTTTCGCTGAGCGCCGTGGGGCGCTTGAGCGAGTGGGCAAACGTCAGGCTGGCGCCCATGTGCTGACCCCGGCCAAAGAGCTCAAGGGCATTGCTCGACACCTGGCCGTTTTGCCCGGCACTGTGGGCGTCGTGGCGAACAACGCCCTGGTCGTAGGCCACACCGAGCCCGTATTGCTGAACCCACGGTCGCAGCCAGGTGCTATCGACCTGGCGGGTCCAGCGCAGGTCGTTGCGCCAGTAGCCACCACTGTCGCCCGAGAGAAATTGCTCTTTGTAGCCACGCACCGCCGACTGCCCGGTGAGGCTGATGCGCTGGCTGTTGTAGAGCAGGTCTTCACTGCGCTGACCGGTGGCCAGGCTGCTGAACGCCCAGTCCTCACCCCACAACTTGAACGGTTGCAGGTAACTCAAGGTCGCCGTGTATTTGCGGTAGCGGGCGGTTGGCGTGGTGCTTGCGGCGTGCTTGTCGGACATCGCATCCAGGGCGCCGAAGCCTTGCTGCATGCCCAATTCCAGGTTGCCGAAGGCGCTGCCCAACACCCGACCATGGCTAAAGCCGAACTGGGCTTCGGTGATGCGCTGAGTGCCGTTGCGCAGCGGGCTGTCTTCGATATAGCTGACCGTTCGCAGATGACTGAGGCCGGCGCTCAAAGCCGTCTTGCCTTGGGCGTCACGGTGAATCACGCGCTCGACGAGTCCTTGATGGGTCTGGCTTTCACCGCTGTACTTGAAATCGAAACCGGCACCTTGTCCACGGGTACGGTATTCACTGTCGCTGTAGCTGTAGCTGAAGTTCCACCAGCCCCAGGGCAGGTTGTAATTGAGAGAGTTGCTGGCGGAACGGCGCTGGTGATCGCTGACGGCATCCTCGCTGCGTCGCAGGTTCAACTGGTCCGCGAGCCCGAGCGGGCTGTCCCAGCCCAACCCAAGGTTCCACTGTTGTTCACCGGTGCTTTTCTGGCCGTTGTTATGCCGGGCCAACGCGGCACGCCAAGGCTGTTGCGGCTGGTTGCTCAGCAGCACCTGGCTGCCACCCACCGCCTCGCCAGGCATCAGCTCCATGGTGGCGCGGTTGGAAGGCAGCCGGTTGAGTTGGTCGAGCAATTGTTCGACCTGCCGCAGATTCAGGAGCTGGCCTTCGTGCCCGGGAAAGGCCATGGCTATTTCCCGTTGGGACAGCTGGCTGCCCGGGGCCAGGTTCACCTGTTCCAGGCGGCCTTCCACCACCTGCACCCGCAAAATGCCGCTGCCCAGATGCTGCGGCGGCAGGTAGGCACGACTGGTCACAAAGCCCTGTTGGAGGTAGTGATCGGTGATGACCTGAAGCAACTGGTTGAGCTGCGCCATGCCCAGGCACTGGCCGTTATAGGGCGCCAGCAAGCGCGCCTGCTGGGCGGCGGACAACTGCTCGGCGCCCTGCAAATCGACCTGGCGAATGGCAAAACAACGAGGGTCGCCAACGACTTCGGGCGCATCGGGTGTTGGCGTTTTACCCGGCAGCTCCCTGAGTTCTTCAAGGCGCCGTTGCTGCTCTTCCAGCAAGCGGTTCTGGCGGTCGCGGATCAGCTCCTGATCGCCCGGATTGGTCGCGGCCAAGGCCGCATCCGGTACAGCAGAAAACCAGAGCAGGCACACAAACGCGACGCGCAAGCGGTTCGCGAGGGAGGGTCCGTACATGTTCAATCCTTTGATAAGGCACTGCAGTCCATGCAGAAAGCACGATGATGCTAAATGGCCATCATTCTGGCGTCAATTAACCGTTGCATGGCTCCCGACCGGCGGCGCATGCACGCGTTCTTTGAGGCGTGAGGATGCTAGGCCCATGCTCCGCACGTGCACATAAGACCATTCTTAATTTATTGCAGACTTCTGAAAGCCTGCTTAGGGAACGCAAAAGCCCACCGCTCCACCCCCTATTGCGTGCTCTGTCGAGCCCCTGAAGGGCTCGCAGACAACTACCGGGGAGCGGAGCGGTGGGCTTCTAGCCTCAGCGTGCGCCTAAGCTGATCGACTCAAACCGCAGGCTGCGCCGCCTGCCAATGCTGCAGCTCTTGCTCGATAAAATGTGTGACCAGGTCGCTGTACATTTTCTCGATGGCGTCCGGGCTCAGGCCCTCGGCCTGGGCCCATTCGCGGCGGGTGGCAAGCATCGCCTTGAAGCGTTCCGGAGCGCGCACCGAGGTGGCCGAAGTCTTGAACTTCGAGGCCGCCAGCACGTACTGGAAACGTTGGCCCAGCAGCTGGATGACGCTCTGATCCAGGCGGTCGATTTCCCGGCGGATATCGTCCATGCCCTGGCATTCCTGGGGTTGCAGCGTGTTTGTCGCGTCCATGTGTGCAGTCCTTTGGTGAGTGATTATTTCGACGTTTCGCCGGCCTTGGCCAAGGCTTGCCGGTACTCGTCTTCGCTGGTTTCAGTCAGGCCCAGGTCGCGCTCGTAGCGATAGAACGTTCGTTTGTCCCGGGCAAATTTGCCGTCGAGAAACTCCAGGGTCGGTAGGTCGATACGCTTGGCGCTCTGCGGGCGGCGGCCGCAGAACAGTTTGCGGGTCCCCAGTTGCAGAAACTCCGGGTGCGGCACCGACACTTCGTCCATGGTGAATTCCACATCCAGCGGTTTGCCGGCCCACGACATCAGTTCGGGGCTGAAGGCATAGCTGCCCAAAAAGCGCGTGGTCGCCGGGTTGAGGTGCTTTTTTATTTCGCCGTAGCAGTACACCGCCGACGCGTCCCTGGCCCAGCCGTGGCTGAAGGTTTCGAAGGTGGCGAGATCGGCTTTGCGCAGCAGTTCCGGCAGGTGGTAGTGATTCCAGTACTTGAACACAGCCTTGCCATCGGTGATGTACGCCTCATCCAGGAACCGGAAACACTCTACAGGCTGGGCCGAAAAACGCTCGGCGGTCATGTTGGCCTTCGAATAGAAGTCAACGCGGTACAGGCCATTGACATCGCCGCACAGGATTTCGTTGAACAATCTGAAGCTGGCCGCGTCCAGGCCTTCGATCTTATTCCCCTGGAAGTAGACACTGCGCCCCAGGCTGAAGCCCTGGCCGATATCCCGCAGGTTGGCGGGGTCCTCCTCTGCTTCAGGCTGTTCACGTTGCGCCTGCATGCGGTGCCACCAGTAATCCTGTCGCTCGGGGTGCGCGGCAAAGTACGGCGCCCACTGTTCGAACATCGCGTTATTAAGCACTCCGCCAGAGTTCAGCGGGCCATGCCGGTCGCCCACCAGCACCGGTGCGTATTCGTCCTCGCCGCGGTACAGCTTGGCCACCACCAGGCTATCCACCTCCAGCTCCAGCGGCTGCTTGCCCAGATAGGCGCGCTGCTGATCGCAGTAATGGTTGAAGCCCAGGGAGCGAAAACTCGGGCCGTGAGCGCCGCGCAATCGGGTGCCGGCAGCGTAGACATGTTGCTCGTCCACGGCAAAATAGCGGTCGTCGCTTTCCGTGCTCGCCACCAGTCGCCCGCTGGCGTCGAACTGCGGGTACTGCTCCTTCACCAGGCGGAACTCGCCGACGTTGCGGATGGTTCTGCCGGTGATGTAATAGGCGCGCCGGGCGTCCTTGGCGTAGCGCTCGTTGAGCACGGTGAAGCTTTCGAGGTCGACGTCATCGATGCTGTAGAAGTATTCGTAGCTCGCACTCGAACCCTGCTGCGCCTGGACGATGATCGACTGGCCATCGCTGAACCAGCGGCCATTGACCCGATGGAAACCCTCCGGATTGGCAATCGGCAGCAGGCTGCCGTCCTTCCGGTGCAAGGGCTTGAAACCACAGCAGACCTGGCCATTGACCAACCGATAGCCCGCGCTGTTGGTCGCTCGTACCTGATCGCCAGCACTGGCTACACGACTGCCACTGAGGAAGAGGTTGACCCCATCGCTGTACAGCGGCGACGCCACGGCGCCTTCAGGCAGGTCCTGCTCCAGCAGGGCAAACTCGGCATGCCGCACGCCCTGCACCGCATGCACGGTGTAGTCGTGAAAGTAGTAGAGGGTCAGACGGTCGCGCCAATAGCGATTACCCAGGCTGTGCAGCGGCTCGCGGAACTGGAACGGCAAGGCCTGCAACACCTGAAAGCCGCGGCGTCCGTCGTATGCCGGCAACCGGTAGAAAACCCAGCGGGCATCGGCCAGCAGATGGGGCTGGCGGCGATGGCGCCAAACCGGCTGCCCGGGGATCAGCGGCGTCGGCCAACACTGTTGGGCGATGGCTTCTTCGACCACCGTTTTGGGCGCCTTGCCCTGGGGGCTGATCAGGGTGTAGGTGTCACGAACCTGGGCATCACCCAGCAGCTCACCCTCCAGAAATGCAAAGCCCTGATGCCACTCAAGCTCCAGTGGTTCCCAATCGGCAAGATCCCTTTCCAGCAATTCCATGTGCGGCGTTCCGAGGTGATAGAGGCGCCGATTATCGTGATCGGCCGGGGGCGAGTAAAGTTGCCCGAGGCAGGGCGGCCCGGTTATTAATGGGCGCACTAAAAAGAGCCGAACGCTGCCACTCGCCCTTTCGACGGCCCGCAGCGGACCCAGCCCCAACCAGGAACACCTGCCATGACCGTGCAGTCCCCCTTGCCCGAGCCCATCGCCCGGCAGACCGCCAGCCCCGGTGGCGAAGCCTTCCATGAACGGGCCGCAGACGGCGTGCGCCTCGGTGGCTTTACCTGGCGCCATGCGCGCCACGAGCCGCAGCGCCCGGTGGTGATCATCAACGCCGCGACCTCGGTGCGTTGCCGACATTACTTTCGCTTCGCCGATTACCTGTTCGCCCACGGCCTGGATGTGATCGTCTATGACTACCGGGGCATCGGCGAGTCGCGCCCGGCCTCGTTGCGCGGGTTCAAGGCGTCGTGGTCGGATTGGGGCGCGCTGGATTTCGAGGCCATGCTGCAACGTGCACAGCGCGAGTTCCCCGGGCAGCCGATCGATGTGGTCGGCCACAGCTTCGGCGGCTGCGCGGTGGGGCTGGCGGCGTCGAGCGCGCTGATCCGGCGCGTGGTGACGGTTGGCGCGCAGTTCGCCTACTGGCGCGACTACGCCGCCGCAACCCGCTGGCGCATGCTGCTCAAATGGCACCTGGCGATGCCGCTGCTCACCGCCGTCTGCGGTTACTTCCCCGGCAAGCGCCTGGGTTGGCTGGAAGACACCCCCTCCGGCGTGGTGCGCGACTGGGCCACCCCCAGCGCTCGCTACCAGGGTCGGCCCAGCGGGCGGGCGCTGCTGGAGACGACGGGAGGGCTGCCCTTTGCGCGGGTCACGGCGCAGATCCTGGCCATCAGCATCAGCGATGACCCCTACGGCACGGTGCCGGCCATCGAGCGCCTGCTGGCGTATTTCGAGGCCGGCGATTGTCACCATCGGCGTCTCACACCCGAAGACATCGGCGAACAGCAGGTCGGGCATTTCGCGTTTTTTCGCAGCCACTACCAGGCCCGGTTGTGGCCGCTGGCCCTGGCCTGGTTGCAGCACGCCGAGCTGCCGGCCGACGCGCCGGGACGCTGGCTCGATTGACCCGGGCCCGGGGACAAGGGTGCCGGCCCGCTCATTTACTGGCATCCTGTGTCGCCTGATTGTCGGCTCCAACCGCCGCTCCCCCCTTTTGTCACCAGGTAAGAAGCCCATGGCATCTGCAAACAAACAACACAAACGTGCCACCCGGGCCAAAGCCAAGGCCAAGCAGAACCGCAGCCAGCGCGCCGGCGCCAGCAGCGCGGTGGAACTGGACCCCAACGATGACCGCCTGGACTTCGAGTCGGTGGACCTGACCGAACTGTTCAAGAAAATGCGCGACGCCGAGCAGACCAGCCAACTGGCCCTGTGCAGCGCCTTTTTGCAGGACCCGCTGCTGGAACTGGTGTTCGAGCAGGAAGGCGAAGACGGCGCCACCGATTTCATCCTCGCGGCGCTGATCGAGTACCGCCAGTGGTCCACTGAAGCCGATGAGGCCGCCGCCCTGGCCTGGATCGAGTCACCGGCCTTCCAGGCCGACTACGTAGCCGCCTCCCAGGCCCTGCTGGACGCCGCCCAGTAGCCTGTCTGAGGCCTAAAAAAAACGGGCGCTTCCATGACTGGAGGCGCCCGTTTTTTTGGTCTGGCTAAAAGCCCGTGGCTTATGCCGCTTCCAGCTTCGGGATTTCCATACCGATGTTGGCGCTGGCGTAGCTCAGGTCGCCGCTGGCGATGGACTGGGCCTTGAAGCCGGAGCCGATCAGGTCTTTGAGGTACAGCTTGTTGTAGATGAACATGAACACCAGGTTGCTCAGGCCGAACGTGAACATGGCCAGCAGGAACATGATGGCTGCCCATTTCCAGTCGGCGCGGAACAGTGCCGGGATGAAGCCGAAGAAGAACACGGTCCAGGAGAAACCAACTGGCGCTTCCTTGATGGCTCCGGTGTTCGGGTTTTTGAAGATGATTTTAGTGAACGCCATGCGCGTCTCCTTGCCGCCCTTTTTTAGGGGACCAATGGCCGGGCGATCACCATTGAACCCTGAATGCTCATTCTTCGAGCCGGGACTGCCGGGCATGCCGAAGGCAGGCGCTGACACTCAGGAACCATGGCAAGTACGCAGGGATCAAGGGAGAGAGGCAGAAGACGGATTCAGGTCCCCGACAAGCATTCAATCCCTTGCTATACCGCGCTATTCCATAGCTCCTCTCACGCTGGCACGCAAGAGCTCTTATCGAAGAGCGCGCAGGCTACTATTTCGCCAGCGAGCTGTCCATGAAACACCATGCAACAAGTCACCTATCCGATAAAAAAGACCACCATCAATGCTGACAGCAGCCCTTTTGCCGCTCAAACAGCCAGATTTTCAGCGTCTCCGGCCGAGGCCTTCATCGTTGCCTGGCGATACTGCTCGGCACTGATTTCACTGAGCGCCGCGTAGCCGTCGTACTCGAAAAAACGCTGCTTGTCCCGGGCATAGCGGTCCGCGAGAAACTCCAGACTGGCCAGGTCGATGCGTTTGGCACTCACCGGGCGCCGGCCACAAAACAGCTTGCGCGTGCCCAACTGCAAGAAATCCGGATGGGGAACCTTCACTTCTTCCGGGCTGAATTCCACCTCCAGCGCCTTGCCTGCGGAAAACATCTGCGTCGAGGTGAAGGCGTAACTGCCCATGAAGCGCGTGTGGGCCGGGTCGAGGTTCCTTTTTCTTTCGCTGTAGTAGTACACCGCGCCCTTATCCCTGGCCCAGCCATGCCCGCAGGACTCGAAGCTGGCCTGATCCGCTTTAGCCAGCGGCTCAGGCGCCTGATAAAAGATCCGGTGGCAAAAAATCCTCTGCCCATCTGTCAGATAGGGCCCACCCAGGTCACGGTAATGATCGGCGGAGGCTGAAGAAAATCGCTCCGGCACCTTGGTTTCGGCACGATGAAAGGGGATCAGGTACAAGCCGTTGGCGTCACCGCACAGGTGTGTGCCCAGCAATTTGAAACTGGCGGCATCCAGACCATTGATGGCGCGACCCTGAAAGTGCACCTGGTGCCCCAGCTCAAACCCCAAGCCGATGGAACGCAGGGCTTGGGTGGTTGACGCGGATGGCGCCTGCAGGCGGTGCCACCAGTAGCCCTGCAACTGCGGATGAGCCTCGAAGAACGCGGACCACGCTTGCAGCATGGCGTCATCGATCAGCCCATCCGAACCGAGCGGGCCGTGCTTGTCCCCCACCAGCACGGGCGAATAGTTGCATTCGCCGCGATCCGGCTGGGTCACCACAAAGCTATCTACATCCACATCCAGCGGTTTGCTGCGCCTGTAGGCACGATGCCGGTCAGCGTAGTAGTCGAATCCCAGGTGGCGAAAGCTCGGACCATCGGCACCCCGCAGACGGGTGCCATTGCGGTAGACGAACTGGTCATCCACGGCAATGTACGGGTCCGCCTTTTCACTCTGGCTCAAGACTCGACCACCGGCATCGAACACCGACTCAACGCGGTTCAGCAGGCGAAAGTCGCCGACATAACGCAGGGTTTTTCCGGTCAGGTAGTAGGCCCGCCGTGCGTCCTTGGCATAGCGCTCGTTGAGCACGCTGAACGTCGCCAGGTCGACATTATCGATGCGGTAGAAATACTCGTAGGCAACGCTAGAGCCCTGCTGCGCCTGGACGATCACCGAGTGCCCGTCCGTGCCCCAGCGCCAGGCCAGCATCTGAAAGCCGTGCGGATTGGCAATCGGCAACGGCGAACCGTCCTTCTGGTGCAGCACAGCGCCGCCCCGGCAGACCTGGCCGCCGATCACTTGATAAGCCGGATGGTTGGTGCCGCGGACCTGCTGCTCAGCGCTGGCGATCGCCCGGGCGCCGAGGAAGACCTTGAGCCCGTCACTGAACAGCACCGCGCCCGAAGGCCAGTTCTCTGGCACCGGGTGCAGAAGCGTCAGGCGCTCATGCTGCGCGCCTTCGATCACCGCGAGCCCGTAGTCGTGACAGAAGTAGGCGCGGTCGTGATCGCGCCAATGGTCATGGCCCAGGCTCTGCAAGCCACGGCCCACCCGCACCGGCAAGACTTGCAAAGGGTGATAGCCGTAACGCTCGACGTAGCGGGGCAAGGCATAGTAGTCCGCCCGGGCATCACGTAGCAGATGCCGGTGGATACGGTGCCGCCAGAGGGGTTCATCCGCCACCAGGGGTGAAACCGGGAATTGCTCGGCCGCCGCCTGACGCGCCTGCTCAGCCGCTGTCTGCCCCTCATGGAGCATGAGGTAGACATCCCGGGCCCTCTCCTCCACCAGCAGCGCGCCCTCCACGAAGGCAAACCCTTGATGCCATTCAAGGTCGAGCATTTCCCATTCGGCAGAATCCATATCCAGTTGCTTCATCGCCCTATCCCAAGCTGACCGAGCGAGGGATTATCAACAGGCCTCCTGCGTGGGTAAAGCGACTGTCTGCCAAACCACCGGCAAGAACGCGCAACGCTGCGCTCGGAGATGAAAAAGGCCGCGGTCATTTCTGAGCGCGGCCTTTTCAGCGGGTAGTGGGCTCAGCCGTCAGCTCAGCACCGGCGGACCAGCGCGCTCGATCCGACGGCGCCGCGCTACCAGCAGGCCCGCGGCAATCACCAGCAGGCTCAGCAAACCGGTGGCGAGAATCTCCACGCGGTGCTCTTCCTGGAACAGCATGATCGCCAGGACGCCGATGATGAACACGATCACCGCGTAGGTCAGGCCCGGGAACAGCCACATGCGGAAGGCGATTTTCTCGCCCGCAGCCATGCGTTTCTGGCGCATGCGCAGTTGCGACACGGCAATCACCAGGTACACCAGCAGGGCGATGGCGCCGGAGCTGGCCAGCAGGAAATCGAACACCGCCGCCGGCGCCACGTAGTTGGCAAATACCGCGAGGAACGCTGCTGCCGTCGACAGCAATACGGCCCAGTACGGGGTGCCGCTTTTATTGGTGCGCTTGGCCACGGCCGGTGCATCGCCACGCTTGCCCAGGGAGAAGAGCATGCGCGAAGCGGTGTAGAGCGCCGAGTTCAGGCAGCTGGTCACGGCGACCAGGACCACCAGGTCGACGATCAGCTTGGCGTTGGGGATGCCCATGCGGTCGAGCACGGTCTGGTAGGAACCCACCTTGGCCAGGGCCGGATCGTTCCACGGCACCAGGGCCACGACGATAAAGATCGACACCAGGTAGAACAGGCCGATCCGCCAGATCACCGAGTTGGTGGCCTTGGAGATCTGCTGCCCCGGGTTCTTCGACTCGGCGGCCGCGATGGTGACGATCTCGGTGCCCATGAAGGAGAACATGGTGGTCAGCATCGCCGCCAACACCGCGCCCATGCCGTTGGGCAGGAAGCCCTGAGTGTCAAACAGGTGGGACACGCCACTGACTTGGCTGCCCGGCAACCAGCCGAAGATCGCCAGCAGGCCCAGGATCACGAAGCCGATGATGGCCACGACCTTGATCAGGGCGAACCAGAACTCGAACTCGCCGTAGTTCTTCACGCTGAACAGGTTGGTCGCGGTCAGCAACAGGGTGATGACCAGGGTAAAGACCCAGATCGCGATGCCGGGGAACCAGGCATGGAGGATGGTCGCGGCGGCGTTGGCTTCCAGCGGAATCACCAATACCCAGAACCACCAGTACAACCAGCCGATGGTGAAACCGGCCCAGTGCCCGATGGCGCGGTCGGCGTAGGTCGAAAAGGAACCGGTATCCGGTGAGGCCACGGCCATCTCGGCCAGCATGCGCATGACCAGCACCACCAGGGTACCGGCGGCGGCATAGGCCAGGAGCACGGCGGGGCCGGCTTCGGCGATGGCATGGCCGGAGCCGACAAACAGCCCGGCGCCGATGACGCCGGCAATCGACAGCATGGTGACATGCCGCGGTTTGAGCCCCTGTTCGAGGTCATTGGAGAGTTGCGTACCGCTCATTTAAAGCACCTTTGCAACGAAAATAGATTCACTGCGCCCGGTCTGCATTCCTTCTCGTAAAAAGAATCCAACAGGGCGTTGTTTATTTATTACGCAAGAATTGCGCCAAAATGTTACAGGATCCCCAACGGCGCGGGCTGCAAGCCCGACCGGCGGATCATCGCAAGTCATTGAGTTTGATAGCAATTAGCCACAGCGTTACCGAGAGACCCACTTTGTAGGACGAAACGGCGCACCAGAAACACACCCCAAAACGGCGTTGCGCCCAATTAAGGTGCGGATCCATGACCTTTGGCCCCTTGACGCTTCCAACACCCGGCCAAAGCTGGCACCATCGCGCCTTTTTTTACGCGACGCCCACCACGAACCGGGTTCAAACAGGCGTTCGGTTGTTGATGGCGCGACAGTCTGCTGTGCTGATGCGACAACCTGCCGCACACCTTCTGTTTACCCCCCGTGGCGCTGTTGGCTGTGATTGAAACCCTATGCTAGCTTGGCGCCTCGCCAGGAAGGCGGCCAACAGCAGGAGCGCAATGAACCCAATGAGGACCGCACATGGCTGAGGCCACGCCCGCGCTTGAAATCCGCAACTTGCATAAACGCTACGGCTCGCTGGAGGTGCTCAAGGGCGTCTCGCTGACCGCACGCGACGGCGACGTGATCTCGATCCTGGGCTCCTCCGGTTCTGGCAAGTCCACCTTCCTGCGCTGCATCAACCTGCTGGAAAACCCGCACCAGGGCCAGATCCTGGTCGCCGGTGAAGAACTCAAGCTCAAGCCCGCCAAAAATGGCGAACTGGTTGCCGCCGACGGCAAGCAGATCAACCGCCTGCGCAGCGAAATCGGTTTCGTGTTCCAGAACTTCAACCTCTGGCCGCACATGAGCGTGCTCGACAACATTATCGAGGCTCCGCGCCGGGTCCTCGGCCAGAGCAAGGCCGAAGCCATCGAAGTGGCCGAGGCGCTGCTGGCCAAGGTCGGCATCGGCGACAAGCGCCACGCCTACCCGTCCCAGCTCTCCGGTGGCCAGCAGCAACGCGCGGCCATTGCCCGCACCCTGGCCATGGCGCCCAAGGTCATTCTGTTCGATGAACCGACCTCGGCCCTGGACCCGGAAATGGTCCAGGAAGTGCTGGCCGTGATCCGCGCCCTGGCCGAAGAAGGCCGTACCATGCTGCTGGTGACCCATGAGATGGGCTTTGCCCGCCAGGTTTCCAGTGAAGTGGTATTCCTGCACCAGGGTCTGGTAGAAGAGCAAGGATCGCCACAGCAGGTCTTCGATAACCCGCTTTCGGCGCGCTGCAAACAATTCATGTCCAGCAACCGCTAACGGAGCTACACGCATGCAGAGCTATAAAAAAATCCTCCTGGCCGCTGCCGTCACCCTGGCCTTCAGCGCCACGGCTGCCGCCGAGACCCTGAAAATGGGGATCGAAGCCGCCTACCCGCCGTTCAACAATAAAGATGCGAGCGGCCAGGTCGTCGGCTTCGACAAAGACATCGGCGACGCCCTGTGCGCCAAGATGAAAGTCGAATGCACCGTGGTCACCTCCGACTGGGACGGCATCATTCCGGCCCTGAACGCCAAGAAGTTCGACTTCCTGATCTCCTCGCTGTCGATCACCGACGAGCGCAAGCAGGCGGTGGATTTCACCGACCCGTACTACTCGAACAAACTGCAGTTCATTGCCCCTAAAGCCAAAACCGAGTTCAAGACCGACAAGGCCTCGCTCAAGGGCAAGATCATCGGCGCACAACGGGCGACCCTGGCCGGCACCTGGCTGGAAGACAACCTGGGCGACGACATCACCATCAAGCTCTATGACACCCAGGAAAACGCCTACCTGGACCTGACCTCCGGCCGCCTGGACGCGATCCTGGCCGACAAGTACGTCAACTACGAGTGGCTCAAGAGCGATGCCGGCAAGCCTTACGAGTTCAAGGGCGACCCGGTTGAAGAAAGCGACAAGATCGGGATTGCCGTGCGCAAGAAAGATCCACTGCGCGAGAAGCTGAACGCCGCCCTGAAGGAAATCGTGGCCGACGGCACGTACAAGAAGATCAACGACAAGTACTTCCCGTTCAGCATCTATTGATACTGACTTGCCTGACCGGCGCTCGCCCCCTGGGCGCCGGTCCTTAGCAAAGCCATCCAGAACCCATGAATATCGATCTCTACGGATTCGGCCCGGCGCTCGCCGCCGGCGCGCTGATGACCGTCAAGCTGGCCCTCTCGGCGTTGTGCCTGGGGCTGGTACTCGGTCTGCTCGGCGCCTTGGCCAAGACTTCCCCGTACAAGCCGCTGCGCTGGCTTGGCGAAACCTATTCGACCATCGTGCGCGGCGTCCCGGAACTGCTGTGGGTGCTGCTGATGTACTACGGCACGGTGAATATGATGAGCGCGCTGGGTGAGTATTTCGGCAACCCCGATCTGGCCCTCAGCCCGTTTCTCGCCGGGGTCATCGCCCTCGGTCTGTGCTTTGGTGCCTATGCCACGGAAGTGTTCCGCGGCGCGATCCTGGCCATCCCCAAGGGTCACCGCGAGGCGGGCACCGCCCTGGGCCTTTCAAAGTTTCGGATTTTCACCCGGCTGATCCTGCCGCAGATGTGGCGCATCGCCCTGCCGGGCCTGGGCAACCTGTTCATGATCCTGATGAAGGACACCGCGCTGGTGTCGGTGATCGGCCTTGAAGAAATCATGCGCCACGCGCAGAACGCCGTGACCTTCGCCAAGCACCCGTTCACCTTCTTCATGGTCGCGGCCTTCATGTATCTGGGCCTGACCGTGCTGGCCATGACCGGCATGCACTTCCTGGAAAAACGCGCCGCCCGCGGCTTTGTGAGGACGACGTAATGGAATGGGAAGTCATCTACAAATGGCTGCCGAAGTTCATCCAGGGCGCGACGCTGACCCTGGAGCTGGTGGGCATCGCCGTGATTCTCGGCCTGCTGCTGGCCATCCCCCTGGGCATCACCCGCTCGTCCAAGCTGTGGTACGTGCGCGCCCTGCCTTATGCCTACATCTTTTTCTTTCGCGGCACGCCGCTGCTGGTGCAGCTATTTCTGGTGTATTACGGCCTGGCGCAGTTCGATGCGGTGCGCGAGAGCTTCATGTGGCCGTACCTGCGTGACCCGTTCTGGTGTGCCACCGCCACCATGACCCTGCACACCGCGGCCTATATTGCCGAGATCCTGCGCGGCGCGATCCAGGCCATTCCGCCCGGCGAGATCGAAGCCGCGCGGGCCCTGGGCATGTCCAAGCCCAAGGCGCTGTTCTATATCATCCTGCCCCGTGCCGCACGCATCGGCCTGCCGGCCTACAGCAACGAAGTGATCCTGATGCTCAAGGCCAGTTCCCTGGCCAGTACCGTGACCCTGTTGGAACTGACCGGTATGGCGCGCACCATCATTGCCCGCAACTACCTGACGGTGGATATGTTCTTCACCGCCGGGGTGTTCTACCTGTTGATGTCGTTCATGCTGGTCCAGGCATTCCGCCAACTGGAACGCTGGCTGCGGGTCGACGCCTGCCAGGGTCGCTGAAGCGCCACCCGCTCTGCTGATCGCTATCGGCAGAGCGGGCGCATACCCCGCCCCACTTCGCCGAGCCGCCCATGCCCACCGCCCTCCACGGCCCCGAACTGCAGCCCCGCTTCCAGGCCCTGGAGCGTTTTCTGCTGGCGCACCAGGCGCTGTGGCGTCCCCGCCCGTTCACGCACCTGCACCTGCCTTGGGAAGCCCAGTATCCCGAGCTGGCGCACTGGCTGCGCGGGCGCTCCCTGGACGACGCCGAGGCCAGCCATACCCACCTGCAGACCCTGGATGCGCCGGCACCCTTCCCGGCTCTGGCCGACGAGGCCCTGGCCCTGAGTGACCTGGGCGAGCTGCCCGAACACCCGGTGCCGCCGGCCCGGCAACGCCTGAACGTGGACGTGCCCGGGCGCAAATGGCAGCAACTGGAAGCCTTTGCCAGCCGCCTGCAATTTTCTGCAACGCCCAGCCACTGGCTGGACTGGTGCGCGGGCAAGGGCCACCTGGGCCGGCGCCTGCTGCAACCGGGGCAACAGCTGACCTGCCTGGAGTACGACCCGGCGCTGATCGCCAGCGGCCAGCAACTGAGCCAGCACCATCAGCTGAGCGCCACCCATGTGCAGCAGGATGTATTGGCCGCCGACGCGACCTCGCGCCTCAAACCCGAACACACCCCGGTGGCGCTGCATGCCTGCGGCGATCTGCATGTACGCCTGATGCAACTGGCTAGCAGCGCCGGTTGCCGGCAACTGGCGATTGCCCCGTGCTGCTACAACCGTATCCAGACCCCACACTACGTGCCGCTGTCGACCAGCGCCCAGGGGTCGGCATTGCGCCTGTCCCTCGACGACCTGGCACTGCCCATGAGTGAAACCGTGACCGCCGGCGCCCGGGTCCGGCGCCAGCGTGATACCTCCATGGCCCGGCGCCTGGGGTTCGACCTGCTGCAACGCCGCCTGCGCGCCAGCGACCAGTACCTGCCCACTCCGTCGCTGCCCAGCAGTTGGCTGGACAAACCCTTCGCCGAGTATTGCCGCGACCTGGCGGCGCTCAAGGGTTTGGCCATCACCGGCAACCCGGACTGGCCGGCCCTGGAAGCCGCCGGCTGGCAGCGCCTGGCCCAGGTGCGCAACCTGGAATTGCTCCGCGGTTTGTTTCGGCGGCCACTGGAACTGTGGCTGGTGCTGGATCGCGGACTGTTTCTGCAAGAACAGGGCTACCAGGTACGCCTGGGCCTGTTCTGCCAGGCGCCGCTGACGCCCCGCAATCTGATGTTGCTTGCCGAGCGCGCCTGAACCGCCCCAGCCTGTGGATAACTCTGTTGATGGAATATCCACGACACCTGTAAAACCATGGCCCAGGGGCCATCCTCAGCGCTGGTCATTTTTTGTTCACACAATAAAATATCGGAAAAACAGCCAGTTGCGAGCTAATGAGAACAGCTTCACAAAATTCCGCAGACGGGGCTCGCGGCAGTCGTCGATTGTGCATAAGCCCAGCGGCCCAAGGGCATAAGGCCAGCCATTCAAGGTCCCCGCAGCAGCTTTGAGCCAGGGCCTTCGACCGGCTTTTAGCGGCTTTGAACAGCGGCGGCGAGGCACCGGGGCAAGCGCCCTCGCGCCTGCTTTTTTGTTCGATATTCCTCACCAATGCGGCGAAAAATATTCCATTGATGTAGCAATCCTTTTGACAATAATGGGCCTACGCCTGCCTGAGCCCACAACAAAAACCTCAGATGCCAGACAGGCCAAAGGGAGAACTTCGTCGTGTCCAGCAATCCCTCTATTCAGCTCAGCGCCCAAGGCATCAGCCAGTACTACGGCAAATTCACCGCCCTTGATGCGATCAACCTGGATGTTCGCCAAGGCGAATTCCTGACCCTGCTCGGACCTTCCGGCTCGGGCAAAACCACCCTGCTGATGATCCTCGCCGGCTTTCTCAGCCCCAGCGCCGGCAAGCTGCTGGAGCATGGCGTGGACATCAGCCAGCGGCCGGCCGAGAAGCGCAACTACGGCATGGTGTTCCAAGGTTATGCACTGTTCCCGCACATGAGCGTGGCCGACAACGTCGCCTATCCGCTGCGCATTCGCGGGGTCAAGGCCGAGGAGCGCCAGCGCCGGGTCAAGCACATCATTGAAGTGGTCGGCCTCGGCGCCCACCTCGACAAGAAACCCTCGGAGCTTTCCGGCGGCCAGCAGCAGCGCGTCGCCATCGCCCGCGCCCTGGTGTTCGAACCGGACATGCTGCTGCTCGACGAACCCCTGTCGGCCCTCGATAAAAACCTGCGCGAACAGCTGCAAACCGAATTGCAGCGCATCCACCGCCAGGTCGGCACCAGCTTCGTATTCGTCACCCACGACCAGGGCGAAGCCCTGGCACTGTCGACGCGGATCGCCATTTTCAACCAGGGCCGCCTGGCCCAGGTCGATACCCCGCAAGTCATCTATGACCGGCCCAACAGCCGCTTCGTCGCCGAGTTCCTGGGCAAGATGAACCTCTTCCCGCTGCAGGACGTGGCACGCCATGGCAGCCAGGCCAGTGGTCGCTGCGGCGACAGCCAACTGCACGCCGCCGCGCCCCAGACCCTGGGCAGTCAGGCGCAGTTGCTGGCCGTGCGCCCCGAGCACATGACCCTGCACACCCAGCGCCCGGAAGCCGGCAGCGGCAACGTGCTGCCGGCCTATCTGGGCGACCGGGTGTACCAGGGCGCCAGCACCCACCTGGCGCTCAACGTCAGCGCGGACCAGGCACCGATCAACCTGTCGGTGCCGGGCGACCACCCGGGCGCGCGACTGCCCAGCGGCACCCCGGTGTGGCTCAGTTGGCCGGTGCAGCACGGGTTCCTGCTGGACGCCTGAACCAGGGCGGGTTTCGCCCAGCGCCGCACCATCACAGCTCTCCCCAAAACAACAATCGGCCGCACCCGCTGAAGGGTGCCGGCCCAGCGAGGACTTGCCCCATGAGCCAGGACCATCAGCGCGACAGCATTCAGATCCTGATCGACAAAGCCCGCACCGGGCAGATCGACCGCCGCAGTTTCATCCAGGCCATGGGGTTGCTCGCGGCCCTGCCGCTGGCCATGCGCAGCGGCATCAGCTGGGCAGCGGACAAGCCGCTGGTGGTGGTCAACTGGGGCGGCGATGCGCTGGATGCGTTTCGCAAGGCCTGGACCGACAGCTTCACCCGCAACACCGGGATCGCGGTGCGCATCGACGGCGCCGGGCCGACCGAGGGCGCCATCCGCTCGCAACTGGCCAGCGGCCGCCCCAGCTGGGACGTGGTCGATGTCGACAGTTACAGCGCCATGACCCTGGGCCGTGACCAGGTCCTGCAACCCCTGGACTACAGCGTGGTGCAGCGCGACCTGGTGGCGCCGGAGCTGTCCCACGAACACGGGATCGCCGGTTATCTGTTCAGCTACGTGATTGCCTGGGACAGCCAGAAATTCGGCGATAACGGACCGAAGAACTGGGCCGATTTCTGGAACGTGGAAAAATTTCCCGGCAAGCGCACCCTCTACAAATGGATGAACGGCATGCTCGAAGCGGCGCTGCTGGCCGACGGCGTAGCGGCGCATCAGCTGTACCCGCTGGACGTGCCCCGGGCGTTGCGCAAAATCGACGAACTCAAGCCCCACGTCCTGTCGTTCTGGGGGTCGGGCGCGGAAAGCCAGCAGTTGATGATCGAGGGCGAAGCCTCGGTCGGCGCCATCTGGCACACCCGCGCCACCCTGCTCGCCGAAGACAGCGAAAACCGCATCAAGTGGAGCTTCGACAACGCCTTTATCAGCGCCAGCAGTTGGGGCGTGCTCAAGGACAACCCAGCCGGGCGGCCGGCGGCCATGCAGTTCATCCAGCACGCGTTGCAGCCGGCAGGCCAGCTCACACTGTTCGAAAGCCTGGGCAACGGCCCGTCCAACCCGGCCACCCAGCAGTTGATGAGCGCCGAGCAGCGCGAGCGCAACTGCGCCTCCGAGGAGAACCTGAAGAAGCAGATCTTCCTCGACACCCAGTGGTACGCCGACCACTACGCCAGCACCCTGGAACAGTACCTGACCCACCTGTCCAAGTGAGCCGTCGACCATGAGTGCAACCCGAACCGCTCGCCTGGAACGCAACCTGCTGCTGTTCCCCCTGCCGCTGCTGCTGGTGGTGTTTTACCTGCTGCCGTTTTTCGGCGTGGTCGGCTGGAGCTTCACCCTGCCCGAACCCGGCCTCGACCAGTACCAACGCATCGCCACCGACCCGGCGATCCACGACATGCTCTGGCGCACCTTGCGCCTGTGCCTGACGGTCAGCGTGCTGGCGCTGCTGATCGGCTACCTGCTGGCCTATTGCTGGGTGTTCAGCCCGCCGTTCTGGCAGCGGGTGGTGGAAATCTGCGTGTTTATCCCGTTCTGGATCTCGGTGCTGGTGCGGGCCTTTGGCTGGCTGATCGCCCTGCGCAGCAACGGTGTGGTCAACGACAGCCTGATGGCCCTGGGGCTGGTGGATCACCCGCTGCAACTGACCCGCAACGAACTGGGGGTGGTGATCGGCATGCTCCACTTCATGATTCCCTATGCCTTGTTTCCACTGCTGTCGAGCATGCGCCAGCTCGACCAGCGCGTGCTCCTGGCTTCGCGCGGGCTCGGCGCCAGCGCCTTGCGCACCTTCTGGCAGGTGCTGTTGCCGCAGACCCTGCCCGGGCTGCTGGGGGCCTTCATCATGGTCTTTGTGTTCTGCCTGGGCTTTTTCATCACCCCGGTGCTGCTCGGTGGCGGGCAGACCGTGATGATTGCCGAATACGTGTTCCTGCAAATGTTCCAGACCAGCAACTGGGGCCTGGGCGCGGCGCTCAGCCTGGTGCTGCTGGCCCTGGTCAGCGCGCTGATCTGGCTGCTGCTGCGCATCACCCGCGTCAACCGACTGGTGAGCTGAGGACTTTATGAATACACATCGCACTGCCCCGAGTACCCGGCTGCTGGCCGTGGTCGCCATGGCCTTCATGCTGTTTCCGTTGCTGACGGTGATCCCCGTGTCCTTCACCGCCAAGCGCTACCTGTCGATGCCCGACGGCAACTGGTCGCTGCGTCACTACGAAGCGCTGCTGAGCAACCCCGACTGGCTGTCGAGCATCGGCCAGAGCCTGGCCATCGCCACCGCCACCAGCCTGATCGCGACCCTGCTGGCGGTGAGTTTCAGCCTCGGCATCTGGTACCTGCGCTCACGCCTGGCGACCTTGCTGATCGGCCTGGTGCTGCTGCCCATGGCCATCCCGCCGGTGATCTCGGCGCTGGTCCTGTACTTCATGGAAACCAACCTCAGCCGCATCGCCCCAGGCCTGGGCTACGACACCCTGCCCGGGGTGGTGATCGCCCATGTGGTGATGGTGGTGCCCTATGGCGTGGTGACCATGCTGGTGGCCCTGAGCCAGATTGACCGGCGCATCGAACTGGCCTCGCGCAACCTCGGGGCCAGCCTGATGCAGACCACCTTCCTGGTGATGCTGCCGAACCTCAAACTGGGGATTTTTTCCACCGCGCTGCTGAGCTTTGCCCTGTCCTGGGAAGAAGTGGCGGTGACCCTGTTTATCACCAGCGTCGACGTCAACACCCTGCCGCGACGGATCTGGGGCGGCCTGCGCGATAACGTCGACCCCAGCGTGGCGGCGATTTCGGTGCTGCTGATCGGCGTCACCCTGCTGGTGCTGCTGGCCCGCCTGGCCTTGCAGTACGCCGCCCAGCGCCGCGCCCGTTCCTAACCCTCCTTTTTTGTGGCGAGGGCGCTTGCTCCCGCTGGCTGGCAACGCCAGCCCCAATGGCTGAGTCCCGGTTCCAACCAACGAACCGCGGGCTCTACCGCCGCTGGGCGCCCGAGCGGGAGCAAGCTCCCTCGCCACAGTGCCCACCCTCCTCTTTGGGCGGCGCCACTGACTATTACGCCTACAACTGATCGGGGTCATACCTGGACACGTATCTTTTGTCCGATATTCAGCCCGCGGCCCGTCAGGTTGCATCGACTCTTCTAGACTCAAAAGGCAGTCGTGCATGGAACTGAACATGTCGCTTCCGAGCCATTGAATCGGAGGCGGCGTGGCAAGCTGCCCTTTATGCCCTGAACAGGTGCGGCAAAGACCGCGCCGGGTACAACAAGATGCCCGCTCAGGGTGCCTGGCCAACGGCCTGAACATGCCGCGATACCGTGACGTGGCGTGACTGCCGCAGCCGACACTTTCGGACAGCCGACAGCCTTTGGGCGTGTCCGTGACCGTGAGGAATGCTGTATGCCTGATGAGATGTTGCACCTGCCTATGGTCAACAGCCTGCTGGAGCGCCACCAGGGCTCCCCCGGCGCACTGTTGCCGATCCTTCATGAAATTCAGGAGGGCATCGGCTACATCCCCGATGCCGCCATCCCCGAAATTGCCCACGCCCTGAACCAGAGTCAGGCCGAGATTTGCGGGGTAATCAGTTTCTACCATGACTTTCGCACCGCACCGCCGGCGCGCCATATCCTGCGCCTGTGCCGGGCCGAGTCATGCCAGAGCCGCGGCGCCGAGCAACTGGCGGCGCACCTGCGCGAGCGCCTGCAACTGGACGACCACGGCAGCAGCGCCGATGGCAGCATCAGCCTGCGCCCGGTGTATTGCCTGGGCGCCTGTGCCTGCTCGCCCGCCCTGGAACTGGATGGCCAGGTTCACGCGCGCCTGAACGCCGAGCGCCTCGATGCGCTGCTCGACGGCTGTCGGGAGGATGCGCCATGAACCGCCTGTACCTGCCCTGTGACTCCCTGGCCCGCGCGGTCGGCGCCGATGCCGTGGCCAGCACCCTGGAGACCCAGGCCGAGCAACGCCACTGGCCGCTGGACCTGCATCGCACCAGCTCGCGCGGGCTGTACTGGCTTGAGCCCATGCTGGAAGTCGACACCCCCGAGGGGCGCATCGGCTTCGGCCCGCTGACCGCCGCCGATGTCCCCTCCCTGCTTGACGCCCTGCAAGGCGACGCCAGCGCTCATCCACTGGCCCTGGGTCTGGTGGAACAACTGCCGTATCTGCACAGCCAGCAACGCCTGCTGTTTGCCCGTGCCGGCATCACCCGCCCGCTGTCCCTGGATGACTACCGAGCCCACGGCGGCTTTGAGGGTCTGGCCCGGGCCGTGACCCTGGGCGGCGAACAGACCGCCACCGCGGTGTTCGATTCCGGCCTGCGTGGCCGGGGCGGCGCGGCGTTTCCGGCGGGGATCAAATGGCGCACCGTGCGCGGCACCCAGGCGGCGCAAAAGTACATCGTGTGCAACGCCGACGAAGGCGACTCCGGCACCTTCGCCGACCGCATGCTGATGGAAGGCGACCCGTTTCTGCTGATCGAAGGCATGGCCATCGCCGGCATCAGCGTCGGCGCCAGCTACGGCTATATCTACGTGCGCTCGGAGTACCCGCAGGCCGTGGCCACCCTGCGCGAAGCGCTGGAGATCGCGCGCCGCAACGGTTACCTCGGGGCCAATGTCGGCGGCAGCGGCCAGGCGTTCGATATGGAAGTGCGGGTCGGCGCCGGGGCCTATATCTGCGGCGAAGAAACCGCGCTGCTGGACTCCCTGGAAGGCAAGCGCGGGATCGTCCGCGCCAAGCCGCCGATCCCGGCCCTGCAAGGGCTGTTCGGCCTGCCGACCCTGGTGCATAACGTGCTGACCCTGGCCTCGGTGCCGCTGATCCTGGCCAAGGGTGCACAGTTCTATCGCGACTACGGCATGGGGCGCTCCCTGGGCACCATGCCCTTCCAGCTGGCGGGCAATGTGCGCCACGGCGGCCTGGTGGAACGCGCCTTCGGCCTGACCCTGCGCGAGCTGGTGGAAGACTACGGCGGCGGCACCGCCAGCGGCCGCCCGTTGAAAGCGGCCCAGGTCGGCGGCCCGCTTGGCGCCTGGGTACCACCGTCGCAATTCGACACGCCACTGGATTACGAAGCCTTCGCCGCCATGGGCGCGATGCTTGGCCACGGCGGCGTGGTGGTCGCCGATGACAGCCTGGACATGGCGCACATGGCGCGCTTCGCCCTGCAATTCTGCGCCGAGGAATCCTGCGGCAAATGCACCCCATGCCGGATCGGTTCTACCCGCGGCATGGAGGTCATCGACCGCCTGCTGGCGGCGCCCGACCAGGACCATCGCGAACAGCAGGCCATCATCCTCAAAGACCTGTGCGACACCCTGCAATATGGCTCGCTGTGCGCCCTCGGGGGCATGACCTCCTACCCGGTCGCCAGCGCCCTCAAGCACTTCCCCGCCGACTTCGGTCTGCATGCCGCGGAGGCTGAGCAATGATCATCCAATTCGACCCCGCCAAAGACATGGATCTTGGCACCCCTGCCCGCGAGAGCCAGGTGCAGGTCACCCTGAACATCGACGGGCGCAGCATCAGCGTGCCCCAAGGCACCTCGGTGATGCGCGCCGCCGCGCTGCTGGGCACCAGCATCCCCAAACTGTGCGCCACCGACAGCCTGGAAGCCTTCGGCTCGTGCCGCATGTGCCTGGTGGAAATAGACGGCATGCGCGGCTACCCGGCCTCCTGCACCACCCCGGTCAGCGAAGGCATGAGCGTGCACACGCAAACACCGAAGCTCGCCACCCTGCGCCGCAACGTGATGGAGTTGTACATCTCCGACCACCCACTGGACTGCCTGACCTGCTCGGCCAACGGCAACTGCGAACTGCAAACCGTGGCCGGCCAGGTCGGCCTGCGCGAGGTGCGTTACGGCTATGAAGGCGAGAACCACCTGAGTGATAAAAAGGACACCTCCAACCCCTACTTCGACTACGACCCCAGCAAGTGCATCGTCTGCAACCGTTGCGTGCGCGCCTGCGAGGAAACCCAGGGCACCTTCGCCCTGACCATCACCGGGCGCGGCTTCGAGTCGCGGGTGGCCGCCGCCGGTGGCGACAACTTCCTGGAGTCCGAATGCGTGTCCTGCGGCGCCTGCGTACAGGCGTGCCCGACCGCGACCCTGATGGAAAAAAGCGTGGTCGAACTGGGCCAGCCCGAGCGCAGCGTCATCACCACCTGCGCCTATTGCGGGGTCGGCTGCTCATTCCGCGCCGAGATGAAGGGCGACCAACTGGTGCGCATGGTCCCGGACAAAAACGGCCACGCCAACCACGGCCACTCCTGCGTCAAAGGGCGCTTCGCCTGGGGCTATGCGACCCACCCGGATCGCATCACCAAGCCGATGATCCGCAAGCACATCAGCGACCCGTGGCAGGAAGTCAGCTGGGATGAAGCCGTGACCTACGCCGCCAGCGAATTCCGCCGGCTGCAACAGACCTACGGCCGCGACTCGATCGGCGGCATCACTTCCAGCCGCTGCACCAACGAAGAAACCTACCTGGTACAGAAACTGGTACGCGCCGCCTTCGGCAACAACAACGTCGACACCTGCGCCCGGGTCTGCCACTCGCCCACCGGCTACGGCCTCAAGCAAACCCTGGGTGAATCCGCCGGGACCCAGAGCTTCGACTCGGTGATGCAGGCCGATGTGATCCTGGTGATGGGCGCCAACCCCAGCGATGCGCACCCGGTATTCGCCTCCCAGCTCAAGCGGCGCCTGCGCGAAGGCGCCAGGTTGATCGTGATCGACCCGCGGCGCATTGACCTGGTGGACTCGGTGCACGCCCGCGCCGAGCTGCACCTAGCCCTGCGCCCCGGCACCAACGTCGCCATGCTCAATGCCCTGGCCCACGTGATCGTCACCGAGGGCCTGCTCCAGCAGGACTTTATCGATGCCCGCTGCGAGGCTGCGGATTTCGTGCGCTGGAGCGAGTTTGTCAGCCGCCCCGAGAACTCGCCGGAGGTCCTGGGCCTGATCTGCGGCGTACCCGCCGCCGACATCCGCGCCGCCGCGCGGCTTTACGCCACCGGTGGCAACGCGGCGATCTACTACGGCCTGGGCATCACCGAGCACAGCCAGGGCAGCACCGCGGTAATGGGCATCGCCAACCTGGCCATGGCCACCGGCAACATCGGCCGCGAAGGCGTGGGGGTCAACCCGCTGCGTGGGCAGAACAACGTCCAGGGCTCGTGCGACATGGGCTCGTTCCCCCACGAGCTGCCAGGCTACCGGCATATTTCCAACGACCTGGTGCGGGCGCAGTTCGAGCAGGCGTGGAACGTCAGCTTGCAACCGGACCCGGGCCTGCGCATCCCCAACATGTTCGAAGCAGCCCTGGGCGGCAGCTTCAAGGGCCTGTACTGCCAGGGCGAAGACATCGCTCAGAGCGACCCCAACACCCAACACGTGACCGCCGCGCTGTCGGCCATGGAATGCGTGGTGGTGCAGGACATCTTCCTCAACGAAACCGCCAAGTTCGCCCACGTGTTCCTGCCGGGCAGCTCGTTCCTGGAAAAAGACGGCACCTTCACCAATGCCGAACGACGCATCTCGCGGGTGCGCAAAGTCATGGAGCCCCTGGGCGGCAAGGCCGACTGGGAAGGCACCGTGGCCCTGGCCAACGCTCTGGGCTACCCCATGCACTATCAGCACCCGTCAGAAATCATGGATGAAATCGCCAGCCTGACCCCAACCTTCACCAACGTCAGCTATGCCGAACTGGACCGCCACGGCAGCCTGCAATGGCCATGCAACCAGGACGCGCCGGACGGCACCCCGACCATGCACATCGACCAGTTCGTGCGCGGCAAGGGGCGCTTCATGCTGACCGGCTACGTGCCCACTGAAGAGAAAGTCAACGGCCGCTACCCACTGCTGCTGACCACCGGACGCATCCTCAGCCAGTACAACGTCGGCGCCCAGACTCGCCGCACCGACAACGTCGCCTGGCACGATGAAGACCGCCTGGAAATCCACCCCACCGACGCCGAAAGCCGGGGCATCAACGAAGGCGACTGGGTCGGCATCGGCAGCCGCGCCGGGCAGACCGTACTTCGGGCCCGGGTCACCGAACGGGTGGCGGCGGGCGTGGTGTACACCACCTTCCACTTCCCCGAATCCGGGGCCAACGTGATCACCACCGACAACTCCGACTGGGCCACCAACTGCCCGGAGTACAAGGTCACGGCGGTGGAAGTCAGTCGCGTCTACCACCCTTCCGAATGGCAGAAACGCTACCAGGCGTTCAGTGACGAACAGCAGCGCCTGCTCAGCGAACGTCGCCAGGCACGCAAAGGCGGCGCTGCCGCGGAGGTCCGCCGATGAGCACCGCCAACCTGATCAAAATGGCCAACCAGATCGCCCAGTACTTCGCCAACGATCCGGACCAGCAGCAAGCCATGCTCAGCGTGCGCAACCACCTGAAAATGTTCTGGACCCCCGGCATGCGCAAAGACCTGCTGGCCTGGCAAACCGAACACCAGGGGGCGCAACTGCATCCCCTGGTGCAAACCGCCGTCAGCGGCGCAGGGTGGGAGGCCTGAAAGTGACGAGATGAAAGGACAGAGCCCGTCGCTGGACGGGCTCTGGGGTGGCTTGGTGGCCAGTGCCGCCGTACCACCGACAGAGCATCAGTGGTGCGGCGTCTCAACGGCTCGGGCAGCGCGTCTCGACCGCCGGAGTGGCCACAATCGGCAGCGGCAGCGACTTCTGCGACTGACCAAGAGGCAGCAGTTCGTAAACCCCAAACACACAGATCGCCGCCAGCTTGCCGTCGGCACCCGGGGCGTTGTTCAAGCCCACATAAACCTCATAACTGCGACCCGGCTCAAACTGCACCACCTTCTTCGCCGCCGGGCACGTCAGGTAAGTACTGCCATAGCTGCCCGCCGCCAGCCCCATGCTTTCCAGCAGGAAAGGCGTGCCAGCCGGCACCCGGTACTCGGCAACGATCTCGGTATACAAACCCTCGGCCATGCGACTCGCCCCCAGGTACTGCTGCATCTTCGGCGCATAACGCGGCGCCATGTCCTGCTTGCCCGGTACCAGCGGCGCCTGTGGATAATTGATGCTCGGCTGCAAATCCTCGCCAAAGCGCCCGGCCTTGGCCAAGCCCCGGGTTTCGCCGACACACCCGGCGTAATCGGCGCCACGCACCTCGCCATTGGTGATCACCCGCAACTGCGCCGTCTGAGCACCCTGGGGGGGCTCGGCATAAGGCTGCACTGGTTTCACACTGCACCCACCGAGCAAAGCCAACGCGACGAAAACGAGGTTTTTCCTGAGATCCATGACCATTGGGGCTATTCCTGATAAACGGGGACAAAACGCAAACACGCCACCTTGGACACACCCTCAGCCATACCGGACACACTCGCGCCCACGGCTTCCCAACCAAGCGCCAACCGCGCACCAGACGCCTGCGCAAAAATAGTCAGTTTTCAGGGGTTTACAGACGCCCGCCAATCGCTATAATCGTCGCCCTAACACGCCGGTATAGCTCAGTTGGTAGAGCAACTGACTTGTAATCAGTAGGTCCCGGGTTCGACTCCTGGTGCCGGCACCATATTCAAAGCCCCGCAATGCGGGGCTTTGTTGTTTCCGGGCTTCGGAAAAGCCTCACGTCATTTCGTGAAAGCGTCCACAAATTGTCCACTTTTCACATTTCGCTCCCTAGAAGCTCCACCACTTTCTCGAAGGCTTCGGCACAGGCGCAGTCAACGTGCGACCTATCCCTAATGCCATTTCGAGTAAATCTGCCGTTTGTTTGAAGTTATCAGGATTCTTGGTTCCCTTGGCAAGAAAGCCTCCGGGCACCACATCAAGCCTGGCACTGTCGACAAGTTGATAGAATCGAACGATTTCTTTTGCGTCTTCCGCAGTCAGCACACCAAGTTTTGAAACGTTTCCCTGGTAGACCCTGTTGTACTGATTATCAATGTGAACTTCGAAACTCTTACTGCCTTTCTCTCTTTCTGAGAGTTCAGTAAGACACGACAAATGTAGGCGAAGCAGCTTCTCATTTGCTCGCAAGCCCTCAAGGATTAGACGACGCTCCACAATTTCTACAATCGCTGACACCTCAGCAAATAAAGATGCCTTTACGCTTTCACTCTCCCTTTCCATTTGCTTTTTCCATAGACGAACTGGACCAATCAGCGCCGTAGCCGCCGCTACAACAGCAATCAATATCGCCGTCCAGTTTGTCGCAGCAAGGGACTGCACCACCGGTGTCCAATCAATACTCCCTAGCATTCACTTGCTCCCAACGATGTTTGTTCAAAGGAAAGAGGGTTGAGCTTCACGACATCAGCAAGATGACCAGGACTGAAGTGTGCGTACTTCATAGTCATGGCCAAGGACGCGTGCCCTAAGACACGTTGCAGCGTAAGAATATCTCCGCCCTTGGTCATGTAGTGGCTGGCGAAGGTGTGCCGCAATACATGCGTCAACTGACCCGCCGGCAGCTCCAACCCCACCGCATCTATCGATTCACCAAACCGCTTATAGCAGTCGCCAAACGGCAGCGTGTCCTTGATCAGCTTCTGTAGTGTTTCAGTGATGGGCACCGTGCGGTTCTTCGAGGACTTGGTCCTGGTGTAGTGAATTAAGCCCCCTCGGACCTGCCGCGCTGTTAGGCCCTCCGCTTCAGACCATCGAGCACCTGTTGCTAGGCAGATCCTCGCAACGACACCTGCAGCTGGCGATCGAGCATCGAGATCATCGAGCAGAGGCTTGATCTGCTCCGGCTCCAGAAAGGCCATCTCGGTTTCGTCAAACTTCAAGCCCCGTACTTTGCCCAGGGGATTCTCACCCTTCCATTCACCCAAGCGGTCCAGCTCATTGAATACAGCGCGTAGATAAGCCAGTTCATGATTCAGCGTATTGGCGCTGACGGGCTTGGCATCTGCCCCCTTCTTTCGGCCACTACCCGCCGTGGCTCGCCCATGCTTGCCCGCCAGGCGCTCGGCTCGATACTGGGAAAAGTGGGTTGTATTGAAGTCCGACGCGCGAGGGTCACCCATGCGTTCAGCCATGGCGATGAGCGCTCGCTGCCGCTCTTCCCCTCGCTTGAGAGTTCGTCCATGGGACTTAAACCAGAGATCGATTAGGTCCGTCAGCTTGCGTTCATCTCGCTTTGTCTTCTTTTCAAACTCTCCCTTCGCCCCATCCCCCATGATCCGATTCTGGTAGTAAAGGGCTTCGCTTTTCGTGCGGAATTTCTTGCGTATGCGTGGGCCATCCCGGCCTTCAGGTCGGCAATCGACCTCGTAACGGCCGTCGTCCAGTTTCTTGATCGACATGCTTACACCGGACTGACTTGGCCGGACTCTGGAGCAACGTCACCAGTTGCAAGCCACAACGCATATTTCTTGAAACGCGGGTGATTTGCGACCTTCAAGAACGGAGCAAGCCCCATCTCCGTTATGCCCGCGTCGTACTTCTTCCAACTGCTGATACTGATCTCCAGTAACTCACAGAACTCAGTCTGAGTAAGGCCTTCCTTAGCTCGTATGGCTTTCATTTTCGCCGGCAGATCCACTGCTTATCACCTCTTGACAGGTTCCAATCTTGGAACCATCATGGTTCCCTACTTGGAACTTTGATCCCCAATATTCAGGAGAGGTTAGCAGAATGCAGATCACCATCGACACGCCCTACGTCACGGTAGGCGAATACGCCAAGCGATCCGGGCAGTCCGATTCCGCCATCCGCCGTGAGATCGATTTGGGCCGCTACATCATCCGGCCAAAGACCGAAGGCTCTAAGTCTGCCGTGCTGATCAATATGGTGCACATCCTGATGGAAGCAGCCGAACAGGCCGAACGCGCTCGAGGCCAGCACAGCAAAAGAGTTGTAAACAAGTAATGGGAACTCGAATGGATTTCGACGCTATCTATCGAAACGACGTGGTCGACGCGCTGCTGAATGATCGTGACCTGGACTTCAGGAAAGAGAACGAGAAGTACCTGTCAGAGGGCGTATGCCCGCGCTGCAGCAAGCGAGAGCTGTTCATCAGCAAGGCCAAGCCTTATCAACTGAAGTGCAGCCGAGAGGGCAAGTGCCAGTTCGACGAGAAGACCCGAGAGCGCTACAGCTACCTGTTTGAAAACCTGAGCCAACGCTTCCCCAAAACCGACGAGAACCCACACGCAACCGCCGACGCCTACCTACAGCGCAACCGCGGATTCGATGTGGCCAAGCTGGCCGGCTGGTACACCCAGGGCCGTCGCAAGATGAAAACTGAGGAGTGGGCCGACACTGTTCGCTTCTCGCTTTCTAACGGCCACTGGGAACGCATCATCGACGAGCGCATGGTGGCCGCGAACGAAGGTGTGAAGGCCGGCATCAAGAGCGGTATGAGCTACACCAACAGCGGCTGGATGCCACCTGGCCAAATCATCGAGCGCAGCGATAGTGTTTTCGTCGTGGAGGGGATCTTCCATGCGATCGCACTGCATCTTGCGGGCTTCAAGGTCATCGCCTCGATCAGCTGCGTCAACTTCCCCTGGGAGATCGTCGAGGCGAACAAGGGCAAGCTCGTTACCTGGGTGATTGCCCTGGACGACGATAGCGCGGGCCACAAGTACATTCCCAAATACCTCAAGATGCTGCGCGGCTTGTCAGAGATCGCCTGGGTAGCGCGCGCCGGCGAGCGCGATTGGGACGACGTGTACCGCGATGGCCACCTGGACAAGGCGTTCATGGACGAGGCCTGCTATCGCGGGCGGCTGTTCACGGCCAGCAGCACCCGGAAACTCGCCTACCTGGTGTACCTGCGGCGCCCTTCTGGCTTTTACCTGCTGGAGTTTGGCAATCAGCTCTACTCTGCGCGCGTTAACCAGGCAGAGCTGAGCAAGGCCCTAGGAGAGGAAAAGGTAGAGGGCAATCGGGAGGTCTTCTACAGCAACCTCCGTATCGATCAGATTTCCAACTGCATTCCCAACCTGGACTATCTGGAAAAGGACATTGTTACCGGGGAACAACGCTACTACTTCGACTTCAAGTTTCCAGACCGCACCCGCAGCTGCCAGGCGCCCCTGCCGTCCAGCGCGATCGCCGAGCCTCGCGGCTTCGTGCGCGCCCTGCTCGACTTCACCCCCGGCGGAAATTTCGAGGGTGGTGCCCGCGAACTGGCGATGCTCAAGCACAAATGGCTGAACGACGAGAGACGCCCTGTGCCAACCGTTCGAAGCCTGCCATTCCTGGGCTACGACGAAGAGAGCGGCACTTACTGCTACCCCAAGTTTGGATTCAACAGCGGCAGCGAGCTGGCGGTGAACACCCACGGTTACATCCAGGTGAAAGGGGCAGGCGTGAAAACCTCCTTGGTGAACACCAGGTTCGAACGCGGCGACGACTTCGACGGGGCGTGGTTTCCGGACTTCCTCGCCGTGCACAACCTGAACGGATTGACTTCGCTTGCCTGGTGGACCGCCTCTCTCTTCGTCCAACAGATCGGCACCGAGCAGGCATCGTTCCCGTTCCTGGAACTCACCGGTGACCCTGGCGCTGGTAAGTCCACCCTGCTCCGTTTCCTGTGGCGTCTCATCGGCCGCGACAACATGGAAGGCATCAAACCTAGCGGTACGGGCGCCAGTGCGGTCGGCCTGTCACGGGCCTTCGCGGAAGTGAGCAACCTGCCGGTCGTACTGATTGAGTCGGACCGTACCTATGTGGACGCCAACGGCCGCACGGTGACCGTTCAGTTCGGCTGGGACGAAGTGAAGACCCTGTTCGACTACCACGCCCCGCTTCGTGTAACGGGCGCGAAGACCACGGGCAACGAAACCAGGGTGAGTATCTGGCGTGGCGCCCTGGCTATCTCTCAGAACGAAACCGTCGACGGTTCGGAGGCAATCTTGTCGCGGATCGTGCACCTGCACTGCACCACAGAACACCACTCCCTCGCGCTCAAGCCGCTGGCCGACCGCTTGAAGGTGCTGAAAGCAAAAGAGCTGGGCGGGTACTTGCGCAAGTGCCTGGCTAACGAGCAGCAGTGGCTGGCCAGATACTTCGAAGCCTTCCCCCGCTATGAGCAGCGTCTCCAGTCAGTCGGTGCGCTTACTGAGGGGCGAATCGTCCAGTGCCATGCGCAGATCATGGCCGCTGCTTATGCCACACAGGGCCTGTTCTCACAGTGGACGGACCGCGATACCGAGAACGTGGCCAAACAGCTTGAGGCACGTGCAATCGATCGGCAGCAACGTTGCCGATCGGAGAACCCCACCGCCGCCAAGTTCTGGCAGATCTATCACTACCTGAATGAAGACGTGGTGACGACCATCGACGGTGATGGCGAGCGAGAAGAGATCCGAGAGACGTTGAACCACAGCATCGATAAGGAGCTGATCGGCATCAACATTGAGCACTTCCAACAGGCCTGCAGAAAGGCTGGCCAGGACGTGATTCCGGATACCCAACTGCGCCGCGCCCTAGCCAGTAGCACCACCCACAAGTTCATCGAAACCCGTAAAGCACGCTCCCGTTTGGAGAAGCGGTCTCTGTGGCTGTGGTTCTTCCACAAGCGCGGGGAGGCCGCTTGAAACGTATGGGTGCGAGGGGGGAAAGGGGTGTTCGTGGGCTGATGACTGCTTTTGTGCGGAGCCCAACAGAGCAGCCGGAACATCCGGAACATTTCTATTTAATCGATATAAAACCTAATAAATACAGGTAGTTAGAACACAAAAAATGTTCCGGCACTGCTGGAACATGCCGGAACGCACCGGAACAAAATCTGTTCCGGCATGTTCCGCCAATGTTCCAGTGGGGACTGACCACCGGAACATGGCTGCAGCCCTTGTATAGCGTGCCCTGTAGCCATTTTTACAAAAACCCGTGTTCCGGCATGTTCCGGTGGCACCGGAACATTTTCGCACCGCTGGAGGCCCCGTAAATCAAGGGGTCCAGCAATTCAACTTTCAGATGTTCCGGATGTTCCGGTCGTATGAAGGGACTACACACGTTTTTATTTGCGCGGGGATTCCGCGTCAGCACCAGAGAGAGGCAACACCATGCAACTACAAGTCATCACCGGCCATATGGGCACAGGCAAAACCACCAAGCTACAGGCGATTCAAACCGAGCTGGCCAGCCAAGGTATCGACGCACCGATCATCGTCGGTGCGAGCTGCACCACTCCGTTCTTTCTGAACCAGATCTCCAGCCGGGCTATGGCCGGTGCCAAACACTTTCTGGCGGACGACTGCACCAGGGCTCAAATCAAAGCGGTGCACGACCTACGTGCACGCGGCATCAATTCAGGATTACCGGAGTACTTGGTGATCCACCTGGTGCAGCAGGCTTAAAGGGGACGTCCATGAACATTCGATACAGCGCCAATGCTCTAAACGGGAGTCTGCAATTACCGAGCTACTACGTGGACCTATGCACACCCGAAGATCTTGCCGAAATAGTGACCATTGCGCACTGGCAGGACCATTCAGAAGAAACCCCAACGATCATCACCGTCGTTCACCTGCTGGAGGTCGACGGTCAAGACTTGGGATTGTTTGAAGTGCGCTGTGAGCAGCGCCCTGTATTCACGGCAAGCCAATTGCGGCAAGCCTGATAAAGACGGTGTCGAGGAGTTCGCACCTCCTCGACACCAACCACCACAAGAGGAGCAACACCATGCAAGCACAGCACCCAAGTAGCAGCGATTCGAAGGCTATCACATCACCGGCCGAAGGCATGCAGAAGGCACGTCACTTGATGGCCATCCGCATCGTTGGAACTGCACTTTTCGACTACCAGGTGCAAAAGACGGCGGCCGCCCGGATCCGCCTCGAGTCACTGGCAACCATGGCCCAAGCCCAGGGCGATTTGACCGACATTGAAGCGCTCGTGGTCGCCCAAGTTCTCGCCACTTCCAATAACCCTATCCAGCAGATGCAGGAGCGAAACCATGTCTGAGCAAACCAACATCAAGCGGTACAACGTCAAAGACACCTGGAAGGGCTATGAGGTGACCCTTGAGGTAAACCTTGACCGCCTGACAGCGGAGCGCGCTGGGCTCATCAATAGTTACTGGACCGGGGCTGAAGATCGTGGGGACGAGGAAGACGGCGACCTCATTCGCAGTGTCGTTCACCTGGCCGGGCTCGAGGTGATCTGTGAAATGCTCGAAGACGGCGGTGCCAACTTTTCCAGTGGCTGCAACGATTATCCCGCTCGTTGCGCGACTAGGACCCTTCAGGAAACAGAGGGCTGGGGAGGAGGCATTGATGGGGACGAATTCGGATGGTGTGGAATCCGCGTTGTCGCCGCTGATGTCCAGCTCCCAGACTTTGAGGACTTGGCGTTGGTCGAGGTGGCCTTATGAGCGATTCTCGTGAGCAAGATAAATTTGTGGTGCGTCTGCCGGATGGCCTACGCCCCGAGATCGCGGCCATAGCTCGAATCAACCATCGCAGCATGAATGGGGAAATCATCATCCGCCTGCAGCGCTCTCTCGTCCTGGAACAACTCCAAGCTAAGCAGGACGAACTCATTACCCAGTTGCTCAAACGCATTGATGCATTGGAATCAAAGGAGGCCTCCTCATGCTGATCGACGGACAATTCATCGCCATAAGTGAGGCGCAGTACGCTCACGCCCGCAAACAGCTGGAGCTGCCTTCAGACTTTCACCTGGTCGAAGCCACTGCCCTCCTCCACCACGACACTGGGAACGGCATTGCTCAAATCCCACTGCCTGCCGGGTTGGTCGTCGCAGCCTTTGAAAATACCGCGGGCCATCGTCAGTATGGCGTCGTGACTCTTCCCCCTTTAAAAATCAATTTTAGAGACTAAAAAATAGACTCCCAATCCATAAAGGGCGCTTCGGCGCCCTTTTTTTCCCTCTAGAACCTCAGTTCAAATCAACTAATAACAACACATCAAACATATATACTGCCTATGCCTTCGATTTCTCCAACAGCAATCGAATACATTTTTAAGCATGAGAAACCACAACAAAACTCATTGTAATTGATCACAAAATTAAAGCCTTCTAGTGAAATAAAGACTGAAATACCAAGCTAAAAATTACTTCCTCAAGTTCTACACCAGAGAGCCGCACGCCTGTAAATGATCGGTACAATATTATTTTACTATCAGTTTACAGTTCAAAAAATGTAGATCTTAGAACACTTGACGAATTAAAAAGCCACCATCTAAACTTCGCCAAATCAAGACCTGCCGAATATGGAGTTTTCAGTTATGAGTTCAGTTGTTGCGTCGAAAGAATTTCGAGAGGAGTTGCAGGATTGCCGAAATTCCGTAGCGTTTGCCCTAGAGTTACTGCCCTCTAACTCCGAGTTTTCCGAACATGCTCAAGCCGGGTTTGCGCAGTTCCGGATTGATTGTTTTAACCAGTTCAATGCCATTGTTTCGAAAGTGTGCAGTCACACTGATGGCAATACACCGAGTTGATCAAACAACTCTCGTTGCTGAGCACGGGGCAGGTCGCGGAGACGATCGAACAACAAACGATCAACCGCCTGCGCTGAAGGGCTCAGGGTGTGAGAAAAGGTGAGATTGGCCACCCAGGTGTGACCACACGAGATATCCCCGCACTGGCAGTAGAGTTTGGCAAATTTCTTCGACAGATCATCCCGTGAAGCAATCCGCCCTTTACTGCCACATTCCGCGCAATACACCCGCATCAACTGCCCTCCCCAGGGTTCCTTATTCGGCACTATTATGCCATATCTGTAGTGGCACCTTCTCTAAAGCCGCCCATATCAACTAGTTACAGTAGGGTCAGGCGCGTCCCTCCAAGCAATACGCCGATCGTCTCTTAGCGTGTCATTGAGCTGGTTGAACAGTTGGCAGATCGGCCTGATCTCGTTGCTGGTGTAAACCCGATCGATCTTTTCGATATCGCCAAAGCCACCGCTGTTTTCCGGAATGATCCCTGCCAGCGCCGGGTTCATACGCCATGCGGCGATTACATCGTTGCGGGTGATGTTCTTGACCTTCTCCAGCTCGTCCTTGGCCTGGAAGTCGCCCACGGGGATGATCTGGATTGCCTTCTCTGTTCCCCCCGGGATGTTCACGAACATCGATCTGAAGTTGCCCACGCCCTTACTGGCGCTGATCTGATCGCGCAGGTTGTCCTCGTCTTCTTCCGACAGGTTCGCGTCGTTGGTATAGAAGATGTAGCCCGCGTGGGCCCCGTTGCTGTAATAGCGCCGGCGGAACAGAGTCGCCGCCTCGTTGAGCAATAGCGACTGCAGGCCACCCAGGTAGTCGGGGATGCCATAGATGTTCTGTTCCACGTCGTAGTTCATGACGTGCTCGATCTCGTCCTGGTCGAATTCCTCTTCTTTGCCGTCTTTGCGCAGCATCACGAACCCACCGTCCACCTTTACCCGCATGTTGATCGCCGGAAGGTGCTCCAGCTCCAGCACCTGCCCGAAGGCGTTGGAGTGGCGCAGTAAATACGCCTCGCCGAACACCACGAAATCCAGGAAGGCACGGCCTGCAGTAGCGACCCCACAACCCTGCGACGGGATGAACTCACGCAGCAATAGGTTTCGCTTGAACCCTGGAATGGCGCCGTGGTGAGCGTTGGCGCGCAGCAGTTTGGCCAGGCCTTGGCGGGACACCGGCGGCGTGTAGATCCGTCCGTTGTCGCTGGCGAAGACGCCCAGGTACTGCCCGATATTCTCGGTCAGTACCTGCTCTGGTGCCCCGAACGAGAAGGCCCGCGTGGGCCGTCGTGCCGGAATTACCTGGTGCTCTTTTTTTGTGTTGGCCATTACCTGATCCGCTGAGTGCATAGCGACTGCGCCGCTGCTTGTTGGTGTTGAGGGGTTCATGGGCCAGGGCATGCATGATTGCCCAGGCCACATCGGCGTGGCCGGTGGCGTCGGTGCGCGATGCGCTATAGGTCACTTGGCCGCTGTTGGTGGTGCCGCGCTTAATTGTCAGGAACGCCTGGGCTATGTCGTTCCAGCCCGCGTCCCACTCAATCCGGCTTCCCATGATCGTGTCCTGGGCTTTGAGCACCAGCGCGTTCTTGGCCTCAAGGCTGTAGTGAATAGCCGTTGCACGCGGGTAGAAGTCGCGCACCAGGTCATACACGCCGTACCCGATACCGGTGGTATCGATGCCGATGTGTTGAACGTTGAAACGTTCGGTGAGCTTCTTGACCTGGGCCGCCTGGTACGTGAACGAATGCCCACGCCAGCTGTGCTTTTCCAAGATCCGGAACTTGGCCCCGGGCTCCAATGGCGGCGCGATGACGACACAGGTGGCGTCGTCACGGGTGCGACTGGGGTCATACCCCAGCCAGACGGGGCTGTTGCCAAAGGGCCGCTCATGGTCGGGGTCGAAGTCGGTCCACAACGACTGATCGGAGTAACAGCGTTCCAGATCCTTGAGGGTGAAGGCGCTCTGAGTGCTGTCGATGAACTTGCACATGAACAGCTGCTGAAATTTGTCCTCGTCATACTCAAGCTGCAGTTGCTCCAGGTTGAACAAATTGCAGCCGCCGGCGAGCGCATCCAGGATGGTGATGATCTTGCGCCACTGCCCATCAGGGCAGGTTGCGCCCGCTGCAATCTGGTCGTCGCTGGGCCATGGTTTTTTGGCGTCCGGGTGCTTGCCGTTGCGGAACTTCTCCCCAGTCCAGAACGGATAAGCCTGGTGCGACACGGCGCTGGGCGTCGAAAAGTAGGTTTTGCGCCATTTGAAGTGGGTGCCCATGGCACTGGCGGTATTGTTCAGCTTCTCGAAATCGCGGATCCAGAAGTATTCGTCGACGTACACATGGCCGTGGTAGCCCTGGGCGGTTGCCCCGTTTGTACTGAGAAAGCGCAGCTCGGCCCAAGGCTTGCCATTCTTGCTGAGCACTATCGGGTTTCCGGTCAGCTCCAGACCGAACCACTCCTGGGCAAAGGCAATGATGTAGCTACGGAAAATCTCAGACTGGGCGCGGCTGGCGGATAGAAAGACCTGGTTGTCCCCGGACAGCACGGCGTCCATGAACGCCTCGCCGGCGAAGTAGTAGGTCAGGCCCACCTGGCGGCTTTTGAGGATGTTCCGGATCCGCATCGTCAGCGGATTCTGTTTGGCCGCGAACAGCTCCTTCTGATAGCCGTACATCTTGCTTATGAACTTGTCGAGAAAGTCGACCTCGGTCAGCTCGCTGACGTCGTTCTTCACCTTCTTTTCGCGCTTCTTGCCACCTTTGTTGCCGCGCTCCCGGCGATCACCACGCGACCGATCGCGGCCGTCCTGTTGCTCTGCAGGTGGCTCACCGGTCGGCGCCGGCACTGGCTTTAGGCATTGCTTAGCCAGGCGCTCGCGAAGCGTTGTGAGGCGGTCCAGCTCGTTCAACTCGCCCGGGGTCAGCGTGCCCGGCTTTTCAAGCAACAAGGTTATACGGCGGCTGACGGCGGTCAGCGGCTCCTCATCCGTGAGCATGTCCTCCCAGCCGCCCTGGCGGATCCAGTAATAGACGATCCGGATGTTTGGCAGGTTGAGTTGCGCCTGAATTTCCTTGGCCTTGTGGCGGCGCAGAAATAGGCGTTTTGCGGCTTCTTTGACTTCGACTGAATAGAACATGGGCCGCAGTCTATGCGGCGAAAACGCTGGAAACGCGGGCTTAAATTCCGCCTTCTTCCTAGATCGTGAATCTAGGAGAACCGCGGATTTGAACCGTTTGTTTGGGCCGGGATCGCTCCCTATCGTGGCGGCTCATTCAACCGATTGAGCGCAGTTAACGCCCATGCCCCGTTCCCTTGTTTCGTTCTGGAAACGCGTCGCCACCAGCGGCCTGACCGCCGATGGTCGCGAGATTCTGGCCCAGGATCTGCGCGATATCGCCGAGACCTATAAGCCGTCTTTCTATACCGCTGTGATCTGGTGCGACCACGAACGCTGGCCGGGCTCCCACGGCACCGTCTATGCGGTGCGTCTGGTCGAGGAAGGCGACGATCTGCAACCAGGTGAGGTCGCGCTTGAGGCGCAATTGAAGCCCAACGACCAATTGCTCTACCTCAATGATCGCGGCCAGAAGCTGTTCACCAGCATCGAGATCACCCCGAACTTCCGAGGCACGGGCAAAGCGTACCTGACCGGCCTGGGCGTCACCGACGAACCCGCGAGCGTCGGCACCCAGGAACTGTACTTTTCGAACCGCTCCAACAAGACCGCCTATTACGCCGCTTCGGTGGCAATCGGCTCGTTCCGTGACGCCCAGCCCCAGGGTGAGATCGGCCGGCTCGCCGCCATGTTTACGCGCCTGTTCAAGCACTTCGGCCTCGAAGAAGCCCCCGCAACCCCGCAAACCCCAACCGAGAGCAAACCCCCAATGGATGAAGCTACAGCCAAGGCGCTGCAGGCACTGCTGGAGCAGCTGTTGCTTGTTGCTGCCGGCATTCAAGCAGTGATCGAGCCGGCCACCGCCGAGATCGAACAGCCCGATCAAGCTCCAATCGACGATGTTGAAGCCGCAGTCGCCGGCATTGTTGAACAGGCCGAGGCCGATCGTGAGTTCGCCCGAAGAGGCAACACCGACAGGCGCCTGGCCAACATCGAAAGCCTGCTGACCAAGGCCTTCAGCACCGTCAAAACCCGTCAGGTGTCTCGCACCACCGGCCCCGCCGGCCCTGCCAAGACGCGGGTGCTCTGACATGGCCCAGAATCTGAGCGCCTACGGCGCGAAAATGTTCGCAGATCTGCAGGTTGCTCTGGCAGACACCTATGGCGTCACGCTGGTTACCAAACAGTTCAGCGTTGAACCGTCGATCGCCCAAGAGCTGAACGATGCGATCACCGCCAAGGCGGATTTCCTGGAACGAATCAACATCGTTCCGGTGAGCCAGATCAAGGGCGAAAAAGTCTTTCTCGGCACCAACGGGCCGGTGACTGGCCGCACCAACACCAAGAAGAAAGATCGCGAGGCCAAGGACGCTTCAGGCCTCACTGACGACCAATACGAGCTGTTCAATACTGAATCCGATGTTGGCTTGCCCTACGCAAAAATCGATGCCTGGGCCAAGTTTCCAGACTTCCATCAGCGCTACTCCGCAGCTGTTCAGCGGCAAATCGCCCTGGACCGGATTATGGTCGGTTTTCATGGCACCCACGCTGCTGAGCAGACCGATTTTGACCAGTTCCCGATGCTCGAGGACGTCAACAAGGGCTGGCTACAGCAGCTCCGCGAAAAAGCTCCGCATCAGGTACTCAAGGAAGGCGTAGCCGGGTCTGGAAAGGTCACGCTTGGCAAAAACGGCGACTACGCAAACCTTGATGCCCTGGTGCACGACACCTTGCAACTGGTGGATGAACGGGTGCGTGGAGGCGGTGATTTGATCGTAATCATCGGCTCAGACCTGCTCGCCGGCGATAAGGCCAAGCTCTACAGCAACCAGGCTGGCACCCCGACCGAGAAAGAACGCATCGAGCTGGCCCAGGTTATTTCGACCTACGGCAGCCTGTCCGCTTATAGCGTCCCGCACTTTCCGGTGAATGCTGTTCTGGTAACCAGCTTCGACAACCTGTCGATCTACTACCAGGACTCCAGCTGGCGTAAGCAGAGCGTCGACAACCCGAAGCGCTCCCGTGTTGAGGATTACAACAGCCGCAACGAGGGCTATGTGATCGAGCAACTGGAGAAGGCCGGTTTCACTGAAAACGTGGAGCTGTTGGCGTGAGCCTGGCCCTGGCGCACAAGCGCCGCATTTTGGCGTTGGGGCCAGAGTTAGCCGCCGCTCAACTGGCGGTGGCTTACTCCCCCGACACCGCCCTGGCCAGCCCTGCGAACGCTCAAAAACACCTGCAGTTGATGTTGTCGGCACTGGCCGGAGATCTGGAGCGCATCAGCGCGATCAACAGCCGCGACGACCGCCAGAAACTCAAGCGCGACGAGCTGCTACCCAAGTACCTGGAGTACGTGACGCGCTACCGCGACAGCGGCCTGAACTACCCCAACCCGGTGGTGATGCAGGTCCTGGTGTGGTTGTTCGACACCGTCCAGTTCGAACAGGGCCTGGAGCTGGCGAACTTCGCCATTGAGCAAGGCCAGGCCATGCCGGAGCGCTTCAACCGCGACGTGCCGACCTTCGTTGCAGACGAGCTGATCGACTGGGCCGAGGCCGAACACAAAGCAGGCCGCAGCCCTGAGCCTTATGTCTCCGACCTACTGACGTGGGTCGACGGTCGCTGGGATCTGTTCGAACGCATCCCGGCTCGCTACCACAAGTTGCTCGGCATCTTGGCCATTGAGGCCAAGGACTGGGCGAAGGCAATCACCCACTTTGAGCGTGCCACCGAGCTTTACAAGGAGATCGGCGTAGGGACACGCCTGGACGGCGCACGCAAGGCACTTGCCAAACAACTGGCCCAACCGGCCACCGAGTAACCGACTACCCCCCCAGCGGGGAACTGTGGACGTGAGTCGGCCATTTATGGCCCGCCCTACGAGAAACAGTTTCCCCGCCCTATTCGAGCGACCAGCAATGAGCTTTTCGGGTAACCCCACCACCTTTGTGGAACTGCAGATCGAGAACGACGGTTTCTGGCCGAACCTCTCGCTGTCGCAGTTTCAGAAGGCCTATCGCCTTCCTGGGGAGTACCTGGTGGAAACGCTGGTCGATGGTTTGACCACTGCCATGGCCGAGGTGAATACCGACCTGGCCAAGTGCAAAGCCAAATGGCAGGACGCTGGCATCGACAGTGTGAGCACCGCTGATTCGCGCCTGCTGCGCGAGCGCACTTTCAAGGTTGCGACCTATCACCGTGCCGTCTACTGCCGTGCAAAAGCCAACCTGCTGACCCAGTTCGCCACGATTACGCGGCGTGATATCGCCGAGAACCTGGGCAAGGAATTGCCCGAGCGCGGCGAAACCTTCCTGGAGTTCAGTCAGCAGGCTGTGCGCTCCCTGCAGGGCCGTGGCCGTATTACGGCGGTGTTGCTGTGAACAAACTGCGCGCCCTGACCAAGTTCCTGATAGACCGACAACTCGCGCTGCAGGAACAGATCGACAGCTTCGCCGAGCAGGTGAACCTGGAGCTGATCTGGAAGAACGGCCCCCAGGGCCTGCACTTGGGCGATATGCGCTATCGCGCTGTCCTGGTGATCGAGCGCTTCGCGGCAAGCCCCGCGTTGCTGATGGCCATCGTGGGCAGTTGGCTGGAAACCCAGGATCCGGATCGAGACGACGACTTGCCGGCGCCGGTATTCACGATCGAGCAGTTGGACAACGACCTGGCCGACGTGGAACTGACCCTGGAGTTCATCGAGCCCCAGCACCTGGCCGAAGACCCCAACGGCCTGATCGATGCCTTCGGCAAGAAGTGGGGCCTGGTCGCCTTCGACCTGTGGACGGCCGAACAAGGCGAGGTGCGCAGCCATGGCGCGTAGCACCTTTGAACTGGATGTTCGGGGCCACCTGGGCGTGCGTGAGCAACTGGCCCTGCTGAGCCTGCCGCCGCAGTTGCGCCGGCGCCTGCTGAACAACGTCACCAAGCGCATACGGACGATGAGCCGTAAGCGGATCCGCGAGCAGCAGAACCTGGATGGCTCGCCCTTCGAAGCGCGCAAGGGCGACAGCAAGGGCAAAAAGAAGATGGAAGCCGGCCTGGGCAAGCTGCTGCAGGTGACCCGGGTCAGTCCGGATGAAGCCGTCCTGGGCTGGCGCAACGGGCTGACCAGTTGGGTCGCTGCCCAGCAGCACAACGGCACGTCGGAGCGCCGTACCGCTGCCCAGATGCGCCGGTGGAACAAGGTTCCCGAAGGCCTGGCCGCGACCGACAAACAGGCCAAGCGGCTGCGCCGGCTGGGCTTCAAGGTACGCCAGAAGGGCAAAAAGAGCCTGACCCGGCCCGCAGTGGCGTGGATCCAGGAACACGTCGGGTACGCACAGGCGGGCCTGCTGATTCGCATTCTTTCCGATGAAAAAGCCGAAGGCACCGGTGCGCAAAGCTGGGAAATCACCCTGCCCAAACGCCAGTTCCTGGGCGTCAGCACCGATCGGGACACCAGCTTGCTGGTGAACCAGGTGCTGGAACAAATCCTCAATTCACCCCGCTAACGAGGCACTGCATGGCACTCGGCAAAGTCAGCGTCAACAATCTCAACCTCGGCCAGGGCGCCGTGACCGAGATCGAGCGCTATTTCCTGATCATCGGTCCCGGCGCCAAGAACGTCGGCCAGTTGATCCCCTTGAACACCGACAGCGACCTGGAAGCCCAGCTGGGCATTCCGGACAGTGACCTGAAAGCCCAGGTCAAGGCCGCACGCCAGAACGGCGGCGACCGCTGGGCCTGTGTCGCGGCTCCGATCGCCGCCGACGGTGACTGGACCGGCGCCCTGGAAAAGGCCCAGCAGCAAGGCTTTTCAGTCGAAGCGGTGCTACTGACCAAACCGGTCAGCACCGGCGCCGAACTGCTGGCCATGCATGACGCGGCCGAGGCCGTCGCCAACACCCACGGGCGCCGCCTGTTCGTGATGGCCGCTGCCCCTGGCATCACCGTACAGCAGACCTGGAACGAGTACCTGGTCGAGCGCAAAGCGCTGGCCAAGGACGTATTGGCGCCGCGCGTCCTCCTGGTTCCCCAGCTGCATGGCAACGACCTGGGCGTGCTCGCCGGCCGCCTGGCCAACGCTGCCGTAAGCATCGCTGACAGTCCGATGCGCGTGGCCACGGGGTCGTTGCTGGGCCTGGGCCCGACGCCAGTGGACAAGGAAGGCGTCCCGCTGCCTACCGCCGTCCTCGCCGAGCTGGACACGGCCCGTTACTCGGTCTCTCAGACCTACCCGGACTATCCCGGGGTGTATTGGGGCGACGGCAACATGCTCGACGCGCCGGCCAGCGACTACCAGGTGATCGAACACCTGCGTCTCGCTGACAAGGCCGCTCGCCAGGTCCGACCGCTGCTGATTCGTCGTGTCGCGGATCGGCGCCTGAACAACTCACCGGCGAGCATGGCCGCCGCTGTCAGCGCGTTTATGAAACCCCTGCGCGTCATGGCCAAGTCCACCACCTTTGCCGGCCAAGTGTTCCCAGGCGAGATCGAGTCGCCCAAAGACGGTGACATCCAGCTGGTCTGGCACACCAAAACCAAGGTCGAGGTGTACATCAGTATCAAGCCCCTCAACAGCCCGAAAGACCTCAAGGCGAACATCGCCTTGGACCTTTCCAACGACGATTCGGAGTAACCCATGTCGCGTATTGGTGGCAAAAACTTCGACATTGCCCTGGGGGATCTCCAGGCCCACGTCGAGAGCTGCACCCTGGATATCACCGACAACACCGCCGTGGCGCAGTCCCGGGGCGTTCCGGACGGCTTCGTCGATGGCGACGTGGCGGCCAGCGGTGAATTCGAGTTCGACAGCAACAACTTCAATCTGCTGATCGAGGCCGCACGCACTGCCGGCAGCTTCCGCCAGCTGGAGCCCTTCGACGTGGTGTTTTTTGCCCAGGCGGGCCAGGAGGAACTGCGCATTGAGGCCTTCGGCTGCAAGTTGAAGGTTTCCAGCCTGCTCAGCGTGGACCCCAAGGGCGGCGAAAAGACCAAGCACAAGGTGCCGTTTGACGTCACCAGTCCGGACTTTATCCGTGTGAACGGCGTGCCGTACCTGGCTGCAGCCGAGATCGAGGGCCTGCGCTGATGGTGTGCCCGTTCGATCGCGCCCAGGAGCTGGAGCAACGCCAGCGTGACCAGGCGATCACCGCTCAGCTTGCCCTGTCGCGTCCGAACGGGCCGAGCCTGACCCATTGCGAGGACTGCGATAAGCCGATCCCCGAGCAGCGCCGAGCGCTGGGGGGAATGACCCGCTGCGTCCCATGCCAGACCCTTTTTGAGCAAGGAGTGCGCTGATGACAGATTCAGTCGCCAACGATCCGGTGCGCCTGCTGGAGCGCGATATGGCGGTGTTTAAACACCGCCTGGTCAGCTTGGAAAGGCGCCAAGAGTCGGTCCCGACCCGTGTCACAAAGCTGGAACAGCAGTTCGAACACATGTCTGGCCAGCTGTCCGAACTCAATGAGGGCCAGCAAAAGCTGACCAGCGTCGTTTCCGACATTGGCAAGAAAATCACTTGGGCTCTGGCCATCGCCAGCACCCTATGGGCGATCCTGCAGATGGTCGGCCCTACCCTCTTGCGGGCGGTGTTTCCATGAGCATTCGCAACAAGATCGCCGCCGGCGTCATCGTTCTGGCCAGCGCGCCACTGCTCGCGTTCCTGGGCAAGTGGGAGGGCAATGGCCAGAACATCGTCTACGCCGATCGGCTTGCTCGCGGATTGGCCACGGTGTGCAAGGGCATCACCCGCCATACCAGCCCATACCCGCTGGTCATTGGTGATTACTGGTCACCGGAGCGCTGCGCCGAAGTGGAGCAACTGGTGGTCGAGAAGGGCCAACTGGCGCTTGCGGACTGCCTCAGTAATCAGCAGGTCGGCCAGAACACTTTCGACGCGCTGACCAGCCACAGCCACAACTTTGGCGTGCCGAGCACATGCGCCAGTCGTGCAGTGGGCCTGATCAACGCCGGGCGCATCGCCGAAGGCTGTAAAGCGTTGGCCTGGGCCCCGGATGGCAAAACACCGGTATGGGCTTCTGTAACCGATGCCCTGGGCCGCAAACAGTTCGTGCGAGGGCTCCATGCGCGCCGGTTGGCAGAAGTGGAGCTGTGCACGCGATGACCATCACCCCGTTTCGTTTCCTGCTTGCCGTGGCACTGACGGGGCTTATTCCTCTGTTTTGGTTCGTGCAAGTCGTTCAAGACCGCGACACCGCACGCACTGAGCGTGACACCGCCCAGGGCGAAGCCGCGAGCTTGCGTGAAGCGGCCCGCGTCAGTGCCGAAACGCTCGCCGCTCGCGATGAAATCGACCTTGCCCGTACCCAGGAGCTGAATCGTGCACGTACTGAAAACCTCGACCTGCGCCGTGCTGTTGACGCTGGCCGTCAGCGGTTGCGCATCGCCGCAACCTGCAGCGCCGCAGTGCCCACCAACGCCGGCGCCGGCGGCCTGGCTGATGCAGGAACCGCCGAACTCGCAGCAGACGCTCGATCGGATTATTTCACCCTCAGAGATCAGCTTGCCCTGAGCAAGCAAATGATCCTGGGCCTGCAGGACCACACACGCCGGGTTTGCCTGCGCTGATTGGCACCACGGCCACCACCCTCAACCTTTGAAAGGAGCAATACCCATGAGTATCAACAGCCGCGAAATCACCCTGGAAATCGGCGAAACCGACTTCAGATTCACCCTGTCGCCCCAGGACGTGACCAAGTACTTCAACGCCATGACAGCGACCAACAAGGTCGCACCGTCGCACAATTTGCTGAGCACCACCGTCAACCAGGAGCAGCGCGCAGGCCTGCGTGAGCTGCTGGCCAACCCGGTGATGACCATGCAGATCGCCGGCGCGCTGCTCGAGGAGTACGCGCCTGACGTCGAGATCATCGTAAAAAAGCCCTCGAACGCGCTGACCGCCTGACCGAAGACGGCCTGGGCCAGTTGATGGCCATGACAAACCGCTGGCTGCCTGGCGCTGAGCCCTCAATCGAGAACATGGGCACAGCGCAGTGGCTGGAAAACGAGCACTGGAGACGCATGGAGATTGCCGTGGCAAACGGCATCGCCCATGCGTTGAACGGATAAAAAAGCATGGCTGACCGCAGCGCCCGCCTGGACTTCATCCTGGCCCTGACCGACAAGGTCACCGCACCGTTGGGCAAGGTAAAAACAGGGTTTTCCAACCTGGCCGAACAGAGCGAGAAGAACATCAAGACGATGGGGCTTGGCCTGGCAGGCATGACGGGCGCTTTTGTCGGCATCAAAGAATCGCTGCAGCCCGCCCTGGAGATGAACCGCGCCCTGGGCGAGGTCCGATCGCTGGGCGTGGCTGAGGACGCGTTGACCTCGCTCAATCAGAAAGCCCTGGAGTTCTCGGTGAACTACGGCGAGAACGCCCGGGACTTTGTGGCCTCGGCGTACAGCATCGAGGGCGCTATCAAGGGCCTGACCGGCAGCCAGCTGGCGACGTTCACCAATGCCAGCAACCTGTTGGCCAAGGCCACCAAATCGGACGCAGACACCATGGGGGCCTACGTCGGCACCATGTACAACCTGTTCAAGGGCCAGGCCGATGCCATGGGGAAGGCTGAATGGGTCGAGAAAATGAGCGGCCAGACGGCCCTTGCGGTGCAGCTGTTCCGCACGGACGGCGCGCAGCTCAAGGACGCTTTCAAGGAAGTCGGGGCGATCGCCACCGCCGGCGGCGTCGACATTGCCGAGCAGTTCGCGGTGATCGGCTCGCTCAGCAGCACCATGGAAGGCGGCGACGCCGGCGGCAGGTACAAGGCGTTCTTTGAAAACCTCGGCGCCGCGTCTGAAAAGATGGGCATGAAGTTCACCGACAACCAGGGCAAGGCCCTGCCCATGCTCGACATCATGGCCAAACTGGAAGGCAAGCTGGGCGACCTGACCAGCGCATCGGCCGGCACCAAACTCATGGAAGCCTTCGGCGGCGAAGGCGCCCAGGTGATCGGGGCGCTGGCTAAGGACTCGGACCGCCTGCGCAACAGCATGGACAAGCTGGGCAAGGTGCGCGGCCTGGAAGAGGCCGAGAAGATGGCCCAGGCCATGGTCGACCCTTGGCAACAGTTCGCGGCCGCGATCGAGGCGCTACGCGTCGCCTTCGGCCAGGCACTGATTCCGATCCTGACACCCTTGATGGCCAAGCTGACCAGCATCGCCGGCACGCTGACCCGCTGGACTCAGCTTTTCCCGAACATCACCCGGGTGATCGGCATCACCACGCTGACCATCTTGGCGATCATCGCCACTGTTTCCTTTCTGACCTTCGCTGTCGGGGCCTGCCGCATGGCTTGGATGGCCCTGGTGACGATCTGGAAAGTGGTCCAACTGATCAACCTGCGCACCGTGGCGGGTTTCCTCCTGCAGGCGGCGGTGATCGCCGTCTATGTGGCGGGTCTGACGGTGCTCTATACCACCATGGGCATCATCCGTGTGGCCATGATGCTGTGGCAGGGCGTGATCTGGCTGGTCAACGTGGCATTGACGGCGAACCCGATCGGCGTGGTGGTGATGGGCATTGCCGCCCTGGTCGCGATCGTGATCGCCGCCGTCTACTACTGGGACGAGTGGACCGCGGCCTTGACCAACAGCGAGGCATTCAAGTGGGTGCTCGAGCAGCTGCAGGCGCTTTCTAACTGGTTCGACTCAATGGGCGGTTGGGCCGGCATGGCCAAGGGCGCGTGGGACGGGATCGTGGGCATCTTTCAGAAGGCCATCAACGGCCTAATCGAGATGATCAACAAGATCCCGGGCGTGAACATCGAAGCCCGCCTGGGCGATATGCCGCAGATCCCCGGCGCCGAGCAGGCAGTGAACGCCGCAGAGGTGGCCAGCGCTTCGCAGAAAGCCCAGCAAACCATCAGCGGAGCCATTCCAAGCCTGTCGCCGGCGCGGCCTAACGCTGTGCCCCCGGGCGGCCTGCTGACCAGCATCCAGAACAACAACAGCAGCCAGAACAGCGGCACCCGCGTTGAGAACGTGAACATCCACACCGGGAAGGCCATGACCCCGCTGGAGCTTGAAAACATGATGGCCATGTCGGTGGGCGGATGAGCGAATACATAGACCTTTGGATCGTCGACAACGACCTGGTGCTGGATCCGTCCCGCCAGCCCTTGCTGATCGAGGACCGGGCCAGCATCGCCCAGGACATCGCCCACATGATCCGCGACAGCGGCCTGTTGGTGACCCTGGTCGCCGAGCGTGATCGCCTCCGGCAGCGTGACTGTATCCAGCAACTGGAGCTGCTGGTGGAGTCGGACGAACGCCTGGTACCGGGCACCGCGCTTATCACCCAGCTGCAGCCAGGTCAGTACCTGGTCACGGCTACCACCCTGCAATTTGGCAATATCGAGGTGACGTTGTGAGCGACGTAGATTTCAAGCGGGCATTGAGTGATGCCGGCATTCCCACCACCGAGGCCGGCCTGCGCCTGGCCTGGGAAGCCGAGGTCGCCGCCCAGGGCAGCAAACTCAGCAACACCAGCAGCTACTCCCCGTTCTGGCGCGTGGTCACCGCCCTGGTGACCAAGCCGGTTATGTGGATCCTCGACTTCTTTGTCAGCACGGTTCTGCCTAACTTTTTCGTCAAGACCGCCGGCGGCGCCTGGCTGGATATGCTGGCCTGGGCGGTTAACGTCGCACGCAAAGGCGCGACAAAGGCAGAGGGCGTGCTGCTGTTCACCCGCGTGACCGCCGGCGGCGCCCTGGTCGTACCCGCCGGAACCCTGATCCAGTCTGCAGCGATCAATGGCCACGTTTACCAACTGGTCACCACCGTGGCCGGCGCCTTTACTGATGGTCTGATGCAGCTGGAGATCCCGGTGAAGGCCACCGACGCCGGATCCGGCTACAACTTGGCCCCGGGTTATTACGCGATCCTGCCAGTCCCGGTACCGGGAATTGCCCAGGTGGTGAACAACGACGGTTGGCTGATCGCACCAGGTGCAGATCCAGAACCCAACGACGAGCTGCGTTTGCGGGTGCGCAACCAGTTCTCGGCGGTCAACCAATGGCACACCGACGCGGTATACCGGGCCATGATCTCGACCTTCCCGGGCGTACGGCCGGACGGGGTCTATTTCGAGCATGGCGCGCCACGCGGCCCGGGCAGTGCCAACGCCTTTGTGTTGTTCGAAGCCGGTGTGCCGGCGGCGACGTACCTGGAGCAGATCAACGCCCATATCCGCGACCAGGGCAACCATGGCCACGGGGATGACCTGCTGGTGATGGTGATGCCCGAAACCTTCCACGCGCTGCAGGTAGAAATCTGGCCCCGTTCAACCGTGACCGTCGAGCAGCGGCAAAAGCTGCAGGACGAGGCCGAGCAGTTCATCAGGGCCGCATTCCGCGAGAGTACCGCCAGCGACTACCAGCCGACCCTGACTTATCCACAGTCGCGCTTCTCCTTTAGCCGCCTGGCCGAGGAGCTGCACCAGCAGTTCGCCGGCATCGAGTCGCTGCACTTTGCCACCGACGACATTCTGGCCGAGCTGAACATACCCCGGATCCAGAGCCTGCAGGTGGTGCTGCGTGATTAAGATCAACCTCAAGTTCTGGCTGGCCGGCACTGAGCTTACAAAGCTCAAACAGGCCGCACAGGCCTGGTGGGAAAAGGTCGAGGGCTGGCTGCGCTGGCCCTTGCTGCAGATGGACGCCGACACCTGTCACCTGGTGGTGCTCGACCTGTTGGCCTGGCAGCGCGACATCAGCCGCTTTAAGGGCGAGCCCGAAAGCTTGTACCGGCTACGGGTCAAGTACGCATTCATCAACGCAGTGGACGCCGGCAGCACGGCCGGGATGAAACGCATCCTGGAGCGCCTGGGCGTGGGCTACGTCGAGATCGAGGAGCGCGAGCCGGATCGGGATTGGGATGTGGTGCTGTTGCGCTTCTCCGACTCGCAATTGTCGCAGAACCCCGAGCTGCTGCGTGTGCTGATCCAGCAATACGGGCGCACCTGCAGGCGATACGACTTCTCGACCATCACCCCGGTGCGCCTGTCGGCCACCATCGTTCACTTCCACGACGATCAGCAAACGCTGGTCGCCAGCCTGTAGGAGCCCCCATGGGAGCCAGCATTACCCTTGCAGGTGAAAGCCTGATCGCCCAAAAACTTGCCGACCGCGCCGGTTTGCAGATCGCCCGGTTCGTTTTTGCCAACGTCCCAGGACTGGACCCGACCGGTCCTGTGGACCGCTCAGCCGCCAAACCTGATGCCGCGCACATCGTCCATACCCAGCCGATCGGCGCCGACCAGGCCGGCTATGTGAATCCTAACCAGGTCGTGTACAGCGCTCAGATGGGATCGGACGTCGGCGATTGGGACTTCAACTGGATCGGCCTGGAAAGCGCCGAGGACGTGCTTTTTGCCGTGGCTCATGTGCCGCTTCAACAAAAGCGCCGCAACATCCCGCCGTTGCAGGTTGGAAACAACCTGACCCGCAACTTCCTGGTGGTGTTCGACGGCGCCCAGGCGCTGACCGGAATCACCATTGATGCGAACACCTGGCAGCATGACTTCACCGTCCGCCTGGCCGGCATCGATGAGCGCGAGCGGCTGAGCAATCGCGAGGTGTTCGGTCGGGCGTGCTTCTTTGGCAGCGCGCTGCAGCTCGAAAAGGTTGGCCCCCTGTTCTACGTCAAGGCAGGTACAGCGTATGTGGAGGGCATACGACTGGAGATCCCCGTATCTCAGAAACTCCCGCGTAAAGGCCTTCCGACAACGGCCTGGCTCGACGTGTCGCTACAGCGTGAACTGAGCGATACGGTGGCCAGCTGGAAAGTGGTCTACGCGGACGAGTGCCCGGACTACACCGACAGCGCTGGCGTGCGGCATTACTGCGTGGCCTTGGCCAATATGATTTCCGTGAACAACGTTGTCGACCTGCGCCCTGTTGAAGCGATCGATGGGCCGCTGGTGCAGCACTTCGCCGCCCGAACTGGTGATTACCCCCTCCTGCGCGCCCGGGGCACCACCAAGGACGATGTAGACCTGGGCAATCTGCCCAACGCCAAATCCGACGATCCAACCGTCAATGACAGCGAGATCCTGGCCACCACGGCGGCGGTTAACGCTGCAATGGTCCAGGTGGTCTATCCATTGGCCGGCATGGTGGCTTCCTTTGCCAGAAAGACAGCACCTGCTGGCTGGTTGAAAGCCAACGGCGCCGCGATCAGCCGGACCACGTTTGCGGGGTTGTTCGAAGCGATCGGCACCACCTTCGGCGCCGGCGACGGCGTGACCACCTTCAACATCCCCGACATGCGGGGCGAGTTCATTCGAGGCCTGGACGACGGCCGGGGCATTGATCCCGGGCGCCTGCTGGGCAGCGGGCAAGCCTCCATGCTCGAGGCGCACAACCACGAGGCAACGACCAGCGCTGACGGCGGGCACGTCCATAACGCCACCGCCACGATCGACGCTGCAGGCGAGCACACCCACATCTCCCCCCGAGCAGCGAACAGCAGCGTGGGCAACGGTGCTCCGAACTTAACGACGGCAAACGGCTGGAACGGCACCACCGCCGCCAGCTTGCCGGCGGGGGACCACACCCACACCGCGACCGTAACCATGGACGTCGCGCCCAGCCACACGCACACCGTCACTGTGAACAAGACCGGTGGCACCGAAACACGCTCGCGAAACGTGGCCCTCCTTTTCTGCATCAAGTATTGAGCCGAGAACATGACGACAAAAACTGTGTATCAGACCGACCACCTGGGCATTTTGATTGGCGCCGCGAACGCGGACCCTTGCCCTATAAACCCGGGTGAATGGCTGATCCCCGGCGGCTGTGTGGAGGTGCCACCACCCGCACCAGGTGAACACCAGGTGCCGCGCTGGAATGGCAAAAGCTGGGAGTTGATCGTCTCTTATCAAGGGCTCACGGTGTACAAGACCCGCACCGGCGAAACGCTGGTGATCGATCGGCTGGGCGAGCGGCCCGCCGGCTACACGCTCAGCGCCCCGGGCCCAGGCCAGGTATGGTCCAACGGCGAATGGGTCGACGACATTCCGGCCACCCTGGTTCGCCTGCATCAAGAGCAAACCCAGCGGATCAACAGCGCCTGTAAAACCGCTATTACAGGCGGTTTTACTTCGGAAGCCTTGGGTTCACCCTACCGGTACGGCAGCGAACTCGACGACCAGTTAAACCTGATCAGCGTAATCATGGCGGGCCGGGAAACCCTCTATGCCTGCGGCGACAAGCCGGGCGTAAATGACTTCAAACCACACACCTTTGCGCAGATCCGCCAGGTGGGTGACGACTTTACCGCGTTCAAACTGCAGCTGCTGCAGAAGGCAAATCAGCTCAAGCAGGCGCTGGACAAAGGCCTGGCCGATGGTGATCTGGCGGCGATCGAGGCGGCGACCTGGGAGAGTGTTCAGTGAACACCTGGGCACCGGTGACCATGCGCTGGCCTGAGCAGGCCACCCAGTGGATGGGCGAGTTGTCTGCAGCCAAGGACCTGGCCGGCGGCGAGTTGGCCAGCACCGCGCAACGCCTGGCGGGCCTGGACGGCATGGCCAGCACCAACCCGGGGCCGGTCGGCGCCGCTGCTGCAGGCGCGATCGCCGCCGGTCGCGCCGCACTGGCCAGCCAGATGGGCGACGCGCCGGCGTGCCTGGCGGTGACCCCGTTTCAAAACGGGATCGGCCAGGGCCGAGGGCATCAGCGTTTTCTGTCCGCGCCCAACTTGCTGCAGCAGCTGGCCGACAAACTGACCGACGCCGGCGACGGCGGTTTGCCGGTCGGGCCGCAATACGCGCTGTCGATCCTGTTCCTGGGCACGCGCTACGACCAGTTGGCCGACACCCTGGCGCGCTTCAATGCGCTGTTGCCGATTCCTGACCTGGTGCGCACTGAGCGACGTGCTCGCCACCTGGCCCAGCTGGAGACTGAAAAGTGGGTAATGCCCCAAGCCGGCCCGCTACCCCGTTGGCAATCGTTGCCCCTGGAGCGCTGCACGGTGGTCAAAGCGGCCAAGCAATCCATGGCCGGCCAGATCGCTGTCCTGGAGAGCTACGCGGCCGACAGCTCGCCGATGGGTGACCTGGCCGCACTGGCGGGCCGCAAGGCCGCTCAGCAGCAGGGCCGCGACCAGCAGCTGAACGACTTGAAAGCGTTGCTCGCTGGCGGCAATGCAGACCACAGCATGCGCGCGCGGATCCTGGGCCCCGGCAACACCACCGAGCTGCGTCGGTCCATGCTCGAGGGCGAGGCCCCGGGGCATGAATGGGTGCTGTCTGCCGGTGTGCTGCTGGTTGGGTCGCACCAGGGCCTGAGTTTTGTTCGTGAACTGGTGGGCCTATGACGCTTCTACTCGACGGCCAGCAGGTGCGGGGCAAGCGGCTTAAGGTCACCGCCAACCTGCGTATTGAAAGCGACGACCTGTCGGGCCAAACCAGCAACACCGAGACGGCCCACAAGGGCTTCAAGCCCAAGACCCTGGCGGTCACGCTGATGATTCCATTTGTTGACCAGGTGCAGTTGCGCGACCTGATGCGCCTGGCCGAGGCCACCGCCGGCGGTGGCCAGCTCAAGATGTACCGCATAGTCAACGACACGGCCGCAGCCTTTGGCATCCGCGAGGTGCAGTTTTCCGAGGGGGTCAGCGCCCGACAAGATGACTCGCTGAACGCCTGGCTGGTCCAGTTCACCCTGTCCGAAAAGCTGTCGAACCCGGAAAAGGTCGAGAAGCGCCGCGCCGGCAACGCGGTCAGCGCGCAATCGGCACCCGGGCAGGGCGTGGGTGGCGAAGGTGGCAGCGGTACCGGCGAGGCTGGCCAGGAGCTGAGCGGCTTTGAATCGGTCCTGAAAAAGGTGGATGACTACCTGGGCGGCGGCAAGGCATGAAACTGCACAAGGTGCTGACAATCGGTGGCCAGGCCTATGTCCTGGTCAAGGACGACGTGCGGCTGGACAGCAAAAGCCCCGGCCGGGCGACATTCACCATTCAGGCCGGGGCCCCGGTCAAAGGCCTGGTAACGCTGGATATCGGCTACAACGAGCGCACGCTGCAGCGCCATTTCATCGGCTACGTCGAGCGATCGACCGCGGTTAATGCGATGCAGCAGATCCTGGTGTGCCGCGAACTGGCGGCGATCCTGGCCAACCCGCTGCCGCTCAACCTGCGGCATGTCGACCTGCAAGCGGTGCTGGCCGAGATCAGCACCAAAACCGGTCTGCGCTTTCGGGTGCCTGATCAGCCATACGCCACGGTCAAGGCGCCGTTCTTCTACAGCCTGGCCACCGGCTACCTGGCCATGGACAGCCTGGCCCAGGTGTTCAACATCCCCGACTTTATCTGGCAACAGCAGGGCGACGGCGAAGTCTTCGTGGGCAGTTGGGCCGACAGCTTCTTCGGCACCCGGGCACCGCTGCAGCTGCCCACCGGGCTGTTTGACAGCTACCAGGGTAATCAGAGCGCTGTGGTTGCGGTCCTTCCAGGACTTCGCCCGGGCGCTACCTTCAACCAGGGCGAGAGAATCACCAGCGTGACCCTTGCCGGCAACCAAATGGCGATCAAATGGACGACGCAATCCGTCGCAGCGTAGAGCGGCAATTCCCCGAACTCACTGGCGGTTACCACCTGCCACGCTTTGGCCGGGTGGTGGCCGTTCCGGATGCGCCGGCGGCGCCCGGGCTGTGCGACGACTTCCGGCCGCGCTTTGGCGTCGACGTCGAAGTGCTGCTGCCCGACGGCGAACCAGATCCAGCGCTGCCGATCCTGAGCGGCCTGCCGCTGCCGGCGCCGATGGGCGGACAAGAAGCCGGCATGTTCGGCTTCCCCGAGGAAGGCACCACGGTTGTGGTCAGTTTCGCCTATGGCCTGCCGAACAAGCCCTTTATTACCCAGATCCTGCCGCACGGCCTGAGCCTGCCCCGGGTGCCGAAAGGCGACCAGGTCTGGCAGCATAGCGAGGCCTGCCAGCAGCGCGTCGACGCCGACGGCAACTGGCTGCGCCAAACCGATGGCAAGATCCAGGACAAGGCGATCGAGCGCGAAGTGGAAGCCCTGGAGAACACCGAGAGCTTCCAGAACCACACCAGGACGGTCGACGACCATTCGAAAGAGTCAGTGGGTGGGATCAAGACGATCGAGGCGCTGGGCGCGCTCAAGCTGTTGTCGGGTGGATCCGCAAGCCTGGCGGCAGTGGATGACCTGCACCAGGCCACCGGCCGCGACCTGAACCTGGTGGTGGGCCAGAAGCACAACGCGACTGTGGGCGGCGATATGCAGGAGCAGATCCAGGGACTGCGCAAAAGCGTGGTGGGGATCAGTCAGCGTCTGCAGGCCCCCAAGACCTGGTTGGGGTCGGAATCGGTCAACGTGCTGCAGGTGCTGTGTGATTTGCTAATTCTAGTGCAGCAGATGAACAACCAGCTGGCCAGTCACACGCACGGTCCGACACCGGTTCCAGGGAATTCCGGCGATTTTTTTAGCAATTCGGGTGTTGCAACCAAGCTGTGTAAAAGTCTAGAAAAAATCACTCTCTGATTAGCTCATTAGTTCTGTTGTCGCTAGTTTCATTCGTGGATTGTGCCTACCTTCGCCTGTTGTCTAAATACGATAAAATTGCCGATTTAATCGGATTTAAGCATCATGTTTTTTAGCGAGCATGAGTATGTTTTTCGTCATACTGCCTTCGGAGAAAGGCAGCAATGAGCGATAGCTGGTGCAGCGAGTTTGTTTGCGTTAACTACCATGCTTGATTTTTACTTAATTCAATTCTTTCTAGCTCTACTAGTTCCTTCAGTGATTCTAGTTCTTTTGAAAGATTAGAATGGTCTTTGGTAGCTGCATATTCTATAAAGTTTATTTTTAGAGAATCGCTCAATACGGATTGAACCTCAGGGCCGAAATTTTTCGAAGCAGTTACGAAGTAATGGCTCTGCCCAAAAGGATGCCTGTATCTGTAGTTTTCTAATAGAGACCTAATGTCAGGATCGCTAACTCCACAGCCAATGAAAATAAATGTATGAGTGCGGAGAAGTGCGTCTAATAATTCATAGAACTGGCTATTGGAATTTCTAGCTTTTGCGTAGTCGGTTCTTGTGAAAATCAATTTATTAGGTGACGAAATTGTTCCGTGACTTTTTATCAGGACTCGTTCATGTCTGCGCAGGCAGTCCGCGATATCATCATCGTGATAGATTTTTGTGGTTAGCGCGCCAGCTCCACGCTCTCCTGCTGCAGTCTCATAGATGCTATCAAAGTTTGGTGTGATTGCAATTCGCAAGTCAAGATTGAAAAGCGTTTTATGTATTGGGGCTGCTTTGAAGTCCGGAGTATGGAAGCGAGCTTTCACTAGGTTTGTGAATTTTTCCTGTTTGATTTCGTTCCGAATTACTTCGGCCGCAGTTAAAAAGTCTCCTGCTTTAATAAGTGCATGTATTTCCTTTACGATCTTTCTCCTTGGGGGAACTATTTGGTTCGCTGCCTCAGTCAAAAAATCTGACCAGCTGGGAGGTCTGACGCCTTCATTTCCAGAAGAATTCATAGAGACTCCTGCGCCAAAAAAAAGGACGCAGCGCCTGCAAGCAATTGAGTGAATTAACTCCTTTGGCCAAATTGACATTCAGTTTATCTCGTTAATGTTCGCGCTGAGGCTTGCAGCGATATCTGAAATAACCTTTTCAAACTGTTTTACTTTATCGAAGTGTGCGCCTACCACCCCATCTGCGGATTTCAGCATGAATATAGGCTTGGTTGATGTTTGAGCCATGGGTACCAAGCTGCTGAAGTAAGGTATTTCACCAAGTTTGTATTCTAGAATTTTCCCATGGTTTATCTTCTCTATTAGGCTTTTTTTAATGGCCGGCCCAATGCGTTTAATTATTTTTTCATAAGCGTCAACTGGTTGTTTTTTTCCAGCAACAGTTTTAGCTGTATATTGCTGAGTGACATAGCCGAGGAACTTGATGCCTTGAGGATTGCGTTGGTGTAGTCCATCAAAAAGAAAATCTTCGTTGTTGTCCTCTTTGTAACTCGTAAGGCCGCGTTCTAAGCCTTTAGTCCAGCTGGTGATCGCAACTTCAATGTTCTGAAGTCCACGCAAACTGAAAATGTCGGATGACATAGGTAGAATGAAATAATCGCATGACAAGAGAACAGTGCGATTTATTGCGCCGAGAGAAGGGCCAATATCAAAGAAGACATAATCGTATTTCTTTTTGGATGCCCATTCGAGTAGTGCCCTAAAAAGGAAGGTGGTTTTTAAGCCTCGCTCTTGTCCGCTAGTGGCATCGACCCAATCTTTTGCCAAAAAGTCCTCGGCCAGAGAGAAACGAGGATCACCGGGTACAACATCTACGCCGAATGATTCGCTTTTTTTAATCGGAATATCGGAGTACCCCTTTGATTTCTTTAAAGAGGTGACTAGCTGATTTATAGTTTCCCCATCTTTAGATAATGAGTATAAATCATCAAGTACTTTTTCTTTAAACATGTATGCGGTGGCGTTGCATTGCGGGTCGGCATCAACAACAAGCACCTTTTTGTTTCCCCGTAAAGCATAGTGCGCCGCTAAGTTGCACAGGAGAGTGGTTTTTCCTACGCCACCTTTATTATTGAAAACACAGAAAGCTTTCATTTCACATCCTTTAATGAAGAGATCGATTACGTTTGGTCATGTTTATGTTCGTAAAAGTTGACGGATTTTTCCTATCCATCTTTTGTCATGAATTACTCTTGAATGTTCGTGCTCGCCATTTATAATTTCTTCTTTCGATAGGCCTGAAAGCTCCTCCCAATTGTCGCCAAAAATATATGTGGCATTATTGAGATGTATACTTTCTAAGAAATGAAGATTTTTAGATGTGAATCCATAAACAAAATATCCTGAATAGCCACCGCGACCTGTTGCTAAAAAATCGGGTTCGTATTTAGAGATCTCTCGCATTCTATGCTCAATCACCCCTTTTTCAGATTGGCTGAGCTTTGATAGAAATGGAGTTACAAACTCTGACGCTTTATTCCAAGGGTACTTGCCTGGAGGTAGTACTTCCCATTGAAGCTGACGAGTAGGTATGTTCGAGATTCTATGTTTTGACAAGTCAAATATTTCAAGCTCGCCAAAGTACTCAAGTAGTAAGTTGGCTAAATGTATGACTGGGACTGGATCACCCGAAATATCTATTAAGCGAGTGGAGATGTAAGGTACGCCATCGATGTCTTTGAGTGATAGTTTTTCAGAGGGGGGAGAGATAAAATCTATAGGGTAGACATCCATAGTTCGATGCTGGATGCCATCATGTTCCCGTCCGTGCCAATCCTTCCAAGTACGATACTGAGGTATCGTCTTTTTTATCAATGGGAGATCTTTTCGTTTGATCTCTTTACCGCTGACATTAAAGCTTGAAACTTTCCCAACGTCTGATGCGAGTATTGAATCTCCGTCGTGATGGAGGAAATGAATACCAGTTTCTTTTTGTCGATCTAACGTTATAGAGTCCCGACGAACTACAAACATCACGTTTTTCGCACCTTTTGCCTCAGCTATAAGGCGCGTAACACTATTGATTGACTGTCCTTTGATCATTGCTACCTCCTAGAGTGATGTTGCTCAATATGAAGGTAGCATCTTGACATCACGCTTGGAACCCCGCGCAAAGTGGAGTGTCAGCAAGCCGACCTGAAATAGGGCGTTTCCAGGCAAAATTCTATTTAGGGGCCGTTCTTGGCCGGTCATCGTCTCAAAACTCAAGCGAATCTCTAACTGAAACACTTCGATAAGAAAAAACCACATCAAAAAAGCACTTATCCCCCTCCCGCCGACGGGCTTTGCGTCCCTTTTTTTTGCAAAGCCATGTGGTGGTGCAAACCATGCGCCAGCCTAGGCCCGCTGCGGGGTCTGGACGGCACGTAGCGATTGCACTGGGTGCAAGGTTATGCAGAGAAATGTCACGCGCTTACACGGCACGCTGTAGCACCGCAGGTAACACGGCAACTATGAAAGCCCAGGCCGGCTTGGGTGAAAACTTAGAAAACACAGGAGAACCCCTGTTTTCAAATTCGGAACTGCTCTTGGAACAGCTCACCTGGCCACATGCGCTCAAGTGAAGCCGGAACGCCGAAAGCTAGGTGGGCTGTGGCTTTCGGCCAGACGCTTAGGTCATCGGAGATTGCACAGCACTTCAGCCACTGGCAATGGTTGCACATTGGCGAAGAACGTCCACAAAACGTCCACACCTGGCGAATAAGTCCGCCTTCTATTTCCCTAATATCCCCATGAAATAAGCAGCTCCAAAAGACTCCCTGTGTTTATTGGACAATCTGTTGGACTTGTAATCAGTAGGTCCCGGGTTCGACTCCTGGTGCCGGCACCATATAGAACAACGAAAAAGGCTCACCGAAAGGTGGGCCTTTTTTGTTTTTCATCCCTGAAAGTCAAAACTTTCCCTGTTCGCTCCCCGTTTCTCGATTGGATGTCGCGGGTGGAGTGCGTGTCTGGTGCCTGCATGGTGGAGTTGCTGACGGTTCTTCTGGCTCTGGCCATGCGACTTGGGCGGGCGCCGGGCGGCGCTGGAAGGCTGGGAGTTCTGGCCCGGATTTCGGCGGTGGCCGATTCCGAGGTTTTCACAGTAACCGCGTGGCTGGCCTGCCCGCAGCTTCTGCTTCAATTGCCCGATCGATACGCCACACCCCTTGTATCCGGCGCGACTTATCTATCGTGCAGATGCTTTTTCAAGAACGACCGGGTTCGTTCGTGAACAGGGTTTTTCAGGATCTCTCCCGGCGCGCCCTCCTCCACCACTACGCCACCGTCCATAAAGATGATCCGGTCTGCCACTTCGCCCGCAAAGCGCATTTCATGGGTGACGATCAACATGGTCATGTGCTCTGCAGCAAGTTGCTTCATGACCAAGTTGACCTCTTCGACAAGCTCGGGATCCAGCGCCGATGTGGCCTCATCGAACAGCATGACTTTGGGTTGCATCGCCAGTGCCCGTGCAATGGCAACGCGCTGCTTCTGCCCACCCGATAGCCGAGAGGGGTACTCATCGAACTTGTTGGCCAGTCCAACTTTTGACAAGTACTCCATCGCCAACTCACGCGATGCTTTTTTACTAAACCCTTTGAGCTTTATCGGACCCAGGGCAATGTTTTCATACACGGTCAGATGCGGGAACAGATTGAAGTGTTGAAACACCATGCCCATTTGCTGGCGCACTGCATTGATATGCAGTTCAAACGCGCGGCCTTTCAAGGGGCGATTGACCTGTTCACCCTCTAGCCAAATCTCACCGTCGTTCAGCACTTCAAGTTGATTGATTGAACGTAACAACGTGCTTTTGCCCGAGCCACTGGGGCCGATAATGGCGATGATTTGTCCGCGAGAGACGGAAAGATCGATGCCTTTGAGAACTTCAATGGCGCCATAGGATTTGCGAGCGCCTTTAACCTCAATCATGGACTTTTCTGTGATCATCGTGACATCTCTACCTTATTTTCGAGAAGGTGCAGACCGGCTTCCAGAACAAGATTGACCGCATAATAAATAACCCCAACGGTCAGATAAAACTCAAAGGGGCTGTATGTCTCGCTGACTGCACGCTGAGCGCTATAGACCAACTCTGCAATACCGATGATGGACACCAGGGAGGTGTCCTTTAACAGCACGATCAGGTTGTTTCCAAGGGGCGCAATGGTGCTGCGAAGTGCTTGCGGCACAATCACGTAACGCTGGGCCTGACCGCGGCTGAGACCAATGGATCTGGCGCCTTCAATCTGGCCAGGGTCCACGGACATTACCCCGGCACGAATCACGTCGGCATTGTAGACAGCGAAGTGCAGGCTCAGGCCTATGATGCCTGCCACCAAGGCCGGGATATCGATCCCCACTTGCACCAGGCCGTAATAAATCACGTACAGCTGTAGAAGGAGCGGCGTGCCCATCAGCAGCCAGGTGATAAAGCGCACCGGAAGAGCAGCGACCCTGGGCGCATAAAGAACGATAAGTGCAAACACCACTCCCAACATCAGGCTTAACACGCTGGAGCTTAGAAACAATACAACGGTCCACCACAAGCCTGTCGCCAGCAGTTCAGAGTAGGGTGCAACTATGCTTAGATCGAGGCTTTGCATTGAAGAGTCTCACCTTGCCGCGAAGCGATTATCGAGGTAGTCAACAATCAATCTGACCGTGTAGACCATCGCAATATAAAGAACTGCCGACACCGCAAAAATTTCAAAAGGTTTGTAGGTTGAGCTGATAAAGCGCTGCGCGGTATAGGAGAGTTCAACCACGGATATGGTTGACACTAATGCGGAGCCTTTTATAAGCGCGACCGCATTTACGCCCAGCGGCCTTATCATCAACTTTGCCGTTTGAGGCAAGGTGACCAGCCATAAGGTCTGGCCTTTGCCGAAGCCGATCGAACGCGCAGCTTCTACCTGACCCGGATCGACGTTGACGATGGCACCTCGAATCGATTCCGCCATGTACGCCGCGATGTTCAGGCCCAGGCCGATCACCCCCGCCGAAAACGGCTCCAATTCGAGTCCGATCTGGGGTCCGCCAAAGTAGATGATGAACAGCTGAACCAGGCAGGGCGTCCCGCGAAAGATGCTTATGTAGACTCTTGCCAGGCATCGAGCTATGAAAACGCCGGACAACCTCATGGCCACCAGCACGATTGCGATCAGGAACCCCAATAGAAGTGCAAGTACGGAGATTTGCACCGTAGTCCAGGCCGCTTCCAGAAAGAATGGGAGTGTGCGCTGTATGAGTGTCAGATCCATGGGAACGCTCGGAAAAGTCAGGTTGACTGACCCGCGAATAAGCCGGGCCAGACTGAAGATGAATCAGCGGATATCTTTGCCAATCCACTTCATCGAGATCTTTTCGTAGCTGCCATCGGCGAGCATGTCGTCAAGCGCCTTCTGTACTGTCGCCTTGAGCTCGGGGTTATTTTTGCGTAGCGCAATGCCCATGCCTTCAATGCCGCCATCGCTTTCCGGAGGCGTGATGATGCGCACTTTCTGCCCTGTTTCCTTGACCGCGACCAGCACTGGAACGCTGTCCATCACCAGCGCGTTGATACGCCCGGCTTCCAGGTCGACCAGCATTTCCGGAAGGCCTTTATAGGTTCTCACCTTCAGGTTGCCGCGCGCCCTGGCCCATTTGTCGTGAGCGTCCCCCAGCGTGACGCCAACAGTTACATCTTTCAGATCATCCAGGCTTTGGATCGCCGAATCCTCCTTCACCACGATCGTGCGGCCGGCGTGGTAGTAGGGCCCCGCGAAATCCACTGCCCTCAGGCGCTCCGGGGTGATGGTCATGGAGGCGATGATGGCGTCATATTTTTTTGCCAGGAGGCCGGCAATTATTCCGTCGAACGGGGTGGTGATGATCGTCACTTTCACGCCCATCCGCTCAGCCAGGGCCTCACTGATGGAGGCGTCGAATCCGACAATCTGGTTCTGCTCGTTGGCAAAGCTGAAGGGGGAATATTGACCGCTCATTGCAATGCGAATCTCTTTGGATTCCTGGATCGACTTCAAGTCGTCCGCGTGAGCAGCGGTGAAGGAAAGTAGCGCTGCGGCCGCCACGGTGGATGCGACAATCAGACCCTTGAGCGTTCTGGTTAGCATTGGATGGCACCTCTGAAGAATTATTATTTATTTTTTTGGGGCTCTTCACCCAGCCTTCAGGAAAAGCTTTGCATAGGCAATTGTGGAAAGCACCAGGCAAGGTGTCAGCCTGCCGGACACATTGCCGGAGTTGGCCGACACTATGCCGGCCAGGCACGGCGCTTGTCCTGCGTGCTGCGCCAAAGCGCGGACAGTGTGCGACAAAACCCAGCAGGCCATTCCGCCTCCGCCTCTTGCCACACGCCCACCGGGTCCACGACTTACTGGAGCGCGGCCTTGAAGCTTTCGTCCAGGACCTCAAGCAAAAAGTCCGCATTTTTCTGACTGAAAATCATCGATGGGCGCATTTTCAGCACATTGTCATGGGGGCCTTCAGTGCCGATCAAAATGCCTCGCTCCCGGGCACCATCGGCGACTTTCCTGGCCAGTTGCGTGGCTGGAAATTTGCTTTTGCGATCCGTGACAAGCTCAATCCCCAGGAACAGGCCCAGGCCGCGTACGTCGCCAATGGCGTCGTATCGCTGTTGCAGTTTGCGAAAGCCATCAAGCAAATAATTGCCAACTGTCAGGGCGTTGAGTTTCAAGTTATCGCGCTCAATCACATCGAGCACGCTGAGTCCTACGGCACATGAAACCGGGCTGCCGGCAAAGGTATTGAAGTACTCCATGCCGTTGTTGAAGCTGTCTGCAATCTCGCGTGTGGTGACCACCGCCGACATGGGGTGCCCATTGCCAATGGGTTTGCCCATGGACACTGCATCGGGCACGACGCCCTGGGTTTCAAAGGCCCACCAGTGGCTGCCCACTCGACCAAAGCCAACCTGGACTTCGTCAGCCAGGCAAAGACCGCCTTCTGCACGAACCATTGCATAGACTTCTTTCAAGTAGTTTTCCGGGAAGAACAGTTGCCCGGCGACACTGGGAATGGACTCTGCCAGAAAGAACGCCGGGGACCTGCCCTGCTTGCGCATGGTCTCGATCTGCTGCGCCACACTTTCAGCGAAACGCTTGCCAAGCTCCTCGAACGGCCAGTGTTCGACGCCACGGTAGGTGTCCGGGACGGTCGCCTCAAACACATGTTCTGCACGGCCTTTACCGGCTTTGCGTTTGTATTTGTAGGGGCTGAGATCAATCAGCTCCTGTGTGGTGCCGTGGTAAGCCCAGTCCAGCACGATGGCGTCGTTGCGGCCCGTGTGATTGCGCGCCATGCGCAGCATGAGGCTGTTTGCTTCACTGCCGGAACACCCGAAGGAGGCAACTGCCAAGCCTTCAGGCAGGGTCGCGGTGAGCCGTTCGGCGTACTCCACAATGGTGTCGTGGAGGTAACGCGTGTTGGTATTCAGTTGTGCAGCCTGACGCGAAAGTGCCTGCACCACATCGGGATGAGAGTGGCCGAGATGGCAGACATTGTTGAAGCAATCCAGATACGCCCGGCCAAAGTTGTCGATCAACCAGACCCCATCACCGCGCACGAACTTGATCGGGTCCGAATAGGAAATCGACAAGTTGGGAAGCAACAATTCCTTACGCTTCGCCACAATCTCGGCCTTGGTCCGTCCCTCCTGGCTGTAGGTTTCCGGAGGAATCCCGGCCAGAACCGATGCATCGGGAAAAACGTCGGCCCATACATCAAGGTAAGCCCGCTCGCCTACGCCAATGAACTCGCTCGCCTTGAGCTGGGTGTCGGTGGACATCTGGAAATGCACATGGGGGATCCAGCCGCCATTCTCCGTATCCGCCCCCATGTATCCAACCAGCGCGCCGGCCTCAAGACAGTCCCCGGGCTTCAGCCGCGCCATGGCTTCGTGCGCCATGTGCCCCCACAAGGTCAGGAACGGCGGACAGCCTTCAGGCGCGTGTTCGAGCATGATCAAACCGCCGTAGCCAAGCGGCTCAAGCTCGACCTCGACGCTTTGCACCACGCCGGCGACGGGGGTATACAGAGGCGTTCCAGCCGGCATGATCAAGTCGACACCTACGTGAATGATCCGCCGCTGCCCTTCGATAAATCGCGATTCAAACGCCGTGTCGGTGTAGATGGTCCGCTCTTCGCCCCATGGCCCGATACCCAGCGGCACCTTGTGCTCGGCAGAGAAATCATTCCACCACTGGGTGGCCTCCGCTGGGCGCTGCTCGGCTGAAGCGATGGTCATCACGTGGGAGGCATCTGCGAACGGAACAATCACCTTGTTCAGGGTCGCCGCCGATGGGCGCACGATATCCGCGAATGACTGCCTGTTTTCGGCCACCCAGCGGCGAACCGCCCCAGCACCTTCGATCGCGTCAAACCCGCAGGCCTTGCGCAGGATCGCCGTCGCCAGTCGCGGGTTCATGCGGTCCATTTTTTCCAGCAGGCGCCAGGCCGGCGCTTCGCTGATGGCAAGGTAGGGATTGTCTTGGGTCCGGTCGTAGCGTGAGGCCGACAAGGTGACGCTTGTGACCAGGCGCATGGCAATGAGAGTGAAGAGGACGTCCAGCTCCTGCGCCTGAAGCGGGTACGTCTCATGGAAGCCGGCAGTGAGCGCGGCGGCCGCGCCGATCGGATCTTCCATGTCGAGAATGGAATAGGCGCAGGTGATGGCTACTTCGGCAATCAGCACCGTATGGACCGCATCGCCAAAATCGATGATGCCGGAGACTGTCTGATGGTCCTGGGGATCGACGAGGACATTCCAGTCATTGCCATCGTTGTGAATGACCTGGGTGCGCAATCGCGAAAGCCTGGGTTGAACGGTGTTTTCGAACCGGTCAATGAAGCGTTCCAGAATCGCCCTTCTGCCAGGGTCTTCCACGAAATGCAGGCGTGATCTGGACCGTGCGGCGTGACGCAAGTCCCAGTCGAGATCACGTATCGCGCCCGGGTGCATGAAACCCTGAAGGGCCCGATCCATATCACCGAACGATCGACCCAGGCTGCGCATCAGCTCGAACGTGCGCGTGACCTCGGCCAGCGGTGTTCCGTGCAACCAACTGACCAGGCGCACCGCATGGGTTTCGCCAGAGGGTGCCACTGCCGAGGCCAGGAAATCCCCTGTGAGGCTTTTCTTGAGCAAGGGCACCGCAAGCTCGGGGCTGTTACTGGCGAGATGACTGAGAATGGCCGTCTGCAGTTCGCTTTCAACCCGTGGCTCGGTCGAATTGACGACTTTCAGAATCCACCCCGCATCGCTGCCTGTCTTCAGCCGATAGTTGCGGTCTCGCTCACCGTCCAGAGGCGATGCCGTAGCAGTAACGTTGTAAAGCTGTTCAGCCAGCGCTTCGGCATCCCTCATCGAGAACTGAGGGGCGGGGTGGGAAAGGTTCGTCATAGTAATTGTTTTCCAAGCCATTTTTTTCAGATAGCTTGGCATGCGAAATAGGGGAGGACAGTAAGTATGCGGTCGGCTTTGGCCTGCATATTGTCGGAATCGACCGGCACAAATTCGGTAGCACAACGGGGGGAGTTCTCATGCGCGACCTGGACACGAAAGATCGCGAAATACTCGAAATTCTGTCCAAAGAGGCGCGCATTGCGCTGAAGGCTCTGGCAGCCAGAATCGGGCTTTCAAGAAGCGCTACCAGCGAGCGGGTGATCAACCTTGAACGCAATGGCGTGATCAGAGGCTACCGAGCGGATATCGGCGAAATCGATGCCAATGTGATTCGCGCCATCCTCCTTGTGAGCCTCAAACGCACCCCTGCCATGGGCCTGCTGGACCTGCTGGCGCAGAACTCCCAGGTGCGGCGCATTTCTTCGGTCAGTGGCCAGCTCGACCTGGTGATTGAGGTCGAATCACGCACCATCGATGACCTGAATCGAGTCAGGGATGCCGTAGCCAGTCACGAGTCCGTTGAGGACATCACCACCGCGGTCGTTCTGCGGCGCGATATTGATCGACAGTCCTGACTCACGGCAAAAGCCGCAACCGCGCTTTTTCGAACGCCACCGCAGCCCGCCAACACCGCCTTCACATGATGAGCGCCGGGCACGTCGCCGCCACGTGCCCTGAGCTGGCGTTGGTCCACCCATCGTCGGCTGCCCGAACGCCCCCTTGCATAAATACCCTCCCATCACGACAATGCGAGCGATTACCATTTACGCACTGGTGAAACCCTCATGTCGGCGCTTGATCATTCAGCTCTTCATCGGCTGTACAGCGAACACAACAGTTGGCTGAAAAGCTGGCTGCGCGTACGGCTGGGCAATGCTGCCGATGCTTCGGACCTGGCGCAGGACACCTTCCTGCGGGTGATGACGGCCCGCAACGACGCGCCGATCCGCGAGCCGCGCAGTTACCTCAGCGCCATTGCCCGTTCGCTGCTGATCGACAAGTCCCGTCGCCGCACCATTGAGCAGGCGTATCTGTACGCACTGGCCCAGAGGCCGGAGCCGGTTGACGTGTCGCCGGAGGTTCGCCTGTCGATCATCGAGATGCTGGTGGCGGTTGATAGCCTGCTCGATGAACTGGGCACCCGTACCCGGGAGATTTTCCTCGCGGTGCAGCTTGAGGGGCTGACCTACATTGCCGCCGCTGAGCGTTTTGGGGTGTCGGTGACCACGGTCAAAAATCACCTGATACGTGCCATGACCCGCTGCCTGCTGCTGGTCGAAAACTGATGCCTGCTGCCCCGGACCTCAAGACCCTTGAAGCCGCCGCCACCTGGTATGTGCAGCTCAATGACGGCACGGTCAACGAGGCACGAACCCGGGCCTGGCAGCTCTGGTTGCAATCCAGCCCGCAGCACGCGGCGGCTTGGGCGCGCGTCGAAACACTGCAACAGCAATGGTCGATGATGCCCAGACAGGCAGCACTCTCCAGCCTTGGTGCGGCCGGGGCGCAACGCCGGGACGTGTTGAAAATGCTCGGCATGTTGCTGGCCGTCGGCGGGTGCAGCTGGCTGGCAGTCGAACAGGTGCCGTATCGCTCGATGCTCGCTCAGCAACGCACCGGCCTGGGTGAGCGTCGTTCGCTGCGCCTGGACGATGGCTCGCAGCTGGAGCTGAACGCCGACACTGCAATCGATATCCGCTTCGACCCAGAGCAGCGGTTGATCCAGCTGCACCGTGGCGAAATCCTGGTGCAGACCGCCAAGGACCCCGCCCAACGGCCCTTTATCGTGCAGACCGCTGAAGGTCGCATCCGCGCACTTGGCACCCAGTTCAGCGTGCGCCAACTGGACGAGCAGACGCGAGTCGGCGTATTGCAGGCGGCGGTGGAAGTGGGGCCGCGTCAGCATGTCGAGCGCGCTCTGCGCCTGGAGGCTGGGCAGCAGGTCACGTTCGATCGTGATCACGTCCAGGCGCCTGACCTTTTACCCCCGGCCTCCACCGCCTGGGTCCAGGGCATGCTGAGCGTGAACGACTGGCGCCTGGGGGATTTTATCCAGGAGCTGAGCCGCTATCGCCCGGGCGTATTGCGCTGCGCGGCATCGGTTCAGGGCCTGCGCATTTCCGGAGCCTTCCGCATCGACGACACCGATACCGTGCTGCAAAACCTGAGCAAGACCCTGCCGGTAAAAGTGCGCTACCTGACCCGTTACTGGGCCAGTATCGAGCCGCCCTGAGAGCCATTTGAAAATATCCGGCGGGCGACCTTGCTGATTTCGATTCTCATCCGTCCATGACACAAGCCGCGATTACAGCGCCTTTCTGCCATGACAACGGAAGGATCATTTAATGTCCCAGTTTCCCCTCTACGCCCGGACCTCGCTGCCTCGCGCAGTGCGCCTGGCCCTCTTTGGCCTGAGCTTCGCGAGCCTGTCCGGACTGGCGCTGACGCCTGTTCCCGCCCTGGCCCAGAGCCAGGCCGCGTACCAGATCGCCGCCGGCCCGCTGGGTGAGGCCCTGACTCAATTTGGCGTGCAGGCAGGGGTGACCATTTCCTTCGACACCGAACAGGCCCGCCACCTCAACACCGCCGGCCTCAAAGGCTCGTACAGCGTCGACGACGGTCTGCAGCGCCTGCTTGCCAACAGCGGATTGCAGGCCCAACGGCAGAGCAACGGCGGCTATGTGCTGGTCGCGATCAAGACCGAGGGCGCTCTGGAGCTGGGCTCCACCGAGGTTATCGCCAACCAGTTGGGCACCGTGACCGAAGGCACCGGGTCCTACACCCCGGGCACCATCGCCACCGCCACGCGCCTGGTGTTGACCCCACGGGAAACCCCGCAATCGATTTCGGTGGTGACCCGCCAGGTCATGGATGATTTCGGGCTCAATGCCATTGATGACGTGATGCGCCACACCCCGGGCATCACCGTCTCGACCTACGACTCCGAGCGCACCAACTACTATTCCCGCGGTTTCTCCATCGTCAACTTTCAGTACGATGGCATTCCAACCCTGCGTGACACCCAGTACTCGGCGGGCCAGACCCTCACCGACATGGCCATTTATGACCGCGTCGAAGTGCTCAAGGGCGCCACCGGCTTGCTCACCGGCGCGGGTGGCGCCGGCGGCACCATCAACCTGATTCGCAAGAAGCCGACCGCCGAGTTCCAGGGCAACATCGAACTCGGTGCCGGCACCTGGGACAACTACCGCACCCAGATCGACGTCAGCGGTCCCTTGACCGAAACCGGTAACGTACGCGGCCGGGCAGTGGCGGCCTACCAGGACAAGAAATCCTTCCTCGACCACTACTCACGCAAGACCGGCGTGTACTACGGCATCCTCGAAGTCGACCTGGACGAAGACACCCTGCTGACCCTGGGCGCCGACTATCAGGACAGCGATCCGAAAGGCTCCAGCTGGACCGGCTCCCGCACCGTCTACGATGCCGTTGGCAATCGCCTGGACCTGCCGCGCTCATTCAACAACGGCCCGAAATGGAGCTCATGGGCCCAATACAGCCGCACCGCCTTCGCCACCCTCGAACACAGCTTTGCCAACGGCTGGGTGACCAAGGGCCAGTACAACCATCAGATCAACGGCTACGACTCGCCTCTGGGCTACATTTCCCAGGACAGCGCCACCGAAAGTTCGATCTGGGCGCAGAAGTACACCGGCGAAACCACCGCCGACAGCCTGGATGTCTATGCCTCGGGGCCCTTCGAATTGCTCGGCCGCGAGCACCAGTTGGTGGTAGGCCAGTCGCTGTCCATTTCCAAGTGGAAGGGCAAGGACTACGGCAGGCCGACCTTCATCGACAACGCCTACGACTTCTACCAATGGCACGGCGAAGCCATCGAACCCCTGTGGAACCAGCCGACCAAGATCAATGACCTGACCACACGCCAGACCGGCTCATACATCACCGGGCGCTTCAGCCTGATGGATGAGCTGCACCTGTTGCTCGGCGCGCGGATCGCCAACTACCAGGTCACCGGCACACGTGACAGCCAGGAAAGCGGCAAGGTGATCCCCTATGCCGGCCTGGTGTACGACCTCAACGACAACTTCTCCACCTATGCCAGCTACACCGAGATCTTCCAGCCCCATACCGAATACGAGGACCGTAACGGCAAGATGCTGGAGCCCAACGAAGGCAAGAACTATGAGTTTGGCCTCAAGGGCGAGTTCTTCGACGGCCGCCTGAATACCAGCCTCGCCTATTTCGAAGTGCATGAAAAAAATCGACCGCTGGCCGACACGCTGTTCAACTCGATTCCGGGCAACGACCGCGCCTATGTGGGCACCGAGACCAAGACCAAAGGCTATGAAGCGGAAATCTCCGGCGAACTCAACCCCGGTTGGCAGTTGCAGGCGGGCTACACCCACAAGATCGCCCGCGACGCCGAGAACGAAAAGGTCTCGACCTGGGAGCCGGAAGACCAGGTCAGCTTCTACACCAGCTACAAGCTCAAGGGCAGCCTGGACAAACTCACCCTCGGCGGCGGCGCACGCTGGCAGAGCGCTGGCTGGCAGACGCTCTACAACAGCGGCAAGCGACGCTCCGAAGAGTTCACCCAGGACCCGTACTGGCTGGTGGACCTGATGGCCCGCTACCAGCTCACGGAAAACCTGTCGGCGACCCTCAACGTCAACAACCTGTTCGACAAGGTGTACTACACCAACATCGGCTTCTACACCTCGGCCTACTACGGCGACCCGCGCAATGTGATGGTCACTACCCGCTGGGATTTCTAAGGGCCGCGATGGGCCAGGCAGTGGGTTGAGCATTGCCTGGTTCATTACCAGTGAGGTGCGTAGGCCGTGTCGTGATTTAAATCATCACCGCCATTACTGGATTGCGCGCGCTATTCACCAGGGTGACGCCGCGCAATGTAAACCCGATGGCATCACGCCATTTTTATTTGGCTCCGTCACCCTGCATCGAGCTGAAAAGCACCTCGCCGGGGGCTTCGAAAAGCACAGCCCGTTTTCTTGACTGTGCGTGTGCGCTTCATGATTCGATGCCAAATGAACCTCACAACCCGCCACAGAAACACCCCAGTTGTTACTTCACTTTGCCCAAGGTTGCGTCCCTCCATACCCCAAGCTAGCCTCGACCTCGCGGCTCATCCTTCGTCTGCCGCTGTTCCACGCCAGCAGGAAAATCCCGACCTGCGAAGCCCTCGCTCATGCATCGACTGGCTGCATATCGCCAGGACGCAGACCGAGAATGCGGCGATAGCGAAAGGCCGAGTTCGATCAAACGACGTCAGGGAGCAGACCGTAAACCTGAGTAACAAGTTGCGTCTGATAAAGGCTGGTGGCTGGTTTTTGGGGCCGCTATGCGGCTCAGCGGTAGCACGCTTCCTCGCCACGAGGAGAGTCATAGGCCAAGTTACGGGCTTTTTGCATTTTGATCGGCAAAGTGTTGCGCAACAGAGAGTGCATCTCTAATCTTTGTATGCGCCAATGGCGGATAGATTATCAAGATGATCTTCATTGAATCTCCCATTTTTACAGAAGATCTTGGCGAGCTTCTAAACGATGAAATCTACGGCGAATTTCAAGAGTTCCTGGCCGAGTTTCCAACGGCTGGTGATGTGATCCCGGGTACCAATGGGCTAAGAAAGGTCCGCTGGACTGCTCAGGGCAAAGGCAAGAGCGGTAGGGTCAGGGTGATCTACTACCACCTCTCGGCGGCCTACCAGATCCGGCTGATTCTGATCTACCGCAAGGGCATCAAAGACGATCTCTCCCCAGCTGAAAAGAAAGTCCTGAGCGCGTTAAACAAAGGGTGGAAATAATGGAAAAGAACCTATTCAACCGCCTGGTCGAAAGCATGACCCAGATGGATGAAATTGATCGGGGTGAGCGTCCGCCATCACGTGAATTTCACGTTGACGCAGTGAAGGTCAAAATGATTCGCCAAGCCACGGGGCTTTCCCAGGCGCGCTTTGCCAAAGCGATCGACGTTGCCGTGGGCACGCTGCAGAACTGGGAGCAAGGCCGACGGGCGCCAGAAGGTCCGGCACGGGCACTGCTGCGGGCCATCCACAATGATCCGATACATGTCTTGGCGGCTCTTGAGCAACGCTAGGTCCGTTGCATCGAGGTGAAAAGCGCCTCGACAGAGGCTTCGAAAAGCACAGCCAGCTTTCCTGACTGTGCGTGTGCGCTTCATGATTCGATGCCAAACGCCCAACAAAAAAACCGCCCCCAAAAGCGAACGCTGATCAGGTAAGAACGAACACTTAACCTGTGGCGAGGGCGCTTGCTCCCGCTCGGGCGGCCGGCGTCCGCAAACCATGACAGAGCGCGGTGGCTGGGTCTGGGGCCGCTGCGCGGCCCAGCGGGAGCAAGCTCCCTCGCCACAGGTTAGTGGGTGCCCGCTCTATCGCTTAAGTGATCTTTCACAGGCGGTTTTTTTATGGGTGGGTGATTTGAGCGTTACAAGGGAGCCGGCTCCACATCCTTGAAGGTCAAGCCCGGGCTGTCGCTGATTTGCCAAGGGTTGGCGCCACCGGTCTGGGTGAAGCGCAGGGTGTCGAAGCGGGAGTCCTTGAGGCCATCGATCTTGGCTTTGGCGGTGCCGCTGAAGCGTACGCGCTCGAAGGTCAGGCCTTGGTGGTAGGCGTTGTTCTTGCCTTCGCCCTTGACTTCGATGGCGGCCAGTTTGGCGTTCTCGACGCTGACGTCGCTGACCCGAATGTCTTTGAACTGCCCGGGCACGGTGGATTTGGTGTAGTCGAGTTTGGCGTTGGGGTCGTTGTAGTCGAGGGTGAAGATAAAGGCTTGCTTGACCGTGTTGCGGATCGCCGAATCGCGGAAGACCACGTTGCGCGCGCCACCGTCCATGAAGTTGGTGCTCTTCATGCGCAGGCCGGCATCGGTGCCGTCGGAGACGTTGTCTTCAGCCAGGATGTTCTGGATCCAGGCACCGGTATGGCTGCCGGCGACCACCATGCCGTGGCCCTTGCGGAAGAAGTTGTTGAAGATCCACGCATCTTCCTGGGGCTTTTGCTTCACCGCTTCGGCCCCGGTGCCGGCGGCGAAGTTGACGCAGTCATCGCCGGTGTCGAAGAAGTTGTTGAACACCATCGCCCCCTTGCTGTTGGCGAATTCGATGCCGTCGCCGTTATTGGCGTCGTAGGTCTTGTGGGTGGTGTTGGCCATGACCACGTTTTCGGTTTCCAGGTTCATGATCCCGTGGTACGCCGGGTTGAGCACGGTGAAGCCGCCGTAGAACACATTCTTCACGTTGCGCAGGGTGATTAGCGACGAGCGCATCTGGCCGTAGGCGTCCTTGACGTTCAGGCCCCGGGCCACGGCTTGCTCGACCTGGGCCTTGGCCAGGATGCCGTCCTGCATGTAGCGGGTGTTGTCGCTGGGCAGGTAGAACGGCAGCGGCCGGCCCAGTTCGTCCTTGACGTCGGCCTGGCGCTTCCAGCCGTTGCCGTCGATGGTGCCCTTGCCGACGATACGGATGTTTTCGAAGGTCTGGTGCTGTTTCGGATCACGCGGCAAGGCATTGATCAGCGAGGCCGGGCGCACGGTGGTCGAGTACGGATACTGGATGTAACCCGCCAGCGGATAGTCTTCGGCACGCTCGGAGCCAAGCAGGGTCGCGCCCTCGGCGATTTCCAGGGTCATGTTGCTCTTGAGGTAGAGCGCGCCGCTTTTGTAGGTGCCCTTGGGCAGCAGCACTTTGCAGCCGGCCGTGCAGGCGTCGATGGCGTTCTGGATTGCCAGGGTGTCGAGGCTGCTGCCATCGCCCTTGGCGCCGTATTTTTTGACATCGAACAGGGCCGGGACTGGGCTGGTGCGCTGCACCACGGCCGGGCTGTCGGCGGACTCCTTGCCATGGCCGTCGACCGAACGCACGGTGAAACGGTACTGGGTGTCGGGCTTCAGGCCCTGGGCGGTGAAGCTGTGGATGGCGATGCGGTAGTGGAAGTTGGCCGGGTCCTGCTCGTAGAAGCGGTCGATGTAGGGCTTGGCCGGCGATACGCTGTCGTTGTTGCCATTGGCGCTGCCCAGCAGGGTGCCATTGACGTAGACCCGGTAATCCTTGATCGCGGCGTGGTCCGCGGGCTTTTCCCAGACCAGGATGATCTGCTGGTCATCAAAGGCCAGGGTCGGCACTTGCACCTTGCTCGGTGCTTGCAGGGCCCACAGCGGCAGGCTGCAGCCCAGCGTGAGGGCAGCGACGACAGCGCGTGCCAGGGGGCGTTTGGGCAGAGCGACAGCAGGGTTTTGATACGGCATGTTGTTTTCCTTGTTTTTGCCAGTCATCACACCGGGGTGGCTGAACCTGTCGGTTCAGGCCGAGCGCCCGGCTTCTTCGAGGTATTGGCTGCGGTTGACGAACGTCTCGCGCGGCATTTCCCTCACATCCATGGACAGCGCCTCGACCTCGGGCAGCAAGGCTACCAGGGCGGCCAGGGTCGCCGAGGCGAGGCTGCGTTGTTGCTCGGCGCTGCGCCCGGCGAACAGGTACAGCGCCACGTGCACGAAGTCGTCCTGGGTCGCGCCGCAGCGGTAATGGCTGAAGCCGTTGAGGCGCACCTTGATGTCCCCAGGCTTGAATACGCCGAAGGCATCGAGGGCGTCATGCACGGCGGCCAGCAGCGTCTGCTCGCCGACGCGCTGGGCCAGGGCAACCGGGCAGTCGATGATGCAATGGGGCATGGCGGATCTCCTTTCAGGGGTCAGGGGGTGTCAAAGCCGAAAGCGCGCCACGGATTCGCGCAGTTCATCCGCCAGGCGTTCCAGGGAATGCACGTTGCCGTGGGCCGCGCGCACCGACGCCGCCGAGTCTTCGACGCGGTTGGCGATGCTCTCGATGTTCTGCGCCACGCTGGCGCTGGCCTGGCTTTGTTCGGCGGTGGAGCTGGCCACTTCGCGCACCTGGACCAGGGTCAGCGAGGCCCCGCGATTGATCTCGCGCAGAGCGTTGGCGGCCTGCTCGGCCAGGGCCACGCCAATCGCCACCTGGGGCGTGACGGCGGTCATGCCCTCGACCACCGAGCCGGTGTCGACCTGGATCGAATTGATCATGCGGGTGATGTCCTGGGTCGCCAGCGCGGTGCGCTGGGCCAGGTGCCGCACTTCATCGGCCACCACCGCAAAGCCCCGGCCCTGCTCTCCGGCCCGCGCCGCCTCGATGGCGGCATTCAGCGCCAGCAGGTTGGTCTGGCTGGCGATGTCGCTGATGGCGCTGGCGATGCCGTCGATCTCATGGGTGCGCTTGACCAGCCCGGCGATGCGCACCGAGGCGTCCTCGACCTGGGCCGACACTTGCTGGATCGCCCCCGCCGCCTGGTGCACCAGTTGCTCGCCGTCGGCCGCCAGTTGCGCCGAACGCGCGGAGTTGGCTTCGGTCTCGCGGGCACTCGAGGAAATATGATCGATGGTGACCGACATCTGCTCGATGGCCGCCGCCGTGGCGGTGGTGGCTTCCGAGGTCTGCTGGGAGGCGCCGTCGATCTGGCGCATCTGCCCGGTCAGGCCACTGGCCGCTTCGCCCAGCAGGCCGGAGCCGTTGTGGATGCCGACGATCATTTCCCGCAGGCTGGTCTGCATGGTCGCCACCGCCGCCAGCAGGCTCTGCGGGCCGAAGCGCCCGCTGACCGCGCGGCTCAGGTCACCGGCCGCGATCGCCCGCGCCACATCGGTGGCATAGGTCGGCTCGCCGCCAAGGCTGCGATAAATGCCTCGGGACATGCTCAAGGCCAACGCCGTGGTCACCAGCACCACCAATAGGCCGACCCCGAGAAACTGCCAGGCCAGGCGCCAGAATGCGGCATCGATGTCGTCGACAAAAATGCCGAAACCCACCAGCCAGTTCCAGCCGTCGATTTTGATGATGCCGTTGATTTTTGGCACCGCTTGTTCGGCGCCCGGGTATTTGGCCAGGTCGTCGAAGTAGGCGAACCGGGTGTTTTTCAAACCGTCCAGATAGCCCTGCCACTTGGTTCTACCGTCGACCAGAGTCACGCCGACGTCGACCTTGCCGATCACCTCGGGGTTGGGATGGACCAGGCCCAGGGCGTCCACGGTGCGGGCCCAGAGGTAGGTCTTCTTGCCATCGCGCAGGCTCGACAGGGCTTCGATGGCCTTGGCTTGCGCGGCGTCGCGGCTGAGGATGCCGCGTTGTTCCTGCTCCTGGTAATACGCCACTTGCTGCGCGGCCAGATTGAGCACGGTGTAAATTTCGCTGCGTTTGTTTTCCAGCATGTTCGAGCGCAGGGCGCTCAAGCCGAACCCGGCAATCAACAGCAGGCCGAGCACGGTGCAGATGACCATAAGCGTGAGTCGATGATGCAGCTTCATAACGCGTCCCTGTTGCGTTGTACCCGGCTCACCCGGTGCTTGATCGAGGTCCTGCGGCGCCCCGACAGCGCCGCAGGCAACCGCCTTATTGGGCGCCGAGTTTCTGGATCAGCGCGCCCAGTTGCTCCACTTCGTCCGGCAGCAGGTCGGTCAGCGGTGCGCGCACCGGGCCCGCGTCATGCCCGACCAGGCGTGCGCCGGCCTTGACGATGCTCACGCCATAGCCTTCGCAACGGTTGCGAATGGCCAGGTACGGCAGGAAGAAATCATCGATCAGGCGGCCCACGGTTTGGTGGTCGTCAGCGGCCACCGCCTTGTAGAAGTCCATGGCGGTTTTCGGGATGAAGTTGAACACCGCCGAGGAATACACCGGCACGCCCAGGGCCTTGTAGGCCGCGGCATAGACCTCTGCGGTCGGCAGGCCGCCAAGGTAGGTCAGGCGCTCGCCCAGGCGGCGGCGGATCGAGACCATCGACTCGACTTCGCCGATGCCGTCCTTGAAACCGATCAGGTTCGGGCAACGCTCTGCGAGGATTTCCAGGCTTTCGGCGTTGAGCCGGCACAGGTTGCGGTTGTAGACCACGACACCGAAGTCCACCGAGTTGCAGACCTGCTCAACGTGAGCCACCAGGCCCTTCTGGCTGGCTTCGGTGAGGTAGTGCGGCATCAGCAGGATGCCGGCCGCGCCCAGGCGCTCGGCTTCCTGGGCATAGGCGATGGCCTGGCGAGTCGGGCCGCCGGCGCCGGCGAGGATCGGCACCTGGCCTCTGCAGGTGTCGACTGCGGTTTTGATGATCTGGGTGTACTCGGTGGGTTCCAGGGAGAAGAACTCACCGGTGCCGCCCGCGGCGAACAGAGCACTGGCACCGTACGGGGCCAGCCACTCCAGGCGGCGGGCGTAGGTGTCGGCGCGGAAGTCGCCTTTCGCGTCGAAGTCAGTGATGGGGAACGACAGCAAGCCGGAAGACAGGACGGATTTTAGTTCTTGTGGAGTCATGGTTCGCAAACCTCGAGCCGGAAAGTGAATGAAATACCTTAAGAGGTACGTCATCGTACAACTAAAATTTGAAAAGGACCACGACAAAAACGTCCTGGCTATGTAACCGCAAGTAAAAACCCTATAGATAAAGGGCCTTACCCCGTAAAACCCATGGGATAGCGGAGCAGAGCCCTTTTATAGTTGTACGATAACAATAACGCTGTCAGCGCCCTCCTCAACCGGCGAGTTGCCGTTCGGATTCGCGGCTGAAATCGCGACTGGCCTGCACCAGCATCCGCGTATAGGCATGGCTTGCCAGGTCCTGGCTCAGGGCCTGGCTGTCGAGCAGTTCAACGATCTTGCCCTGCTGCATCACCGCCACCCGATCACACAGGTGGGTCACCACCCCCAGGTCGTGGGTCACCATCAGGTAAGTGAGTTTCTCGCGCTGACGCAGGTCCGCCAGCAGGTTGAGGATTTCTGCCTGCACCGACACATCCAGGGCCGAGGTTGGCTCATCCAGCAACAGCACCCGGGGTTCGAGAATCAGCGCCCGGGCAATCGCCACGCGCTGGCGCTGGCCACCGGACAACTGGTGCGGATAGCGATAGCGAAAGCTTTCGTTGAGGCCGACCTTGAGCAGAATTTCATTGATCCGATCGTCCTTGTCGGCGATGCCATGGATGATCAGCGGCTCACGCAACGCGGTGTCGATGGTGTGGCGCGGGTGCAGGGAACCGTAGGGGTCCTGGAACACCATCTGCACCTTGCGAAAGTGCTCCTTGGGGATCTTGTGCTGCAACGGCGCGCCGGCAATGCTCAGCTCGCCGCTCCAGTGCCGGTACTGACCGGCCAGGCAGCGCAGGACGGTGGTCTTGCCGGAGCCGGACTCCCCCACCAGGCCGAAGGATTCACCATCGGCGACGCTGAGGTTGACGTCATGCAGCACCTGGTTGAGGGCCGGGCCGGCGCCAAAACTGAGGTTCAGCGAATGGGCTTGGATCATGGGCATGGTCGGTTCCTCAAGAAGTCAGCCAGAGCGGATCGCGCTGCAGCACCGGCAGGCGCTCGCGGCGGTTGTCCATGCTCGGCAGGGCAGCCAGCAGGCCACGGGTATAGGGATGCTCGGCGTACTGCAGGTCGCAGGCCGCCAGGGACTCGACCACGCGCCCGGCGTACATCACCAGCACCCGGTCACAGTAATTGCGCACCAGGTTCAGGTCGTGGCTGACGAAAATCAGCCCCAGCTCCTGCTGCTCCACCAGCTCTTCGAGCACGCTGAGCACCTGCTGGCGCACCGAGACATCGAGGGCCGAGGTCGGCTCGTCAGCGATGATCACCTCGGGCCGGGTGATGACCATCATCGCGATCATGATGCGCTGCCCCATGCCGCCGGAGACTTCATGGGGGTACAGGTTGTAGACCCGCTTCGGGTCGCGGATATGGACCTTTTCCAGCATCTCCATCACCCGCTCGCGAGCATCGCTGCGGCTGGCCTTGTGGTGGGCCAGGTAGGCCTCGGCAATCTGGTCGCCGACCTTGACCACCGGGTTGAGCGAGTATTTGGGGTCTTGCATGATCATCGAGATGCGCTGGCCGCGGATCTTCTGCATGGCCTTTTCACTGGCCGAAAGCAGGTCGACATCGCCAAAGCGCAGGGTCTGGGCGGTGATTTTGGCGCTTGCCGGGTGCAGCTTGAGCAGGCTGCGGCCGACGGTGGATTTACCCGAGCCGGACTCGCCGACGATGGCCAGTTTTTCCCGGCCCAGGGTGAAGGACACATCACGCACGGCGTGCATTTCTTTCTTGCCACTGACGAAGCGCACATTGAGCCCTTCGACGTTCAGTTTGATGTCGGACATGGAGCCTCCGGTTACTCGCTACGCGGATCGAGGATGTCCCGCAGGCCATCGCCCAACAGGTTGAATGCCAGGCTGACCAGCATGATCGCCGCACCCGGTACAGCCACCAGCCACCAGCACTCGAGCATGTAGCGCCGACCCGTGGAAATCATCGCGCCCCACTCCGGCGACGGCGCCTGGGCACCCAAGCCGAGAAAGCCCAGGGCGGCGGCGGTCAGGATGATCCCGGCCATGTTCATGGTCAGGCGGATGATCACCGACGACATGCACATCGGCACGATGTGCCGCAGGATGATGCGCGACGACGAAGCGCCTTGCAGCTCCACCGCCACCACAAAATCGGCGTTGCGCAGGGACAGGGTTTCCGCCCGCGCCAGGCGTGCAATCGGTGGCCAGGAGGTCAGGGCAATCGCCACCACCGCATGCTCCAGGCCAGGGCCCAGGGCGGCGATAAAGGCCAGCGCCAGCACCAGGCTGGGGAAGGAAATGAAGATGTCGGTCAGGCGCATGAACACCGTGTCCACCACGCCGCCGTAGTAGCCCGAGACGGTACCGATAAACAGCCCGATCGGGCCGACGATCACAGTCACCAGGGTGATGATGTACAGCGTGATGCGCGAGCCATAGACCAGCCGGCTGAAGATATCCCGACCGTACTCATCGGTGCCGAACCAGTGGGCGGCGCCCGGTGCCTGCAGGGCGCTGGCCAGGTTCTGCGCGACCGGGTCATGGGTGGCGATCCAGGGGGCGAAGGCCGCGACCACGATCAGCAGCAGTGCGACCAGCAAACCGGCCAGGGTCATGGGGTTGCGCAGCAGGTGGCGCAGGACCCGCAGGCCGCTTTTGCACAAGGCATCGAAGCTGGACCCGGGGGCTCGCTCGCTCTGGCGTTTGGCGGTGGAATCGGTAGAAGACATGTTGGCAATCATCGGCATGTTCTCGGTTCGAAATCAGGATCACCCGATGCGCCCGCAGGCGCCCCGGGTGGCACTCAGCGTTGCTTGTAGACACCCAGGTAACGGGTGGCTTCGGCGTCATCGCCGTCGAAGCCCTTGACGTCGGAAGCGCTGACCACGGTGTCGGTCATCTGGGAAATCATCATGATCGGGCCCACCTGCTGGTCGTAGAGCTTCTGCGCCTGGTGGTACAGGCTCAGGCGCTGGGCACCGTCGCGCTCGATACCCACCTTGTCGATCAGGCTGTTGAGCTCCGGGCTGAAGAACGAGGCACGCCAGCCCTGGAAGTTGGGCAGGCCGGCGTCATCGCTGTTGTTGGGGTTGTAGGCAAAGGTGCGCAGGCTGAAATACGGGTGCGGGTAACGCTCGGCACCGCGGGCGACGATGATTTCGAAGTTGCGCGCGCGCATCGCGCCATACACCTGGTTGCCGGTGCCGGTAACGATGCTGGCCTTGATCCCGCCTTCGGCCAGGGTCGCCTGCAGGCGCGCGGCGATGTCGATGAAGGGCGGCTCGGACAAGGTGCGGATGGTGGTGCTGAAGCCTTCGGGGTAACCGGCTTCGGCCAGCAGTTTCTTGGCCTTGGCCACGTCCATGTGGTAACCCGGATCCGGCAGGCGGGCCTCCAGGCTCAGTTGCATCGGCTGCTGGTTGAGCTTGCCGTAGTAAGGCATCACCTGTTCGTCCAGGCCCTTGTAGTCGATCAGGTTGCGCACCGCTTCGCGCACCTTGGGCTTGGCGAACTCGGGCTGCTTCATGCTCATGGCCACGTAGTACATGGTGCCGCGCTGCAGGGACTGGACCTGGATTTTCTCCGAGCCATCGATGGCGCGGATGTCCGGCGCGGCCATGCCATAGGCCAGGTCGAGGTCGCCGCGCTCAAGCATCAGGCGCAGCGATTGGGACTCGGTCATGTGCCGCACCACCACGCGCTTGAGCTTGGCCGCGCCATTCCAGTAACCGTCGAAACGGGTCAGCAGCAGCGAGTCGTTGGCACTCCATTTGGTGAGCACGAACGGGCCGCTGCCGGCCTCGTTGGTCACCAGCCAGCCGGCGCCCAGGTCGCCGTTTTTCTCGTGGGCCAGGGCAGTCTTGCGATCCACCACCACAGCGCTTGGGGAAATCGCCAGGGAGTCGATCAGCAACAGTGGGTCCATGACTTGCGGCAGGTCGATGACCAGGGTGTGGGCATCGCTGGCACGGATCAGCGACTGAATATTGTCGACGCTGTAGCCGTAGGCCTTCCAGGTGGTGGCCAGGCCGAAGTTGAGCTTCATCACCCGGTACAGCGACCAGGCCACGTCTTCAGCGGTCAACGGGTTGCCGGAGTGGAACTTCACGTCCTGGCGCAGGTGGAACGTCACCTGCTTGCCGTCTTCGCTGATGTCCCAGCGCTCGGCCAGTTGCGGCAGGTGTTTTTCCGGGTTGCCGTGGTCGCGCTTGACCAGGGTGTCGTAGAGGTTGGCGTTGACTCCAGAGGCATCCAGGCCCGGGGCATTGGCCGGGTCGATGGAGAACAGGTTGACCATGCTCATGCCGACGATCAGTTGGTCGTTCGGCGTCTTGGCGTTCACCGCGGCCATCGGCCCCAGGGCCAGGACCGCCGCCAGCAGGCCCAAGTGCAGTTTGGAAAATGCAGTTTTCATTCAAGGATCCTTCTTCTTATATTTTTATCGGTTCGCAACGGCAAAACGGCTCAGCGGGTACGCGGGTCGAACACCTTGTACAAGGCGTCGCTGATCAGGTTCAGGGCGACGAAGATCAGGCCGATCACCAGCACACAGCCCATCACCGCGTTCATGTCGCCGAGCATCAGGCTGCTGGTCAGGTACTGGCCGAAACCGGGCCAGGCAAACACGGTCTCGATCAGCACCGCGCCTTCGAGCAGCGAGCCGTAGGCCAGCGCGACCACCGTCAGCAGTTGCACGAGGATGTTGCGAAAGGCATGGCCCCAGACCACCTGGCGGCGGGACAACCCCTTGACCCGGGCGGTGATGATGTATTCCTGGGACAACTGCTCAAGCATGAAACTGCGGGTCATGCGGCTGATGTAGGCCACCGAGTTCAGGCCCAGGATCAGCGACGGCAGGATGATATGGCGCAGGGCGCTGGCAAAGGCGTCCCAGTCCCGGGCCAGGGTCGAGTCGATCAGCAGCAGGCCGGTCACTTCCGGCACCATGCCGTCGTAGGCCAGGTCGATGCGTCCGGCGCCGCCGGCCCACCCGAGCCAGGCGTAGAACACCAGCAGGCCCATCATGCCCAGCCAGAAAATCGGTGTGGAGTAACCGAACAGGGTGATGACCCGGGCGATATGGTCCCCCAGGCGCCCCTGGTTGCTGGCGGCGCACACACCCAGCGGCAGGCCGATCAGGACCCCGAACAGAATCGCCAGGGTCGCCAGTTCGATGGTCGCCGGGAATACCCGCTTGATGTCTTCCAGCACCGGGTGGCCGGTCAACAGGGCGTTGCCGAAATCACCGTGGAGCAGGTCGTTGAGGTACAGCCCGAACTGGGTCCAGATCGGCTTGTCCAGGCCCATGGCCCGGTACACCTGGTCGTAGGTGGAACTGTCGGCGTCTGGCCCGACCACCGCCAGCACGGGATCCAGCGGCATGACCCGACCAATGATAAAGGTCAGCGCCAGCAGGCCGAGCAAGGTCACCAGGACCGTGCTGACACGCCGGGCGGTATTGGAAGCGCGAGCCCCCAACACGGAGGCAGTCGAAACAAACATAGTGAGCTCCTGATAAAACAGTCACCGGTACACCAAGGGCGCAGGGCCAGGCCCCGCGCCACACTCAGCGATTCTTGTAGACGTCTTTGTAGCGAGTGGTCGCGGCCGTGTGGCCTTGATAGTCGGCAACGTCGCCGTAGATCAGCACCGTATCGGTCATTTGCGAGACCGGCAGAATGGCGCCCACCTGCTGGTCGAGTTGCTCCTGGATCTGTCGGTACTGGGCCAGTTGTTTGCTGGCGTCAGGCTCGACCTCGGCGCTCTCGATCAGTTGGTTCAGCTCGGGGCTGTAGAACGAAGTGCGCCAGCCCTGGAAGTTGCTCAGCTTGGCTTCATCGCGGTTGTCCGGGTTGTACACCAGGGTCCGCAGGCTGGAATGCGGATGCCGCTCGGCACCGCCGCCGCCACGGCCGACGATGATGTCGAAGTTGCGCTCGCGCATCGCACCGTAGATCTGGTTACCGGTGCCGGTGATGATGCTGGCCTGGATCCCGGCCTGGGCCAGGGTCGATTGCAGGTTGGAGGCAATGTTGATGAAGGGCGGATCGGTCAGCACCCGGATGCTGGTCTTGAAGCCATTGGGGTAGCCGGCTTCGGCCAGGAGCTTTTTCGCTTCCTCGACATTCAGCCGGTAGCCCGGATCCGGCAGGCGCGCCGCCAGGCCCAGTGGCAACGGCCGCTGGTTGATCAGGCCGTAGTGCGGCATCACGGTCTGGTTGATGCCCTGGTAATCGATCAGCGAACGCACCGCCTTGCGCACCCGGGCATCGGCAAACATCGGCTGCTTCACGCTCAGGGCGACGTAGTACAGGGTGCCGCGCTGCAGGGTCTGGGTGCGCACCTTGTCACTGCCTTGCAGGGCTTCGATATCCGGTGCCGACATGCCCTTGGCGATGTCCAGGTCGCCGCGCTCGATCATCAGGCGCAGAGACTGGGACTCGGTCATGTTGCGCATGACGATGCGCTTGAGCTTGGCCGGTCCACCCCAGTAACCGTCGAAACGGCTCATGAGGATCACATCGTTGGCGCGCCAGTCATTGAGCACAAAGGCGCCACTGCCGGCGGCGTGGGTCACCAGCCAGGCGGCGCCCAGGTCGTTGTTCTTCTGGTGCTCCAGCACCTTCTTGCGGTCGAGGACAAACGCGCTGGGCGAGGTGGCCAGGGTGTTGAGCACCAGGAGCGGGTCGGTCGGCCGTGGCAGCTCGATGACAAAGGTAGTGGCGTCGGTGGCGCGCATGTACTGCTCGACGTTTTCCGCGCTGAAACCGTAGGCCTTCCAGGTCGAGGCCAGGGCCAGGTTGAGCTTGAGTACCCGCTGCAGGGACCAGGCGACGTCTTCGGCGCTCAGGGGGTTGCCGGACTGGAACTTGACGCCGGGACGCAGGGTGAAGGTCAGGGTCTTGCGGTCGTCGCTGACCTGCCAGCGTTCGGCCAGGGCCGGAACCAGGCGATCAGGCTGGGCCACATCCTGCACCAGCAGCATGTCGTAGAGGTTGGCGTTGATCTCCGAGACATCCAGCCCGGTGGCGGCGGCAGGGTCCAGGGACAACAGGTTGATCATGCTCATGCCGACAATCAGTTGATCGGCCGGGGTCTTGGCATAAGCGACAGGCAAGGTGGAGATCGCCAGAGTAGCCGCAAATACCCGCGCCCAAAGCGAGGGGAGAATGCTCATAGTGAGAGTGCCTTTCTTATATTTATTCAGGGCTCTCGGACGACCCGGCCTGGACCGGGAAGCCCGCGTTACACATCAGAAACTGTTGAGCGTGTTGGTCTCGATGAACTCGAAGTCGATCTCTTCACCCAGGCCCGGCAGGTCGGACAGATGGACGAAACCGTCGCTGTCCATCGGGTCGACCAGACGCTTGAGGTAGGCCGGGACTTCGTCGTAGTCCAGGTACGGGTGCAGCAGGCCACGCTCGTACCAGGTGCAGTTCTTGATTGCCCCGACCACCGCCAGGTTGGCCGCGCCATTGCCGTGGATCTCGCAATCCATGCCGAAGGATTCGGCCATGTGCGCCACCTTCAGGCAGGGGGCAATACCGCCGACACCGGCGACACCGGCGCGCAGGATGTCGCAGACATCGTTCTTCACCCAGCTGGCACGGCTCAGGTGCTTGCCGGCCAGGGTTTCCGGGCCGAGTACCGGAATATCCAGCTGCCCCGCCAACCAGGCGTAGGACTCGGCGGAGTCTTCCATCATCGGTTCTTCGAACCAGGCGAAGTCGAGCTTCTGCAATTCGCGACCAATGTAGAGAGCGTCGGTGCGGTTGTACCAGTGGTAGCCATCGAGCATCAGGGCGATGTCCGGGCCGACCGCTTCACGCACGGCGGCGCAGGCCTTGACGTCGATACGCGGGCTTGGCGCAAACGACACCGGCGGCATCCAGGTGTGCAGCTTGATCGCCTTGTAGCCGCGCTGGACCAGGGTCTCGGCAAAACGGCCGTAGTCTTCCGGGGTCGCCAGGCCGCCTGGCAATTCATCGCCACACATGGTCGAGCCGTACGCCGGCACCTTGTCGCGGAAACCGCCGATGAGTTTGTGCACCGGCACGTTGAACTTGCGCCCGGCCCAGTCCCACAGCGCCTGTTCCACCAGGGCCAGGGCACGGTCGGTGAGTTGGCTGGCGCTGCCGCGTTGCCAGTGCACCAGGTCGTGCCAGATCTTTTCGCGATCGAGGGCGTTCTGCCCGATCAGCACCTTGCGCACAAAACCATCGAGCACATAAGGACGGATCAATTCAGGGGCGCCGAAGGCATAACCCTCATTGCCGTCTTCGGTCTGGATGCGCAGCAGGGCCATCTTGGCCTGGGCGACATCACCGGGGTGGGCGTGGCCCGCACTGTCGACAGCGCGACGGGTCGGGTAGGAAAAAACCTGGACGTTGACTGCTGTAATTCTCATGGACGTCTTTAGCCTGCTTATTAGATTTATGACAGGAATGTCGCCTGCTGAAAATGATCATACGTCATCGTACAACACTTGAAAAGACGAAAAATAACCTCCGAATTTCCGCGCATTTTACCCCGTAAGCCCCGCAAAAGCCCCTATTTAAAGATGACTTAAAGACAACATAGTGATCTCTAGAGCCCTATCTATAGGCTATATATGTAACAAGGTGTTACAAACAGGGCCATAACCCGTAGACACCCCCATGGTCGTACGATAACGTATATCGACACCAAGAAATGAGACCTCCGCAACACCTCTGCTGCCAGCCGCACTGTTCACAAACCCAACAAAAACAATAAAAGAAGACTCCATGAACATCACATTCCGTACCCTCGTTACGCTCGCCACACTCAGCCTGCCTTTCTGCGCCAGCGCCGATTCCGCCAACATCAACTACCGCCACCAGTTCACTGAAGACGACAGCGCCCACGCCGATCGGATCAAGCTCGGCTATCGCCTGGACAGTGGTCTGGGGTTTGAGGCGGAGATGAAATACCGCACGGCCGGCGATCGCGAAGACGTCGCCTACGACAACATGGTCAACAACGGTCACGAGTTCACCGTCAGCTACAACTACAAGCTGAGCCCCCAGTCGACCCTGACCCCGGCGTTCCAGATGGACAGCTCGAAGGACTCGACCAGCTACAAGTTCGGGCTCAAGTACAACTACAAGATCAACGATGCCTTCTACGTCGCCACGCGCTACCGGCTCGATGCCAAGAAGCTCGACCGCGACCAGATCAACGAAGACTTGCCTGATCGCGCCAAGGACAACCAGAACACCAACCGTTTCGAAGGCTGGCTGGGCTATACCCCGGCCAGCAAGTGGGCCTATGAGTACCAGTTCATCTACTTCAAGACCGACTACATCCGCTACGACAACAAGAAGAGCGACTACGAGCAGAACATGATCGTCAAATACAAACTCACCAAGGAGTGGGTTCCGTTCATCGAGATCGGCGACGTCAAAGTCAATTCCACCAGTGATGACCGTCAAGCCCGCTGGCGCTTCGGGATCCAGTACAACTTCATGTAACAGTCGAGCCGGCCTGGCGATCGCGCATCGTTCACCAGGCCTGGCCGCCCCCTCCCCCTTCGCAACCACAGCTCTATGGAAGACCCGACCATGACCACACAGCCCCCTTCGCGCAAACCCTTCACCCGCATCCTGCTGACGGGCGCCGCCGGTGGCCTGGGCCAGATACTCAGGGAAACCCTGCAGGCCCACGCCGCCGTCGTCCGCTCCTCGGACATCAGCCCCATGGCACCCAGCCGCGGCGCGCATGACGAAGTGATCAACTGCAACCTGGCCGACAAGGCCGGGGTCGAAGCCCTGGTCAAGGACGTGGAGGCCATCGTCCACCTCGGCGGGATTTCCGTTGAGCGGCCCTTCGAAGAAATTCTCGATGCCAACATTCGCGGCACCTTTCATATTTACGAAGCGGCGCGCAAACACGGGATCAAACGCGTGGTGTTCGCCAGCTCGAACCACGTCACCGGCTTCTACCCGCAGGACGCAGAACTCGACGCCCACAGCCTGCGCCGCCCGGACGGTTATTACGCGCTGTCCAAGTCCTATGGCGAAGACCTGGCGACCTTCTACTTTCACCGCTACGGCATCGAAACCGTGAGCCTGCGCATCGGTTCGTCATTCCCCGAACCGCGCAACCTGCGGATGCTGTCCACATGGCTCAGTTACCAGGACCTCGACCACCTGGTGGAACGCGCACTGCTGGCCAGAGATGTCGGGCATAGCGTGGTCTACGGCGTATCCGCCAACCGCGACCTGTGGTGGAACAACCGTCACGCCGCGCACCTGGAGTTTGCCCCGCAGGACAGCTCGGAAAAATTTCGCCCGCAGATCGAGCAGCAGCCCAAGCCTGCGGCCGATGATCCCAACAGCCTGTTCCAGGGCGGCGCGTTTACCGCAGCCGGGCCGTTCGGCGACTGAGACTGCCCCTCTCCCTGCGCGGGGGGGGCCCCGGCCCCCCCCCCCCCCCCCCGGGGGGGCCCCCGGCTGTCTTGCCTTAACGCTGCTTCAAACGGTCGATAACCACCGCCAGCAGCAGGATCGAACCGCGAATCACGTACTGGTAAAACGTGTCGATGTTCTTCAGGTTCATGGCGTTCTCGATGATGGCCAGGATCAACACCCCGGCAATCACGTGGCGGATCATGCCGATCCCCCCGCTCAGGGACACCCCACCCAGTACACAGGCCGAGATCACCGTCAGCTCGAACCCCTGGCCGATCATCGGCTGGCCCGAGGTCATGCGCGACGCCAGGATGACCCCGGCCAGGGCACCGATCAGGCCGTGCACGGCGAAGATGATGATCTTGGTGCGGTCGACGTTGACCCCGGCCAGCAACGCCGCTTCCTGATTGCCGCCGATAGCCATGGTGTTGCGCCCATAGGTGGTGTAGTTGAGCAGCCAACCGAAGAACAGGAAGCACACCAGGGTAATCAGGATTGGCACCGGCACCCCGAACAGTTGCCCGTTGCCAAATACGAAGAAGCTTTCCTGGGAGACCCCCACGGCCTTGCCGTCGGCAAAGATATAAGCCAGGCCCCGGACAATCTGCATGGTCGCCAAGGTGGTGATCAGGGCATTGACCCGCAGCTTGGCGATGACGATGCCGTTGATCAGCCCCACCACCAGGCCCATCAGCAGCGCCGCGCTGACGCCGAGAAACACGCTGTTGGTAGAGCGCATTACCACCGCCGCGACGACACCGGCGCAGGCGATGACCGAGCCGACCGAAAGGTCGAAGTGCCCCGACGCCAGGCAATAGAGCATGGTGCAGGCCGCGATCCCGGTGGTGGAAATCGCCAGCCCCAGGCCACGCATGTTCAAGGGCGAAAGAAAGTTGTCGATCAGCAAGGTACACAGGGCGAAGATCGCGATTGCCGCCAGCAGCATCACCCAGTCATCCAGGAAGCGGCGCAGGTCAGGGGCTTTGCGCGGTGCACTCAAGGTGGTGTTTTGCGTACTCATAGAGACCTCTCGGATGGGCCAGGGCCTTGGCTGCGCTGGCCTGGCAATGCCAGTTGCAACAGATTGGATTCATTGGCCCGGGCACGGGGCAATTGGCCGCGTACCGCGCCTTCGCAAAGCACCAGGATGCGGTCGGAAATGCCCATGACCTCCATCAGGTCGCTGGAGACCACTATCACCGCGATGCCACTGGCAGCCAGGTTGTGGATGATCTGGTAGATCTCGGCCTTGGCGCCGATATCGATGCCCCGGGTCGGTTCGTCCAGCAGCAGGACTTTCATCGGCATCGACAGCCAGCGGCCGAGAATGGCCTTCTGTTGATTGCCGCCGGACAGGTACATGATTTTTTGCCCGGGCGATGGGGTCTTTACCTTCAGCGCCTTGATCTGCCTGTCGGCATTGCTCCGCTCCCAGTCGCCGCGCAGCAGGCAGCCCAGGGTCGAGTGGGCGCCACGGGCGCTGATGTTGATATTTTCCGCGACGCTGGCCAGCGGCAGGATGCCCTCCTTCTTGCGGTCCTCGGGGCACAACAGCACCCCCGCCGCGATCGCATCCCGGGGCGAACTCAGGGTCAGGGGTCGCCCCGCCAGTTCCAGGCTGCCGGCACTCTTGCGCGCCAGGCCGCTGAGCAACCGCAGCAACTCGGTACGGCCGGCGCCCACCAACCCGAACAGGCCGAGAATCTCGCCCTCGCGCACGTCAAAACTCACCGGCTCACGCAAGCCCGGGCCGAGCAGACCCTCGACCTTGAGCGCCACCGCGCCCGGCTCCCGCGGGCGGTAATCGTAAATATCCTGAATGTCCCGACCCACCATGCAGGTCACCAACTGGTCGTGGCTCAGCTCGCTCATCTGCTCGAACGTGCGCACATAACGCCCGTCCTTGAACACCGTCACCGCGTTGCAGATGCGGAACACTTCTTCCATGCGATGGGACACGTAGAGCACCACTTTGCCCTCGTCCCGCAGGCGCGCAATGATCGTCATCAGGCGCTCGATTTCCCGGGAAGACAGGCTGCTGGTGGGCTCGTCGAAGGCAATCACATGGGCGCCACGGGACAGCGCCTTGGCGATTTCAACCAATTGCCGCTGGCCCAGGGACAGCCGGCCGACCTTGTCCTGGGGGTCGATCTCATCGGCCAGGCCCTTGAGCAATGCCAGGGCTTTGCGCCGCAACTCGGCGCCTTTGACCAAGCCGAAACGCGACGGCAGATGACCGAGAAACAGGTTCTCGGCCACGGTCATTTCCGGCACCAGATGCAGCTCCTGGTGAATCACCGCGACCCCACTGGCAATGCTCTGCGCCGTGGACTTGAAACTCAGCACCTGCTCGCCGATCTGCAAGTGGCCGCTGCTCGGCGCGTAGGCCCCGCCAAGGATTTTCAGCAACGTCGACTTGCCCGCGCCGTTCTCCCCCATCAGGGCGTGAACCGTTCCCGGGTGCGCCACGAAGCTGATATCCGCCAGTGCCTGGACCCCGGGGAAACGCTTGCCGATGCCCGTGAAGCGAAGGCTGCCGCCCACGTTCACGGCCGCTGTAGTTGTTTGCGCCTGCATAGCCCCTCCTCGATCCGACGAGTGCGGCAACTGCCGCCCTCGCCTACCACCCGTTCAAGCGCCCCGGACCCGGGCCGCCAGCGACTCGCCCGGCGCTCAGTTCCACAGGCCGATTTTTTCCAGCTCCTGCTTGAAGTTGTCCCGAGTGATCAGGGTCACGTCGTCCATGGCGGTGTATTTGGGGGGTTCTTTGCCGGTGGTGATCCACTCGAACATCATGCTCGCGGTGTTGTAGCCCTCGATGTGCGGGCTGGGCAGCATCGAGCCGAAGAAGCCGCTGTTGACCTTTTTCAGCTCGCCAATAGCGTCGGTGCCGTTGATGCCGATGCCGATCACGTTGGCGGCGGCAAAGCCGGCGCTTTCCGTGGCCCGCACGCCACCGAGCACGGTGTTGTCGTTCATGCCGCCGATGATCAGGTTCTTGGCCGCACCTGGCAGCTTGACCAGGGCCGAATTGGTGGCGTCCATACTGCCTGGTACGTCGAGGGTCTTGAGTGCCGAGAAGATGATGTGATCCTCTGGCAGGCCGGCGTCCTTCAGGGATTTGACCGAGCCGTCAGTGCGCTTCTTGCCGGTGTCCAGCTCGTTGAAGGTGTTAATCACCGCGTAGGTGTCTTTCCAGTCCCAGCCGCGCTTCTTGGCCTCGGCAGCCATGGCGTTGCCCTGTTTCTGCCCGACTTCGAAGGCCGCCATTCCCAGGTAGGGAACGTCCTCCATGAACTTGCCGTTGGCATCGACGAAGCGGTCGTCCACCGCCATGACCTTGAGGTCGTTGAGCTTGGCCTTGGCCATGATGGCCGGGCCCAGGGACACATCCGGCGGGCAGATGACGAATCCTTTGGCGCCATTGGCCGCCAGGCTGTCGATGGCCGAAAGGGTTTTCTCGCCATCGGGCACGGCGATTTTGATCAGGGTAAAGCCCTTGTCCTTGGCGGCTTTTTCCGCGAAGGCCCATTCGGTCTGGAACCAGGGCTCTTCCGCCTGCTTGACCAGAAAGCCGATTTTTACCGCTTCGGCCGCCAGCAAGCTGCTGCTCAGGCTGACTGCGGTCACCGCCAGGGCGGCGCGACACAGGGAACGGAACCCACGACGACGATTCATAGCTCACTCCTTATTTTTATTGAAAGCCAACCGCCTCCAGGCACCACCTCCGATTGGGGGCTTTGCGCAGCCTGGCGGCGTATCTCGTTGCAGTCACAACTTCAAGCGAATAGTCATATCATATGATCATTGCGCTTCAGGCGAAGTTCTCAGCCCGAAACACTCCACCGTCAGTCGTGGTAGAGCACTGATCGCCCACCATCGATGGTGATGCACGACGCATTGATGAACGGCGCTTCATCGCTGGCCAGGAATACCGCGGTCATTGCCACCTCGATTGGCTGGCCGATGCGTCGCGGCGGGTGCAGGTCCAAGGCCCGCTGGCGCTCGGCATGGGGATCGGCAAAACCGTTCCAGTAATCGACGTTCAGTTGGGTCTCGATGTAACCCGGGGCGATGGCGTTGACCCGGATGCCCTTGGGCGCGTATTCGATGCCCAAGGCCCGGGTCAGCCCCAGCAGGCCGTGCTTGGCCACCGGGTACGGGAAGCAGCCGGGAATGATGTGGGTGGAGTGGGTCGAGGCGATGTTGATGATGCTGCCGAAGCCTTGCTCGATCATCTGCGGCAGCACCGCCTTGCAGCCGTACCAGGCGCCGTCCAGGTCGATGGCGAAGCAGCGTCGCCAGTCGTCCTCGGTCATCTGCAACGGGTCGCGGAACACATTGACCCCGGCGCAGTTGACCAGTACGTCGATCCGGCCGTGCAGCTCGATGGCCTGCCGGGCCAGTGCATCGAGGTCCGCCTGCCGCGACACATCGGCGCGCAGGGCCTGGACATCAGCGCCCTGCTCCCGCCAATGAGCCGCCACGCCCTCGACCTTTTCCGCCTGGATATCGCTGATCACCAGTTTTGCCTGCTGCGCGGCGAAGCAGGCAACAATCGCCTCGCCGATTCCCTGGGCCGCGCCGGTCAGCAGCACTACCTTGTTTTTCAAGCGTTCGCCCCGGGGCGGTTCAGGCACCGGCGGCAAGGAAAGAGCATCAGCCATGAATCGGGACTCCTGTGGCAGGGCACGACGAACGCCGGGCATCCAGGGATGACCGGCCAGCATCGACAGGGGTAGGTATGAACCGCGCACCGGCAGGCGCCGGCCGGCCTTGATGGCCTGAAACATCGACTCCGCTAAGGAGTGCGTAGGAAGATCTCTGCATCGCGTCACCGGTATTATTTTTTTAGTGTGAGTGCGTGGAGCTGTGGCCGACTATAAACCCGGCCCTTAAGAAATCTCAATATATAATTTTACATCCCACATATAGGGATTTAACCCGCGAAACGCGTGCATACCGTGCCCGCCACCGAGACCCGAACTGCCAGCACTGCACCGTCCAGCCCATGCGCCTGCGGGCTGGCGGCACTGGTGACGTACAGGGTCTGCAAGTCCTCCCCACCAAACACACAACTGGTGGGCCGACTGACCGGCAGCTCGATAACCTGATCCACCTCTCCATCCGGGGTCAGGCGCAGCAGGCAACTGCCATCCCAACGGGCGTTCCACAGGCAACCTTCGGCATCCAGTGCCGAGCCATCCGGCCCTCCACGGGGATGCTGCCCCAGCCAGGCTTGTGCCGGCCCGAGGCTGCCGTCAGCCGCGACGACATAGCGATTGAGGGTGCCGTCCAGGCTGTCGGCAAAATGCAGGGTGGCGCTCTGATCACTCCAGATCAGGGTATTGGGAATCCCCAGCCCCTGGAGCAGCGGCGTCACCTGCGCATTGGCGTCGACCCGGAACAGGCCGCCGCTGCGCTGCACCACGGGCAGGTCCTCGCCGTGGGGTCCGATGTTGTTCTGCATGGTGCCGAGCCAGAGTCGCCCCTGCTCATCGCAACGCGCTTCGTTGGCCCGGTTACCGGGGTGCGGATCGGCGACGCACAACAATTGCAGCCGGGGCACATCGGCCGGGGACTCCAGGTCGAGCCGATAGACCCCGCTGCTCAGGGTCACCAGGGCATCGCCACGCACCGTAGGAATAAAGGCAGACACGTGTTCCGGCAGGTGCCAGACCCGCAAGCCGCCATCCTTGAAGCGCAGCGCCTGCTTTGCAGCAATGTCCACCCAGTACAGGGCCTGTTCGGCACCGTCCCAGAATGGTCCCTCGCCCAGCAGGGCCCGATGCGGGGTAACCGCCTTCCAGTCCATACAAACTCCCGCTCTTATGGTGGTCAGGTGATATCAGCGTCCGGCAGCGCTGGCGGCCTTGCCGGCCATCAGATCCGGGTAGTAGCGCTTGATCGCCAAGGCCGCGTTGTCGATCAGGGTCATGCAGGCCCAGACGCTGCGCCCGGTATCCCGGGCGGCAATGGCGTGGGCCAGGTCCTTATGAATGGGCAAGGTGCGCCGCAGTTCGTCGGGGTCGGCGGCCGAGACTTCGAAGCACACCGCGAGCAGGGCCCCCAGGGCCGGCACCATTTGCTCGATGAACTGGTTATGGCTGGCGGCAAGAATGCACTCGTGGAAATACTGATCGGCGAGGTTGTAATCCAGGCCGCTGTCGACCGCGCGCTCAAGGGCGTTATAGGCCAGCGTTATGGCCTCGATCTGCTCCACCGACGCCCGCTCGCAAGCCCAGCGCACGGCCATGGGTTCGATGGTGCGACGCAGATCCAGCAAGTCGTCGACAAAGTTTTCCGGCAAGCCGTTGCGTGACAGCCAGCCCACCACCTGCGGATCGAACAGGTTCCAGCGCCGCACCGGCAATACCCGGGTGCCAACCTTGGGCCCGACTTCCAGCAAGCCTTTGGCAACCAGGGTCTTGATCGCTTCGCGGATCACCGTGCGACTGACCCCGAGCTGCTGGCCCAGGTCCGCCTCGACCTTGATCGCCTGCCCGGGCTGAACATGCCCGGCGGCAATCCAGGCGCCCAGCCAATCGACCGTCGACGCGTGAAAACTGTTGGACATGGACACCCTCGTGATGAAGAAAAACGGAGCCGTGCAGCATCGGCTCACGCTATTGATCATATGATTGGCTGTCAAAGGTTTTTCGACGGGCAGGCGACAACCTCAAGCAGCGTGATGCCGAGGTATCAACTGAGGGTAGCGCCTGGAGTCAGGGCTCAAGGCCGATAGGAAAGAACACACCGCCGCTCCAGACCCCGAGCCAGCGCTGGCCGTCGATTTCACGGGGCACTGCCAGCTCCACCAACTGGTAGAAGACGTTGCGATGAATCAGGGCTTCGAGGTTGCTGCGGATATGGACGTACGGCGCCGGTTCCTGGGTCTGGGGGTCGATGACCACGCGCAACGGATGCTCGGTACCGGCTTCGGCCTGCTCCTCGACGTTGGTGGTAAAGCGCAGCAGCTGGTGCTCGCCTTGGCCCTGCACGTCCAGGGTTACCGCGACAAAGGGTGCGTCGTCGACCTTGATCCCGACCTTCTCCACCGGTGTGATCAGGAAATAATCGTCACCTTCGCGCAGCATGATGGTGGAGAACAGCTTGACCATCGGTTTGCGCCCGATCGGGGTACCCAGGTAGTACCAGGTGCCGTCGCGGGCGATCCGCATGTCGATATCGCCACAGAAATCGGGGTTCCACAGGTGGACCGGCGGCAAGCCTTTTTCAGACTTGGGAATTTGCGCCAACAGGTCGTTGGCTTTGCCTGGACCACTCATCGATGTACTCCTTGTGCGTTGCTCAGTCGCTCAACCCCAGCAAACCACGGGCGTATTGCTGGAGCGGCGGACCGAGCAGGTCTTGCGGTTTGTTGTCGTGGAACGTCAGTAAACCGCCACGACTGCGAATCCGTGCAGTATCGATCAAATACTGGGTGCTGGTCTCGATCAGCATGATCTGGATGACGCCGGTGTCGACACCCAGGCGGTCCACAGCCTCTTGATCGAACCACTCATCGGAGTTGCCGATACGGTCGTCGGCCTTGGCAAAGCGAGCATAGAGCAGGTAGTGCGCACCGACTTCCCGGGCTTCTGCCATGGCCTGGTTGAGGCCTTCGGGCGCTCGGGCGCGGCGCACCATCGGGAAGTATTCGATAAAGCCGTTAAAGGCTTCTTCCGCCACGACGTTAGGTCGCGGATAGGCGCTGCCAGGCGGCACAAACGCGCCCTGGGCGATAAATATGAACGAGTCCGGCTGAATGCGGAACGAACTCGTGCGGCGCGTATCGCTGTGATCGAGCATGCCCGAGTCGCTCAAGTGATAACGCACGCCCTCGCCCATATCGCTGACATTCATGCAGCCGCCAAGCGCCAAAAAGGCCAGCAGCAAAACCAGGCTACGCATCCTACCCTCCAGAAGCCGGTGACGGAAAACCGGCGAATGGGCACGAGATGCAGCTTCCGCGCCAGCTTGCCCGACGGCCAGCAATGACCACGGCCAGCGATCAGCCACCGATGATTTTCATCACCGTTGCGCCACCGGAGAATGCAACCTCCTGCTTATCGCCCAGGGCCTTCATCAACAGCCCCTGCAGCGCCGGCAATGCCTGGTGCCGAGGCTTGTCCAGCAAGTCGCCGACGTAGTGCCGATTGCTCGACGACAGGCAGCCGTGCAGCCACCCCGTGGAGGACAACCGCAGGCGCGAGCAGGTCCGGCAAAACGGCACGCTTTCGTTGGCGATCACGCCAAAGTGCCCCCTTCCCGGAATCGCATAGCGCACCGCCGTCGCATCCACCGGCGCGTCGGCCTGCTGATATTCATAACGCTCGCCGATCAGACTCAGCAGTTGCTGCAGGCTGACAAACTGTTGCAGGAAGGCATTCGAATCACTGGCCAGGTGGCCCATGCGCATCAATTCGATAAAGCGCAGCTCGTAGCCCCGCTCCAGGCAGTAATCGAGCAGCGGCATGACCTGGTCCAGGTTCTGTCCACGCAGCGGCACCATATTGACCTTGATCTTCAACCCCGCTGCGCTGGCCTGATCCATGCCGTCCAGCACGGTGGCCAGGTCACCACCACGGGCAATGCCACGGAAGGCCGCAGCGTCCAGAGTATCCAGGGAAACGTTGATCCGGCGGATACCGGCGTCTACCAGCAGCGGCAGTTTGCGCGCCAGCAACTGGCCATTGGTGGTCAGGCTGATATCGTCCAGGCCCATTTGTCCGACGGCGCCCATGAAGGCTTCCAGCTTCGGACTGACCAGCGGTTCGCCGCCCGTAATGCGCAGGCGCTCGATGCCCGCGGCTTCGATCAGGTAGGCCACGCCTCGCGCCATTGCCTCGGCCGACAGTTCATCCTGCGCAGCCACCAACCGCTTGCCATTGGGCACGCAGTAGGTACAGGCGTAGTTGCAGGCTGAGGTCAAGCTGATCCGCAGATTGCGAAAACGCCTGCCTTGACGATCAACGATCATGGGGTACTCCGGCGGAGGAAGTAGAGAACCGGCAAAACCTGACTTATAAATCAGGTTTTGGCAAGTCCCATGCCTGAGTATATTCCTGGGGCACTGCGCCATATAGGAGAATCACGGCGCAATCAGGCTGCTGAATGAATCAGCTGCTCGGGGTGTCGGTGTCGCGCTTGCGCTTATTGCCCATGCGCACGCCGATATCCATCAGAAACTGGAAGAAGCCTTCCTGATCTTCCAGCACATTGCTCCAGAACGGCGAGTGATACAGCGCGACCGCGCCGTGCACCAGCGCCCAGGCCGCGCAGTAATGGAAGTAAGGCGGCACGTCTTCAAGCTTGCCTTCGCTGATGCGCCCCTTGATCAACAAGGTCAGGCGTTCGAAGTTGGAGGCACGGATCTTGTGCAACTCCTCGACCATCTCCGGCACCTGGTTGCCCTTGACCACTTTCTCTTCCAGGCGATCGAACAGCCGATAACGCTGCGGATCGCGCATGCGGAATTCAAAGTAGGCGCGGGACAGGGCTTCCTTGTCTTTGTCGACATCGGCCGAGTGCAGCAACTCGTTCAAATCGCGCTCGTAGTCGAGCATCAGGCGCAGATAAATCTCGGCCTTGGATTTGAAGTGTTTGTAGATGGTGCCTTTGCCGATACCCACGGCATCAGCAATCATCTCGACGGTGACGCTGTCTTCACCTTGGTCGAGGAACAGCTTGAGCGCGGTATCGAGAATTTCTTGCTCACGGCGACGAAACTCACGGACCTTACGAGGTTCTTTCTGCATAAGAAAAGGTCTGTCGGGGTCAAAATCGAAGCCGCGTATTATGCCTAACTTGCGCAAAAATGCACGGATCATCCGAAGATGACGATGTATCTGGATGATTTTGCATCGACTGCGGGTGCCAGCCATTTGCCCCGGGGGCTCCGGCCCTGCTCCTGCTTATCCAGCCGATGCGGCCTTGGCGCAGCGGAAAAAACACAGAACTCTAAAGCCACTCCGCGGCGCCATCGAGACTCTACAGTACTTGCGCAGCAATTGTATGAACGCTTATCCGACCCACCACATCCAATATCGACGCCTGATGCGCAACGGGTCAGAAACACAGCGTAGGCCAGCCCTGCGTCATCTTGATAGTGTTTTCACGAACGGGCCCGCATCAGCCAGGGAGGCCTTCCAGGCACCTGAACTGCAACAGGGTGTGTGCTGGAAGCGCCTTGAGAAACCCGGGCGTTGGCCGCTGTTGACGACAGATAGGCGCTGATCCGCCAAAGCGTCCGATGGTGCCGGGCCGTCCGGGACAATGAGAACCCAACCGAAGCGGGCGTATTCCAAAATTGTTTAAAAAACGAGCAGCCCTAACTGGACTGAACGCGATAGTGATCAATACTTGAACTGTCGGCGTGACATCTCCCCCAAGTGAAGCGCCGATGAAGGTACCGAAGGACCGCGTGCCTTTGTTTTACTCCTAATGGTCTTAACCCGGATTCACCCCCCAGAACCCGGGTTTTTTTTGCCCGGGATTCAGCCAGGCCCCTCCCCTTGGACCCACCCCGCGCCGTTACAGCGGCGTTCTCAGTCAGCTCGCCCGACATGGGCCAACGGAAACAGGCGCTGGAAATTCTCGGTGGTCTGTGCGGCAAAGGCGTCGTAGGACTCACCGCGCAGCATCGCCAGGAACTCCGCAACTTCGCGTACGTACTGCGGCAGATTGGGCTTGCCGCGATAAGGGATAGGCGCCAGGTACGGCGAGTCGGTTTCCACCAGCAGGCGATCGGCCGGCACCTGGCGCGCAACATCACGCAGCGCGTCGGCATTGCGGAAGGTGACGATGCCAGAAAGAGAAATATAGAAACCCAGGTCCAGGGCCGCCTTGGCCATGTCCCAGTCTTCAGTGAAGCAATGCAGCACGCCGGCCTGAGGCAGGGCCGCCTCGCGCAACAGCGCCAGGGTGTCGGCCCGCGCCCCACGGGTGTGCACGATCACCGGCTTGCCGGTCTGCTGGGCCGCTTGCAGATGTAGACGAAAGGACGCCTGCTGCAACTCGGCGGCTTCCGGCTCGTAGTGGTAATCCAGCCCTGTTTCGCCGATGGCCACCACCCGCGGATGATCCAGCTCGCGCAGCAGCCAGTCGAGAGCAGGAGCGGCCCCCGGTTGCACGTCCAGCGGGTGCACGCCGACCGAGCAATCGACATCGGCGTAGCGCTCGGCCAGGGCCTTGACGTCGGCAGCGTTCTCGACGCTGACCCCGATACACAGGAAGTGCCCGACGCCGCGCTGGCGCGCCGCGTCCAGCGCAGCATCCAGAGAGCCGTCATGAGCGGCAAGGTCAAGGCGATCGAGGTGGCAATGGGAATCTACGAGCATAAGAGGCCGCAACTACATCCAGTCAATGAAAGGGCCGCAGCCGGGGCGGCGGCCAATGGTTCGGTGTGCTTGAGGACGGGGCTTAGCGCTGGCCGGGCAAGGCCGCCCACTGCACCAGCAGGGCTTCGAGCAGCAGCACACGGTTGAGGTTAGCCTTGCTCAGCACTTTCTGGCGGTGAGCGAGGATCCAGTCCTGAATATCCAGGACCTTGCCCTGAGTCGACTTCTGCGCCAGGTACTGCACCACTTTGCGCATATCGGCCAAGCCCAGGCCCTGCTCATCTTCGGTCAATTGATAACGCAGGATCAGGCTCGACCAGTCGCAGAACCAATCGAACAGCAACAGCAGCGGAATCGCGTTCCAGCTTTCAGCCAGTTGGGTCGGGGATTGCTGCTGCTTGAGCAGCTTCTTGACCCCTTCCACCACCTGCGCCCGCTGCTCGCGAGCGCCCTGGGTGTGCAAGCTCACCGCCGCCAGCGGCGAACCGGCAGCCAGGGTCAGCAGCTCCACCCGCTCTTCTTCGCCGCAATCCGGCAGCGCCCGGGCCAGCCATTGCAGACTCAAGGCCTCGCTGGGCAACGGGCAGGCCTGCTGCACACAGCGGCTCTTGATGGTCGGCAACAAGCGGCTCGGCTGGTGGCTGACCAACAGCAACACCGTCTCTCCGGAAGGTTCTTCGAGGCTTTTCAGCAGGGCGTTGGCCGCGTTGATGTTCATCGACTCCACCGGCTCGATCAGCACCACCTTGCGCCCGCCCAGCTGCGCGGTCTGCACCACGAAACTGACCAGATCACGCACCTGGTCGACCTTGATCGCCTTGTCGGCCTCTTCCGGCTCCAGCACGTAGTTATCCGGGTGGCTGCCAGCGTGCAGCAACATGCATGACTTGCAGGTCCCGCACGCATCCAGCCCATCCGGACGCTGGCACAGCAAGCGCGCCATCAGGCGCTCGGCCAGGGCCCGCTTGCCGATACCGACCGGGCCATGCAGCAGATAGGCATGGGCATGCTGGGTACGGCCCGCCAGCTGCTGCCAGAGGGCGTCCTGCCAGGGATAGGCCTCAGCCACGGTAAAGCTCCAGTAATTGCGGCAGCAATGCATCCAGCGCCTGCTGGACCTGCGTCAGCGGTTGCGCCGCGTCAACCAGGCGATAACGCACAGGGTCCGCTTCGGCACGGGCCAGGTAAGCGCTGCGTACCGCATCGAAAAATGCCCGGCCTTCCTGCTCGAAGCGGTCCAGCCGACCACGGGCGCTGGCGCGCGCCAGGCCGACTTCTACCGGCAGATCAAACACCAGGGTCAGGTCGGGACGCAGGTCGCCCTGGACGAAACGCTCCAGGGTGGCAATACGCTCCACCGAAAGGCCACGGCCGCCGCCCTGATAGGCGTAGGTCGAATCGGTAAAACGATCACAGAGCACCACGGCGCCACGGGCCAACGCCGGGCGAATCACCCCGGCCAGGTGCTGGGCGCGGGCGGCGAACACCAGCAGCAGCTCGGTGTCTGCATTCATGACTTCGTCACCAGGGGTCAGCAGCACTTCGCGGATGCGCTCGGCCAATGGTGTGCCGCCGGGTTCGCGGGTCAGCAGCACTTCGATACCCGCGGCGCGTAAACGCTCGGCGAGGTATTCGCGATTGGTGCTCTTGCCGGCGCCTTCCGGGCCTTCCAGGGTAATAAACAAGCCAGTCACGGGCGGTCCTTAATCAAAGTCATTGCGGGCTTTTCGGCTCAGGCTCGACGGGAGCCTCGGCCGGCGCTTGCTGCGGTACAGGCGCGGGCGGCGCGGCATCCGGTTCGGCTGCCGGTGCCGGGCTCGGTACCTCCTGAACCGCTGGGGCAGGCGCTGGCGTCGGTGCCGGGCTGGAGCGGTAGTCGGCGCGGCGTTTTAGCTGGAACTCGCGAACCGCGCTGTTGTGCGCGTCCAGGTCATCGGAAAACACATGACTGCCATCGCCACGGGCAACAAAGTACAAGCTTTTGCCCGGCACCGGGTTGAGCGCGGCATGAATCGCCTCGCGACCGACCATGGCAATCGGCGTCGGCGGCAAGCCGGCATTCACATAGGTGTTGTACGGGGTCGGCTCCTTGAGGTGAGCCCGGGTCAGCTTGCCGGTGTAGCGCTCACCCAGGCCGTAGATCACGGTGGGGTCGGTCTGCAGCAGCATGCCGATCTGCATGCGCCGCACGAACACCCCGGCAATCTGCCCGCGTTCCTGAGGCACGCCGGTTTCCTTCTCCACCAGCGAGGCCATGATCAGCGCCTGGTAGGGGTCGGTATAGGGCACATCGGCGGCGCGTTTGCTCCACTCCTTGGCCAGCACGTCATCGAGCCGGTCGTAGGCTTTTTCCAGCAGTTCGGCGTCGCTCATGCCACGCACAAAGCGGTAGGTATCGGGGAAGAACCGGCCTTCGGGAAAGACCCCGGGGTGGCCGAGTTTTTCCATGACCTGGGTGTCGCTGAGGCCGGTCAGGGTCTGTTCGAGTTTTTCATGCTTGGCCAGGGCGGCGCGTACCTGGCGGAAGTTCCAGCCCTCCACCAGGGTCAGGCTGTATTGCACCACTTCGCCACGCTGCCAGACACCGATCAGGCTTTGTGCAGTCATGCCGGGGGTCATGCGGTATTCGCCACTGTGCAGTGGCTGGCCATTGAGGTTGAAGCGCCAGTACAGGCGCAACCAGAACGCGTCCTGCAGCACGCCGTCGGCCTCCAGGCGATTGAAGGTCCCGGTCGGTGTCGAACCTGCGGGCACATCGAGCAACTGCTCCTGTGGCAGGTTGAGCGGTTGCTCCAGGGCCGAGTGCAGTTTCCAGGCGCAAGCGCCCGCCAGCAGCCCTGCCAGAACCAGTCCGGTTTCCAGCAGAAGCAGTAATTTACGTCTCACGAATCAAACATCCAGTAGCGCGCGGGAAATGCCCTGCAGTTTACGGGTGAGCGGCCCAACCGACCAGCTCAGGTCAGCACAGGCCCGTACCGGCCAGATGCCATAAACGCTATTGCAGACAAAGACTTCGTCGGCCTGTCGCAACCGATCGAGGCCGATATCGGCGATTTCCACGGGAATGCCCAAGGACTCGGCTTGAAACACTATTTCAGCGCGCATCACCCCGGCCACGCCGCAGCGGCTCAAATCCGGGGTCAGCAAGCGCCCTTCAGCCACCAGGAACAGGTTGCTGAACACGCCTTCGATCAGGCGGCCGCCTGTGTCGCACATCAGCCCTTCGGCATGCTCGACATCGCGCCACTCGGAGCGAGCCAGGACCTGCTCAAGACGATTGAGATGCTTGAGACCGGCCAGCAAGGGCTGCTCGGACAGACGGGTGGCACAGGGGAACAGGCAAATGCCCTGTTCGGCATGGGCGGCAGGATAAGTGGCGGGCGGGCTGCCCTGGAGAATCCGACGCGCCTGGGCGGCAGGGTCGGCGGCATAACCGCGCAAGCTGTCGCCACGGGTGAGGATCAGCTTGAGCACACCCTCCCCCAACGCTGCCGCATAGGCCAGCAGCTCACTGCGGATCAGCGAGTGGTCCGCAGTGATCGCCAGCCGCAGACAGCCCTCGGCCAGACGGGCCAGGTGCCGCTCCAGCAACAGCGGCTGCCCGGCCTTGACCGCAATGGTCTCGAACAGGCCGTCGCCATACGCCAGGCCCCGGTCTTTTAGCGACAACGTGTCCGCCGGCTGACCGTCGACCCAGCTCTGCATCACTCGGCGAACCGGCGGAACACCAGGGAGCCGTTGGTCCCGCCAAACCCGAAGGAGTTCGACAGCACTACGTCGATGTCCATGCTGCGCGCGGTGTGCGGCACGAAATCGAGATCGCAGCCTTCATCGGGCTCATCCAGGTTGATAGTCGGCGGCGCCACCTGGCTGTTGATCGCCAGCACGCTGAAGATCGCCTCGATCGCGCCCGCAGCACCCAACAGGTGACCGGTCATCGACTTGGTCGAGCTCACGGCCAGCTTGTAGGCGTGATCGCCGAACACCGTCTTGATCGCCTCGGCTTCCGCCAGGTCGCCGGCCGACGTCGAGGTGCCGTGGGCGTTGACGTACTGCACCTGCTCGACGTTCAGCTTGGCATCCCGCAGGGCGTTGGCGATGCAACGCGCAGCACCTGCGCCATCGGCGGGTGGCGAGGTCATGTGATACGCATCACCGCTCATGCCGAAACCTATCAGCTCGGCGTAGATGGTGGCGCCACGCGCCTTGGCGTGCTCCAACTCTTCAAGCACCAGGGCCCCAGCACCGTCGGACAGGACGAAACCGTCGCGGCCCTTGTCCCACGGACGGCTGGCACGGGTCGGCTCGTCATTGCGGGTCGACAGCGCACGGGATGCGCCAAAGCCACCCATGCCCAGGCCACAGGCAGCCATTTCGGCGCCGCCGGCGATCATCACGTCAGCCTCGCCGTAGGCGATATTGCGCGCAGCCATGCCGATGCAATGGGTGCCGGTGGTGCACGCCGTGGAAATGGCGTAGTTAGGTCCCTGGGCACCCAGATGGATGGACAGGAAACCGGAAATCATATTGATGATCGAGCCTGGCACAAAGAACGGAGAAATCCGTCGTGGGCCGGAATCATGAAGTGTGCGGCTGGTTTCTTCGATATTGGTCAAACCGCCAATACCCGAGCCCATGGCTACACCGATGCGCTCGCGGTTGGCGTCAGTGACTTCCAGACCGGAGTTGCGCACCGCCTGAAACCCTGCGGCCAGACCGTATTGAATGAACAGGTCGAGCTTGCGCGCTTCCTTGACCGACAGGTATTCCTCGACATTGAAGCCCTTTACCGAACCGCCAAAACGGGTGGAATAGGCAGAAAGGTCGGTGTGTTCGATCAGACCAATGCCACTGCGGCCAGCCAGAATGCCCTGCCAGCTGCTCGGCACATCTGTACCCAGTGGCGACAACATACCCATACCGGTGACTACGACGCGTCTACGCGACACAGCACTCTCCTTTTTCTAATGACGACTTTGCATCAGGCCTAAAGAAAAAACCGCACGCCATGAGGCAGTGCGGTTTTTCCATGACAGCAAGCAACGACTACAAACTATTACGCCTGGTGGCTAGTAACGTAGTCGATAGCAGCTTGAACAGTAGTGATCTTTTCAGCTTCTTCGTCAGGGATTTCGGTCTCGAATTCCTCTTCCAGAGCCATCACCAGCTCAACGGTGTCAAGGGAGTCGGCACCCAGGTCTTCAACGAAGGAAGCGGTGTTAACAACTTCTTCTTCTTTAACGCCCAGTTGCTCAGCAACGATTTTCTTGACGCGCTCTTCGATGGTGCTCATACCTTGTTTTCACTCCTAATGGACAAATTCAGGCAGCTGGCCAGTGGGTAAGTGTATAGAAAGGCTTTTCAGCTTTTCAACTGAAAGCTTCACTCCTCAAACCCTTTGGCCATCTGCCTATAAATAGATTGCAGCTTTATAACGGATTTTAGACAGCTCGTATGACATTTTTTTGAAGCAATCCGTCACATTTAACTCACATATACATCCCGCCGTTGACCGGGATTGTAGCCCCAGTAACGTATGCCGCACCGTCAGAAGCCAGAAAAGCGACCACTTGCGCGATCTCTTGTGCCTGCCCCAGACGGCCCAGCGGAATTTGTGTCAGCAAGGCATCACGCTGCGCTTCAGGCAATTCGCGAGTCATGTCGGTATCGATGAAACCCGGTGCTACCGAGTTGACCGTAATCGACCGCGAACCCACTTCACGCGCCAGAGCACGACTGAAACCTTCCAGACCCGCCTTGGCGGCTGCGTAGTTTACTTGGCCTGCGTTGCCCATGGCACCCACTACCGAGCCAATACTGATAATTCGACCCCAACGAGCCTTGGTCATGCCGCGCAAAACGCCTTTGGACAGGCGAAACAGACTGTTCAAGTTGGTATCGACCACGTCGTACCACTCGTCATCTTTCATGCGCATCATCAGGTTGTCACGGGTGATACCGGCGTTATTGACCAGGATCGCCGGCGCGCCGAACTGCACCTGAATGCTCGCCAGGACCGCCGCAACCGATTCGTCGCTGGTGACATTGAGCTCAAGGCCAGTGCCTTGAATGCCGTGTTCCTTGAGGGTCGCAGCAATGCGCTCGGCACCCGAGGCGGAAGTCGCGGTACCCACGACAATCGCGCCCAGACGACCCAGCTCAAGCGCGATGGCCTGGCCAATACCGCGGCTCGCGCCAGTCACCAGTGCAACTTTACCTTGCAGACTCATGCAGGCTTCTCCTAATTCAGGCCAGTGCTGCGCGAGCGGCAGCAAAGGCATCGGGGGTATTCAGGTTGGAGGTCGATACGCCTTCGGCGCAGCGCTTGTTCAGGCCGGCAAGGACCTTGCCCGGACCGCATTCGACCAGCTGGGTCGCACCTTTGGCTGCCAGGGCCTGGACCGACTCGACCCAACGCACCGGCTTGTACAACTGCTCCAGCAGGTCGCGCTTGAGGGTCTCGAGGTCTGCCGGCACTGCCGCGCTGACGTTTTGCACCACCGGGATCTGCGGCGCCTGCCAGTCGATCGCGGCGATCGACTCGGCGAAACGCTCGGCAGCCGGGCGCATCAGCTCGCAGTGCGACGGCACGCTGACTGGCAACGGCATGGCACGCTTGGCGCCGCGCGCCTTGCAGCCTTCGATGGCGCGCTCTACAGCCGCCTTGGCACCGGCGATCACCACCTGGCCAGGGGAGTTGAAGTTGACTGCGCTGACCACTTCACCTTGAGCCGCCTCGGCACAGGCCGCCAGCACGTCGGCATCTTCCAGGCCGAGAATCGCAGCCATGCCGCCCTGCCCCGCAGGAACAGCTTCCTGCATCAGTTGGCCACGACGCTCTACCAGCTTCACCGCGTCACCAAGACTCAGGCTGCCAGCGGCGACCAGCGCGCTGTATTCACCCAGGCTGTGGCCTGCGACGAACGCCGGGCGAGCACCGCCTTCTGCCAGCCACAGACGCCACAAGGCGACGGACGCAGTCAGAATGGCCGGCTGGGTTTTATGGGTTTGATTGAGCAGCTCTTCCGGACCTTGCTGGGTCAGAGCCCACAGGTCGTAGCCCAGAGCATCGGAGGCTTCTTTGAAGGTGTCGAGGATCAACGGGTATTGCGCGCCCAACTCGGCCAACATGCCGAGGGACTGCGAGCCCTGTCCTGGAAAGACGAATGCGAGGGAAGCAGACATGTAACAAGCCCCTAATGATCTTGTCGTCGGAGAATTGACGCCCTGCCGAAGCGGACGCAAGAAACTGACAGTTGGATGGCCAATTGAACTGAGCGGTCACATTTAAGCACTCCCGAGGGGAAACGCCTAAAGCAACAGATCCTCAAGCCGCCCGTGCAGACGCTCGGGAAGGTTCTCCTGAATCTCTATCAGCGCCCGCTGGATGGCACTCTGAAAGCCCTGAACTCCTGCCGAACCATGGCTTTTCACCACGATCCCCTGCAAACCCAGAAAACTCGCACCATTGTGCCGCGCCGGCGCCAGATCAGCCTGCAGACGCCGCATCAGCGGCAATGCCAGGGCTCCCACCAGGCGCGAAGCGACATTGCGCTTGAACAGCGCCTCGATCCGCGCGGCAATCATGGTCGCCAGGCCCTCGCTGGACTTGAGCAGGATATTGCCGACAAAGCCGTCGCACACCACCACATCCGCTTCGCCGCGATACAGCCCATCACCCTCGACAAAGCCGATGTAATTCAAGCCACGAGCATTTTGCAGCAAGGTCGCCGCGAGCTTTACCTGCTGGTTACCCTTGATGTCTTCGGTGCCGATATTCAGCAGCGCGACCCGCGGACGCGCGATGCCCAGCGTCTCGGCCGCGACCGACCCCATCACCGCAAACTGGAACAGGTGCTCGGCGCTGCAATCGACGTTGGCCCCCAGGTCCAGCAACTGGCAATAGCCACGCTGGGTCGGGATGGCGGCCACCATCGCCGGACGATCAATCCCCGGCAGGGTTTTGAGCACATAGCGCGACAACGCCATCAGCGCACCGGTATTCCCCGCACTGACACAGGCCTGGACCTTGCCTTCACGCAACAACTCAAGGGCCACCCGCATAGAAGAGTCGGGTTTGCCGCGCAGAGCCTGGGAGGGCTTTTCGTCCATGCCGATCACTTCGGCGGCCGGCACAATCGTCAGGCGAGCGCGATCCACAGCCGAATGGCCGGAAATCAGATCTTCTAAAAGGGAGGGTTGACCGACAAGGGCCAGGTGCAGCGAGGGCGTAGCAGACAGGCAAGCAAGACTGGCCTGAACAATGCTGCGGGGACCGAAGTCCCCGCCCATTGCGTCAATCGCGATGACTTGAGCAGACAAGTGATTACTCGTCAGCGCCCTTGTCGATCACTTTACGGCCACGGTATACGCCTTCTGGCGATACGTGGTGACGCAGGTGAATTTCACCGGTGGTTTTTTCTACAGACAGAGTGCTCGCCGTCAGGGCGTCGTGCGAACGACGCATGTCACGGGCAGAGCGGGATTTTTTGTTCTGCTGAACAGCCATAATTGATTAACTCCTAAACGTTTGGGTCACGCTTTAACTGCGCCAATACACTGAACGGGTTGGACCGCGTTACCTCGTCCTCGCTCGGTTCGGGCTCATCGAGACCCGCCGGCTGCTGGCATTCTTCCGGATGATGAGCAGGCACAATGGGCAAGGCGAGCAGAAGCTCCTCCTCGATCAGTGACTGCAGATCCAAAGGATCTTCGCCCAGTTCCAGCACGTCATAACCTTTCGGCAACGACTGGGTATTCGCACCCTCCTTCACCACAGCATAACTGCATTCGCTATGGATCGGCAGGGTGACCAGCTCAAGACAACGCTGGCAAACCATTTTGACTTCGGTGTCGATAAAACTGTGAATTACCACAGCCTTACGTTCATCTCGTTCAAAAACGAATTTTGCCTGCACCGTACCGACATCGTCGGAAAGCGGGTCGCAGAGTCTCTTCAAATCGGCCAGCAGCAGTTCACCTTGAAGGGTGGTGCCACGGTCAGCCAATTTGCGCGGGTCAACGTGAGGTGGAATCGGGTCATTCAACATAGGCGCAGCATTATAGGGATGCACCCGGCCATGTCAAAGGAAATTCAACCCTGTCGGTCACTTGCAAGCCTCGCTAGAATCCGCAACCCGCCTCAGGAGATGCGCATGCTGCCTTTATTACTCGCTTCAAGCTCGGTCTACCGCCGAGAATTGCTGGCCCGCCTGCGGCTGCCGTTCACCTGCGCCTCCCCGGACATCGACGAAAGCCGTCGATCCGGAGAGACCGCCACGCAACTGGTCAATCGCCTGGCCAGGGAAAAAGCCCAGGCGCTCGCCGCCACTCATCCGCAACACCTGATCATCGGCTCGGACCAGGTTGCCGTGCTCGGCGAGCGCATCATCGGCAAACCTCACAGCTTCGAAAAGGCCCGCGACCAGCTTCTCGCCGCCAGCGGCAACAGCGTGACCTTCCTCACCGGCCTGGCCCTGCTCAACAGCCAGACCGGAGCCTGCCAGGTCGACTGCATTGCCTTCACCGTACACATGCGCAGCCTCACTGCAGAACGCATCGAGCGCTACCTGCACGCCGAGCAACCCTACGACTGCGCCGGCAGCTTCAAAGCTGAAGGCTTGGGTGTCAGCCTGTTTCGCAGCACCGAAGGCCCTGACGCCACCAGCCTGGTCGGCCTGCCGCTGATTCGCCTGGTGGACATGCTCCTTGCCGAAGGCATCGAGATTCCCTGACCCGCGCCCACGAAAAAGCCGGCGCGAAGGCCGGCTTTTTCCTGGATACAGAAGAACTTAACGCAGGGCAGGCCCCTGGAAGCCCATCCACATTGCCAACTGCTCAGCCACACTGGCGCCGAGCTTCTTCGAGAAGCGATCAAACGGCGACTCCTGAACGGTGAAGTCCACCAACTCTTTCTCACCAATCACATCGCGCGCCACCGAACTGGTATTACCCAGGCCGTCGATCAAGCCCAATTGCAGCGCCTGCTGACCCGACCAGATCAAACCGGAGAACAGCTCGGGGTGATCCTTGTCCTTGAGACGATCGCCACGCCCCTGCTTGACGCTGGCAATGAACTGCTGATGAGTGGTATCGAGCACACCCTGCCAGAACTTGGTTTCGTCGGGCTTCTGCGGCTGAAACGGATCGAGGAACGACTTGTGCTCACCCGAGGTGTAGGCGCGCCGCTCCACCCCCAGCTTCTCCATGGTGCCGACAAAGCCGTAACCGGCCGCCGTCACACCAATGGAGCCCACCAGACTGGCCTTGTCGGCGTAGATCTGATCAGCAGCGCTGGCGATGTAATAGGCACCCGAGGCACCCAGGTCGGAAATCACCGCATAAACCTTGGTGTCGGCATGCAAGCCGCGCAAACGGCGAATCTCGTCATAGACATAGCCGGACTGCACCGGACTGCCGCCCGGGCTGTTGATGCGCAAGACAATGCCCTTGACCTTGGGATCCTCGAACGCCGCGCGCAGGCTGCCGACAATATTGTCAGCACTGGCCGCTTCCTTGTCGGCAATCACACCCGTCACGTCGATCACCGCCGTGTAGCCCGCCCCCCGGGTGGCACTTTTTTCCATGTCCATCAGCGGCGTAAACAACACCAGCGCGCCGAACAGGTAAATAAACGTCAGAAACTTGAAGAAGATCCCCCAGCGCCGCGAACGCCGCTGCTCCTGCACACTGGCCAACAGGGTCTTTTCCAGGAGCTTCCAGCTCTTGTCATCGCCGCCTTCAGCGCTCGCCTTGCTCGGCGCCTTCCATTCATCGGTCATGCCATCTACCCCAGCAAAAACTTAATTGGCGCGCAGGCTAAGCCAGGCGTGCAACTCAGGAAAACTATCAATAGCGATGCGCGGCTCGAATGCGCGCAAGGCCTCCAGCGATTGAGCTCCGTAACTGACAGCAACCGAGTCCATGCCCGCATTGCGTGCCATCAACAGATCGAAAGAGGAGTCACCCACCATCAGCGCCTGCTCGGGACGCACGTCGCAATGGGCAAGAATCTGCTCCAGCATCAGCGGATGGGGTTTGCTGGCGGTTTCATCGGCAGCGCGGGTGATATCAAAATAATCCTCCCAGCCATGAGCCCTCAACACCCGATCCAGCCCCCGCCGCGCCTTGCCTGTAGCCACCGCCAAGCGGTAGCCCTCCGCCCGGAATGCGTCAAGGGACTGCACCACCCCAGCGAACAGCGGCGAAGGCTCCGCCTCAAGGGCGATATAGCAATCAGCATAATGCTGGCGAAAGGCAATTAGCTGCTCGTCGTCGATTTCCGGGTACAGGGTGCGAATCGCCTCCGGCAGCCCAAGACCGATAATGCCCTTGACCGCGAAGTCATCGCGACGCGCAAAATTGGAACGATCGGAGGCCACATGCATGGCCTCGACAATCCGACCAACGGAGTCGGCCAGAGTGCCGTCCCAATCAAAAATCAGCAGCTTGTAATCAGGGTGCACTCAGGCGCTCCACAGTCTTGGCCCAGATCTCATCCACTGGCGCCTGCAACTTGAGCTCACCCCCATCGGGTAGCGGCACAGTCAGCATGTAAGCGTGCAGGAACAGGCGCTTGCCGCCCAGATCACGAATTTCCTTGCTGAAGTCGTCGTCGCCATACTTGGTGTCGCCGGCAATGCAATGCCCGGCGTGCAAGGTATGGACGCGGATCTGGTGAGTCCGGCCGGTGATCGGCTTGGCTTCGATCAGGGTGGCAAAGTCGCCGAAACGGCGCAGAACCTTGAATACGGTGACCGCTTCCTTGCCTTCGTCTTCGTCGACCTCGACCATCCGCTCGCCGGAACGCAGGTTGCTCTTGCCCAACGGCGCCCGAACTTGCTTGATCGAGGCCGCCCAGTTGCCACGCACCAGCGCCATGTAGCGCTTGTCCACGCCATCGCCGCGCAGGGCCGCGTGCAAGTGCCGCAACATGCTGCGCTTCTTCGCGATCATCAGCAGGCCGGAGGTATCACGATCGAGCCGGTGAACCAGTTCCAGCTCCTTGGCATCAGGGCGCAACTGGCGGAAGGCTTCGATCACGCCGTAGGTCAGGCCGCTGCCGCCGTGAACCGCAATGCCGGTGGGCTTGTTGATCACGATCAGCGCCTTGTCCTCGAAGACAATCGAGGCCTCAAGGCGCTGCAGCAGGCCCTGTGCCAGCGGCACTGGCTCGTCGCGCTCAGGCACGCGAACCGGAGGCACGCGCACGATATCGCCCGCCTGCAGCTTGTATTCGGGCTTGATCCGCCCCTTGTTCACCCGCACTTCGCCTTTGCGCAAAATGCGATAAATCAAGGTTTTGGGCACGCCTTTGAGCCGGGCGAGAAGGAAGTTGTCAATTCGTTGGCCGGCATATTCCGGCGAGACTTCAAGCAGTTGCACGCTTGGAGTCGAGGGGGCAGTAGTCGTCATGCCGCAAATGATAACAATTTTTTATGGAATTGAAGCACTTAATGATTGCTGCTATAGTCGCGAACGCCGCCAAAAGCGGCCTGGACAGCGGACTAACGGTCAAAAACCGGCCCTGACCAACGCAATTCACCAGGACGCGAGGCCGTCCTACGGGGCTTTCGCTACGTAACGGTGGAGTTTGCAGGTGTAACGAGCGCAGGTGACATGAGGCCTGAATCAAGCGGCAAAGCAGAGTTTTCACTCGCCTTGCGAGCCAATATTCATGGCCAGTTCACAAAGTGCAGTCAGCTGCGAATGACCCCGAGCGAAGGCTTCGGAAACAACGCCTAAATTAGCCATGATGCGTGACCTCCCCTTTCGGAGCTCACGGTAAATGCCAACCCGCTGCGGATTCTGCGCGCGGCAGCACCCGAACTATCAGGGATACGTGTAGGGTGGAGATGCACAACCGTCGGACTGTGTAGCATTAGGCTTTATCAAGACGCTTCATCTCGTCCACAGTTACCGGTTGATTCCTCCTCCTGACAAACTTTTGCTTAAGCGGTGCCTTATGTCACCACAGCAAGCAGGACGCGTGAGTCGCGACTTCGCCCCCTTTGGTCGAACCTCGCTAGACACTCGAGTGGCCAACCACTCCTGACGCACCTGACACCGACCGTGAGAAGTCGTGTGTGCCGAACGCCGTTTCCGGCAGCCCGGAAACCGACGGTACTACATGAAAAGAATGCTGATTAACGCAACTCAACCCGAAGAGTTGCGTGTTGCACTGGTAGATGGCCAGCGCCTCTACGACCTGGACATCGAATCCGGTGCACGCGAGCAGAAAAAGGCCAACATCTATAAAGGCCGGATTACTCGCATCGAACCAAGCCTCGAGGCTGCCTTTGTCGATTTCGGCTCTGAGCGCCACGGCTTCCTGCCCCTCAAAGAAATCTCCCGCGAATACTTCAAGAAAGCCCCCGAAGGCCGCGTGAACATCAAGGACGTCCTGAGCGAAGGCCAGGAAGTCATCGTTCAGGTCGAGAAAGAAGAACGTGGCAACAAGGGCGCCGCCCTGACCACCTTCATCAGCCTGGCCGGTCGTTACCTGGTTCTGATGCCGAACAACCCGCGTGCCGGCGGCATTTCCCGTCGCATCGAAGGCGAAGAGCGCAACGAACTGCGTGAAGCTCTGAACGGCCTGGTTGCCCCGGCTGACATGGGTCTGATCGTGCGCACTGCCGGCCTGGGCCGCAGCAGCGAAGAAATGCAGTGGGACCTCGATTACCTGCTGCAACTCTGGACCGCCATCAAAGAAGCCTCGCTGGATCGCTCCGCGCCCTTCCTGATCTACCAGGAAAGCAATGTGATCATCCGCGCGATCCGCGATTACCTGCGCCAGGACATCGGCGAAGTGCTGATCGACAGCGTTGAAGCCCAGGACGAAGCCCTGACCTTCATCCGCCAGGTGATGCCGCAGTACGCCAGCAAGATCAAGCTGTACGAAGACAGCGTTCCGTTGTTCAACCGTTTCCAGATCGAAAGCCAGATCGAGACCGCTTTCCAGCGCGTCGTTGAACTGCCTTCCGGCGGCTCCATCGTTATCGATCCGACCGAAGCCCTGGTGTCCATCGACATCAACTCGGCGCGCGCCACCAAAGGCAGCGACATCGAAGAAACCGCCCTGCAGACCAACCTTGAAGCTGCCGAAGAAATCGCCCGTCAGTTGCGCCTGCGCGACATCGGCGGCCTGATCGTCATCGACTTCATCGACATGACCCCTGCCAAGAACCAGCGCGCCGTGGAAGAGAAAGTCCGCGAATGCCTTGAAGCCGACCGCGCTCGCGTGCAGGTCGGTCGCATCTCGCGCTTCGGCCTGCTGGAAATGTCCCGTCAGCGCCTGCGTCCATCCCTGGGCGAAAGCAGCGGCATCGTCTGCCCACGTTGCAACGGCACCGGCATCATCCGTGATGTGGAATCGCTGTCGCTGGCCATCCTGCGCCTGATCGAAGAAGAAGCCCTGAAAGACCGCACCGCCGAAGTTCGTGCCCAAGTGCCGATCCCGGTAGCTGCGTTCCTGCTCAACGAAAAACGCAACTCGATCACCAAGATCGAACTGCGCACCCGCGCCCGCATCGTCATCCTGCCGAACGATCACCTCGAAACGCCGCACTTCGAAGTTCAGCGCCTGCGCGATGACAGCCCGGAAGCCAGCATCAACCAGTCCAGCTACGAAATCGCCGCTGCCGCTGCTGAAGTTGAAGAAGTCCAGCCAGCCGCCGCGACCCGCACCCTGGTTCGCCAGGAGGCCGCCGTCAAGACCGCACCGGCACGTGCCAACGCTCCGGTTCCAGTTGAAGCCGCAGCGCCGGTCGCCGCTCCAGTTGCAGTCGCCGAGCCAAGCCTGTTCAAGGGCCTGGTGAAATCCCTGGTCAGCCTGTTCGCAACCAAGGAAGAGCCTGTCGCCCCGGTCGTGGTTGAAAAGCCTGTGACCGAGCGCCCTGCTCGCAACGAGGAGCGTCGCAACGGTCGCCAGCAAAGCCGCAACCGTAACGGTCGCCGCGACGAAGAACGCAAGCCGCGTGAAGAACGTGCACCTCGCGAAGAACGCGCCCCACGTGAAGAACGTGCGCCGCGCGAAGAGCGTCAGCCACGTGAAGTACGCGAGGCTCGCGAAGAAGTTCAAGCCACCGCTCGCGAAGAACGCGCACCACGCGCGCCACGTGAAGAGCGTCAACCACGTGCACCGCGCGAAGATCGCAAGCCTCGTGGCGAGCGTGAAGAGCGTCCGGTCCGTGAACTGCGCGAACCTCTGGATGCCGCCCCGGCCGTTGCAGCTGCTGCTGCCGCGACCACCGAGGAACGTCCAGCTCGTGCGCCACGCGAAGAACGCCAGCCGCGTGCACCGCGTGAAGAGCGTCAACCTGCTGCTGAACAAGCGGCTGCCGTTGCCGATGAAGAGCTGCTGAACAACGAAGAGCAACTGTCGGAAGACGGCCAGGAGAACGCCGAGGACGATCGTCCACGTCGCCGCTCCCGTGGCCAGCGTCGCCGCAGCAACCGTCGTGAACGTCAGCGTGATGCCAACGGCAACGTGATCGAAGGTTCGGAAGAGAACAGTGAAGAACCAAGCTCTGCCGATCTGGCTGCCGGCCTGGCAGTCACTGCCGCCGTTGCCAGCACCGTGATCAGCGCACCTGCCGAAGCCCAGGCCAACGAGCAGGCTGAGCGCGCTACTGCCGCTCTGGAAACCGCAGTGGTTGAAGCGCCTGTGGTTGAAGCCACCACGCCGGTAGAAGCACCTGTCGCTCCTGCGGTTGAAGTACGCGAAGTTCGTGAAGTTCGCGAAGAGCAACTTCAGCTTGAAGTCTCGGTCGAGCCTGCTGTCATTGCCGAACCGGCCACTCCAGTTGTGATCGAGCAACCGGTGATCAGCGAAGCCGTTACTGCAGAACCTGAGTTCCAGGCTCCTGCCGAGCAGGCCGCTGCACCTGCCGAAGAAGCGCCAAGCGCTTTCGAACGCATTGCCGAATCGATCGTGGTCGAAGCACCTGTCGAGGCTCCAGCCCCGGTGGTTGAGGCCGTGGTTGAGCAAGCAGCTCCAGTGGCAGCCGAAGTCGTTGAACCGACTCCAGCCGCCGTTGAAGCTCCGGTTGCTGCCGAAGTGGTTGAGCCAGTGGTCGAAGCCGCTCCTGTGAGCGCCTTGGGCAGCAATGGCCGCGCGCCGAACGACCCACGTGAAGTGCGTCGCCGCAAACGTGAAGCCGAGCGTCTGCAGAAAGAAGCCGAACAGGCTGGCGCCGCAGCTCCAGTTGTGGCGCAAGAGCCTGCTCCGGTTGCGGCCCAAGCCGAACCTGCGGCAGTGGTCGAGCCGGTTGTTGAACAGCCAGCTTCCATCGACGAGAGCCCTCGGGTGGTCGAAGAAGCGGTAGAGCAGCAACCTAAAGCCCTGGAAGAAGAGCACGAGCCTAAACCCCTCGTCTGATTCCGGTCGCTACTGAAAAGCCCCGCCTGGTCACCCAGGCGGGGCTTTTTTATGGCTATTGTCGTGCTCCTGCACTCAACCGCTGAACAGCAGCGCCTGCGGCACATCCACATCCCACAGCACACCTGGGTCCGTTACCGACACCGGAACCAGCGTCCCCTGCGCAAACAGCCGCCTGGCCCCACGATCACCGGACAACCCCAGCAACGCAGCGCCATAGCCTCGGCCAAACCCCACCGGATGCCCATACTCGGCGCCCAGCACGGGGACGCTGATAGCGCCCTCCTCCATCTCCTGCAACACGCGCTCGACAGTCGACGCCAGGATGAACGGCATATCCCCCGGCATCACCAGCCAACCGCCCGCATCGGTACAGGCGCCGACCCCGGCCGCAATGCTATGGCCCATGCCCGGCGAATCCACGCGCAGCACCTGGCACCCATAGGCTTGGCCCAGGCGTGCGACTGCGTGTCGATCTGCCGTCGTCACCAACAGCCGCCGGGACAACCGCGCAGGCAGGTTGACCAGCACGTGCTCAAGCACCGGTCGCACCACCCCATCGCGACCGATACAGGGCGCTAACAGCTTGTCCTGATCAGCCCCCGCCAACTGTCGGTAGCGGCTGCCCTGCCCCGCCGCCAGCACAATCACCGCAGGCTCCTGACTCAAGCCGGCGCCTCGTCCACGACCAGCGCGGGCTTTTTCTGCAGCAAGTCGATGCCATTTTTGATCGCCACAATCTCCGACATCAGGGACAGGGCAATTTCGGCCGGCGTATGACTGCCGATATGCAAGCCGATCGGCCCATGCAACCGCTCGATGGCGTCTGCCGACAGCCCCAGCTGGGCAAGGTTGTCTCGCCGCTTCTGGCTGTTGATCCGCGAGCCCAGCGCGCCGACGTAGAACGCCGGCGAATTCAGCGCCGTGAGCAACGCCATGTCATCCAGGCGCGGGTCGTGGGTCAGCGCGACAATCGCCGTGCGCTCATCGGTCTCGATAGTCAGCACCGCGTCATCCGGCATACCACCGACGAACCGACCCTGCTGGTCTTCCCAGCCATGGACGAACTCCTTGCGCGGGTCACAGACCAGGACTTCGAAATCCAGCAAGCGCGCGATCTGCGCCACGTACCGCGACAATTGGCCGGCCCCGATCAACAGCAAGCGCCAGCGCGGTCCGTAGATTGCCCGCAGGGTCTGGCCATCGCAGCTCAAGACGTCGCTCTTGCTCGCCACCTCAAGCTCGACCGCCCCGGTTTTCAGGTCCAGCACCCGGGCGACGATTTCATGGGCCTCGCAGCGCCGCAGCAGTTCGGCGACCCAGGCCGGATCGCCGACCCGCTCTTCGGCCAGGCGCAAGGTGCCACCACACGGCAGGCCGAAACGCGCGGCTTCGTCACGACTGACACCGTAGGTAATCCACTGCACCGGCGGCCCCTCTGCGGGCAAGCGCCCGTCTTGCAAGCGGGCAATCAAATCATCTTCGATGCACCCGCCGGACACCGAGCCAATCACCACTCCATCTCCGCGCAAGGCCAGCATGGCGCCAGGGGGCCGCGGCGCACTGCCCCAGGTCTGGACCACGCTGTAGAGCACCACAGCGTGCCCGGCACGGCGCCAATCCAGCACACTGCGCAAGACATTCAGATCGACGCTGTCCATCAACTGGCGGCCTTTTGCTGCCAGCCCTGCAACTGATAGCGCACCGGCAGGTTGCGAATCCGCTGCCCGGTGGCGGCAAAGATCGCATTGCACAACGCCGGGGCGATCGGCGGCACGCCCGGCTCACCCACTCCACCCAGGGGTACGTTGCCCGGCGGAGTGACCAAATGCACCGCCACCTGTTTCGGCGCCAGGGACATCCGCGCCACTTCGTACATATGGAAGTTGTCCTGCTGGACCTTGCCCTCCTTGAAGCTGATCTCACCCAGCACCGCATTGCCCAGCCCCATCACGCAGGCGCCTTCGAACTGCGAGCGAATGCGCTCAGGGTTGATCTGCGGGCCGCAGTCCACGGCAATGTCGGCCTTGTGCACGATCAGCGTGCCATCGTCCTTGACCTCCACTTCAATCACCGCCGCCACGTAGGTGACAAAGCTGTAGTGCACCGCCAGCCCCAGGCCTCGGCCTTTGGGCAGGCTCCGGCCCCAGCCGGCGGCCTTGGCTGCGACTTCCAGCACGCCACGCAAGCGCGCGGTATCGATGGGATAACGTTCCGGGGATTCGCCGTAGTTCCACTCTTCGCTGAGGGTTCGCGGATCGATCTGACGATCCGGCCCCAGCAGCTTGAGCTGGTACTTGAGTGGGTCCTGCCCCGCCTTGTGCGCCAGTTCGTCGACAAAACTCTGAATCGCGAAGCCGTGGGGAATATTCGACACCGAGCGATACCAGCCGACGCGGGTATGGGCTGCAGCCTCGGGGTTCTCCAGGCGCACGTTGGGGATCGCGTAGGCCATGTTGGTAAAGCCCATGCCCAGCTCGAACGCGCCCTCGTGGTTCATGCCCGGGGCAAACAACGCGGTAATGCTGGGCGCCACGGTGCGGTGCAACCAGCCGGAGGGCATGCCGTCCTTGCCCACGCTGGCCTTGAGGTACTCCGCCGAGACGGTATGGAAGTAGGAGCAGTGGATGTCGTCCTCCCGGGTCCATTGCACCCGCACCGCCTTGCCGGGCACCGCCTGAGCCAGGATCGCGGCCTCGAGGATGAAGTCCGGCTTGGATTTGCGGCCGAAACCGCCCCCGAGCAAGGTCACGTTGACCGTGACCTTGTCGAAGGCAATCCCTAAGCGCTCGGCGATCCGCTCGCGGGTGACCTGTGGCGCCTGGCTCGGAGCCCAGGCCTGGCATTCACCGTTTTCGAAACGGGCCACGGCCACCATAGGTTCCATGGGCGACTGGGCCAGGTGCGGCAGGTAGTAGGCCGCTTCCAGGCTGCTGTCGGCGCTGTTCAGCGCGGCATCGATATCGCCGGTGCTGCGCACGACCTTGCCGGGCTTGCGGGCGGCATCCTCCAGTTCCTTGCGGTAGGCAATCGAGTCATAACCGGCATTGATCCCGTCATCCCACTCGATCTTCAAAGCTTCGCGGCCCTTGATCGCCGCCCAGGTGTTGCTGGCAATGACTGCTACACCGCCCAGGGGCTGGAACTCCGAAGGCAGCGGCCGACTGTCGATCTGCAACACCTTGATCACTCCAGGCACTTTCAGCGCTGCGCTGTCATCGAAAGATTTGACCTTGCCGCCATAGACCCGTGGGCGCGCCACGGTTGCATACAGCATGCCGTCGAAATGCACGTCGGCGCCGTACAGCGCCCGGCCATTGACGATATCCGCGCCATCGATGGCGCGGGTGGCCTCCTTGCCGATGTAGCGAAACTCCGACGGCTGCTTCAGCCGCAGGCTGTCGCGAGCCGGTACAGCCAAGGCCGCCGCGGCCACGGCCAGGGCTCCGTAACCCAGTTCACGCCCGCTGGGTGGATGCACCACCTTGTGCAACTGCGCCCGGCATTCACCCAGCGGCACATTCCACTGGGCGGCAGCGGCCTGTTCGAGCATGGCCCGTGCCGCAGCGCCGCAGCGCCGCATGGGCTCGTACCAGTGGCGCATGCTGCGCGAACCGTCGGTGTCCTGGTTGCCAAAGCGCACTTCATCGCCCGGGGCCTGTTGCACCTTGACCAGGGCCCAGTCGGCGTCCAGTTCATCGGCGACCACCATGCTCAGGCTGGTACGTACCCCCTGGCCCATTTCCGAACGGTTGCAGACCACCGTCACGCTGCCGTCGGCGGCGATGCTCACATACACCTTGGGATCGTCGACCCAGCCATGGGGCATGCCATCGGCGCCGAACTTCTTGTCGTCGGCAAAGGCATCCTGCCAACCCCAGCTCGCTGCCAACACCAGGGCACCGGTCGCACCGACGCCCTTGAGAAAACTGCGCCGGCTGAGGTTGCTCAGGGTGAAATCATGGGGTAACTGGCTCATGCCCGGCCCTCCTTGAGGTGGGTCGCGGCCTGGCGAATGGCGGTCTTGATCCGGTTATAAGTGCCGCAGCGGCAGATATTGCCCAGCATGGCCTCTTCGATCTGCTCGTCGCTGGGGTTGGGGTTGACCTTGAGCAAGGCGGTGGCGGACATGATCTGCCCGCCCTGGCAGTAGCCACATTGCGCGACAGCGGTGTCCAGCCACGCCTGCTGCACGACTTGGCCGACAGGGTCGGCGTACAGGTTGTCGATGGTGCCGACGTTCTGCCCGAGTACCGAGCCGATCGGCGTGATGCAACTGCGTGCCGGCGAGCCGTCGATATGAATGGTGCAGGCACCGCACAGCCCCATGCCGCAGCCGAATTTGGTGCCGTTGTAACCCGCCACATCGCGGATCGCCCAGAGCAGTGGCATGTCCTCGGTGACATCCAGTTGATGATCTTGACCATTGAGCTTCAGGGTAATCATGGGCACGCCCGCATAGGTTCGGTTATGGGGTCGAGCAATCTGCCGTGGGATGGCGCGGTTCGCGGCGCAAACAGATTGACTCAGGCTAATGGGCTCTCTTGTGAGGACGAATCTTCACCGGGCCTTTTGGGGGGCAAAACAGCTGCATTGTCAGCAGGTCACGTTAAGCCGCCGTTAATAAAAAAGCCTTGCCTGGAGTGACCCAGGCAAGGCTTTGGTTCAAGCATTGAGACTAGCTCAAGCCAGGATACTCAATAGAGGTTGGGCTCCATCTCAAGGTTCACTTTGAAACGCCGGGCAACGTCCTGCTGGATCTTTTGCGCCAACTGCAACAGCTGCAAACCGGTGGCCGCCCCGTAGTTGACCAGTACCAGCGACTGCAGGCGATGCACCCCGGCATCGGCCTCGCGAAAACCCTTCCAGCCTGCTTGCTCGATCAGCCAGCCAGCGGCCAGCTTCACCTGCCCATCGGCTTGTGGATAACCCACCAGCCCCGGGTATTGAAGCTTGATCTCGGCCGCCAGGGCCGCCGGAATCACCGGGTTCTTGAAGAAGCTGCCGGCATTGCCCAATACCGCAGGATCCGGCAGTTTTTCGCTGCGAATGCTGCAAATGGCCCTGCTGACATCGCTGGCGGTCGGCTGATCGATGCCCTGCTCGGTCAGGCGCTGGCGCACCGGGCCATATTCCAGGTGCAGATGGGCCACTCGCTGCAAGGTAAAACGCACGCGCAGAATCAGCCAGCGCCCGGCCTGGCGTTTGAACAGGCTGTCGCGGTAGGCAAAGTCGCAATCGTCGACACTGAACTCGCGCAACTCGCCGGTCTGGCGATCGAGGGCGGTCAGGCCGGCGAACACATCCTTGATCTCCACACCATAGGCACCGATGTTCTGCATCGGCGCGGCGCCGACAGTGCCGGGGATCAGGCTCAGGTTTTCCAGACCGGACAGGCCCTGGCCCAAGGTCCACAACACAAACGGATGCCAGGCTTCACCGGCTTCGGCCTCGACCACGACCCGCTGGCCGTCGTCGCTCAGCAAACGCAGGCCACGGGTCGCCATGCGCAGCACCAGTGCCGGGATATCGGCAGTCAACAACAGGTTGCTGCCACCGCCGATCACCAGCAGCGGCAACTGGTGTTCGGCGCAGTAGGCCAGGGCCTCGCGCACGTCGGCATCGTTATGGGCCTCGGCGAACTGCTGCGCCTGCACATCGACGCCAAAGGTGTTGAACGACTTGAGGGAAACACGGGCCTGCACCTGCAAGGTCATAGGCGCCCCTTCAATTCGATCACCAGCCGGTCACAGGCCTGTTCAATCAGGTCCAGCACCTGCTCGAAACCCTGGTCGCCGTCGTAGTACGGGTCCGGCACCTCATCCACCACGCCTTCGTAGCGGCGCAGGAACAAGTCCAGCTCAGCCTTGGCCCCCGCTGGCTGCAGGGCCTTGAGGTTGCGCAGGTTGCTCTGGTCCATGGCAAGGATCAGGTCATAGCGAGCGAAGTCTTCGCGGCAGGCCTGCTGGCCACGTTGCGCCGACAAATCGTAGCCCCGCGCCAGGGCCGCCCGCTGGCTGCGAGCATCTGGAGGCTTGCCGACGTGCCAGTCGCTGGTGCTGGCCGACGCCACTTCGACCTGCTCGGCCAGGCCCGCCTGAAGCAGCTTGTGGCGCAGCACGCCCTCGGCGGTTGGCGAGCGACAAATGTTGCCCAGGCAGACAAACAGAACCCGCATCAGGCCTCCAGCAGGCGACGAACGCGCTCAAGGTCTTCGGCGGTATCCACCCCCGGCGGCGGCGCTTGCAGCGCGTCGGCCACATGGATACGCACGCCGTGCCACAGGGCACGCAATTGTTCCAGGGATTCGGTGTTTTCCAGCCAGCACGGGCCCCAGCTGACAAAGTCATGCAGGAAGCCGGCGCGGTAGGCATAGATGCCGATATGCCGCCGATACGGTACGCCTTCCGGCAACAGCCCGGGGTTCCTGGCGAAGGCATCACGGGCCCAGGGCAAGGTGGCGCGGCTGAAGGTCAGCGCCAGGCCATTGAGGTCGCTGACCACCTTGACCACGTTCGGGTTGAACAGGGTCTCGACGTCTTCGATCGGCTCGGCCAGGGTCGCCATGCGCGCCTCGGTGTGGGCGGCCAGGTTGGCGGCCACCTGATCGATCACCGCAGGCGGGATCAAGGGCTCGTCGCCCTGCACGTTGACCACGATGGCATCTGCCGCCAGGCCCAGCTGGGCAGCCACTTCCGCCAGGCGGTCGGTGCCGGAGTTGTGGTCTTCACGGGTCAGCACGGCTTCGGCGCCAAAGGCCTGGCAGGCCTGGAGGATGCGCGCATCATCGGTCGCCACCACCACGCGCTCGGCGCTGCTTTTGCAGGCCTGTTCCCAGACATGCTGGATCATCGGCTTGCCGGCGATCAGGAGCAGCGGCTTGCCCGGCAAGCGGGTGGAGGCATAACGCGAGGGGATGACAACGGTAAAGGCGGTGGTCATTTATCCAGGCGCTCGTCATTGCTGAGGGTACGGGCTTCGCTTTCCAGCATCACCGGAATGCCATCGCGGATCGGGAAGGCCAGGCCGGCGCCCTTGCTGATCAGCTCGGTCTTGTCGGCGCTGAGTTTGAGCGGCCCCTTGCAGATCGGGCAGGCGAGGATATCGAGCAATTTGGTGTCCATGAGAATTCCCTGGATAACAGCGTTAAGGCAAAAGACGAGCAGGCAACAGGCGCATCAGTTGGGTATCGAACCAGGCCACGAAGGCCGGCGACGGCACCGCATCCACCGCCAGGTACCACCAGTCGGCCGCCGCAAAAGTGCGGCACTTCACCGCGTCCTTTTCGGTCATGACCACGGGCAGCGACGGCGTGAAACTCAAGGCCTGGGCACTGTATTCGGCGTGGTCGGCAAAAGCATGGGGGACGGGTCGCCAGTGTAGCGTTTCAAGGGTAGTGAAGAAACGTTGCGGGTTGCCGATACCCGCCACCGCATGCACCCCCTGGCCTGGCGCAAAATGCTCGAGCCCACGGCGCTCGCCAGTCAGCAGGTTGACCAGCGCCGTGGGCTCCAGGCGAAAGGCAAAGCCATCCTCGCGATCATCACCGGCGCCGTTATAAAGCACGGCATCGACGCTTTGCAGACGCTCCACCGGTTCACGCAGGGGGCCGGCAGGCAGGCAGCGGCGATTGCCCAGGCCCCGGGCGGCGTCGATCAGTACCAGCTCCAGGTCACGGGCCATGCGGTAATGCTGCATGCCGTCGTCGGAAAGAATCAGGTCCAGAGGTTCGGCGGCGAACAGCGCTTGCACGGCACGGCTGCGATCCGGATCGATCATCAACGGCACGCCGCTGCGCTGGACAATCAGCAACGGCTCGTCACCGGCGACCTGCGCGCTTTGCTCGGGCGTGACGCGCCAGGGCAGTTGTGGCGGCTTGGCGCCATACCCTCGGCTGACCACGCCAACCCGCAAACCGCTGCGCTGGCAGTGTTCAATCATCCACAAGATCAGCGGCGTCTTGCCGGTGCCGCCAACGGTGATATTGCCGACCACGATCAACGGCACCGGCGGCTGGTAGACAGCCCCCTCTCCCGCCAGAAAGCGCTCGCGCTTGCGCACCACCACCCGTCGATACAGCCATTCCAGGGGCTGCAGCAGCTTCAACGCGGGATGGCCGTTGTACCAGGCGGCGAGCAAGCGATCAGAAAGTGCCATCAGGGTGCCGGTGCCGCCTCGACGGTGGTCATGCGCAAATGGCTGAAACCGAGCTTGCCGGCGGCGTCCATGGCTGTGATGACCGCCTGGTGCTGGGTCTTGCCATCCGCACTGATGGACAGCGGCATATTGGTGTCACCCCCCGACTCCTTCTGCAAGGCATCGATCAGGCCGGCCAGGTCGTTTTTCGGCAGCAATTGGTTGTTTACCGAAAACACCCCATCGGCACTGATGGCGATATCCAGTTGCTTGATCTGCTGGTCTTCAGCGGGCGAACCGCTGACGGCCTCGGGCAGGTCGACACGCAATTGGGTTTCGCGGGTGAACGTGGTGGTGACGACGAAAAACAGCAACAGGATAAACACCACGTCGATCAATGACGCGAGGTTGATATCGACGGTTTCCCGAGGTTTGCGGCGGAATTTCACGCTTTGCCCTCGACCATGTCGACGTCACGGTCGCCCTGTACCACTTCGACCAGCTTGATCGCTTCCTGCTCCATGCCCACGACCAGTTCATCGACCCGGCGTTGCAGGAAACGGTGGAAGAACACCGCAGGGATACCCACCATCAAACCGGCCGCTGTAGTAATCAGCGCCTTGGAGATACCACCCGCCAGCACCGCGGCGTTGGTGGTCATGCCCGAGCCCATGAACGAGCTGAAGATATCGATCATGCCCAGTACCGTCCCCAGCAACCCAAGCAATGGGGCCATGGCGGCGATGGTGCCGAGGGCGTTGAGGTAGCGCTCCAGTTCATGAATGACCCGGGCCGCTGCCTCTTCGATGCATTCCTTCATGATCTCGCGACCATGCTTGGAGTTGGCCAGGCCCGCCGCGAGGATTTCCCCCAGGGGCGAATCGGCACGCAGCTCCTTGAGCTTGTCTTTATTGAGTTGTTTGTCCTTGATCCAGCGCCATACCTGACCCAGCAAATGGGGCGGAGTGACACGGCTGGCGCGCAGGGTCCACAAACGCTCGGCGATGATGCCGACAGCGGCGATGGAACTCAGAATGATCGGCAACATCATCCAGCCGCCGGATTTGACCAATTCCCACACAGTGACAGCCCCCTCGAAAAAGTGCGCCACTCTAACATAGGGTCCGGGCGCACCGAAGACCGTGATGTCGCATCCTCCGACGCTTTAATAACTCACGGCTATTTAAGGAGATGCTGACGCCTGGCGCCAAAACCTGGGTTGCGCGCGCATCACCTGCGGCGCGCTGAAAGTGCCCAATTGCAGCCTCAGGGCGCCGTGGCGCGCGCTGTCGTACACCTCGCTTCCGAGCCGCCGATAACGCTCCAGCACCTCGGGGTGCGGGTGGCCAAAACTGTTGCCGTGGCCCCGGGAAATCAGCACCGCCTCCGGTGACAACTGCTGCAACAAGGCCATGGATGACGAACTGCGACTGCCATGGTGCGGCGCCTGCAACCAGTCGGTGGCGACCGCCAATGGCCCTGCGAGCAATCGGGCTTCGGCCCAGGTGTCGATATCTCCCGTCAGCAACAGGCGCTCGCCATTGGCCTCGACTTGCAGCACACAGGAACGCTGGTTGCCGGTCGCCCCGTCGAGTGCCTGCCAGAGCCTGAAGTTCACCCCATTCCACTGCCAACCGCGTCCGCTTTCGCAAGGACCGGCCTGCAAGCCGGCGGGCAAGGCACCCGGCTCACCACTGACGACCTCAGCCACGGGCAAGCCGCGCTGAACTGCCAAGGCTCCGCCCGCGTGGTCGGCATCGGCATGACTGAGCAACAACAGATCCAGGCGCCGGATCGCCAGTTGCCCCAGGGCCGGCAACACCACGCGTTCGCCCAGGTCGAAGTCGCCAAAGCGCTGGCCGGCGTCGTACAACATCGCGTGATCGCGGGTGCGCAGAATAACCGCCAGGCCCTGTCCGACATCCAGTTGCCAGACTTCGACCTGTCCTTCGGGCACCCGGTTGCCCGGCGGATACACCGCCAGCAGCAACATCGGCCAACCCAGCAGGCGCATCGGCAGGCCCTTGGGCAATAAAAGCAACAGTGCGCCCAAGGTGCTGATCACCCAGGCCCAGAACGGAATCAGCGGTGCGACCCAGGCCGGCCAATAGCCGGCCACCAGTGCCAGGGCCCAGAACAAGCCGTCGAGTAATCCACCGGCCAACCACAGCAACCCTTCGCCCACAGGCGGCAGCGGCAGCAGCAAGGTCCCGAGCAGGGCCAGCGGCAACACCACCAGGCTGACCCAGGGCACCGCCAGCAAGTTGGCCAAGGGGCCGCTGAGACTGATAGGCAGCCCCAACGCCAGCAACACGGGGCACAGGCCGATGGCAATCAGCCATTGGGCACGGGTCCAGGCCTGCCACCAGCGCCACGCCCCCAATCGCCCGCCAAAGGTGAAGATCAGCACCGCCACCGCGGCAAAAGACAACCAGAATCCCGGCTGCAGGCTGGCCAGCGGCTCCCACAACAACAGCGCATTCAATGCCAGTAGCAGCGGCCACCAGGCCCCCAGATGGCGAAAGCGCAGGCGCCAGAGCAATACCAGGCCGACCATCACGCAAGCGCGCTGCACCGGCACATCGAACCCCGCCAACAGCCCGTAACCCAGCGCAGCGGCAAAAGCCAGCGCACAGGCACACGGCAACCAGGGCACGCGTCGTGGCCACAGCCCGTAGCGTGCCAGCCCTGCAACCGCGGCGTAGATCACCCCGGCCAGGAGGCTGATGTGCTGCCCGGAAATCACCATCAAGTGCACGGTGCCGGTGTCCTGCAGCACCCGCCAGTCCTCCCTCGTCAGCCCTGATCCGTCGCCCAGCACCAGGGCCACCAGGCCGCCTTCGCGACCTTGGGCATCGACTTCCAGCAGACGCCGGCGCAGGTCATCACGCCAGGGCGCGCGGGCGGAGCGCAGTAACTGGCCGTCCTTGACCGTGCCGGTGGCACCGATGCGCTGGGCAAATAACCACGCCTCATAGTCAAAGCCTTGCACATTGAGCAGCCCCACCGGACGCTTGAGTTTGACCGCCAGCCGCCAGCGCTGGCCGGCATGAATCGGCGGCCCGCCATACCAGGCAAGGCGCAGACGCTGCGGCAAGCGCCCACGCCTGGAGCGAGCCTCTTCCAACTCAAAACGCACCACGCCGTCCACCTGCTGCGGCAAGCCGCTGACCCGCCCTTCAAGCCAGCGGGTCTGGCCGTCGAGCTCAAGCGACAGACGGTCATTCAACGCCCACTGCGCGCTGATGCAGGCCCAACTGAAGCCAAGCAGCCAAAAAGCCAGCGGATAACTGCGAAACGGCAACAGCATCAATGCCAGTAACGGCATCGGCCACAACAGCCAGCCAGGCGGCAACTGCGGCAGAAAACGCAGCGTCAGCAGCCCCGTAGCCAGCGCCAACATCCCTGTGCGCATAAGCCAGTCCTTGAGAATCCCCTCTCCTGGCTTAGCTCAGCGGCGGCCGCCACCGCTATATCATTTGTCACAAAGTCTGAATGGGCGCCTCGTATAATCCGGGCATACTTGCCCCTCGAACCGACCGAGAAGCCTTATGCCCCGGCGCTTAATCAGACGTTACATGCCCGATCCGAGCAGCATCAGGGAACACAAATCCTTACGCTTTCTAGGCACCCTGCTGCATGACCCGAACCTCTGGCACCTGAACCGGCACTCGGTGGCCCGAGCCATGGCGGTGGGTCTGTTCGCGGCCTTTATCCCGATACCGATGCAGATGCTGCTCGCCGCCGTGCTCGCGGTGACGGTGCGCGGCAATATGCCGATTGCAGTCAGCCTGGTGTGGCTGACCAACCCCATCACCATGCCTCCCGTGTTCTTCTGCACTTACCAGCTCGGCGCCTGGCTGATGAATGTACCGCCTCGCAGCTTGCCCGATGAGCTGACCTGGGAATGGATCAGCAGCCAGCTCTCGACCCTGTGGCAACCATTCCTGCTGGGTTCGGTGGTGGCCGGCGTGGTGCTTGGCGCCCTCGCCTATTGCCTGACGATGCTCTATTGGCGCTGGTGGGTGGCTCGACAATGGAAGCGCCGCAAGCGCAGCCGCTCCTGAAATGCAAAAAGGCCTCCACATGGGAGGCCTTTTTCATGCAACGGTCGTGGCCATGACGCCTACTGGCGCATGCCGCGCCCGCTGACCAGCAACCGCGCGCACCCGATGTACAGGACCACGGTCGCCACCAGCATAAAGGTGATGGCCACGCTGATCTTGATGTCCGAGACACCCAGGATGCCGTACCGGAAGGCATTGACCATGTGCAGCACCGGGTTGGCCAGGGATACGGTCTGCCAGAACGGCGGCAGCAGGGTAATGGAGTAGAACACCCCGCCCAGGTACGTCAGTGGCGTCAGGACGAAGGTCGGGATAATCGATATATCGTCGAAGTTGCGCGCAAAAACGGCGTTGATAAAGCCCAGCAGGGAGAAGATCGTCGCCGTCAGCACCACCACCAGAATCGTCAGGCCCAAGTGATGCACCTGCAAATGGGTGAAGAACAGCGAGAGCAAGGTCACGATCACCCCGACCATCAACCCGCGCAGCACGCCGCCCAGGGTGTAGCCGATCAGAATGGTGTGCGGCGACACCGGCGATACCATCAGCTCCTCGATGGAGCGCTGAAACTTGCTGCCGAAGAAACTCGACACCACGTTGCCGTAGGAGTTGGTGATCACCGACATCATGATCAGCCCCGGCACGATGTACTCCATATAGGTGAAACCACCCATATCGCCGATTTGCCGACCGATCAGATTGCCGAAGATCACGAAGTACAGAACCATGGTGATCGCCGGCGGCAGCAGGGTTTGGGGCCAGATCCGGGTAAACCGCCGCACCTCGCGGTAGACAATGGTGTTGAGCGCGACAAGGTTGGGCTGCAGCTCGGAACTCATACCGCCACCTTCGACAAGTTTTTCTCCACCAGGGACACGAACAACTCCTCAAGGCGATTGGTTTTATTACGCAGGCTCAGGACTTCGATGTTCTGCAATGCCAACTGCCCGAACAACGCAGTGATGCCCACGGCTTTGTCGACCTGCACTTCGAGGGTGTGGCTGTCGACCAGACGGTTCGGGTAACCGATCAGTTGCGGCGCCACCTGCATGTCGTTTTTCAGATCGAGCAGGAAGGTTTCCACATGCAGCTGACCCAGCAGGTTACGCATGCTGGTGTTCTCGACGATGGTGCCGTGGTCGATGATGCCGATGTTGCGGCACAGCTGTTCAGCCTCCTCCAGGTAATGGGTGGTGAGGATGATGGTGATGCCTTTCTGGTTCAGTTCGGTGAGGAAGGTCCACATCGAACGCCGCAGCTCGATGTCCACGCCAGCCGTCGGTTCGTCGAGAATCAACAGACGCGGTTCGTGCACCAGGGCCCGGGCGATCATCAGGCGCCGCTTCATCCCACCGGACAGCGAGCGTGAGGGCACATCGCGCTTGTCCCACAGGCCAAGCTGGGTCAGGTACTGCTCGGCGCGCTCCTTGGCGATTTTCGCCGGGATGCCGTAGTAGCCCGCCTGGGTCACGACGATGTCGAAGGTCTTTTCGAACTGGTTGAAGTTGAATTCCTGCGGCACCACGCCAATGCAGCGCTTGAGCGCGGCCGGTTGACGATCCAGGTCGTGGCCGAAGATGTTCACCGTACCGCTGGTCTTGTTCACCAGGGTCGAGAGGATGCCGATGGTGGTGGATTTACCGGCACCGTTGGGGCCGAGCAAGGCAAAAAAGTCACCTTCGGCGACGTCCAGATCGATACCACTCAGGGCCTGGAAACCGTTGCCGTAGGTTTTGGTTAACTGCCGGATGGACAGAGCGGAACTCATATCGGATTCATGCACCAAGAAGGGGGAAAGAGAATAAATAAGGGCGCACCGTTGCAATTACAACGGCGTCGAACCCGGCAATGTTGCTTGGCGACGCCGCACAAGTACAGTCACGCGTAGTGATAGTCAGTATTAAGTCAACGCGGTCATGACCGCCAGGCGATACGCAGGGCGCGCCTTCAAACGTTGATACCAGGCCTCTAGATTGGGCATCTGCGGCCGCTCGACGGGCATCTCGAACCAGGCATAAATAAAGCTGCCGAGGGGAATATCGCCGACACCGATTTCCTCGCCGGACAGGTACGGATGCTGCGCCAGTGCCTGATCGACCACCTGCAACAGATCACCGCAAGTTTTCAGCGCAGCGTTGATCTTGACCCAGTCCTGCTCCGCCGCAGGAGTGCGCAACACGCCCCAGAACAGATGCCGGAACGGTTCGGCAAAGGTCGAGGTGGTCCAGTCCATCCACTTCTCGGCGCTGGCTCGGGCCTGGGGATCAGCGGGGTACCAGGACGAATCGGCGGCGTGGCGCGCGGCCAGGTAGCGCACGATAGTGTTGGATTCCCAGAGCACGAAACCGTCGTCCTCGATCAACGGAATCCGCCCGTTGGGATTCATCGCCCGGTATTCAGGCGTATCGACCACACCAAAGGCGCCTCCGGCATCCAAGGCCTGGTAGCTCAGCCCCAGTTCCTCGGCGCACCACAGTGCCTTCCTGACGTTCGATGAGTTTTTCCGACCCCAGATCTTCAGCATGACCGCTCCTAAATAGTGAGTGCGCAGCAGTCTACGCCGGATCAGCCGCGACTCAAATCACTCTGCATGTCCCCCAACAGCTGGGGTTGCTGCTCGCCAAACAGGTGGGGATAGCATTTTTCCAGGTGGGCAAAGAAGAAGGTCTCGGGCACATCGGGGAACTGGCCGTGGTCCACCAGATACTCCATCAGCGGCGCGCCCTGACGGTTGAACGGGTGGAACACGCTGTCGTGCACCCCGTCGAACTCCAGCGGCGCCACATCGAACAGGGTGCACAAACCTTCGTTGAAGGCAGGCGTGGCCTTGACCCAACGGCCTTCCAGGTACAGCTCGGTATAGCCGTGCATGGCAAACACATCGCTGCGCAGCAACGCCAGCAGGCGCGGAGTCGACAGATGATTGCGCACGTCGGCCAGGCCGATCCGCGCCGGTATCGCGCACTGCCGGGCACAACCGGCAAGCAGGGTGGCCTTGGGCACGCAGTAGCTTTCGCCAGCCTGCAACGCGTAGCTGCCGCACAGGGTCTGGGGATCGAGACTGAAGGTGTAGGGGTTGTAGCGCACCGCTTCGCGAACCGCGTAGTAGAGGCTTATCGCCTGCTGTCGAGGGTCACGACTGGAACCTCGATGAGTTTCGGCGAACTCCACCACCGCTGGGTGGTCACTATCGATGAAGCGGCTGGGGCTCAGGTACTGATGCATGAGGCTGGTCTCCGGCGCAAACCTGGAGTCTAACCAGGCATCCGGCCCAGAGATAACGACGTTTCGGCCAATTATCAGTGCCTGGCGCTGTGTGCTGCACCCCACTCAAGAACCCGCCTGACGTTGTCTGTCGGCTATTTCTTACCGATTCAAAGGTACCGCGCTGATCACCCGTTTTATCGGATGCCGACTAAGCTCTGAGGGTGATTTTGCCCCTGGTTTCACGGAGGATTAAATATGCTGTTGTTGTGGATACTGGTTCTGGTGGTCGGTATTGCCTATCTGGCACACCGGCGCATCGCCCCCCTGCCCGCCCTGGGTGTGGTCGCCGTTTACCTGTTGGCCATGGGCGCATTCAGCCACGCGCTAGGCTGGCTGCTGCTGATTTTCTGGGTGCTGCTGGCGGCCGTTGCCGCGCCGTTGCTGCTGCCTGACCTGCGGCGCAAGCATTTCAGCGCGCCGCTGTTCAATTGGTTTCAAAAAGTATTGCCACCGATGTCGCAGACCGAACGCGACGCCATCGATGCCGGCACCGTCTGGTGGGACGGCGAATTGTTCAGCGGGCGGCCGAATTGGGACACCCTGCTGGCCTACCCCAAAGCCCAGCTGAGCGAAGAGGAACAGGCCTTTATCGATGGCCCGACCGAAGAGCTCTGCGCCATGGTCAGCGATTGGCAGATCGGCCAATCCATGGACCTGCCGCCTGAAGCCTGGGACCACATCAAGCAACATGGCTTCTTTGCCCTGATCATTCCCAAGGAGTACGGCGGCAAGGGCTTTTCCGCCTACGCCCACTCGCAAGTGGCGATGAAGCTGGCGACCCGCAGTGGCGACCTCGCCTCCACCGTGATGGTCCCCAACTCCCTCGGCCCGGCCGAATTGCTGCTGCACTACGGCACCGACGAGCAACGCAACCACTACCTGCCGCGGCTGGCCCGTGGCGACGATATTCCCTGCTTCGCCCTGACCGGCCCGTTGGCCGGCTCCGACGCCGGTGCGATGCCCGATACCGGGGTGATCTGCAAAGGACAATGGCAAGGCGAGGAAACCCTCGGCCTGCGTCTGAACTGGGAAAAGCGCTACATCACCCTCGGCCCGGTCGCCACGTTGCTTGGCCTGGCCTTCAAGGCCTATGACCCGGACCATCTGCTGGGCGACAAGGAAGACCTGGGCATCAGCCTGGCATTGATCCCGACCGAAACCCCGGGTGTCGACATCGGCCGGCGCCACCTGCCTCTGGGCGCGGCGTTCATGAATGGCCCGAACTCGGGCAAGGATGTGTTCATCCCCCTCGAATTCCTGATCGGCGGCCAGGAAATGCTCGGCAAGGGCTGGATGATGCTGATGAACTGCCTGTCGGTCGGGCGCTCCATCTCCCTGCCGGCGGTGGGCACCGGCGCGGCCAAGTTCACCAGCCTGGTGACCGGCCAGTACGCCCAGGTGCGTGAGCAGTTCAATGTGCCCCTGGCCGCCTTCGAAGGTATCCAGGAAGCCCTGGCGCGCATCGGCGGCAACGCCTGGCTGATGGACAGCGCGCGCATGCTGACCGCCAATGCCGTCGACCTCGGGGAAAAACCCTCGGTGCTCTCGGCCATCCTCAAGTACCACCTGACCGAACGCGGCCGCGAATGCATCAGCCACGCCATGGATGTGCACGGCGGCAAGGGCATCATCATGGGCCCGAACAACTACCTGGGCCGCAGCTGGCAGGGCGCACCGATCTTCATCACCGTGGAAGGCGCGAATATCCTGTCGCGCAACCTGATGATCTTTGGCCAGGGAGCAATTCGCTGCCATCCGTTCGTGCTCAAGGAAATGGCCCTGGCCGGGCGTGAAGACAAGGATCAGGCCCTGCGCGAATTCGATGGCCTGCTGCTTGACCACATTGGGTTTGCGGTGAGCAACGCCGCCAGCACCCTGGTCCTGAACCTCGGCTTCGGGCACCTCGAACAGGCCCCCGGCGACAAGCTCAGCCAGGGCTATTTCCGCGCCCTCAACCGGCAGGCAGCGGCGTTTGCCATGCTGGCCGACCTGAGCATGATGCTGCTGGGTGGCGAATTGAAGCGTCGTGAACGCCTCTCGGCGCGCCTGGGCGACGTGCTCAGCCATATGTACCTGGCCTCGGCGGCGCTCAAGCGGTATCACGATCTCGACTCGCCGGAATACCTGCAGCCGCTGTTCGCCTGGGCCATGGAGGAAAGCCTGGGGCATTCCGAGCGCGCACTGGATGAACTGCTGAGCAACTTCCCGAGCCGGATTCTCGGCTGCCTGTTGCGAGTGGTGGTATTTCCCTTTGGCCGTCGTCACACCGGGCCTTCGGACACGCTGGACGCTGAAGTCGCGGCCATCCTGGGTCGGGCCAAAGGTGACCCGGCGCTGGAGGCGGTGCTTGCCGGCTGTTATCGCCCGCAATCGAGCGACGACCCGGTGGGTGCCCTGCAACACGCCTATGACTTGCTGGGCGCCAGCCATCCGCTGCAGAAAAAACTCCACGAGGCGCTCAAAAGCGGCCAGGTCAAACCTGCCGCGGGTGAACATGCCATCGACGCCGCGCTGCAAGCCGGCGTCCTGCAGCCTGGGGAAGCCCAGACCCTGCGTGATGCAGAAGCTGCGCGCCGCCGCGTGATTGATGTGGATGATTTCGCCAAGGAAGAGTTGACCTTGAGCGAGGGGAAAATCCGCTAGGCCAGATCGCCTCGCAGCGGGGCGATTATGAAACCGGGCGCCGGAGCTATATACTCCCGCGCCCGTTTTGCTCTTGAGGACTTATGTCATGTCCAACGTCGTCGCCGATCATCTTGTCCTGCTTGACCACCTGCGCAGCATTCTGGTCGCGGTAGGTGAAGCCGAGCAGGTTCCCGAAGAAAGCCACGCCCTGTTTCTGGAACGTTTCGACGAACTGCGTGCCCTGCTGCCGGTCGACCCGATCGAAAGCCAGTACCTGGGCCAGGACCTGATGTGCCAGGTCATCCAGCGTTATCCACAAGTGGCACACCTGGTGCCGCGGGATTTGCTGTGGTTCTTCGCCGGTGACTGCCTGCACTACATGCCCGATGAAGAAATCGACCTGTACCAGGCCCTCGAAGAGCGTCGCTTCGAAGCGGAGCAGAATGACGAGCCGTTCGATTGGAACCAGGAAAAACAGCTGCTGGCGCTCTCCGCCCAGGACAGCAAGCACTGAGCCCGAATCGCTTGCTAAAAAGGCCCGCACGGTAACCCCGGCGGGCCTTTTTTTATGCTGGAACCGGCGCCCTAGAGCAGGCCGTCGCACTCGGGCAATTCGTATTTACCCGCAACCCGCATCGCGTCGCCCTGCTTGCCCGGCTTGCTCAAGGTCGGCTCCTTGGCCAGGCACTCCACCAGGTAGTCGATAAACACCCGCAACTTGGGCGGCAGATAACGGGTCGGTGAATGCAGCAGCCAGGCGCCGCCGTGGTAGGAGGCGTGGAAGGTCCAGTCCGGCAGTACCTGCACGATCAGCCCCTGGGCCAGGGCATGGCGCGCGGTGAAATAAGGCAGGCTGCCGATGCCGATATGTTCCAGCACCGCGCCCAGGCGCACACCGGTGTGATTGGCGGCGTAGCGCCCGCGGACGCCCACGGTCACCGCTTTCGAGCCTTTCTTGAATTTCCAGCGGGCGTCGCTCGGGGTTTCTCCCAGGTAGATGCAACTGTGATCGAGCAGGTCATGGGGGTGGCTGGGAGTGCCATGCTGCGCCAGGTAATGGGGTGTCGCGCAGAGGATGTGATCGATGGTCAACAACTGGCGCCCCACCAGCCCCGCCGGCGGCCGATCGGTGATGCGGATCGCCAGGTCGACGTTATCGTCGATCAGATCGACGCTGCGATCCTCCAGCAGCAACTCCACATCCACTTTGGGATAACGGCGCAGAAATTCCGGCATATGGGGGTGCACGACAAACCGCCCCACGGCCTTGGGCACGCTGATACGCACCAATCCTTCGGCCTCGTGGGTGAACTGGCCGCTGATCTCCATCACTGACTTGGCGGCGCTGACCATCTCGCTGCAACGCTTGAACACCTCCTCTCCGCCTTCGCTCAACCGCAGCTTGCGCGTGGTGCGTTGCAGCAAACGCGTGGCCAGGGCCTTTTCCAGACGGGAGATGCTGCGGCTCACCGCCGAGGGCGACGAGCCCAGTTGCCGCGAGGCCTCCGAGAAGCTTCCGGTCTCCACGACTTTGACGAAAATCGCCATTTCACCCAGCAGCGGCAGCGGAAGATTTATGCTCACAACGCAACAGTCCTTTGATGTTTGAATGGATTATCACGCAATCAGCCCCTTCATATAATTAAAAATTCAATTTTAATAAGAGCCGGGAATATGACGCTTCGCCTCTTCTTCCACAGCGATGAACTCAAGGCCAACGTGGAAGTTCTCGAGTGCAGCGCTCACGAGGACCACTTTGCGGTCGTGCTGCGCGCCACCCTTTTCCACCCTCAAGGCGGCGGACAACCCTGCGACACCGGCTGGATCGGCGAAAGCCAGGTACTGAAAGTAGTCCAGGAACCGGAGCGCATCGTGCATTACGTCGACCAGCCGGTGAAACCGGGGATGATTCAGATCCAGGTCGACCCCCAGCGACGCCAATTCAATACCCGGATGCACTCGGCCGGCCACCTGATCGGCCACTTCGCCGAAACCCTGGGCTGGATACCGACCAAGGCCCACCACTGGCCGGGCGAAGGTCGGGTGTCATTCAAACCCGGGGAAAACCCTCAGGATTTCGACACCGCGACCATTCAGCACGCCCTCGAACAATGGATCGACAATGACCTGCCACGCCTGATTTCCCTACGCGAAGGCTCGCGGGAAATCGGCTTCGGCGAGTTGCCTGCCTACGGATGCGGCGGCACTCATGTCAAGCGCCTACAGGAGTTGGGCACAGTCAATATCGCTTCCCTTTCCAACAAGAAGGGCACGCTCTCGGTTCACTACAGCGTGGACTGACTCATTCAGCGATGTCGCTGCAGACATCACGCGCGACTCATCGCCTGAAGCAAGGGGGGATTGCGCGTGCGCGGTCCCCAGGACTATCTAATAGAGGGATCTAGGACATGATGCTTGACGTCGAGCGGCTCGATGAAACGTGCATAAAAAAACTGGCCAACGAGGAAGTGCTCGCCCTGAGGCTGAAAAACTTCCTGGGCCAGCCCCAGGCGATCGAACTGGGCGACAAGATTCTCGCCCCCGGCTTTGAAGGCTATATCAATGCCCCCAGCATCGGGCGCATCGGCATGGCGTTCTACGAAGCGGAAAACCAGCCGCTGCTGATCGAGGACTACTTCGAGCGCGCCACCTCCAACATCACCGAACTGCGCAATCGCTGCGCGCCCTTCGCCTCCCCCGTCGACACCCTGCGCTGCATGCTCGACGAATCCTGGCCCGCCGGCGCCCACCTGGAGAACCTCTACGGACGCAAGATGTACGTCGGCCTGTCGCGCGTGGTCAAACCCGGCGTGTGCTTTCTGGCTCACCACGACATCTTAGCCAAGGACGCGCCGGAGAGCTTTCAGGCCCGCAGCCTGGAAGCGCAGTTTGCCTGCAACGTCTACCTGAACATGCCCGACGCCGGGGGCGCCTTGCAGATGTGGGACCACGACATTTCCCCCGACCAGTTCGACGAAATGCGCGGCGACAGCTACGGCATCGACCCTGCCCTGCTCGGCCCGCCGACCCTGGAAATCCTGCCCGAGCCCGGGGATTTCATCATGTTCAATTCGCGACGCATGCACTCGGTCACGCCCGGCATCGCTGCGCCGCGCCTGAGCCTGTCGTTCTTTGTCGGCTACCGCGGCAATTCGTCGCCCCTGACTTTCTGGAGTTGAAATGCTTTCCAACTATCTTGGCGAATTCCTCGCCCTGGCGACCATCCACTTCCTGGCCGTGGTCGCCCCCGGCCCGGACTTTGCGGTGACCATCCGCCAGAGCGTGCGTTTCGGGCGAATGGTCGGGCTGTGCACCGCCATTGGCATTGGCGCCGGTATTTCCGTACACGTGCTGTACACCCTGCTGGGGGTCGGCGCGCTGATGCACACCACGCCCTGGCTGCTGACGGTGGCCAAGGTGATCGGCGGGGCCTACATCCTGTACCTGGGGATCAGCCTGTTGCGCAGCAAACCCAAGACCGCCGTCGAAGGCAGCAACGATAGCGTCGAACCGGCGCAACAGCAGACGCTGGGCAAAGCCTTTATGACCGGCTTTCTGACCAACGCCACCAACCCCAAGGCCACGCTGTTTTTCCTGGCGATTTTCACCACGGTCATCAGCGCCAGCACGCCCCTGAAGATTCAGGCGCTGTACGGGATGTGGATGTGCATGGTCAACGCGCTGTGGTTCATCATCGTCGCACTGTTCTTTTCCAGCGCCCGCGTGCGCCAGTTGTTCATGCGCCTGGGGCATTGGTTCGAACGCTGCATGGGGGTGATCCTGATTCTTTTCGCCGGGCGCCTGATCCTGTCGATGTAGCCTCACGCATACCAAAAAGGCCCCCCGGCAAAGGTTGCCGGCGGGGCGTTTTTTTTTTAGCGTGTGGTGAATATTTAGCGCGCCAGCAAAAAAGTGT
>NZ_JBLZOM010000002.1:225023-780199 GCF_049199125.1 Pseudomonas sp. QD4
CGCGCCTGGGGGGTCACCCTTTTTCTTTGCGCGGGGCGCCTCATCCTTTCTTTTACCCCCCCCCAAAACAAAACCGCCCCGCGGCAATTGGGGCCGGGGGGGCCTTTTTGGTTTTCGCGTGTGCTGAAGATTCAGCGCGACAGCATAAACGTGTCGTACTCCAGGTCTTCCAGGGCACTGGAAAGACGATGCAGCCCCAGCAGCACGCACACCAGCAGCGACAGGGTGAACCCATAGCCGAAGAAGCTCGGGCCCAGGTACTGGCTGAACAGGGTCAGGACTGCGTTCAACACCGCGAACAACACGCACAACTCCAGGACCACGGTGCGCTTGTCGAGGTAGAAAAACACGTTGAGCAAGGCCATGAATACCACCTGGATACTCACCCCCACCAGGTCGATGTAGAACAGTGGCAGGTAGTAACTGGAGATCCCCAGCCAGTCCAGCAGACGCGGGGCAAACAGAAACAGCAGCACCACTGTCAGCCCCTGCACCTTGCAGATTTCCAGCAGCCCCTGACGAATCGACAAGGTCATTTCGGTTTTCAACTGGCCGATGTGTTGCAGCGTCTCGCCATCGCGAATCGCCCGGAACAGGCGGTCGTACCATTCGGCGAAGTCGGTTTCGATGCGCACCAGGAACACCGCCATGCCGGGGATGATCGCCAGGTACGCGATAAAGATCGGCAAGTCATAGAGGATCGACGCGCGCAACGGGCCGATCACCTGCCCCGAGGTCCCGGGGTTGAACCAGAACATGAACTTGTCGATCCAGATTCCCAGGTTATAGAAGAAGCCGGTGGCCAACAGACTGAGGAATACCTGGCGGCGCTCTAGGAAATCGAAGGCGATCAGTTTCTCGGCGCGGTACTCGCGCAGGATGTCGTACAGGAACAGGAACAGCAGCGTGCTATGGCCAATCAACAACGCCAGCAGCAGCCCGGGCATCTGCAGGAAACTCAGCAGGTAGGCGCTGACCACCATCAGCGTATAGCCCACCAGCATCACCAGCAGGATGCGGTTATAGGCCTTCATCCCCGACAGGAAAATGATCACAAGCCACAGGTTGCACAGCACCACGAAGTTCGCCAGCACCAGCAACCGGTAGATCAGCGGCTGATCGAACAGCAGCGCCAGGATCAACGTACCGAGGATTCCCGCCGCCAGGGTCACCAGCAACAACACCCCCAGCAGGTTGGGCAGGATCTGCTCAAAGCGCCGCTCGAACAATCGGTCGGAAACGAAGCGGGTGAAAAACAGCTGCAAGCCGCCGGTGAGGATCAGCGAGGTGGCCATCAGGTAAGTGACCGTCACCAGAAACTGCCGCACCAGCACATCGGGCAACAGCAGGCCGAGGCTGATGATGCCCACCAGCATCACACTGACAATCGACAGGACCCAGGGCCCCGAGCTGATCAGCCCGGCATAGACATAGGCGTGCAGGGTGGCGGTGTAGGAATCCCGGGAGAGGATTTTCCGCAGTTCGAAGCCGATCCCGGCCATTAGCAATTCTCCATGGCAGTCTGGTACAGCTCGCGATAGCGCTTGAGCATCAAGGCCTCGGTGTAATAACGGGTCACGCGCAGCAGGCCACTGGCCTGGGCCGCCTGCCAGCTCGCCGGACTGCGCAGCAGCTCGAGGATCGCCGCGCAGGTGGCCTGGGGGTCGGCAATCGCCACTACCTTGCCCGCGCTGCCCAGGTCACGGTCTTCGGCGCTGCCGCCTTCGATCAGTTCGCGGCACGAACCCACGTCACTGCTGACCACCGGCGTCCCGGCGGCCCAGGCCTCGAGAATCACCAGGGGTTGCGCCTCGCTGATGGAGGTCAACACCATCAGGCCCAACTGCGGCAGGATGTCCTGGATGCGCTGGAAACCGAGGAAATGCACCTTGCCTTCCAGCCCCAGGCTGGCCATCAGGCTGCGGCATTCGCTGACGTATTCCGGGTCTTCCTCTTCCGGGCCGACAATCCAGCCCTCGGCCTCGGGCATGGCGCTGATCACCCCGCGCATGGCCCGCAGGAAGGTTTTGACATCCTTGATCGGCACCACACGGCCGATCAGCCCCACCACCGGGGCGATGCCCGGCGCGCGCGCCTCAAGGGCCGCGCTCCATTGCGGCAGGTCGATGCCGTTGGGGATCACCTGGGTCCGCGCCGGGTCGGCACCGTCCTTGATCTGCCGTTGGCGGTTGCCGTCGTACAGGGCGATGATCTGGTCGGCGCTGTTGTAGGTCAGTTGCCCGATGCGTTCGAAAAACCGTACCCACAAGGTGCGGATATAACCCGAACCCGCATCCAGGCTGCCGTTCAGCGCCTGGCCCGAACTCTCGGCGATCCAGCTGGCCTGGGCCAGGTCGATCTTGCGTTCCTTGGTGTAGATGCCGTGCTCGCTGAGCAGGTAGGCGCAATTCCAGCGCTGCTTGAGAATGCACCCCAGCATGCCCGCGTACCCGGTGGAGATCGCATGCAGCACCCGCGCCCGGGGCATGCGCCGCGACGCTTCGGCCAGCATCAGCAGCGGCGACTGCATCGAGCGCAGGGTCCAGAAATAATTGACGAACGACGGGTCGGCGCAATGCTCGCGATAGCCCTCGCTGAGGGTGGCCCAGCTGGCGCGGCTGCGCAGCACATCATCCAGGGTCAGTTGGCCCTGGGCGATGCTCGCCAGCAGGCGCTCACCGAGCTCGACCGCCGGCTGCTCCGGGTGATGCAGAAAGCGGTACAGGTCCGACACTTGCTGCTCGTCGGCTGCTCGCGGTGCGGCCCGGCTTTCGCTGAGGTGCGTGGCGTCCTCGAGAAACACCTCCTCGATATGCAGCACATTGGCCGGAATCCCGTAGCGTCGTTCAGCGTACGCCTCGCGCTGGCCGCCGATAAACATCACGGAAAAGGTGAGGTCCGGCAAACCGAGGATCATCTGGTGGATCCAGCTGGAAACACCGCCGCGCACGTACGGCCAGGTGCCTTCGAGCAGCAGGCAGATATCGGTCAACGGGGTGTCGTCGCTATGGCTCATGTCCAGCTCCTGACCAATGCCGCGAAGGGCGGACGCTGGCGCATGTCTTCCGGCAGACGGGCCAGCAGCCCGCCGATCTCGTGGTAGCGCCTGGCCTCGAAGGCCAGCTCGGCACAGAACGGCAGCACCTGGGCTTCATCCATGTCGCTGGCGCGGGCCTGGTTCAACAGCACTTCGGCCCGTGGAATATCGCCCCGCTCCAGGGCGATGCGCCCGGCCAGCAGCAACAGTTCGCCACCCTTGCCGGCCAGCAGGCCCTGCTCGGCATGTTCACTGGCCTGGTTCAACACGTGTTCGAGCACGCTGCCCTGGGCCAGGCCCAGGTAGGCCAGCTCCCAGTACCAGCGCGCCAGGGTGGCATGCAAGGCTCCCGCCGCCTGCGCGTTTGCGCTGGGCAACTGCGCGAGGGCCAGCTGGATCCGCAGGTTGATGTCGTTTTCCTGCTTGTCGAGCATCGAATACGCCAGCAGCCGCACATCGTCGCTCGGGTCGCCCAGGGCCAGCTTGAGGATCGGCACCGCGTCCCGCCCGGGCATGCGCCGGGTGGCCAGCAGACCGGCCAGGCGCTGATCCGGGTCCGGCGCATGGCGCAGCACATCCTGCAGCCCGGCATCGGCGAAGGTTGGCGAATGCAATTGCACCTGGGCGCGGAACGGCAGCGTGGGAATGCCCACCGCCTGCCAGGCCTGCTTGTCGCGTTTGCGCGGCAGGTACAGCGCCGGGAAGATCGCCGCCACCACGCCCAGGGTGCCCAGCACCGGCACAAAGAACGCCAGGCTGAAGATAAACAGCGGGCTCCAGGGCAGCGGCGCACGGTAGCGTGCCGGCAACAGGCGCCATACGGCCGCGCACAACAGCGCGCTGGCCAGGCCATGGCTGAGGGTAAACGCCAGGAATTGCTGCCATTGCGGGGCGACCATCCACAGGCTGGCCCAACTCCCCGCTTCCAGCAGCAGTGCGCCGCTAAACAGCCACTTGCTGATCATTCAGACCACACTCATTGAACAGGAAATTACGCAGCTCATTACGCTCACCGGCAGGTTCCAGGCTGTAAGGCAGCACCCGCACACCCAGGCTGGCCAGGTCGCTGTCGATGCCGAAGTGCTCGTGCAGCATCAGGCCGATACGGGCCAGATAACCTTCGCCGCCTTCCGGGCTGGTCAGGGGCAGGAGCACCAGCAGCAGGCGATTGCCTCGGCTGTTGAGTAACGGCAACTGCAGGTCCAGGCCACGCTGGCTACGTTCGAACAGGCGCGCCAGTTCGTCGTTGGCGCGGGTCATTTCGAAACCGAACAGGCCAGCGGTCAGGCCGTGCTGCTCGACATCCACCAGCGAACGCTTGAGCTGCTGGGTGAAATGCTGCGCATCGGCATCCGCCAGTTGCAGAACCTGTTGGTCGCGACGCAGCAGGTCGGCGATATGCCCGGCCAGCAGCGCCAGCAAGCTCAAGGTGCGCTCCTGGAAAGCGAAGAACGGCATCTGCCGCACTGCCAGGATCGCCAGCAGGCGGTCTTCGGCGTCGATCAACGGGATGCAGGCCTGCAACGAAGAAAACTGCATCGAATGACCGGCATCGATCAGTTCCTGACGCACGCTCACCAGCTCGCCGCGCTCCAGGCACAATTTGATCAGTTCGTCGTCAACATCCAGCGCGCCCATGACCCCGATGCTGGCCAAAGCCTCAGGCAGCACCTGTTTTTCGTTCTCATGCACCCGGTACAAACCGGCCACCCGCAACGAGCCGTACTGGCCCAGCACCGCCAGCACCGCATCGGCCAACAGCGCCAGGCCATCGCCCTGCCCCGGCATCAGCCGCAGTTTGTCGCGCAGGCCCAGCAGGGAGCTGCGCAGGCTCTGGTCACTGCCCGCCACACGCTGCTCGAGCAGGTCGTGGGAGACCCTGAGGATCTGGTGCGAGCGGGTGAACTCGTCAAGGCGGTACTGGCGATAGTTGTTGGCCATCTGCAAGCGCTGCAGGCGCCGCTCCCACAGATCCCGGACCTCGCCCACCAGCATCCCGCAGACCAGTACGCCGACAATGAATGACGGTTCGATCTCGGCATAACCTTCAAGCCCGTTATGACGCAGGACAAACACCGCCAGCACCAACAGCCCGGCGCTGAGCAGCCCGCGGACAAAACCGTAGCGCACCCCGACCAGCAAGGGCGCCAGCACCGGCCAGGGAAAGGGCGCGAACATCTGCAGCGGGTCGTTCGGGGCCAGCCACAGCCCCAGGCCGATGGCCAGGCCGGTGACCAGGAAGGTTTCCAGCCAAGACACCGGGCCGCTGGCGCGAGGCGCCAGGCTGTAATCCATGTGCGGAGAATTCATTGCGATCACTCGAACCGAAGGGCGCCAACAAGTTTGCCGAGCACCTTTTGCGCAGTGCCGGCCAGGCTTTCACGGGACCAGCCGGCGCGCGCGCCACTCTTGCTCCACAGCACACGACCAGTGCCGGCTTCCAGCACGCGCAGGCTGATGCCTACCGCCGGCTCGCCGTCGAGACCGTTCTTGTACTGCCATTCCTCGACGCTGCCGGCGACCACATAATCGAGCTTCTGCTCACGGGCCCAATCCAGGGCACCGGCCAGGCGCTCGTTGTCATCCATCAGCGCCTGTTCGCCCTGGGTCGAGACCGGGTAGACCTGCGGCTGCACGCCATGGCTGCTGAGCACACTGAGCAGAATCTGCTCGCTGCGTTCACCGGCCTGGGGCGTCTGCGAGTAGTTGACCATCGGCACGATGCCCCACTGTGCATTGCGCGGCAGGCCCGGGCTGGTTTCGCTGGTGAAGCTGGCGCAACCGGCCATGAGCAGGGCGGCCAGCGCCAGGCTCAGGTTACGAATTGATTGCATAGGTTTTATCTCCTGTAGACATTCCATGATCAGCGTCCGAAACGCACGCCGTAGCTCACACCCAGGATGCCGCCGGACTGCCCGTCCCCGCCTTGTGGCGCAGATTGGTAGCCAAGGGTCAGGGCCAGTTCGTCATCCCCAAGAATCTCGACACCGATACCGGTGCTGAGGCCGTAGTTGAAACTTTTGTCGAACCACTGCCAGCCCGCCGTGACATCCACCAGCCAGGTGTATTGCGGACGTGTGCGGTTCAAGGCGCCGGGCATGCCGCGCCGCCACGAACTGCCCACATACAGCTGGCCGTAACGGCTTTGCAACAGATCACTGGCCAGCACCGTGGGCGACTCAAGCGGGTTGTCCGGGTTCTTCACCGGGCCACCGTTGCCACTGGCCAAGTCGTCCAGGGTGCGGTCATCGACCCGGTTGTGCTGGTAGTCGATACCGCTGCGCAGGGTCCAGTTCGGCCCTTCGAACTCCAGGGTGTGGTTGTATTCCATCTTCAACGCCTGCCCCTGGCCCAGGGAGTCGCCACCCCGGGTGGAAAACGACTTCTGTGCCACTTCCCAGCTCAGTTGGTCACGGGCAGACAACCCATGGCGCCCGGCCAGCCAGACACTGTCGTGCTGGCCGAAAGCACGCATCAGCCCGCTGTCTTCGCTCTTGCGGTGCCAGTCGACCCCGGTCTCCAGCTCATCGCTGACGCCCAGCTGCCAAGTGCGGCTGAGCCCCAGGCCATTGCGGTCATCGTCCCGACGCTGGCTGGTATCGGCGATCAGTTTGTAGCTGCCGTTCTCTACCTGATGCTGCAAGGTCAATTCGCCATTGCGCTCCTGACCCAGGCGCGAAGAAATCAGCTGGTCACTGTTGTAGGTGCCCTGCTCCAGGACCAGGTTGGCGTACCACTGGTCCCCCAGGTTGCGTGCAACCCGCAGGCGCGGCGCGTTGAACTCCAGCCCGCCGTAGTCCTGCTCCTGCCACGACAGTTGCGCGCCCTGGGGCGTGCGCTCGTGGATCTCCACGGCCTGGCGTCGCAACTGCTCGCGTACGGCCTGGGGCTGTTCGTCGCCGAGGGCCGACAGGCTCACGTCCAGGGCCGCGCCGTCACGCCCCAGGCGACTCAGGGCCTGGGCCCGTTGGGCCGGGTTGAGGTCACTGCTGGCAAGCAAGGTTTCGACCTGCGCCGTGTTGCGGCTGCGCAAGGCTTCCTGGATCTGCTCATAGCGCTCGACCTTCAGGCCTTGCTGGCGAGCCCAGGCCAGCCATTGATCCTTTTGCGCTTCCTGATTGGTCGCGTCGAGGCGCGCCAGCAAGCGGTCGAACCACAATTGCAGCATGGCCGGCGAACCGTCCTGCCACTTCAGCACCTGCTGCTGGGCCTTGCGCGGCGAGTAACTGCTGGCCACCAGGCGCAGCCAGATCCCGTAGCGCGGCGATTGCGGCTGCAGGTTGTCGCCCTCGGGGCTGCGCAACAGCTTGAGGCGCAAACGCTGGGCCGCGTCCTGATAACCGGCGCCGTCCAGGGCATCGGCATAGGCCGCCTGCACCAGCCAATCGTTGGGGCTGCCCTTGAGGTACAGGCGATACCAGGCCAAGGCCTCGCTGTTGCGGCCAAGCATCTGGCTGGCGCTGGCGAATGGCAGCCACAGGGTCCGGTCCTGCCGCGCCTGGGTCCGCCACTGGCTGAGCAATGGCTTGAGCTGCTCGACCCGGCCCTGATCGACATACAGCCACATCAACCGTTCGCGAAACAGGTTGTCGTAGGGGAAGCGGGCCAGGCCCGACAGGTACAGGCGCTGTGCCTCGTCGAACTGCCCCTGCTGCATCGCCAGGGCACCGCGCGCCGCCACCACCTGGGCCTGATCGTAGACCGCCGGGTACTGCTCGGCGTCCTTGATCAACGCCGCCACCTGCGGCCAGTCCTGCAGTTCCTGGGCTTGCTGCAAGGCTTCCACCAGGCGCTGCGGATCATGGCTGCGCTGCCAGCCGGCGACCATCAGGGCCAAGGCTCGTTGCGGATCGCTGGTGCGATACAGGGTGATCAACTGGCTCTCGTCGCCGCTGTTCAGCGAGCCCTTGAGCGCCAGCAGTTTCTCCAGGGAAACCTGCAACTCATCATCCAGCTCCAGGTCCCAGGCCAGTGCCGCGCGGGTACGCCAGTAGCTGTCGTCGGTGATCTTGCGGTTATCCACCTGCAACACCTTCCAGGCGGCCTGATTGTCGAAGAGCTTGAGCCAGGTGTTGGCCCAGTCGACGCGTTCGGTGCTGGTCAGGGCAAAGCGGCTCGACATGCCGCTGTAGGCCTTGGTCTTGGCCGCGAACTGGCCGGTGTTTTCCAGGTTCTGCAGCAGGCGGGTCCAGGCCAGGCGGTGTTTCGGGTACTTGCGCAGATAGGTGTGCAGCCAGGCCTCGGCCTGCTCCGGGGTGCCGCGGGATTCATGACCGTAGATCAGCGCGTCGAGCTCGACGTCAGTCAGCGCCCGCTGGTCCATGATGCCGGCCAGTAACGGGATGCTGCGATCAAAGTCGAATTGCTGGCTCGCCAGGCGCCAGGCGTGCTCGCGGGTCTGCGGGTCTTCACGCAACGCCAGCAGGCGGATCCAGTACCCCAGTGCCTCATAGGTCTGGCCCCGCCATTCGCCAAGGTGGCCCATCTGCTCCAGCAGCTCGGGGTCATCCGGGTGAGCCGCCAGCAGTTGCTGGCCGGCACTCCAGGCGCCGTCGAGGTCGCCGAGGGCCAGGCGCATCGTGAAGTCCTTGGCCAGGATCCGCGGGTTATTCGGCTGCAAGGTGCGCCATTGCTGCACCAGGCGCTGCGCGAGGTCGAAGCGCTTGTTGGCCACGGCCACATCCACGCCCTGTTCCAGCCAGGCCGCATCGGTTTCCGGGTTGTTTAGCTGATCCAGTTCATCGGCCAATACCTGCGCCGCCTGCTCGCCACGTCCGGCGGCCAGCAGGCTGTTGAAAGCCAGCTGCGCGTAGCGACGGCGCTCTTCGGGTTGCTGAGTGTCCTGCTTGAGCAGCAGGTAGATGTCCGCGGCACGGCCCGGCTCCTCCCCCGCCAGGTACCACTGGGCAGCGGATTTGAGCGATTCGATACGCTGCTGCGGGTCGCGCTCGGCCAGTTCTTCATAAACCCCGGCGGCGAACGCCGGGGCTTGCAGGCTCAGCGCCAACTTGGCCAGGCGCTGCAATTGCGGCAGCGGCAACTGGCGATGGTCGAAGGCTTGCAGACGCTCCACCAGGCCCTTTGCGGCGCCCTGTTCCTGGCTGCTGGCGGCGACCAGGGTGTCGATTTCCAGCTGGTAATACGCGAGCAACGTCGGCTGCGGATGGGCCCAGCTGTCCAGGTTCTGTCGGGCTTTGGTGTAGTCGCCCAACTGGATCAACAGGTCCACCAACTGCAAGCGCAGGCGGTCATCTTCCGGGTGCGCAGCCAGCAGCAGTTCGGCGTAATTGGCCGACACGGCGTCCGGCTGCCGGCCATCGGGCTCGAACAGTTCTTCTCGCTGGAAGGTCAGCCATAACAGGCCGCCCACGGCGACCGCTATCACTACCAGTGCCCAGGGATTGAGCAGCCGGCTGCTTTCAGTTGCAGAGGAGTTGGGCATGACTCACCTGCTTCATGGGGAGTTGGAAATGCCAGAGGCCTGCCGACCCCTGACCCGCGAAACGCTGGCCGTCGACTTCAACCCGGCAGACGCCAGGCGCACGTACCGAGAAGCTCAAATCGATCTGGCCGGCAAAAGAGAAACTCACCCGGCGCTCATCCAGGTAGCGCCATTCCTGCAGCGGCAAGTTGGCTTCCTCCAGGGCCGGACGCGGGTCGCGATCGGCCCGCAAAACCAGCAACGCACGGTCGCTGCTCAAGTGCACATATCGCCCTTGGGGCAAATCGCGAACCCCGGCGATACCGCTGGAGCGACCCAGGTCCGGCCAGCCCATCTGCGGGTCCAGGCGCAGGGTGCGCAAGGCATCCATGCCCCGTACCTGCCAGGCGCCATCGGCGGTGCGCGCCAGGCTGGACTGGTACAGGCCGTGCAGGCGATCCAGGTAATCACTCATCCACAGGGAGATCGGCTGCTGGCCTTTCATGTAGCCGTAGATCTCGTTCATGGCCTTGATCGAGGCCTGCTTGGTGCTGGAATAGAAGTGGTAATACAGGTGCAGGCCGCGCATGCGCCGTGGGCTGTCGGTCAGCTCGAAGGTGTCGATCACATCGCGAAAGCCGTAGTACGGGCCTTTCCACAGGTTGGTGTAGAGGTTCTCGTTGATGATCGGCGCGTAATACTGCAAGCCGCCTTCGGTGGGACGCAGCAGCGGGTTGAGCCCGGTCAGCGACGGGTTGGCGCGGGTCAGCATGGTCTCGGCGCCGTTCACGTTCTTTAGCCCGGCGTCGTAGGCCAGCTTGATGGTCGACGGCGCGGGCAAAGCGTCACCCGGCCAGAACACCACCTTGACCGGTTTCTCGGGGGTGGTCAGGTGCTGATTGATGTAGTCCCGCGAACCGAAGATCTCACGCCGAAAATCGATTTTTTCGTAGCCCGGGATGGCCATTTTCAAGCCGTACTCAGGGTTAAAACCTTCGCGTTTCTTCGCCACTTCCGGCTGCATGAAAAACGGATGGCTGAAGGTGTGGGTGGCGACTTCAACTTTCGGGTCGGCAAAAATATCCCGGGCAATCGGCTCCAGCTCCCGGGCCAGGAACGGGAACATGCCGCGCGGGGAAATCTCGCCTTCGATGATCGACACCGACGTCAGGAACGGGTTGGGACGGATGAAGTCATCCAGCACCTGCTTGCCGGCATAGGGCGTACCCCGGACCTCGGCGCGCGAGGGGAAGCCGTCACCGTCAATGTGCACCGTGGCAATGCGACGACCGTTTTCGGTGGTGGTGTCCGGACGCGGCTGCACCGGCAGGCGCAAGGCCGCCTGGAGGAAGGCAAACGGATCGAGAATCCAGCGACTGCGCTCGTTGTTCACTTCCAGAACATAAGGCGCCAGCGCCAGGCCGCCCCACGCCGCGACCGCTACTGGCGCAAACTCCTGGCCGCCCTCGCCCTTGAGCAGCAATGCGGCCTTGGGGCCTTTGGGCAACAGAGAGAGGGCGGTCAGGTCACGGGAACGCGGCTGTACCGGTGCTTCGAACGCGCCGATCAGGGCCTTGTCCTGGTAGGTAATCTGCAATGCCTGGGTCGCCGGCGGCGCGGAGCGTTCGAGCCCCAGGCGCTTGAGCAGGACCTTGTCCTCTACCGGCAGGCCGGCGAAAAACACCAGCGGCACCTGCTCGTCGAGGCGCTTGTTGAGCCAGCGGTTGAACACCTGGCTGTCTTGCGGCGCACCGCTGGTCATCCAGGTCAAAACGCCGGCGTACAGGCCGCTGAAGCTGTACTCAGGCAGCGCATCGGCCGCCAGGTAATCCACGCGATAGCCCAGGTACTCCAGCAAGCCGCCGAGCAGGGTGTGCCCAGCATTGCGGATCAGGTCGCCTTCACGCGGGTCGAACACCAGGGCGATACGCCGGGGCTGGACTTCAATGCTGCTGATGCCCAGGGAGTCCAGGTCCGGGGTGCCGATGTAAGGGATGAACCCCTCGTCGCGCAGGCGCCGAGCCAGTGTGCGCGCCTCTTCACGCCGTTCCGGCGGCAGGTAGTCGATGGCCACCAGCGGGATGCCCTTGGCGCGCAACGGTTGCAGGTGGGTTTCCAGCCACTGGCGATCCGCTTCCGGGACCGGGCGATAACGCTTGGCCGAAGCATCCCAACCGGCGTGGATCGACTCCACGGCGACCGCCGCAGGCACACCCTCCAGCTCCGGCAACACCTCGAAGCCGCGGTTGAAAAACAGCTTCAGGGCCGGTTGGCGCTGATGCAGTTCCCGCAGGAAACTGGCCAGGGCCAGGCGCTGGGCTTCCTGGTCTGCGGCCGGAAGCAGTTGAAAACTGTCCAGGGTGTCGAGGAACAGACCGGCATAACCCTGGGCCTGCAGCGCCTTGGCCTGGGCGAACAGATACTCGCGCCAGGCCGGTGCTGCCAGGTTCATCACCTGGCTGTTCCAGGCCTTGTTGCGCGTCGGGCTGACGGCGGCGCCCAGGGCTTGCTGGTCCAGCTCGCGCTTGCCGCCGTGGAACTCACCCACCGAGAGATAAGCGAACGGCTGGCTGCCCATCCCACTCAGGGTTTTGACATCCGCGGGCGCCATGTGCCCCGGCTCGACCACGGCCCAGTCAAATTGCGCCAGCTCCGGCAACGGCGGTTTATCGGCGTACCAGAACGCCACGCTGGAAGGCGCCACCGGGGCCGCGGCATGCACCGCCGCGCCAGTAAAACAGAGCGTCAGGGCAGCCAGCAGGCGTTTGATGGCCGAGCAGAAGTGCGTCCCGCGAAAAACGTTTTCCATAACTCACTCTTGAGATGACTGAGCCGATACGTGGATGTCTCGGCTGATGTGACGGACCGAGTTACAAACTGCGGATCAGTTGCGCCAGGCCATCGCCGATAGAGGTCGGTGCTGGCAGGGTGAAGCGCTCGAGCAGACGAGTGTTTTTGGCGCGCGAGTGGCGAATGTCGCCCAGACGTGGCGCGTGGTGGATCACGGTCAGGGGGCTGCCGGTGGCGCGGCCCAGTTCGCCGATCAGGTCATTGAGGCTGGTGGAACGGCTGAGGCCGACGTTGACCGCACCAGGGGCCGGCTGATCGGCTTGCAGCGCCTGGATCAGGATGCTGACCAGGTCCGCTACATAGACGAAATCACGGGTCTGATCACCATCACCGAAGACCGCCACCGGCTGCTTGGCCATGGCCCGCTCGGTGAAGATACTGATCACCCCGGAATACGGCGAAGACGGGTCCTGGCGCGGCCCGAAAATATTGAAAAAGCGCAGGATCACCGGCTCCAGACCGTGCTGGCGGCGATAGAAGTCCAGGTAGTACTCGCTCGCCAGCTTGTCGGCGGCATAAGGCGTGAGTGGTGACTTGGCGGTGTACTCGGGGATCGCCGTGCCCTCGCCGTTATTGCCGTAGATCGCCGCGCTGGATGCGAACACCACCCGGTGGATGCCGGCGTGCAGCATGTTTTCGCAGACGTTGAGGGTGCCGACGAAGTTGCTCTGATGGGTCGCGACCGGGTCGTCCACCGACGCTTGTACCGAGGCCACGGCAGCCAGATGCACCACGGCCTGGCAGCCAGACATGGCCTGGGCCACGGCATCGCTGTCGGCGACATCGCCGATGATCAGGCTCAGGTTGCCATTGTCCATGGGCAGGTTATTCACCTTACCGGTGGACAGGTTATCCAGCACACGGACCTTGTAGCCCATGGCCAGCAACGCTTCGACCAAATGAGAGCCGATAAAGCCAGCTCCGCCCGTCACCAATATCCGCTCAGAAAACATGCAAAAACTCCAAGAAACTGTATCCGCCTGCCACTTTCAGCCTGCCAAGGGGCTGGGCCGGCGCAGGGCATCAATGCCTGCCGCTGTTTTCGTCGGAAAACCCCGCCAAAGACGGCGTTTCGGCCGAATTTGAACGCGATTCGCCGCGACGCATAGCTGGCTATGCGCCATCGAATGCGGCGCCGATAGTGAGATACCCGCCCAAGAGTGTCAATATTTTGTTTTTGCTTTGTATTTTTTCGCGGACAAACGGTAATACGCCAATAAAATGCCATTTGTTTGACGACAATATAGAGTCGCTCTATAAAAGGGACCGCGCCCATAGCGGCAAGACGCCCGATCTAAAGCGGTTTCCCTAGGATTGACGCCACGTCAGGCGATTGAGTGGCTCCGACTGAAAGACAAAAAAAATGGCTGATATGCCATGGTGCAGGCGGAACTTCTTGGGAGATTCAAGGACTTCAGGAGGGATGGCAGGCTCGGATTCGTGCCTGGAGATCAATAATCCACTGTTTGAAAAAACAGTGGATCGGTAAATCGCGGACAAACAAAAACGCCGCTCAATGAGCGGCGTTTTTGTGAAATTGGAGCGGGAAACGAGACTCGAACTCGCGACCCCGACCTTGGCAAGGTCGTGCTCTACCAACTGAGCTATTCCCGCAAATGGCGTCCCCTAGGGGACTCGAACCCCTGTTACCGCCGTGAAAGGGCGGTGTCCTAGGCCACTAGACGAAGGGGACACGCTAACTGAAATACATGGTGTGTATTCCAGTGCCCAGACCCGAATCCGAAGACTTGGTCCTGGTTTCACTCAGCATCACCCGAAGGCACTGCTGTTTAAAATTGGAGCGGGAAACGAGACTCGAACTCGCGACCCCGACCTTGGCAAGGTCGTGCTCTACCAACTGAGCTATTCCCGCATATGGCGTCCCCTAGGGGACTCGAACCCCTGTTACCGCCGTGAAAGGGCGGTGTCCTAGGCCACTAGACGAAGGGGACACACGTACAACATTCACTGCTTACTGCGTTTCGCTGTGTGCTTTACGCTGTAAGTGGCGCGCATTCTATGGATGGATTGGGGGGTCGTCAACCCCCTGATATAAATTTATTTAAATCAATGACTTCCCCGCCGATTACCGGGCTGGGCGAGCATTTCTGTCGCCCGGGCTTTGACGCCTATATTCTGGCACCCGACAAGGCGTTATAGTCCAGCGCTGCCAATGATGGCAATGTGCACCTATTGCCGCCACTACCTATATAAGCAGCGTTGCAGCTTGGCCCGGCTCGTCGAGCGGCGCTATGCGCCCCCATGCGAAGCCACTACACTCGCACGCGAAATCCTATAAAGAGGTCTTAACGGTGACACCACTCATGATCACCCTGCTAGTTGTAGCCGGGATCGTAATACTGATCGCCATTGGCTACATGAACCATGTGGTGGAAAACAGCAAACTGGAAAAGGCCCGCACCAAGGTCGAACTCAATGATCGCCTGCGTCGTTGCGGCGAAATCACCGAGACATTCCCCGGCCAGTTGATGACACCGGCGCTCAAGCTGCTGCTGACCCGACTGGAACTCAACGTCAACCAGCGCCTGCTCAACCTGCACAAGTCCGATAGCGGGATCAAGGCCCGTATCGCTGAGCTCAATGCGTTGATCGCCCAGGGCGAATCGATCCCGGTGAACAACCCACCCTGTCCGATCCAGACCGAAGCCAAGGCCAAGGATGTGCGCTTTCTGCTAGAAGCCATGCACGGCCAGGTGACGCGCGCGGCCCAGGACGGCTTTTTGCCGACCAATGAAGCCAAGCGCTGGATCCGCGAGATCCGCCATCTGCTGGTGCTGTTGCACATCGAGTTTTTCAACAACCTTGGCCAGCATGCCCTGCAGCAGGGCCAGCCCGGCCAGGCGCGCCTGGCTTTCGAGCGCGGCGCCCAGTACCTGCGCAAGCAGCAGGACCCGAACACCTACAGGGAGCAACTCGAGTACCTGGAGAAGCTCCTGGCCCGGGCCAACTCGATGGTGCTGGCCAGCACCCAGCCGGTCGAAGGCGAAGTCAACCAGTTGACCGAAGGCCTGAAGACCGCCGAAACCGATGCCGACTGGAAGAAGAAAGCGATCTACGATTGATGCCAGCCCCTTGCCCCACGAGCTCCTCGTGCGGCAAGGGCCAGGACCTGCCCTCAACCTGCGGCCAATAACCCGCAGGTGAAGCACACGGCCTCAGAGCCGGAAGTGCCCGACCATCCCCTTCAACTCCACCCCCAACTGCGCCAGCTCAATGCTCGATGCGGCATTGCCCTGCATCGCCAGTGACGATTGGTCGGCGCTGGCACGGATGCTGGTGACGCTGCGATTGATCTCTTCGGCCACCGAGCTCTGCTGCTCGGCGGCGGCGGCGATCTGCTGGTTCATCTGCTGGATCAGGGATACCGCCGCGGCAATGCTGCCCAGGGCGCTTTCGGTTTGCAGGGCATCACTGACCGCCAGCTTGACCAGCTCGCCGCTGCCCTGGATCTGCTGCACCGAAGAGTCCGCCGCCGCACGTAAGGCACTGACCAGGCGCTCGATCTCCTCGGTGGACTGCTGCGTCCGTTTGGCCAGCGCCCGCACTTCGTCGGCCACCACCGCAAAACCCCTGCCCTGCTCGCCCGCACGCGCGGCCTCAATGGCAGCGTTGAGGGCCAGCAGGTTGGTCTGCTCGGCCACGCTTTTGATCACCCCCAATACCGCGCCGATGTTCTGGATCTCGGCACTCAGGCTTTCGATACTGCTGCTGGCACTGTTCGCCGAGTCGGCCAGTTGCTCGATGCGCTGCATGCTCTGGCGCACCACCTGTTGCCCGCTCTCCACCTTGTTGTCGGCGGACTGCGCCGCCAGCGCCGCCTCCTCGGCGTTGCGCGCCACGTCGTGGACGGTGGCGGTCATCTGATTCATGGCAGTGGCAACCTGCTCGGTTTCTTCCTTCTGGCTGCTGACTTCAAGGTTGGTCTGCTCGGTGACCGCCGACAGGGACTGGGCCGAACTGGCCAGTTGCTCGATACCAGCCTGCAAGCCGCTGACAATACTGCTGAGCCCTGCCCCCATCTGCTGCATCGCCAGCATCAACTGGCCGATCTCATCGCGCCGGGTGACCTCGACCGTGGCGCTGAGATCGCCCGCGGCGATTTGCTGGGCCACGCGAATCACGCTGCGCAGCGGCGCGACAATCAGCCGGGTAATGATCCACGACGCCAGCAGGCCCACCAAAAGGGCCAGGGCCGAAGATCCGATGATCAGCCAGGCGTTCTGCTTCAGCTCGGCCTGCATTGAGAGGTCCTGGGCAGCGTAGGCCTGGTCGACCCGCTCCGTCACCTGCGCGGCGCGTTCGCGCAGCTGCTGGTAAACGGTTTTCTCCTGAGCCAGCAGCCCGGTGTACTCCGCGAGTTTTTCGCCGAAGTTGCCAATGTGCCCGGCGACCTCATTGAGCACCGTCTGATAGCCGGCATCCTTGACGGCGGTCTTGAGCTGCTCGGCCTGGGCCAACGCCTGCTCGGCCTGCTCGATCTTGCCCTGGCCGGCATTTTCTTCGTCGCCCTTGCGGCTTTGATCCAGGCGCAGGCGCGCTTCATTCATGGCCTGCAACATCAGCCGCGAGACCTGGCTGACCTGATTGGCCTGATCGATGAATTCGCTGCCCTCCTTGCCCTGGGACTCCTTCAATCCGTAGGTGCCATCGTCGGCCAGCCCGGCCTGGAGGACATCGAGGTTATTGGCCACGCTGGAGACCGACCAACTGGCCATCTCCAGCGCCAGGTCCTTGGCCTGGGTCAGTTCGACAAACTCATCGAAAGCCTTGCGATAAGCCGCCAAAGCCTGCTCGACATCGTTCATTACCGGCACGTTCGCCGCCGATTGGCTTTTGAGCTCGGACGCCAACCGCAGCAAACCCTCGACCCCCTCATGCAGGGCATCAACGGTCTTAGGGTCGCCACGCAGGGCGTACTCCTGCTCCAGCAGGCGCACGTTGAGTAAACCGCTGTTGAGGGACGACATCTGCTTGAGGCCATCAAAACGATGGCTGATGGTTTGCAACGACCAGACACCAATGGCCGCCACCACTGCCGTCAACAACAGGACCAGGGTAAACCCGATGCCCAGTTTCTTTGCCATGCCCAGGTTGGCAAAACGTCCGCTCGTGGCCGAATTCATTGCGCTCAGTCCCCTTCCGATACCCAATGGCGGCAAGGCCATTTTCGAGTACTGCAGGTTCGCAACGGGCTGTACCGCAACACAAGTCTCTGGCGTCGGAACAATGGCAAAAAGCTAGGTGCAGGTCGTTTTCAGGACGGTCGAGGTCGATCGGGCGGGCCTGGATGCGACAGGGCACATCACCGTCCCGCCTCGACGAAAAATCCCCTCAGATGGCGGTGGCGCCGCCGTCGACCGCCAGCGCATGGCCGGTGGTGAAGGCCGCGCCGTCACTGCACAGATACAGCACGGCGCTGGCGATCTCCTCGACCTTGCCCACCCGGCCCACCGGATGCATGGCTGCCGCGAACTCGGCTTTCTTTGGATCGGCCTCATAGGCGCGGCGGAACATATCGGTGTCGATCACCGCCGGGCAGACCGCGTTGACGCGGATTTTCTTCTTCGCATACTCGATAGCCGCAGACTTGGTCAGGCCAATCACCGCGTGCTTGGAAGCGGCGTAGATACTCATCTTCGGTGCCGCCCCGAGGCCTGCCACCGAAGCGGTGTTGACGATGGCACCGCCGCCCTGGGCCAGCATCAGCGGCAACTGGTACTTCATGCACAGCCAGACGCCCTTGACGTTGACCCCCATGATCGCGTCGAACTCATCCTGGGTACCGTCGGCCAGCCGGCCCTTCTCGATCTCGATTCCGGCATTGTTGAAGGCGTAATCGACCCGCCCGTAGGCATTCACCGCCTGGGCCATCAGCTGCTGTACATCTGCTTCCAGGGTCACGTTGCAGCGCACGAACAAGGCGTCGCCACCGGCACGGCGAATCAGCTCCACTGTGCCCTCGCCGCCGTCGACATCCAGGTCCGCCACCACCACTTTCAAGCCCTCGCCGGCGAATGCCAGGGCGGTGGCTCTGCCAATACCGGCGGCGGCACCGGTAACCAGGGCCACTGTGCCGGAAAACGTCATGCTCATTGTTATGTCCTCGATGGAATGCAGGTCGCGTGCCGGGAGTCTAGCCACAGGCCGGGGCCCTGCGGCAGCACTATCAGAAGCCCGGTTGAGGACTTATGCGCGGCAGTGATAAACCGCCCGGGGTGACCATCACTGCACTGGATCGGCGCCTATTCGCTGCGCCGGCAATCCTTGCGGCAGCGGCGCTGAAGGTCTATCAACTAGGGTTTCATTGACCTTGAGTGCCTGCCATGACCAGCCAGACCAATCGCCAGTTCCTGCTCGCCAAGCGCCCTGTAGGCGCGGCGACCCGCGAGACCTTCACCTACCAGCAGGTTGCGGTCGGTGAACCGGGGCCGGGGCAGATTCTGGTGAAGAACGAATACCTGTCCCTGGACCCGGCCATGCGCGGCTGGATGAACGAGGGCAAGTCCTACATCCCGCCGGTGGCGATTGGCGAAGTGATGCGTGCCCTGGGCGTGGGCCAGGTGATTGCGTCGAACAACCCGGGCTTCAATGTCGGCGACTACGTCAATGGCGCCTTGGGCGTGCAGGACTACTTCCTCGGCGAGCCTCGCGGCTTCTATAAGGTCGACCCCAAGCTCGCTCCCCTGCCGCGCTACCTCTCGGCCTTGGGCATGACCGGCATGACCGCCTACTTCGCCCTGCTCGACGTCGGCGCGCCCAAGGCCGGCGAGACCGTGGTGCTGTCCGGGGCCGCCGGAGCGGTGGGCAGCATTGCCGGGCAGATCGCCAAGATCAAGGGCTGCCGCGTGATCGGCATCGCCGGGGGCCAGGACAAGTGCAAGTTCCTGATCGACGAACTGGGTTTTGACGGCGCCATCGACTACAAGAGCGAAGACGTGCACGCCGGCCTCAAGCGCGAATGCCCGAAAGGCGTCGATATGTATTTCGACAACGTCGGCGGCGACATTCTGGATGCGGTGCTCAGCCGCCTGAATTTCAAGGCACGGGTGGTGATCTGCGGTGCCATCAGCCAGTACAACAACAAGGAAGCGATCAAAGGCCCGGCCAACTACCTGTCGTTGCTGGTCAACCGCGCGCGCATGGAAGGTTTTGTGGTGATGGACCATGCCGCGCAATTCGCGGCGGCCGGGCAGGAAATGGCCGGCTGGATGGCCAAGGGGCAGCTCAAGAGCAAGGAAGATATTGTCGAAGGGCTGGAGACGTTCCCGGAAACCCTGATGAAACTGTTCAGCGGCGAGAACTTTGGCAAGTTGGTGCTGAAGGTTTAAGCGCGGCTGACGATTGAAGGCACCGTCCATCGCCGGCACTCCGGCGATGGACTGGCGCCTCAGGGCCTGTTCACCCTCAGGCCAGTTCGGCGACCACAGCCGCCAGCGCCTGGCCTGGATCAGCCGCCTGGCTGATCGGGCGACCGATCACCAAGTAGTCGGAACCGGCATCCAGCGCCTGGCGCGGGGTGAGGATGCGCCGCTGGTCGTCCTGGGCGCTGCCTGCCGGACGGATGCCCGGAGTCACCAATTGCAGCGACGGGTGGGCGGCTTTCAGCGCCTGGGCTTCCAGCGCCGAGCACACCAGGCCATCCATGCCGGCCTTTTGCGCCAGCGCCGCCAGGCGTAGCACCTGCTCCTGGGGCTCGATGTCCAGGCCGATGCCGGCCAGGTCCTCGCGTTCCATGCTGGTCAGCACGGTCACGCCGATCAGCAGCGGTTTCGGGCCGTTGCGCTGGTCGAGCACTTCACGGCAGGCGGCCATCATGCGCAGGCCACCGGAGCAATGCACGTTGACCATCCACACGCCCATTTCCGCCGCGGCCTTGACCGCCATCGCCGTGGTGTTGGGGATGTCATGGAACTTGAGGTCGAGGAACACTTCAAAACCCTTGTCGCGCAAGGTCCCGACGATTTCGGCGGCGCAACTGGTGAACAGCTCCTTGCCGACTTTGACCCGGCACAGTTTCGGGTCCAGCTGATCAGCCAGTTTCAGTGCGGCGTCACGGGTGGGGAAATCCAGGGCGACGATGATAGGAGTCTGGCAGGCGGACATGAATGGGCTCTCAGGCAAGTCGAAATCGGCGCGGATTGTAGCGCAAGCCGGGATGTTCCGGGACCCGGTGATCGGTAAATCGTCGCCAGGAGCGCCCGATCAGCCGCCAGATCGGGCACAATGGCCGACCCGGCGGGTTTTGTATCAAGCCCGATACACTTCCGACACGCCCGCAACAATCCACAGCGCTACCCTCGCCAGCCGCTATACCCCGAACAGCACTTCCAGCCCTCGGGCCGGACGCCTATGCTGAAGCCACAACCTCGCAGCCCATCTTTGTGGTTGGCAGCCTACCTGGCAGATGATCGCACCCATGCAAAACACTCCAGCCCCTCTCAACGACGATCAGAAAGCGCCCGTCAGCAGCGACGAAAAACGCTGGAACACCCGGGCCTTGATCGTTGACGACGACGTGCCGATCCGCGAACTGCTGATCGACTACCTGGCACGCTTCAATATCCACGCCAGTGGCGTCACCGATGGCGCCGCCATGCGCGTGGCACTGCAAGCCGAACACTTCGACGTGGTGGTGCTCGACCTGATGCTGCCGGGCGAAGACGGCCTGTCCCTGTGCCGCTGGCTGCGTAACGAATCGGACATCCCGATCCTGATGCTCACCGCGCGCTGCGAACCCACCGACCGCATCATCGGCCTGGAACTGGGCGCCGACGACTACATGGCCAAACCGTTCGAGCCTCGGGAACTGGTGGCGCGGATCCAGACCATCCTGCGCCGGGTGCGCGACGATCGCAGCGAACAGCGGGCCAATATCCGCTTCGACAACTGGCGCCTGAACAGCGTCCTGCGCCAACTGATCTCCGCCGATGGCCTGGTGGTGCCGCTGTCGAATGCCGAGTTCCGCCTGCTCTGGGTGTTCATCGAGCGCCCGCGCCGGGTATTGAGCCGCGAGCAACTGCTGGACGCCGCACGCGGCCGCTCCATCGAAGCCTTCGACCGCAGTATCGACCTGCTGGTCTCGCGCCTGCGGCAGAAGCTGGGCGACGATCCGAAATCGCCACAGCTGATCAAGACCGTACGCGGTGAGGGTTATCTGTTCGACGCGCGAGACATCGGCTGATGCGGGGGCGTTTCGATACGCTGTTCAGCCGCCTGTTCGGGATGTTGCTGATTGCGATCGTACTCGCCCACCTGCTGGCCTTTTTCTGGTTTCACCACTACGGCCCGCCACCGCCGCCGCCCCCTCCCCAGGCCGGACAAGCCTTCAACGGTCCGCCCCGCGGGCCGCCGAATTTTGAACCGCGGCCGCCACGACCGTGGTTTGGCGGGCCCATCGTGCCGCTGACCTTTCAGCTGATTTCATTGGTGATTGCTGCCTGGTACGGCGCCAAGCTGCTGAGCCGCCCGATCCAGCGCCTGAGCGGCGCCGCCGAACGCCTGAGTGAAAACCTCGACAGCCCGCCACTGAATGAGTCCGGGCCACGAGAGGCACGCCAAGCGGCCCACACCTTCAACCTGATGCAACGCCGCATCCGCGAGCAGGTGCAGCAGCGCGGGCGCATGCTCGGCGCGGTTTCCCATGACCTGCGCACGCCCCTGTCGCGCCTCAAGCTGCGCCTGGAGCAGATCGAAGACATCAAGCTGCAAGGGCAGATGCGCCAGGACCTCGACGACATGATCAGCATGCTCGACGCGACCCTCAGCTACCTGCATGAGCAGCGCACCAGTGAAGCCCAGCAGCGCATGGACGTGCAGGCCCTGGTTGAATCGCTTTGCGAAAACGCCCAGGACCAGGGCGCCGATGTCCAGGCCAGCGGCCACTGCGCGCCGTTGCAAGTACAGCCCATGGCCTTGCGCTCCTGCCTGAACAACCTGCTCGACAACGCCCTGCGTTACGCCGGGCATGCCGCGATCGACCTGCAGGACAGCCGCGAACAGTTGCTGATCCGGGTCATCGACCACGGCCCGGGGATCGACGCCACCCAACGCGAGGCGGTATTCGAGCCGTTCTTTCGTCTGGAAGGCTCGCGCAACCGCAACTCCGGCGGCGTCGGCCTGGGCATGACCATCGCCCGCGAGGCGGTCGGGCGCCTGGGTGGTCAACTGAGCCTGGAACAAACCCCTGGCGGCGGCCTGACCGCGGTGGTCCGCCTGCCGCGTCACTGATCCCCCTCGAGCAGCATGTGTAGCCCCGGGTACAAAGCCCACATACCCACGACAAATCCCCCCGCGAGGCTGCACAAGCCGGCACACCCACCGGCTTTATCCATCCGCAGGGAGTGAGCCCCATGATCGGTAGCGTCAGTAACTATTCGAGCTATATCAGCTCCAGCAGCAGTACGACCAACAACACCCGCAGCCAGCAGTTGCAGAAAGAGCTGTTCAGCAAACTCGACAGCAACGGCGACGGCGCAGTGGATCAGGACGAGCTCAAGAGCGCCCTGTCGCAGAAAAGCGACAACGGCATCCTGGTCAGCCTGAGCAAGAACTTCAGTGACCTGGACAGCGACAGCAGCGGCAGCCTGAGCAGCGAAGAAATGGCCGCCATGGCGCCCCCGCCGCCGCCATCGCAGGCCCAGGCACCCAATACCGAGCTGGCCGATGCCCTGATCAAGGCCCTGGACACCGACGGTGACGGCGTTGTCAGCAGCGACGAGCTGAGCAACGGCCTGAGCAGTGCCGGCAGCAGCGCCGACAGCAAGGAAATCTTCTCGGCCCTGGACAAGAACCAGGATGGCAGCGTCAGCCAGGAAGAAATGGCCGCCGCCCTCGCCCCGCCTCCACCGCCGCCTCAGCAGGTTTCCAGTGAGGAGTTGTTCAGCCAGCTGGACACCGACGGCGACGGCAGCATTACCACCAGCGAACTGAGCAGCGCGCTGCAGGCCAGCAATAGCAGCACCACCAGTACTGACAGCAGTGCCGCCCTGCTCAAGGTGCTGGACAGCGATAACAGCGGTGGCGTCAGCAGCGACGAGCTAAAGGCCGCGTTGCAGGCCGGTCGTGATCAGCCAAGCGCGGCCTCCAGCGAAAAGAGCGAACTGGCCCAGGCCCTGGGCAAGATGATCGCCAACCTGAACAAGCAGTATCAGCTCGATAACGTGGCGCAGGTCGGCAGCAGCGTCAACGTCGCCGCCTGATCCGCGGAAAGCGGCGCTGGCCTGCCAGCGCCTGCACGCCAGCAGGTCGCACGGTCAGCGCTGGTCCTCGACCCGCGCCTGGCTCGCGCTCCAGTCGGTGAGCAGGCTGTAGGCCACCGCCAGCAGGGTCGGGCCGATAAACAGGCCGATAAAACCGAAGGCGATCAAGCCGCCGAACACCCCCAGCAGCACAATCACCAGCGGCAGGTTGCCGCCACGGCTGATCAGGTAGGGTTTGAGCACGTTGTCGACGCCGCTGATGATGAACGTGCCCCAAATCCCAAGGAACACCGCCATCCCGTATTCGCCCTTCCAGGCCAGCCAGGCCGTGGCCGGTATCCACACCAGGGGCGGCCCCATGGGAATCAGACTGAGCAGGAAGGTGGTGATCCCCAGGACCAGGGCGCCCGGCACCCCTGCGATCAGGAAGCCGATCAGGGCCAGGATCGCCTGGGCCGCTGCCGTGCCGATCACGCCATTGACCACCCGCTGCACCGTACCCGCCACCAGCTCGATGTAGTAGCCGGCCCGCTCGCCGATCAGGCGTTCCAGCAGCTTGTGCACGAACAGCGCCAGGCGCGGGCCGTCGCGATAGAAGAAAAACACAAAGACGATACTCAGGGTCAACTCGAGGATGCCGCCGCCGATCTGTGCGCTGCGCGCCAGCAGCCAGTTCCCGACCTGCCCCAGGTAGGGCTTGACCGCCAGCATCATCGCCGCGCCCTGCTGATCGATGCTGTCCCACAGCCCCACCAGACGCTCCCCGACCAGAGGGATGCTGCCCAGCCAGACCGGCGCAGCGGGCAGGCCATCGACCTGCACGTCCTTCATAAAGGCCGTGGCATCGCGCACATGGTCAGCCAGGTTCAAGCCCAGCCAGACCATGGGTGCGGCCACCAGCACCATCCAGCCCAGGGTCAACAGGGCCGCGGCCAACGACTCGCGGCCATTGAGCCAGCGTGTCAGCAGGCGCATCAGCGGCCAACTGGCAAACGCCAGCACCGCACCCCAGAACAGCGCCGACCAAAACGGCGCCATCACCCACAAACTGGCACCAAACAACACCAGGAGCAGAATCTGCACCAACAGGCGATCGTTATTGAGCATGAAGAATCTCGAGAAAGGACGTCGAACACAGAGTAGGCGAACACAGGGCCGGTGTGTTCGCCTTGGAGGGTATTAGCGCAACAGCTCGAAGTGCAGGCCCGTCGTATCGGTGTTGCCGGTTTCCATCCGCGCGGCGCGCACGCCCTGGCCGATCAGGGCCTGACGCCAGGCTTCGGCGTTGCTCCCGGAAATACTGACCCGCAGCGTGGTATCCAGGTTCAGCCCCCGGGACAGCAGGGTCAGCCAGACCGGCTGCGGATCGGCACCGAGTTTGGGCAGGTCCAGGCGGCCGGTGTCTTTCAACTGGCGCAACAGAGTTGCCGAAGTCGGCAGCAAGTCACCCAGTGGCGCACTGGCCTCGAACTGTTCGACATGCAGGTACGCCCGGCGATTGCCCCGAGTGATGCTGTACAGCGCCACCAGGGAATTGTCCTGGGGCGCGGCCAGGCGCAACAGCAGGTAGGCCTGCTGGTCGTCGGCGCCAAAGAGCTTGGCGTTGCCGAACACTTCATTGGCCCACAGGCTGCTTTCCCCGCAGTCCCGCGCCTGGCACCAGAACAGCAGTTCGGCACCCTGCTTCTGCAGGGCTTCGCGGGCGGCGGTAAAGGCTTCGGTGGATGAATGCTCGGGCGGCAACTCATAGGTCACCGAAGTGGCCTTGCCCCGGGCGCCGACCTGGCCGTCAAAGCGCAACTGGCCGCTGATCCTGCGGATCGAGCCCATGGGGTAGATGCGCTCCAGCTCCGCCAGTGGCCGGTAATCGACAATTTGCGCATCGGCCAGGCGCGGTACCAGCGGCAAGTCGTGGCTACCGGGCACGTCGGCGGCGAACACCATGGAACTGGCACAGTACAAGCCCAGCATGCTGAAGCAACGGATGAGTCCTTTCATTGGAAATACGCTCATCGGATCAGCATGGCCTGGGCACCTTTGACAACGCTGGCGTCATCCGTGCGTTGAGGGACCAGCAGGCCGCGTTGCACCGCCGGGCGCGCCGCCAGGGCCGCCATCCAGCGCTGCAGGGCCGGCAGGCCGTCGACCGAGACCCCGGACCATTCATGGCCGCGGACCCAGGGGTAAGTGGCGATGTCGGCGATGCTGTAATCACCGGCCAGAAACTCCACCGCCTGCAAACGACCGTCGAGCACTTCGTACAGACGCCGGGTTTCATGCTGGTAGCGGTCGATGGCGCCTTGGAGTTTTTCCGGGAAGTAACGGAAGAACACGTTGGCCTGACCCTGCATCGGGCCGACCCCGCCCATCTGGAACATCAGCCATTGCAGAACCAGCGAACGACCCTTGGGGTCGGCGGGCAGCAATTGGCTGCTGAGTTCGGCGAGGTAGATAAGGATGGCGCCGGATTCAAACACGGCGAAATCGCCATTGGCACGGTCGACGATTGCCGGGATCCGCCCGTTGGGATTGATCTTGAGAAAGTCTGGAGCCTTCTGTTCCTTTTTGTCGAAACTCAGGGCATGCACCGTATAGGGCATGCCGAGTTCCTCGAGCACGATAGAGACCTTGTGGCCATTAGGCGTCGCAGCGGTGTAGAGATCTATCATGGTTGTCTCCGATTTCAACCCGCCCAGCCTCGACAGTTGACCGGCGCAAGTCAAGGAACGGCGAAAAACCGATTGAAACAGTCTGCGACAAAGATCGCGCCGGCCTCGTCGTTCAGGTGCAAATGATGGCCTCCCGGCAACTGCTCCCGGGCAAAGGGTAGACGCTCGAGCAATTGCCCGTGCTTGGCCAGCATGCCATCGGCCGCCACCACCAGCCGGGTCGGGCAACTGACCCGCTGTACGAAGGCCATGGCCTGCTCTTCGGTCAGGCGCAACGGCGACGCCAGGGTCAGGCGGTTATCGCTGCGCCAGGTATAGCCCCCGGGTACCGGCATCAGGCCGCGCTGGGCCAGCAGTTCGGCCGCTTCACGACTGACCGCCACCAGGCCCTTCATCCGCGCCTCGATGGCCTGCTCCAGGGTGGCATAGACCCGCTTGCGCTTGTCCTGCAGGGCGAGTTGCGCCTGCAGCGCCATGCCCAGGCGCTCGGCGGCATTCTCGGTGCCGGCGGTGGGCGGGATCACCCCATCGATCAACGCCAGGTGGCTGACGCGCTCCGGCAAGGCTCCGGCCAGCACCAGCGAGACAATCGCCCCCAGGGAGTGGCCCATCAGGGCAAAGCGTTTCCAGCCCAGTTGCTCGGCCACCTGCAGCACGTCGTACACATAGTCCCACAGGGCATAACCTGCGCCCGCCGGCCGATGGTCGGAGTGGCCGTGGCCGGCCATGTCCAGGGCAACGATACGCAAGCCGTCGAGCTTGGGCGCCAGGCGCGCAAAGCTGTTGGCGTTATCCAGCCAGCCATGCAGGGCAATTACCGGCAAGCCGTCCTCGGGACCGAACAGATGGGCCGCGAGTTCGATATGGGGCAGGCTCAGGCGCACCTCTTCGACCACCCGGCTCATGCGCAACTCCGTTCGCGGCGTGTGTCCCAGCGGCTGAACAGCTCCTTGAGCAGCGCCGCGGTGTCCTGGGGGCGCTCCAGCGGAAACATGTGCCCGCCCGGCATGCTCAGCGACTCGCCTTGGGGCATGCGCCCAACCGCGCTGGCGTGATGCCGCATCACCACCCGGCTATGCCGTCCACGCACCATGGCCAGCGGCACCTGCAATTGGCGGGCGAGGCCCGGGCTGGTGTGGGGCACCCCACGGTAGATGCTGATTTCCGTCGCTGGGTCGAAGCGCAGGCGCAGACGATCGCCGACCTGATGCAGGCCGTGTTGCAAATAGGCTTCGAAACATTCCGGATCAAACCGGCGAAACAGGCTCTTGTCGGCAAAGTAACTGCGAGCCGACTCCAGGCTGGCAAACTCCTCGCGCCGCCCCAGGGTGCGGCCGGCCGGGGTCAGGCGGTCGATAAATCCAAAGCGCTTGGCTGCCCGGATGACCCATTGGTCGGCACGGGTCAGCACCGGCGAATCGAGCATCACCACCCCGCGATACAGCTCTGGACAACGCAGGGCGGCATGCAAATGCAGAATGCCGCCCAGGGAATGACCCACGCCCCACACCGGCTGCGCCTGCTGTTGCAGATGGTGGATCAGCTCGCTGACCAGGTTCTGCCAGTTGTCGTCCACTGGAAAACGCGGATCGTGCGCGTGTTGCTGCAAATGGGCCACGTCATACTCGGGCGCCAGGGCAGCAAACAACTTGCCGTAGGTTCCCGAAGGAAAGCCGTTGGCGTGAGCGAAAAAGACCTGCTGCGACATACCGAGTTACCCATGGACCGGACAATGGCTGATTGTCCGCAGGTCACCGCACCAGGGCAATGACCGTAACGAACACGAATGATGACACGCCGCTTCAGCCTATAAGCCTGCGCCGCTCAGCGGGCCGGCGGCGTTTCCCCCAGCGGCACCACCGCCATGGTCAGGCGCGAGATGCAGCTGGACTTGCCCTCATCGCTGCTCAGGCGGATATCCCAGACATGGGTCGTGCGGCCGATGTGCACCGCCCTGGCCACCGCGCTCACCCGGCCGCTGCGCAGGCCACGCAGGTGGTTGGCGTTGATTTCCAGGCCCACGCAATAGAATTTGCTGGCATCGATGCACAGGTAGCTGGCCATGGAGCCGACGGTTTCCGCCAGCACCACCGAGGCGCCGCCATGCAGCAGGCCGTAAGGCTGGTGAGTGCGATGATCGATGACCATGCTTGCGGTCAGGGATTCTTCGTCAAAGGACTCGAAGCGAATATCCAGTACTTCGCCGATGGTGTTTTTCTGAAGCGAATTGAGTTGTTCGATGTTCGGAGTGGTACGCCATAGGCTCATCGCTGCATCCTTCAGGGTTTTTATGGGGGTCAATCCTGCCACAGCACGGCTTCGGAGCGCTCGCTCCACTCCTGAAAGCGCTGGCCGTAAGCGGCTTCGATCACGTTGCGCTTGATCTTCAGGGTCGGCGTCAGGAAACCGTTCTCGACCGCCCAACTGTCCTTCACCACCACCAGGCGACGCAAGCGCTCGTGTTTATCCAGGACCTGATTGACCTGCTCCAGCAGCACTTCCAGGCTGCTGTGCAGGGCACCGCGCGCCGCGCCGGCGGCCTCCTGCACGCCCACCGCCGAAAGCACGCACAGCCCCAGCGGTGCCCCCAGACCGTCGCCGACCACGCACACCTGCTCGATCCGCGGGTGCACCGCCAGGCGATTCTCGATTGGCGCCGGGGCCACATACTTGCCTTTGCTGGTCTTGAAGATCTCCTTGAGCCGGCCGGTCAGGCGCAGGTTGCCGGCGGCGTCCTGCTCGCCCTTGTCGCCCGTACGCAAAAACCCGTCGGCGGTGAGGGTCTCGGCGGTTTTCTGCGGATCCTTGTAGTACCCGAGCATGGTCGCGCCGCTGCGCACCTGGACTTCACCGAACTCATCGATGCGCACTTCGACCTCCGGGCACGGCTTGCCGATCCAGCCGGGAATATGTTCCCCGGGGCGGCCGATATGGGAGTAGCCGCAGCTCTCGGTCATGCCGTACACCTCCAGCACATCCAGCCCCAGGCGCTGATACCAGTGCAGCAACGTCTGCGGCACCGGAGCCGCACCCGACAGCGCCACGCGCAACGCGTCCAGGCCCAGCCCGGCCAGCACTTTGTGGCCCACGCGCTTGCCGATGAATGGCAGCCGCAACAAAAAGTCCAGGCGCTTGGCCGGGACCTTGCTGTAGACCCCCATCTGGAACTTGGTCCAGATCCGCGGCACACCGAACATCGCGGTCGGGCGGGCGCGCTGCAGGTCGGTGAGGAAGGTATCGAGGCTCTCGGCGAAGAACACCGTCTGCCCGGTATAGATGGCCGCCATCTCGACAAACATGCGCTCGGCCACGTGGCACAGCGGCAGGTAGGACAGCAGGCGGTCCGCAGTGCCCAGGCCGAACAGCCCGGCGCCGTGGGTGGTGGCAAACCCCAGGTTGGCGAAACTGTGCATCACCCCTTTGGGCAGGCCGGTGGTGCCGGAGGTATAGATGATGGTCGCCAGTTGCTCGCCGGCCGGCGTGGGGCTGTCCAGGATCGGTGAACAGCGCTGCAGATCGTCCCAGTTGAAATCAAAATCGCCCTCGGGGTGCAGCGGCAGGCTGACGGTAGCCAACCCCGGTTTGAGCCCGGGCGCCATGGCGGGCCAGTCATCCAGCTTGCCGATAAACACCAGGGCCGACTCGGAGTGTTCGAGCACCTGGGCCACCGAATCGGCGGTCAGGTTGGGGTACAGGGGCACGGAGACGTGGCCGGCCATCCAGATCGCCAGGTCGGCAATGATCCAGTGCGCGCAGTTCTTGGAGATGATCGCGATATGGCTGCCGGGCGGCAGCTCGCGCCCGCGCAGCCAATGTGCGGCGCAGCGTGCCTGGTGAGCGACCTGGGACCAGTCCAGTTCCTCGACCTGCCCACCGCCCGTGGGCTGGACCAGAAAACGTTGGCGGGGATGACGAGCTTCACGCTCGTAGAACACTTCCAGCGGCAAACGAAAAGCAGTAGACATGCGACTCGCTCCTTGTTTTTGTTCTGATCGTGAGACTAGCCAACCAAGCACTTGCTCGGCTGACTATTCCACGCACAAAGGAGCGCTGCAAGTTAAGAAATGTTGCGCCCTGCCACCTGGAGACAGGGCTGTCCCTCTAGGGCTGCTTGAGGCTATTGAGCGCCATCAGCCCGGCCAGTGGCCAGTCGCCTTCAAGCTCGGCAAGGAAGGCGGTGCCCATCGCCTGCGGGCTGCGCAGGTGACCATGCTGCAACAAGCCAATCAGGTTGCCCACCAGGGGTTGGTGGCTGACCAGCAGCAGGTTGTCCGCCGAATCGATTCGCTCCAGCGCGGTCAGCGGGTTGCTGTCGGGCGTCAGCCAGGGCACGGTGCGGATCGGCGCCTCGAAGCCCAGGGCCTCGCGCACCAGCTCGGCGGTCTGCTGGGCCCGCACATACGGGCTGGCAAGGATGGCGTCGATGGGCTGGCCGATCAATTGCGCGGCACTGCTCAGGACTTCCTTGCGCCCATGCTCGGTCAGGTTGCGCTCGGCATCGCTGCGGGCGTGGGGCTCGGCTTCGCCGTGGCGCAACACCCAGAGCTTCATAGCTTGGGCTCCTCGTCACGGGCCGGGTGCGGGGCCGGCGGCACGGCATGGGGCGCCTCGCCTTCAGGGGTGCGCGGCGCCGGCCAGTCGGCAAAGGGCCAGGGTTTCTGATCGGTATGAAAGCTGCCGAAACGGCCGATCTGCGCCAGGAACTGGCTCAGGCTGTCGCCGAAGTTCATCAGGCTGGCGCTGGGCGCGCCGTAGATCAGGCGATAGATCAACTGCACCAGCACCAGGACGCCGAGGATGAATTGCGCCACCTGCCACACCAGCAGAAACACCAGCATCCACAGGACCCGCAGCAGGATCGACTCGTATTTGGCTTCGGAATTGCTATCGTTCATGTCTCGCTCCTGTCTGCTTTCAGTTGAATCCGCTGGTGGAGATAAAGTCGACGTCGGTTTTCGGCTCGCCACGCATCAGCAACTCGATCACCTGGTTCAGCGTACGCCCTTCGAACAGAATCGCGTGCAGCCCGGCTACCAGCGGCATGTACACCCCCAGTTCCTGGGCCTTGACCTTGAGCACCTTGAGCGTGTTGACGCCTTCGGCCACCTCGCCTAGGCGGGTCACCGCCTCTTCCAGGCTCAAGCCCTGGCCCAGGGCAAAGCCGACCTGATAGTTGCGGCTCTTGGATGAAGAGCAGGTGACGATCAGGTCGCCCACCCCGGCCAGGCCGAGAAAGGTCATCGGGTTGGCACCCTGGCTGACGGCAAAGCGGGTCATTTCCGCCAGCGCCCGGGTGATCAGCATGCTCTTGGTGTTTTCCCCCATGCCCAGCGCCACCGCCATGCCGGCGATGATCGCGTAGACGTTTTTCAACGCCCCGCCCAACTCGACGCCAAAACGATCGGCACTGGCGTACACGCGGAAGGTGCGCCCATGCAACGCGGCCTGCACGCGCTGGCACAGCTCTTCGTCTTCGCTGGCGACCACGGTGGCGGTCAACGCATGCTCGGCCACTTCGCGGGCCAGGTTCGGCCCTGAAAGCACGCCGATCCGCGCCTGGGGAGCGATGTCCTGGAGGATTTCGCTCATCAGCTTGAAGGTCTGGGCTTCGATGCCTTTGGTCAGGCTCACCAGCAATTTGCCGCTGAGCAGTTGCGCATGGGGGGCCAGTACCGAGCGCAAGGCGCTGGAAGGCAGCGCAACAAAGCACAGGTCACATTCGCCGAGGGTGGCCAACAGGTCGGTGACCGGCTCGACCGCCGGATGAATCTTGATGCCCTTGAGGTAGCGCGGGTTCTCGCGATTGACCCGAATGGCCTCGGCCTGCTCGGGATCGCGCATCCACTGCCGCACCCGATGACCGTTTTCGGCCAGTAGATTTGCCACGGCGGTACCAAAACTTCCGCCTCCCAGGACCGCAATAGGGCGCTGTTCAGTCATATGCAATCCGTCAATCCATACCAGTGGCGATGGCGGCATTATACGGTTCGGTCCTGCGCCTACCAGCCCCTGGGACAATTAGCGCGAAATGTCGGGATCTGCCGGATTCGATCAGGGAATGTCGGGCTTATCGACTGGAAAACTCAACCATCTCGGTTAACATGCGCGGCCATTATTCCGATTCAAGGCTGTACCGTGCGTTTTGGCCCTCCCTGCCGCCCCTCGTCGTTGCTCCTGGCACTGTTGTTCAGTGCTGCGGCGCTGGCCGACGACCTGTTTGTGGACAACCAGCCGCTGCCGCAAGTGCTGACGGCTACCCGTCTCAAGCAGTCCCCGGCAGCGGTGCCCGGGAGCATGACGGTGCTCGACAGCGAGCTGATCAAGGCCAGCGGTTCCCGGGATATCGGCGAACTGCTGCGCCTGGTGCCGGGGATGATGGTCGGCGCCATCAACGGCAACCAGGCGGCGGTCAACTATCACGGCACCAGCGCCAGCGAAGCGCGACGCATGCAGGTGCTGATCGACGGCCGCTCGGTGTATCGCGCGGGCCTGGCGACCGTGGACTGGAGCGATATCCCGGTGGCCATGGAAGACATCGAGCGCATCGAAGTCTTCCGCGGCCCCAACACCGTCAGCTACGGCGCCAACGCGCTGATGGCGGTGGTCAACATCATTACCCGCGCCCCGGCCGACAGCCACGGCACCCGGTTCAAGATGACCCGCGGCCAACGCGGCATCAGCGACTGGTACGCCAGCCAGGGCACCGGCTGGGACAGCGGCGACCTGCGGCTGTCGCTGTCCGGCCAGGAAGACGACGGCTTCGACTCCGACCGCAGCGGTGCCGACTACCGCGACAGCAGGCGCCTGAACCGCATGAGCCTGGCCCTGGGGCAGATGCTCGATGAGCGGCAGAGCATCGACTGGCAGTTCAGCGCCAAGGAAGGCAGCAACCAGCGTCCTTATACCTACCGGCCGGTGTTTGCCGGCATCACTCAGACCGGCAAGGACTCCGATGTGGCGGCCAAGGACTACGCCAGTTCCTTGCGCTGGAACCTCGACCTCAACCCCAGGCACAGCCTGTACATCCAGGGGTCGGCCCAGCACTGGGACCGCCAGCAGACCTGGCGCGCCTGCGATGCCGAGATCTCGTTCAGCCCCGAACTGACCCGCCTGTGGCAGCTCAACCCGAATTACGCCGAGCGCCTGGCGCGCAATATTCCCAGCTACCTCGGCACCGGTGCGCCGGCGGGCCGCAGCGACGAACAGGCCCTGGCCAACCAGGTACTGACCCAGTGGCGGGACGGCGCGAGCCAGACCGTGTGCGGCAATATCGACCAGAGTGCCCGGGAAACCCGCTACGACCTGGAGCTGCAAGACACCCTGAGCCTGTCCGACAGCCTGCGACTGGTCAGCGGCATGAACTATCGTTATGACCGGGCGGACTCCGAGACCTACTTCAATGGCACCCTCGATGACACCACCTGGCGCCTGTTCGGCCAGCTTGAATGGCGAGCCAGCGAACACTGGCTGCTGCAGGGCGGAGCCATGTTTGAAAACAGCCAACTGACCGGCAGTTCGCTGACCCCGAGGGTCGCGCTCAACTACCTGATCAACCCGCGCCATGGTCTGCGTGCGGTGTATTCGGAAGCGATCCGCTCACCGGACATGTTCGAGAACAACGTCAACTGGAGTTACCGGGTCACCGGCCTCAACCCTCGCGCCTATGGCCAGCCCAGCGCCGAATACTTCGTCAAGACCCGGGGTCCGGACAACCTCGACCAGGAACACATGCGTTCGCGGGAGCTGGGTTACAACGGCTTTTTCGTCGACCTGGGGCTCAACCTCGACGTAAAACTGTTCTATGACGAAATCACCGGCATGGTCAGCGAGCCCCTGCGCAACAATCAGTACATCGCCAGCAATGCCAACAGCTCGCGCTTCAGCGGCACCGAGAGCCAGCTGGACTGGCACCTGAGCCGCGCCGACCGGCTGCGCCTGACCTACGCCTATGTGCATGCCGAAGCCAGCAATCGCCTGGATCAGCGCCAGACCGCCAGCAACAGTGGTTCGGCGGGTTGGCTGCGCGATTGGGGCCAGGGTTGGTCGAGCGCGCTCTTCTACTATGGCGACAATGCGCTCAACGGCTATCGCTTCGAACGGGTGGACAGCCGTGTCGCCAAGCACCTGGCCCTGGGCAAGGCCAACCTGGAGCTGGCCGCCATGCTCCAGCAACGCCTGGACAAACAGCCGACAACCTTCAGCGACAACAATTACGACCAGCGTCACGTCCTGTACTTCAGCGCGGAGCTGGAGTTCTGACATGGGCAGGGCTCAGTCACGGGTACCGTCCGCTTGGGGCCGCAAGCTGGTCGCCTGCCTGGCGCTATGGGCCAGCCTGTGGGGCGCGGCGCCGGCCTGGGCCGCCTCGGTTCTGCTGACTGCCAGCGAAGACAGCCTCGGCGTTCAGGCCTTCACCCAGGAACTGGCCCGGCAACGACCGATGGACAACGTACGGTTCGTCGCCCTGTATGACCTGCCCGCCCCCAGCCACCTGCCGAGCAATACCCGACTGATCCTGCTCGACCCTCCCAGCCTCGACTGGCGCCTGCAGGACGCCCAGGGACCATGGACTCTGGTGCTGCGCATCAGCCGCCTGCAAGCCGAAAAACACCCGGTAATCAGCCGCACTCCACGCCTCAGCCTGCTATGGAGCGATCCACCGCTGGCCCGGCAATTGCGCCTGATCCAAAGCGTCCTGCCCCAAGCCAGGCGAGTCGGCGTGCTGTACAGCGCCCACAGCGAGTTTCTGCTCAAGGAGCTGGGCAGCGCCGCCGCCCACCTGGGGCTGGAAATCGTTGCCGAGCGCTGGGACAGCACCGCTGACAGCCGGCCGCTGCAGGCCCTGCTGAAAAACAGCGACGTCCTGCTGGGGCTGGACGATCCCCTGCTGTACAACCCCAAGACCGCCAAGAACCTGTTGCTCAGCAGCTACGCTCGCCACCTGGCGCTGGTCGGCCCGAATGCCGGCTTCGTCAGGGCCGGCAGCCTGGCCAGTACCTACAGCGATCAGCAAGACTGGCTGCACACCCTCAACAGCCTGCTCGACCAGCCCCCGGCGCGCTGGCCTGGAGCGCTCTATCCCACGAATTTCAAGGTGCTGAGCAACCCGCAGGTGGCTCGGTCGCTGGGTATCGAAGAGATTGACGAGACGTCCGTCGCGCGCCGACTGGCTGAAGGAGAACAACGCCCATGAGTTTGCGTCGCCATTGGGACATCAACACCCGCACCCAGGTCATCAGCCTTGGCCCGGCCCTGCTGCTGACGTTGCTGCTGATCAGTTTCTTCACCTTCGTGCGGATCCAGGATTTGCGCCAGGAGCTCAACCACACCGGCCAACTGATCGCCAACCAACTGGCACCCGCCACCGAGTACGGGGTGATCTCGGGCAACAGCGAGGGACTCGAAAGCCTGCTCAAAGCCACCCTGGCCACGCCCCATGTGCGCTTCCTGGAAGTCCAGGACAGCGCCAACAACATCCTGGTCTACGTCGAACAGCCGTCGGAGGCCGACAACCGCTCGCAACAGGTCAAGGTGTTCCAGGCCCCGGTACGCCTGCAGCGGATCCAGGTGCAGAACGACTTCTTCCAGAATGAAGACAGCCACCTCGGCACCCTGGGCGACGGGTATCTGGGCCGGGTCATCGTCGGCATGTCGAACGACGCCTTCAGCCAGCGCCAGCAGGAAATCCTGCTCAAGGCCGCCGTGCTGGCGCTGTTTGCCCTGCTGTTCACCTTTCTCCTGGCGCGGCGCCTGGCGGCCGGCCTGTCGCAGCCCATCAGTGCCATGGGCCAGGCGGTCAAGGCGATCCAGGAAGGCGACTTCAAGACGCCGCTGCCCATTGTCGACGACGCCGAGCTGGGTGACCTGGCGCGGCACATCAACAACCTCGCCGCCGGCCTCGAACTCGCCAGCCGCGAGCAGCACCAGGCCATGGCGCAACTGATCCAGACCCGGGAAGAAGCCGAGCGCGCGAACAACGCCAAATCGGACTTCCTGGCGATGATGAGCCACGAGCTGCGCACGCCGATGAATGGCGTGCTGGGTATGCTGCAGTTGCTGGAAACCACCGAAATGACCGAGGAGCAGGCTGAATACGCGGCGCTGGCCTCCGAATCCACCGAACACCTGCTCAAGGTGATCAACGACATTCTCGATTTCTCGCGCATCGAGCGTTCGGCCCTGGAGCTGGAACATATTGCGTTCAACCTGTCGGAGCTGATCATCAGCTCGGCCCAGGCCTTCCAGCACAACGCCGCGCAGCGCGGCCTCGACCTGCAACTGCAGATCCCGCCCGGCATGGAGTCTTTGCAGGTCAAGGGCGACCCGACGCGGATCCGCCAGATCCTGGTGAACCTGGTGGGCAACGCCTTGAAGTTCACCGAGAAAGGCAGTGTCAGCATCGAGCCGCAGTGGCAAGCGCTGGATCACGAGTTGCTGTGGTTCACCTGCACCGTGCGCGACAGCGGCATTGGTATCAGCGCGCAAAGCCTGGAGCTGATGTTCGATGCCTTCCAACAGGCCGACAGCTCGATCTCTCGACGTTATGGCGGCACCGGCCTGGGCCTGCCCATCGCCCGCACCCTGGCCGAACGCATGGGCGGCACCCTGCGCGCCCAGAGCGAAGAGGGTCAGGGCTCGGTCTTCACCCTGGAAATCCCCCTGGCGCGGTTTCAACAGAGCCTGCCGGTGCTGGCACCACGGGCCCACGCCGGCAACGCCCACGGCGAGGGGCGCAATGTGCTGCTGGTGGAAGACAACCCGGTCAACCAGACCGTGATCCAGGCCATGTTGCGCAGCCTGGGTTTTACCGTGAGCATCGCCACCGACGGCGCCCAGGCAATACGCAGTGCCGAGAGCCTGATATTCGAAGCGATTCTGATGGATTGCCGGCTGCCGCTGATCGATGGTTATGAAGCCACCCGGCAGATCCGCCAACTGCCCGGCTGTGCCGATCTGCCGATCATCGCCCTGACCGCCAACGCCTTGCAGGGTGATCGCGAGGCCTGTCTGTCGGCTGGAATGAACGATTACCTGGCCAAGCCGTTCAAACGCACGGATTTGCAGCAAATTCTGCAACGCTGGGTGCGCTGAGAAGCGGTTTTCGTACTGCTACGACTGGCGTGAAGGGCGAAAGTGCGGCAGTCTTAGGCACCCGAACGGACCCGGAAACGGGCCGGTTTTAAATTTTCAGTGCACAAGTGTACATTCATGTTCCTTGTGCTGTGACTTTCACCACAACGCAATAGTCTATGAGTAGGCTGCCGGTTCGAGGCATGAAGGCTTCGATCGGCCGGGAAGATCTGCCCCACCTGCCGCATGGGACTATTGAGGAGCTCGCATGACCAAACAAAACGCCTTTACCCGGGAAGACCTGCTGCGCTGCAGTCGCGGTGAGCTGTTCGGCCCAGGTAACGCGCAACTGCCCGCCCCGAATATGCTGATGGTGGATCGCATCACCCATATCAGCGAAGAGGGTGGCAAGTACGGCAAGGGTGAATTGGTCGCCGAGCTGGATATCACTCCAGACCTGTGGTTTTTCGCCTGCCACTTCGAAGGTGATCCGGTAATGCCGGGCTGCCTGGGCCTCGACGCCATGTGGCAGCTGGTTGGCTTTTTCCTTGGCTGGCAGGGTCTGCCAGGCCGCGGTCGCGCACTGGGTTCGGGCGAAGTGAAATTCTTCGGCCAGGTCCTGCCGACTGCCAAGAAAGTCACCTATAACATCCAAATCAAGCGCGTCCTGAAAGGCAAGCTGAACCTGGCCATCGCCGATGGTTCGGTCAGTGTCGACGGCCGCGAAATCTACACCGCCGAAGGCCTCCGGGTCGGCGTATTCACCTCCACTGACAACTTCTAAGGGTTATCCGCATGCGCCGCGTCGTTATCACAGGTCTTGGCATTGTTTCGTGCCTGGGCAATGACAAAGAGACCGTCTCCGCTAACCTGCGTGCAAGTCGCCCTGGCATCCGTTTCAACCCGGAATATGCCGAGATGGGTCTGCGTAGCCAGGTTTCCGGCTCCATTGACCTGCCCCTCGAAGAACTGATCGATCGCAAGATTTATCGCTTCGTCGGCCACGCGGCGGCTTACGCCTACCTGGCCATGAAAGACGCCATCACCGATTCCGGCCTGACCGAAGAGCAGGTTTCCAACCCGCGTACCGGCCTGATCGCCGGTTCCGGTGGCGCGTCGACCCTGAACCAGATGGAAGCGCTGGACATCCTGCGCGAGAAAGGCGTCAAGCGCGTCGGCCCATACCGCGTTACGCGGACCATGAGCAGCACCGTTTCCGCCTGCCTGGCCACGCCGTTCAAGATCAAGGGCCTGAACTACTCCATCGCATCTGCCTGCGCCACCAGTGCTCACTGCATCGGTACCGCCATGGAACAGATCCAGATGGGCAAGCAGGACATCGTGTTTGCCGGCGGCGGTGAAGAAGAACATTGGAGCCAATCGTTCCTGTTCGACGCCATGGGCGCCCTGTCCAGCCAGTACAACGAAACGCCGGAAAAAGCCTCCCGCGCCTACGACGCCAAGCGTGACGGTTTCGTCATTGCCGGCGGCGGCGGCATGGTCGTGGTCGAGGAGCTGGAGCACGCTCTGGCTCGCGGCGCGAAGATCTACGCTGAAATCGTGGGCTACGGCGCAACGTCCGATGGCTACGACATGGTCGCTCCAAGCGGCGAAGGCGCCATCCGCTGCATGCAGATGGCCATGTCCACCGTTGACGCACCGATCGACTACCTGAACACCCACGGCACCTCGACTCCGGTCGGCGACGTTGCCGAAATGAAGGGCGTACGTGAAGTGTTCGGCGACAAGGCTCCGGCCATCAGCTCCACCAAGAGCCTGTCCGGTCACTCCCTGGGCGCCGCCGGCGTTCATGAAGCGATCTACTGCATGCTGATGATGGAAGGCAACTTCATGGCCGGCTCGGCCAACATCGACGAACTGGATCCGGAAGTGGCCGATATGCCGATCCTGACCAAGACTCGCGAAAACGCCACCATCAACACCGTGATGAGCAACAGCTTCGGCTTCGGTGGCACCAACGCCACCCTGGTCCTGAAACGCTGGCAGGGCAAGTAAGCCCCGCAGCTTGGCACCATGAAAAAGCCCCGACTGGTTCGGGGCTTTTTTATGCCTGGGACAATGGCCTTTCCAGGCCGACCACCTATACCGAGAAGCGCGCCACCATGCTGTTGAGGTCCACCGCCAGGCGCGACAGCTCCTGGCTCGCGGCACTGGTCTGGTTGGCTCCGGCCGACGTCTGCAACGCCAGGTCACGGATGTTCATCAGATTGCGGTCGACTTCCCGTGCCACAGCCGCCTGCTCCTCCGATGCGCTGGCGATCACGATATTGCGCTCATTGATCAGGGTGAACGCCGAGGCGATCTCCTCCAGCGCCGTGCCAGCGGCCTTGGCCACCTCCAGGGTTGAACGGGCACGGGTGTTGCTGTGCTGCATGGAACTGACAGCCTGGTCGGTGCCCTGCTGAATACCGCCAATCATCTGCTCGATTTCCTGGGTCGACTGCTGGGTGCGATGGGCCAGGGCCCGCACCTCATCGGCCACCACCGCGAAACCGCGCCCGGCATCGCCAGCGCGCGCCGCCTCGATAGCCGCATTGAGTGCCAGCAGGTTGGTTTGCTCGGCGATCGAACGAATCACATCCAGCACCTTGCTGATGCCGTAGACCTTCTGCGCCAGATCTTCCACTTGTGAAGCGTTGGCGGTCACATCGTCGGCCAGGGCCTCGATCGACAGCACCGTCTGATGCACCTGCTCGCGACCGTGCTGGGCAATCCGATCCGATTCCCGCGATGCCTCGGACGTGGCCACGGCATTGCTTGCCACCTCCTCCACCGCTGCGGTCATCTGGTTGACCGCCGTCGCCGCCTGCTCGATCTCCAGGCTCTGCTGGTGCAGACCACGGGTCGCGTCCTCGGTCACGCAACTGAGTTCTTCCGAGGCGGACGCCAACTGGCTGGAAGAGTCGGAAATCCGGCGGATGGTCTCGCGCAGGTTGTGCTGCATGGTCTTGAGTGCCTGCAGCAGGCGCGCCGGCTCGTCCTTGCCGCTGATCGTGATATCTCCGGTAAGGTCGCCACCCGCCACCACTTCGGCAACATTCAGCGATTGCGAGAGCGGCAGCACAATACTGCGGGTCAGCAGCAGCGCCAGGGCGATGGTCACCAGCCCGGTCACCAGGATCATGCCGATCACCCACACCCGGGAGTTGCTGAATACCGTGCGTGCCAGTTCAGTGGCCTGGCTGGCGTTCAGCTTGTTCAAGGCCATCAGCTCGTTCAGGGTCAGGGTCATGTCGTCGGCCAGCTGACTCATCTCGCCATTGACCACCGCCACCGCGTCCTCGACCCGGCCCTGACCGGATAACGCCATGACCTGGCTCTGGTGCTCAAGGTATTGGCGCTCGATCTGTTTGAAGCGGTCGAACAGCACGCGCTCCGCGGGCAATACGATCAGCGCTTCATAGCGGTCCTGGGCAATGCTCAGGCCGCGCTTGATGTCATTGAGTTTGCCCTCGTTCTGGGCCAGGGCCTGGGGATTGCGATTGACCAGCAAGCGCATGGTCAGGGCCCGCAGGCGCAATAGATCCTGATTCATCTCGCCAACCGACATCACGCTGGGAAGCCAGTTGTTGTCGACCTCATCGGATTGCTGGCGCATGTTCGACATCTGCATCAGGGCGAACATCCCCAGGCCGAACACCATCAGCGCCAGCAAGCCAAAACCAAGGCCTGCACGCGGCGCGATATTGAGACTTCTGATACTCATCCTCTGGTTCCTTCCAAGAGCGCTGCATCCGCCATGCAGCTGGCTGCTTTAGAAGGTATCGGCCCTTGGAAATTTTGCGTAAGACAAAAACGTGATATCAAAACGCCCTAGCACTTCCATACCAGGGCTCAATCGATTCAGCGTACGGTAAAACGCTGCTGCGCCAGCAAACGATCGCCCTGGAACACCATGAAATGCCATTCGCCTGGTATCACTTCATGGCTTTCGGTGAATTCGTAGGCCATCACATCCTGCGGTGCTCCGGGCACCAGCTTCTGGGTGACTTCGAACTTGTCATGGCGCAGCCCGTCAGGGGTGCGGATCCCTGGCGTGAGGTAAAGCAGGGTCAGCGGCACGTCATCGGCCACTTTGCCCACCAGCGAATAACGCAGGCCGAACTTGCTGCCCAACTTGGCCGGGACCACTTCGGTCTGCTGGATTTTCTCATTGCTGCGGCGCAGCACGCGCTCGCCCGACTGCAACTCGGCCTTGGGCCCGCTGAACACGCCATATTCCACCGGGCCTTCTACACGGACTTCGGCACTGGCCAGGCCACTGAGCATCATCAGCGCGGCCAACGCGCTAAAACGGGTGAGGTGCATATCGCGCTCCTTGATTGAGATGGCGCGAGCCTATGACGCAGGCATGACAGGCTGATGACAGTCTGAGGCGCGCCTGGCGCACTCGCTCCCCCCAGGCACCGGCGCTCAGCGCGCCACGGTGCGGGGCAATATCGCCAGAAAGTTGTCCCGCGCCACCTTGTGCGCCACCTCCGGCGGCAAGGCATCGAGAAACGGCTCGAAACTGCGCAACTCCCGGCCCAGCTTGTTGAAACGCCCGACCACATCGGACCCCAGCATGAAGCGCTCCGGAAAGCGCTGGACCAGCGCCAGCCATTCAGGGCGGGGCTTGCCCTTGTCATCCAGCAGATAAGGCGTGAGCACGCTCCAGGACAGGTCCACGTACAGGTTGGGGTAGGCCTCGAGCATTCGCGCCAGGGTCGGCAGCAGAAAATCCAGCTGCACCTGGTGCCGATGGATCTCCGCGCTGGTGCCGGCATGGGCCCAGATAAAACGCGTGTGCGGATGGTTGCGCAGCGGCTCTTCGATCTCCGCCAGATACAGCGGGTTACGCTCGCGCTTGGAGGTGATGTTGGAATGCAGCATCACCGGCAGATCGTTTTCCGCCGCCAGGTGATAGATGCGGGTCATGGCTTCGTTATTGGCGCGCGGCGTATCGCCGGAGGTCAGTGCGGTCAGATCGTCGTGGCGAGTGAAGACCTCGCCGATGCCCTGCCACAGGCCCGGGTTAAGATCGAGCATGCGCTGGATATGGGCCGCGGAGTTTTTATCATTGGGATTGAAACCCGCAAGAAACGGATGAAAGTGCTGGCGCTGCTCGGGCGTCAGCTTGTTGACCGCCGCCGCGACAATCACGTCAGTGGCGCTGTACCAGTAGGCATCGGCGTCATCGCCGGCGTAATAGCGCGGGCGCTTGGGTTCATCCTCATGCCATTTCTTGGCCACCGGAATCCCGGAAATCATCACGTGCTCGATGCGATTGTCGGCCATGGACTTGAGCAGCTTGTCCATGCCCGCCGTTTCCTGGAAAAAGTCCACGTAATGCAGGTGCGCATCGCTGTAGGCGTAGTCCCGGGCCTGGGTCAGGGCCGCGGGCAGCAGCAACAACAGGGCAGTCAGATGAGTCCAGTGCACGGGGTAATCTCCAGTCGTTCCGAGCAGGATAGACCCGGCCCGAGGCGCTGCGGTTCATAAAAAGGGGAACGCAGCGGCAGCGTAATGCTCTATAACTTCAGCACCTTTGAAGCCTGTCCGAGTTTCATCACTGCCTGAGGTTTGCCATGACCATTACCGTCAATACCGAGTCCAGCGAAAGTTTTCGCCACAGCATCCAGATCGATGACCATGAACTGTTTACCGACCTGCCCAAGACCCTGGGCGGCGAAGGTTCGGCTCCTGACCCGCACGACTACTTCGACGCGGCGCTGGGCGCCTGCAAAGCCCTGACCCTGAAGCTGTACGCCCACAAGAAGGGCATCCCGCTGACCGGGGTCACGGTGGAGGTCAAGCACGACAGCAGCCAGGAGCAAAAAGGCAAATATGCGCTGCACGTCAAACTGACCCTCAAGGGCGTGCTGACCGACGCCCAGCGCGACGAATTGCACCAGGTGGCGGATCGCTGCCCGGTGCATAAATTGATGACCACGACCGAGGTCAGCATCGAGACCCACCTTTCCGAAGGCGCCTTCAGCCAGTAGCGGCGCGGGCATCAGAGGCGGGTTATGCTTTCGGGCATGACCCGCCCTGCCTGGAATGTCCCCATGCCCACATCAGTCGTGATCCGTCCCCGCGCCGAGGACGTCGAAGGCCAACCCATCCTGCGCCCCCTGCCCTCGGCACAATGCCGCAGCGTCGGGCCTTTCGTATTCTTCGACCATATGCTGAGCACCGCCTACCCGGCCGGCAGCGGCATGAATATCCGCCAGCACCCCCATATCGGCCTGTCCACCCTCACCTACCTGTTCGAAGGCCAGATCCAGCACAAGGACAGCCTCGGCTCAGACCAACTCGTCAACCCGGGGGACGTCAGTTGGATGACCGCCGGCAGCGCCATCGCCCACATCGAGCGCACGCCTGAAGCCTTGAAACAGAGCGGCTTCCGTCTGCATGGGCTGCAAGTCTGGCTGGCTTCGCCCAAGGACCATGAGCAGGGCCCCGGGCACTACAGCCATCACCCGGCCGCCAGCCTGCCGGTCAGTGAGGTGCTGGGGGTGAAGATCCGCATGATTGCCGGCAGCGGTTTTTGCCTGGAGTCCCCGGTGCCGGTGCTCTCCCCGACCTTGTATGCCGAGGTGCAGCTGCAGACGGCAACCAGCCTGCTGATCCCGGCCGAACATCAGGAACGCGCGCTATATGTGCTGGATGGCGATGCCGAACTGGATGGCGAAGCGGTGCAGCCCCACACGCTGATCGTGCTTGAACCCGGGCAAAGCGCGACGCTCTGCGCCCAGAGTGACTGTCATGGGGTGATTCTGGGTGGCGCGCCGCTGGACGGGCCGAGGCGCATCAACTGGAACTTCGTTGCCAGCGACCCGGCACGCATCGATGAAGCTCGCCGACGCTGGGCGGCCGGCGACTGGCCGCAGGTACCGGGAGAAAGCGAGCGCATCGAATTGCCGCCGAGCAGGCGCTGATCCTGCTCAATTCGCCGGCAACCCAGGATGGCAAGGGCGCTCCCCGGGCAAAAAAGCCGAAGCCGGCAAACCGATGGCTTGCCGGCGCCCGCTCCGGGTCAGGCCTTGAACACTTCATCCAGCAGGTTATGCATTGAGGTGAAGGCGCGGCTGGCGGTCTTGGCGTCGTACATCATCTTGCCCGGCACGTTGGCGTGCGGATCGGTGAAGGAATGCACCGCGCCACCGTAACTGAGCAATTGCCAATCGACGCCTGCTGCATCCATTTCCGCCTCGAAGGCCGGCAGTTGCTCTTTCGGCACCAGCGGATCAGCGGCGCCATGCAGCACCAGCACCGAACCCTTGATGTTGTTGGCGTCTGCCGGGTTCGGCGTATCCAGGGTGCCGTGGAACGAAACCGCGGCCTTCAGCGGCGCACCGGTACGGGCCAGTTCCAGCGAGCAGCAGCCACCGAAACAGAAACCAAAGGTCGCCAGCCTGGAGCTGTCCACCGCCGCCTCGCCCTGGCTCTGCAAGGCTTCAAAGGCGGCCTGCATGCGCTTGCGCAACAGGGCGCGGTCATTCTTCAGCGGCATCATCGCGGCACCGGCTTCGTCAGCGTTGCTCGGCCGTACTGTCTGCCCGTACAAGTCGGCCACCAGCACCACGTAGCCCTTGGCGGCGACCGCTTCGGCGATCTGCTCGGCACCGGCGCTGACGCCCATCCAGTTCGGCGCCATCAACAGGCCCGGCCGCGCGCCCTTATGGCTGGCGTCGAATGCCAGGCGGCTTTCATAAGACTGGCCATCGACCTGATAGACCACGGAACGCAGAGTGACTTGGCTCATTAATCATGTTCTCCAGCTGAGAGGACGAGAATGAAAAAACCCGCCGAAGCGGGTTTTTCTTGCAACGCAGTTAAACCGACAGTTCAACCAACAGCTTGTTCAGTCGACGGACATAGGCCGCCGGATCCTTCAGGCTGTCGCCGGCAGCCAGGGCCGCCTGGTCGAAGAGGATGTGCGACAAGTCGCCAAAACGCTCTTCGCTCTGCTCGCCGTCGAGTTTCTCGATCAGCGGGTGAGCCGGGTTGAACTCGAAGATCGGCTTGGAATCCGGAACCTTCTGGCCGCTGGCTTCGAGGATCTGCCGCATCTGCAGGCCCAGGTCCTGCTCGCCGATGGCCAGGATCGCCGGGGAATCGGTCAGGCGGTGGGAAACCCGGACTTCGCTGACGGCATCGCCCAGCGCAGTCTTGATACGCTCGACCAGGCCTTCTTTGGCCTTGGCCACTTCTTCGGCTTCTTTCTTCTCTTCTTCGGAATCCAGGTTGCCCAGGTCCAGGTCGCCACGTGCCACGTCGACAAAGCTCTTGCCGTCGAAGTCGTTGAGGTAGCTCATCAGCCACTCGTCGATGCGGTCGGTCAGCAGCAGCACTTCGATGCCTTTCTTGCGGAAGACTTCCAGGTGCGGGCTGTTCTTGACCTGTGCGTAAGTCTCGCCGGTCAGGTAGTAGATCTTGTCCTGACCTTCCTTGGCGCGAGCCAGGTATTCGGCCAGGGACACCACTTGTTCCCCTTCTTCACCCTGGGTGGAGGCGAAGCGCAGCAGGCCGGCGATTTTTTCCTTGTTGGCGAAATCTTCAGCCGGGCCTTCTTTCATCACCTGGCCGAAGTTTTTCCAGAAGCCCTTGTATTGCTCAGGCTCGTTCTTCGCCAGTTTTTCCAGCATGTCCAGCACGCGCTTGGTCAGTGCGGACTTCATGGAGTCGATGATCGGATCTTTCTGCAGGATTTCCCGCGACACGTTCAGCGACAGGTCGTTGGAGTCGACCACACCCTTGATGAAGCGCAGGTACAGCGGCAGGAAGGATTCCGCCTGGTCCATGACGAACACACGCTGCACGTACAGTTTCAGGCCTTTCGGCGCTTCACGCTGATACAGATCGAACGGAGCGCGGGCCGGTACGTAGAGCAGCGAGCTGTATTCCAGCTTGCCTTCGACCTTGTTGTGGCTCCAGCTCAGCGGGTTCTCGTAGTCGTGGGCGATATGCTTGTAGAACTCCTGGTATTCCTCGTCCTTCACCTCGGTGCGAGGACGGGTCCACAGGGCGCTGGCGCGGTTGACCACTTCCCATTCCTGGGCAGGCTTGTCTTCGCCTTCGGCAGCTACCTGTTCTTTCGGCAGTTCGATCGGCAGCGCGATATGGTCGGAGTATTTCTTGATGATGTTGCGCAGGCGGTAACCATCGGCGAATTCATCTTCACCGGATTTCAGGTGCAGCACGATGCGGGTGCCACGGTCGGCCTTGTCGATGGTGGCGATTTCGAATTCGCCCTCACCCTTGGACGACCAGTGCACACCTTCGCTGGCGGCAAGGCCGGCGCGACGGCTGAACACTTCAACTTTGTCGGCGACGATGAAGGCCGAGTAGAAGCCCACACCGAATTGACCGATCAGGTGCGAATCTTTTTTCTGGTCGCCCGACAGGTTCTTCATGAAGTCTGCGGTGCCGGACTTGGCGATGGTGCCCAGATGGGTGATCGCGTCTTCACGGCTCATGCCGATGCCGTTGTCTTCGAGGGTGACGGTCTTGGCGTCTTTATCGAAGCTCACACGGATCTTCAGCTCCGAGCCACCTTCCAGCAACTCGGGCTTGGACAGGGCTTCAAAGCGCAATTTGTCGACTGCGTCAGAGGCGTTCGAGATCAATTCGCGAAGGAAAATTTCCTTGTTGGAATACAGCGAATGGATCATGAGGTGCAGCAGTTGCTTCACCTCGGTCTGGAAGCCCAGGGTTTCTTTTTGAGTTTCCACACTCATGGTCATCAAACTCCAATCAGATGGCATAAGCCGTGCCTACGGGGCTAACGGCGGGATGTCATCAAAGTTGGGGGCTATGGCCGGGATTTCAAGGGCTGGGGCTTTCTTCAATCTTGAAATGTGCCCGCGCCGTGGCGATCGGCTCTGCCTGGGTGCTTTGCCAGGCGGTTATCGCGACGTTGGCCACCCGTCGGCCTTGGCGGCACACCTGGCACTTGGCGTAGGTATCACGAAATTGCCCGGCCCGCAGGTAGTCCAGGGAGAAGTCGATAATCTTTGGCACCCCGGGCGAGCCGGTGAAAATCAACAGGTGCAGGGCAGCGGCCAACTCCATGAAACCCGCAATCACTCCGCCATGGATCGCCGGCAGCAAGGGGTTGCCGATGTTGTCTTTGTTGGCAGGCAGGCGAAACAGCAATTCATCGCCCAGGCGCGAACACTCGATGCCGATCAGTTTGGCGTAGGGAATCAGGTGCAGCAGCGATGCATAGTCGCCCTGCTCATGGGCGGTTTGCAGTTGTTCCTTGAAGTCGTCGCTCATGCAGCACCGTCCTTGATCGCGCTGGTGAAGCCCCTGGTTCCCTTGAGCCCCTTGCCCATGCGCATGAAGGTGCCGACAGCATGGGCGACCGGTTGTTCGGGATCGTCCTGATAGGCAAAACCGCGGGTGAAGATCACATCACGGGTAACCCGGTAGCACTGGGCGAAGCCATACACCGGCTTGTGCGGCTCGGCTGGGTGCATGTAATCGACGCGCAGGTCGAGGGTCGGGCAGACCTCGAACTCCGGCAGCACACAGAGGATGGCCATGCCGCAGGCGGTATCCATCAATGAGGTCAGCGCGCCACCATGAATCACCCCGGTTTGCGGGTTGCCGACAATTTGCGGGCTGTATGGCAGGGTCACGGTAATGCCGTCCGTCGAGGCGTTGTGCACGCACATCCCCAGGACCTGACAGTGTCGCAACGCTGAAAGAAATCGCGTCGCACGCTCAAAAATGGGGTTTTGCGCCATGGGCTGAACTCTCTTTTAATGTCGAAACTTGGCAATGGGTGGGGGCTGTAAAAGTTCCCTGCGCTGAGCACTTAATATATCTGTGAATCTCAAGGAACTTAACCTGTTGGGGTGTGCTCGAAAGGCCAGAAGATATCTTCACTAAGGAGAAACACCCCATGCGTAAGACTTTAGCTATTGCCTTGATGTTGACCGCTACCCTCGGTCTCGCTGCCTGCGATAAAAAATCCGAGGACAAAGCTCAAGATGCCAACCAACATGCTGAGCAAGCTCAACAGAAAATGAACGAAGCTCAGAATAAGGTGAACGAGGCGGCAAAAGAAAACGCCGAAGCTGCCAAAGATCAGGCTGAATCGAATAAGGCTGCTGCTCAAGAAGCCGCTCCGGAAGCTGCACCTAAAACCAACTAATACGGTTTTAGAGCAACAAAAAAACCCGCTTAGTGCGGGTTTTTTTATGGGCTAAGTTATTCAGCTGCGCCACTGCAAAGACTGCTTGATTGCAAGTTGATACAGCGTCGACCAATGCCAATCGATAACGCAGTAAAACGATTCAGTCACCACCCCCAACAACTAATGGCGGCCAGGCCTATCGCGGAACAAATACCTCATCGGCCTGGGGTTCGACCTGCAACGGAACATCCACCGTGGAATGCTCGGCAACCTTGTAAGTTAAGTGGCTGCCAGCCGGGAGCATGCGCACAGGAAACTCATAACGCCTGTCGAAGAGCACTTCCCAATGCCTGGCCTGGTAACCCGGAGCCTCAATGCTCACGAAACACGGCCGCTTGTTGTCCAGTGGCGAGCGCCCTGCCAGGAAGTTCACCACCTCCCAATCGGTTTTCTCGGCGACATGAAAAGCGCCGTCATCGCCCGTCACCCGCCTGACCCCGCAAAAGTTCACCTGCGCCTGGGCGATGGGCTCAGCCGTCAAGGCGTCCACCACCACGGCGGAACCTTCACCATTGAGGTACAAGGTCTGAACTCGGCATCCCGGCAACACCAGCACACATAAAAGCAGCAGCTTGAAGGCACTCGACTGCGTCATCGGCAACATCCTGTTTAGCTGAATATGAAAAAGCCCGTCAGCCTGCGTCCTTCGCGGACTCCGCAAGCGGCGCCTCGGTCGGGGTATAGACCATAACGTCGAGCACATCGGAATGAAACTCGCGCCGATAGAGCACAAACACCACCCCGGCACTCATCAGCATGAACAACCAGGGGCTGACGAACCAGGCCAGCATGGTCATGCCGAAGTAATAGGAACGCAGGCCGAAGTTGAACTGGTTGGCAGCCATGGAGATCACCCGCGCAGCCCGCGAGGCGAATGCCTTGCGCTCCTGCTCGGAGACATGCCGCTCGCCGATCATCGGGGCCGAGCCCACCAGGATCGCGGCAAAGTTGTATTGGCGCATGCACCAGCTGAAGGTGAAGAAGGCATAGACAAACACCAGCGCCAGGCACAACAACTTGATCTCCGACATGCCTTGGGACGCCTGCTGGACCATGGGAATGTCCGCCAGCAGCGACACTGCACGCTCGGACGCGCCCAGCACAGTGAGGATACCCGCCAGGATAATCAGGGTGCTGGAAGCAAAGAACGAGGCATTACGCTCCAGGTTGCCGATCACGCTGGCATCGGCGATGCGGTTGTCACGCAGCAGCATCCGACGCATCCAGTCTTCGCGGTACAAATGCAGCACGCTGGCCAGGCACGCCGTATCGCGCCCCTTCCAGGTGGCGTAGCGGGTGTAGCCGCCCCAGCAGATGGCAAACCACAGGGCCGCAAGAATATGGATCAGGTTGGCTTGAACAAACGACATGCATTTCCCTACAAGAGCGTTGGCAGAAGGTAAGAACAGACCCGAACTGCTTCGACGCTGCACCTGAGAAAAAGACACCCTGCGCCGCCCATAAAAAATGCCCCGCATCGATGGATGCGGGGCATGTTCATTCCTGCGCCGGGGTCGCTTGTGGCAACCCGGCCATCAAGGGGGTATCAGGCCAGGGCGTCGCTGCGTTTACCCAGCAGGCGATCACACAAGAAGGCGAACACCAGGACGCTGAATGCAGGCACCAGCCATGCCAGGCCTTGTGCGCTCAGCGGCATGTCGGACAACGCCGGCGGGATCTTGTGTGCCCACGGCGTGCCCTTGAGCGCGTCAATCACGCCAACCACAAACGCCACCAGCATCACCGGCCCGACAATACGCCGCTCCTCATACCAGAAGTCCTTGCAGAAGCTCAGGGCCACGAGAACGATGCACGGCGGGTAGATCGCGGTCAGCACCGGAATCGAGAACGCAATCAGCTTGGTCAGGCCCAGGTTGGACACCACCAGCGAGAACAGCGCGAGGATCACCACCAGGGTCTTGTAGGAAAGCGGCAGGATCCGGCTGAAGTACTCGGCGCAGGCGCAGGTCAGGCCGACCGCAGTCACCAGGCACGCCAGGGAAATCAACACGGCAAGGAAGCCACTGCCCAGGGAGCCAAAGGTGTACTGCACATAAGCGTGCAATACCGCGGCGCCGTTGCTGGCACCCGCCGCCACTTCATGGCTGCCCGCACCCAGGCGGAACAGGCTGATGTACACCAATGCCAGACCCACCCCGGCGATCAGGCCGGCGATGATCGCGTAGCGGGTGATCAGGCGTGGCGACTCAATACCGCGAGAACGGATGGCGTTGACGATAACGATGCCGAACACCAGTGCCCCCAGGGTATCCATGGTCAGATAGCCATTGACGAAGCCTTGAGAGAACGGCGCGGCAACGTACTCCGGGGTAGCAACCCCGATATCACCGGCCGGCAAGGCAAACGCAGCGATACCCAGTACCGCCAGGGCGATGATTTTCAACGGCGCCAGGAAGCGCCCGACGGTATCCAGCAAGCGACCTGGGTAGAGGGAGACGAAAAACACCAGGAGGAAATACACCGAACTGTAGAGGAACAACGCCAGCGGGCTTTCACCCGTCAATGGCGCCAGGCCCACTTCAAAGGACACGGTGGCGGTCCGCGGCGTCGCGAACAACGGCCCTACCGCCAGATAAGCCGATGCCGCCAACAGGCCACCGGCGATCTTGCCGATCGGGCTGCTCAGCGCATCCATCGCACCGCCGACCTTGGCCAGGGCTACGACTGTGACCACCGGCAGACCGACTGCCGTGATCAGGAAACCCAGCGCCGCCATCCAGACATGAGGCCCGGACTGCAAACCGACGATAGGCGGGAAGATGATGTTGCCAGCCCCGACGAACAGGGCGAACGTCATAAAACCAAGTGCCAGAATGTCCTGGCCTTTCAACACTTTCATTAAGGAAATACCACACTACTGAATCGGAATTTAGAGAGGGATTTCCCTTATGGGTGAGGGAAATGCTGTCAGTCCGTATAAGACTGACCCGTTTAGCGCGCAGCATCCTTATGGGACGCAGACGCAAAAAGAGGCGGCTAGATTACAGATTTCACAAGACAAGCGCACCGTTAGAGGGCGAACTATCTGATAAGCGACATTTGCGTGTCGCGTTTTTGAAAGAAAAGCAGCCATAAGCGGCAAACAACGGCCTTGGGCTTCAAGCTTGAAGCTACAAACTTGCCGCTTGTAGCGGCCCCTAAAACAACAAAAGCCACCCGAAGGTGGCTTTTGTCGTTAGGGGTTTCAGCTAAGCGCGAGGCTTACTTGATAGCCCAACCGGTCAGCTCGGACAGAGCCTTGCCGATGTCTGCCAGCGAACGCACGGTTTTCACGCCTGCGTCTTCCAGGGCAGCAAACTTCTCGTCTGCAGTGCCCTTGCCGCCGGAGATGATTGCGCCAGCATGGCCCATGCGCTTGCCCGCAGGGGCAGTCACACCAGCGATGTAGGAAACAACTGGCTTGGTCACGTTGGCCTTGATGTAGGCAGCGGCTTCTTCTTCAGCCGAACCGCCGATCTCGCCGATCATGACGATCGCTTCGGTCTTCGGGTCTTCCTGGAACAGCTTCAGGATGTCGATGAAGTTCGAGCCTGGGATCGGGTCACCGCCGATGCCGACGCAAGTCGACTGACCGAAACCGGCGTCAGTGGTCTGCTTCACAGCTTCGTAGGTCAGGGTGCCGGAACGGGAAACGATACCGACCTTGCCTGGCAAGTGAATGTGACCTGGCATGATGCCGATCTTGCATTCGCCTGGAGTGATCACGCCTGGGCAGTTAGGACCGATCAGGACTACGCCCAGCTCGTCGCACTTGACCTTGGCATCCAGCATATCCAGGGTAGGAATGCCTTCAGTGATGCAAACGATCAGCTTGATGCCGCCGAATGCTGCTTCCAGGATGGAGTCCTTGCAGAAAGGAGCTGGAACGTAGATCACGCTGGCGGTGGCGCCAGTGGCAGCTACAGCGTCTTTCACGGTGTTGAACACTGGCAGACCCAGGTGCTCGGTGCCGCCTTTACCAGGCGTTACACCACCCACCATCTTGGTGCCGTATTCCAGAGCTTGCTGGGTGTGGAAACTACCTTGCGAACCGGTAATACCCTGGCAGATAACTTTGGTGTCTTTATTGATCAGGACGCTCATTATTTGCCCTCCGCAGCTTTGACAACTTGTTGAGCAGCGTCGGTCAGGCTGGTAGCAGCGATAATGTTCAAGCCGCTTTCTGCCAGTACTTTAGCGCCCAGTTCAGCGTTGTTACCTTCAAGGCGAACAACAACCGGGATTTTCACGCCGACTTCTTTCACTGCACCGATGATGCCTTCGGCAATCATGTCGCAACGAACGATGCCGCCGAAGATGTTGACCAATACTGCAGCGACGTTGGTGTCGGACAGGATGATCTTGAACGCTTCGGTAACGCGTTCCTTGGTAGCGCCACCACCTACGTCGAGGAAGTTGGCTGGTTTGCCGCCATGCAGGTTGACGATGTCCATGGTACCCATGGCAAGGCCAGCACCGTTGACCATGCAACCGATGTTGCCTTCCAGGGCTACGTAGTTCAGTTCGAACTTGGCAGCGTGCGCTTCGCGCGGATCGTCTTGCGACGGATCGTGGAAAGTCTTCAGCTTAGGCTGACGGTACATAGCGTTGGCGTCGATGTTGATCTTGGCATCGAGGCAATGCAGATCGCCGTCAGCCTTGATCACCAGCGGGTTCACTTCCAGCAGAGCCAGATCGTGGTCCTGGAACAGCTTGGCCAGGCCTACGAAAATCTTGGCGAACTGAGTGACTTGTTTGCCTTCCAGGCCCAACTGGAATGCCAGCTCGCGACCCTGGAATGGCTGAGCGCCAACCAGTGGATCGATAGTGGCCTTGAGGATTTTCTCAGGGGTATCGTGAGCGATTTTCTCGATGTCCACGCCACCTTCGGTGGAAGCCATGAACACGATGCGACGGCTCGAACGGTCAACGACAGCGCCCAGGTACAGCTCTTTAGCGATATCAGTGCACGATTCAACCAGGATCTTGGTGACTGGCTGACCATTGGCGTCAGTCTGGTAAGTCACCAGACGCTTGCCCAACCACTGTTGAGCGAATGCTTTAGCGTCTTCTTTGCTGCGAACCAGCTTAACGCCGCCCGCTTTACCGCGACCGCCTGCGTGAACCTGGGCTTTGACAACCCACTCGGTGCCGCCGATCTTGTCGCAAGCTTCTGCTGCTGCTTCGGGGGTGTCTACCGCGTAACCTTTGGATACTGGCAGGCCGTACTCAGCGAACAGCTGCTTACCCTGATACTCGTGAAGATTCATGCTTTTTACCGTCTTCGTTAGGTACTGCGCATTCGGCGCTGCACTGTTGATAAGTGCCGCGCCACCTGTGACCGCTACTCACCGGACATCTCCAGCCCTGAACCCGGAGCCGTGGCTCTGGTACAGCGCTGAAGCGATCCCATGAGGTCGAGTCCAGCGGATGTTCCGCGGTGAGTCTTGCTCGCAAGGCTCACGACGGGCAATCCGCCGTGGTTTCTTATTGTCTTAACGCTTTTTGCGGTTGGCGATGTGGATGGCGCCGCCATTCACTGCCAATGCTGCTTCGTGCAGGGCTTCGGACAGGGTCGGATGGGAGAAAACCATCATGCCCAGGTCTTCGGCACTGGTGCCGAATTCCATGCCGATTGCACCTTGCTGAACCAGTTCCGCAGCGCTTGGGCCAATCACATGGACGCCCAATACGCGATCAGTCTTGGCATCGGCGATCACTTTGACGAAACCGCCGGTGTCGTTGGCGGCCATGGCACGGCCACTGGCTGCAAACGGGAAGGTGCCGACGTTAACTTCAACGCCTTCAGCTTTCAAGGCCTGCTCGGTTTTACCGACCCACGCGATTTCCGGGTGAGTATAAATAACCGAAGGGATCAGGTCATAGTTCATCTGAGCCTTGTGGCCCTTGATGCGCTCGACAACCATGATGCCCTCTTCCGAGGCCTTGTGAGCCAGCATCATGCCGCGAACCACGTCACCGATGGCGTAAACGCCCGGTACGGTAGTGGCGCAGTGATCATCAACGTGCACGAAACCGCGCTCGTCGAGGGTCACGCCGCAATCAGCAGCCAGCAGATCGGTGGTCACCGGACGGCGACCAACGGCTACGATCAGCTTGTCGAAAGTAATGGTCTGCTCACCATTGGCGTCGGTGTAAGTCACTACGACTTCTTCGCCATTGACCTTGGAACCGGTAACGCGAGCACCCAGCTTGATGTCCAGACCTTGTTTGGTCAGGGTTTTCAGCGCTTCCTTGGAAACGGCAGCGTCTGCAGCCATCAGGAAGGTATCCAGGGCTTCCAGAACGGTCACCTGGGCGCCCAGGCGCGACCATACCGAACCCAGTTCCAGGCCGATGACGCCAGCGCCGATCACGCCCAGACGTTTTGGTACAGCTTGGAATTCCAGAGCGCCGGTGGAGTCGACGATCACGTTCTGATCGACTGGAGCCGGTGGAATGTCGATTGGACGCGAACCTGGAGCCAGGATCACGTTTTCAGCTTCGATCACTTCAACCGAACCGTCAGGCTTGGTCACTTCGACTTTCTTGCCAGCCAGCAACTTGCCGTGACCCTGGATAGAGGTCACGCCGTTGGCTTTGAACAGGGTGGCAACGCCGGAAGTCAGGCCTTTGACGATGTTGGCCTTGCGGCCGACCATCGCCGATACGTCCATGGTCACGCCAGCGTGATTGATACCGTGGATCGCGAAACCGTCTTGGGCTTCGTGGAATTTCCAGGAGCTGTCCAGCAGCGCCTTGGAAGGAATGCAACCTACGTTCAAGCAAGTACCGCCGAGGGCCAGCTTGCCTTCTTTGTCGGTGTATTTCTCGATGCAGGCAGTGCTGAGGCCCAGTTGTGCAGCCTTGATCGCGGCTACGTAGCCACCAGGGCCCGCACCAATAACTACAACGTCAAATTTCTGTGTCATAAAAGGTTCCCTTTTAGCAACAAGCTACAAGCCGCAAGCTGCAAGTTCGAAGCCCAGCAGCTCTTGAGCTTGAGGCTTGCCACTTGCAGCTTGCCGCTGCTTTTTAGATATCCAGCAGCAGACGAGCCGGGTCTTCCAGCAGGTTTTTGATGGTAACCAGGAAAGTCACAGCTTCTTTACCATCGATCAGGCGGTGATCGTAGGACAGTGCCAGGTACATCATCGGACGGATAACGACCTGACCGTTGATCGCCATAGGACGCTGCAGAATGTTGTGCATGCCCAGGATGGCCGCTTGCGGCGGGTTGACGATCGGGGTCGACATCATGGAACCGAAAGTACCACCGTTGGTGATAGTGAAGGTACCGCCAGTCATCTCTTCCATCGACAGCTTGCCGTCGCGGGCTTTCTTGCCGAAGGTGGCGATGCCGCCTTCGATTTCAGCCAGGCTCATCAGTTCGGCGTTACGCAGAACCGGCACTACCAGGCCACGGTCGCTGGACACGGCAACACCGACGTCGGCGTAGCCGTGGTAAACGATGTCCGCGCCATCGATCGAGGCGTTGACTGCCGGGAAACGCTTCAGCGCTTCGGTAGCCGCTTTCACGAAGAACGACATGAAGCCCAGGCGTACGCCGTTGTGGGACTTCTCGAACAGGTCCTTGTACTTCGAACGCAGGGCCATGACTTCAGTCATGTCGACTTCGTTGAAAGTGGTCAGCATCGCCATGTTCGATTGAGCTTCAACCAGACGCTCGGCAACCTTGGCCCGCAGACGGGTCATCGGTACGCGCTTCTCGACGCGATCACCGGCAGCGAATACCGGGGCAGCGGCAGCTGGAGCAGCAGCCTTGGCAGGCGCGGCAGCTGGAGCGGCTTTCTTGGCGGCAACAGCAGCTACCACGTCTTCCTTGGTCACACGACCGCCTTTGCCAGTGCCGGCAACGGAGGTGATGTTGATACCGTTTTCTTCAGCCAGCTTGCGCGCGGCTGGAGCAGCAACAGGATCGTCTTCGCCAGCAGCGGCTGGAGCAGCGGCCTGTGCGGCAGCAGGTGCAGCAGCAGCGGCCGGAGCGGCGGCGGCAGCGCCACCTTCCACGATGGAGCCCAGGACTTCGTCGGACAGAACGGTGTCGCCTTCGTTCTTGACGATAGCGCCCAGCACGCCGTCAGCAGTGGCCAACACTTCCAGTACGACTTTGTCAGTTTCGATATCGACGATCAGGTCGTCACGCTTGACAGCATCGCCCGGTTGTTTGTGCCAGGTGGCAACGGTGCCATCGGCAACCGATTCCGGGAAAGTGGGGGCTTTGATCTCGATAGCCATTATCTGTGGTTCCTTAAAATTCGGTTTCAGTCAGCGCGAAGGCGTTAAACAGTAAAGGCATCTTGCAGCAGTTTTGCCTGCTGCTCAGCGTGCATCGATGCATAACCACAAGCAGGTGCAGCAGAAGCGTCACGGCCCGCGTACTCGAGTACGAGCGACTTGTTGTGACCGCTGATGATGCGACGCATGTGATGCTGGCTGCAGTACCAGGCACCCTGGTTCATCGGCTCTTCCTGACACCAAACGATGTGTTTGAGGTTGGAGTAAGGAGCCAGGACTTCAATCAAGTCGTCCTCAGGGAATGGGTACAGCTGCTCAAGACGCACGATAGCGATGTCGTCACGACCTTCGGCACGGCGTTTTTCCAGCAGGTCGTAATAGACCTTGCCGCTCGCCAGTACGATGCGACCGACCTTTTTCGGGTCCTGGGCATCGATTTCCGGAATAACGGTCTGGAACGAACCTTCCGCCAGATCTTCCAGGGTCGAGATGGCCAATTTATGACGCAACAGCGACTTCGGAGTCAGGACTACCAACGGCTTGCGCAGTGGGCGAATGACCTGGCGACGCAGCAGGTGGTAGATCTGAGCCGGGGTCGTCGGTACGCACACCTGAATGTTGTGCTCGGCGCACAGCTGCAGGTAACGCTCCAGACGAGCCGAGGAGTGCTCCGGCCCCTGCCCTTCATAACCGTGCGGCAGCAGCATGGTCAGACCGCAGAGACGGCCCCACTTGTGCTCGCCACTGGTGATGAACTGGTCGATAACCACCTGGGCACCGTTGGCGAAATCGCCGAACTGAGCTTCCCAGATAACCAGGGCATTTGGCGTGGTGGTCGAGTAACCATACTCGAACGCCAATACAGCTTCTTCGGACAGGAACGAATCGTAAAGGTCGAAACGTGGCTGGCCTTCGTACAGATGCTGCAACGGGATGTAGGTGCCCGCGTCTTTCTGGTTGTGCAGGACCGCATGGCGGTGCGAGAACGTACCGCGGCCGATGTCCTGGCCGGTCATGCGAATCGGGTGACCTTCGAACGCCAGGGTCGCGTACGCCATGGTTTCGGCATAACCCCAGTTGATCGGCAGGCCGCCGGCTTGCATTTTCTGACGGTCTTCGTAGATCTTCGCAACCTGACGCTGAACCACGAAGCCTTCCGGAATTTCCAGCAGCTTGGCAGACAGCTCTTGCAGGGTCTTGAGATCGAACGTGGTGTCGTGACGCGCAGTCCAGGCGTGGCCCAGGTATGGACGCCAGTCGACGAACAGCTCCTTGTTCGGCTCTTTGACCAGGCTTTTTACAACATGCAGGCCGTTGTCCAGCGCGTTGCGGTATTCATCGATCTTCGCCTGAACACGAGCATCATCCACCACACCGGCCTGAGTCAGGCGTTCGGCATACAGCTCACGGGTTGTGCGCTGCTTGGCGATTTGCTGGTACATCAGCGGCTGGGTGCCGCTCGGCTCATCCGCTTCGTTGTGACCGCGGCGACGGTAGCAGACCAGGTCGATCACGACATCGCGCTTGTACTGCATGCGGTAATCGATGGCCAACTGGGTCACGAACAATACGGCTTCCGGATCATCACCATTCACATGGAGGATCGGCGCCTGGATCATTTTCGCAACGTCGGTAGCGTACTCGGTGGAACGCGAGTCCAGCGGGTTGCTGATGGTGAAGCCAACCTGGTTGTTGATCACCAGGTGGATCGTACCGCCAGTCTTGAAGCCGCGAGTCTGCGACATCTGGAAGGTTTCCATGACCACGCCCTGACCTGCGAATGCAGCGTCACCGTGGATGGAAATCGGCAGGACCTTGTCGCCATTGGCGTCGTTACGACGATCCTGACGAGCACGTACCGAACCTTCGACCACCGGGGAAACGATTTCCAGGTGGGACGGGTTGAAAGCCATGGCCAGGTGAACTTCACCGCCGGCAGTCATGACGTTGGACGAGAAGCCCTGGTGGTATTTGACGTCACCGGACCCCAGCTCGACCTTCTTCTTGCCTTCGAACTCGTCGAACAGCTCACGCGGGTTCTTGCCGAAGGTGTTGACCAACACGTTCAGGCGACCACGGTGGGCCATGCCGATGACGATTTCCTTGGTGCCGTAGGAACCGGAACGCTGGATCAGCTCGTCGAGCAACGGAATCAGGCTCTCGCCGCCTTCCAGGCCGAAACGCTTGGTACCCGGGTATTTGGTACCCAGGTATTTTTCCAGGCCTTCAGCTGCAGTTACGCGCTCAAGCAGGTGGCCCTTGATATCGGCGGAGTACGTTGGGCGGCCACGCACGCTTTCCAGACGCTGCTGGAACCAGTGGCGCTGCTCGGTATCGACGATATGGGTAAATTCAGCGCCGATGGTGCGGCAATATGTCTGCTGCAACGCTTCGTGAATTTCGCGTAGGCTCGCTTCCTCTTTGCCGATGAACAGGTCGCCGGCACGGAAGGTCGTATCAAGATCGGCATTGGTCAAGCCGTAATGATTGATCGACAGGTCTGCAGGTGCAGGACGCTGCCACAGCCCCAGCGGGTCAAGCTGGGCTGCTTGGTGGCCCCGCATACGGTAGGCCTGGATCAATCGCAGCACTTCAACTTGCTTCTTCTCGTGCTCACTGCTCACGCTACCGGCGGATACCGGTTGAGCGCGGCGCTGGTTCTTTGCCAGCAAGACGAAATGATCGCGGATTGTCGAGTGCGAAACATCGATGGCAGTGCTGCCTTCGGTAGGCAACTTCTGAAAGTAAGTGCGCCACTCTTCTGGCACAGCGTTAGGGTCGTGCAGGTAGAGCTCGTAGAGCTCTTCCACATAGGCAGCGTTACTACCGGATAGGTAGGCGCTGTTCCACATGCGCTGCATCACGCTTTCTTGCATGCTTGGTCACCCTCGGTTAGGGGAACACCACCGGCGAAGACACCGAGCAAACTTGCAGAAGTCCGAGTGCAGCGACCAAAACAAGCCACTTAGGATCACGCTGATAGTCCGGGTACCAGCCCGGATGCCCCTGCTTGTCTCATTTCTTCAAAATATAGAGCGGCAGCTTTGTGAGCTGCTACTCAGGTTAAAACTACGGCGCCGGTTGAAGCCTGCGCCGCAGCATCTACGGTACAGCGGTCTACGGGTACAGCAGCTGAATCAAACGCCGCTTTGCAGCAGCATGTTACGAATGTGACCGATGGCCTTAGTCGGGTTCAGGCCCTTCGGACAAACGTTGACGCAGTTCATGATCCCACGGCAGCGGAATACGCTGAATGGGTCATCCAGCGAAGCCAGTCGCTCGGAAGTCTTGGTATCGCGGCTGTCTGCCAGGAAGCGGTAGGCTTGCAGCAGAGCAGCTGGACCCAGGAACTTGTCCGGGTTCCACCAGAAGGACGGGCAGGAAGTCGAGCAGCAAGCGCACAGGATGCACTCGTACAGACCGTCGAGCTTTTCGCGTTCTTCCGGGGACTGCAGACGTTCGATGGCCGGAGCCGGCGTATCGTTCTGCAGGAATGGCTTAACCTTCTCGTATTGCTTGTAGAAGATGCTCATATCGACGACCAGGTCACGGATAACCGGCAAACCTGGCAGCGGACGAATGACCAGCTTGTTACCTTTTACGACAGCGGACAGCGGCGTAACGCACGCCAGACCGTTTTTGCCGTTGATGTTCATGCCATCCGAACCGCAGACACCTTCACGGCAAGAGCGACGATAGGAGAAACCTTCGTCCTGCTCTTTGATCAGGGCCAGCACATCCAGCACCATCAGGTCTTTACCACCGGTATCGACCGAAAATTCCTGCATGAACGGCGCAGCGTCCTGATCAGGGTTGTAGCGATAAACACTGACTTTCAACATGGCAGCCACCCTTAGTAAGTCCGAATCTTCGGTTCAAACGTCGGAACCGTCTTCGGCGAGAAGTTCACGGCACGCTTGGTTACGCGCTTGTCACCCGGGAAGTACAGGGTGTGGCACAACCAGTTTTCGTCGTCGCGATCTTCAAAGTCTTCACGAGCGTGAGCACCACGGGATTCTTTACGAACCTCGGCGGCGATCGCAGTCGCTTCAGCCACTTCCAACAGGTTTTGCAGCTCAAGGGCTTCGATACGAGCGGTGTTGAACGCCTGGCTCTTATCGTTGATCTTGACGTTGGCGATACGTGTGCGCAGGTCGGCCAGCTGGGCGATACCTTTCTGCATGTACTCGCCGGTACGGAACACACCGAAGTAGTTCTGCATGCAGCTTTGCAGCTCGCGACGCAGGGTAGCCACATCTTCGCCATCAGTGCGCTCGTTCAGAGCGTTCAGGCGCGCCAGGGCGGCCTCGATGTTGGCGTCGGTCGCGTCATCGTACTCGATGCCGTCGGTCAGGGCTTTTTCCAGGTGCAGGCCAGCCGCACGGCCGAACACCACCAGGTCGAGCAGCGAGTTGCCGCCCAGACGGTTGGCACCGTGTACGGATACGCAAGCCACTTCGCCTACCGCGAACAGACCATGAATGATCTCGTCCTGGCCTTCGGCATTCTGGGTGATCGCCTGGCCATGAATGTTGGTCGGCACGCCGCCCATCATATAGTGGCAAGTTGGAACAACCGGAACCGGAGCAACCACCGGGTCAACGTGAGCGAAGGTCTTGGAAAGCTCGCAGATACCTGGCAGGCGGCTGTGCAGCACTTCTTCACCCAGGTGATCGAGCTTCAGCAGTACGTGGTCGCCGTTAGGGCCACAGCCGTTACCGGCAATGATCTCTTTAACCATCGAACGGGCAACAACGTCACGGCCGGCAAGGTCTTTGGCGTTCGGAGCATAACGCTCCATGAAACGCTCGCCGTGCTTGTTGATCAGGTAACCACCTTCACCACGGCAACCTTCGGTAACCAGTACACCGGCGCCGGCGATGCCGGTCGGGTGGAACTGCCACATTTCGATGTCTTGTACCGGAACGCCTGCACGCAGTGCCATGCCGACGCCGTCACCGGTGTTGATCAGGGCATTGGTGGTCGATGCGTAGATACGACCTGCACCGCCGGTCGCCAGAACCGTAGCCTTGGCGCGGATGTAGGTGGTTTCACCGGTTTCGATGCAGATGGCGATCACACCGACGAATTCGCCTTGTGCGTTCTTGACCAGATCAACCGCGTAGTACTCGTTCAGGAACGTGGTGCCGGCTTTCAGGTTGCCCTGATAAAGGGTGTGCAGCAGCGCGTGACCGGTACGGTCGGACGCGGCGCAGGTACGGGCAGCCTGGCCACCTTTACCGTAATCCTTGGACTGGCCGCCGAATGGACGCTGGTAGATACGACCTTGCTCGGTACGCGAGAACGGCAGACCCATGTGGTCCAGTTCGAAGACCGCAGCCGGGCCTTCCTGACACATGTATTCGATAGCGTCCTGGTCACCGATGTAGTCGGAACCCTTGACGGTATCGTACATGTGCCAGCGCCAGTCATCGTTCGGGTCGGCCGAAGCAATGGCGCACGTGATGCCGCCCTGGGCAGACACAGTGTGCGAACGGGTCGGGAACACCTTGGTGATCACTGCAGTCTTGTGGCCGCCTTGGGCCAGCTGCAGTGCGGCACGCATACCGGCGCCGCCGCCACCAATGATGATGGCGTCGAAGGAAATAGTTGGAATGTTAGACATGAATCAGATACCCCAGAGAATCTGCACACCCCAGACGAAGTAAGCGAACATTGCAACGCCGCATACTGCCTGGAAAAGGAAACGTACTGCAGTCGCGGACTTGCCCAGCGCCATCGGCGTCAGGTAGTCGGTCGAAATGGTCCACATGCCGACCCAGGCGTGAGCGCCCAGAGCAACCAGAGCCAACAGACTGAAGATGCGCATCCCGTTGTTTGCGAACAGCGCGTGCCACTGGGCGTAGCCCATGCCCGGGTTCGCAACGAGGTATCCAATCAGGAAAATGAAATAAGCCGCGAGAACGACTGCAGAAACGCGTTGCGCCATCCAGTCATAGAGGCCCGAACGCGACAGGTTCGTGACGTTAGTTACCATATCCAAACTCCCGCCAGAACGATGATCACCACGGATACGGCGATAACGATTTTCGAGCCCAGCTTGCCGCCTTCCAGCGTCTCACCGATGCCCATGTCCATGATCAGATGGCGTACACCGGCCACCAAGTGATACAGCAAGGCGGACAGCAGGCCCCACGCAACGAATTTGGCCAGCGGGCTGGTCAAGCATGCCTTCACCTCGGCGAAACCTTCCTCGGAACCCAGGGATTTGCCCAATGCATAAAGCATGATGCCAAGGCCCAGGAAGAGGATGATGCCGGAAACACGGTGGAGAAATGACGTAACGCCAGTAATGGGGAGTTTGATGGTCCTTAGGTCTAGGTTTACAGGTCGTTGGCTATTCACGGCTTTTTTTCACACTGAAGAGCCCCTAACAATCAGGGCAAAGTTGTTGGGGAGTGCACTGGTCAGGTAACCACCACCCAGGGAGTGCGACCCCCATCAAAACAGGCCCAAAAGCCCATGGCGGTCGGTGGCCGAGTATAGACAGTTAGGCTACTAATGACAACGCAAACGCCTTCCCCTAATAGCGCATTGCGTTACGAGTATAAAAGGCGTAAATGGCAGGGAATTTCGAGGAAAAAGTACGGTTAAAGCCTTCTGGGGCAAGACTTTAGGCAAATTGACATTCAGATTTATCTCACTATAGTGGTGCGGGCCCTGCGTGGGGGGTCTGTCTGATGATTTCAAGCATAAATAGGAGGCCACATGGCTGACAAAAAAGCGCAGTTGATCATCGAGGGCGCAGCCCCCGTCGAGCTGCCCATTTTAACCGGCACCGTTGGTCCCGATGTTATTGATGTTCGGGGCCTGACGGCCACGGGCCGCTTCACCTTTGACCCTGGCTTCATGTCGACCGCTTCCTGCGAGTCGAAAATCACCTACATCGACGGCGACAACGGCATCCTGTTGCACCGTGGCTATCCGATCGAGCAGTTGGCTGAAAAGTCGGACTATCTGGAAACCTGCTACCTGCTGCTTAATGGCGAACTGCCAACAGCGGAACAGAAGGCCCAGTTCGTCAGCACCGTGAAAAACCACACCATGGTCCACGAGCAGTTGAAGACCTTCTTCAACGGCTTCCGTCGCGATGCTCACCCGATGGCCGTCATGTGCGGCGTAGTCGGCGCCCTCTCGGCGTTCTACCACGACTCCCTGGACATCAATAACCCGCAGCATCGCGAAATCTCCGCGATCCGCCTGGTCGCCAAGATGCCGACCCTGGCAGCGATGGTTTACAAGTACTCCATGGGCCAGCCCATGATGTACCCGCGCAACGATCTGACGTACGCGGAAAACTTCCTGCACATGATGTTCAACACCCCGTGCGAGATCAAACCGATCAGCCCGGTACTGGCCAAGGCGATGGACCGGATCTTCATCCTCCACGCCGACCACGAACAGAATGCCTCGACGTCCACCGTGCGCCTGGCCGGCTCCTCGGGTGCCAACCCGTTCGCCTGTATCGCTGCCGGTATCGCCGCGCTCTGGGGCCCTGCCCACGGCGGCGCCAACGAAGCCGTGCTGACCATGCTCGATGAAATCGGCGATGTCTCGAACATCGACAAATTCATCGCCAAGGCCAAGGACAAGAACGATCCGTTCAAGCTGATGGGCTTCGGTCACCGGGTTTACAAGAACCGCGACCCGCGCGCCACCGTGATGAAGCAGACCTGCGACGAAGTGCTCAAGGAACTGGGGATCAACAACGATCCGCAACTCGAACTGGCCATGCGCCTGGAAGAGATCGCCCTGACCGACCCGTATTTCATCGAACGCTCGCTGTACCCGAACGTCGACTTCTACTCGGGGATCATCCTCAAGGCGATCGGCATTCCAACCAGCATGTTCACCGTGATCTTCGCCCTGGCGCGGACTGTTGGCTGGATCTCCCACTGGAAAGAAATGCTCTCCAGCCCGTACAAGATCGGCCGCCCGCGCCAGCTGTACACCGGTTACGAGTCGCGTGATATCACCAAGCTGGAAGACCGCAAATAAGATCTGCCTTGCGATAACGTCTTAGCAGCAGCGATTACGGCCTCTTTAGAGGCCGTTTTTGTGTCCGGGATAAAGGTCGACAACCTTACAACCCGCGCAGGCTGTGGCAACGGCTACAGCATACCGACAGCGCCCCCACCCTCTGTAACCACCGCCTCAGGCTGCGCTCGATCTCCGCCTCACCCCAGCCCTCCCCCCAGGCAAAAAAATACCCCAGTCTCTCGACTGGGGCATTTTTCGGGTAACGCCGCTTATATATAGAAGCCGATACCTCTTGCTACCTTAGTGCGACACCGCCCCACTGGCGCCAAGGCCGGTTTGCGAGCGGACGAATTGCGGGAAGAACAGCGCGCGCTCATTTTCCGCAGCAGCCGACTTGTCAGTGATGGAGAAGAACCAGATCCCGACGAAGGCAATGATCATCGAGAACAATGCCGGGTACTCGTACGGGAAGATCGCCTTCTCGTGATGCAGGATCTGCACCCAGATGGTTGGACCCAGGATCATCAGGCCAACCGCACTGACCAGTCCCAGCCAGCCGCCGATCATGGCGCCACGGGTGGTGAGCTTCTTCCAGTACATCGAGAGCAGCAGAACCGGGAAGTTGCAGCTGGCGGCAATGGAGAACGCCAGGCCGACCATGAACGCGATGTTCTGGCTTTCGAACAGGATGCCCAGGCCGATCGCCAGGACGCCCAGCGCGATGGTGGTGATCTTCGAGACGCGGATTTCATCCTTCTCGTTGGCCTTGCCTTTCTTGATCACGCTGGCATACAGGTCGTGAGAAACCGCCGAAGCGCCTGCCAGGGTCAAGCCGGCAACCACCGCCAGAATGGTGGCGAAGGCCACCGCCGAGATGAAGCCCAGGAACACGCTGCCGCCTACCGCATTGGCCAGGTGCACCGCCGCCATGTTGTTGCCGCCCAACAGCGCGCCAGCAGCGTCCTTGAAGGCCGGGTTGGTGCTGACCAGCAGGATCGCGCCGAAGCCGATGATAAAGGTCAGGATGTAGAAGTAACCGATGAAACCAGTGGCATACAGCACGCTTTTGCGAGCTTCTTTCGCGTCACTCACGGTGAAGAAGCGCATCAGGATGTGTGGCAGGCCAGCGGTACCGAACATCAATGCCAGACCGAGGGAGAAGGCCGAGATCGGATCCTTCACCAGGCCGCCCGGGCTCATGATCGCTTCACCTTTGGGGTGAACCTTGATCGCCTCGGCAAACAGCGCGTTGAAGTCGAAATTGACGTGTTTCATCACCATCAATGCCATGAACGAGGCACCGGACAGCAGCAGCACGGCCTTGATGATCTGTACCCAGGTGGTCGCCAGCATGCCGCCGAACAGCACGTACAGGCACATCAGGATCCCCACCAGGATCACCGCCACGTGGTAGTCGAGGCCGAACAGCAGCTGGATCAGCTTGCCGGCACCTACCATTTGCGCGATCAGGTAGAACGCCACCACCACCAGCGAGCCACAGGCCGACAGGGAGCGGATCTGGGTTTGCCCGAGGCGGTAGGACGCCACGTCGGCAAAGGTGTATTTGCCCAGGTTGCGCAGGCGCTCGGCGATCAGGAACAGAATGATCGGCCAGCCCACCAGGAAGCCGATCGAGTAGATCAGGCCGTCATAACCGGAGGTGAACACCAGCGCGGAAATACCCAGGAAGGACGCCGCCGACATGTAGTCGCCGGCGATGGCCAGGCCGTTCTGGAAACCGGTGATCTTGCCGCCTGCCGCATAGTAGTCGGCCGCCGACTTGTTGCGCTTGGAGGCCCAGTAGGTGATGCACAAGGTTGCACCGACAAACACCACAAACATGATGATCGCGGAAACGTTGAGTGGTTGTTTATGCACTTCGCCAGTCAGGGCTTCAGCCGCCCAGACACTTGGAGCAAAGGCCGCGACGCCCAGTAATGCCAATAGACGCCGGATCATTGCTGAGCCTCCTTGAGAATCGCATTGTTCAGGTCGTCGAATTCGCCATTGGCGCGTCGTACGTAGATAGCCGTCAGCACAAAGGCCGAAAGAATCAGCCCGACACCGATGGGAATGCCCCAGGTGATGGATGACGTTGGACTGAGTTTGGCGCCAAGGATCTGAGGTCCATAGGCGATCAATAGAATGAAGCCCGAGTAAAGCCCAAGCATGATCGCCGAAAGAATCCAGGCGAACCGCTCTCTCTTGCTGACCAGCTCCTTGAAACGCGGGCTGTTTTGAATCGAGAGGTAAATGCTGTCGTTCATTGTTTTTATCCTCGCAGCACAGATTTTAGTTGGAACGCATTCCACTCTATGCGGCTATGGAGCAGGTTCCAGACGACCTTAGTATTAGAACGACATTAGTCATGACGCCAATTTATCCCCAAGAAAAAACAAAGGCCGCCCGGTGCGAACACCGGGCAGCCTTGAGAAGCCTAATCTAGACGCTTCGTCGATTATTTAGCAGTCCACTCCGCGACGCGCTCCGGGTGTTTGGCCACCCACTCTTTCGCTGCAACATCAGGCTTGGCACCGTCCTGAATGGCCAACATGACTTCGCCGATTTCGTCTTTCGAGGCCCATTGGAACTTTTTCAGGAAGGCCACGACTTCCGGCGCCTTCTTCTCCAGGCCCTTGCTGCCGATGCTGTTGACGGTTTCAGCCGCGCCATACACGCCTTTCGGGTCGTCGAGGAAGCGCAGTTTCCACTTGGCGAACATCCAGTGCGGCACCCAGCCGGTGACGGCAATCGATTCGTTTTTCTCTTCGGCACGGGTCAGCTCGGCAATCATCGCCGCCCCCGAACTCGCCTGCAGTTTGTAATCGAGGCCGTAATCCTTGATCGCCTGGTCGGTCTTGAGCATCACACCCGATCCGGCGTCGATGCCGACAATCTTGTTCTTGAAGCTGGTGTCGTCCTTGAGGTCGGCGATGGACTTGGCTTTCACATACTCCGGCACGATCAGGCCGATTTTCGCGTCCTTGAAGTTGGGGCCGTAGTCGACCACCTTGTCCTTGTTCTTCGCCCAGTATTCGCCATGGGTCACTGGCAGCCAGGCCGACAGCATGGCATCGAGTTTGCCGGTGGCGACGCCCTGCCACATGATCCCGGTCGCGACGGCTTGCAATTTGACGTCATAACCGAGCTTCTGCTTGATCACTTCAGCCGCCACATGGGTAGTCGCCACGCTGTCCGACCAACCGTCGACATAGCCGATGCTCAGGGTTTTGCTGTCGGCGCTGGCCAGGGTGGAGCTGATCGCAAGTACCAGAGCGGCACCTGCGCCTAAGAGTCGTCGCATCTTCATCGTTACTTCCCCGAAAGTGCTGCGCCCGACGGATGCCGAGCCGCGTCAACCTATTGTTCTGGTGCACGGCGCCCCCTTCACGCTCACCACAAAACCCGTTCGAACATCAGCGGAGTACTGATGTTTCGATCATCAACCTGCGGCCATCTGCAACCTGCTCTGTCTGCGACCTCAAGGCAGCCAGCAACGACATCAGATAGCCAGCAATCCTGCCGCTTCCAGGGCAGATACCGATCCCGCCCGAACTTTGCATGTCAAAATCATGCGGCGCCCCAAGCCAGCGGCAAATGCAGGTAAGATGCCCGGCTTTGCTCCCAGACGGCCTGACCATGCCCGCGATAGCCCGCTTCCCTGTCCTGCCTTATTTATTTGCCTGCCTGCTTGGCCTGTTTGCGATCTGCGGCTTCTGGTACGGCCTCGGCCAGCCGGTTTTGCTGCCCGACGTCGCCAGCGCCAGCCACAAGCTGCAATGCGCCTCCTACACCCCTTTCGATAAAGACCAGTCACCGTTCGACCAGCCGTTCAAACTGCGCCCGGAGCGCATGGACGCCGACCTGGCGCTGCTGGCCACCCGCTTCGAGTGCATCCGCACCTATTCCATGACCGGCCTTGAAGCCCTGCCGGACCTGGCGCGCAAGCACGGCCTGAAGCTGATGATCGGCGCCTGGGTCAACAGCAACCCGGTGGACACCGAAAAAGAAGTCGACCTGCTGATCGCCTCGGCCAACGCCAACCCGGATGTGGTGAGTTCGGTGATCGTCGGCAACGAAGCCCTGCTGCGCAAGGAAGTCACCGGCCCGCAACTGGCCAAGCTGATCCACAAGGTCAAGGCCAACGTCAAACAGCCGGTGACCTATGCCGATGTCTGGGAGTTCTGGCTCAAGCACCCGGAAATCGCCCCGGCGGTGGACTTCCTGACTATCCACTTGCTGCCGTACTGGGAAGACGATCCGTCCAATATCGACGCCGCGTTGAACCACGTTGCCGAGGTGCGCCAGGTATTCGGCAACCGCTTCGCGCCCAAGGACGTGATGATCGGCGAAACGGGTTGGCCCAGCGAAGGCCGCCAGCGTGAAACCGCCCTGCCGAGCCGGGTCAATGAAGCCAAGTTCATTCGCGGGTTCGTCGCCCTGGCCGAGCACAATGGCTGGCACTACAACCTGATTGAAGCCTTCGACCAACCCTGGAAGCGCGCCAGCGAAGGCGCCGTCGGCGGTTACTGGGGCCTGTTCGATGCCGACCGCCAGGACAAGGGCGTGCTCGCCGGCTCGGTATCCAACCTGCCTTACTGGCCAGTGTGGCTGGGCGTGGGCGGGGCGATCTTCCTCGTGACCCTGCTGCTCGGCGGCCGTGTCCGCAGCACCCGCGCGGCGCTGGTGCTGCCACTGCTGGGCGCCCTCGCCGCCTGCTCCATCGGGGCCTGGGGCGAGCTGGCGCGGGTCACCAGCCGGTTTGCCGGCGAGTGGTTCTGGGCCGCGCTGCTGCTGGGCCTGAACCTGCTGGTGCTGGCCCACGCGGCCCTGACCCTGAGTACCCGCAGCGGCTGGCGTGGATGCGCCTTCGCTGCCTTGGAGAAACGCGCTGGCTGGTTGCTCACCGCCGCCGGTTTCGCGGCCGCGGTGATGATGCTGGAGCTGGTGTTCGACCCGCGCTATCGCAGCTTCCCGAGTGCGGCCCTGGTGCTGCCGGCCCTGGTCTACCTGTGCCGCCCGGTACGGGTGCCACGCCGCGAGATCGCCCTGCTGACCTTTATCGTCGGCGCCGGGATTGCTCCGCAGCTGTATCGCGAAGGCCTGCAAAACCAGCAGGCCTGGACCTGGGCCCTGGTCAGCCTGCTGCTGGTGGCCGCCATGTGGCGCAGCCTGCGGGCACGCAAGGCCTGATCCCGATTCAGGCCTCACGGGCACAAAAAAAGGGATGACAACAGTCATCCCTTTTTTATCGAGCCCCGCTTGATCAGGCCGATTGGCGCGGCGCCCTGACCAGGCGCAAGGCCGCGATCACCACGGCAAACACCGCCAGGGTGGTGTTGTACAGCGCCAGCGCCGGCAAACCGCACAGCAGCGCCACCACCGCCAGGCCCCAGCCACCGCGGCCCGGCAGCACAAACGCCAGCAGCGCCGAGACCAGGGCCGCCCAGCCCATGACCTTGAAGTGAATCCACAGGCCCAGAGTGGAACGTGCCTGGCACTCCCAGCGGCTCGCCTCATCGACACAGACGCCCACCCACCGAGCATCTTCCATAAAGCCGTAGCGCAGGCCATAACTGGCGGCCAGCCACAGGGGCAGGACAATAAGCAGCACAACCACGGGAAGACGGGACATGAGGCACTCCGATAAGCGAAAACGGCGCCCAGCATAATCGCCCGAGAGCGGTAAGCAAGCCTGTTACACATATAACTGTGAGCAATTAGCGGCAAAGTGTATCGTCCGGCTACTATTACCCCCGATCCCGCCTGTCTTGACCGATATTTGTGCCGAACCATGGCACTTCGGCAGTACCCCGGTGGTCATAGCCTGCGAACCTCTCCCGGCACCTTCCTCTAAGGGATTCAGTCATGCTCCGTTCCTTGCGCTTCGCTGCCCTGTTTGGCGGCCTTATCTTGAGTGCGTCCGCACTGGCAGTCGATATCGACGCTGCCAGCTATGGCTATCCTTTGACCAATCCGTTCGAAGCGACCATTGCCACCACCCCGCCGGAGTTGCGCCCGGAACTGCCGTCCAACGACGATATCAACCAGTCCGACCGCAGCCTGACCTTGCGCCCCGAGCGCGAGTTCATCCTCCCGGACAACTTCTGGGCGGTGAAGAAGCTGACCTACCGCATCGCCGAGCAGGATCACGCCGCCCCGCTGATCTTCCTCATCGCCGGCACCGGCGCGCGCTATGACAGCAGCCTCAACGAATACCTGAAAAAGCTCTACTACAAGGCCGGCTACCACGTGGTGCAGCTGTCGTCGCCCACCAGCTTCGACTTCATCAGCGCCGCCTCGCGCTTCGCCACCCCCGGGGTCACCCAGGAAGATGCCGAGGATATGTACCGGGTAATGCAGGCCGTACGCGCGCAGAACCCCAAGCTGCCGATCACCGAGTACTACCTCACCGGTTACAGCCTGGGCGCCCTGGATGCGGCCTTCGTCAGCAAACTGGATGAAACCCGGCGCAGCTTCAACTTCAAGAAGGTCCTGCTGCTCAACCCTCCGGTCAACCTGTACACCTCGATCAGCAACCTCGACAAACTGGTGCAGACCGAAGTCAAAGGCATCAACAACAGCACCACCTTCTATGAACTGGTGTTGAACAAACTGACTCGCTACTTCCAGCAAAAAGGCTACATCGACCTCAACGATGCGCTGCTCTACGACTTCCAGCAGTCCAAACAGCACCTGACCAACGAACAGATGGCGATGCTGATCGGCACTTCATTCCGCTTCTCGGCGGCCGATATCGCCTTCACCTCGGACCTGATCAACCGCCGCGGCCTGATCACCCCGCCCAAATACCCGATCAGCGAAGGCACCAGCCTGACGCCGTTCCTCAAGCGTGCCCTGCAGTGCGACTTCGACTGCTACCTGACCGAACAAGTGATCCCCATGTGGCGCGCGCGCACCGACGGCGGCAGCCTGCTGCAACTGATCGACCAGGTCAGCCTGTATGCACTCAAGGATTACCTGCACGACAGCCCGAAAATCGCCGTGATGCATAACGCCGATGACGTGATCCTCGGCCCTGGCGACCTGGGTTTCCTGCGCACCACCTTCGGCGACCGCCTGACCGTCTACCCCCATGGCGGCCATTGCGGCAATCTCAACTACCGCGTCAACAGCGACGCCATGCTGGAGTTCTTCCGTGGCTAAACATCTCCTGCTAATCGCTGCGTTGCTCTGCGCAGGCTATGCCCAAGCCGACAACAGCAAAGCCAACGCGCCGACCGTGGTTGACTCGGACGGCTTCACCGAGCCGTTGAAGAAACTCAAGTTCAACGCCGGGCTGGACCAGCGCGAATTCGAGCGCTCAACCCTCAACGCACTGAACGTGTACGACCCGCTGGAGTCATGGAACCGCCGGGTCTACCACTTCAACTACCGCTTCGATCAATGGGTGTTCCTGCCGGTGGTCGACGGCTACCGCTACGTCACCCCCAGCTTCCTGCGCACCGGCGTCAGCAACTTCTTCAACAACCTGGGCGATGTGCCCAACCTGTTGAACAGCCTGCTGCAGCTCAAGGGCCACCGCTCCATGGAGACCACCGGGCGCCTGTTGCTCAACACCACCATCGGTATCGCCGGCCTGTGGGACCCGGCAACCGCCATGGGCCTGCCGCGCCAGAGCGAAGATTTCGGCCAGACCCTGGGGTTCTACGGGGTTCCGGGCGGCGCCTATTTCGTGCTGCCGATCTTCGGTCCGTCGAACCTGCGTGACACCGCCGGCCTGGCAGTGGACTTCACCGCAGAATCGGCGATCAACTTCCTCAACGTTTCGGAAGTCAGCAGCAACCATCCGGAGATCTGGGTCCTGCGCGGCGTCGACAAGCGCTACCAGACCAGCTTCCGCTACGGCCAACTGAACTCGCCGTTCGAATACGAGAAGGTGCGCTACGTCTACACCGAGTCGCGCAAGTTGCAGATCGCCGAATAACCCCCTTCCTGCGTTACAAAAAAAGGCCATCCGGGAACTCCGAATGGCCTTTTTTCATGGTTGGGACAGCGCCCGGGTTCAGGTCCTGACAGCTTTCCACAGCTTGCTGAACAGGGTCACGCCCACCAGCACCACGGCGCCGGCGATAATCCCGGCCACTGCGTTGAGCAGGGTCGGCATGATCACCGAGAAGCCGCCGATCACGGCTGCGGTTTGCCCGGTTAGCCCCTCGATCAGGTGGTGCGCCGCGGGCACGCCGTGGGTGAGGATGCCGCCGCCGACCATAAACATCGCCGCCGTGCCGATCACCGACAGGCTTTTCATCATGTACGGTGCGGCGCGCAGGATCACCCCACCCACACTCTTCGCCAACTGCCCCGGCTTCTGAGTCAGCCACAGCCCCAGGTCATCGAGCTTGACGATGCCCGCCACCAGGCCATAAACGCCCACGGTCATGACAATCGCGATACCCGAGAGCACCACCACCTGCTGCATCAGCGGCGCATCGGCCACAGTGCCCAGGGTGATGGCGATGATTTCCGCCGACAGGATGAAATCGGTGCGCACCGCGCCTTTGATCTTGTCCTTCTCGAAGGCCACCAGGTCGACTTCGGGGTTGGCCACCGCCTCCAGCAACTGCTCATGCCCGGCCTGATCGTCAGCTTTGCTGTGAAGGAAGGTGTGGGCGAGCTTTTCAAAGCCCTCGAAACACAGGTAGGCGCCACCGAGCATCAGCAGCGGGGTCACCAGCCAGGGGGCGAACGCGCTGATGGCCAGCGCCGCCGGGACCAGGATCAGTTTGTTGCGAAACGACCCCTTGGCCACGGCCCAGACCACCGGCACTTCACGCTCGGCACGAACCCCGGAGACTTGCTGGGCATTGAGCGCCAGGTCATCGCCGAGTACGCCTGCGGTTTTCTTGGCCGCCATTTTGGTCATCAACGCCACATCGTCGAGCACTGCCGCGATATCGTCGATCAGCACCAACAAACTGCTTCCTGCCATGAATCAAAGTCCCATTCGGTGATCAAGGCGCGCAGCATACCGCGCGGCGAAGCACTCCGGGAGGCATTCTTGAGCCCCGCGCAAAGCCGGTGCTACCATGCGCAACCGCCGCCCCAGGCAAGGAATCACCGGATTTATGAGCACCATCCGCGAGCGCAATAAAGAATTGATCCTGCGTGCTGCCAGCGAAGAATTTGCCGACAAGGGCTTCGCCGCGACCAAAACCAGCGATATCGCGGCCAAGGCCGGGTTGCCCAAACCCAACGTCTACTACTACTTCAAGTCCAAGGAAAACCTCTACCGCGAGGTGCTGGAAAGCATCATCGAGCCGATTCTCCAGGCCTCGACCCCGTTCAATGCCGAGGGGGTGCCCAGCGAAGTGCTCAGCGGTTATATCCGCTCCAAGATCCGCATCTCCCGCGACCTGCCGTTCGCTTCCAAAGTCTTCGCCAGCGAGATCATGCACGGCGCGCCGCACCTGAGCGCCGAGCAAACCGAACAACTCAACGCCCAGGCGCGGCACAACATCGACTGCATCCAGACCTGGATCGACCGTGGCCAGATCGCCGCCATCGACCCCAACCACCTGATGTTCAGCATCTGGGCCGCGACCCAGACCTACGCCGACTTCGATTGGCAGATCTCGGTCGTCACCGGCAAGCCCAAGCTCGACGAGTCCGATTACGAAGCCGCCGCGCAAACCATCATCCGCCTGGTGCTCAAAGGCTGCGAACCCGACCAGCCAGCGTCGAGCTGATACCTCAACCGCTGTAGCCGCTGCCGCCAGGCTGCGCTGACCCTGCGGAACAACATCCTTCTGCCTGACACGCCTCGGCGCCCTATCGGGCCAGCGCAGCCTCGCGGGCTCGGCAGCGGCTACCGGTTCGGCGTCAGGCGCTTACGCCGGCGTCCGCGGTCAGGTCCAGGGCTTCGATGGCGTTGATGGCGCACTGCTCGTCAATGTCCGACGTGTCACCGCTGATACCGATGGCCCCCAGCACCCTGCCCTCCCGATCACGGATCAGCACTCCGCCCGGTGCCGGCACCACGCTGCCCTGCCCCAGGCTGTTCAGCGCGGCGATAAAAGCCGGGCGCTGTTGCGCGTCCAGCGCCAGCAGACGCGAGCCCTTGCCCAGGGCGACCGCACCCCAGGCCTTGCCAATGGCGATCTGCGGGCGCAGCAGGCTGGCCCCATCCTCCCGTTGCAACGTCACCAGGTGCCCACCGGCATCCAGCACCGCGATGGTCAGCGGCGCGGCGCTGATCGCGCGCCCCGCTGCGATGGCCTGGCTGGCCAGGTTAACTGCGACTTTCAAGGTTAAAGCGCTCATGGGTGCCGTCCTTATTTTGTTATGGGAAAGCGGTCGGGCCATTCGTTGTACGAAGCCGAATGGGATAAATAGAACACAATGACAATATATTTTGTATACAATAATTATCGAAAAGCGCTGCCTGCGACAAAAAACCGCTGGTTTAAAGGCTTCCGACGAAAGCCACAGCCGCTTGAGAAAATGGATTGACCTGCGCCGTCCGCCGTGAATACACTTTGCGCAAAGCCACTTGTATACAATTACAAAACGTAAGAGGCACAAAACCATGAGCAAAATGAGAGCAATCGAAGCCGCCGTTCTGGTGATGCGCCGTGAAGGGGTCGACACCGCTTTTGGCATCCCCGGGGCCGCCATCAACCCGCTGTACTCCGCCCTGCAGAAGGTCGGCGGCATCGATCACGTGCTCGCTCGCCACGTCGAGGGCGCCTCGCACATGGCCGAGGGCTACACCCGCACCAAGGCCGGCAACATCGGCGTGTGCATCGGCACCTCCGGCCCCGCCGGCACCGACATGGTCACCGGCCTCTACAGCGCCTCGGCCGACTCGATCCCGATCCTGTGCATCACCGGCCAGGCGCCACGGGCCCGCATGCACAAGGAAGACTTCCAGGCCGTCGACATCACCAGCATCGTCAAGCCGGTGACCAAGTGGGCGACCACCGTGCTGGAGCCGGGCCAAGTGCCCTACGCCTTCCAGAAAGCCTTCTATGAAATGCGCTCCGGCCGCCCAGGCCCGGTGCTGATCGACCTGCCGTTCGACGTGCAGATGGCCGAGATCGAATTCGACATCGATGCTTACCAGCCCCTGCCACTGGCCAAGCCCACCGCAACCCGGATCCAGGTGGAAAAAGCCCTGGCCCTGCTGGACCAGGCCGAGCGCCCATTGCTGGTAGCCGGGGGCGGCATCATCAATGCCGATGCCAGCGAGCTGCTGGTGGAATTCGCCGAGCTGACCGGGATTCCGGTGATCCCGACCCTGATGGGCTGGGGCACCATTCCTGACGATCACCCGCTGATGGTGGGCATGGTCGGCCTGCAGACATCGCACCGCTATGGCAACGCCACCCTGCTCAAGTCGGACGTGGTGCTGGGCATCGGCAACCGCTGGGCCAACCGCCACACCGGGTCGGTTGAGGTGTACACCGAAGGTCGCAAGTTCATCCATGTCGACATCGAGCCGACCCAGATCGGCCGGGTGTTCAACCCGGACCTGGGGATTGTCTCCGACGCCGGCTTCGCCCTGACCGTGTTCCTCGAAGTGGCCCGTGAATGGCACGCCGCCGGCAAACTCAAGGACCGCAGTGCGTGGCTCCAGGACTGCCAGCAGCGCAAGGCCAGCCTGCAGCGCAAGACCCACTTTGACAACGTGCCGGTCAAGCCGCAGCGGGTGTACGAAGAGATGAACCAGGTGTTCGGCAAGGACACCTGCTACGTCAGCACCATCGGCCTGTCGCAGATCGCCGGGGCGCAGTTCCTCCACGTCTACAAGCCACGGCACTGGATCAACTGCGGCCAGGCCGGCCCGCTGGGCTGGACCATCCCCGCCGCACTCGGGGTGGTCAAGGCCGACCCAAGCCGCAAGGTGGTGGCACTGTCCGGCGACTATGACTTCCAGTTCATGATCGAAGAGCTGGCGGTGGGCGCACAGTTCAAGCTGCCCTACATCCACGTGGTGGTGAACAACTCCTACCTGGGGCTGATTCGCCAGGCGCAGCGCGGTTTCGAGATGGACTACTGCGTGCAGCTGTCCTTCGACAACCTCAATGCACCGGAGCTCAACGGTTATGGCGTCGACCACGTCGCCGTCGCCGAAGGCCTGGGTTGCAAGGCCCTGCGCGTATTCGAGCCGGGCCAGATCCAGCCGGCCCTGCGCAAGGCCCAGGCGTTGATCGAGGAGTTCAAGGTGCCGGTGATCGTCGAGATCATTCTCGAACGCGTGACCAATATTTCCATGGGCACCGAGATCAACGCGGTCAACGAGTTCGAAGACCTGGCCCTGGTGGGCAACGACGCGCCCACCGCCATTTCCATGCTCGACTGACCCGCCCTGTAGCGGCTGCCGAAGGCTGCGATCAACCGCAAAAGCGGGCGCACCTTCAGGCAGCCACTGCCGGAACGCTTCATTTTTACTGGAGATCACCATGCCGCGTTTTGCCGCCAACCTGTCCATGCTGTTCACCGAACAGGATTTCCTTGCCCGCTTCAAGGCCGCCGCCGAGGCGGGATTCAGCGGGGTCGAATACCTGTTCCCCTACGAGTTCAGCTCCGCCGAAATCAAGGCCCAGCTGGATGCCAACCGCCTGACCCAAGTGCTGTTCAACCTGCCGGCCGGTGACTGGGCCAAGGGTGAGCGGGGCATCGCCTGCCTGCCGGATCGGGTCGAGGAGTTCCGCGGCGGGGTCGACCTGGCCATCGCCTACGCCCAGGTCCTGGGCAACACCCAGATCAACTGCCTGGCCGGTATTCGGCCACAAGGCATCGATGACGCCACCCTGGAAAAAACCCTGGTCGCCAACCTCAGGTACGCCGCCGACAAGCTGCAGGCGGTGGGCATCAAACTGGTGATGGAAGCCATCAACACCCGTGACATCCCGGGCTTTTACCTGAACAACACGCGCCAGGCCCTGGCCATTCGCGAGCAGGTCGGCAGCGCCAACCTGTTCCTGCAATACGACATCTACCACATGCAAATCATGGAGGGTGACCTGGCCCGAACCATGGAAAACCACCTGCCGGCCATCAACCATATCCAGCTCGCCGACAACCCCGGGCGCAACGAACCGGGCACCGGCGAAATCAACTACCGCTTCCTGTTCGAACACCTGGAGCGCATCGGTTATCAGGGCTGGGTCGGCTGCGAATACAAACCGCTGACCACCACCCAGGCCGGTCTCGGCTGGCTCAAGAGCCACAACGCGATCTGACCCGGCAGCCCTACCCCGGCCCTTATCGAGCGGCCCCCACAAGAGGATTTCTTCATGGCTAAAATCGGATTTATCGGCACCGGCATCATGGGCCACCCAATGGCCTCGAACCTGCAAAAGGCCGGTCATAGCCTGTTCCTGTCCGAGCATCACGGCCAGGCACCGGCCGACCTGATCGCCGCGGGCGCGGTCGCCCTGGCGAACCCCAGGGAAGTGGCCCAGGAAGCCGAGTTCATCATCATCATGGTGCCCGACACCCCGCAGGTCGAAGACGTGCTGCTGCGTGCCGACGGGATCGCCGCCGGTGTCGGCAAAGGCAAGATCGTGATCGACATGAGCTCGATCTCGCCCACCGCGACCAAGGCCTTCGCCGCCCAGATCAACGAGAAAGGCGCGCAGTACCTGGATGCCCCGGTGTCCGGTGGTGAAGTCGGAGCCAAGGCCGGGACCCTGAGCATCATGGTCGGCGGTGACAGCCAGGCCTTCGAACGCGCCCTGCCGCTGTTCCAGAGCATGGGCAAGAACATCACCCTGGTCGGTGGCAATGGCGACGGCCAGACCGCCAAGGTGGCCAACCAGATCATCGTCGCCCTGAACATCCAGGCGGTGGCCGAGGCCCTGCTGTTCGCGGCGAAAAACGGCGCCGACCCGGCCAAGGTGCGTGAAGCGCTGATGGGTGGCTTCGCTTCGTCGAAGATCCTCGAGGTCCATGGCGAGCGGATGATCAAGGGCACCTTCGACCCGGGTTTCCGTATCAACCTGCACCAGAAGGACCTCAACCTGGCCCTGGCCGGCGCACGCGAGCTGGGCATCAACCTGCCGAACACGGCCAACGCCCAGCAGGTGTTCAGCACGTGCGCCGCCATCGGCGGCAGCAACTGGGACCACTCGGCGCTGATCAAGGGCCTGGAGCACATGGCCAACTTCTCGATTCGCGACCCGCAATAAGCCTCGGCTGTAGCCGCGAGCGCAGGCCGCCGGAGGGTGCATCAGTTCCCCCCGGCACCGCCTGCGTCCGCGCCAGCAGGCAGTTTCAAGCCCCCCATAACAAGAACACCGGGAGCCCGCCATGTCGGTCGATCCGCAACAATTCCTGCGCGAGCTGTTCGCCACAGCCATCGACGCCGCCCATCCGCAACACGTGCTCGAAGCCCACTTGCCCCGCGATCGCAGCGGCCGGGTGATCGTTATTGGCGCCGGCAAGGCCGCAGCCGCCATGGCCCAGGTGGTTGAACGCTGCTGGCAGGGCGAAGTGTCCGGGCTGGTGGTGACCCGCTATGGCCATGGCGCGCCGTGCCAGAAAATCGAAGTGGTCGAAGCCGCCCACCCGGTCCCCGACGCCGCCGGCCTGGCCGTGGCCAAGCGGGTCCTGGAGCTGGTCAGCAACCTGTCGGAACAGGACCGGGTGATCTTCCTCCTGTCAGGTGGTGGCTCGGCCTTGCTGGCCCTGCCCGCTGCCGGCATCAGCCTGGCCGACAAGCAGTCGATCAACAAGGCGCTGCTCAAGTCGGGCGCCACCATCGGCGAGATGAATTGCGTGCGCAAGCACCTGTCGGCGATCAAGGGCGGACGCCTGGCCAAGGCCTGCTGGCCGGCCAGCGTGTACACCTACGCGATCTCCGACGTACCCGGAGACCTGGCCACGGTCATCGCCTCCGGCCCGACGGTGGCCGACCCGAGCACCTCGGCCGAAGCCCTGGCCATCCTCAAGCGCTACGCCATCGACGTGCCCGCTGCCGTGCGCAACTGGCTGCAAAGCGCCGAATCGGAAACCGTCAAACCCGGTGATCCGGCCCTGGCCCGCAGCCACTTCCAATTGATCGCCCGGCCCCAACAGTCCCTCGAGGCCGCCGCAGTCAAGGCGCGCCAGGCTGGGTTCAGCCCGCTGATCCTGGGTGACCTGGAAGGCGAATCCCGCGAGGTGGCCAAGGTCCACGCCGGCATCGCCCGCCAGGTCCTGCTGCATGGCCAGCCGCTGGCGGCGCCCTGCGTGATTCTGTCGGGTGGCGAAACCACGGTCACCGTGCGCGGCACCGGCCGCGGCGGGCGCAACGCCGAGTTCCTGCTGAGCCTGACCGACAGCCTCAAGGGCCTGCCCGGGATCTATGCCCTGGCCGGCGACACCGACGGCATCGACGGCTCGGAGGACAACGCCGGCGCCATCATGACCCCCGACAGCTACAGCCGCGCCGCCGCCCTGGGCCTGAGCGCCAGCGACGAGTTGGATAACAACAACGGTTACGGCTACTTCGCCGCGCTGGACGCGTTGATCGTCACCGAGCCGACCCGCACCAACGTCAATGACTTCCGCGCCATCCTGATTCTTGAGAACCCGACACATGACGCCTGATAAAAAGGTCAAAATCCTCGCCACCCTGGGCCCTGCCACCGACGGCATCGAGGACATCCGTGAACTGGTCAAGGCCGGGGTCAATATCTTTCGCCTCAACTTCAGCCACGGCGATCACGCCGACCACGCCCAGCGCTTTCAATGGATCCGCGAGGTCGAGCGCCAGCTGAACTATCCCCTGGGCATCCTCATGGACCTGCAAGGGCCGAAGCTGCGGGTTGGCAAGTTCGCCGCGGGCAAGGTGCAACTGGTGCGCGGCCAGGCCCTGCGCCTGGACCTGGACCCAACCCCGGGCGACCAGCGCCGGATCAACCTGCCGCACCCGGAAATCATCGCCGCCCTGGAGCCGGGCATGGACCTGCTGCTGGACGACGGCAAGCTGCGCCTGCGGGTGACCGGCAAACACGCCGACGCCATCGACACCACGGTGCTCAACGGCGGCGAGCTGTCGGACCGCAAGGGCGTCAACGTGCCCCAGGCCGTGCTCGACCTGAGCCCGCTGACGGCCAAGGACCGCCGCGACCTCAGCTTCGGCCTGGAGCTGGGGGTGGATTGGGTGGCGCTGTCCTTTGTCCAGCGCCCCGAGGATATCCATGAAGCGCGGGTCCTGATCGGCAACAAAGCCTTCCTGATGGCCAAGATCGAGAAGCCCTCGGCCGTCACCCAATTGCGGGAAATCGCCGAGTTGAGCGACGCGATCATGGTCGCCAGAGGTGATCTGGGGGTGGAAGTGCCAGCGGAAAGCGTGCCGCAGATCCAGAAAGACATCATCAGCACCTGCCGCCAACTGGGCAAACCGGTGGTGGTGGCGACCCAGATGCTCGAATCCATGCGCTTCTCGCCGGCCCCCACCCGAGCCGAGGTCACGGACGTGGCCAATGCGGTGGCCGAAGGGGCGGACGCGGTGATGCTGTCGGCGGAAACCGCCTCCGGCGAATACCCGTTGGAAGCCGTGCAGATGATGAGCAAGATCATCCGCCAGGTCGAAAGCGGCCCCGACTACCAGGCTCAGCTCGACGTCAGTCGGCCCCAGGCCGAAGCCACCCAGTCGGACGCCATCAGCTGCGCGATCCGCCGTATCAGCAGCATCCTGCCAGTGGCGGTGCTGGTGAACTACAGCGAGTCCGGCAGCTCCAGCCTGCGCGCCGCCCGCGAGCGGCCTCGGGTGCCGATCCTCAACCTCACGCCGAACCTGGCCACCGCGCGCCGCCTGAGCGTGGCCTGGGGCGTGCATTCGGTGGTCAACGACCGCCTGCGCCAGGTCGATGAGATCTGCTCCACGGCCCTGGAGATCGCCCAGGCCCAGGGCTTGGCCAAACGCGGCGACACCTTGCTGATCACCGCCGGCGTGCCATTCGGCCAGCCGGGTTCGACCAACTCGCTGCGGATCGAAACCCTGATCTGACCCTCGGCCCCAACCGCCATGGCCGGCGACGGCCATGGCGCGCCCTGACGAATTGTTCATGCCTTCAGAGTCGTTCAACTCCTATTGCCCCGACTGGGCCAGCGCCGTGCTCAATGGCTTCAGTCAGGTCTTTCTCCAGCGCCACCCGCTGTGTGGCCTGCTGTGCCTGCTGGCCATCCTGATCGGTGCTCCGGCCCTGCTCGGCGGCGCCCTGCTCGGTGGCGTCGCCGGCCTGCTTACGGCACAACGACGCGGCTACCCCAAGACCGATCGCCAGGCCGGGCTGTTCAGCTACAACGGGGTGCTGCTTGGCTTGCTGCTGAGCCTTTATTTCCCCTGGTCGGCGCTGCTTCCGCCGTTGATTGTCGCCTGCGGCGGGATCAGCGCGATCCTGACCCAGCAGTGGCTCAAGCGCTCACGGGACCACCATTGCCTGCCGGCCTACACCGCGCCTTTTGTCGGTTTGAGCTGGTTGCTGCTGAGCGTTGCCGAGCCCATGTTGCCGGCCAACCCGCCCCTGGCCGAACCCGGCCTGCTCGAACTGCTGGGGGCGACCGCCAAGGGCCTGGGGCAAGTGCTGTTCCTCGAACAGCCACTGGCCGGTGCCTTGATTGCCCTCGGGCTGTTCCTGGCCAACCGGCGCGCTGCGGCCTGGGCCGTGTTCGGTTCGGCGGCCGGCCTGGGGTTCAGTCTGTTGCATCATGAAAACCCCAGCGCCCTGCTTGGCCTGGGCGGCTACAACGCCGTGCTGGTGGCCATCGCCCTCAGCCAGCAACCCCGCGCCCTGTGCTGGCTGCCAGTGCCCGGTGTCGCCCTGGCCCTGCTACTGACGCCGGGCTTTGCCGCCCTGGGCCTGGCGCCCCTGACCGCGCCCTTTATCCTCGCTGCCTGGCTGGTACGCGCCACGGTCCGGGTCATGCGTCAGGCGGCCCGAGACAGTGCGCCTTGCACTGCAAGGGGCAATCCACCTAGGCTGCGCTGATATTTGTTTCAGGCGATCTACATGGACAGCAGCAACCACTGGCGTGACCGTCTCTACGTCATGATTTTCCAGACCGACACCGTGGCCGGTCGACGCTTCGACAGCACCTTGCTGCTGATCATCCTCGCCAGCCTGGTGATCGTGATCCTCGACAGCATCGACCAGGTGCACCGCGACTACGCCAACGTGCTGGCCTACATCGAATGGGGCTTTACCCTGATTTTCGCGATCGAGTACGGCCTGCGCCTGTACTGCTCGCCCAAGCCGTTGCGCTATGCCTTCAGCTTCTATGGCCTGGTGGACCTGCTGGCCATTGTCCCAGGGATCCTCGCGCTGTATTACAGCGATGCCCAGTACCTGCTGATCATCCGTGTGATCCGCATGCTGCGGATCTTCCGTGTGCTCAAGCTGAGCCCCTACCTCAAGCAGGCCAACTACCTGATGTCGGCCCTGCGGGGCAGCAAGCAGAAGATCATTGTGTTCCTGCTCAGCGTGTCGACCCTGGTCACGGTGTTCGGCACCTTGATGTATGTGGTCGAAGGCCCGGAGCACGGCTTTACCAGCATTCCCAAGGGCATCTATTGGGCTATCGTCACCCTGACCACGGTGGGCTTCGGCGATATCGTGCCGAAAACCCCATTGGGCCAGGTGATTTCATCGCTGGTGATGATCACCGGTTACTCGATCATCGCCGTCCCCACCGGGATCTTTACCGCTGAACTGGCCAGTGCCATGCGCGGCGAACAACTCAAGCATGACTGCCCGGTGTGCAAGAAGAGCAACCATGAACCCAGCGCTGCATTCTGCTCGCGCTGCGGGAATGCGCTGTTCAAGAAAATGGAATAAGCAAAGTGCTTTTTAATCTTTAAACCGCTATGACGCCCCGGCTATAGTCGGCGGCAAAATGCCTTCACTCTCGAATAAAAGGAATGTGCAGTGAAAAAACTTTTGAGCGCCTCTCTTCTGGCTGCCGGCCTGGCACTGGGCAGCGCGGCTCAGGCCGCACCGACCCTGCTGAACGTGTCCTACGACGTGATGCGCGACTTCTATAAAGACTACAACGCAGCCTTCCAGAAGCATTGGCAAGCCGAGCACAAGGAGAACATCACCCTGCAGATGTCCTTCGGCGGTTCGAGCAAACAGGCGCGTTCGGTCATCGATGGCCTGCCGGCCGACGTCATTACCATGAACATGGCCACTGATATCAATGCCCTGGTGGACAACGGCAAGCTGGTCCCGGACAACTGGGTGACCCGCCTGCCGAACAACAGCGCACCGTTCACCTCGGCCACCGTGTTTATCGTGCGCAAAGGCAACCCGAAAGCCCTGAAAGACTGGCCGGACCTGCTCAAGGATGGCGTCCAGGTGATCGTGCCCAACCCGAAAACCTCGGGTAACGGCCGCTACACCTACCTCTCGGCCTGGGGTTACGTGCTCAAGAATGGCGGTGACGAAAGCAAGGCCAAGGACTTTGTCGGCAAACTGTTCCGCCAGGCTCCGGTATTGGATACCGGTGGCCGCGCCGCTACCACGACCTTCATGACCAACCAGATCGGCGACGTGCTGGTGACCTTTGAAAACGAAGCCGAGATGATCGCCCGCGAGTTCGGCCGCGATCAGTTCGAAGTGATCTACCCAAGCGTTTCCGCCGAAGCCGAGCCACCGGTGTCGGTGGTCGACAAAGTGGTCGACAAGAAAGGCACCCGCGCCGCGGCCGAGGAATACCTGAAGTACCTGTGGTCGCCGGAAGGCCAGGAAATCGCCGCCAACAACTACCTGCGCCCACGGGACCCGAAAGTCCTGGCCAAGTACACCGACCGCTTCCCGAAAGTCGACTTCCTCTCGGTGGAGAAAACCTTCGGTGACTGGCGCACCGTGCAGAAGACCCACTTCAATGACGGCGGGATCTTCGACCAGATCTACGGCGACGCCAAGTAAGGGTTACCGCTGAAAAAAAGCGACCGTGATGGTCGCTTTTTTTATGCCTGCGGTTTGAGGCGCAACGGCTAGAGCCCCACCACCGGGCTCAGCAACGCGGCCTCCTGGGCCGGCTGCCGTTCGGCGAGCATGGCTTCGGCCTCGACCTCGATCAGCCACTCGGGCAACGACAAGCCGCTGACGATGATCCACGACGATGCCGGCGGGTCATTGGGGAAACGTTGCAGCAGAACCTGGCTGATCTGCTCCTGCTGGTCACGGGCCGCTTCGGCAATGTAGATGCGCAGCATCACCACATCCCCCAGCGCGCCACCGGCGTGGGCCAGCACCCGTTCGATATTGTCGAAGGCCTGCTCGGTCTGCTCCCGCAGTCCGGGGCCGACAGTGGATTCGTGCTCGTCGACGCCAACCTGGCCCGACAGCAGCAGGCGCCGGCCCCCGCGAACCTCGACAGCCTGGCTGAAACCGTATTGCAGAGAATTGAAGATGTTTGGCGGATTGAACGTGGACTTTTGCATGGGGCCTCCCGACGCGATGAGCGACCGAAAACCCTAAACCAAGCCCGCCCGGAGTTCCACCGAAACGCCGCTACAGCAACACTTGGCAACGCAACAGCCGCCGTGCAGTGAGGGCGCGCCTCACATCGGCGGGGTGACCCCGTCCTTGCCGGCCGAGATCGATTGCGCGGTCAATTTGCCATCGGCGCCCTGGGTCACGAACATCACCACCTTGACCCCGGCCTTGAGCAGGCTGCGATCAGCTGGCGCCAGATTGACGATGGGCACATCGTCCGGCACCAGGATCTTCTGCTGGCCGCCCTTGTAGTTGACGGTCAGGGTGCGACCGTTGCTCACCACCAGGTCGCCGACACTGCCATTGGTCATGCTGCTGCCCTTGACCAGGTCAAACGGTCGATGGCCTTCGCCCGTGCCGACCATCTGTGGTGGAAATACATGCACTTCCAGGGCCTTGAGGGTGCCATCGGCCATGGGCACCGCCGCCGAGCCGATGTAGCTGCCGGGCTTGATGTCTTCGATATTGGCCAGGCTCACTGCCCGCACCTGGGTCTGGGGCGTCAGCTCGATGCTGGCCACCTCACCATTGTTGGCATGCACCCGCAGCACATCGCCGCTGATGCCGGTGATTTCACCCCGTACCGCGATGCGCATCCCCGGCGCATCCTGGGCCTGGGCCGGGCCGATCAGCATCAGGCTGGCCAAAACGATGCTCGCGACAGCGTCGAACAATCGGCGCAAAGACAGTTTCATGGGGCAGGCTTCCCGTGCTGAAAGGCTGATGATCAATCGGAGCGATGCTCACGACTTCCTGGCCAACTATAAGCCGGCTATCGAAGCAGTTGTAAGTAAATGTATCATCAGCCCGGGGAGCCCTTCTCAGTGCTTCGTTCAAGCCGCTTCGCCCCCCTATTCCCCACGGGAATAAATGCTATCACCCGAGCCTCTCTACCGCGTCACGGGCCAGCCTCCTAACCTCGCCCACATCCTTTCGCCGCCAAGAGAACCGCGATGACTACAACTTCCCAAGCGCTGCACGCCACCAGCGCGACAATGACCCGGGGCATGGTGCTGCTGTTTGCCTTCTGCTGCGGCGCGATCGTCGCCAACATCACCAGCATCTTTATCGGCGGCGCCTTTGGCTCATCCATCGCCAGTGCGGTGTACGAACACGGCGGCTGGCTGGGGGTGATCCTGGTCGGCAGCCTGTTCCCGCTGCTGGCGCTGCTGCGCTTTTTGCTGGTGTCCGAAAAGCCGCTGCCGGCCAGCGCCTGAAACCCACCTGCGCGGGCTGGCCCGCGCCCTGCCCCCGACTGGAGCAACGCCGATGGACCGCCTGGCTGCCATGGAAACCTTCATCAATGTGGTGGAAACCGGTTCGTTTTCCGCCGCCGCCCGGCGCCTCAACATCGGCCAGCCGGCCGTCTCGAAAAGCATCGCGCAACTGGAGACACACCTGGCCGTGCGACTGTTGCTGCGTTCGACCCGCGGCCTCACGCCCACCGAGGCCGGCCTAGCGTTTTTCGAGCGTGCCCGGCGCACCCTGGAAGAGGCCGATGAGGCCGAGCGTGCGGCACGGGGCTCGGCGGCCGGCCTGCGCGGCACCTTGCGCATCGCTGCAGCGGTGACCTTCGCCCGCATGCACATCGTGCCGAACCTGGGCCCCTTCCTTGAGCAGCACCCGGAACTGTCGATCGACGTGGTACTGGACGACCACAACAGCAACCTGGTGGAGGCCGGGATCGATGTCGCCCTGCGCATGGGCAGCCTGGAAGATTCGGCGCTGACCGCACGCCAGATCAGCCAGTGCCGACGCGTGGTGGTGGCGACGCCTGAGTACCTGGCACGGCATGGCACGCCGACCGCCCCCGAGCAGTTGCCCCGATTGCCGGCCATCATCTACAGCCTGGGCGGTGGCGCCCACTGGACCTTCACCCAGCACGGTCAACAACAGGCGGTGGTACTGGCAGGCAGGATGCGGGTCAACGCCGCCGAAGGGCTGCGCGAGGCAGTGCTGGCCCACCAGGGGCTGACCGTGGCCTCGTACTGGATGTTCGCCCCGGAGCTGGCCCGAGGTCAGGTCCAGGAGCTGCTCGGCGACTGGCAGCTGCCGCCCCAGCAACTGTGGGCGGTATTTCCTACCGGGCGCCTGGCCAGCGCCAAGGCCCGGGCCTTTGTCACGTATGTCGAGGCGTTGATGACCAGCCGTTGAGCGGCCTCAGATGTGCTCGCGCACCAGCACTTCAGTGTTCGTCGCCTCGCCCCACTGCCGTAGCCGACGGATCAGCTCAGGGTCGGTTTCGCCCACCAGGTACAACAGCTCCATCGACTGGCCGGCGGCCCACTGCACAAAACCCGACGTCTCGAACTCCTCGACGCTCGCCAACTGAAACTCACTCTCAAACCTCCCGGGCAGCACCGGTTCGTTGCTGCCACGCTGGCTGCTCTGAGCAATGAAATCACAGGCCATATGGACCACGCCCCATTCGGCCTTGCGCCAGCTGCCCAGGGCCTGGGCAAAGCGTTTGTGCGCAACATCGCTGAAGCCCAGGCTGTCGACCACCACCCTCTGGTTGATGATCAGCCAGAACTTGCGTTGCTTCGGCGCTTTCAAATAGAGCTCGCCGGACACCTTGGACGCGCGCAGCGCCAGGGCGATTACCACCAGCAACGGCGCGAAATAGCGAAATAGCTCTTCGAACTCGGTTTCCCTGATCAGGTTCTGGTACTTGACCACCTCTGTACGCCGCAGCTCCCGCTCCTTGAGCGTCTCCTGCAACCCCGCCAGCCAGCGCTGTATCGGCTCGGCCGAGTACTCGGCGTCCAGCGCCGGCAGCTCCTGCAACAGATTGACCAGCGCCACGTCGGACAGCGGTCGGGCCACGTCGGCATAGCGCTGGCACAGGCTTGCTACCTGCAGCGCATCGGCCGCTTCGTAGCGGCTGGCGGCCGTGGCGCATTGCGCCGGGTCGAGCATGTCGTTGATTTCGGCGCGCAGGCTTTTATCGATGCCGGCCTTGGAGGCCTGGACCATCTCGTAAGGCGACTGAAACCACATTTCGCGCACGCTCTGGGTCTGTCCGATCAACGCCAACGAGGCGAAAAACAGCCAGACATAGTCGATACGCTTCCACCACGTCTCATCCCGAGGCCGGTAGGCGATAAACAGCCAGCAGAACAGGTAATAGATAAAACCGTAGAGCGCCACCAGGAAGAATGGCGTCAGCAACAGATAGATCAGCCCCGGAATGTCGGTGTTGTGACAGTAATACAGCACCACGAAACACAGGCAGACATACAGGCAGAACTGCAGCCGGGCCAAATACAGCTTGTTGGGTTTTATCTTCATCAGGTGCTCAGGCAACGATACTCAGGGACATGGCGCTGTATCGGCCGTGAGCCAGAGGGCTTGAACAACAAGCACCGTCGCTCAAGCCCCTCGCGGGGCTATTTGAACTGACGCCCCAAGCCGGACGGAACGCCATGGATGTCGGTTTCCTCCCAGGGGCCGTCCGGGCCGATGGAGCGGCTCCAGCCGTTGTTCCAGCGGTAATAGGTGCGTTGGCGATAGAAGGTGTTGCTCTGGTCATCCAGCACATACACCCCCAGCCGCGCATCCCAATGGCTATGGCCGCCGGGAGGTGGGGCAAAACTGGCGGAGGTGCGTGGCAGGGGCTTGGCCGGACGATTGGGCGTCGCCGGTGCCCCAGGCGCGGTCGAGGGCACCGAGCGTGTGCTCGGCACCGCCGGCGGGATGGGTTCGGAGCTGGTGGGCTGCGGCCGCTGGACCGTACATGCACTCAACCCCACAACCAGTGATAACAGGGTGATACGTGCGATGGCGGTCATGGCGGCTTCTCTGGTTATTGATCCGGGCTGTCGATGGTCAGCTGTTGTGGCGCGGTGGTGCTGCTGGCCAGAGGCTGGCTGCGACCGACCCATTCACCGGCTGTCGGTTGGCCGGCACGGGACACGCGCGCAACCAGTTGGACTTCAGGGAAGTTCGACAGTTTCAACTGCGGCATCATTGCGTCGGCATCCCCCAACTCGACGGTGGCCGGCAGATCAGCCACGGTCAGGCGCTTGGCCGCCAACGGCGCGGGTGGGCCGGACACGGCCCGGGCAAAGATGAACACGCTGTCACCCGGCTGGACCTTGGCCTTCAGCTCAGGCGCCAGGTCGACCCGGACTTTGAGCACGGCGCTCTTGGCCGGGGCGGCCGGCGCCTGGGCAACCTTGCCACCGGTGGCGACCAGCTTCTCGCTGGCCCGGGCGATACCGCCCTGCAGCGCAGCGCGGGAGCTGTCGTCCGGCGGCAATTGGGCCAACAGGCGGTTCCAGTAATCGATGGCGTCCTGATAACGCTCACCTTCAAACGCCGCGATGCCCAACAGTCCAAGGCTGGTGACTTCCTTGGGGTCGGCCTTGAGTGCTTCGTCGGTCAAGGCCTGGAGCTTGGGCGACCACTGTTTGTTGTCGGCAAAATACTGCGCCTGGGCCCATTGCCCGAGCAGCTCCGGCTGGCGGCCCGCCAGGGCCACGGTGCGCTCGAAGAGCTTCGCCGCGTCCGCCGGACGATCCTGGGCCATATAGGTGCGACCGAGGAAGTACAGGCCCTCGGCGGAATCCGGCTGGGCCGCCACCGCGCGCTCGAGGCGCTGGGTCATGTCTTCCATGGACTGCGGCGCCTGGGCGAATTCACGGGTCAGTTCGACCTTGTCCACAGCGCCAAAATGCAGGTACAGACCCAGGCCCAGCACCGGCACCAGGATCGCCGCCAGCAACGGCAGCGGCTTGCCCAGCCGCGAAACCCTGGCTGGGGCCACGCCTTCGGTATCGGCCAGCAACTCGCGGGCCGCTTCGGCGCGGCCACTGTCCATCTGGTCCGAGGTCAGCACACCTTCGGCCTGCTGCCCTTGCAGCTCGGCAACCCGCTCTTGGTAGAGCGCCACGTTCAGCGCGGTACGATCCTCTTCACGTTGGGCACGGCGGCCGCGTAAAACCGGGATCAACAGAAAACTCAGGGCTACCAGGAGCAGCAGACCTGCAGCGAGCCAGAAATCAATCATTCGGAGTCTTTTTCCAACAGGTGGTCGAGGCGCTGACGCTCCTCGGCAGAAAGCGTGTTCGGGCTGTCAGTGCGCTCGGCACGACGACGCCGGACGATCACGGCGATGATCACCACTCCCCCCAGCAGCAACCCGGCGGGGCCGAACCAGAGCAAGGCGGTTTTGCCGGTCAGGGCCGGCTTGTAGCGGACGAAGTCGCCGTAGCGGTCAACCATGAAGTCGATGATCTGCTGGTTGTCCTTGCCTTCGCCCAGCATGCGAAAGATTTCCTTGCGCAAGTCGGCGGCAATCGGCGCATTGGAATCGGCGATGTCCTGGTTCTGGCACTTGGGGCAGCGCAGCTCCTTGGTCAGCTCGCGAAAACGCTCACGCTCGGCGTCATTGGCGAACTCATAGGTGTCGATGGCGGCCTGGGCTACGGAAGCCATGCCCAGACCCAGTACGAGGGCGGCGAACCAGCGCTTCATGGCTTGGCCTCGTCCACCAGCGACTGATACTTGGCCGCCAGTTTTTCACTCCAGACCACCTCGTCGATCACCCCGACGTATTTGTCGCGGATGATGCCCTTGGCGTCGATGAAGAAGGTTTCCGGCGCACCGTACACCCCCAGGTTCAGGCCCAGGGTGCCCTCTTCGTCGCGGATATCCAGCTGATACGGGTTGTGGAATTCGGCCAGCCACTTCAAGGCATCGGCGTTGACGTCCTTGTAGTTGACGCCATAGATCACCACGCCCTGCTGCGCCAGCTTGTTCAGCACCGGGTGCTCGACCCGGCAGGAAATGCACCAGGTGCCCCAGACGTTGACCAGTGCCGGTTTGCCCAGCAGGTCGGCGCGGGTCAGGGTTGTTTCACCCTCGACCGCCGGCAGGGAGAACTCCGGGAACGGCTTGCCGATCATGGCCGACGGCAACTCGGCCGGGTCCAGGTACAGCCCGCGGTAGAGGAATACCGCCATCACCAGGAACAGTGCCAGCGGCAGCAACATCATCCAACGTCTCATGCAGTGACTCCTGTCATGCCCAGCGCTTCGCGCACGCGGCTTTTCACCTTGACCCGGTAACGCCGGTCCAGCGCCGCCAGCAAGCCACCGAAGCCGGTCAGCAGGCCGCCGAACCAGATCCAGCGCACGAACGGTTTGACGTGCACCCGCACCGCCCAGGCGCCATCGCCCAGCGGTTCGCCGAGGGCCACGTACAGGTCGCGGGTGAAGCCGGCGTCGATCCCGGCTTCAGTCATCATCGAGTTCTGCACGGTGTACAGGCGCTTCTCCGGGTGCAGCACCGACACTTCCTTGCCGTTGCGCACCACGCGCACGGTGCCTTTGTCGGAGGTGAAGTTCGGCCCCTCGAAGTGCTTGGCGCCTTCAAAAATGAAGTGATAACCGGCCAGGTCCATGGATTCGCCCGGCGCCAGGCGCAGGTCGCGCTCGGCGCTGTTCTGGCTCGACAGCACCACGCCCAGGGCGCAGACCGCGATGCCCAGGTGCGCAATCTGCATGCCCCAATAGCTGCGGGTCAGGCTTGGCAGGCCTTTGATCAGGCCTTTGTGGCGGGTCTTGTCGACGATGTCGCGCACACCGGCCAACAGCACCCAGGCCGCCAGCATAAAGGTCGCCAGCACCGCCCAGTTGAAGTCGCCGTAAGCGATACCAGCCACCACCGCCAAGGCCGCGCTGCCCAGCAGGACCGGGGTCAGCATGCTCACCAGCCACTTGACCGGGGTGTCTTTCCAGCGCACCAGCACACCGACCGCCATCACCACCATCAGCAGCGCCATCAGCGGAATGAACAGCGCATTGAAGTACGGCGGACCGACCGACAACTTGGCCCCGGTCAGGGCATCCAGCACCAGCGGGTACAGGGTACCCAGCAGAATCATCGACGCAGCCACCACCAACACCAGGTTGTTGCCCAGCAGCAGGGTTTCCCGCGACCACAGGTTGAACCCGACATGGCTCTTGACCACCGGCGCGCGCAGGGCAAACAGGGTCAGCGAACCGCCCACCACAAACAGCAGGAAGATCAGGATGAACACGCCGCGCTCTGGGTCGGAGGCGAAGGCATGCACCGAGGTCAGTACCCCGGAACGCACCAGGAAGGTTCCCAGCAAGCTCAGGGAAAACGCGGCAATGGCCAGCAGTACGGTCCAGCTCTTGAACACGCCGCGCTTTTCCGTGACGGCCAGGGAGTGGATCAGGGCCGTCCCCACCAGCCACGGCATGAAGGAGGCGTTTTCCACCGGGTCCCAGAACCACCAGCCGCCCCAGCCGAGTTCGTAGTAGGCCCACCAGGAGCCCAGGGTGATGCCGATGCCGAGGAAAGCCCAGGCGACGATGGTCCAGGGACGCGACCAGCGCGCCCAGGCGGCGTCGAGACGCCCGCCGAGCAGCGCGGCAATGGCGAAGGCGAAGGCCACGGAGAAGCCGACATAACCCATGTACAGCATCGGCGGGTGAACGATCAGGCCGATGTCCTGCAGCAACGGGTTGAGGTCACGGCCGTCGGCCGGGATCTGCGGCAAGATCCGCGCGAAAGGGTTGGAGGTCAGGATCAGAAACAGCAGGAAGCCGGTGCTGATCATGCCCATCACCGCCAGCACCCGGGCCAGCATCACCTGCGGCAACTGCCGCGAGAACACCGACACGGCAAAGGTCCAGCCACCCAGGATCAACGCCCAGAGCAGCAGCGAGCCTTCGTGGGCGCCCCATACTGCGCTGAACTTGTAGTACCAGGGCAAGGCGCTGTTGGAGTTGCTGGCCACATAGGCGACCGAGAAGTCGTCGCTCATGAAGGCATAGGTCAGGCAGCCGAAGGCGAACAGCAGGAAGGCGAACTGCCCCCAGGCCGCCGGCTGAGCCAGGCTCATCCACAGCCGATCGCCGCGCCAGGCGCCGAGCAGCGGGATCACCGCCTGGACCAGGGCAAAGCACAGGGCCAGGATCATCGCCAGATGCCCCAGTTCAGGGATGAAAAGTGCGGAAGTCATGGGTTAACCCTCCTTCGCGGGTGTCGGTGCCGATTGGCCGCTGTCTTTCAGGGCCTTGGTCACCTCGGGGGGCATGTACTTCTCGTCGTGCTTGGCCAGTACTTCATCGGCCACCACCACGCCCTCGGCATTGAGCTTGCCCAGGGCAACGATGCCCTGCCCTTCGCGAAACAGATCCGGGAGGATGCCGCGGTAGGAGATAGTCACGGACTTGTTGAAGTCGGTGACCACAAAGCGTACGTCCAGCGAATCGCCAGAGCGTTGCAGCGAACCCTGCTCGACCATGCCGCCGGCGCGAATCCGCGTGTCCAGGGGCGCCTCGCCATTGGCGATCTGGGTCGGGGTGTAGAACAGGTTGATGTTTTCCTTCAGCGCGCTGAGGGCCAGGCCCACTGCAATGCCGATACCGGCCAGGATCGCCAGGATGATCAAAAGACGCTTTTTACGCAGCGGATTCACTTGCCGTTCTCCCGGCGCAAACGACGCGCCTCTTGTTGCAGATAACGCTTGCGGGCCACGATCGGCACCGCCAGTTCCTGAGCCAGGATCACCAGGCAGATGCCATAGGCCGACCAGACATACAGGCCGTGATGGCCCATGGCGAGAAAATCGTCGAAGGATGCAAAACTCATGGCGCCACCTCCAGGCTGCGTTGGATTTCGGCCTTGACCCAGCTGGTCCGGGCTTCACGCTTGAGCACCTCAAGGCGCATGCGCAACAGCAGCAGCACGCCGAACAGGCAATAGAAACCCAGCACCGTCAGCAGCAGCGGCAGCCACATCTCGGCAGGCATCGCCGGGCGTTCGGTCAGGGTGAAGGTCGCGCCCTGGTGCAGGGTGTTCCACCACTCCACCGAGTATTTGATGATCGGGATGTTGATCACCCCGACGACGGCCAGCACCGCGCAGGCCTTGGCGGCGCTCTCACGATTGCTGATGGCCTGGTTCAGCGCAATAAGACCTGCGTACAGAAACAGGAGGATAAGCATCGACGTCAGTCGTGCATCCCAGACCCACCACGAGCCCCAGGTCGGCTTGCCCCAGATCGCCCCGGTCAACAACGCAATCACGGTCATCGAATGCCCGATGGGCGCCGCGCACTGCAAGGCGACATCGGCCAGTTTCATCTTCCATACCAGGCTGACCACCCCGCACACCGCCAGCATCACGTAGCAGGACTGGGCCAGCATCGCCATCGGCACATGGATATAGATGATCCGAAAGCTATTGCCTTGCTGGTAATCCGGCGGCGCGAAGACCAGACCCCAGACCACGCCGATACCGATCAGCAACAAGGCGGCGACGCTCAGCCAGGGCAGCAGCTTGCCGCTGATGCCATAAAACCATTTGGGTGAGCCGAGCTTATGAAACCAGGTCCAGTTCATACTGTTTCCATCACGGTTGCTCTTCGTTATCACGAAAAGTCAGGGTCTGTTCTTGTACCAAGAAGTGATCAAAAAACGATCAGACCGCATTATTATTCGCCGACGCTGATCTTCAGGCCAGCCGCTATTGCAAAGGGTGTCAGGGTTACTGCAAGGGCGGTCAGGCTCCCAAGCCACAGCAGAAAACCGGTTGCCGGCATGCCCTGCAACGCCGCCTGCAAGGCGCCGCTGCCGAGAATCAGTACCGGGATGTACAGGGGCAGAATCAGCAGCGCCAGCAACAGCCCGCCGCGTTTCAACCCCACTGTCAGCGCGGCGCCCACTGCGCCGAGCAGGCTCAGTACGGGGGTGCCGAGCAGCAATGACAACAGCAGCACCGGAATGGCCGCCGTAGGCAATCCGAGCATCAAGGCCAACAGGGGCGCAAGCAATACCAGTGCCAGGCCGGAAAACGCCCAGTGTGCCAGCACCTTGGCCAATACCAGAAGAGCCAGGGGGTGCGGCGAAAGGACCCACTGCTCCAGGGATCCGTCCTCGAAATCACTGCGAAACAGCCCGTCCAGCGAGAGCAGGACTGACAAAAGTGCCGCGACCCAGACCAGTCCCGGAGACAAGGTTTGCAACAATTGAGACTCAGGTCCCACCGCCAATGGGAATAATGCGACAACGATGGCGAAGAACACCAACGGGTTGGCCAACTCCGCCGGACGGCGAAACAACAGTCGGGCCTCGCGGGCCACCAATAGCGCAAACACACTCATACCGCCCACTGCCCCAGGTCGATGTCGCGATAACCGGCCGGTACCCGCGCCAACGTATGGTGAGTGGTCAGGACCACCATGCCGCCACGCTCGCAATGCCCGGCCAGGTGTTCTTCAAGTTGGGCCACGCCCTGTTTGTCGAGGGCGGTGAAAGGTTCATCGAGCACCCACAGTGGCGGCCCGTCGAGGTACAAACGGGCCAGGGCCACGCGGCGCTGCTGACCGGCCGACAAGGTGTGGCACGGCACATCCTCGAAGCCTCGCAGCCCGACCGCCGCCAGCGCCTGCCAGATCGCCTCGCGCTGCGCCGGTTGGTGCAGGGCACAGAGCCAGGAGAGGTTCTCTTCCGGGCTCAGCACATCCTTGATCCCGGCGGCATGGCCGATCCACAACAGATTGCGCGCCAGTTCGATGCGCTGGGAGGCCAATGGCTGGCCATTGAGCAGCACCTTGCCGTCGGTGGGCTGCATCAGCCCGGCCAGCAAGCGCAGCAGGCTGGTCTTGCCACTGCCATTGGGGCCGCTGATCTGCAGCATGTCGCCCGCCTGCACACGCAATTCGAGGTTTTCAAACAGCAGACGCAAGTCTCGCTCACAGGCAAGGGCGACGGCTTCTAGAAGAGGGCTGGTCAAGAGATAGCAGGCCTTTACGGTTCAAGTCGGCTGTCGAGCGGCCGTTAAAGAGGTGCAGAATAAATGCATTGGCAGCCGGTTCTAGAGAGCTGCGTCAAACATTTGCCATGTTTTTACCGCGCATCCAAAGACGGGCGGCATTATACATGTGATGCCCTACTCTAAAGAGGGCTAATTTCCTCAGGTTGTGTCCAGATGTCAGGTGAAATCAACATCCTCCCGCTGCCCCAGGCGACGCCCTCCGCCACGCGCGCGCCGGGGGTCGGCAGTGAGCTGCTCAAGCTGTTGCAGCCCATGGAAGGCCTGATCGCCGCCGGCCAGACTGCCCGCGCCGAAGTCCTGTCACTGAAGCAGGCGGACCAGACCTTCGAGCTGTTGCTCAAGGTCACCCTCGACAGCGGCAAGCAGACCACGATTCAGGCCACCAGCAACCAGCCATTGCCCCAAGGCACCAGCCTCGCCATCAGCCAGCCGTCCGCCGGCAACCTGGCGATCAGCGTGCAGCAGGCCCTGGCGTCCAGCGTCGCCACCCTGACCCGCCTCGATACCGCACAACTGCCGGTCGGCACCCTGCTGCAAGGCAAGGTCCTGACCAGCCAGGTGCTGCCCCAGGCCGCCGGCCAACCGGCGGTCTACCGCTCCCTGGTGAGCCTGCTCAACACCGCCCTGAGCGGCAGCACCCTGAGCATCGACAGCCCTCAGCCGCTGCGCATCGGCAGCCTGTTGAGCGCCATGGTCCAGGATGCCCAGACGTTGAATTTCGTGCCCCTGAGCGGACGCCAGGAGCAATTGGCAATCGCCCAGCAACTGAGCACCCAGCAAAGCCGCCAGGCCTCGCTGACCGGGCTGCTCAGCGCCCTGCAGAATCTGCCGGCCGACGATGCCACCTCCAATGACCTGCGCCTGGCCGTGGACAAACTCCTGGCCGGACTCCCCGACCTGCAACAACTGAGCAATCCCAAGGGCCTGGCACTGGCGCTGGCCAATAGCGGCATGTTCCTGGAAGCCAAGCTGCTGGCCGGGGACAACCCGGTCCAGCCCCCGGACCTCAAGGGCAACCTGCTGCGCCTGATCGCGCAACTGGCCCCGGCGCTCCCCACCGGCAGCAACTTCAACGCGATCATTGCCGCCAACACCCTGGCCCAGGTCCTGCCGAGCTTTGTGCGCAGCGCCCTGGGCACCCTCGGTCAAGTCAGCGCCAAGCCCCAGCCAGGCGGCTTCCCCCTGCCCTCGCGGCTGCTGCAGAGCCTGGAGGGCGAAGGCGACCTGGAACACCTGCTGCGCCTGGCCGCAGCCGCCGTGTCGCGCCTGCAAAGCCATCAACTGTCCAGCCTGGAGCAAACCGGCCTGACCGATGACGGACGCCTGCAAACCACCTGGCAACTGGAAATCCCCATGCGCACCCTGCAAGACATCGTGCCGTTGCAGGTCAAGTTCCAGCGCGAAGAGCCCGTAGAGCCGGAACCCAACGAAAAACGCGAAGAACGCGAACCCAAGCAGGCACTGTGGCGGGTCGAACTGGCGTTCGATCTTGAGCCATTGGGGCCGCTGCACGTGCAGGCGCAATTGATTCAGGGCCGGCTATCCAGCCAGCTGTGGGCTGAACGGGCCTATACCGCGAGCCTGATCGAGAGCCACCTGGGCAGCCTGCGCGAGCGCCTGCTGGCTTCAGGCCTGACGGTGGGCGATCTGGATTGCCACCTCGGCACCCCGCCCCAGGGCACGAAAACCCGATTGGAACAACGCTGGGTCGACGAAACCGCATGAAAAACCCCAACACTCCCCGCCAAGCCATCGCCCTCAAGTACGACGGCCGGCAAGCCCCGACCCTGACCGCCAAAGGTGACGATGCCCTGGCCGAAGCAATCCTGAAAATCGCCCGCGACTATGAAGTGCCGATCTACGAAAACGCCGAGTTGGTGAAGCTGCTGGCACGGATGGAGTTGGGGGACAGTATCCCCGAGGAGTTGTATCGGACCATCGCCGAGATCATTGCCTTCGCCTGGAACCTCAAGGGCAAGTTCCCAGCGGGGCATGATCCGGATGCGGTGGCGCAGGAGAAGGATGTAACACCGGACAGCAGCCGCCAGCTGTAAGCCACAAGCTTCAAGCTAAAAACTGGCAGCTTGCGGCTTGCAGCTAGTTTTTATGCAACTTGCTCATCAGCTCGGCTTCGGCCTGGGTCAGGCCGCAGGACTGGGTCAGCTCATCGACGCTGGCCCCCATGCCCACCAGGCGCGCGGCCTGGGCAAACGACAGGCTGGAAGGATCACGCTGCTCCAGCTGCGCCAGTTTGTCCGGCAACGGCCCGACCACGGCGCGCAACTCGTGCAAGTCCTCGCCCATGCGCACCGTACCGTTCTGGTAATTGTCGACGCGCCGGGAGAGTTCCTTGATGCGCTGGTCTCGCAGCGCATCGCCCTCGGCCTGCTGCGCGGCAATCTGCCGCTGGTTGCGGGTATAGGACACAAACAGCGCCACAGAGGCTATCCAGAGGATGGCCAGGACAATCACTGCAACCTCAAGAATCAATCAGATACTCTCCAGTTCCGACCATTCTTCTTCGCTCATCATCTTGTCCAGCTCAACCAGAATCAGCAGTTCGCCGTTCTTGTTGCACACGCCCTGGATGAACTTGGCCGACTCTTCGTTACCGACGTTAGGTGCGGTTTCGACTTCCGACTGACGCAGGTAAACCACTTCCGCCACGCTGTCGACCATGATCCCGACCACTTGCTTGTCGGCTTCGATGATGACGATACGGGTGTTGTCGTTGACCTCGGTCGGCACCAGGCCGAAGCGCTGGCGGGTGTCGATCACGGTGACCACATTGCCGCGCAGGTTGATGATGCCCAGCACATAGCTCGGCGCACCCGGCACAGGGGCGATTTCGGTGTAGCGCAGGACTTCCTGGACACGCATCACATTGATGCCGTAGGACTCGTTATCCAGCTTGAAGGTTACCCATTGCAGGATCGGATCTTCGGAACTCTGTGCAGACGACGACTTATTCATACCCCTGACCCCTCAAAAAACCGTTGAAAACGGTGTGTGTTCTATCGGGCAACGCCAACGGCGCCACCTGTTATTTGTCTATGTCGGCTTGTTGGCCGGTTTGTTGAAGGCCATCTGCTTGGCGCCGCCACTGGCGATCAGTTCAGCCAATGCGGCGACGTCGAGCAAGGCACACATGTGCTCGATCACCGTACCGGCCAGCCACGGACGTTGGCCGCGATGGCTGCGCCATTTGATTTCATTGGGGTCCAGGCGCAACGAGCGGCTGACTTGATGCACCGCCAGCCCCCACTCGTAGCCCTGCACCGAGATCACGTATTGCAGGCCCTGGCGGAAATCATCGCGATAGCGATCAGGCATCACCCAACGCGCAGTGTCCAGCACCTTCAGGTTGCCAGCCTGGCTCGGCAGGATGCCCAGGAACCATTCCGGCTGGCCGAACAGCGGCGTCAACTCCTGGCCAGCCAGGGAGTAGATCGAACCCAGGCACACCAGCGGCACTGCCAGGGTCAAACCGGCAACGTCGAACAGCAGGCATTCGAACGGCTCGGCGGCCCAGCTGGGGCGGTCGTCACCCACCACGGGTGGCGGCGTATTGCTGGGCGGCAAATGCACTTCGACCACCGGCGCCACCAATGCCTGGAGCATCGGCGCGACCGGTGAAATCGACGGCAGGACCGGCGCCGGCGCGTCCAGCACAGGCGCCACCACAGGAGCCGCCTTGACCTGAACTTCGGTACGCGCCGCCGGCGGCGCGGCCTTGATCACCTTGGCGTCATGGGCCTGCTCTTCGAGCACCGCCAGTTGGAACTCGTCCAACTCCGCGACGGGCTCTTCGATCACGGCCACAGGGGGTGCGAGCGGTGCTGCTTCTTCTTCGGTCGCGTCCTGCAACAGCGCGTCCAGATAGGACTGCAGCGCCAGTTGCGGTCGGCTTTTTATGTCCAGAGGACGGTTCATATGAATGCCCATGGAGCGACCCCGACACAGTGACCTGTAGGGGTTATCGGCAAGATCGGGGTCCGGCTTGAATGAAAACGCACGTCAGGCCACCTGCGCGACAAGCTGTTGCGCCAGCAGGTGCTTGAGCAGCGCCCGGTAGGCCAGGACGCCACGGCTCTTGCCATCGAACTGCGAAGGCGTCAGGCCGGCCCGGCTGGCATCGCGCAGGCGGGTATCGACCGGGATGTAGCCCTGCCAGATGTCGTCAGGAAACTTGTCACGCAATACCCGCAGAGTGCCCAGGGAAGCCTGGGTACGACGGTCGAACAGGGTCGGCACGATGGTGAATGGCAGCGCCTGCTTGCGCGAACGATTGATCATCGCCAGGGTATTGACCATGCGTTCCAGGCCCTTGACCGCCAGATGCTCGGTCTGCACCGGGATCACCAACTGCTGGCTGGCCGCCAGGGCATTGACCATCAACACCCCGAGCAGCGGCGGGCTGTCGATCACGGCGTAATCAAAATCCTGCCACAGCTGCGCCAGGCTCTTGGCAATCACCAGGCCCAGGCCGCTCTGCCCCGGCGACTGACGCTCAAGGGTCGCCAGCGCGGTGCTCGATGGCAGCAGGGAAATACGTTCATCGCTGGTGGGCAGCAGGAGCTGGCCCGGCAGATCCTGAGGCACACTGCCCCGGTGCAGGAACAGGTCGTAGCTGCTGTGTTCCAGGGTGTCAGGGTCGTAACCGAAGTAACTGGTCATCGAGCCGTGGGGGTCGAGGTCAACCACGACCACGCGCTTGCCCGCCTCGGCCAGCAAGCCGGCTAAAGCGATGGAACTGGTGGTTTTACCGACACCACCCTTTTGATTGGCGACTGCCCAGACTCTCATTCGGATTGTTCCTCTCGACAAGCCAGAAGACCGGCCGAGAAATAGCACTAGTTATAAAGCGGGTGACGGAGAATTGACGGCGCTCTGTCGTACCGGCGTCTTGACCGGGGTTGGTGCAGTTTGTGTGCCAGCCCGCTTCAATGCGGCATCGGGTGTCGCATTGGCGGTGCCGGTACCAGTCAGGCTGCGCCGTACATCGAGGTTGCGCGACACCACCAGTACTACCCGGCGATTGCGCGCCCGGCCTTCGGCGGTGGCATTGTTGGCCACCGGCTGGAACTCGCCATAGCCGACCGATGCCATGCGTGCGGGGTTGACCCCCTGCATGGCCAGCATGCGCACGATACTCGCCGAACGGGCCGAGGACAGCTCCCAGTTGGTCGGGTATTGGGCGGTCTGAATCGGCTGGTTATCGGTAAAGCCTTCGACGTGGATCGGGTTGTCGAACGGCTTCAGAATCGCCGCCACCTTGTCGATGATATTGAACGCCAGGTCGCTGGGCATGGCGTCGCCGCTGCCGAACAACAGGCTGGAGTTGAGTTCGATCTCGACCCACAACTCATTGCCGCGCACGGTCATCTGGTTGGAGCTGATCAGGTCGCCAAAGGCTGCGCTGATATCGTCGGCGATGCTCTTGAGCGGATCGCTGCCCCCGGAAATACCAGCATCGGTCTCGTCGCTGTCCTTGACCAGCGGCTTGGCCGGGGTCACGGTCTTGGGCCGCTCATCGCCGATGGGGATCGGCTTGAGGGCCCGGTCGGAGTCGGTGAATACGCCGACCAGCGCTTCGGAAATCACCTTGTACTTGCCTTCGTTGATCGACGAGATCGAGTACATGACCACGAAAAACGCGAAAAGTAAGGTGATGAAGTCGGCGTAGGACACCAGCCAGCGTTCGTGGTTGACGTGTTCTTCAGGCTTGCGGCGACGGGCCATGCTCCATTCCTCCCATCAATCCATGAAGCCTTGCAGCTTCAACTCGATGGAACGAGGGTTCTCACCTTCGGCAATCGACAGGATCCCTTCCAGCAACATTTCGCGATAACGCGACTGCCGCAAGGCAATCGACTTGAGCTTGGCCGCCACCGGCAGCAGCACCAGGTTGGCACTGGCCACGCCGTAGATGGTGGCGACAAAGGCCACGGCAATGCCGCTGCCGAGCTGGGACGGATCGGCGAGGTTGCCCATCACGTGGATCAGGCCCATCACCGCACCGATGATGCCGATGGTCGGCGCATAGCCGCCCATGCTTTCAAAGACTTTGGCCGCTTCGATGTCGCGGCTTTCCTGGGTGTAGAAGTCCACCTCCAGGATGCTGCGGATGGCTTCCGGCTCGGCGCCGTCCACCAGCAGTTGCAGGCCCTTGCGCGAATAAGCGTCGGGCTCGGCATCGGCCACGCCTTCCAGGCCCAGCAGGCCCTCCTTGCGCGCGGTCAGGCTCCAGTTGACGACCCGATCGATGCCGCCGGGCAGATCGACCCGGGGCGGGAAGAGGATCCAGCCCAGAATCTGCACGGCACGCTTGAATGCGCTCATCGGCGACTGCAGCAAGGCCGCACCGATGGTGCCACCCAGCACAATCAGCGCCGCCGGACCGTTGGCCAGGGCCGACAGGTGACCACCTTCCAGGTAATTGCCGCCAATGATGGCGACAAACGCCATGATGATCCCGATAAGGCTCAAGACATCCATCAGATACAGGCCTCGACCAGATGCCTGCCGATGTCGTCCAAGCCGTACACCGCGTCTGCGAGGTCGGCTTTGACGATGGCCATTGGCATGCCGTAGATCACGCAGCTGGCTTCATCCTGGGCCCAGATCGCGCTGCCGCCCTGCTTGAGCAGGCGTGCGCCTTCGCGACCGTCGGCGCCCATGCCGGTGAGCACCACCGCCAGAACTTTGTCACCGTAGGACTTGGCCGCCGAACCGAAGGTGATATCCACGCAAGGCTTGTAGTTCAGACGCTCGTCGCCGGGGAGGATTTTCACCGCGCCACGGCCGTCGATCATCATCTGCTTGCCACCGGGTGCCAGCAGGGCCAGGCCCGGACGCAGGATGTCGCCATCCTCGGCTTCCTTGACGCTGATCCGGCACAGCTTGTCCAGACGCTCGGCAAAAGCCTTGGTGAAGGCCGCTGGCATGTGCTGGATCAAGACGATCGGTGCCGGGAAGTTGGCCGGCAACTGGGTCAAGACCCGCTGCAAGGCAACCGGACCGCCAGTAGAGGTACCGATGGCCACCAGTTTGTAGGCTTTGCGTTTCGGTGCCGGCGACGAAGCGCTGGCCGCCGGAGCCCGGGCAGGCGCAGGAGCCGGTGCGGACGGACGCGGCGCAGCACTGCTGCTGCCGAAGCTGCTGATACCCGATGGCGCAGGCGCCGGGGCGGCAGCCGGCTGCGGAGCCGGAGTGCTGTAGCTGCTGAAACGACGGTTACTGCGCGAGATGCTGTGGACTTTCTCGCACAGCAGCTGCTTGACCTTCTCGGGATTGCGCGAGATGTCTTCGAAGTTCTTGGGCAGGAAGTCGACCGCACCGGCATCCAGCGCATCGAGGGTTACCCGGGCGCCTTCATGGGTCAGCGAGGAAAACATCAATACCGGGGTCGGACAGCGCTGCATGATGTGCCGCACCGCCGTGATGCCATCCATCATCGGCATCTCGTAGTCCATGGTGATCACGTCCGGCTTGAGTGCCAGGGCCTGATCGATCGCCTCTTTGCCATTGGTCGCCGTACCGACGACCTGGATGTTCGCATCCGCTGAAAGAATTTCCGAGACGCGGCGGCGGAAAAACCCCGAATCGTCCACCACCAGGACTTTGACTGCCATAAACACTCCGTTAGGCGGGGCGAGGCAAATCGCCCCGCCACCCCGAATCAAATACGCCGTGCGGCGTAACGCTTGAGCATGCTTGGAACATCGAGGATCAGTGCAATGCGGCCGTCACCGGTAATGGTGGCGCCGGACATGCCCGGGGTCCCTTGCAGCATCTTGCCCAATGGCTTGATGACCACTTCTTCCTGGCCGACCAGTTGATCGACGACAAAGCCGATCCGCTGGGTGCCCACCGAAAGGATCACCACATGGCCTTCACGCTGCTCTTCATGAGCGGCGGAACGGACCAGCCAGCGCTTGAGGTAAAACAGTGGCAACGCCTTGTCGCGCACGATCACCACTTCCTGGCCGTCGACCACGTTGGTGCGCGACAGGTCCAGGTGGAAGATCTCGTTGACGTTGACCAGAGGGAACGCAAACGCCTGGTTGCCCAGCATGACCATCAGGGTCGGCATGATCGCCAAGGTCAACGGCACCTTGATCACGATCTTCGAGCCCTGGCCCTTGGTCGAGTAAATATTGATCGAACCGTTGAGCTGGGAAATCTTGGTTTTCACCACGTCCATGCCCACGCCGCGTCCGGAGACGTCGGAGATCTCGGTCTTGGTCGAGAACCCCGGGGCGAAAATCAGGTTGTAGCACTCGGTGTCGCTCAGGCGATCAGCGGCATCCTTGTCCATCACCCCACGCTTGACGGCAATGGCGCGCAGCACATTCGGGTCCATGCCTTTGCCGTCATCGGAGATCGACAGCAGGATATGGTCGCCCTCTTGCTCAGCGGCCAGGATCACCTTGCCACCGCGCGCCTTGCCCGAGGCTTCGCGCTCTTCCGGTGACTCGATACCGTGGTCGACCGCGTTGCGCACCAAGTGGACCAGCGGGTCGGCCAGGGCCTCCACCAGGTTCTTGTCGAGGTCGGTTTCTTCGCCGACCAGCTCCAGGTTGATCTCTTTCTTCAGCTGCCGCGCAAGGTCGCGAACCAGGCGCGGGAAGCGCCCGAACACTTTCTTGATCGGCTGCATCCGGGTCTTCATCACCGCGGTCTGCAGGTCGGCCGTGACCACGTCGAGGTTCGACACGGCCTTTTGCATGGCTTCATCGCCGCTGTTGAGGCCCAGGCGCACCAGGCGGTTACGCACCAGCACCAGTTCGCCGACCATGTTCATGATCTCGTCCAGGCGTGCGGTATCAACCCGTACGGTGGTCTCGGCTTCACTGGCGGGTTTTTCTGGCGGTGGCGCTGCGGCGGCACGTGCCGGAGCAGGTGCTGCAGCGGCCGCTGGAGCCGCAGCCTTGGGAGCTTCGGCCTTGGGCTCGGGCTTTTTCACCACGGGCTTGGCCGCCACCGCAGCCGCGGTCGCAGCGGCTGGAGCGGCAGAACCGGCACCCGCCACCTCGGAAAATTTGCCCTTGCCGTGCAATTCGTCGAGCAGTGATTCGAATTCGTGATCGCTGATCAGGTCGCTGCCGGCTGCAGCCGCGACGGGCGCGGCAGCTGCCGGTACCGAAGCGACGGCAGACTCGAGCGCGTCCACGGCAAAGTTGCCCTTGCCATGCAACTGATCGAGCAGTGCTTCGAATTCATCATCGGTAATTTCGTTGCTGTCGCTCGCACCCGGCGTCGCTGCTTTCGCCGCGGCAGGTTCGCTCGCTGCAACGGCATCCGGGGCGAACTGGCCCTTGCCATGCAACTGGTCGAGCAAGGACTCGAACTCGGCATCGGTGATTTCGTCGCTGGCCGCATCGCTGCTGGCCACCGGAGCAGCCGCAGGCGCCTCGGCTTCGGCCTTGGCGGCGTTGAGCGAGTCCAGCAGCAGCTCGAATTCGTTATCGGTGATATCGCCCGATTCGCTTTCAGCCACCGGCTCGGCCACCGCTTCAGCCACTTCAGGCTCCGCTGCCACCTCTACCGCAGCCGCAGGCTCTGCCAGACGCGCCAGAGCCGCGAGCAGCTCCGGAGTCGCTGCCGTGACCTGGGTCCGTTCGCGGACCTGGCCGAACATGCCGTTCACCGCGTCCAGCGCTTCGAGCACCACATCCATCAGCTCCGAGTCGACACGACGCTCACCCTTGCGCAGGATGTCGAAGACGTTCTCGGCGATGTGGCAGCACTCCACCAGCTCATTGAGCTGGAGGAAGCCGGCGCCCCCTTTAACAGTGTGAAAACCGCGAAAAATTGCATTGAGCAGATCCGCATCATCCGGTCGGCTTTCCAGCTCGACCAGTTGTTCGGACAATTGCTCTAGAATCTCGCCGGCCTCAACCAGGAAATCCTGAAGGATCTCTTCATCGGCGCCGAAGCTCATTAATGGGTGCTCCTAGAATCCAAGGCTGGAAAGCAAATCGTCTACATCGTCCTGACCGGACACAACGTCTTCACGTTTATCGGCATGAATCTGCGGACCTTCACCCTTGGCGAGATGTTTTTGCGGATCTTTTTCAGCCAGGATCGATTCGCGGTCATGTTCGATGCCCGCAAAACGGTCGACCTGGCTGGCCATCAAGACGAGTTTGAGCAGATTGCTTTCGACTTCCGTGACCAACTGGGTCACGCGCTTGATCACCTGGCCCGTGAGGTCCTGGTAATCCTGCGCCAACAGAATGTCGTTGAGATGGCCGGAAACGGTCCGGGTCTCCTGTTCGCTACGCGTCAGGAAACTGTCGACGCGCCGTGCCAACTCGCGAAACTCTTCAGCCCCGACTTCGCGACGCATGAAGCGCCCCCAGTCAGCGCTCAAGGCCTGGGCATCGTTGCTCAGGCCGTTGACCAGCGGGGTGCTGCTTTCCACCAAATCCATGGTGCGATTGGCCGCAGCCTCGGTCAGCCTGACCACATAGGACAGGCGCTCGGTGGCATCCGTGATCTGTGAAACTTCCTCGGCTTGCGGCATATGCGGGTCAATCTGAAAATTGACGATCGCGCTATGCAGCTCGCGGGTGAGCTTGCCGACTTCCTGATACAGGCCGCGGTCACGGGTCTGATTGAGCTCATGGATCAGTTGCACAGCCTCGCCAAACTTGCCTTTTTCAAGGCTCTCGACCAGTTCGTGGGCATGTTTTTTCAGGGTCGATTCAAAATCGCCCAATGAAGATTCGTTATGCTCCATAGCTCCCCCGTGGCGCAATGTCTTCGCGCATCAACCGATGCGTTCGAAGATTTTTTCGATCTTCTCTTTCAACGCCTGAGCCGTGAATGGTTTCACTACGTAGCCATTGACGCCGGCCTGAGCCGCTTCAATGATCTGTTCACGCTTGGCCTCGGCAGTCACCATCAGCACCGGCAGGTGCTTGAGCTTCTCGTCGGCGCGCACGTGGCGCAGCAAATCGATACCGGTCATGCCAGGCATGTTCCAGTCCGTTACCAGAAAGTCGATGCTCCCGCTGTTGAGGACCGGAATGGCGGTAGTACCGTCATCGGCCTCGACCGTGTTGGTGAAACCCAGGTCACGCAACAGGTTTTTTATGATCCGCCGCATCGTTGAGAAGTCATCAACGATGAGGATTTTCATGTTCTTGTCCAATTCGACCTCCAAGCAGTCTTAAACGCGCCCAGCACCTGAACGCGCCATTCAATCAATACGACGTAACACTCAACGACTGCATGGAATACACACTGCAAGACCGGTGCGGCATCACGCCTTACCGGTCCCGTTCGCAGTGTCCCCACACTGCCTGTCAGCGCGCTCGCCACTCCCCCAAACGCCCCCGCAAGCGGGCCGCGCACTGGCTGTGTAACTGGCTGACCCGCGATTCGCTGACCCCCAGGACCTCACCGATTTCCTTGAGGTTCAGCTCTTCGTCGTAGTACAGCGCCAAGACCAGTCGCTCACGCTCCGGCAAATTGGCAATCGCGTCCGCCAGCGCCGCCTGGAAGCGTTCATCTTCCAGATCGCGTGACGGCTCGAGATGAGCACTCGCGCCATCCTCATGCAGCCCTTCATGCTCGCCGTCCTGCAAAAGGTCGTCGAAGCTGAACAGGCGGCTGCCCAAGGTGTCGTTCAAAATCCCGTAATAATCGTCGAGGCTCAATTCAAGTTCGGCCGCAACTTCGTGATCTTTAGCGTCACGACCGGTTTTAGCTTCAATTGAGCGAATGGCATCACTCACCATCCGTGTATTGCGGTGTACTGAACGTGGCGCCCAATCGCCCTTGCGCACTTCGTCGAGCATCGCCCCACGAATACGAATCCCGGCATAAGTCTCGAAACTTGCGCCCTTGCTCGCATCGTACTTGGTCGACACTTCGAGCAAACCGATCATCCCGGCCTGGATCAGGTCTTCGACCTGGACACTGGCCGGCAGCCGTGCCAGCAGGTGGTAGGCGATACGCTTGACCAGAGGCGCATAGCGCTCGATCAATTCATATTGGCTGTCACGTGCCGACTTCTTGTACAGGTTGTAGCCGCTGGCTGTCATAGCACCGGTCCTGCTGTTTGCTGCACTAGCCGCTCGACAAAAAACTCCAGATGCCCACGTGGGTTGGCAGGCAACGGCCAGGTATCGACTTTTTGCGCAATGGCCTTGAACGCCAGCGAGCACTTCGAACGAGGAAAGGCTTCATAGACCGCACGCTGCTTTTGCACGGCCTTGCGTACGCATTCGTCGTAAGGAACTGCACCGACGTATTGTAAGGCCACGTCCAGGAAGCGATCCGTGACCTTGGTCAACTTAGCGAACAGATTGCGACCCTCCTGCGGGCTTTGCGCCATGTTGGCCAGGACCCGGAAACGGTTCATGCCGTAGTCGCGATTGAGCAGTTTGATCAGCGCGTAGGCGTCAGTGATCGAGGTCGGTTCGTCGCAGACCACCAGCAGAACTTCCTGGGCCGCGCGGACAAAACTGACTACCGAGTCACCAATACCCGCAGCGGTGTCGATGACCAGCACATCGAGGTTGTCGCCGATATCACTGAAAGCCTGGATCAGGCCGGCATGCTGGGCCGGGCTCAGGTGCACCATGCTCTGGGTGCCGGAGGCGGCAGGCACGATACGGATCCCGCCCGGGCCCTGGAGCAGCACGTCGCGCAGCTCGCAGCGGCCCTCGATGACGTCAGCCAGGGTACGTTTGGGGGTCAGGCCCAGCAGGACGTCGACATTGGCCAGGCCCAGGTCGGCGTCCAGCAGCATGACGCGCCGGCCGAGCTCAGCCAGGGCCAGTGACAAGTTCACTGACACGTTAGTCTTGCCGACGCCACCCTTGCCGCCGGTCACCGCAATCACCTGTACGGGATGCATGCTGCCCATGTTCTTTCTTTACCTTGTCTTACTTAGACGGGGCCACATAACTGGCTGCGCGTTCACCGTTGGAACAATGCATGGCAGACCATCGATGTAGATACGGTGCAATCTCTTCATGACCATCCTCATCCAACCCGTTTTGCGGGGTTGTGATAGAGGTCCGCGAACATATCGGCCATGGCTTCTTCGCTGGGTTCTTCCTGCATCTGCACGCTCACTGCGCGACTGACCAACTGGTGCCGACGCGGCAGGTGCAGATCGTCAGGAATCCGTGGCCCATCGGTCAGATAGGCAACGGGCAACTCATGACTGATCGCCAGGCTCAACACTTCACCGAGGCTGGCCGTTTCATCCAGTTTAGTCAGGATGCAACCGGCCAACCCGCAGCGCTTGTAGCTGTGATAGGCGGCGGTGAGCACCTGTTTCTGGCTGGTGGTGGCCAGGACCAGATAATTCTTCGATTTGATCCCGCGACCGGCCAGGCTTTCGAGCTGCATGCGCAGGGCCGGGTCGCTGGCTTGCAGGCCGGCGGTATCGATCAGCACCACGCGCTTGCGCAACAGTGGGTCGAGCGCCTGCGCCAGGGACTGGCCCGGGTCGACATGGGTCACCGACACATTGAGAATCCGCCCCAGGGTCTTGAGCTGTTCCTGGGCACCGATACGGAAGCTGTCCATGCTCACCAGCGCGATGTTGTGCGCGCCGTACTTGAGCACATAACGCGCCGCCAGCTTGGCCAGGGTGGTGGTCTTGCCCATGCCGGCAGGGCCGACCATGGCGATCACGCCACCCTCTTCCAAAGGCTCGACCTCAGGGGTCACGATCATCCGCGCCAGGTGCGCCAACAGCATGCGCCAAGCCTGACGGGGTTCGTCGATTTCAGTCACCAGCGCCAGCAGGTCACGGGCCAGGGGGCCGGACAAGCCGATGCGCTGCAGGCGACGCCAGAGGTTGGCCTGCTCCGGACGACTGCCTTGCAGCTGACTCCAGGCCAGGGAGCCGAGCTGGACTTCCAGCAGTTCGCGCAGGCCATTGAGTTCGAACCGCATCGAATCGAACGCTCGCTGGTCAATGCCGTCTGCCGCGACAGGGGCCGGCGCCGGACGGTGCGGCTCGGAAAAAGTCGGCTCGATCAGCGGCTCGGCTGCCGTCAGTGGCAGGCCGGCGAACAGCTGACGATTGGTCATGGCATCGCTGTCGCCACGTAGGCTCAATTCCGCCTGGGCGGTCACGATCCGCGACTGGGTCTTGCGCAGCTCATCCTCGAGCTCCATGTTCGGCACGCGCGGCGCCAGCGCCGACAGCTTGTAGTCGAGGGCAGCCGTCAGCTCGACACCGCCAGCAATACGGCGGTTGCCGATAATGGCGGCCTCTGCGCCCAGCTCATCACGAACCAGTTTCATGGCCTGACGCATATCGGCGGCGAAAAAACGTTTAACTTGCATAACCCGTTACCTCAGCCGTTGGGCCCTACTGTCGCAACGATGGTCACTTGTTTGTTGTCAGGGATTTCCTGGTACGCCAACACATGCAAACCGGGGACTGCCAAACGTCCAAACCGTGAAAGCATTGCGCGTACCGGACCTGCCACCAACAGAATCACCGGTTGACCTTGCATCTCTTGACGCTGCGCCGCATCGATCAGCGAACGCTGCAGCTTTTCAGCCATGCTTGGCTCCAGCAGAACGCCTTCTTCCTGGCCTTGTCCTGCCTTCTGCAGACTATTGAGCAATATTTGTTCCAACCTTGGCTCCAAGGTGATCACAGGCAGCTCGGACTCAGTGCCTACAATGCTTTGGACGATGGCACGCGACAATCCGACGCGGACTGCGGCCACCAGAGCGGCAGTATCTTGACTCTTGGCGGCATTGTTCGCGATGGCCTCGGCAATGCTGCGAATGTCACGTACCGGCACCTGTTCGGCGAGCAACGCCTGCAGCACCTTGAGCAACTGCGACAGCGACAGCACGCCCGGCACCAGCTCCTCGGCGAGTTTCGGCGAGCTCTTGGCCAGCAATTGCATCAACTGCTGGACTTCCTCGTGGCCGATCAGCTCGCTGGAGTGCTTGTACAGAATCTGGTTGAGGTGAGTGGCGACCACGGTACTGGCGTCGACCACGGTGTAACCGAGGGACTGCGCCTGGGCCCGTTGGCTGATCTCGATCCACACCGCCTCCAGACCAAAAGCCGGATCCCTGGCGGTGATGCCATTGAGCGAGCCATAGACCTGCCCCGGGTTGATCGCCAGCTCGCGATCAGGGTAGATCTCGGCCTCGGCCAGGATCACCCCCATCAGCGTCAAACGGTAAGCGCTAGGCGCCAGGTCAAGGTTGTCGCGGATGTGCACGGTCGGCATCAGAAAGCCCAGGTCCTGGGACAGCTTCTTGCGCACGCCCTTGATCCGCGCCAGCAACTGCCCACCCTGATTGCGATCCACCAGCGGGATCAGGCGGTAACCGACTTCCAGGCCAATCATGTCGATCGGCGTCACGTCATCCCAGCCAAGCTCCTTGGTTTCCATGGCCCGAGCCGGCGACGGCAGCAGTTCCTGCTGGCGCTTGACCTCTTGCAAAGCCTGGACCTTGACCACGTTGTGCTTGCGCCACAGCAGGTAAGCGGCACCACCAGCCACCGCCGCCATGGTCAGGAATGAAAAGTGCGGCATGCCGGGCACCAGGCCCATCACCGCCATCAGGCCGGCAGCGACTGCCAGGGCCTTGGGCGAGGTGAACATCTGGCGGGTGATCTGCTTGCCCATGTCTTCGGAGCCCGAAGCACGGGTCACCATGATCGCCGCCGCAGTCGACAGCAGCAGTGATGGCAATTGCGCCACCAAACCGTCACCGATGGTCAGCAAGGCGTAGACCCGACCGGCGTCACCGAAGCTCATGCCGTGCTGGAAGATACCGACCGCCATGCCGCCGATCAGGTTGATAAACAGAATCAGCAGGCCGGCAATGGCGTCGCCGCGCACGAATTTGCTGGCACCGTCCATCGAACCGTAGAACTCGGCCTCTTGCGCCACTTCCTGGCGGCGCAGCTTGGCCTGGGGCTGGTCGATCAGGCCGGCGTTGAGGTCGGCGTCGATCGCCATCTGTTTGCCGGGCATCGCATCGAGGGTGAAGCGTGCGCTCACCTCGGAAATCCGCCCGGCACCCTTGGTCACCACGACGAAGTTGATGATCATCAGGATCGCGAACACCACGATACCGACCACGTAGTTACCGCCGATCACCACCTCACCGAAGGCCTGGATCACCTTGCCGGCCGCGGCATGGCCGTCCTGGCCGTGGAGCATCACCACCCGGGTCGACGCCACGTTGAGCGCCAGGCGCAGCAGCGTGGCCACCAGCAGGATGGTCGGGAACACGGCGAAGTCCAGCGGACGCAGGGCGTACACGCAGACCAGCAGGACCACAATCGACAGCGCGATGTTGAAGGTGAAGAACACGTCCAGCAGAAACGGCGGGACGGGCAACATCATCATCGCCAGCATGACCAACAGCAACACCGGCACACCCAGATTGCCCCGTCCGAGGTCAGTCAGGTTGCTGCGAGCGCTGTTGAATAACTGAGTACGATCCACCGGTTTTCCCCGTTCCTTAAGCAAACTTTTGACGCCTGAAAGCGCCGCAGGACGGGTATTGCAAGAAGCCTTCCAACTTTTGCCCATGCGACAAAAGGCCCGCTAAGTCGCGGGCCGAAGAGCTAATGAAGGACGCCGGGAACGGCGAAGGGGCAGATACAGGCCATATGCCATTTGGCGGGCCGTGCCGCCAATCACCTCTGACGTCAGGAGTCGCGCCGCAAATCCGGCGGAATCGGCAGATCCTTGAGCGGATCCGGGCGCTTGCCCTTGCCCGCGCGGTGCTGACGGATCTGGTAGACGTACGCCAGTACCTGGGCCACCGCCAGGTACAGGCCGGCCGGGATCTCTTCCTCAAGCTCGGTGGAATAGAAGATCGAACGCGCAAGAGCCGGCGACTCCAACAGCAGCACCTCGTTGGCCACCGCAATCTCGCGGATCTTCAGCGCCAGGAAATCGCTGCCCTTGGCCAGCAGCACCGGCGCCCCGCCCTTCTCGGCGTCGTACTTGAGCGCCACGGCGTAGTGAGTCGGGTTGGTAATGACCACGTCGGCGTCGGGAATCGCCGCCATCATCCGCCGCTGAGACATCTCGCGCTGCAACTGGCGAATGCGCTGCTTGACCTCCGGCCGCCCCTCGTTGTCCTTGTGTTCGTCGCGCACTTCCTGCTTGGTCATCAGCAGTTTCTTGTGGCTCTGGTAGAGCTGCACCGGCACATCGACCGCGGCAATCAGGATCAGCCCGCAGGCCATCCACAACGCGCTCCAGCCCACCAGTTGCAGGCTGTGGACCAACGCCCGCTCCAAAGGCTCGTGAGCAATTTGCAGCAGGTCGTCGATGTCCGACGAGAGCACTGACAACGCCACAAACAGCACCAGCAGAAATTTGGCCAAGGCCTTGAGCAACTCGATCAGCGCCGTCGAGGAGAACATCCGCTTCAGGCCACTGGCAGGATTCATGCGACTGAACTTCGGTGCCAGACTCTTGCCGGCAAACAACCAGCCGCCGAGGGAAATCGGACCGATCACCGCCGCCAGAACCAAGGTTAGCAGCACCGGCTGCACCGCCAGAATCGCGATCTTGCCCGAATGCAGCAGGTAGCGAGCCATGGCTCCGGTGTCGAGTACCACTTCGCGCGGCAGGGAAAAATTCAGGCGCATGATTTCTTGCAGATCCAACGCCAGGCCGCCGCCATAGACCAGCAGCGCACCAGTTCCCGCGAGCATGATCGCGAGGGTGTTGAGCTCCTTGGAACGGGCAATCTCCCCCTTCTCACGGGAGTCCTTCTTGCGCTTGTCCGTGGGGTCTTCTGTCTTGTCCTGACCGCTCTCGCTTTCCGCCATGGCTAACGCGCCTGAGCCAGACTGCGTAACAGCTGCAAGGCTTCAACGGCCAGCGGCTGGTACTGATTGAGGATATCGCCGAGGGTGACCCAGAAAATCACCAACCCCAGCACCAGGGTCAAGGGAAAGCCGATAGAGAAGATGTTCAGTTGCGGCGCGGCGCGGGTCATGATGCCAAAGGCGATGTTTACCACCAGTAGTGCGGTGATCGCCGGCAATACCAGCAGCATCGCCGCTCCCAGCACCCAGCCGAGCTTGCCTGCCAGCTCCCAGAAATGATTGACCAGCATGCCGCTGCCCACCGGCAAGGTGGTGAAGCTTTCGGTCAACACCTCGAACACCACCAGATGGCCGTTCATGCCCAGGAACAGCAAGGTCACGAGCATGGTCAGGAACTGTCCGATCACCGCCGCCGAGACGCCGTTGGTAGGGTCGACCATCGAGGCGAAACCCATACCCATCTGAATCGAAATGATCTGCCCGGCCACCACAAAGGCCTGGAAGAACAGCTGCAGGGAAAAGCCCAGCAGCGCGCCGATAATCACCTGTTCGCCGATCAACAACAGCGCGCTCAAGTCCAGCGCGCGGACCTCGGGCATCGGCGGCAAGCCAGGCACCAACACCACAGTGATTGCCACCGCGAAATACAGGCGCACCCGCCGCGGCACCAGAGTCGTACCGAAGATCGGCATGGTCATCAGCACCGCCGTGATGCGAAACAGCGGCAGCATGAAGGTCGCGACCCAGGTACTGATCTGGGTGTCGGTCAACGCCAGCAAGGACATGGGTCAGCCGATCAACTGCGGAATACTGCCGTACAGCTGCAGGATGTATTCCATGAAGGTCTGCACCAGCCAGGGGCCGGCGACGATCAGCGTGATCAGCATCACGATCAGGCGCGGCAGAAAGCTCAAGGTCTGCTCGTTGATCTGGGTCGCAGCCTGGAACATCGCCACCACCAGCCCCACCAGCAGACTGGGGATCACCAGCACCGCAACCATCATGGTGGTCAGCCACAGCGCTTCGCGAAACAGGTCTACCGCAACTTCAGGAGTCATTGTGCATTACCCGAAAACAAGGTTTAGACACCACCGAAACTGCCCGCCAAGGTGCCGATGATCAGGGCCCAGCCATCCACCAGGACGAACAGCATGATCTTGAACGGCAGGGAAATGATCAGCGGCGACAGCATCATCATGCCCATGGCCATCAGCACACTGGCCACCACCAGGTCGATGATCAGGAACGGGATGAAAATCATGAAACCGATCTGGAACGCGGTCTTCAGCTCCGAGGTGACAAAGGCCGGCACCAGGATGGTCAGCGGCGCCTGATCGGGGGATGCAATGTCCGTGCGCTTGGACAAGCGCATGAACAGCTCCAGGTCGCTGCTACGGGTCTGCGCCAGCATGAAGTCCTTGATCGGCACCTGGGCCTTGGCCACCGCATCCTGAGCCGAGAGCTTTTCCGCGAGGTAAGGCTGCAGCGCATCCTGGTTCACCCGGTCAAATACCGGAGCCATGATGAACATGGTCAAGAACAGCGCCATGCCGGTGAGAATCTGGTTCGACGGCGTCTGCTGCAAACCCAGGGCCTGACGCAGAATCGAGAAGACGATGATGATCCGGGTGAAACTGGTCATCAGCATGACGAACGCCGGGATAAAACTCAGCGCGGTCATGATCAGCAGGATCTGCAGGCTGACCGAGTACTCCTGCTGGCCGTTGGCCCCGGTACCCAGGGTAATGGCCGGAATCGACAGCGGGTCGGCCGCAAACACCAACGGCGCGGCCAGCATCAGCGCCAGGGTCAAGAGGATGCGCGGCAGGCCGCGTGAGAACGTAGTGAGCGAAGGAAAGACAAGGCAAAAACAGGCGAGGACGCGGAGTTTACAGGCGGTAAATGAGCAGTCCGAACCTGTTTTTAACGCAGAATTTCGCACGTGCGACGAAGGAGCGCAGCCTGGAGTAGTTATCACGGGGCCTGACAATGCCATTACTTCCTATCCTTCTGATCCTTGCCCAACAGCTCCATCAGGCGCTGGGCAAACTCGGGTGTCGCCTGCTCGGTACTGGGCACCTGCACCGGCTCTTTCATCACGTGCAAGGCGGTGATGCTGCCCGGCGTCAGGCCAAGCAGGATCTGCTCGTTGCCGATCTGCACCAGCAGCAGCCGATCACGTGGCCCCAGGGCTCGGGAGCCGATCAGGTCGATCACCTGGCCCTTGCCCGCAGGCCCAGCCCGTTGCACACGGCGCAGCAACCAGGCCAGGAAGAAAATCAGCCCCAGCACCAGCAACAGACCCAGCACCAGCTGACTCAATTGCCCGGCCACGCTGCCACTGCCGACAGGCAAAGGCGCGGCGGTCGACGCTACGGGCTCGGCCGCCATGACCATGGCCGGCAGGGCCAGCAACACACCGAGAAACCTTTTCACTTAGCGCAGCTTCTTGATGCGTTCGCTGGGGCTGATCACGTCGGTCAGGCGGATGCCGAACTTCTCGTTGACCACGACCACTTCGCCATGGGCGATCAGGGTGCCATTGACCAGCACATCCAGCGGCTCGCCGGCCAGACGATCAAGCTCGATCACCGACCCCTGGTTGAGCTGCAACAGGTTGCGAATATTGATATCGGTGCTGCCCACTTCCATGGAGATCGACACTGGAATATCCAGGATCACGTCCAGGTTCGGGCCTTCCAGGGTCACGGGCTCATGGTTCTTCGGCACGCTGCCGAATTCTTCCATTGGCAGGCGACCGGGGGCCGACGCGTTGCCGGCATCGGCGGCCAGCAAGGCATCGATATCGTCCTGGCCAGCGTCACCGGTTTCTTCCAGGGCCGCAGCCCACTCATCGGCCAGGGCCTGGTCGTCTTGGGAATTCATATCGTTAGCCATCATTTGTCCTCGGCGGGCAACTCTTCAATCAGAAGCAGTCGTTTAAAAGCAAAAGAGTGAGGCGCCGATTAACGGCGCCCGATCGGCTCGACCACTTGCAAGGCCAGATTGCCCTTGTGGGAGCCCAGCTTGACCTTGAAGGCCGGCACGCCATTGGCGCGCATGATCATTTCGTCCGGCAATTCAACCGGGATCACATCACCCGGCTGCATGTGCAGAATGTCCCGCAGGCGCAATTGGCGGCGGGCCACGGTGGCGCTCAGCGGCACATCGACATCCAGCACGTCTTCACGCAGCGCCTTGCTCCAGCGCTCGTCCTGGTCATCGAGGTCGGACTGGAAGCCGGCGTCGAGCATCTCGCGCACCGGCTCGATCATCGAGTACGGCATGGTCACGTGCAGGTCGCCGCCACCGCCGTCGAGTTCGATATGGAAGGTCGAAACCACAATGGCTTCACTCGGGCCGACGATGTTGGCCATGGCCGGGTTCACTTCCGAGTTGATGTACTCGAAATTGACTTCCATGATCGCCTGCCAGGCCTCCTTCAAGTCGATGAAGGCCTGCTCCAGCACCATCCGCACCACACGCAACTCGGTCGGGGTGAACTCGCGACCTTCGATCTTGGCGTGACGGCCGTCGCCGCCGAAGAAGTTGTCCACCAGCTTGAACACCAGCTTGGCGTCGAGGATGAACAAGGCGGTGCCGCGCAAGGGCTTGATCTTCACCAGGTTGAGGCTGGTAGGCACGTACAGCGAATGCACGTACTCGCCGAACTTCATCACCTGCACACCGCCTACCGCCACATCCGCCGAACGGCGCAGCATGTTGAACATGCTGATACGGGTGTAACGGGCAAAACGCTCGTTGATCATTTCCAGGGTCGGCATGCGTCCACGGACGATGCGATCCTGGCTGGTCAGGTCGTAACTTTTGATGCTGCCGGGCTCGGCAGCACTATCGGTCTGTACCAGACCATCATCGACACCATGCAACAGCGCATCGATCTCATCCTGGGACAGCAGGTCCTGCACGGCCATGTCGAGTTCCTACTGCAGTACGAAGTTAGTGAAGAGCAACTGTTCGACCACCACTTTGCCGACCTCTTTCTGCGCCACTTCCTGCACGCTGGCGGTGGCCTTCTGGCGCAGCATTTCCTGGCCGACCGGGGTCGCAAGGGTGTCAAAGCTCTGCCCAGAGAACAGCATCACTAAATTATTGCGGATCACCGGCATGTGGACTTTGAGCGCATCCAGATCGGCCTGGTTACGCGCCAGCAGGGTAATGCTCACCTGCATGTAACGCTGCCGACCGTTCTGGTTGTAGTTGGCCACAAAGGCTGGCGCCATGGGCTCGTAGATCGCCGCCGGCTTGACGTTGCTGGCTGCTTCCGGGGTCGGTGCAGGCTTGCTCTGGGCACTGTGCATGAAGTACCAGGTTGCCCCGACGGACAAGCCGATCGCCAACAACAAAGCGACAACAATCAAGAGGATAAGCTTGAGTTTGCTTTTCCCTGCGGGGGGTTTCTCTGCTGCTTCGCTCTTCGCCATGCCAATAATCCGTCACTATTCGGGTTTTCACAGTTGCACGCCTAGGCAAGAGCAAGTGTTATGCCAGATTTGTCTGAACGGTCATTGCCCCGCTACACGCCAGGCCGTCGCGGCCGCCAGTAGCTGGCGATAGCCGTGATGAAAGACGGTATGCCCCGGGGGGGGAGATGGCGCCTTGGGCGGACAGCGCAGCCTTCGGCAGCGGCTAAAACGGTCGTGATATTCGGGAGGCAACGCCGCTCGCGCGGGTCAGGGCGACCCGCACGGCGAACAAGGTGGCGCGCTGGGCGTCAGGCGTAATAGTCCACGGCACTGGAGCCAACCACCGACGTGGTGCTGGCGGCGATTTCCGCGATGCCCTGGGGCGTTTCATCATCCATGGCGTCCAGGCGCCCACCATTGGCACTGCTGCCACTGCTGCGGTTCTGGCCTTGCTGGGCCTGCTGCTCCTGACCCTGCCAGCCACGGGACTGATCAGACACGTTGACGTCAACCTGCCCCATGCCCTGCTGGCTGAACATATCCCGCAGGCGGTGCATCTGCCCTTCCAGAGCCTCACGCACACCGGCATGGGCACTCATGAAGCTGACCTGGGTCTGCTGGTCCGGAATCATGTTGACCCGGATATCCAGGCGCCCCAGCTCAGCCGGTTGCAACTGGATTTCCGCCGACTTGAGGTTAGTAGCGGAGAGGTACATGACCCGGTTCACCACCTCTTCGGTCCAGCCGCTCTGGTGCATGGCCAATGGTTGATTCACCGGGATGGCATTGGCAGTCTTGGGCGTGGCCGCCTGAGTCAGTGCCGCCAGGCGGTTGGCGAAATCGTCGACCCGGGTATCGCTGGAGGCGCTTTTCAGGTCTTTCAGGCCATCGTCGATCAGGCCGCTGAAGGCCTTGTCGCCGCCTTGCTCGGTACTGTCCTTGGCCGACTGCAGGTCAAGCATGCCCGCCATGCCATTGGCGAAGTTCTGTGCCGAAGTCGGCTCGGCATCGGTTGGCGTCGCCGGCGCGTTTTTAGGTTGCGCCTGGCTGCTCGCCGACACATGCCCACCCTGCTCCATGGCCAGGCGCACGGCCGGCAAGGCATCGAGCGGATCGGCTTCGGGATCGAACGCAGGCTCGACCGCCACCGCCGGCGCGGCATTGTTCACCGTCGCCGCCACCAGAGGCGTCACTTCAACCTCTGGCGGCGTGGCCACCGGAGCCGGCGCCGCTTCAGCCACCACGACCGGAGGCACGGCTTGCGCGGCTTGCAGCAGGGCCGGGTCGAGGGTCGGATCCACGGGCAGCGCATCGGCCACCGGCGTATCGCTGGCGCTCGAATCGTCGCTGGCGGTTTTGTCGTCACTGCTGGCAGCCTTGTCGGCAGGCAAGGATTTGCCGCTATCGGCAACCGCAGGCTCGGGGGCGGCAGCCTTGTCGCTGGCGACATCCTTCTTGGCGCTGGTGTCCGCGCCCTTGTCGCGCGCCGGCTTGAGCGGGCCATCACTGGCGCTCTGGGCCTTGCTTGGGGACTGGTTGGCGTACACCTGGGCGAAGCTTGAGGCCTTATCCCCGGGCTCAGGAGCATTCGCCACAGTATTGGCGGACGCGGCTTGAGTCTTGGCCTGCGTAGCGGCCTGAAGAAGCAGATTGGGGGCAAGTGGCATAACACGGTCTCCGCTGCACTGGGATCGTAGGTACAGGTAGAAGACAAGACTGCAAAGGTCGAGCCAGCTTTTGCCTTACCCCGATAAATTCCCCAGCCACGAAGCCTTCAGCAGTGAAAGCGCTGCCGCTCCTGCTCGCACAGGCTGCGGACAATGGCGAACTCACCGTCGATTTCGCCGACCAGTTTTTCGATCCCGGAAAGCGACGGCTGTTTGGCGCGCTGCTCCAGCTCATGGCACAACCGCGCCAGGCGAATCGCGCCCATATTGCTGCTACTGCCCTTGAAGCTGTGGGCGGTGGCGACCAGTTCGCCGGCATCGTCGGCGTGGCGCAGCACGCGCAGGCGCTCCTCGGAATCACACAGGAAGGTCTCCAGCAGCACCGGATACTCCTCCTCCATGACCTCCTGCAATGCGCTCAATACGTTGTGGTCCAGATGAATCTCAGCCACTTGTTCACTCCTTGATCAAGAATCGACGAATTATGCCTGAGCCTCCCAGGAAAACTCCACGCAGGCACTGCGACCATCGTCTGACCAACTGGCCCGGCGGCTCAGTTGCCGGACCAGGCTCACCCCACGCCCGGAAAGCCGGTCGGTGTCGTGAGGCCTGGCCATGACCCGTTCGATATCAAACCCCTTGCCACTGTCCTCGACCCGGATGGTCAGGCAACCGCCGGTCGCTTGTGGAACCACTTGCAGATGCACCCGGACAAAGCCTTCCTGCAACTCGGCCAGACGCGCGCCACGCTCACGGTAGTAACGGGCAAACCCCTGGGCGTCTCGCTTGAGGCTCGAGTCCAGGCCCAGTACCCCGTGCTCCAGGGCATTGGAATACAACTCGGCCAGCACACTGTAGAGCGCTCCGCTCTGGGCCCGCAGCCCATGCACCTCCAACAGCAATTGCAACAGGTACGGCAACGGGTTGTAGCGCTTGAGAGTGGCCGCGCGAAATTCGAAACTCAGCGACCAGTCCAGGGGACACGACTGGCCGCTGTCGGAATACACCAGGCTCGGCGGCCGCAGTTGCGTCGGCTCCAGCAGGCCGACTTCGACCATGCTCACATCATCACGCACCTGGCCGCCAAAATCGGCCAGGGCCTGCTGGATTTCCTCGAACAGGCTGTCGACGTGCCGGTTGGCGGCAAACACCTGCTGCAAGCGCTCGGCGCCAAACAATTGATCGTCGGCATCGCCGGTATCGATGACCCCGTCGGACAGCAGGAACACCCGATCCCCCCGTGCCATGGGCCAGACCTCGGTGCGATCGTCAAAGGCTTCCGCCCCGAGCACACCCAGGGGCAGATGCCGGGACACCAGCGGCGTGCGCACCCCGCTTTCCAGGCAGTGCAGGTAGCCATCGGGCATGCCGCCGTTCCAGACCTCCACTGCGCGCCGCTGAAAACTCAGGCTGAGCAGGGTCGCACAACAGAACATGTCCACCGGCAGGATGCGCTTGAGCTTGGCATTCATCTCGCGCAGGGTTTCCGCCAGGCCATAGCCCTTGGCCGTCATGCCATAGAACACTTCGGCCAGGGGCATGGCGCCAACCGCCGCGGGCAAGCCGTGCCCGGTGAAATCCCCGAGCAGGATATGCATGTCGCCGGCCGGGGTGAACGCCGCCAGCAGCAGGTCGCCATTGAATAGCGCGTAGGGCGATTGCAGATAGCGGATATTCGGCGCGTCGAGGCAGCCGGAGTGCGCCACCTTGTCGAACACCGCCTTGGCCACCCGCTGCTCGTTGAGCAGGTAGTCGTGGTGACGGATGATCTGGTCGCGCTGCTGCAGCACCGTGTCCTGCAAGCGGCGCAGGCGATCCATGGCCTTGATCTTGGCCGCCAGGATTACCGGGCTGTAGGGCTTTGCCAGAAAGTCGTCGCCGCCCGCCTCCAGGCAGCGGGCCAGGCCTTCACTCTCGGTCATCGAGGTCAGGAAAATAATCGGCACCAGCGCTTCGCCTGCCAACTGCTTGATCTGCCGGGCCGCTTCGAAACCGTCCATCACCGGCATGATCGCGTCCATCAGCACCAACTGCGGCCGCTCACGCTCGAACAGCGCCACCGCTTCGGCGCCATTGGCGGCGGTCAGCACTTCATGCCCCTGGCGGCGGACGATGCTCGATAGCAACAGGCGATCGGCAGCGCCGTCCTCGGCAATCAAGACACACAACGGCCGCGCCATCGAACGCATATCGATCAACTGATATCGAAGAGTTTGTCGAAGTTGGAAATTGCCAGGATCTTGCGTACATCCGAATTGCTGTTGATCACCCGTACGTCGGAATCGTCGCCCCCGGCGTGATCGCGCAGCAGCAACAACATGCCCAGGGCCGAGCTGTCGAGGTAGGTGGCGTCCTTGAGGTCGACCACGATGGAGTCGGGCTTCTGATTCAGGCGCTCGTAGGACTCGCGAAACTCCTGATGCCGACCGAAATCGAACCGGCCCTTGATCGAGATCGTAAGCGTTTGCCCATCCGGGGACACTTCAGTAACGACTGACATAAGACTGCTTCCTTGTCATTGGCAACGTGCAGAAGGTTTAGCACCCCCACGGCACATGGACAACCCGCAGTAGCAAAATGCGCGGATCAGTACTGATCTTGACGGGGCAGGCGCTGGGAAAGTTCATCGAGCAGCTTCTGCTCACGCTTGTCTTCCAACTGCCTGGCCTCATCGACATAGCGCTGCACCAGCTTGCGCAGCCCTTCGACCCGGGCATAGGCCTGCTGCCAGGTCTCCCGCGCACGATTGAGGTTGGTCTGGTGCCAGACCAGGCTCTGGCGCTGCTGGGCCACGGCTGTTTCCAGCTGGTTGAGGAAGTGCTGGTAGTTCATCAGCCACTGCCCGGACACCCCGTGGCTGCCACGGTCGATCCATTGCTGCTGATATTCGCCACGGAAGCGCTCAAGGTCGCCGAGCTTGCTTTCCGCCAGGCGCACCTGGCCCTGGAAGTGCCCCAGGCGCTGGGCGGCGGTGCGTTCGGCGCTTTGAGCCATGTCGACCACCGGCGCCAGGCGCGCGGCGCGGCTGTTAGCCATGGCCTATCAACCCCCGGGCGCGGGAGCGAAGACCATCTCCAGATGGGCCTCGCTTTCGCCCAGGCTGATGCTGTCGTTCAGGCCCTGGCGCAGGTACACCACCATCGACGGCTGCAAGGCGATCGCGGTATCGGTTTCCCGATCGCCGCCCGGCACATAGGCGCCGACGCTGATCAGGTCGCGCGCCTGCTGGTAGCGCGACCACAACTGCTTGAAGTACTGGGCCCGATTCATGTGCTCGGGGGTCACCACCGCCGGCATGACCCGGCTGATGGAGGCCTCGATATCGATTGCCGGGTAATGACCTTCTTCGGCCAGGCGCCGCGACAGCACGATATGGCCGTCGAGCACGCCCCGCGCCGCGTCGGCGATCGGGTCCTGCTGGTCATCGCCTTCGGACAGCACGGTATAGAACGCGGTGATCGAACCGCCTCCGGCCTCGGCATTACCGGCGCGTTCCACCAACTTCGGCAGCTTGGCGAACACCGAAGGCGGATAACCCTTGGTCGCCGGCGGCTCGCCGATGGCCAGGGCGATTTCCCGCTGGGCCTGGGCGAAACGGGTCAGGGAGTCCATCAGCAACAGGACATTCTTGCCCTTGTCGCGAAAATATTCAGCGATCCGCGTGCAGTACATGGCGGCACGCAGGCGCATCAGCGGCGCATCGTCGGCGGGCGAAGCCACTACCACCGAACGCTTGAGTCCTTCTTCACCGAGGATGTGCTCGATGAACTCCTTGACCTCACGACCCCGCTCGCCGATCAAACCGACCACGATAATGTCGGCCTCGGTGAAGCGGGTCATCATGCCCAGCAGCACACTCTTGCCCACGCCGGTACCGGCGAACAGACCCAGGCGCTGGCCGCGGCCGACCGTCAATAAACCGTTGATCGAACGAATGCCAACGTCAAGGGGCTGGCTGATGGGGTCGCGCTTGAGTGGGTTGATGGTCGGGCCATCCATGGGCACCCAGTCTTCGGCCTTCATCCCGCCCTTGCCATCCAGGGCGCGACCGGCACCGTCAAGCACCCGCCCGAGCATGCTCATGCCCATCGGCAGGCGCCCGGTATCCGCCAGGGGCACCACGCGGGCTCCCGGGGCGATGCCAGCGACGCTGCCCACCGGCATCAGGAACACCTTCGCGCCGGAGAAGCCCATGACCTCGGCCTCGACCTGCACCGGGTGGTAGCTGTCGTCGTTGATCACCAGGCAGCGGGTGCCCATGGCGGCGCGCAGGCCCTCGGCTTCGAGGGTCAGGCCCACCATGCGCAACAGGCGCCCTTCGAGAATGGGTTGGCCAGGCAATTCGCTGGCCTCGGCATAACTGCCGAGGCGCTTGCCGAAGCTGGTGCGCTCAAGGCGCATTGGCAGGCTCCGAATCCGGCTCCGACGGCGCCTCTGGCGTGCCCTCGGTGGCCGGCTCGGCCTCAGGGACCGGCGTTGCGGCCGCCCCCAGCTCAAGGCTCAGGTCGGCCGGCGCCGGATGCAGGACCTGCTCGTGCAACTGGTCATCGAGCTGGTCCATGATTTTGGAAATACGCGTCTCAATGGTCGCATCGATCCGGCTGTGCTCGGTCTCGACCCGGCACCCGCCCGGCAACATGGCTTCGTCCTCGACGATGCGCCAGGTTTCCTCATGGCGTTCGCGCAGGCTTTTGACCTGCTCGAAATCCTGCGGGTTGATATACAGGCGCACATTGCCCACACCCAGGGGCAGCAGCTTGAGGGCTTCGCGCATGACGTGTTCGATCTGCGTCGAGTCCATCGCCAGCTCACGCTGGATCACTTGCCGGGCGACATGCTTGACCAGGCCCACCAGGGACTTCTCGATCTGCGCGTCCTGCTCGGCGATAGGCTCAAACAGGTTGCTCATCAGCAGCTCAAGGCTTTGCAGCTTGGCGCCCAGAGCCGTGTCGGCTTCCTGGCGGACTTTCAGCGTGGTGCTGTGAAAGCCCTCTTTTTCGCCGGTGGCAAAACCTTCGTTGTAGGCTTCCTGACGAATGCTTTCGAGCTCTTCCAGGGTCAGTGGCTGGACTTCATCCAGCGGCACTTCTTCCATCTGCGCCGGCAGTTCTTCTTCCGGCTCAGGCTCGGGCTCAGGTTGATGCGGGTCGAAGCTGGGCAGCGACCAGACGTCGAAACCTCCGACGTCCCGGGCGCGAATCAGGTCGCTGGGGGATTCATCACTGCTGGACGACATAAAGCGACCTTAGATCATTTCTTCGCCGCCCTTCCCGCCGAGAACGATTTCTCCGGCTTCGGCCATACGGCGGGCAATGGTGAGGATTTCCTTCTGCGCGGTTTCCACATCGCTGACGCGCACCGGGCCCTTGGCCTCGAGGTCGTCGCGCAACAGTTCGGCAGCCCGCTTGGACATGTTCTTGAAGATCTTTTCCTTGACGCCTTCGTCCGACCCCTTGAGGGCCAGCACCAGCACATCGGAAGACACTTCGCGCAACAGCGCCTGGATTCCACGGTCGTCGACATCGGACAGGTTGTTGAAGACGAACATGAGGTCTTCGATCTGACCGGACAGATCTTCGTCGACTTCGCGAATCGAATCCATCAACTGACCTTCGATCGAGCTGTCGAGGAAGTTCATGATGTCGGCCGCGCGCTTGATGCCACCCAGGGTGGTGCGCGAGGCATTGGAGTTGCCGGAGAACTGCTTCTCGAGAATCTGGTTCAGCTCTTTCAGGGCGGCAGGCTGCACGGTATTGAGCGAGGAAACCCGCAAAATGATGTCCAGGCGCGCCTTATGGTCGAAGTTGCCCAGCACTTCACCGGCCTGGTCGGGGTCGAGGTACGCCACGACGATGGCCTGGATCTGCGGGTGCTCGTAACGGATCACGTCCGCCACGGCACGCGGCTCCATCCACTTCAGACTGTCCAGGCCGCTGGTGTTGCCGCCCAGGAGGATGCGGTCGATCAGGCCGTTGGCCTTGTCTTCGCCCAGTGCCTGGGTGAGCATTTTGCGCACGTAGTCATCGGAACCGACGCCGAGGCTGGTCTGATCGCCGACGATGTCGACAAACTCGCTCATCACCTGTTCGACCTGCTCACGGTGCACGTTGCCCATCTGGGCCATGGCCACACCCACCCGCTGGACCTCCTTGGGCCCCATATGGCGCAGCACTTGCGCAGCATCGGTGGACCCCAGGGACAGCAGCAGAATCGCGGCTTTGTCGACCCGGGTCAGTTTGGCGGTAGCGACTCGGTTATCACTCATCTGCGTTAATCCACTCTTTCACGACCTGAGCCACACGACCCGGGTCTTCAGCCACCAGACTCTTGATCGCGTTCAATTGAGCGTCATAGCCTTCGCTCGGGCTAGGCAGCAGGATGCTTTGCGGACCACCGAGGCTGACACGGTCGTTGGCCAACTCGCCATCCAGACCGCCCATGCCACCCAGCTCGACATCGCTGCCCAGGCCTGCCAATTGCTTGCCTTTGCCGCCGCCGGTGATGTTGTTGAGCACCGGACGCAGGACACCGAACACCAACAACAGGATGAAGAGTACGCCCAACACCTGTTTGACAATGTCCCAGAACCACGGCTGCGAATAGAACGGAATATCGGCAATCACTTCAGCGCGTTCAGCCGAGAACGGCACGTTGATCACGCTGACACTGTCACCACGACTGGCATCGAAGCCCACCGCGTCCTGCACCAGGCGCGTGAAGCGCGCCAATTCATCGGCGCTCCACGGCGCTCGGCTGGTTTCGCCGTTGGCAGCGTTGACCTTGACCTGATCGTCGACCACGACGGCGACCGACAGTCGATTGAGGCGACCCTGCTGCTGCTTGGTGTGGCTGATGGAACGGTCGAGCTCGAAATTCTTGGTCGATTGTTGACGCTTGTCGGCCGGGTACGGTGCCAGCATCGGCTGGCCGGTGGCCGGGTCCATGATCTGTTGACCGTTGGCGTCGAGCAGTGGCTGGCCTGGCTGCACCATGCCGGCCGAAGCGGTGGCGCCGCCGGTGGTTTGCGGCGCCGAAGCAGGCGCCGGCGGCTGGTTGCTCAAGGCACCCGGCACACCTTGCGGGCCATTGCTGGCGGTACGTTGTTCGTTGACCGACTGCTCGCTGCGCAACGCAGGCTGGTCAGGGTTGAACTGCTCGGAAGTCGATTCGACCGCACTGAAGTCCACATCGGCGGACACTTCAGCCTTGTAGCGATCGTTACCCAGCACCGGTTGCAGGATGTTGTGTACCCGCTGCGTCAGCATGCTTTCCATGCGGCGGCTGTAATCGAATTGCTTGCCGGCCATGGTCAGTTCGGAGTTTTCCGCGAGATCGGAGAGCAGGTTGCCCTTCTGATCGACCACGGTGATCTGCGATTTGCTCAGCTCGGGAACGCTGGTAGCCACTAGGTTGATGATCGCCAGCACCTGGCCGGGCTCCAGGGAGCGCCCGGAATACAGCTCGACCAATACCGAGGCGCTGGGCTTGCGCTCGTCGCGCACAAACACCGAGCTTTTCGGAATCGCCAGGTGCACGCGGGCGCCCTTGACGTTGTTCAGGCTGGAAATGGTCCGCGCCAGTTCGCCTTCCAGGCCGCGACGATAACGGGTCGCTTCCATGAACTGGCTGGTACCCAGGCCCTGTTCCTTGTCGAGGATTTCAAAGCCGATATTGCCGTCACCCGGAGCCACGCCGGCAGCGGCCAGCTTCAGGCGCGCACGGGACAGGTCTTCGGACTTGACCAGCAGGGCCCCGGAGTTGGGCTCGACGGTGTAGGGAATGTCAGCGGAGGCCAGGGTGTCCATCACCTGCTTGGCATCCATACCGGCAAGGCTGCCGTACAACGGACGGTAATCGGGCTGCTGAGACCACAGCACCACGGCAAAACCAATCGCCACGCTCGCCGCCAGACCGACCAGAAGGCCTACCTGACGCAGCATGGTCATCTCGGAGAGGTTTTCCAGGAAGGACAGCCCGAACAGCGGCGGTTTGCCGTCTATCGGGGTGGCCTTGGCCGGTACGTTATCGGCGACTGCTTCTGCCATGACTCAATCTCGTCCTTAAACCGGCATCTGCATGATGTCTTGGTACGCCTGAACCAGCTTGTTGCGCACCTGGGTCAACGCCTGGAACGACACACTGGCTTTCTGTGAGGAAATCATCACATCCGTCAGATCCACGCCGCTTTTGCCAATCTCGAAGGCGCTGGCCAACTGGTTGGAAGCCTGCTGGGTATCGCTGACCTTGTTCACCGCCTGCCCGAGCATGTCGGAGAAGCTGCTGCCGCTGATTTGTGGCACGGCGGCCGATTTGGGCTGAGACATGGCGTCCATTTGCATGGCCCGCATATCCAACATCAATCGATTAAATTCAATACCCTGGCTCATGCTCTACTCTCTCTGACGACCCGCAATTTTTTGACACTCACTCAGCGGTTAGTGAGGTGTTAGCAACAAGGGTGCCAGCTCCATGGCCACGCCGAACAAAAGCCCATCCCGGGCCTAGTGTGAAACGATTCATGTTGCAAACAGATAGGCCTCGACATCCATTCCCGCATCACGCATCTGCGCCAACTTGTAGCGCAGCGTGCGCGGGCTGATGCCCAGGCGCTCGGCCGCCTCTTTGCGGCGCCCACGCTCGGAGCGCAAGGTATCGATGATCATCTGGAACTCGCGCCGCCGCAGGTCATCCCCCAGCGCACCCGCCGATTCACCCACTCCCGCCTCGACCTCTTTCACCTGCGCCCGCTCCGCAACCGGGGTCCGGGGCGCCAGTGACGGCAGCGGAGCGCAGGCCACAGGACCGGCAAGGCAGAAGTCCTGGGGTTGAATCAGGCCGCCCTGCTGCAGGATCAGTGCACGCTGAATGGCGTTGTCCAACTCACGCACGTTGCCCGGCCACGGGTAGCCGATCAGGCAGGCCTGGGCCTCGGGCGACAGCCGCGCCGCGGCGTGTTTCATTTTATTGACGTGCTTGGCCAGCAGACGCTCGGCCAGTGGCAGGATATCGGCGGTGCGCTCGCGCAGTGGGCGCCAGGCCAGAGGAAAGACCGACAACCGGTAGTACAGGTCCTCACGGAAACGCCCGGCAGCCACTTCAGCGGCCAGATCCCGGTTGGTGGTGGCTACCACGCGGATATCCAGGGTGATGGGCTTGCGCGCGCCGACCCGCTCCACTTCCCGCTCCTGCAGCACACGCAGTAACTTGGCTTGCAGGCCCAGAGGCATTTCGGAAATCTCATCGAGCAGAATCGTGCCGCCATCGGCCTGCTCGAACTTGCCGGCCTGAGCCGAGATGGCGCCGGTAAACGAGCCCTTCTCGTGACCGAACAAAGTCGCTTCGAGCATGTTGTCGGGAATCGCCGCACAGTTAATGGCGATAAACGGCTGGCTGGCACGGCCGGAATGCTGGTGGATGTAACGCGCCAGCACCTCCTTGCCCGTGCCCGACTCGCCGGAAATCAACACCGTGGAGTCACTTCTGGCGACCCGCGCCGCCAATTCCAGCAACTGCGCACTGGCCGGCTCGAACGCCACTGGCCCCTCGCCTTCCGCAGCGCCCAGACAACCCAGGGCGTGACGCGCCACCAGGTCGAGCAGAGCCTTGGGCTCGAAGGGCTTGACCAGGTAATCGGCGGCGCCTTGACGCATGGCATCCACCGCGCGCTCGACGGCGCCGTGGGCGGTCATCAACAACACCGGTAATTGCGGTTGGCGCGAGCGCAACACATTGAGTAACTGATGACCGTCCATACCCGGCATGTTGACGTCACTGACCACCAGGTTGAACGATTCGCTGGCCACCGCGTCCAGAGCGTCTTCGGCACTGCCGACCGCCTTGTAGTCATGACCCGCCAGGAGCAGCGTGTCCGCCAAGGCCTCGCGCAGGGCACGATCGTCTTCAACCAGTAACACCTTGATCGCCATTACTTTCACTCCGTTGCGTGAGCGCTGGAGAACAACGGCAAGGTCACCAGCGCACAGGTTCCACGCCCCGAACGCGAGCGCAGCTGCAATTCTCCCTGATGGGCACGGGCCACCGCCTTGACCACCGTCAGGCCAAGGCCGGTTCCATTGGCCTTGGTGGTAAAAAACGGCTCGCCAAGGCGCGCCAGCACCGCTTCTTCGATACCACTGCCACTGTCACTGACGCACAGACGCAAGGTGTTATCGCGGGTGTAGAGGTGCACCTTGAGCCGTGCCTGGCCGGCACTGGCCTGGATCGCATTTTCAATCAGATTGAGTACTGCGCCGACCAGGGTGTCGCGATTGCACAACAACTCGCCGGCATGGCTGTCGCACTGCCAACGGACTGGCACGTCCTGGACCTGGGTCGAGGCGGCCGCCTGCAGCGACTGCAACAAGGATTTGGGGGTGATGCGATCGGTCAGCGGCAGCTCGCCCCGGGCGAACACCAACATGTCGCGCACCTGATGCTCCAACTCGTGCAAACGCTCCTTCAGGCGCCCGGCGAAACGCTGCTGGGTTGCCAGCGGCAACTCCTGCTCAGTCAAATGACTGGCGTACAGCAAAGCCGCCGATAACGGCGTACGAATCTGGTGGGCCAGGGAGGCAACCATGCGCCCGAGGGAGGACAGGCGCTCGTGGCGCGCCAGCTGGTCTTGCAGGTGTCGGGTTTCAGTCAGGTCGTTAAGCAGCACCAATTGCCCCGGCTCGGCATCCAGCGAGCGCGTGGCAATCGACAGGCGGCGCCCGTCCTTGAGGGAGATTTCATGACCATCGTCTTCACGAGGCGCAAAGCAGCGGGCAATGACCTGGCGCCACAGTTGCCCTTCGAGCGGCAGACCGAGCAATTCGCAGGCCGCCGGGTTGGCCTCACGGACCATGCCCTGGCCGTCGATGACGATGACGCCACCCGGCAACAGATCAAGGAGGTTTTGCAGGCGATTGGCCAGGCGTTCTTTTTCCGCCAATTCCTGCATGCGCTGTGCGCTGACCACCGCCAACTCACCCTTGAGCTCGGTGACCCGCGCTTCAAGCATGCTGTAGGAGTCGGTAAGTTGGCTCGACATCTGGTTGAACAAGGCAAACGCCTGCTCAAGGCCAAGCCGGCTTGCCTGCTCTACGGACGACGATTGCCCCGGAGCGTCAGGGACATGAGACATCTGGGCGGCTTGGGGCATCGTGCTCTCTCGCTTGGCTGACCGTCAGTTAAACGGAACGTTGCAAGAGACTTAGCAATACCCGTGCCTAAAAAAAACCACAGCCATTTCAACGAGTTGAAAAACAGGCGTCAATCATCCGCCTGTTCATCACCCTCACGACGACTCATGCCGTACTTGCGCATCTTCTCCACCAGGGTGGTGCGACGAATACGCAAGCGCTCCGCTGCACGCGCAACAATGCCATTGGCATCGTCCAGCGCCTGCTGAATCAAGCCCTGCTCAAGGCTACCCAGGTAGTCCTTCAGATCCAGGCCTTCAGGCGGCAACATGGCGGTGGACGCGAAGTCCGGCGCATGGCCATTGATCGCCACGCGCTCTTCCAGGTCACTGCGCAGGCTGTCGACCAGTTGTTCGTCTTCGTCATCGACATAGCGGAATTTCTTCGGCAACTCGACCACGCCGATAACCCCATAGGGATGCATGATCGCCATGCGCTCCACCAGGTTGGCCAGCTCGCGGACGTTGCCCGGCCAGCCATGGCGGCACAGCGACATGATGGCGGCGGAGTTGAAGCGGATCGACCCGCGCTTCTCGTGCTCCATGCGCGAGATGAGCTCGTTCATCAGCAACGGGATGTCCTCGACGCGCTCGCGCAGCGGGGCCATCTCGATCGGGAATACGTTCAGGCGGTAGTACAGGTCTTCGCGGAAGCTGCCGACCTCGATCATGCTTTCAAGGTTCTTGTGGGTCGCCGCAATGATCCGCACGTCGACGCTCTGGGTCTTGTTGCTGCCCACACGCTCAAAGGTACGTTCCTGCAGGACCCGCAGCAGCTTGACCTGCATCGGCAGAGGCATATCGCCGATTTCGTCGAGGAACAGGGTGCCACCGTTAGCCAACTCGAAACGGCCAGCCCGGCTGGTGATCGCCCCGGTAAAGGCGCCCTTCTCATGGCCGAACAATTCGCTTTCAAGCAGTTCCGCAGGAATCGCCCCACAGTTGACCGGCACAAATGGCGCGTCGCGGCGTTTGGAATGATAGTGCAGGTTGCGCGCCACCACTTCCTTGCCCGTGCCGGACTCGCCAAGGATCAGCACACTGGCGTCGGTATCGGCCACCTGCTGCATCATCTGCCGCACATGCTGGATAGCGCGACTGGTGCCCACCAGGCTGCGGAACAGGTTCGGCTCGCGATGACGACCGCGCTCGCGGGCCTGATCGTACATTTCACGATAGACCTGGGCACGGTGCAGGGAGTCGAGCAGTTTGCTGTAACTGGGGGGCATTTCCAGGGTCGAAAGCACTCGCCGACGCTGGTCTTCAGGCAGGTCAATGGAAGAATTATCGCCCATTAACAAAACTGGAAGGAACTCATCCCAGGTTGAGAGTGTCTTTAACAGGCCCAAAAGCGCGCCAGGAGCACTCACCGTCCCGATCAGTACGCAAATGACTTCACGACTTGATGACAAAGAGCCGACCGCCTGCTGCCAGTCATGGCTGCCGCAGGGTAAATTTTCTTCGCCGAGAAAATTTAAAATTACCGCCAGGTCGCGGCGGCGGACGCTATCGTCATCGATCAGCAGAATTTTGGTTTCACGCCACATGCAATAGCAACTTCCCTAGTCAACTCAATGCCCAGAATGAGGGGCAAGCTAGACGCTTGTAGGCATTATCTGCCTTATAGACGTCTGAAATCTGAAAACAGCACTAGTTAAGTCAAAAAAGCGTGCACAGTCAAATTTATGGCGCGCCAGGTTCGGATTAACTCAACATTAACCGAACAGATGGTAAACCTTTGCCGCGCTCTGTGCTTGATGGATCTGCGACATCTCGTCGACAATCGCCTGACGCTCACCACTCGCCGCCTCCAGTAATTGCTTGTAGACCCCAAGCAACTCCTCAAGATTATTGCGCAACGCCGCCTCGTCCACCGAAGCTTCACTCAAGACGTCTTCCATGCAGGAACGGCACGCCAGGTCCAACTCACCAATGGCTTCCCAATTACGCTCGGCCAGGGCTCCGACCAGGGCATCACGGGTGTGTTCGATACGCTGCAATACAAGACTCATGGCGATCTCCTTAAAACTGCGGACCAGGCTCGGCGATGGCATCCCAGCCATCTTTGACCGTGCGGAGCAAACCTGCGACCTCATCGAGAATCCGGGGATCGCTTTTCACGTTGGCTTCTGCCAGACGCTTCATCATATAGGTGTAGAGGCTATCCAGCTCGCCCAGGGTGTCGAGTGAGTTCTCCAGATCCAGCCCCTCGCGCAAGCCACCGACAATGCCGATGGCCTTGCCGATCAGAATGCCTTTGTTGGGAATGTCCTTGCGTTCCAGGGCGCCTTTGGCCTGCGCGATACGGTCCAGGCCACCCTGCATCAGCATCTGTACCAGACGGTGCGGGCTGGCTTCGGAGGTCTGCGCCTGGGCACCAATTTTCTGATATTGGCGAAGGGCTAACATTGGATTCATGCTCTACCTCATGCAAATTCTATGGTTCGTATAACCAGTGTATCGACAACGCGTCAAAAATCTTTAGACCTGAAACACAAAAGCCCGGAACACCAAAAGGCGCCGCCGGGCTTTTGGCACTAGCGGCTATCAGCTTTTCTGCTGGGCGTTCATCGCTTCAAACATCGAGGTGATGTTGCTCGCAGTGGCTTTGAGCTTGCCGACCAGAGTATCCATGTCGTTGTACTTTTTGGTCAGTACGGCCGTGAGGTTTTCAATACGACGGTCCAAAGCCAATTGATCGTTGGCAAGCTTGGTCTTGGTCTTGGTCAGCGCATCACTACGGGCGGTGAGAATACCGTCAGTCGCAGTGTAAGGCTTGATTGCATCAGTCATCCGCGCCATCAGGCCATTCTCGCCGGAGAACAAATTCTGAACCTCGCCGCCGAGCTTCTTGTCGTTCATCGCCGCGTCGAACTTGGTGGTGTTGAAGGTCAATGCACCTGTTTTCTGGTCGGTATTGATGCCCAACTGAGAAAGTACGGTCAACTTGTCGCCGTTACCCGCTTCAGCCAATGGGCCACGAATGGCCGCAAGGATGGAGCGCGGCATGGCATCGCCAGTTAACGCCGCGGCAATGGTCGGATTGCCATCGTCATCCAGAGAAGGCTTAGTAAGCGAGGTAATGGCGTTGACCACGGCATTGTAAGCATCGACGAACTTCTGCACCGAGGTTTTCAAGCCATCGTTGTTCGGACTGACCACAACCCGCGACTCACCCACCGCAAACAGAGTCATCGACAAACCAGAGACGGTGTTATCGAGCTTATTGCTTGCACTGATAATCGGCATGCCATCGATACTGAACTTCGCATCCCTGGCCAACGCTCCGACAGCACCCGAGGAAGTCGCTGAAGCCTCAGTCGTATCGGTGGGGCCACCGGTTCCAGCCATCACTTTCGTGCCATCGACTTTCAGTTCATCAATCCCGCTGAGAGAAATATCAGAACCAGCACCGGTATTCGACGAACTTACAACCAGGCGCGAACCGAAACTGTCGGTCACGATGTTGGCACTCAGACCACTGAACTGATACTTGTCGTTTATCGACTTGGCAACCGACTCCAGAGTCGCGCCGTCAGGCACTTCCAGGTTATAGGTCTTGGCCGTGTTGGCACTGGAGGCCCCCGTGGTAATCACCATGGTACCGGCGGTGATCGCACTCTTTGGACCGTCCTTGAATGCCGCCGAGGCAATCTTAGAGCCAGAGGCAATCTGATCGACCTTGATGTTGTAAACACCATTGATCGCCGAGTTATTGGCTGTTGCAGAAAGGACTTTAGCGTCGGAAGGGGTCGCACTAAACGCAGTGAACTGAGGCTCAGTGGTGTTACCCAACGCCGTCAAGGTCGTCTGGAATGTCGCCATCAGCGACTTGAGAGTACCGATACCGGAGATGGACGCAGTATTGGTGGTGGTGCCACGGTCAATCTGCCCTTGCTTGGCCGCCTTGTCAGCGTTGACCAGAGCCTTGACGATTGCACCGGTGTCCAGACCAGAGCCTAAACCCGTGCCTGGTAGAATTGGACTTGCCATGAGGAACTCCCTTTTAGTGTCTCGCCGGTCTTTTGACCACTACAACGCCCAAAAGAACATAGCAACAAAATTTGTGCCAGCTGTCAGACTCGAGCGCTGAACAGCAGACTGCTTGCGTCATTCAAGCTATTGGCCAATTTCAGAACCTCTTCGTTGGGGATCTGACGGATCACCTCACCGGAGTCACTGGCTATGACTTTGACGACGACTTTGCCTGAGGGTTCATCAATCGAGAACTCCAGGTTTCGCTTGACCGACTGCACAAACTTTTCAATTTCCTGAACGGCCATTTTAAGTTTGTCTCGCTCGCTGGTCGTATCTTTTGCTTCATCCTTGACCGTTGCCGCAACCGCAGCAGCGGCTTGAGGCTTCTCCGCCACAGGCTCAGCAACAGGCGTTGCAGGCTTCGCAGCAGGATAAGACAAGTTCAGCTTGACGCTCATATCCATGTCCATCACCTCTTTAACTAAAAAAGCGAGAGAGTGCGACTAGCGCACTCCCCCGCCTAAAACGCATCAGCTATTACTGAAGCAGTTTCAGTACAGCGGATGGCAGTTGGTTGGCTTGAGCCAAAACTGCGGTGGAAGCTTGTTGCAGGGTTTGCTGCTTAGTCAACTGCGCAGTTTCAGCAGCGAAGTCGGTATCTTGTACGCGACCCAATGCAGCACTGGCGTTTTCGTTGATGTTCTGCAAGTTGGAGATGGTGCTGGTCAGACGGTTTTGTGCAGCACCCAGGTCAGCACGGGAGGCGTTGATGGTGCCCAGAGCCGCGTCGATGTTGGTGATGGCTTTGGTGAAGTTGGCTTCGATGTCTGCACTGGTACCGGTGATGGCGATAGTAGCGCTGTCAACCGACAGAGTAGCGGCGTCGAACTTGGCGCTCAGGTCCAGAGTGATCTGGTTGTCAGCACCGGTGTTGGAACCGACCTGGAAGGTCATGGTGCCAGCGTCGCCGTTCAGCAGAGCCTTGCCGTTCAGGTTGGTGGAAGTAGAGATACGAGTCAGCTCAGCACTCATTGCCACGAATTCTTTGTTCAGAGCAACGCGATCGTCGGTGCTGTTGTTGTCGTTTCGCGACTGAACAGCCAGTTCACGCATACGCTGCAGAATGTTGCTTTGCTCTTGCATCGCGCCTTCAGCAGTCTGGGCGATGGAGATACCGTCGTTGGCGTTTTTGATTGCCATGGTCTGACCACGGATCTGCGAAGTCATGCGGGTTGCGATTTGCAGACCAGCGGCGTCGTCTTTAGCGCTGTTGATTTTCAGGCCGGAAGACAGGCGAGTCATCGAAGTCGACAGAGCATCGGAAGCGCGGCCCAGGTTTTTTTGGACGTTCAACGATGTGACGTTGGTGTTTACTGTTAAAGCCATGACGAATTCCTCGTTGGTTGGGTACTGCGGCTTCCGGCCCTGGCAACCGCCGGGTGTGGCCTAGAGAACCTTCGTAATAGTTATCGTCGCTATGGCAGGTTGCTTGAGGGCTTTTTTGAAAAAAATTACTAGCACTCAGCCATCCCCAATAAAACAAGGGTTTAGCAACGTCGTCGCGTTGAAAAATGACGTCAAAAAAGCCTCTGTGAATACTTCAGGCAAAAAAAAGCGCCACCGGCAAGACCGGTAGCGCTATGCAACAACCAATCAGCGATCAGTCGCGATAGATGATAGCTGAACCCCAGGACAAGCCGACGCCGAACCCACTGAGGGCTACGCGCTTCCAGTTTGAGGTCAATACGTGCTTTTCAAGCAGAAGAGGGATGCTGGATGAAACGGTGTTACCGGTCTCCACCATGTCCTTGATGAACTTCTCGGGCTCGCCTTCAAACCGACGGGCGACGGCGTCGACTATCGCCGCACTGCCTTGGTGAATACAGAAGGCATCGATATCGCTGGTTGTCAGCGACGACTCATCCAGCAGCTCGTGCAAGTGCGCGGGCACCTTCAACAAGGCGAAGTTGAACACCTGGCGCCCATTCATGAAGAACACACCGTCGGTGACCTTCAGGTGCGGCGCTCCGGAACCATCAGTCCCGAACTTGGCCTTGCCCAACTGCCAAGACGCATCCTCCCCCATCCAGGTGGCGGTGGCGGCATCGCCAAAGAGCATGGTGGTGTTACGGTCTTCTGGATCGACAATTTTCGAATAAGGGTCGGCGGTGATCAGCAGGCCATTCTTCAACCCGGTTGCCTCCATGAAGCCCTTGATCGCATAGATACCGTAGACATAACCGGAGCAGCCCAGGGAAATGTCGAATGCCGCCACGGTAGTCGGCAGGCCGAGCTTGTCCTGAACGATCGCCGCGGTGTGGGGCAAACCTTCCTCATCGCCGTTCTGGGTGACGACAATCACCACGTCGATGGATTCGCGCGTCAGCTGTGGATTGTTGGCGAACAACGCGTTTGCAGCTTCGACACACAGATCGGAGGTTTCTTGACCAGGATCTTTGCGGGGCAGGAAGGCCGAACCGATTTTGCCGAGGATGAATTCTTCATCCTTCTGGAATTTTGCACCTTGTGCGTAATTGTCCACGCCCGCTGCAGGCACGTAGCTCGCAATGCTTTTTATGCCAATCATCATGGCTTCCCAATAATAAACAACTAAACGTTGACCCCTGAAACAAAATCCGGAGCGCTATCAAATAGAGTTGATTTGCCTGGGACAGGCGAAAAACGGGCGTATGCAACGACGCCGCAGAGCCTCCCCACCGCAACACAATACTGTGAAGATGCACTTTATGACCGAAAGGTCACTCTGTCATGGGAAGGTTGCTGTTTTTGCGCAAGATAACGAGCAGACAGGAGCAGAACGAGGAAGAAAGCACGCGATATGCCACAGGGACATATCGCGCTTTACAGCTGAATCACGCCTTGGCGGTGACCATTTCCAGCACTTGCTTGAGCTGGGCATTCAGCGCCTGAGACTCACGCAGTTCACTTTTGAGCTGAGTGATCTGGCGATCCATGTCTTGCAGCAGACCGGCAGCTTGGTCCATTTGATCAGCAGATTGCTGCATCGAGGCTTCGTTTTTCTGGTTCAGCACGCGCATGTAGTTCTGCAGCGACAACTGCTGACCCTGGGCGTGGAAGTAGCTGCGGGCGTTATCCGGCAGTGCCTGCAACTGTCCAAGCAAATCCAGGAAGGTTTGCGGCACTGCTTTGCCCACGCACAATATCCCCAGGCCGTGACCATGGTGGAATTCGAACGAATTGTATTGGCTGGAGATATCAGCCCAGAGCTTCCACACACCAAAGTTGCGATCACGCACCACAGTGTCATGGAACAGGATCACGCCGCGCTCACTCATCTTCGGCAGCCAGGTCTCGAAGTCATGCTTGACAGCTTCGTAGGTGTGCAGGCCGTCGATGTGCAGCAGGTCGATGGAACCGTCGGCGAAATCATTGCGTGCGTCATCAAACTTCATGCGCTTCATTTCAGAGAAATGACCGTACGGCTTGTCATGTACCGACTTCAATCGATCGTAGACTTCCTGACCATAGAATCCGGCGTGCGGGTCGCCCTCCCAGGTGTCCACGGCAAAGGCGCGCATCGGCAACTCGAGGGTTTTCGCTGCCTGGCAGAAAGCCACATATGAGTCGCCATGGTGCGAGCCCAGCTCGACAAAAATATCCGGGCGCAGGGCTTCGACCGCCAGGAAGGCGAACGGGATATGTTCAATCCACGCGCTGCCGCCTGAAAGGTAATCCGGCTTGGCACTGAGCAAAGAAAACGTCAACAGATTGCCTTTCATCGGTATCTCCAAATATTGAGTGAGCGGCATGTGCGCATTATTTATAAGGGCGGCCATTTTTTTGGCAGCAGGCAGGGGGTAACAGCAGCTTCTGTGCCAGAGTTAAATATCGATGCCTGTGATCAGTCGCCGACCCAGGCATTGAACCAGCGGTCCAGGGTATCGCCCTGCAACAACCAATCACGCATCACCGCCTCATGCAGGGCGTCGCCCATACGATAGCTGGCATCCGGGTCGCTCAAGTGCATGCGAATCGCCGCCACCCAATCCTCGGTGCTGTTGCTCGGTACACGGGTGCAGGGCAAATCTCCACGATAGGCCTCGGTATCGGAGCAAATTACCGGGAAGCCACAGGCGCCGTACTCCAGCAGCCTCAGGTTGCTTTTACAATCATTGAAAATATGCTGTTCCAGCGGCGCCAGAGCGAGGTCAAGATTCAAACTTGAAAGCTTGGCCGGGTAGTCCTTCAAACTGATGGATGCATGAAACTCATGAACATAGGGCAGCAGCCCTTCAGGGCACATGCCAAAAAAGACCCATTCCACTTCATCGGCCAGCTCTCTCACCACTTGCGCAATGATCTCCAGGTCGCCGGTGTGGCTGGAACCTCCGCCCCAACCGACCCTTGGCTTGCGCGACGTTGCACGTTGAGCACGCAGCCCGTTCCATATCTGCGGTACCAGGGTATTGGGCACCACCCGAATGTCCTGGTGCATGTTCGACAAGGCATTGGCCAACGCGTCGGTGGTCACTACCACACGATCACACAGGTCGATGGATTTGCGCACAATGTCTTCGATGTTCGCTGCCTTGTTCCGCGCATGGTTGTTTTTCTTCGGCGCGCTGATGACGTAGTCATCCAACTCAAAGATGCGCCGAGCGCTGGAGTAGGTCTTGAGTCGCTGCAACTCGGCGGCAGAACCTTCGCCATAGCGGCATTGCAGCAGGATCATGTCCGGCGCCATGCGCTCGATATCAATCACCGACGGCGGCTCATAGACAAAACGTCCTACCACCCTCCCCGCTGACTCCAGTGCCTTGAAAGGCTCGGTTACGCGGTAATGACCAGTGGCGGAGCTGTTGATCGGCAACGCCAGAATCGATGGTACGGCGCGGGTATAGAGCGGGTTCCAGCTGTCGCGAATACCTGACTCGAGCCTGAAGTTGGAACTGTTCAAACTCAACTGCGGGTTGTAGGCCGGATCGCGGGCCAACTTCGGCAACCAGCGTAGATAGAAGGTTTCCTCCTCCAGCACACGCAACTCGTTAGCAGCTGACTCAGGCACCTGCACAACGTGCGAGCCCAGCATGATGCTGGCGTGCGGCGTCCAGACCACCAGATAGCCCGCCTGCCCGATCCTCAGGCACAGATCCAGATCATTCAGGCCAAGGGTAAATGCCTGCTCATCGAGACAACCAATGTCCTCGAACACCTGCTTGCGCACCATCAGGCAGTCACCACTGACCGCACTCCAGTTCTGCGCGACTTGCAGGCGCTGCAAATAACCACGGGCCTCGATGTCTTCGTCCTGGAATGCGCTATTGGCCGGCCCCGCCATCCCCAGCACCAACCCTGAACGCAAGACCTTGCCTTGCGGGCTCAGGACTCGAGCACCGACCACCCCGACCTCTGGACGCTGTGCATGGTTAAGCAATTGCTCCAGCCAATCGGCAGCGCAGATCACACTGCGGGCGTTGAGCAGTACCAGATAGTCACCACGGGCCTCGCTCGCAGCAAGGTTGTGGATGGCCGCGTCATTCGGTGCATCGGAAAAGCCGATAACCCGTAGCATCGAGGCACCTAGCTGGGCCATCGCCAGCAGCCACTGCGCCATCTGCGCATCGCCGGCACCGCTATCGACAATCAGGATTTCATAGTGGGCATAGCGGGTCGTCTCAAACAGGCTTTCAACGCAACGCTGCAAGCCCGGCAGGTCGGTGCCGGCCTGGATGATTATCGAAACCACGGGCTTGTGCTCATGCAGGTATTCAACGTGGTTGAGCACCGGCAATGGGTCGGAATGCAAGCGGAAAGGCACGCGCAGCCGTTCCAGATGCGCAGCAACCAGCAGGGCACTGTGCTCGACCACCTGCGGTAGCGAAAGCCACTGGGCAAAACTCAAATTCGACTCGACCTGGATCTCGGCAATATGCTCGACCGTCTGCGGCCCAACCGCTTCCACCAGACGCCATAGCGCATCCTGAGGTGACAGCTCGGCAAAAGCATGATCAAAACCGCCCAATTCAAGGATGCTCTCGCGCTCGAAAGCCAGGGTTCGACCGACATAGGGGTAGCTGCGCATAAGGTCGAGGTTGAAGTCAGGCTTGAAGACCGGCTCACCCGACTCGCCATCGACCAACGCACCTTCATCGCTGTACACGCATCGGATTCCCGAGAGGTGGGCAATTCGCTCGGCCAACAATAGCAACGCCGAATCCGCCAGCTTGTCGCCTGCCTGTAGCAGGTAGAACCAGTCACAACCTTCCAGGGTCGGCAGCAGATCGTTCAGTTGCTGCACCCAGTCCTGGGCTGCCGGCAACTGCAATACATCGCTTTTCGCTTCATACAACACATCAGACAGCAGCACCACCTGGTGGGGCGCGTAGATCTGACGCTGCAAACTTTGCAGCGTGGCTCGCAACGGGCCACGCTCACCTACAGCATCGATAATGATCGGCACCAGAGCCGGCCGCCGAGGCCATGCATCAACTTTTTGCGACATCAACTGGCGCTCGACCACCGAGAAACTGCGCGCAGCCAGCCACTCCCGATAAAACTCGGCGTAGCTTTCGCTTTGGGTACCGATACGCGCCTTAAACGCATTCTGACGATTGGCCAAAATCAGCGTCACGCACACTTCCTTCCAGGCCCTGCCACCGTCGGTGGTAGGCACCTCCAGTGCAACGTGACGCACCCAACCCGAAGCTGGAGGCTGCTCACCCGTACGGGCGCCCAGCATCGCCTTGAGCCAATCCAGCTCGGTCGGCGCCGCAGCAGCGACATGTGGTTGTTTGCTAAGTTGGTCTTCGTGCAAACGCTCGGTACTTAACACCTGAGCCAGCATCGCAAAGTTGCCACGCCGCAGCAGGCAGACGAACAGAGCAAAATCCAACTGTGCGAGAAAGCCGCCCGTTGCTTGCGTCAGCGCCGGGACCAGTGCCAGCAGATCACTGCGACGCATTAGTGCAGCACTGAAGTTACCCAGGACATTGCGCGGGCTTTTTTCAAATATCGCCAACAAGTCCTCGCCTTTGAAAATCGCATCCGTGGGCACCAGGCCGCAATTATCCAGGCGCATGGGCAAGGCGAAACTGTTGGCATCGGTAAGCAGTCGCAAGCCAAACACCAGATTGACGTCTGCGTGATCATTCAACACCTGGGCCTGGCGGCTGATGCATTCGTCAAACAACAGGTCATCGTCGCAGAGCACTTTCACCAACTCGCCCCGGGCCGCCTCTATACCGCGTAAGAGATTACCGGTGAACCCCAAATTCTCGGGGTTGCGCAGATAGCGCAATGGCACCCGCGCCTGCGCCGAAAACGAGTCGACAATCTGCTTGATCTCGTCATCGAAGCAATCGTCACAGACGATGATTTCAAGATTCTGATAGGACTGGCTCAGCGCACTTTGTAGGGCAAGGCCGAAGAAACGCGGACTGAAGGCAGGGATGACGATGCTGACGAGGGGGGCTGTATTCACGAAGGGTAACTCTCGAGCGGCGCACTCCCCAGCCAAGGCAGATGGGGAGCACAGAACCGCTTAAAAAAGGACGGCGGCGCTCGCTGGTAAACGGCAGGACAGAGTCCCGAACATTTACACCTTGTTGAACAGCCCAAGCTGGGCAATTTTGCTGAACGCCAATTGCGAAGCCTGCAACATGGTTTGCTGCAACGTCAGGCGGGTCATGACCGCGGCCGGGTCGGAATCACGGATACCCGACTGAGTCTGGGCATTGGCCAGTACCAGTGACTGGTTGGTGTCATTCTGGGTCTCCAGCGCCGCCCCCCGACCACCGACCGAGCTCAGGCCAGCAGAGAGCTGATCGTTGCCGCTGGCCAGGTTGGCAAGGCCCGAGGCCAGGCCGGCATTAAGCTTCTGCAGCGCAATCGGATTGCCATCTACCGGAGTATTCAAGGTTTTTTTCAACTGGCTCACGGTGTCCAGAATGTTCTGGGTCTCGTGGGTGTTGACCGCCACGCTGTACTGATTTCCCGCGGCTGGTGCGGTGCTGTCCAGGGTGAACTCGACACCGGACGCGGTGGCCTTGTTGCCCACCACAGTGCCGCTGGATACCGGCTTGCTGCTGGAAGTCAAGGGCGCGGCGTACAGCTCGAAGTCAGTGGAACTGGTGAACTTCAGGATCGCCGAACCGTTTGGGAAACTGGCGTGGTAAGCGGCTGGGTCGGTGACCTTTGAGCCGGTTATCTGAGTTGTGGTGGGGTTACCCGGGCTGCGAGTGACGTTGAACGAATCCGGCTTGGACGCCAGTTCGAAACTGTAGTTGGGCAGATCGGCAACCGGATCATCACCGGCGGCCAGATTGATATTGAGGTTCAGATCAACGCCGCGAAATTTGACGCTCTGCGTATCTTTCTTGGTGGGATCAAAAGCGCCGGCCAGGCTGGCCTCGGACGTTACATCAAGATTGTTGGAGTCGGTGATCTTCAGCTGGTTGCCACCGACAATCTCAATCTTGTAAGGCTCGCCACTAAGGAACTTGTTGCTGTACGTCACGCTGGACGTCACCTGACCATTGGACAGAGTGATTTGGTTCTTGTCCTGCGGCGACCCTGGCACGGGTGCGGTCGCAGTAACCTGGCTGCGGCTGGTGTTGATCGCTTGCTGGAACACTTCCCAACCAGTGCTGTTGGTGGCCATCGACATGCTGTCGCCGACTGGCAAGTCCAGGGTCACCTGGTCACCGTTGTAGGTGTAGGTGCCGTCACTGTTACGCGAGAATGGCGCAACGTCACCCTTGGAACCGGAGAAAATATATTTGCCGTTTTCGTCCTGGCTGTTCATCAGGCTCAACAGCTGCTCTTCGATCTGCCCAAGCTCCGAGGCGTTGGCCTGGCGGTCGGCGTCGGTGTAGCCGGCACTGCCTGCACCAACGGTGAGTTCCTTGGCACGCTGCAGCACATTGTTGATGCTGGTCATCACCGATTCGGTTTGCCCCAGGGTCGCCTTGATGGTACTGGTATTGGTCTTGTACTGATCCAGCATCGAGGCTTGCTGCCCCAGTTGCAGCAGACGCGAGGCACCGACCGGATCATCGGCGGCGGTGTTGACGCGCACCAGGCTGCTGGCCTCTTCGCTGCTTTTAACGACGTTGGCGAAGTTCTTCTGGTAGTTGGCAGCGGTGGACTCGTAAAACTGGGCGGTAGAAATGCGCATGGGCTACGACTCCTTAAAGACTGTTGATCAGTGTGCTGAAGATTTCCTGCGCAGCCTTGATGATCTGCGAAGACGCGGTGTAGTACTGCTGGTACTTGACCAGGTTGCCGGTTTCCTCATCGAGATCGACCCCCGACAGCGAATCCCGGGCGCCCTTGGCGTTGGCCAGGATGGCCGAGGTCGCGGCGTTGTCGAGCTTGCCCTGGGCGGCCTTGGCGCCCACACCTTCGACCAGCTTGCCGTAGGCATCAGTCAGGGAAATACCTTTACTGGCACTGCCGGTATCGACGGTTTGCGCCGTCTGCAAGCCGGCCAGGGTCGTGCCGTTGCGGTTGTCCAGGGTGCCTGGCTGGCTGAGGGAAATATTGATCCCGGCAGCCGAGGCTGGAGAGCCTGCGACGGTCATCTCGAACGCGGCGGTGCGCTGCACCGGCGGCGTGCCCGAATCCATGATCGCGTTGCCGCTAGCGTCGACCAGCGGAATGCTCAGGCTCAAGGTGTTGCTCTGGCCGGGCACGATGGTGCCGTTGCTGATCTCGTGGCCGCCAGCGTCGAGTAACTGGTAAGTCTGGGTCGTGCCGCCGGCAGTGCCGAAGACCAGCTTGACCGGAGTCGATGTCTTCAGGCCGTTCTGGATCGCCTGGGTAGCCGCCGTGTCGTAGATATCCAGCGAGGTTTTCAGGGTCGGCTGACCGCTGGCCGGGATCGACAGCGTGCCACTGCTGCCCGAGGCGATGGCGGCACCCAGCGGCGCGGCAATGGCCAGGCGCTTGGAGTCGGTCATCTCGGTCTTGATGCTGGTCGCGGCGTTACGGGTCGGGGTCAGCTTGAAGGTGTCGCCGGCAGTCGCGCTGGTAGCGGTGAACTTCAGGGAGAAGCCATCGATCACCGGCGGCGTGGTGGCCGTGGTGCTGAACGAGCCTGCGGAGCTGCCATCGGACAGGCGCTGCACGGTGTAGTCGGTGGCGCTGGTGAAGGTCACCTTGTAATCGCTGATCGACAGCTTGCCGGTGTCTTCAATGTTGACATTGAAGGTGCCCGCGCCAACGTTGGAGGTCGAGGCGACACTGCGCTGAGCAACCTGGGAGGCACTGTTGATGCTGCTGAAAATGTTCGAGCCGAATTCACCGTTCTTGTCGATGCCCTGGGCCTGGATGGTGTTCATCTGGTCGGCGACCACCAAGGCCACGCGCCCCAGTTCATTCATGGCCGGGTCCAGCACCGTGCTGCGATAACGCAACAGGCCGCCGATCTCGCCACCGGTCATGATCGAGGTGATGTCGATGGTGCTGGCGCCACGATTGAGCTGAATCGCCGAACGCGACGGATCGTCCTTGCTCGGCACCACTTCCAGGGTGCTGACGGTGCCGCCCATGACCAGCGGCTGGCCGCTGCCCAGGTAGATATCCAGGTTGCCGTCGCGCTCCATGACCTGAGCGCCGGTGAGGCTGGAAAGCTGGCGCACGGTTTCGTTGCGCGAATCCAGCAGGTCATTCGGCATGCCGCCGGAGCTGGAGATCTCGGTGATGCGCTGGTTCAACTGGGCCACGGTACTGGCCAGCTTGTTGACCTGGTCCGCCATGCTCGACAGGTTGCCGTTGATGGTGGTGTTCTGCTCGTTCAACTGGGTGGACATCGAGTTGAAACGGTTGCTCAGGGCCTGGGCATCGCTGAGCAGCAGTTGGCGCGATGCATCGTCACCCGGCTTGGAGTTGACGTTCTGCACCGAGGCGAAGAATTTGGTCAGAGCGCCATTGAGGCCCGTGCCACTGTCGGAGAGCAGGCTGTCGAGCGGCGTGACCTGGCCCAGGTAGGCGGCCGAGTCGCTGTTGAGCGAGGTCTTGGTCTGCAGTTGCGCGTCAAGGTAGCTGTTGTAGACGCGGCGCACGTCGGCCAGGGTGGTACCGGTGCCGATATACACCGTGCCGTACTGGATGGAGGCCTTGGTGCCCTGCACGGTTTGCTGGCGCGAATAGCCGGCGGTATCGGCGTTGGCGATGTTGTTACCCGTAGTCATCAACGACGATTGGCTGGCTGACAGCCCCGACATCCCGATATTGAGCAAACTCATGGTTCAGACCTTATAAATTCGTGGAAGCGCCCGCCGCAGCGTAGTTCTCGTAGCTCTTCATCTGCTTGGCAATCTGCGAAATCTTGCTTGCGTAATCCGGGTCGGTTGCATACCCGGCTTTTTGCAACTCGCGTACAAACTGTTCAGGCTTATCGGCCGACTTCAGCACTTCTTGATAGCGATTGTTGCTCTGCAACAAAGTCACCAGGTCATGGAAACTGTCCTGATAGGAATCGTAGGAACGGAACGCTGCCGTCTCCTTGACCATCTCGCCATTTCTGAATTCGCTGGTGATCGCTCGTGCCTGATCACCCTTCCAACTGCTGCCGGCCTTGATGCCGAACAGGTTGTGGCTGCTGGAGCCATCCTGCTGGCGCATGACCGACTTGCCCCAGCCAGTTTCCAGCGCGGCCTGGGCCACCAGGTAGCGCGGATCGACACCAATGCGCTTGGCCGCCTGCTCTGCCATCGGCAGCATGGTGGCGACAAAATCATCGGATGAACTGAAGGCGCTCTTGGCCGGCGCCAAGGGCGGCTGGGCCACGGCGCGACCGTAGATCTGCATCCGTCCACGGGGCGCGGCGAAGGTCTGCGCACTTTGCCAGTCACCCTTGATCACAGCGTCAGTGGCGGCTGTAGTGCGCCCTGGCGCGGCGTTTTTGCCGGAGGCATCGGTGCCGGTAGCAGAAGGCACGATGCCCGCCAACAAGCGATCGGTCAGCTTGCTCGGCAGCGAGATCCGCCGCTGATTGAGCAAGGCCATATCGTTGTGCGCGGTCCCCGAGGTGTGCGGATCGACGGCGCGCGAGGCCCACAGCGGACGCTGGCCGTTGACCCGGGTCAGCGGCCCGCCGATGGCGGTGGTGCCCGCGGCAATGGCGGTGGGCGTCGCCTTGGCGTCGGCAGTGGCCCCCGGCACGGCAGCCGCTGTGCCCGGAACCACCGGTTTATTCTTCGACATCTGGCGCATCAGCACATCGGCCAGGCCGATACCGCCGCCATTGCGCGACAGGGAAACCGCCAGCTGCTGGTCGTACATTTCCTGGTACTGCTTGGCCGCTGGCGTATTGAGCGGGTTGTCCTTGCCCAGGGCTTCGGTGGCCGAGCGCATGGACTTGAGCATTTCCCCGAGGAACAGCGACTCGAACTCCTGCGCCACCTTGCGCATGTTGGCGTCACTGTTCTTGTCGCCGACCTTGAATTGGTTAAGCCGGTTGAGGTCCGAATACGACCCCGAATCACCGCTGCCCACCAGGCCGCTCTTGCGAATATCCATGCTCGCCTACCTCAAATCACAATCAGGTCGGCTTGCAACGCGCCAGCCTGTTTCAACGCTTCAAGGATCGCCATCAAGTCACCCGGCGCTGCACCGACCTGATTCACCGCCCGCACGATCTCGTCCAGGGTGGTGCCCGGGCCGAACTTGAACATCGGCTTGGCTTCTTGCTGGGCGTTGACCCGCGAGCGCGGCACGACGGCCGTCTGCCCATTGGACAGCGGGCCCGGCTGGCTGACGATCGGGTCTTCGGTGATGGTCACGGTGAGGCTGCCGTGGGTCACGGCGGCCGGCGAAACCTTGACGTTCTGGCCGATCACGATGGTGCCGGTGCGGGAGTTGATGATGACCTTGGCCACCGCCTGCCCCGGATCGACTTCCAGGTTCTCGAGAATCGACAGGTAGTCCACGCGCTGGCTTGGATCGAGCGGCGCGGTCACCCGGATCGAACCGCCATCGATGGCCTGGGCCACGCCAGGGCCGAGCATGTCATTGATCTTGTCGACAATGCGCTTGGCGGTGGTGAAGTCGGAGCGGTTGAGGTTCAAGGTCAGGCTGTTGCCCTGATTGAAACCGCTCGGCACCGCACGCTCGACCGAGGCCCCGCCCGGGATGCGACCGGCCGACGGAACGTTGACGGTGATCTTCGAACCGTCGCGCCCCTCGGCATCAAAACCGCCCACTACCAGGTTGCCCTGGGCGATGGCGTAGACGTTGCCGTCGATACCCTTGAGCGGCGTCAGCAGCAAGGTGCCGCCGCGCAGGCTCTTGGAGTTGCCGATGGAGGACACGGTGATGTCCACCACCTGCCCCGGCTTGGCGAACGCCGGCAGGTCAGCGCTGATCGACACCGCCGCGACGTTTTTCAACTGCACGTTGCCGGAACCGGCCGGCACCTTGATGCCGAACTGCGACAGCATGTTGTTGAAGGTCTGCAGGGTGAACGGCGTCTGGGTGGTCTGGTCGCCCGTACCGTTAAGCCCGACCACCAGACCGTAGCCGATCAATTGGTTGGAACGCACGCCGGAAATACTGGCGATGTCCTTCAACCGCTCGGCCTGTACGCCAAGGGATGTGGACAGCAACAACGCGGCCGCCATCAGGTGCTTGAAATTCAGCATTTGATTTTTCATCACCTAGAAAGGGAACAGCGGGCTTAGGAAGAAACGGTCGAACCAGCCCGGCTGGTTCGCATCGGCAAACGAACCGGTGCCCGAATAGGTAATGCGCGCATCGGCGACCCGGGTCGAGGACACGGTGTTGTCGGTGGCGATATCGTCGGCCCGCACCAACCCGGCAATCCGTACCAGCTCATCGCCGGTATTGAGAGTCATCCACTTCTCACCGCGCACGGCGATGATGCCGTTGGGCAGCACGTCGGCCACGGTGACCGTGATCGAACCGGTCAGGCTGTTGCTCTGGGCGGCCTTGCTGTCGCCCTTGGTGGCGCGGTTGCCGCTGTATCCGGCATTCAAGGTCAGGTCGCCATCGCCCAGCGGGTTGTTGGTATTGGGCACGGCGCCGAACAGCGAACTCAGGCCGATGCTGTTGTTGCTGGTCTTGGTCAGCGCCGAGTTGGCCCCTTTGCTGGCCTGGGTCCGCTCGTTGAGGGTGATGGTGATGATGTCACCGACCCGGAACGCCTTGCGGTCGCCATAAAGGTTCTGCTCGAAGCCGGCCTGGTAGATCGAGCCGTTATTGGCGGCTGCAGGCAACGGCGTGCGCGGCAACACCGGCGCGTAGTACGGGTCATTGGGTTTCGGCGGCGGGCTGACACAGCCCGCGAGCACAGTGATCCCACTCAGCGTTAGAACACACACAAACCGATTCATGACCCTACCTCACGGTGTTGCAGGCGCGCCGTTCAAGGCCGCCTCGAAGACTTGATTACAGATTCTGCGTTACGAACGAGAGCATCTGGTCGGCGGTGGAAATCACCTTGGAGTTCATCTCGTAGGCACGTTGAGTGGTGATCATGTTGACCATCTCTTCAACGGTGCTGACGTTGGATGTTTCCAGGGTGTTCTGCAGCGTGGTGCCGAAACCGTTGAGGCCCGGGGTACCGATCTGCGGCGCGCCGCTGGCGGCGGTTTCCAGGAACAGGTTGTTGCCCACGGCTTGCAGACCGGCCGGGTTGATGAAGTCGGCAGTTTGCAGGTTGCCGATCACTTGCGAAGCCGGGTTGCCGGCCACGGTGATGGAAACCGTGCCGTCCTGGCCTACGGTGAAGGTCTGGGCATCGTTGGGAACCACAACCGCAGGCTCCAGGGTGAAGCCGTTGGCGGTGACGATCTGGCCATTGGAGTCCAGGTGAAAGGTACCGTCACGGGTGTAGGACGTGGTGCCGTCCGGCTGCAGGATCTGGAAGAAACCACGACCGTTGACCGCCAGGTCGAGCGGCTGCTCGGTGGTCTGCAGGCTGCCGGCAGTGAAGTTCTTCTGGGTGCCGACGATGCGCACACCGGTACCGACTTGCAGGCCCGATGGCAGCTCGCTGTCCTGGGTCGACTGCGAACCAGGCTGACGCTTGATCTGATACAGCAGGTCCTGGAACTCGGCGCGATCACGTTTGAAACCCGTGGTCGAGACGTTCGCCAGGTTGTTGGAAATAACGGTCAGGTTGGTGTCCTGGGCGGACAGACCGGTTTTGGCAACCCATAGAGCCGGAAGCATTCGATTCTCCTCGTGCGCCTGTTTTACGGCGCTACGTACTGGTGATTAGCTGATCTGCAAGACCCGAGCCATGGCCTGGTCGTCTTCTTTCGCGGAATTCATCATCTTGATGTGCAATTCGAACTGCTTGGCCAACGCCAGGACCGAAGTCATTTCTTCAACGGCATTGACGTTGCTCGACTCCAGGAAACCCGACACCAACTGCACATTGGCATCGGCCGGCGCGGCCTGGCCGTCCTTGGTCTGGATCGAGCCGTCGAGGCCCTTGGTCATGCTTTTCAAATCCGGGTTGACCAGCTTGATGCGGTCGACTTCGGCCATCACCCGCGGGCCTTCGCCCATGGCGCGGATGCTGATGGTGCCGTCCTGGCCGATTTCGATCTTCTGCTCGGGCGGCACGGCGATCGGACCGCCATTGCCCATCACCGCCATGCCGTTGCCCGCCCGCAACACACCCAGGGCGTCAACATTCAGGCTGCCGGTGCGCACGTAGCTTTCACCGCCACCCGGGTTCTGCACGGCAATCCAGCCATTGCCACTGACGGCCACATCCAGCTCGCGACCGGTTTCCACCAGGGAGCCAGGCGTGAAGTCGGTGCCAGGACGTTCCGACATGGCAAAGGCGCGCGCCGGAAAGCTGTCACCGAACACCGGCATCGAACGCGCCTGCTCCAGGTCGCGCTGAAAACCGTTGGTGGAGATGTTCGCCAGATTGTTGGCATGAGCCTTTTGCGCCAGAGCATTCTGGCTGGCGCCGGTCATTGCCACGTAAAGGTACTTGTCCACAGTCTTTCCTCTGTCTGCCGGACGTTTGCCGCCCACCGCTGTACTGATGAGCCTTAAGCAATAAGCGCACCAACTTTTTTTAGAGCGATCAATCCCCAGGCGGAGCAAGGCTTTGGCGGGGCGGGGAGGAAATTCGGAGCGCGGCGAGAGACGGAAAAACGGCGGTCTTATGCCGCTAACGGCAAGTAACGGCCTGGATACACAGTTGCACCCGAGGTATTACGGCACTCGCCGCTACACGTGTAGCCGCTGCCATGCGCAACGCCGCGCTTCTCCAGGCATCACTCCAGCACCCGCCCGAGCCCAGCATCCGAACTCGTCCCAAACCTATCCACATCGGCTACCGGTCGACAGGGGTTTTGCCGAGCTGATGATCACGCAATTTATTGGCGATGGTGGTGTGGGAAACCCCCAGGCGCTTGCCCAGCAGGCGGCTGCTCGGATGCTCGGCATACAGGCGCTCAAGCACCGTCTTTTCAAAACGCCCAACGATATCCTCCAGGCTGCCCTCCAGGGAAAAATCGCCAAGCGGCTGACGCACGCCATAGTCCGGCAAGCGAATATGCTCGGCCTTGACCAACGCCCCATCACATAACGAAACCGCCTGGAACAACACGTTCTCCAACTGCCGCACATTGCCCGGCCAATGGTAGTGGCTGAGCCGCTCCATGGCGGGCGGGGCCAGGGTCGGCAACGGGCAGCCGATCTGCCGGCTGGCCTGGTCAAGAAAGTGCTCCACCAGCGGTGCCAGACCGTCGAGGCATTCGCGCAATGGCGGGATATGCAGGGACAACACATTGAGCCGATGGTAAAGGTCCTGGCGAAACTCGCCGCGCGCGCAGAGCTCCGAAAGATCGACCTGGGTCGCGCAGATCACCCGCACATCCAGGTACACCTCCTCATCACTGCCTACTCGGCGGAAGCAGCCATCCTGCAAAAAGCGCAACAGCTTGACCTGCAGCCGCGGGCTCATCTCCCCGACCCCATCCAGAAACAGCGTGCCACCGGCGGTCAGCTCCAGCAGCCCGAGCTTGCCTTCAGCCCGCGCGCCCTCAAACGCACCCGGGCCGTAACCGAACAGCTCGGTCTCGGCCATCGACTCCGGCAACCCGGCGCAATTGAGCGCCATCAGCGGCGACTGCCCACGGGGGCTGGCCAGGTGGCAGGCTCGGGCCAGCAACTCCTTGCCGGTGCCGGTCTCGCCTTCGATCAACAGTGGCGCATCCAGCGGCGCCATGCGCCGCGCCTCGCGCACCACCGCCGCCATGACTTTGGAACTCTGGAAGATACTGTCAAAGCCTCGCAGCTCCTGCTTGCGCACGTTATAGATGCGCTCACCGACCCGATCCGCGCGGTGCAGGGTCAGGACCGCGCCCGCCAGCGCCTCGCTGTCGTCATGCTCCGATTGCAGGGGCGCGATATCCGCCAGAAATACATCCCCCTTGACCTTGACCCGCAGGCCGTTGATTCGCGACTTGCTGGCCCGTACCAGCTCCGGCAAATCAAAATCCTCGGCGTACCGCGACAGCGGGATCCCCGGCACCTCGTCCACCCGCACCCCGAGCAACTGCGCCGCCGCGCGGTTGGCGGCCACGATCGAACCGCCCATATCAATCGACAGCACCGGGAACTCCAAGGCACCGAGCAAGGCGTTGAGCTCCATATGCCGGCGCTCGCTGGGCATCAGCCCCACCCGCTTGACCCCGAACACCCCGGTAATGGACTCGAACTTGGGGCGCAAGGCCTGGAACTGCAGATTGATCAGGTTCGGGCAGTGCAGGTAGATCGCATTGCCGTGCTCCCCGCCCACCTCGCCCCGAGCCACGTTGATCCCGTACTCCACCAGCAGGTTGAGAATGTCGCGCAGGATGCCGATGCGATTTTGGCAGTGGACTTTGATCCGCATATAAAAGACCCGAAACAGGTAAAGAGAGGCATGAGCGCCAAAACCAGCGGCCCGCAGCGCCGACTTTTTCAGACGTGGCGCAAATAGACGTAAAGATTATGTGACAGCGATCGCCGTTATCAACTCAAGAAAACGCCATGATTACGCCACATAGGTCAATTCGTAACGAATACTTTACGATTCTTGATTAAAAAGCGCCTGCGAGGCGCCGGCGACCTGCTGCATGCTCCGGCACCTTGGAGTATCTCTAGCGTCATACATAACAAGAACGCAGCCCCTTGCAGGAGAGCAGCATGAAGCAGACGCAGTACGTGGCCCGCGAGCCCGACGCGCACGGTTTTATCGACTACCCGGCCGAAGAACATGCGGTGTGGAACACCCTGATCACCCGCCAACTCAAAGTGCTTGAAGGTCGCGCGTGCCAGGAATACCTGGACGGCATCGAAAAGCTCGGCCTGCCCCACGACCGCATCCCGCAGTTGGGCGAAATCAACAAGGTACTCGGTGAAACCACCGGTTGGCAGGTGGCCCGGGTTCCGGCGCTGATCCCCTTCCAGACCTTTTTTGAATTGCTCGCCAGCAAGCAGTTTCCCGTAGCCACGTTTATTCGCACCCGCGAAGAACTGGACTACCTGCAAGAGCCGGATATCTTCCACGAGATCTTTGGCCACTGCCCCTTGCTGACCAACCCCTGGTTCGCCGAATTCACCCACACCTACGGCAAGCTCGGCCTGCAGGCGACCAAGGAAGAACGGGTATACCTGGCGCGTCTGTACTGGATGACCATCGAGTTCGGCCTGGTCGACACCCCCCACGGCAAACGCATCTATGGCGGCGGGATTCTTTCGTCGCCCAAGGAAACTGTCTACAGCCTCTCCGACGAGCCCGAACACCAGGCCTTCAATCCCCTGGAAGCGATGCGCACGCCTTATCGCATCGATATCCTGCAGCCCTTGTATTTCGTCCTGCCAAGCCTTGAGCGCCTGTTCGACCTGGCCCATGAAGACATCATGGCCATGGTCCACCAGGGCATGCAGTTGGGCCTGCATCCACCCAAGTTCACGCCCAAGCCCAAGGCGGCCTGAGCAGATCACACTCGCGACGTGCCGCGAAAGATAGTAATTTCCAACAAGAATCGATTTCAGGAACACACCATGACCGCTCTGAACCAAGCCCATTGCGAAGCCTGCCGTGCCGATGCCCCCCAAGTCAGCGACGAAGAACTGCCGGTACTGATCAAGCAGATCCCCGACTGGAACATCGAAGTACGCGACGGCGTGATGCAGCTGGAAAAAGTCTTCCTGTTCAAAAACTTCAAATTTGCCCTGGCTTTCACTAATGCCATGGGTGAAATTTCCGAAGCCGAAGGTCACCACCCAGGCCTGCTCACCGAGTGGGGCAAAGTCACCGTGACCTGGTGGAGCCATTCCATCAAGGGCCTGCACCGCAACGACTTCATCATGGCCGCACGCACCGACGAAGTGGCCCAGACCGCAGAAGGACGCAAGTAATGCACTTCGACGCCATCGGCCGCGTACCCGGCGACCCGATACTCGGCCTGATGGAGGCCTACGCCTCGGACAGCAACCCACTCAAATTCGACCTCGGCGTGGGGGTCTACAAGGACTCCCAGGGCCTGACTCCGATCCCGCAGTCGGTAAAACTGGCCGAGCAGCGCCTGGTCGATCGCCAGACCACCAAGACCTACATCGGCGGCCACGGCAACGCGGCCTTCGGCAAGCTGGTCAATGAACTGGTGCTGGGTGCCGATTCCAAGCTGATCGCCGAGCAACGCGCGGGTGTTACCCAGACCCCGGGCGGCACGGGAGCCCTGCGGCTGTCGGCCGATTTTATCGCCCAATGCCTGCCCGGCCGCGGCATCTGGCTGAGCAACCCGACCTGGCCGATCCACGAAACCATCTACGCCACCGCCGGGCTCAAGGTCAGTCATTACCCCTATGTCGGCAGCGACAACCGCCTGGACGTGGAGGCGATGCTCGCCACCCTGAAGCAGGCTCCCAAGGGCGACGTGGTACTGCTGCATGCCTGCTGCCACAACCCGACCGGCTTCGACCTGTCCCATGACGACTGGCGCCGGGTGCTGGAAGTGGTACGCGCTCGCGAGCTGCTACCCCTGATCGACTTCGCCTACCAGGGTTTTGGCGACGGCCTGGAACAGGATGCCTGGGCTGTACGGCTGATGGCCTCCGAGCTGCCGGAACTGCTGATTACCAGTTCCTGCTCGAAGAACTTCGGCCTGTACTCCGACCGCACCGGCGCGCTGATCGTCTGTGCCAAGAATGCGGAAAAACTCACGGACATTCGCAGCCAGCTGGCCAATATCGCCCGCAACCTGTGGTCCACCCCACCGGATCACGGCGCGGCGGTGGTGGCGACCATCCTCGGCGACCCCGAGCTGAAAAGCCTGTGGGCCGACGAAGTGGAAGCCATGCGCCAACGCATCGCCCAGTTGCGTGCCGGGCTGGTCGAAGCCCTGCAACCCCACGGGTTGGCCGAGCGCTTTGCCCATATCGGCGTGCAGCGCGGGATGTTTTCCTACACCGGGCTGTCGCCAGCCCAGGTCAAGGAACTGCGCGACCACCACAGCGTGTACATGGTCAGCTCCGGCCGGGCCAACGTCGCTGGCATCGATGCCACCCGTCTCGACCTGCTGGCCGACGCCATCGCCAAGGTCTGCAAGGCCTGATCCTCGTCACCCTCCAGTGCCTGCCCCGAACCGGCAGGTGCTGGCGGAATGACCTTTCCCAAAGGCCACCGACAGCTCCCGCCCCAAGCCGGAATCGAGCCTTGATGAAATCCCTTTCATCTCCAAAGGCGCAATAAACATCTTTTTGTCATTTGCACTGCTGTATCCTGCCCAAGCTTTTTAAAAGCGCGGATCTACCCAGCGATTTAAAAAACAGACCTTGCGAGGAGCAACGAACATGCATGAGATTCCTAATCTCCCCTTCCCAAGCCTGCACGAAACTGAGCAGACAACCCCGCAACAAGCCAGTGCGCAAAAACCTGAAGTGAAAGAAGCCGAAAGCCGCAAGGCCGACAGCAAAGACTAAAGAGCACTGCCCAGACCGTGTGGAAAGCGCAAACTGATGCGCTTTCCACACAGCCTGAATCCCCCGCCCCGCGAGCCCCGAACCATGACCGACTCCTTCAGCGACACCCAGGCCAGCGTGCTGCTCGGCACCGCCGAGAAGATGATCGATGTCTGGAACCGCCTCTCCCCGGAAAAACAGGCCGCCCTGCTGGCGCGCTTCGGCACCCAGGAAAACGCCCTCGCGGCCCTGGTGACCACTCAATTGCTGGCCCCGGCAACACGCTGATACCGCCCCTGCCATAGAAACATCGCGACGCCACGTCGATTTCTCCCCCTGCATCCCTGCAAGCATCGGTATCATAAGCAGCCTATCTATCCTGCCGTGCCAGTGGACCTTTACCCATGCCAGATACCCAGCGACCCATGGCGGTCACGCTGCAAGTCGTTTCCATCGTCCTTTTCACCTTTATCGGTTACCTCAACATCGGCATCCCCCTGGCCGTCTTGCCCGGTTACGTGCACAGCGACCTGGGCTTTGGCGCCGTGATCGCCGGGCTGGTGATCAGCGTGCAATACCTGGCCACCCTCCTCAGCCGGCCCTATGCCGGACGCATGATCGACAACCTCGGCAGCAAGCGCGCAGTGATGGTCGGCCTGGCCGGCTGTGGCCTGAGCGGCGTGTTCATGCTGCTTTCGGCCTGGCTGCACACACTGCCGGGCCTGAGCCTGGCCTGCCTGCTGGTGGGCCGTCTGGTGCTGGGCAGCGCGGAGAGCCTGGTGGGTTCCGGCGCCATTGGCTGGGGCATCGGTCGGGTCGGCGCGCAGAACACGGCCAAGGTCATTTCCTGGAACGGCATTGCCAGCTATGGCGCCCTGGCTATCGGTGCACCGTTCGGCGTGTTTCTGGTGGGTCAGCTGGGCTTGTGGAGCATGGGGGTCAGCATCATTCTCCTGGCCCTGCTCGGCCTGGCCCTGGCCTGGCCGAAAGTCGCGGCGCCGATCGTGGTTGGCGAACGCCTGCCGTTCATGCATGTGCTGGGCCGGGTATTGCCCCACGGGTGCGGCCTGGCCCTGGGCTCGATCGGCTTTGGCACCATCGCCACCTTTATCACCCTGTATTACGCCACTCAGCACTGGTCGAACGCGGTGCTGTGCCTGAGCCTGTTCGGCGCCAGCTTTATCGGTGCGCGCCTGTTGTTCGGCAACCTGATCAACCGCCTGGGGGGCTTTAGGGTGGCGATTGCCTGCCTGTCGGTGGAAACCCTGGGGCTCTTGCTGCTGTGGCTGGCACCGGATGCCCACTGGGCCCTGGCCGGAGCGGCGCTGAGCGGTTTTGGCTTCTCCCTGGTATTCCCGGCGCTGGGGGTCGAGGCGGTCAACCTGGTGCCGGCCTCCAGTCGCGGGGCGGCGGTGGGTGCCTACTCGCTGTTCATCGACCTGTCCCTGGGCATCACCGGGCCGCTGGCCGGGGCGATTGCCGCCGGTTTCGGTTTTGCCTCGATCTTTCTGTTCGCCGCCATTGCCGCCTGCAGCGGCCTGATCCTCAGCGTCTATCTGTACCGTCAGGCGCCGAAGTACCGCCAGGAACGCGCGGGCCGCTAGAAGTCCACCCGGCCGCGGCCGGCCTTGATGTCGCCGCGCTTGGACTTGGATTCCAGGCGGCGCTTTTTCGAGCCCAGGGTCGGCTTGGTCGGGCGGCGCTTCTTTTCCACCTTGGTCGCGCTGAGGATCAACTCGGTCAAGCGCTCCAGGGCATCGGCGCGGTTCTGCTCCTGGGTTCGGTACTGCTGGGCCTTGATCACGACCACACCGTCACTGGTGATGCGACTGTCACGCAGCGCCAGCAGCCGCTCCTTGTAGAACGGCGGCAGGGACGAGGCCGGAATATCAAAGCGCAGGTGCACGGCACTGGAGACCTTGTTGACGTTCTGCCCACCCGCGCCCTGGGCACGAATCGCCGTCAACTCGATCTCGGCATCCGGCAGATGCACGTTGTTGGAAATCACCAGCATGAAAAACCATCCGCGTTCAGGGCCCACAGGATACCCATTTGTATCGCCGCAGGCTCGCCGGCAAACGCCAGCCAAGACCGCTGGGCGTCCGCAAGCCCACTCCCAGAAACGAAAAACCCGGCGCCAGGGCCGGGTTTTTCAGAGCCATTCAAGGGCTTACTTGATCGACGAACTCAGGGTTTGCACAGCCGGTTGCTCACTGCGCTTGCCTTTGATCAGGTAGCAGACCCACATAAAGACCAGCCACACCGGAATCGCGTACACCGAGATCTGGATCCCCGGAATCAGCAGCATGATGCCGAGGATAAACACCACGAACGCCAGGCAGACAAAGTTGCCGTAGGGGTACCACAGCGCCTTGAACAGTGAGGTCTGCCCGGTGCGGTTCATGTGCTGGCGGAACTTGAAGTGCGAGTAGCTGATCATCGCCCAATTGATCACCAGGGTCGCGACCACCAGCGACATCAACAGCTCCAGCGCGTGCTGCGGAATCAGGTAGTTGAGCACCACGGCGACGAAAGTCACCAGGGCCGAGGCCAGGATCGAACGCACCGGTACGCCGCGCCTGTCGATCTTGGCCAGAGCCTTGGGCGCATCGCCCTGCTCGGCCATGCCCAACAACATGCGGCTGTTGCAGTAGGTGCCGCTGTTGTACACCGACAAGGCCGCAGTCAGGACCACGAAGTTGAGGATGTGCGCCGCCGTATCGCTGCCCAGCATCGAGAACACCTGGACGAACGGGCTGCCACTGTAGGCATCGCCGGAAGCATTGAGGCTCACCAGCAGGCTGTCCCAGGGGGTCAGGGACAGCAGCACCACCAGGGCGCCGATGTAGAAAATCAGGATCCGGTAGATCACCTGATTGATTGCCTTGGGAATCACGGTTTTCGGCTGGTCGGCTTCCGCTGCGGTAAAGCCGAGCATCTCCAGGCCACCAAAGGAAAACATGATGATCGCCATGGCCATGACCAGGCCGCTGACGCCATTGGGGAAAAAGCCGCCGTGTTCCCACAGGTTGCTCACCGAGGCTTGCGGGCCACCGTGGCCGCTGACCAGCAGGTAGCTGCCCAGGGCGATCATGCCGACAATCGCCACCACTTTGATAATGGCGAACCAGAACTCGGCCTCGCCGAAGACTTTGACGTTGGCCAGGTTGATCGCGTTGATCAGCACGAAGAACACCGCGGCCGAAGCCCAGGTCGGCACGTGCGGCCACCAGTAGTGCACGTACTTGCCGACCGCAGTCAGCTCCGACATGCCCACCAGGATGTACAGGATCCAGCAGTTCCAGCCCGACAGGAAACCGGCGAAGCCACCCCAGTATTTATGGGCGAAGTGGCTGAAAGAGCCGGCAACCGGCTCCTCGACGATCATCTCGCCCAACTGGCGCATGATCATGAAGGCGATAAAGCCGCAGATGGCGTAGCCGAGGATCATCGACGGGCCGGCGGATTTGAGCACGCCGGCGGATCCGAGGAACAAGCCGGTACCGATCGCGCCACCCAGGGCGATCAGTTGAATATGGCGATTTTTCAGGCCGCGTTTCAGCTCGCCTGAATGCGAGTTCTGTCCACTCATTGAAAAGGTCTCACGCAAGGTTTGATGATGTTCGATAGGCGTTGCTGCAAGGCGTTGGCTAAGCAGCGCAGATCAAACCCCAGCGCAGGCACCAGGAGTTCAGCGTTTGTTTAACGGTCATACGTCACCTGTTTGTTTTTATCTGTGACGAAATCGAACCCACCACGCTTGTGACGCGGCGGAATGAACAAGGCGGATAGCCCTGAATGTATTGCTCGTCGAGCTGGTAGCCAGCGGCGGAAGACAAGCCTTCGAACCGCGTCGGCACCAGTAGATCAGACGCAAAATGCGCGGATACGCAGTTGGGTCACAGTTAAAACGCCGCGCATTGTACACCCCTGATCCCCTGCTGCCAGACACTGCGACATCAGCGCCCCTCTGCACTGCCAGGCAAAAAAAAACGCCAACCCGGAGGTTGGCGCTTTTCACTTGCAGCTTTCAGCCTTGCGGCTTAGGCCTGCCTCACTCCGGCTTGCGACGACCAAAGCCCGGACGCTGGCCGGAACCGGCTGGTGCGCCACGACGCTTGCCCGATGGCGCATCGCGGTCGACCAGGACAATGCCCGGACGCTTGGACTTCGGCGCCGGCTTGGCCGGACGCTTGGTGTCGCTTGGACGGTCGGCCACGGGCGTGCCACGACCCGACTCACCACGACCGGCCGCCGGACGTGGAGTGCGTGGTCCGCGCTCGCCATCCTGACGCGCTGCCGGCTTGCGCCCTGGGCGCTCGCCTTCGATGTGCGGCTCACGCGCGGGACGGGCGCCGCCTGCGGCGGGAGCACCGGCAGCAGGACGCAGGGTGCGCACGCGCTCGCTCTTGCCCACCGGGCGCGAGGATTTACGCTGCATGCGTTCCAGCTTGTCCTTGCTCTTGGCGTTCAACTGCGGCATAGCCACCGGCGTCAGGCCAACCTCGGCACTGAGGATATCCACCTCGTACTGAGTCATTTCACGCCAGCGGCCCATCGGCAGGTCGGAGTTGAGGAACACCGGACCGAAACGCACACGTTTCAGGCGGCTGACCACCAGGCCCTGGGATTCCCACAGGCGACGCACTTCACGGTTACGGCCTTCCATCACCACGCAGTGGTACCAGTGGTTGAACCCTTCACCCCCTGGCGCCTGCTTGATGTCGGTGAACTTGGCCGGGCCGTCTTCGAGCACAACACCGGCTTTCAGGCGTTCGATCATCTCGTCGTCGACTTCGCCACGCACACGTACCGCGTATTCACGGTCCATTTCGTAGGAAGGGTGCATCAGGCGGTTGGCCAACTCACCGTCGGTGGTGAACATCAGCAAGCCCGTGGTGTTGATGTCCAGGCGACCGATGTTGATCCAGCGGCCCTCTTTCGGGCGCGGCAGCTTGTCGAACACGGTTGGACGGCCTTCAGGGTCGTCACGGGTGCAGATCTCGCCGTCGGGTTTGTTGTACATGATCACGCGGCGCACCGATTCGGCGGCCTCTTCGCGCTTGATCACCTTGCCATCGATGGAAATGGCGTCATGCAGGTCGACGCGCAGGCCAAGGGTGGCGTCTTTGCCATTGACCTTGATCCGGCCCTGGCTGATCCAGGACTCTACGTCGCGGCGCGAGCCGACGCCGATACGGGCGAGGACTTTCTGCAGTTTTTCGCCTGCTGGGCCGATTTCCTGGCTGTCTTTCTGGTCGTTGTCACTCATCTGGGCACCTCCCGGTGTGTCGATTCAGGCGGTGAGTGGCCTGAAACGTGTAAAAACAGGTCTTGTGGCGAAGGGATCGCCAAAGGGTCGCGAATCATACGCTCATGGCGTCGGTTGCGCATCACAGACTAGTTGATATGTCGCGAGGGGCTACTTTTTCCGCCGACCGGTGGCGCCCAGGGCCAACAGGCGCAACTCGGCCTCGGCCAGGACGCCGCGCTTGTCGACCTTGTCGAGCTTCTTCCAGGCCTTGATCTCGCGCTTGCTGCGCCCACAACCGATGCAGATATCGTCGCTGAACTTGCAGACACTGATACAGGGGTCTTTGGTGGAGCTCATGGGCCTTCTCCAGTAATCGCGATGGCCGGCAGCCCGACCCCAGAAAAGGATCAGTCTTCCAGCAAGCGTCTTTCATTCTCGATGGCTTCGGCCAAGGCCAGGGCCTCGGCTTCTTCATCACTCAGACTGGGGGCCGGTGGCTCCAGGGCAGCCACGGCGGCCAGCAACTTGGCGCGCGCCTCTGCCACGCCCAGCACATCGTCATCGGTTTCGACTTCCAGGCTGGCGTCAGGTTCGACCTCAAGCACCGCCTCGACCTCGACGGCAACTTCAACAGCCACCTCGACCGGCACATCGGGCTCGGGCGCAAGCCCGCTCTCGACGCTGGACTCGGAGGAATCCGGAGCGCCATCGCGCAGCAGGTCATCGAAGTCGGTCTTGATCCCCTCCTCCATCGAATCCAGCTCCAGCAGCAAGGTGTGGAAACTGGTTTCTTCCTTGGGCTCTTCCGGTTCGGCACTGGCATCGGCCAGGGCCTGCAGATTTTCCGGCACTGGGGCGTCGTCGAACTCGAGCACCGGCTCGACTTCCATCTCGCGCAACTCCGCCAGGGGTGGCAGGTCGTCGAGGTTTTTCAGGTTGAAGTGGTCGAGAAACACCTTGGTGGTGGCAAACATCGCCGGCTTGCCCGGTACATCACGGTAGCCGACGACACGGATCCACTCACGCTCAAGCAAGGTCTTGACGATATGGCTGTTGACCGCAACCCCACGCACATCCTCGATTTCGCCCCGGGTAATCGGCTGGCGGTAGGCGATCAGTGCCATGGTTTCGAGCATGGCCCGCGAGTAACGCTGCGGGCGCTCCTCCCAAAGTCGCCCGACCCAGGGGCTGAATTTCTCGCGGATCTGCAACCGATAACCGGAGGCCACTTCCTTGAGTTCAAAGGCCCGGCCGTCGCAGGACTTGGCCAGCAGCGTCAGCGCCTTTTTGAACACGGCCGGCTCCGGCCGCTCACCCTCCTCGAAGAGTTCGAACAGGCGATCCAGGGATTGGGGCTTTCCCGAGGCCAACAGAAAGGCTTCAAGCAGCGGCGCCAGCTCGCGGGGTTCAGTCAGATTCATTGTTTCAGCTCGTTATTCGGCTCGCGCCCGCACATGGATCGCCGCAAAGGGCTCATTCTGCACCAGCTCGACCAGGGATTCCTTGACCAGTTCGAGGATCGCCATAAAGGTCACCACGACCCCCAGGCGCCCTTCCTCGGCGGTGAACAGCTCGACGAAAGGCACGAAACCGCCGCCCTTGAGCCGCTCCAGCACATCACTCATGCGCTCGCGGGTCGACAGCGCTTCGCGGCTGACCTGGTGGCTCTCGAACATGTCGCCCCGGCGCAGCACCTCGGCCATGGACATCAGCAACTCTTCCAGGCTCACGTCCGGCAGCAGCTTGCGGGCCCGGGCCTCGGGGGCGTCCAGCTTGGGCACGACCACGTCGCGGCCGACCCGGCTCAGGTTATCGATACCTTCGGCGGCAGCCTTGAAGCGCTCGTACTCCTGCAGGCGACGGATCAGCTCGGCGCGCGGATCGTCTTCTTCCTCTTCGATCTCGGCAGAGCGCGGCAGCAGCATCCGCGACTTGATCTCGGCCAGCATGGCCGCCATCACCAGGTACTCGGCGGCCAACTCCAGGCGCACCGACTGCATCAGCTCGACATAACCCATGTACTGGCGGGTAATTTCCGCCACCGGGATATCGAGGATGTTGATGTTCTGTTTACGGATCAGGTACAGCAGCAGGTCCAGCGGTCCCTCAAAGGCCTCGAGAAAGACCTCCAGGGCGTCCGGCGGGATGTACAGGTCCAGGGGCATTTCCAGCACCGCCTGGCCATAGACCATGGCGAAGGGCAGTTCTTGCTGGGCGCCTGCCTGGTCGTCGACGGTTTGTACTGCGGACATCTAGGCCTCGGCCATGAACGGCGCAGGGTCGCCGCAACCGATGCGGATCACTTCCGGCTCGCCATCGGCCAGGTTGATCACCGTCGACGATTCGGTGCTGCCGAAACCGCCATCGATGATCAGGTCCACCTGATGTTCGAGCAACTGGCGCATTTCATAAGGATCGTTCAACGCCTCGCTTTCGCCGGGCATGATCAGGCTGACGCTCATCAGCGGCTCGCCGAGTTCGGCCAGCAGGGCAAGGGCAATCGGGTTGCGCGGCACCCGCAGGCCGATGGTGCGCCGCTTGGGGTGCAGCAACAGCCGCGGCACTTCGCGGGTGGCATTGAGAATGAAGGTGTAAGGCCCCGGCACATAGGCCTTGAGCAGGCGGAACGTGCCGGTGTCGATCTTGGCGAACAGACCCAATTGCGACAGGTCGCTGCAGATCAGCGCGAAGTTGTGCTTATCGTCCAATTGACGCAAGCGTCGCACCCGCTCGATGGCGCCCTTGTCGCCCATCTGGCAACCGACGGCATACGACGAATCGGTGGGGTAGATCACCACCCCGCCGGCACGGATGATTTCAACCGCCTGTTTGATCAGGCGCGGTTGCGGGTTCTCCGGATGTATCTGGAAAAATTGACTCACTGTCTCTACCTGTTCAGGCGGCAATAATTGGGTCATGTTTGAATCGACACCAAAGCGGCGGCAGATCCTCCGGAACCGGGCGGTACTCGCCTATTTCGGACCAGCCTCCAGGACCATGGAAATCACTGCCGGCACTGACCAGCAGACCGAACTCACGCGCAAGAATCGCCAGGCTGCCCACTTGTTCCGCAGGCTGATGGCCATTGACCACTTCGATAGCGTGGCCACCCGCTTGAATATAGTCGGCAATCAGGCGCCGGCGCTTGCTGCGGGTGAAATCGTAATGCCAGGGGTGCGCCAGGCTGACCCAGGCTCCCGCTGCACGCAGGGTGCCGACGGTGTCTTCCAGGGTCGGCCAATGTTGCTTGACGTCCCCCAGTTTGCCGGCCCCCAGCCACTTGCGAAACGCTTCGGCGCGATCCTTGACGTAGCCGGCACGCACCAGGTAGTCGGCAAAGTGCGGCCGCGCCGGGGCATTGCCGCTGTCGCCCAACTCCTGCTGGATGGCCCGGGCCCCTTCTAGGGCGTCCGGCATGCCTTTGAGCGCGAGTTTGCGGCTTATTTCTTCTGACCGCAGCCAGCGCCCATCGTGCAATTTGGCAATGGCCTCGACCAGCGCGGGGGCGTTGACATCAAAGCCGTAACCCAGGACATGGATGGTCGCGCCGCCCCAGGTGCAGGACAATTCAACGCCGTTGACCAGTTGCATACCCAGCTCGACCGCCGCGCGACGGGCCTCATCGAGCCCTTCCAGGGTGTCGTGGTCGGTCAGGGCCAGGACTCGCACGCCTTTTTCAAACGCACGCGCAACCAGTACCGCAGGCGCAAGAGCGCCGTCGGAGGCCGTGCTGTGGCAGTGCAAATCAACATTCACGGGACTGTTCAACCTCAAGTCAGCTGGCGCTTTCGCTACCATGGATGTTTGTTATTATGCCGCCACATCCTGCTTCTGGCTGCCACTGTGAAACAATTCATCGACTTCATCCCGCTGTTCCTGTTTTTCATCGTCTACAAAATCGATCCCCGCGTGGTCGACATTGCCGGTCAACAAGTGACCCTGGGCGGCATCTACAGCGCCACGGCGATGCTGATCATCAGCTCCCTGGTGGTCTACGGAGCCTTGTTCATCTCCCAGCGCAAACTGGAAAAAAGCCAATGGCTGACCCTGGTAGCCTGCCTGGTCTTCGGCAGCCTGACCCTGGCCTTCCACAGTGAAACCTTCCTCAAGTGGAAAGCCCCGGTGGTCAACTGGCTGTTCGCTCTGGCCTTTATCGGCAGCCATTTCATCGGTGACCGCCTGCTGATCAAACGCATCATGGGCCACGCGCTGACCCTGCCGGACCCGGTCTGGACCCGACTGAACATCGCCTGGATCGGCTTTTTCCTGTTCTGCGGCGCCGCCAACCTGTTCGTTGCCTTCACCTTCCAGAGCATCTGGGTCGATTTCAAGGTGTTCGGCAGCCTGGGCATGACCCTGCTGTTCCTGGTCGCCCAGGGCATCTACCTGTCGCGCCATATGCATGACACCGAACCCACCACGCCGAAAACCGAGGACTGACATGCTTTACGCAATCATTGCCACAGACGTCGCCAACTCCCTGGAAAACCGCCTGGCCGCCCGCCCGGCGCATCTGGAGCGGCTGCAGCAGCTCAAGGCTGAAGGCCGCGTGGTCCTGGCCGGACCGCACCCGGCCGTCGACAGCAATGACCCGGGTGCCGCCGGTTTCACCGGCAGCTTGATCGTCGCTCAATTCGACTCGTTGAGCGCCGCCCAGGCCTGGGCCGATGCCGACCCGTATATCGCGGCAGGCGTCTACGCCAGTGTTTCGGTCAAGCCGTTCAAGCAAGTCCTGCCGTAAATCCTCTTCCACGCGATGAACCTTGTCGGTTCATCGCGTTCTCAATCGCTCATTATTCTCGTTTAACGGCCGACAACCTGCCCAACACTCGATTGGAATCAGGAGTTCCGATGCGCCAAGGTACGTTGTGTCTGCTGTTGGTCATGTTATCGATCGGGGCCGTTGCCCATGCCGAAGAAACCCAGGACTCGGGCCGCTCCACGCCTCTGTCCCTGAGTGCCGGCAGCCAGATCACCGAGTTGCAGCAACGCTTGAAAGAAAGCGAGCGGCTGCGTGATGAGTTGAGCAAACAACTGCAAAATGCCGATGCCGAACGCGAAAGTGCCCAGCTCGCCCGCTTGCGCCAGGAGAACCAGCGCCTCAAGCTGCAACTCAAGGAAGCCCAGGCCAGCCCGGTACCACGCCTGCTGACCGATCAGCAGCAATGGTTCGTGACAGGCGCAGGAGTGGCACTATTGGCCCTGCTCTGCGGTATCTTCGCCAGTGGTGGGCATCGAAAGCGTCGACAATGGCTAAATTGAGTGATGAATGAGCGACCTGTTACTGATTGATGACGACCAGGAGCTGTGCGAGCTCCTGACCAGTTGGCTGAGCCAGGAAGGTTTCCAGGTTCGGGCCTGCCACGATGGCCAGAGCGCCCGCCGCGCCCTGGCCGACAGTGCACCGGCTGCCGTGGTGCTGGACGTGATGCTGCCCGACGGCAGCGGCCTGGAGTTGCTCAAGCAACTGCGCAACGATCACCCTGACCTGCCGGTGCTGATGCTGTCGGCTCGCGGCGAACCGCTGGATCGGATCCTTGGCCTGGAACTGGGCGCCGACGACTATCTGGCCAAACCGTGCGACCCGCGCGAGCTCACCGCCCGCCTGCGCGCCGTGTTGCGTCGCAGCCATCCGGCCGCGGTGTCGAGCCAGATGGAGCTGGGCGACCTGTGCTTCAGCCCGATCCGGGGCGTGGTCAGCATCGATCAGCAGGACATCACCCTCACCGTCTCCGAAAGCCGCCTGCTCGAAGCCCTGCTCAAGCAGCCCGGCGAACCGCTGGATAAACAGGAACTGGCGCAGATCGCCCTGGGCCGCAAGCTGACCCTGTACGACCGCAGCCTGGACATGCACGTCAGCAACCTGCGTAAAAAGATCGGCCCCTACCCCGACGGCCGCCCGCGTATCGTCGCCCTGCGCAGCCGCGGCTACTACTACAGCCTGTAAGACCGTGTGCTGGCGGGCGACGTCGCGCACGCGCTGCAGCCGATAGGCCCGCTTCCCCCACTCCCATCGTCCGCCGGGGGCGCCCATGAAGGCCGCGGCCGAACCCGGCCCGAGCCTATCGGCAGCGGCTACAGGCGTTCATCTCCGGTGGAGAATTGTCAGGCCGGGGGATTTTCGTCTTTACCCAAGCTTTACCCTTCGCTGACTGCCGCTGACCTTGATCTGCGTAACCTGAACTCATCCGGAACTGACCGGGAATGAGACAAGGAGACACACCATGCGCAAGACCCTTATCGCTCTGATGTTCGCCGCTGCCCTGCCGACCGTGGCCATGGCCATGCCTGAAGGCGCAGGCCCGATGGGGCCGATGGACGGCCCACGCCACAGCGAGCACATGCGCGGCAAAGGCCCTTTCAGCCAACTGGATCTGAGCCGTGAACAGCGCCAGCAGATTGGCAAGCTGATGGGTGAGCAGATGCACGAACGCAAGCAACTGGTCGAGAAGTACCTGGAGAAACTGTCCCCAGCCGACCAGAAGGCCATGAAGGACGAGATCGCCGCCAAGAAACAGAAAACCGAAGCGGACATCCGGGCGGTGCTCAAGCCGGATCAGCAGAAAGAGTTCGACGCGATCCAGAAGAAACAGGCTGAGCGTCGCGCCGAATGGGCCGAGTTCAAGGCCTGGAAAGCGCAGCAACCGCAAAAAGCGCAATAATGCGTTAGCGTTTCCCCAGCCCAGTGGCCCCCCCACTGGGCTTTTCCTGTTTGAGGATTTCCTGTGCGTTCATTGTTCTGGCGCATCCTGGCCAGCTTCTGGCTGGCCATCGCCCTGGTTGCAGGGCTGTCGATCCTGCTTGGGCACATGTTGAATCAGGACGCCTGGATTCTCAGCCGTCATCCGGGCCTCAACACCCTGGCCCAGGAGTGGACGCAAAGCTACGAAGCCCAGGGCGAGGATGCCGCCCAGGAGATCCTGCAGCAGCGCAAGCGCCAGTACCATATCGACGTGCAGGTGCTCAATGACAGCGGTGATCCGGTGGTACGCGGCACCTTCCCCAAGCGTGCAGCGGCCTTCGAGGCGCGCCAGAACAGCGATGATCGGCATTTGCCGTGGCGCCGCCTGACCGACGAATACACCAGCCCCAAGACTGGCGACACCTACCTGCTGATTTACCGTATCCCGCACCCTGAGCTCGACGCCTGGCACCGCGACAGCCTGATGTGGCCCTTGAGCGCCCTGGCCATCGCCCTGGTGGTACTGACGTTGTTCAGCCTGCTGGTGACCCTGTCCATCACCCGCCCCCTGAGCCGCCTGCGGGTTGCGGTGCATGACCTGGGCCAGGCCACCTACCAGCAAAACAGCCTGGCCCGGCTGGCTGCCAGGCGTGACGAGTTCGGCGTGCTGGCCAACGATTTCAACCGCATGGGCTCGCGCCTGCAAAGCCTGATCGGCAGCCAGCGCCAGTTGCTGCGGGATGTCTCCCACGAACTGCGCTCGCCCCTGGCCCGGCTGCGCATCGCCCTGGCCCTGGCCGAACGCGCCGAGCCTGCGGAACGCGAACGGCTGTGGCCGCGATTGACCCGGGAATGCGACCGCCTGGAAGCCCTGATCAGTGAAATCCTGGTCCTGGCGCGGGTCGACGCCGACAACGCCAGTGCTGAAGACGTGGACCTCAACGCCTTGCTCGGCAACCTGCAGAAAGATGCGCAACTTGCCTGCCCCGAGCAAAGCGTGCGCATCGAAGCCGAACCCGGCCTACTGCTCAAAGGCTGGCCGACCATGATCGAGCGCGCCATGGACAACCTGCTGCGCAATGCCCAGCGGTTCAACCCGGACGGCCAATCGATCGAGGTATTGGCGTTGCGCCAGGGAGAAAAGATCGTACTCAGCGTGCGTGATCATGGCCCCGGCGTGGAGGCCGAACACCTGGGGCAACTGGGCGAGCCGTTCTATCGCGCCCCCGGGCAAACGGCGGCGGGCCATGGGCTGGGCTTGGCGATTGCGCGTCGCGCGGCGGAGCGCCACGGCGGCAGCCTGATCCTGACCAATCACCCGGAAGGCGGTTTTATTGCCAGCCTGGAGTTGCCACTGGAACCGGGGGCGGTGGCCTAATACCGAATGCAACGGGCCCCTGCCTGGAGTGGCAGGGGCCCGTTCAGCGATCAGCGGCATTTAGCCCCATTGCTTGAGTCAGCCCTGGCCCGACCAGGCGCTGACAAACTCCGCCGTGTCGACCTTGGGCGCCACGCGGGGTTCGTTCTGCGGCGTGCCCAGGTACAGGAAGGCAATGATCTCCTCGCCTTCACCCAGGCCCAGGCCCTTGGCAACATGGGCCGAATAGGACAGCTCTCCGGTACGCCATACGGCACCGATGCCCTGAGCGTAGGCCGCCAGCAAAATACCGTGGGCGGCACAACCGGCAGCCAGCAGTTGCTCGCTCTTGGGCACTTTGAAGTGCTCCTGCAAACGGGCCACCACCACAACCACCAGCGGCGCACGCAACGGCATGGCACGGGCCTTGTCCAGCGCCGCCTGGGTCACCTCGCCGCCCTGCAATTGCACGGCTTCGGCCAGCAACTCGCCCATCTGCTCGCGAGCCGCGCCTTCGACCGTCAGAAACCGCCACGGCCGCAATTGGCCATGATCCGGAGCACGCAGAGCCGCGGCGAACAGCGCTTCACGCTGGGCGGCATCCGGCGCCGGGTCGAGCAGGCGCGGTACGGAAACACGGTTGAGCAAAACGTCGAGAGCCTCCATCGGCCACCTCCTGCAAAAAATGTCCGGCCATTCTAGGGGCAGTTGACGTTTGGCGACAGGCCGCAACCGCGCCCCACGGGCAAACGCCGAGGGGGCCCCGGTTTACATGCCTCGCCCCGCAGGTAGAATGGGCGCCCTTCAGTTATCAGCCCGAGCGGACTTCATGGCGTTGCCGACCTTACGGATCATTGGTTTCATCATCGGCATCTTCCTGATCACCCTGGCCATCGCCATGGTCATCCCGATGGCAACCCTGGTGATTTTCGAGCGCACGGGCGATCTGCCGTCGTTCCTCTGGGCCAGCATGATCACCTTTATCGCCGGCCTGGCGCTGGTGATCCCCGGGCGCCCGGAGCATGTGCACCTGCGTCCGCGCGACATGTACCTGCTGACCGTATCGAGCTGGCTGGTGGTGTGCATCTTCGCCGCCCTGCCGTTTCTGCTGACCCAGCACATCAGCTATACCGATTCGTTTTTTGAAAGCATGTCCGGCATCACTGCCACCGGTTCCACGGTGCTCAGCGGCCTGGACACCATGTCCCCGGGCATTCTGATGTGGCGCTCGCTGCTGCACTGGCTTGGCGGCATCGGCTTTATCGGCATGGCGGTGGCGATTCTGCCGCTGCTGCGCATCGGGGGCATGCGCCTGTTCCAGACCGAGTCTTCGGACCGCTCGGAGAAAGTCATGCCCCGCTCGCACATGGTGGCGCGGCTGATTGTGGCGGCTTATGTCGGTATCACTATCCTCGGCAGCCTGGCCTTCTGGTGGGCAGGGATGACCCCGTTCGACGCCATCAACCACGCGATGTCGGCTATTTCCACCGGTGGTTTCTCCACGTCCGACGAATCCCTGGCCCACTGGAAACAACCGGCGGTGCATTGGGTGGCGGTGGTGGTGATGATTCTGGGCAGCCTGCCGTTCACCCTGTATGTCGCCACTTTGCGTGGCAACCGCCGGGCGCTGCTCAAGGACCAGCAAGTGCAAGGCCTGCTCGGCCTGCTGCTGGTCACCTGGCTGGTACTCGGCACCTGGTACTGGTGGACCACCAACCTGCACTGGCTGGATGCCCTGCGCCACGTGGCGTTGAACGTGACCTCGGTGGTCACCACTACCGGTTTTGCCCTGGGCGACTACAGCCTGTGGGGCAACTTCTCGCTGATGCTGTTCTTTTACCTGGGGTTTGTCGGCGGCTGCTCCGGCTCAACGGCAGGCGGGATCAAGATCTTCCGCTTCCAGGTGGCCTATATCCTGCTCAAGGCCAACCTTAACCAGCTGATTCACCCGCGCGCGGTGATCAAGCAGAAATACAACGGCCATCGCCTCGACGAGGAGATCGTGCGTTCGATCCTGACCTTCTCGTTTTTCTTCGCCATCACCATCTGCATGATCGCCCTGGCCCTGTCCCTGCTCGGGGTGGACTGGATGACGGCCCTGACCGGTGCCGCCAGTACGGTGTCCGGCGTCGGCCCGGGACTGGGCGAGACCATCGGCCCGGCCGGCAACTTCTCGACCCTGCCAGACGCAGCGAAGTGGATCCTGTCCCTGGGCATGCTGCTCGGGCGCCTGGAAATCATTACGGTGTTCGTGCTGTGTATTCCGGCGTTCTGGCGTCACTGACCAAGGCTGAATCCTGCAACAGCCGCGCCCGATATTCGCCGGGCGTGGCATCGAACCAGCGGCGGAACGCGCGGAAGAAGTTGCTCGGATCGGCAAACCCCAGCAAATAGGCGATCTCCAGCAAGGTCATGCTTGGCTGGGCCAGGTACTGTTCGGCCAACTCACGGCGGGTGTCATCGAGCAGGGTCTGGAAGCTGGTGCCCTCTTCCTGCAGCCGCCGTTGCAGGGTGCGCTGGGACAGGTGCAGGGTCTGGGCCACCATCTCGCGCTTCGGTTCGCCCTGGGGCAGCAGTCGGCACAACACCTGGCGCGCCTTGTGGGTTACCCGGCTTTCGGAAAACCGCGCCAGGTATTCGCCGGCAAAGCGATCGTGCAACAGGGCCATGGCCTCATTGGCCGTCGGCAACGGCGCTTCCATGTCGCCCCGCTCGAAAATCAGCGCATCGTAGGGCGCGTTGAACACCAGCGGCGCATGAAAAGCGTGTTTATAGGGCTCCAGGTCCGCAGGCGGAGCGCCCTGGACCAACACCTTGCGCGGCTGCAAGGTGCGCCCGGTCAGCCAGCCGCACAGGGCCAGGGCGCAGGCCAGGGAGGCTTCGGCACTTTGCCGGGTCGGCGGCAGATGATCGCCATGCACGGTCAGAATCAGTGCATAGCCTTCAGGTAAAAGTCGAAAACTCAAATCAGCGCTTTCGGCAATGATGCGTTGATAGCGCACCAATCGCTCGAAACCCTCGGCCAGGGTGCGACTGGACATCAAGGCATAACCGGCCACATGAAACGACGCCGGGCGCACCACCTTGCCCATGTTCAGGCCGATCGCCGGGTTGCCCGACAGCTCGACCGCGCGCTGCCACAGGCGGGTCATCGAGTCCTGGGGGAAACGTGCATCAGGGTCGTCCAGCGATCCATAGTCGAGGCCCAGCTGCTTGAACAATGCACGGCAGTCGAGGCCATCCATCTCCAGCGCTTTGACAATTCCCATCGCCCAGCTTGCAGAAGTCGTTCGTTCGCTCATGGCGTTTTCTTACATGGTGAGCCGCATGCTACGGCCAGATTTGCAAGGATACTAAAGTGGCGCCCATTGTCACTGGCTACATCCATTGATGACTCTAGACTCAAATAAGCTCCCCGCGGCACATCCCATTATCAGAACAACTACCAGCGAGGCCGTAGGCGTGGAAAACATCAAGCGATTCAACAGCTTTGCCGAATTCTATCCGTACTACCTGAGCGAACACGGCAACAGTACCTGCCGCCGTCTGCATTTTATCGGCACCAGCCTGGTGATCTTCATCCTGGCCCTGGCCATTGGCAAAGGTGCCTGGCTGCTGCTTCTGGCGCTGCCGGTGGCGGGCTACAGCTTCGCCTGGATTGGGCACTTCTTCTTCGAAAACAACCGCCCCGCCACCTTCCAGCACCCCTTCTACAGTCTGCTGGGGGATTTCGTCATGTACCGCGACATGATCCTCGGCAAGGTGCCCTTCTAGTCCAGACTCCCCTGCGAGCCACGCGGCTCGCCTGGTCAGCAAGCCGTCTCCCACAGCCACTGCGCGGGCAATCACAGGGCATAGACTCGAACCATCATCCACAACAAGAAGATGGCCCATGAGCGATCACGCCCGTTTTACCCATATGCAGGATGGAACCGAGCAGGACTGGGCGATCATCGCCGCCGACTTCAGCACCTATGCCCGGCAGCTGGCATCGCGCATCGTCACCCACTTGCGGCTGCTCGAAGGCGACTTCGGCGGCTTCCCGGTGGATCGCCTGAGCCACTCCCTGCAGACCGCCAGCCGCGCCTGGCGCGATGGCCAGGATGAGGAGTATGTGGTCTGCGCCCTGCTCCACGATATCGGCGACACCCTGGGCAGCTACAACCACCCGGATATCGCCGCCGCCATCCTCAAGCCCTTCGTCAGCCCGGAAAACCTGTGGATGGTGCAGCAGCACGGGATTTTCCAGGGCTACTACTTCTTCCATCACCTGGGCATGGACCGGCACCTGCGGGAACAATTCAAGGACCACCCGCAGTACCAGCGCACCGCCGAGTTCTGCGCCAAGTACGATGCCGCCGCCTTCGACCCGGACTACGACAGCCTGCCCCTGAGCTTCTTCGAACCCATGCTCGAGCGCCTGTTCGCCCAACCGAAAAACTCGATCTACAAGGCCGCCATGCAAGAACACCACGCGGCCTGAACCGCGCCAGCGGGGCTCATGCCGGCTCCGCCACCTTCTGCTGTTCGGCCTTGAGCTGGGCTTCGCGCGCCTGGGCATCGGCCAGGCGATACAGCTCGATGGTGCCGTCCCAATGCTCGATCAGCGCTGTGCATGACTCCACCCAATCGCCGCAGTTGAGGTAGTCCACCTCGCCGACCTTGCGGATCTCGGCATGGTGAATGTGCCCGCAGACCACGCCCTGCAAGCCGCGCTTGACGCATTCATGGGCGATGGCTTGTTCAAAGTCGCTGATAAAGCTGACCGCGGTCTTCACCTTGTGCTTGAGGTAGGCCGACAGCGACCAGTAGCCGTAGCCATAACGGGCGCGCCAGTGGTTGAGCCAGCGGTTGAGGGTCAGGGTAAATTCGTAGGCCGAGTCGCCGAGAAAGGCCAGCCAGCGGTGGTAGCGGGTGATCACATCGAACTGGTCACCGTGGATCACCAGCAGGCGCCGACCATCGGCGGTGGTGTGCAGCGCCTCGTCCACCAGTTGGATATTGCCCAGGATCAGCTTGGAGTAGCGGCGCAGGAATTCATCGTGGTTGCCGGTGACGTAGATCACCTCGGTCCCGCGTTTGCTCATGGTCAGCAGCCGGCGGATCACATTGGTGTGGGCCTGGGGCCAATACATGCCGCCGCGCATTTTCCAGCCGTCGATGATGTCGCCCACCAGGTAGATGCGGTCGGCCTGATAGCCCTTGAGAAACTGCGACAGATGCTCGGCCTGGCAATCTCGGGTGCCCAGGTGCACGTCGGAGATCCATAAAGTTCGCACCCGCTGCTTACGACTGGGTTTGACGAGTTCGGCGCTGGTCATGGGCACTCTCCTGCTGTTTTTGCGAGCTTGCTCCGTGGCGATTAATAGCCCATGACACAAATACGACCGTCCGATGACAGCCCGCGCGCAACGGCCCCCGGTGTAGACTGCCGCCTCTGCCAAGGAGACCGGGATGCGACCGATCCTCACCCTGCGCCACTACAGCCACGACCTGATCGTCCACAGCCATGACCATGCGCAACTGGTGTTCGGCCTGTCGGGCCGGCTCGACTTCGAAGTCGACGGCCAGGGCAGCCAGGTCGGCCAGCAGAGTTTCGTGGTGGTGCCGGCCGGCGCCCACCATGCCTGTGGCAGCCCCGACGGCAGCCACTGCATGGTGCTCGACGTGCCAAGCGAGCACTGGGTCATGCAATCGCTGGGGGAACACGCCGAGGCCAGCCGGCGCTTGCTCGACACTCCCGGGCGCCTGCTGCTGGCCCCGGCCCAGAGCCAACTGGTCGACTGGCTGGCCGCCAGCCCGGTGGCCGATCCGCTGATTGCCCAGCAAGGGGCAGTGCTGTTGCTGGCCAGCCTCAACAGCGCGCTGCCGGTCGGTGGCGGTCGGCGCCTGCCCTATGCCGCCTTGAATGCCCACATCGACCAGCACGCCGCCCACCCGCTGCAAGTCGCCGATCTGGCACGGCTCGCCGGCCTGTCCAGCGCACGCCTGCATGCGCGATTCGTTGCCGAATGCGGGCAGACGCCGATGGACTACATCCGCAGCCGCCGCCTGCACATGGCGGTCAACCTGTTGCGCGACTCGCCCCTGGCCATCGGTGAAATCGCCCAGCGGGTGGGCTACAGCTCACAGAGCGCGTTTGCCGCTGCCATCCTGCGCGAATACGGCACCAGCCCCGGCAAGTTGCGGCGCGCCACGGAGCCGCGCTAGTTCCTCGACAAAAGACGCGAGCCCCGCGACAGACAGCGCATCGGCCACGCCCGTAAACTGCTGCCCTGCCGCAGCGCCCGCCAGAGGGCCCGGCTCTATTGTTTAAGGATTGAAATGACTCCGCGTACCGCCCTCGGTGCCCTGCATATCGGCGCCCTGATGTTCGGCCTGACCGGGGTGTTCGGCAAACTGGCCGCCGCCTCGCCGGCGATTATCGTGTTTGGCCGCGCCGCCTTCGCCGTCCTGGCCCTGGCCTGTTTTGCACGCCTGGCCAGCAACACCCGCTGGCAGCCATTGACCCGCGGCGACTGCTCGCGCCTGCTGCTCAGCGGCCTGCTGCTGGCCGGGCACTGGGTGAGTTTCTTCATCGCGGTAAAGGTGGCCGGGGTGGCCATCGCGACCCTGGGTTTCGCCAGCTTTCCGGCGTTCACCGTGATCCTCGAAGGCCTGATCTTTCGCGAGCGCATCCGCCTCAACGAGATGGTGCTGGTGCTGCTGGTGAGCATCGGCCTGGTGCTGGTCACGCCGGACTTCGACCTGGCCAGCGAGGCCACCACCGGCCTGCTGTGGGCTGTGGCCTCGGGGCTGTTGTTCGCCCTGTTGTCGTTGAACAACCGGGTCAGTTCCGGGCGTATTCCGGCGGTCCAGGCCGCCCTGTGCCAGAACCTGGTGGTCGCTGCCTGCCTGCTGCCGGTGGCGGCGCCGGGGCTGGGCGAGGTGCGGGCGCTGGACTGGCTGTGGCTGGCCCTGCTCGGGGTGTTCTGCACCGGCCTGGCCCACAGCCTGTTCGTCGCCAGCCTGGCGGTGATCAAGGCTCGCACAGCGGCGGTGGTATTCGCCCTGGAGCCGGTCTACGGGATCAGCGTGGCCTGGTTGCTGTTCGGCGAAACCCCGACCCTGCGCATGTTGCTCGGCGGGGCCTTGATCATTGTCGCCATCGTGGTCTCCAGCCAACTGGGCGCTGCTTCAACTCGCAAGGCTAGTAACGAGCATGCCCCCTCTCACTGACGCCCCATGCTCGACGCGCCGCTGTTTTTGGTACAGGAACTAGACCGTAGGCGGGTTCTGAGTGCGGTCGTTATGGCCCAGGTCGCGCTGCGGGTCGATCTGGTCCCGCAGCCGCTGCTTGAGCACCTTGGCCTCGGGGAAGCCGCCATCGGCCTTGCGCTCCCAGATCTGCACGCCATCGCAGGTGATGCGAAAGGCGCCGCCGGTGGCCGGTTCCAGGGCCACGCGCCCCAGGTCGTCGCTGAACGTGCTCAGCAGTTCCTGGGCCAGCCAGGCGGCGCGCAACAGCCACTGGCATTGGGTGCAATAGGTGATGACCACTTCGGGTTTACGTTCAGTCATGGTTCGGCGGACTCCTGAGTTTCGGCCGCTATAATAGCCGCCTTTTTCCGCCGCCCCGAGAGCCGTGATGCGCCGCCTGTTGTCCTGCCTGTTGCTGTGCCTGTTGCCATTGATGGCCCAGGCCGCAGAAATCCCCCGTCCCACCATCGGCCTGGTGCTGTCGGGGGGCGCCGCCCGGGGCCTGGCCCATATCGGCGTGCTCAAGGCATTGGAGGAGCAAGGCATCCGCATCGACGCGATTGCCGGCACCAGCATGGGGGCGGTGATCGGCGGGCTGTACGCCTCGGGCTACAAGATCGACGAGCTGGAAAAACTCGCCCTGGGCATCGACTGGCAGCAAGCCCTGTCCGATGCCCCGCCGCGCGAGGACGTGCCCTTTCGCCGCAAGCAGGATGACCGCGACTTCCTGGTCAAGCAGAAGCTCAGCTTCCGTGACGACGGCAGCCTCGGCCTGCCCCTGGGGGTGATTCAGGGCCAGAACCTGGCCTTGCTGCTGGAGAGCAAGTTCGCCCACGTCAGCGACACCCGCGACTTCGACAAACTGCCGATTCCGTTTCGCGCGGTGGCCACCGATATCGCCAGTGGCGAGAAAGTGGTGTTCAGCAAAGGCCACCTGCCCCAGGTGATTCGCGCCAGCATGTCGATCCCGGCGGTGTTCGCTCCGGTGGAGATCGACGGCCGCCTGCTGGTAGACGGCGGCATGACCGACAACATCCCGCTGGACGTGGCCCGGGACATGGGGGTCGACATCGCCATCGTGGTCGACATCGGCTCGCCGCTGCGCTCGCGCAAGCAATTGACCACCGTGGTCGACGTGCTGACCCAGTCGATCACCCTGATGACCCGGCGCAACTCCGAAGAACAGCTGGCCGCCCTGCACCCGGACGACATCCTGATCCAGCCGCCCCTGTCGAGCTATGGCGTGACCGATTTCGGCCGCGCCCAGGACATGATCGATGCCGGCTACCGCGCCACCCGCATCCTCGATGCGCGCCTGGCCCGCCTGCGCCCGACCACGACCGTGGATGCCGAACTGACCGCGGCCCGGGCGCCGAGCCAGCGCACACCGATCATCAGCGCGATCAAGGTCGAGAACGACTCCAAGGTCAGCGATGACGTGATCCGCTATTACATTCGCCAGCACATCGGCGAGCCCCTGGACCTGGGCCGCCTGCAAACCGACATGGGCACCCTGTACGGCCTGGACTACTTCGAGCAGGTGCATTACCGGGTGGTGCACAAGGACGCGGACAACACCCTGGTGATCACTGCTCGCGGCAAACGCAACGGCACCGATTACCTGCGCCTGGGGCTGAACCTGTCCGATGACCTGCGCGGCGACAGCGCCTTCAATATCGGCGCCAGCTACCGGGTCAACGGCATCAACAGCCTCGGGGCGGAATGGCTGACGCGCTTGCAGTTCGGCGATCAACAAGAGCTGTACAGCGAGTTCTACCAACCGCTGGACGTGGGTTCGCGCTACTTCGTCGCCCCGTACATCGCCGCCGAATCACAGAACATCGAGTCGGTGCTGGACAACGACCCGATCGCCGAATACCGCCTGGAACGCTACGGCTTCGGCCTCAACCTGGGGCGGCAGATCGGCAACAGCGGCGAGATCCGCTTCGGTGTCGGCGAGGCCTGGGGCAAGGCCAAGGTGCGCATCGGCGAGCAGGACCTGCCCAGCGAAAACTTCAGCGAGGGCTACTACCAGCTCAAGTACTCTTTCGACTCCCTGGACAACGTCTACTTCCCCCACAGCGGCGAAGACATCGGCCTCTCGCTGCGCCAGTTCGAACCCAACCTGGGCTCGGACAAACGCTACCGGCAATGGGAATTCAAACTGGACAAGGCACTCAGCAGCGGCCCCAACACCTTCATCCTCGGCGGCCGCTATGGCCGGACCCTGGACCAGGCCGACGTGGTGTCGTCGAGCTTTGTGCTGGGCGGCGCGCGCCAGCTTTCAGGCTTTCGCCAGGACGCCCTTTCCGGACAGAACATCAGCCTGGCGCGGGCCGTCTATTACCGCCGCCTGACGCCTCGGGCCTACCTGCCGCTGGACTTCCCGCTGTACATCGGGGGCTCCCTGGAACGAGGCCGGGCCTGGAACAATGACAATCAATTCGACAGCGGCTACATCAATGCGGCGAGTATTTTCCTCGGCTTCGATACCCCCCTGGGGCCTTTGAATTTCAGCTACGGCGTCAACGACGACGAGCAGAAGGCGCTGTACCTGAACCTGGGGCAGACGTTCTAGTCCCTCAGGCGCGTAGATACTATGGCGAGGGAGATTGAGTGTTTGTCGGAGCGTCGGACCCGATTGCTCCAAGTCATAGGGCGCAAATAAACAACGCACGTAGCCTTCTATCAAGAACAAGAATGTTCCCACGCATTAATCAGACAACCCTTATATACCAGCCTTGGAGGCCTCTTATAACTTGGCGCGTTCAACTTGATGCCAAGGACAGACCTATACGGCCTGTCACAACTGGAAACTCGCCATGCCCATCCAGTCCGACCTGCGCTTTACCTTCAGCGCAGGCAAGGAGTCTTTCGACGTAGTCGAGTTCACCTTGCACGAAGCGCTGTCCGAGACCTTCCTCCTTGCGGTTGAACTGACCAGCGACAACCCGGCCATCGACTTTGGGCAGGTGCTTGATCGCTCGGCGCTGCTGACTCTTTGGCACGGCGAGCGTCCCGTACGCTACGTGCATGGGGCTGTCTCTTCCTTCGTCCAGCACGACAGCGGCTTCAGGCGTACGCGCTATTCGGCAGTGATCGAACCTCGCCTTGCGCGACTAAAACTCAGCTCCGACTGGCGCATCTTCCAAACCCTTACTGTCCCGCAAATTACCGAAGCGGTGCTCAAGGCCCACGGTCTGACTCAAGACTACGAACAACGCCTCACCACCGAACACCAAGCCCGAGAATACTGCGTACAAGCCGGTGACACTGATTACCACTTTGTAGAACGCATCATGCGCGAGGAAGGTTTCTTTTATTCCTTCCGCCACAGCGCCGAAGGCCATCAACTGGTCCACAGCGATCGCCTGTTTATCCACGGTCGGGTGGGCGATGAACCGGTGCAATACAACCCCACGCCCGGCGGCGACCAGCCGCAACCCGCGTTACGCCGTTTTGCCTACAGCGAAAACGTGCGTACCGCACGCCAGACCCAGCGCGACTACACCTTTCACCACCCCAACTACAGCCACCAGCACAGCCGCGATGGCGTCGAACTCGACCACCAGGGCCGCGAATACGAACGCTACGATTACCCGGCCCGCGCCAAGTTCGACGAGGCCGGAAAACCCTTCGCCGAGAACCGCCTGCGCGGCCATCGGCGCGATGCGCGCATTGCCCTGGTCGAGGGCGATGATCCGCGCTTGCAGCCCGGTATTTCTTTCATCCTGGCCGGCCACCCACGCGATGACATGAACCGTGGCTGGCGTCCGGTGAGCATTGTTCACCACGGCAAACAGCACACCAGCCAGGGCGAAGAAAGCGCCGAGGCGCAACTCGGCACTCACTACAGCTACCAAGCCGAACTGGTGCCGGACGACGCCGAATGGCGCGCCGAACCGCTGCCCAAACCTCGTATTGACGGCCCGCAAAATGCCACGGTGGTCGGCCCCAAAAATGAGGAGATATTTACCGACGAATACGCCCGGGTGAAGGTGCAATTTGCCTGGGACCGCGAAGGAAAACAGGACGAATACAGCTCCTGCTGGATCCGCGTTTCGCAAAATATCTCGGGCGCCACCTGGGGCCATATGGCGATCCCGCGTATCGGTCAGGAGGTTATTGTCGACCATTTTGACGGGGATCCGGATCAACCGGTTATCACCGGCCGAACCTTTAACCGCCTGCAACTGCCGCCCTACGAACTGCCCCGGCACAAGACCCGGATGACCCTCAAGAGCAAAACCCACAAGGGCGAAGGCTTCAACGAACTGCGCTTCGAGGATGAACAGGACCAGGAAGAAATCTACGTCCATGCACAGAAAGACCAGAACATCCACGTCAATCACGACGAGAGCCGCGCGATAGGTAATGACCAAACCAACGGGATCGGTCGTGACCGCAACACCAACATTGGCCAGGACGATACGCATAGCGTTGGCCGCGACCGCAAGGAGCATATCCGCCAGGATGTTTTCAGCACCATCGACCGCAACGAAATCCGCAAAGTCGGCAACTCTCAACGAGAGGACATTGCGTCCAGCCGCCAGGTCAAAATCGGCGAAAACGAGACCATTGTCATTGAAGGCATTCAATCGATCGAGGCTAAAACTTCCCTGCGGACGCTGACCCGTGACCATGTATTGCAGGGCACTGACCGCATACTGATCCGTGGCCCGGCCGGAACGATCATCCTTGATAGCAACGGCATCAGCCTGGATGCCCCCAATATCCTGCTCAAAGGCAATGTAAAAATACTGTCGCCCGGCTCCAATCAGGTCAAGGCGATAGAAGCGGCCATCCGCGAAGGCTCGCCGTTGATTGAAGAGTGCCCGCTGGATAAGGGGAATTGACCATGAGCCTGCAGAGTTGGCTTGCAGACCGGGGCATCGCTCCAGCCGTTCCTGAAATGAACGTCTTTTTCCTGGCACAAATGTCGGCTCACACTGAACTGCGTGCTCGCCTGGAGTTTCACGACCAACCTTATCGTTTGCTGTGGAAACTGGAGCCCCAAAGCACGCTGGAGCAACATGCACCCTGCCTGTTTCAGAGCGATGCCGACTCTGCCTTCGACCATTGGCTGGGCAGTACGATTGACGCATTCCCCCTGAGCATTCTGCTCAGCCGCGAGGGGATCGATGGTATCGGTGCGCGTCTGCGTCGGTTCACCAAGTTCGAGGACAGTGCCGGCCGCTACTTTCTGCGATTGGGCGATCCTGCGGCCCTGCGCCTCTATCTCGACTCCATCGCCCATACGCCCGAAACCGTGGCGAAACTGTTCGGCCACAAGGGTGTAGAGGCGCTCTATCTCCATGCACCAAATGTTGCGCTGTCTCAGCGGGTGGAGCCGCTCTTCGAGCACGGTTGGGACCACCCCGGCCGTGAAGGTTATCTCCTTTGGAGAGACGCACCCGCTTTGTCGGAGCGCACGTAATGGCCCTGCTCACCATCGATCGAAAGCAACTCGAGCGGGCAGCAACGCTCGAGACCGACCGCCAACTGATTCGGTACATCCGTGACACGCTGGGCCCCGTCCTCCCTCGCTTACCCGCGCAACCCGAGCTTATCGGCCCCTTCGTCCAAAAGGCGGGCCGGGAAGCTATTGAGAGTGGGTATGGCGACGGTGGCCAGTACAGCTTCCATATCCTCACGAGCTTGCTGTTGGGCTCGTCTTGGGAGCATCACTCGTTCTACACCGGACGGTTCGAGAAGTATCTGGATACCCCGGGCATGGAACAGAGCGCACGCATCACGTTAGCGCTGGGTGCTGTTATTGATGCGCGGCAGGCGCTAGAGGCTGTTTTGCCCAGGCTGATCGACGCCGCCGTTGAGTCGCTGGGCATTTATCCCGAGCGGTTCAAGCCTGAGGACATCTGGAATACCTTCCAGCACATGGCGCACGCACGCGGTTTTCAGCCTCGCCAAGTGCTCCCGTTGTTTGAGCATTTTGAAGCCGGCTTCCGCAAAGGAAATGGGTTGCCCCCGATACGGCGCGAAAAGCTCGCGGGACACGTAGAGGTCGGGTACATAGCGCAAGGCATACCGCTGCCCAAGCCCAGTGACGCTATCCGTGACCTCAATTCGCTCCAACTGATGAACTTCAACGGCAGCCTCCTGTTGGCGCTGATCTATGGTCCGGCATTTACCTACAACCTGTTTTTCAACGGGCTCCTGCAGACCCTCGACAGCACCAACCAGCCCGACGTCTATCAACACGAATTGAAAGAGTTCCTGCTCTCCCACCGTAGAGCGTTATCGGAGAACACTGATGAGTGAGGGTGCGGTAGCCGCAAGCTACAACAAGCTGGCACAGGACGCGGCGGATGGAACCTTGCCTCAGCCGCAGAAAATCTGCGTGGAGTGCACGGTGCCAGGTCCTATATTTTCCCTCAATCCGGATGGCGGCCCACGCAACGCCGACCTGCTTCTGGGAGTCCCCTCACAGGGAACCGCCGCGACGTACCGGTGGTTTATGGACAACCCCTGGATCCGCGACAAGGAGCGCAACTTCCGTGACACCTTATTGCTGCAAGTCCTGGAGCGTTTTGGGGCTAAGTATGGTGAGGCCTGGCTGGCGGAACTCTCGGCATTCATTTCGGTACAGGACTGCGAAATTATCTGCCTGGATGATGAGATCGCAGACGACACACTCTCTCCAGGCGTGCTCGCCAACTTCGGCAAGCGCACCGATGACGGCATGGGGTTTAGGATACAGCGCAACTTCGTGTTCGCCGGCGGGAAACTCTACTACCTGACATTCACCGCCATTACCTGGAAGGAAATTCCCCGAACCGAGTACGTGCATGAAGACGGCCTGAACGGGATAAGCATGCCGTTCACCTGGAACACTCCCAAGGGCTTGTACTCCATTGACCATGCGGTCCAACAGTTGGCCGCGGAGTTTGAGCGCGCCAAAGCGAATGTCCGAATCTGGGAGGCCATCAAGGGTTTTTTCGAAGTCGCCACGGCACTGCTGGCGTTCGTACCCGTAGCAGGTGGAGTCGCTCTGGGCGCGCGTGGAGCGGTCGCCAGCGTGCGCTACATCTTCGTTGCGGTTGACCGCGCGCTGGCACTGGATGCCCTGGTAGATGGCTCCAGCCGCATGATTACCGGCGAAGGGTTGAACATCGGCGAGAAGTTTTTCGAATCGCTCGCCGCCCTGGCTAATCCCACGACCGCCGAGGATCGCGGGAAGCAGGTCTTTATGAGCATCAACCTGGCGATGCTCACACCGTCGATTTTCGGCACCGCCCGCTGGGTGATGCGCCAGATAGGCGGCAAGGCCGTGAAGCTGGACACCAAGCTGCTCACCGAAGCCGAACTCAAGCGATTGACCCAGCATAAGAATGCTCAAATCACGGCGCTCGAAACCGTTGTGCAAACCCGTGAGCGCGTACAGGGCGGAACACGGGTACAGGTACGAGAGCGTCATTCCCTCGACACCAACAAGAGTCAGGTGATTGTTCAGGCTGATGCCGGTCGAGCCGATTTCGCCGTCACCACCAACAGCCTTAGGGAGCGGCTGGTTCTGCAGTTGCATCTGCTGGCAAGCGCTCGAAAGGCGAGGAACCTGCGAAACGTACTGGGTGACGTGGGAGAGGAAGTCTTGGCCTATGGGCTGGTCAAACACTGGGGAGTGAAACCCGAGAATATCTTGGGCTACAACCAGAAAAATGCAGGCATCAGCTACTTCGGCCTGAAAAACAAGAACGGCCATGGACTCGACGTTTTGCTCAAGGTACCCCCGCCGCCCAAAATGAAAATCCGTATTCCCAGCGCCGAAGCACGCCACCATATCGAAGGGCTACGCGACCCGTCCCAATACAAAACGCTGACGTTTGCAAAAGAGACGCTGCTCGTGGTGGAAGTCAAAGCGACGTTGGGAAAAAGCAAGACGCCAGATTTTTATGCAAATACCCAAGGGAAAGGTGGGGAACAAAACACTGAGCGCGTGGTGAACTTGGCCAAACGTGCAGGACCGTACTGGAAGCGAGAGAAGGTTTTAGAAGTTGACCCATCTGCGATGGATAAAGTGGATGCCATCGAAAAAGCTAAGATTTCTGGGAATATTCAATACATTCACGCTCAGGTATTTCTCAATAGCGAAGGGAAGATCAATACCCTGGTAGGTAAGGGCGTTGGTCAAGGATCAGGTATTCAGCTCAACGATTGGCCTAGGATGTGATATGAAAACCAAAAAAACCAAGTCCAGACTGGATAAAACGTTGCCCAAAGTCGAGGCTTGGGCAAAAGACATGTGGCCCCCGAGAAGTTGGTTTGATGAGTACCTGTCAGGGGGAGGCGAAGCAGGTCTTGCCGCTGCGGATCTTTACCGGCACGGAATGATCCAGTGTGCTCAAAGCCTGTCGTACGCCAAGCAGGGGCAATTGTCAGAATCCATACATCATATGGCAAATGGCTTCGCGAGAAGAGCCATTGCAGAGGCGATAAGTGTAGAAAGACTGAAGGGAACAACCCGGTATGCCACCGGAGACCTCGATGGCCTTACCGACCTGATGTTCGGAACCATCGCATTGGGTCGTCCGGACGTTGCCAAGGGCCTGTACCAGGCGGCACTCGGTGGTATCGAAGGCGGCTATGGCGTACGTGATGGCCACGATCTGCCCATTGGCACCACGCTGCGCTATGCAGCCTTCGGCCTGAGCATCATCAGCAATTGGCTCGGCCAGCCGCTGGACCTGGATAAGCACGCCCTGCCTCGTGACCCGGCCTGGGGGCCGTTGGTATCACAGTGGCGGGAGCCCGATCCCAACACGTTTCTGTCGGCGCTACTGACGGCCTGCGATGTCCACGTAGACCGTATCGCGGTCACTTATCGCGAGCACGAAACCATCGCCGAAGAGTTCGAGTTCGCCACACCGCTACTGGCCGTTCATCCCACTGAAATCCTGGCCGTGCTTCGTCTGCGCGATCTGCTCGGCTTGCCAAACCCGACACAGATCGACCATCCGTTGATGCAGACACCCTACGCGCAAATCACCTGCACCCCGGAGCTCCTGGCTTCCCAAGGCCAACGCGACGAGTTGCTGGAGAAATTCCTCGACACCGTTCGCCAACGAGACCCTCAGGTCCTGCCTGGAGGGCTATAACGATGGCAAACCGAGCGCCAAAATCAAGACTGGAAAAGACGTTGCCCAAAGTCGAGGCTTGGGCAAAAGACATGTGGCCACCAAATGAATGGCTGGAACAATATATTTCAGGTGAGATCGATAGACCGGGCTTGGCAGCCATAGATATGTATAAGTTCGGAATGCTCCTGTGCTCTAGAAGCCTGCTGTTCGCCAAGCAAGAACAAGTAATAGACTCCGTTGTGAACATGAGTTCTGGTTTTACGCGAAGGGCAATCTCTTACACCATTCAAATTGAGCGCCTCAAGGGAACAACGCGGGTTGCCGTTGCAGACCTCGATGGCCTTACCAACCTGATGTTCGGAACCATCGCATTAGGTCGCCCGGACATTGCCAAGATTCTGTACCAGACGATACTTGCCGGTATGGAAGGGGGCTATGGCGTCCACGATGGCCACGATTTGGAAATCGGCACCACGCTGCGCTATGCGGCCTTCGGCCTGAGCATCATCAGCAATTGGCTCGGCCAGCCGCTGGACCTGGACAAGCACGCCCTGCCTCGCGACCCGGCGTGGGGGCCGTTGGTATCACAGTGGCGAGAGCCTGATCCCAACAGGTTTCTGCCGGCGCTACTGACGGCCTGCGATGTCCACGTAGACCGTATCGCGGTCACTTATCGCGAGCACGAAACCATCGCCGAACAGTTCGAGTTCGCCACACCGCTACTGGCCGTTCATCCCACTGAAATCCTGGCTGTGCTTCGTCTGCGCGATCTGCTCGGCTTGCCAAACCCGACACAGATCGACCATCCGTTGATGCAGACACCCTACGCGCAAATCACCTGCACCCCGGAGTTCCTGGCTTCCCAGGGCCAGCGCGACGAGTTGCTGGAGCGCTTCCTTGAAACTGTACGTCGCCGCGACCCTGCGGTCCTGCCCAAGGGGCTCTGACCATGGCAAACCCTGTTGAAATCACCCGGAGCGCTTTGTGGTCCATGACGATAATTTGCGCCACGAAGGAGCCTTTTCATGTCTAGAGGCGCCATTCGGCTCGGGGACAAGCACTCTGGTGGCGGCGTCATGATAGAAGCCAGTGGGTTCCCAGTGAACGGTAAGCCCCAATGCCTGCTCGGTGACAAAGCGGTATGCCCTACGCACAAGGGGGTGTTTCCCCTGGTTTCCGGTGGGGATGAAACCGCCATTCACAACGGCCGCCCGGTGGTGTTTGAGCCGGCCAAACTCGCATGTGGCTGCCAGGTTTCCTCATCGTGTTCGGCGCATTACCGAAAGGCGTAGGACAAATGGTTCCTCGTGCATGCAAAGCGGGTCAGCCATGACCAAGAGTCGCGAACCCGACAACGCCCTTGCGCAACCGAATCACCCAGTTCTCGATCGTGATCCAGGCTTGCGCGCCGCTGCCGTTCGTAGCGGACTCGATTGCCTTGACCATCAGTGGAAAGGGGTGAACGCCATGTATCGCTTTCGCTGTGATCGAGGGCATGTGTTCCTAAGAACGCTTCAGACATTTTCTCGAGTATCGAACGCGAAATGTCCAACGTGTGCTGTTGAAGCGCACATGAATCAGTTGCGCACGCTGGCAGATCGGAACGGGGTGAAATGCCTTGAAACGCGCTGGCTCGGCTGGGATGCCGCCCATAGATTCCAATGCGCACAAGGGCATATCTGGAGCCGCCGGGGCAATCGCGCCCTATCCGGCATTGACTGCCCCCATTGCGGCAAAGCCTCTGGCTACGACCGCAGACGCGCTGAGAGTCTGGCTCGACTCCATCAGATAGCCGCCGAGCGCGGCGGTGTGTGCCTGAACACGAGCTACCAGGCGAATAAACCCTATAGATTCCGCTGCGCTCGTGGGCATGAATGGGAGGCGCAGGGTCATGAAGTGAAGCGTCGAACCTGGTGCCCCGAATGTGCCCGCCTGCGCAAGGTTGAGGGGTATCGCCATCAGGATGGGCTGGAACGCCTTCGACAAAAGGCCGCTGAGCGCGGTGGGCAATGCCTGGCCGAAGCGTACCTTGGCGTCGGTTCGCGCTACCGCTTTCGCTGTGCCAAAGGACACGAATGGGAAACCCTCGGGCGGCGAATGCTACGTGGTGGATGGTGCCTTATCTGTGCCTATGACAAAAAGCGGCTCTCCATTGAAGATGCACACGCCAGCGCCAAAGCTCGGGGAGGCCAATGTTTGTCGACCTCGTACATCAGGGTCATCGATAAACTGCATTGGTTGTGTCACCGCGGCCATAGTTGGCATGCCCAATATGCAAACATTCGAGCGGGCCACTGGTGCCCGGAATGCGCCAGTATGGACCGAGTCACTAACCCGAAATCCAACGCTTGGAAACGCTATAAGGCAGTTCCATTTGCAATGGATGCGCTCTTATTCGGTGATCGCGCTGAGGAATAGGAAAATGACGTCTCCAGGCTGACGGCATGCGCACTGTCCAGATTAAGAGGATCTCAGATGCCCAGGTTCAGCCTTCCACCTAGCATTTAGCCCGGTTTGTGCACTCAAGGGGCTTTCGCGGCATATCCTCACTCACTGCGCCCAATTCGGAATGAAGCACCGTACTATCCACGCGGAAATGCAGCTCCCCCGTCGACACAGGTCAGCGAAGCATTCGTCCAAGCCCACTGCCCCTTACTTTCGCTTCGCCGCCAGGCGCCTGGCCAAAGGCTTGCGCGGCCGCAATCGGCGCCAACCGAGCCAGGTGGCACTCAGGCTGAGTAACGAACCGCCGACGCTCAGGGTGATCAGCATGCCTTGCCACAGCGGCGGGCGCTCCAGCAGCGGCAGCCAATCCCAGCTGTGCAGCAGGTTGAACAGCCAGCGATAGACCCGGCGCCGCTCGTCCAATTGTTCGATCAAGGCACCGCTGCGCGGGTCCAGGTGCAGCCAGGTGGCGGCCGGGTCGTCGAACCTCAAACGCAGGGCCGGCAAGGGTTTGTCCAGGTGGCCGAGCATGCTGTGCTCGGCGCGACCGTAGTAATAGGCATCGTAGGCATGCAGGGTTTCGACTTGCGGTGTGCCGGCCGGCCACATGGCCGCTGCGGCGCGGACCAGGGCCTCGGGCTCCAGGCTTTGATGCACGCGGCCGTCGCCGTCCAGCAGGCGCACCGCGCCAGTGCCATCGCGGGCCAGTAGATAACCCTGGCCGCCGATCCGCCGCCACTCGATCTCCCGGGGGATAAAGCCCTCGGCCGTGAAGCGCGCCAGGGCCTCGGTAGTGTCTGTGGCAAACGCCTCAGCAATCAAGGGCCCACCCTGATAGGCGGCGCTGGCCAAGGCTTGCGGATGCTCGAACACCCGCCACGGGTTCATCGACAACCAGCCGCTGAAGACCCAGGTCAAGGCCAGGCTGCCAAACACCAGGCCGAGCAGGTGGTGCCAACGGGCGATGCCTTTATAGGGGGTGCGCGAACCGCTGCGATAAGGCTTGGTAAAACGCCAGCGCAGCACGCCGACCAGCATCCCGGAGAGGCACATCAGGCTGGCGGCGAACGCCAGGCTGGTCACCACCCAACCCCAGGCGCCATCCAGCACCCCGCCGCGCAGCGGATACAGCCAGTGCAGCCAAGCCCCGACCCAATTCCACAGGCGTTCGTTGCCGGTGGCCACGCGCACCACCGCGCCGGTCTGCCCGGAGAGGTACAGCAGGCTGGCGTCGCGGTCCTGCAACTGGATGCGGTGCAGCGGTCGCTCGGAGTCCAGGGCTCGGGAGTGGCTCCAGGCGTCTTCCCATACCGAACCCAGGTACACCGCCGGCGCCGGGTCGAATTGCTCGGCACTGGCCATCAACGAACCCAGGGTCGGGTACACCCGCTGCCCGCTGCGGGCATCTACCGCAACACTTTCACCAGCGCGGTAGCCCAGCAGGTAATGCGGGCGGCCGGCCAGGCTGCTGAGGCGAATACTGCTCGGTGCATGCTCGCGCTGCGCCGCCTGCAACGCCACGCTCAGGTCGACGCAGCAGCCTTGAGCCGACAAAGGCGGCAGCCGCGCCAGGTGCTCGGCGGGGGTGAGTTTGGGGTAACCGACATAGAGCATCACCACCCCGGAGAAAAACCACAGCGCCAGCAGCAGGCACAGGCCAATCCCCAACCAACGGTGCCACAGGTACAGATAACGTTTCATTCGCGCCTCAGAACCGCGTGTCCAACGCCAGCTCAACGCTGCGCGGGGCTCCCAGGTACAGCTGCGTGCCATTGGCGCGCTCGGCATAAATTGCGTCTGTCAAGTTGCGCACCCGTGCCGTCAGGCGGGTATCGGCGCTCAGGCGGTAACCGGCAAATGCCCCGAACACCTGGTAACCCGGGACCCGCCGCTCGTTGGCCGCATCGGCATACACCTGGGCCACATGGCGGCCGTCGAAACCGAGTTGCCAGGCCGGGTCCAGGTCCCAGGTCAGCCACAGGTTGGCCACCTGACGCGGGGTGTTGCCCGGTGTGTGCCCCTTGCGCGACACACTCACGCCATCGACCCGCTCATTGAAATCGTCGTACCAGGCCTCGGTGTAGGCCAGGTTGCCTTCCACCAGCCAATGCGGGGTCACACGCAGCGAGCCGGCCAGTTCCAGGCCACGGCTCGATTGCTGGCCGACTGCCAGGCTTTGCCCGGGATTGAGCGGGTCGGCGGTGGCCAGGTTCTTGCGCTCGATCTGGTACAGGGCTACGGTGCCGGCGCCGCGCCCCTGAAGAAAGTCGAACTTGGCGCCCACCTCCAGCTGCCGGCCACGGGTCAGGTCGAAATCCTCGACCTGAACCAGGGTCGCGGTGGCGAGCATGCCGGCCGGCGGATCGGCGGCAGTGCTGTATTGCACATAGACGTTGGCGTGCGGGGTCAACTGGTAGACCAACCCGGCGCGACCGGTACTGGCAGCGTAATCACGGCTGAAATAGGCCGGGTTGCTCGCGCTCACCGCGCGGTAGTTGTCGACCTGCAACTCGATGCGCTCATGGCGCAGGCCGGTGAGCAGCGACAGACGCTCGGTCAGTTGCAGGTGGTGCTCGAAAAACAGCCCCCGGGTGTCCACCTGGTTGCGCCGGTCCTTGTGGAATCCACGCTGCATGCCGGGGATGTCCCAGAAACTGCCCGGGTCGAAATCCCCCGGATCCACCTGGTCCACCACGCCGGGCATCGAACGCGGCAGGCGCATCTGTACGTTATGGCTGTAGTCCAGCCCCAGCAGCCAGCGGCTGTCGAGGTCGAACAACGGCTGTTCGCGGTGCAGCTCGAAACGGTTGCCGATGACCTGTTGCTCATGGCGCTGCAACAGCGCGCCGGAACGGATCACCGCGCTGTTGTCGGCGTTGTAGCGGTAGTTTTCCAGGTTCTGAAACTGCCGCGTGGCCTGGTAGCGGTAGAGGGTGTTGCGCAGCTCGGTGGCCTCGTCGAAGCGGTATTCGCTGAGCGAGCGCAACCACTGCACGCGCTGCTGGTACAGGCTGTCGTCGACATTGAAATTGCGCAGGCGGTCGCGGCGGTCGATCTTCATCGTGCGGCCAGTGCCATTGAGCACCGGCGTGCCCCAGTAGGGGTTGTCGACCCGTTCTTCCTGATACTCCAGGGCCAGGGTGTGGCTGAACTGCGCGCTGATATCGCTGAGCAGGGAGAAGGCGCTGGTAAAGGCCTCGCGCCGCTCGCGGTCGGCATAGCCCCGGCCCTGGCTGTGGCTGAAGTCCAGGCGCGCGACGTGGTTTTCTCCCAGGCCGTGGTTGAAGCCCAGGGCGGTTTCACCGCTGTGATCCGAGCCCTGGCGCAGCCGAGCCTGGTTGAAGTCGTGGCCGCGCAGCGGCTGTTTGGAGATGTAATTGAGCGAGCCACCCACCGCCCCGGCGCCATTGAGAAAACCCGAGGCCCCGCCAATGGCTTCGACCCGGTCGTAGATCCAGCCGTCCACCGGACTCGCGGTGATGCTGTCGTAATGCAGGCCGATACCGTTGAACAACTGGCTCACCTGGCCGCCGCCAAAGCCGCGCCAGCTCACGGCATTGCCCATGCCTGGCGGTGCCGACGCATTGAGCCCGGGCACGCTGTCGAGCATCTCACCAGTGGTGCGGGCGCCGCGGCGCTCGATCTGCTCGCGGGTGACCACGCTGACCGAGGCCGGGGTCGAACGCAGGTCAAGGCCCAGCCGCGAACCGGTGCTGCTCAGGCTGTCCAGTTCCAGCCCCGGGCTGAGGGGCGCCTCATCGGCGCTGACGACCTGATCGGGCAGGACCAGCGCCTCTTCGGCCAAGGCCGGGGAACACAGGGTGGCGCACAGCAGCGCAGCGTAACGACGGCGGGCCGGGAGGTGGTTCATGACGGGCTTTCCTGAAGACGCGGGGCGCTGCAAAAGACCCCGCGACGGGCTCGGGGCACGCCAGGTCGAATCGGCGACCGGGCGCACCGGATTAAGGGCGCCATGGTGCAAAAACAACGGTCCGAGGCCTATCGGCCAAGTACTAAAACCTCAGCCCCGCTCACGCTTCGAGCTGCATATCCGGCCATCGGAAACCAACACTTCTTTACAAAAAAGGCACCCCGCGTTCAGGCAGGTGACAGGTTTTTCTCTATAGAATCGCCGCCCCTCGCTACCCCCCCAGACAACACACCCCCTGACAAGCGGTGAACGGAGCCCTATTGCCAGGCCAGCAAGCCCCCCTCTCCCCTGAATCAAAAGAGACCCGACCCGATGCCAATCCAAACCGTGATCGTCGATGATCACCCCATCACACTGATCGGCATGCGCGCCCTGTTGAGCGATAACCCCAAGCTGTCGATCGTGGGCGAGGCGCAGGACGTCGGCGGGCTTTTCGAACTCCTCGGTCGGCAATCCTGCGACCTGCTGATCACCGACCTGATGATGCCCGGCAGCGAGCAGGTCGATGGCCTGCGCCTGATCCAGCAACTGCGCCGTCGCTACCCGCAGCTGGCGATAGTGGTGGTCACCATGCTCAACAACCCGGCCCTGATCGGCTCGGTGCTCAAGCTCGGGATCCAGGGCCTGGTGAGCAAGCGCGGGCTGCTCAATGACTTGCCCAAGGCCATTGGCGCCAGTGCCTCGGCGCCCTTTCTTTCGCCCGTGTTCAGGCAACTGCTGGACCTGGGCGAGGCCGAGCACGGCAAACCGCTGCTGCAATTGGAAGAACTCTCGCCACGGGAAGTCGAGGTCCTGCGCCTGTATGGCAGCGGCCTGACCATCGGCGAAATCGCCCTGCACCTGAACCGCAGCAAGCAAACCATCAGCACCCAGAAGATCAGCGCCATGCGCAAGCTGGGGCTGGACACCAACGCCGCGCTCTACCTCTACATCCAGGAAAACGGCCTGACGTGAAGGCGACTGCCATGCATCGTTTGCTGCGGTCCCTGATCGCCCCGTGCCTGCTTGGCCTGTGTGCTCTGACAGGCCCCAACAACGCCCTGGCCGACGCGCCCGAGCCGACCCCGGCCAGCCTGGCCCAGCTCAACGCCATGCGTCAGTCACTGCCGAGCAAAACCCTGCGCGTGGCGCGCATCACGCCACCCGAGAATGTGCGCGAAGGCAGCGCCAACCTGGCCCTGCGCGCCATCACCGAGGACTACCTGCAACTGGTCGGGGACTTTCTCGACCTGTCGATCGAGGAGGTGTCCTACCCCAGCGTGGCGGCAGCCATAGACGGGCTCAAATCCGGGGAAATCGACCTGCTGACCCGGGTCACCGACTTTGAACGCCAACATGCCAGGCTGATACTCAGCCGCCCGTACCTGACCAATGCACCGATCATCGTCGGCCGCAGTGCCGACAACAGCCTGCCTCCCGACCTGGAAGGCAAGCGGGTCCTGCTGCTCGCCGACTACATGGACTTGGCCACCGTGCTCCAGGCCTACCCGCACGCCAAGCTGAGCACGGTTGCGAACACCGCCGAAGGCCTGCGGCGCCTGGCGGAGGGCGAAGTCGATGCGTTTATCGGCGACAAGGTACGGGCCAATTTCCACATGCTTGCCCTGCCCGAGATGAAGCTGCAAAACAAGTTCGCCGCGCACCTGAGCAGCGAAGGTTTCTCCTTCGCCGCCCGGGAAAACGAGCACGACCTGATTACCCTGATCAACGTGACCCTGGAAAGCATCTCCGAGGCGCGCAATCGCGAGATCATCGAGCAGCGTACCCAATCCACCCGGCTGTTCGCCCCGGCGGACGCCTTTGCCCTGACCCCCAAAGAGCGTGAGTGGCTGCACCAGCATCCAACCCTGACCCTGATTGCCAGCGAGCAACCGCCCTACTTCTATCGCGATAACGAGGGCCAGTGGATCGGCCTGGGCATGGAGATCCTGCGGGGCCTGGGCGACGTCTACCCCCTGCAACTGGAAGTGCTCGCCAGCCAGTCGCCCGCCGCCGACCAGCAACTGCTGCAAGGCGGCCGCGCGCAGTTGGCCACCAGCCTGCCAGCCACCGCCGAACGCCGGCAGACCCTGGCCTTCAGCGAACCCTTCGGCGCCCAGGCCTGGACCTTCGTGATTCGCCGCGACGCCAGTTCGCCCAGCTCCCTGGAGGCCATGGTCGGCCGCCGCCTGGCCTTGCCGTTCAATCACCCCCTGGACAGCTGGTTGCAGACCCGCTACCCGCGCGTCCAGGTGGTGCGCACCCAAACCACCGAGCAGGCTCTGGCCCTGGTGGAAAGCGGCAAGGTCGACGCCACCCTGTACACCGCGCTCTGCACCCGTGGACGCCAGCCGTGGCTGAGCGGACGCGACCTGCGGGCCGGGCAGACGATCCAGGCCATGTCCCTGCCCCAAGTGTTCGCCATCAGCCCCAGCGCCCCCGAGCTGCGCGGCATTCTCGATAAGTTGCTCGGGTCGGTGGCCGGCGAGCTCAATGGCCGGGTCAAGCTGCTGACCAGCCCCCAGGCCGAACACGCACCCTGGGAGCAACTGCCGGATGGCTTCTGGCACGCCGTGGTCCTGGCGCTGGTGGTGGTCCTGCTGTCGCTGCTGTGGAACTGGCGGCTCAAGGTCCAGGTGCGCCAACGGCGTGCCGCCCAGCATCAGCTGAGCGACCAGTTGGCCTTCCAGTTCTCCCTGCTCAACGGCTTGCCGACGCCGCTGTACGTGCGCGACCTGGAGTTGCGCCTGAGCACCTGCAACCGCGCCTACGAAAGCTTCTTCGGCAGCGCCCTGGAACAGCTGCAAGGCACCACCCCGCAGCAGCAGGGCATGGCGCCCCACAGCCTGGCGCTGAATCTGGAAGAGCAGTACCGGCTGCTGCTGGACAACCGTCAGCCGCAGTTTTTCGACGGTTGCATCGAGGTCAACGGCGAGCGGCGGCATATCTACCATTGGCTGGTGCCGTTCTACAGCGCGCGCGGCAAGTTGCAGGGCCTGCTCGGCGGCTGGATCGACATCAGTGAACGCAAGGGCCTGGAACTCAAACTGCGAGAGGCGCAACAGACCGCGGTCGATGCCAGCGCCGCCAAGGGCGAGTTCCTGGCCACCATGAGCCACGAACTGCGCACCCCGCTCAATGCCCTGGTCGGCCTGCTGGAACTGGAAAGCCGGAGCGAACGGGCACCGTCGGAAAACCTGCGGATCGCCCAGCAGTCGGCCCATTCGATGATCGACCTGATCGGCAATATCCTCGACCTCGACAAGATCGAGAGCGGACAGATGCAATTGGCGCCGCAGCCGGTGGCCCTGGCGCCGCTGCTGCAAGACTGCCTCGATCTGTTTGCCGCCCAGGCCCGGCAGAGCGGCCTGGCCCTGAGCCTCGACTGCTCCGGCCTGACGCCCCAGCGCCACTACTGGCTGGACCCCATGCGCCTGCGCCAGGTGCTGCAAAACCTGTTGGGCAACGCGTTGAAGTTCACCGCCCGCGGCCAGATCCGGCTCAGCGTCGAAGAGCTGGACCTGGGGGGCGACAAGAGTTTATTGACCCTACAGGTCAGCGACACTGGCATCGGTATCTCCAAGGCCATCCAGCCACGGATCTTCGAACCCTACATGCAGGCCCATGCCGAGGTCGCGCACCTGTATGGCGGCTCCGGGCTGGGGCTGAACATTTGCAGCCAGCTGGTGCAATTGATGGGGGGCCGGATCTGGCTCGACAGCCAGCCCAACCAGGGCTGCCAGGTCAGTGTCGAACTGCCCCTGACCTGGCAGCCGGCGCCGGCGCTGGGTAGCGATCCACAGCACCATCTGCCGCAAGCCTTGAGCCAGGCGCTGAAGGTGCTGATCGTGGACGATGTCTCGACCAACGGCCTGGTGTTGCAGCAGCAACTGGCCAGTCTTGGCCACCGCGCGACCTTCGTCTGCAGCGGCGCGGCGGCCCTGGAGGCCTGGGAGCGCGAGCCCTTCGACCTGCTGATCAGCGACTGCAACATGCCCGGCATGGACGGCTACACCCTGGCCCGGACCATTCGCCAGCGCGAGCAGGTCCTGGGCCTGGTGCCGCGCCCGATCATCGGCTACACCGCCAGCGCCCTGACCGGGGAAAACCAACGTTGCCACGACGCCGGCATGAACGAGCTGATGATCAAACCCGTGACCCTGGCCCGCCTGCGCGAAGCCCTCGCCGGGCAAGCGGCACAGCCCCAACGACTGCGGCCCGGCACCACCACGGGCTTTGACCTGAGCCATCTGGAGGGCCTGGCCGGCGCCGATCCGAGCCTGATCAGGCGTTTGCTGGAGGAGTTGCACAGCAACCTGAAGGAGGAATGCCAGCGCCTGCAGCAGCCGCTGGCCGACAACAACGACGACGAAGCCATCGGCCAATTCATGCACCGCCTTGAGGGCCTGGCCTGCACCATCGATGCGCCCGGGCTGCTGCGTGCGTGCGAAGGGGTGCGCCAGGCTGCCAGCCAGGGCGTCGACCTGGATCCTGCCCAGGCGCAGTTAGTGGCGGTGCTGCTCGGCCTGTTGGACGATATCCGGCATCGGCATCCGGACCGACCGCCCCGAGGGTAGGGGCTCGCCCATTGCGCCCGCCTCGACGCGGGCCTGTTCGACCTGGCCATTCACGTCATGCTCCGGCGCGCACCCTCGGGGCTGCCGCCCCATTGGATGGCTCCCGTAAAAGTCCCCCGCACCCGACTCTCGTACTCGTCCCATGGGCGCCTCTCACCCCCGCGGGCATCCTGCCCAGGCCTTCAAAGGCGGGCTCAGCACCCCATACGTACCCGCCCTTGACGGCTCTATAACCAATTAGAAAGCCATCAAGGATTCACCATGATTCATAGCAAACGTGCAAGCGCCCTGCGCAAACTACCCCTGGCCATGGCCATTGGCCTGGCCACCCTGGCTTCGCAGCAAGCCTTCGCCCACGGCTACATTGAAAGCCCGAAATCCCGCGCATTCATGTGCAATGAAAACGGTGGCGAACTCAACAAAGGATGCGGCGCCGCCCAATATGAACCACAGAGCATGGAGTACTCAGCCAATGGTGCTCAGTATCATCACACTGGCACGTACTGCGCTGAAGACTTCAGCAAATGCGGCCCAGCTGACGGTAAAATCCCTAGCGGCGGCCTGCAATCCTTCGATCTATTGAATGAGCAGAAAGCCGATCGCTGGGCCAAGACCACCATCAAGCCGGGCATGAACGAGTTCCGCTGGAGGTACACCGCTGTGCACCCGGCCGCCTATCGCCAGTTCTACATCACCAAGAAAAACTGGAACCCGAACGAGCCACTGACCCGCGATTCCTTCGAGCTGACCCCGCTGCTGCACGAAGAAGGCCACAACAAGATTCCGTCCCTCTCCGAGCCGACCAAGCACCAAGTCAACATTCCGGCTGACCGCTCGGGCTATCACGTCATCCTCGCCACCTGGCGTGTCGGTAACACCAGCGCTACCTTCTACCAGGCGGTCGACGTCAATATCGATAACGACGGCGCTCCTGTTTCCCAATGGAGCCAGATCGGCTCCGTGCAGCCTGAACAGCTGCAAATTGGCGACAAAGTCATGACCCGCGTGTTCACCGCTGCTGGTGAACAGACCAGCCGTCAGACCGTGCTGGAAATCAACACCGTCGAACAGGCTCAGGCCAAAACCTGGCCATTCCTGCTGGCCGAAAAAGCCAACAAAGCCAACGCCGGCTACCAGATGGGCAAGATTGGTGCCGGCGATAAAGTCGTGCCTAGCTACGACGCCAACGGCATCTACATCACTGCCAAGAGCGACGTGACAAAGGTCATGATCGATAAAGATCAACCGGCTCTGCCAGGCACCCTGAACCTGACCGGCCTGGCTGCTGACTACACCTTGAATAACGGCGCCGCCGACCTGCACTTCAACGCTATAGCTCAAGGTGGCAAGTACACCATTGACGCTTCCGTGTTCAATGCCAAGGGCGAGAACATCGCTTACCAGCAGGCCGCTGTCGGGGAAAACACTGCGCATTTCACCATGGCACTGAAGGACGTCACTGCCGGTGACTACGACCTGGTGGTCGTGGCCAAGGCCGACAAAGGCGAGCTGCTGCAGAAAACCCACAGCTTCAAACTCAAGGACCCAGCGGTCGGTGGGGGCTATGACTTCGTATTCCCGGATGGCGAGAACGACTACAAAGCCGGCACCAAAGTACTGGCCTCTGACGGCAAGATTTACCAGTGCAAACCGCATCCATTCTCCGGCTGGTGCAAGAACTCGTCCGGCAATGCCTACGCACCTGGCAAGGGCTGGGCATGGGGTCAAGCCTGGGACCTGGTCAAGTAATTCATAAGGCTGCAACACGAGCGTGACGCCTGGCGTCACGCTCTTTTCGTTCAGGAATACCCCCATGTCCGCTCATAACTATTCCCAGCCGCGTCGGCTGCTGCACTGGTGCTCGGCCCTGATCATTATCTGGGCCTCCGTCAGTGGCTTTGCCGTCGCGTTGCTGGAGATGCCGCACGCGATCGAGAGCGGCATCACCTTTATCAACGTCTCGCTGACTGCGTTGCTGATACCGCTGTTTGCGCTGCGTCTGTTTTTTTCCGTGGCCCACCCGGCGCCACCGGAGCCGTCCATGATCGGCGCCGCCAGCCAGGTGCTGGCCAAACTCGGCCATCTGGCGCTGTACATCGCCACCGCCTTGGTGCTGGTGACCGGCGTCTTGATGATGAACCGGCCCATCGATTTCTTTGGTCTGCTGACCTTGCCCCAGCCCCTTGAAGAACCGCTGCTGCTGGAGTTTTTCAACCAGGTGCACCGCGCTTGCTGCGTGGTCCTGGCCCTGTTGGTACTGGGGCATGTCGGCGCAGTGGTGCTGCACCAGTGGCGTGGCCACGGCGTGCTGCAGCGGATGCTGCCTTGATCAGCCTCAACGCGGTGCATGCCCTGCTGGCCCGGCTGCCACTGAGCCAAGGCCTGCTGCCCGCCATCGCCTGTGCATTGTGTGCCTGGCTTGCCCTGGGCAGTTGGGACTTCATCCAGCAGTTGCCCGCGCAGACCGCCGGCGACGCGGCCCCGGCACCGACCGCCCAGCCGCTGCCAGCGCTGGACCCGAACGGCATCGCCAGCCTGTTCGGCGCCGTCCCGCCCGAGACCCAGGCCAGCGCCTACGCCGTGCCGCTGACGCTGCTGGCCAGCCTTGCCGCACCGCGCAGCGAAGATTCGCGGGCGCTGATCCGCGCCCCTGGTGGCGCCGCGTTCTACAGCATCGGCGACCGCCTGCCCGGCGGCGCCAGCCTCAGCGCGATCAGCCCGGACCACGTCGTGGTGCTCCAGGGCGGTCGCCTGCAAACCCTTGCTTTCCCCAGTCATTCCGCGCGCCTGCTGACCCCCACAGCAGAGCCCGCTTTACCCCCCCTTGCAGAGATACAACCATGAAACTGTCCCAGATCACCGGTGCCGTGCTGATGCTCGGCACCCTGCTTTCACCCTTGCCGACTCTGGCCGCCGCCGAGGCCAAGCGCCAGTGGACCTTGAACATGAAGGACGCCGAGCTGCAGGACCTGGTCAGCGAAGTCGGCGAAATCACCGGCAAGACCATGGTCCTGGACCCGCGCATGAGCGGCAAGGTCACGGTACAGTCGGCCTCGGCCATGGACCGCGAGGGCATCTACTCGCTGTTCCTCACCGTGCTGCGCAGCCAGGGGTTTGCCGCCCTCGACCAGGGCGACCGGGTGTTGATCGTGCCGGTCAGCGAAGCCAAGACCAAGGCCGTCGGCAGCAAAATAGCGGTCGGCGATATGTTCATCACCCAGGTGCTGCCGCTGTACAACGCCACCGCCAGTGAAGTGGCGACCGTGGTCCGGCCGCTGGTGGCGCCAGACGCTTATCTGGCGCCCTCGGCCAGCTCCAATGCCCTGGTCATCACCGACAGCGCCAACAACGTCGAGCGCATCCGCCAGGTAGTGCGTGACCTCGATGCCGCCGGGCACAAGGCGGTGACCACCCTCAACCTGAAACACGCCTGGGCAGTCGACGTGGCCAAGGTCCTGAGCGAAAGCGTGGCGCAGAACAACAGCGGCAATAACACCGCCAAGGCCATTGGCGACGCCCGCAGCAACCGCCTGATCCTGATCGGCCCGCTGCCCGCTCGCCAGCAGATGGAACGCCTGGCCAAGACCCTGGACGTCGCCGGCAACGCTGACGATGGCACCCGCGTGGTGCGCCTGCGCCACAGCGATGCGACGAAACTGGCCGAGCTGCTCAATGACGTCGGCAAGCGCATCGAAGGCGGCCGTGGCGGCAAGGACGGCGGCACCCAGGGCAAATCGATCCTGGTCAGCGCCGACCAGAGTCAGAACGCCCTGGTGCTGATGGCGGAGCCGGCGCAACTGAACATGCTCGACAAAGTCATCGCCGAGCTCGACCGCCCGCGCGCTCAAGTCCTGGTGGAAGCGGCCATCGTCGAAGTCAGCGGCGACATCAGCGAGGCCCTCGGCGTGCAGTGGGCCGCACGTGCCGGCAACGTCACCGGCGGCACCAACTTCCCCGCCAGCGGCCTGGCCATCGGCAGCCTGCTGGGCAACCTCGAAGGCGACAAGCGCCCGACCCTGCCCGATGGCGCGATCATTGGCCTGGGCAGCCGCAACTTCGGGGCCCTGGTCACCGCGCTGTCCAGCGACTCCAACAACAACCTGCTGTCGACCCCCAGCCTGCTGACCCTGGACAACGAAGCCGCGGAGATCCTGGTGGGGCAGAACGTGCCATTCCAGACCGGCTCCTACACCACCGACAGCGCTGGCGCGAGTAACCCTTTCACCACCGTGGAGCGCAAGGACGTGGGCATCACCCTCAAGGTCACGCCCCATATCAACGAAGGCAACACCCTGCGCCTGCAAGTCGAGCAGGAAAGCTCCGAGCTGGCCGCCGCCCCCGCCGGCATCAGCACCAGTGACGTGATCACCAACAAGCGCTCGGTGAAAAGCACCATCCTCGCCGACGATGGGCAGATCATCGTGCTCGGCGGCCTGATCAAGGACAACGTCAAGACCCAGGTCAGCAAGGTTCCGGTACTGGGCAGCATCCCGCTGATTGGCCGGCTGTTCAGCAGCAGCCGCGAGGTCACTGAAAAGACCAACCTGATGGTGTTCCTGCGTCCGACCCTGCTGCGCACCAGCAATGACAACACCCACCTCGGCGAGCGCAAGTACGAGAACCTGCGCCAACTGCGGGCCCTGGACGGCAGCACCAATAGCCTGCGCCTGCCCAATGACCCACGGCAGATGTTCGAGGCCGCCCCGCAAGGCACCGTGATCGACATGCGCAGCGAGCCGCAACGATGACCCAGGCCCCACGCCTGCCCTTCAGTTTTGCCCGGCGCCACGGCGTGCTGCTGGAGGCCGGCCAACTGCTGTGCCGCAGCGACACCCCGCTGTCGGTGCTGGCCGAAGTACGCCGCCGTCACGGCGCACCGCCGCGCAGCCAGGTACTCGGCGCCGAGGCCTTCGCCCTGCGCCTGGCCGAGCACTACCGCGATGGCCAGGACGATGCGATGCAAATGGCCGAGGGCCTGGGCGACCAGATCGCCGACCAGGACGACCTCGCCAGCCTGGCCGAACACCTGCCGCAAACCACCGACCTGCTGGAGCAGGAAGACGATGCGCCGATCATCCGCCTGATCAACGCCATCCTCGGCGAGGCGGTCAAGGCCAAGGCCTCGGACATCCACCTGGAAACCTTCGAGCAACACCTGTCGGTGCGCCTGCGGGTCGATGGCCTGCTGCGTGAAGTACTGCGCCCACGGCGCGAACTGGCGGGGCTGCTGGTGTCGCGGATCAAGGTCATGGCGCGCCTGGACATCGCCGAAAAACGCATCCCCCAGGACGGCCGGATCGCCCTGCGGATCGGTGGCCATGAAGTCGATGTACGGGTCTCGACCCTGCCCTCGGCCTATGGCGAACGGGTGGTGATGCGCTTGCTGGATAAACAGGCCGGGCGCCTCGAGCTCGGGCGCCTGGGCATGGCCGATGCCAGCCGCCGACGCCTGGAAGGCGCACTGTCGCGGCCCCACGGCATCCTGCTGGTGACCGGGCCCACCGGCTCGGGCAAGACCACCACGCTGTACGCCGGCCTGGCCAGCCTCAACACCTTGTCGCGCAATATCCTGACCATCGAAGACCCGGTGGAGTACCACCTGCCGGGCATCGGCCAGACCCAGGTCAACACCAAGGTCGACATGACCTTCGCCCGTGGCCTGCGGGCGATTTTGCGCCAGGACCCGGACGTGGTGATGATCGGCGAAATCCGCGACCGCGAGACCGCGGAAATCGCCGTGCAGGCCTCCCTCACCGGGCACCTGGTGCTGTCGACCCTGCACACCAACAGCGCGGTGGGCGCGGTGACGCGCCTGGTGGACATGGGCGTCGAGCCGTTCCTGCTCTGCACTTCCCTGCTCGGGGTGCTGGCCCAGCGCCTGGTGCGGGTGCTGTGCGTCGAATGCAAAGTCGCCGCGCCGGCCGATGCCAGCGCCTGCGCCCGGCTCGAACTCGATCCCCTGGCCCCGCCCCTGCTGTATCACGCCCCCGGCTGCGCGGCCTGCCAGCACAGCGGTTATCGCGGGCGCCAGGGCATCTACGAACTGGTGCTGTTCGACGATGAATTGCGCCAGTTGGTGCACCAGGGCGCCGGCGAAGCCGAACTCAGCCGCCACGCCCGCGCCCACGGCCCAAGCCTGTTCGCCGATGGCCGCGACAAGGTGCTGCAAGGCAGCACCAGCCTTGAAGAACTGCTGCGCGTGACCCAAGAGGATTGACCATGGCCGCCTTCGAATACCTCGCCATGTGCAATGCCGGGCGCAAGACCCGCGGCGTGCAGGAGGCCGAGAGCCTGCGCCAGGCTCGCCAGTTGCTGCGCGAACGCAACCTGATCCCGCTGCAGATCAAGCCGGCGCGCGGCAACCAGGAGCGCGGCCCGGGCTCGACGGCAGCCTCTCGGCGCAGCCTGAGCCCTGCGCAACTGGCCTTGCTGACGCGCCAGTTCGCAACCTTGGTGCAAGCCTCCCTGCCACTGGAAGAAGTGCTGGCCGCCGTGGCCGCCCAGTGCGAAAAAAGCGCCCAGCAGAGCATGGTCCTGGCGATTCGCGCGCGGGTCCTCGAAGGCCACAGCCTGGCCCGCGCCATGGGCGAATTCCCCCGGGCGTTCCCGGCGCTGTACCGGGCCACGGTGGCCGCCGGCGAGCGCGCCGGGCACCTGGGCCAGGTGCTGTTGCAACTGGCCGACTACACCGAGGCGCGTCAGGCCGCGCAGCAGCAGATCCAACTGGCCATGCTGTACCCGAGCATCCTGATGGTGGCGGCCTTCAGCATCGTCGGTTTCCTCCTGGGGTTCGTGGTGCCGGACGTGGTCAAGGTGTTTATCGACAGCGGCCAGCAACTGCCGGTGCTGACCCGGGGCCTGATCGCTGCCAGCGGCGTGCTGCGCGACTACGGCCTGTTGATGTTGCTGGTGCTGGCCGGCGGGCTTGGCTTGGCGCGCCTGGCCCTGCAAAAACCGGCAGCGCGCCTGCGCTGGCACCAGGTGCAACTGCGCCTGCCATTGATCGGCCGGGTAATCCGCGCCAGCAACTGCACGCGTTTTGTCAGCACCCTGGCGATTCTCGGACGCAGCGGCGTGCCCCTGGTGGACGCCCTGGAGATCGCCGCCGAGGTGGTGGCCAACCAGCAGATTCGTACCTGTCTGAAAGACGTCGCCCAAGCCGTGCGCGAAGGTAGCGGCCTGACTCGGGCCCTGGAACACAGCGGTCATTTCCCGCCGATGATGCTGTACATGATCGCCAGCGGCGAACGCTCAGGCGAGCTGGACGCCATGCTCGACCGCGCCGCGCACCAGCAGGAAGCGCAGCTGGCCAACCGCATTGCCATGCTGGTGGGCCTGTTCGAGCCGGTGATGCTGGTGTTCATGGGCGCCAGCGTGCTGCTGATCGTGCTGGCGATCCTGATGCCGATCCTCAGCCTCAACCAACTCATCACCTGATACACAGGAACGCGCATGCACAAGCGACACAAGCAACGGGGTTTTACCCTGATCGAAATCATGGTGGTGGTGGTGATCCTCGGGGTCCTCGCCGCCCTGGTGGTGCCGCAGATCATGAGCCGCCCGGACCAGGCCAAGGCCACCGCGGCGCAGAGCGACATCAAGGCCATCGCCATGGCCCTGGACATCTACAAGCTCGACAACCACAACTACCCCAGCACCCAGCAAGGCCTCGAAGCGCTGGTCAGCAAACCCTCGGGCACCCCGCCAGCGCGCAACTGGAATGCCGACGGCTACCTCAAGCGCCTGCCGGTCGACCCCTGGGGCAACCCCTACCAGTACCTGGCCCCGGGCAGCCGGGCGAATGCCTATGACCTGTTCTCCTTCGGTGCCGACGGCCGTGCCGGTGGCGAAGGCCTGAACGCCGACATCGGCAACTGGGACCTCTGACGTGCAACGCGCAGCCCGGGGCTTCACCCTGCTCGAGGTGCTGGTGGTGATCCTGATCGTCGGCCTGCTGGCCGGCCTTACCGGGCTGGCCCAGGTCGACAGCGGCCAGCAGGCACGGCGCGAAGCCGAGCGCCTGCGCAGCCTGATCGGGTTGCTACGCGCCGATGCCCTGCTCAACCACCGCGACTACGGGCTGCGCCTGGACAAAGACCGCTACTCGGTGCTGCTGCGTGCCAACGACGGCCGCTGGCAGCCCGCCTTGCAGTACCGCGAGCAACAGCTACCGGCCGACCTCCGCCTGCAACTGCAAGTGGAGGTCGAGCTGCTCGATCCCGCCTCTGCGCCCAGCGGGGCAGTGCCGCAGTTGCTGGTGCTGTCCAACGATGAAATCTCGCCTTTCACCCTGCGCCTGGAACAGCGCCTGACCCCGGTGCTCTCGCTGCACAGCGACGGCCTGGAAGAGGTGCGCATTGAAACGCTGTGAAGGTTTTACCTTGCTGGAAGTGATGGTCGCCCTGAGCATTTTCGCCACCCTGTCGGTGGCCCTCTACAGCGCTGCCCAGCACATCGCCGGCAACAGTGCCGGCCTTGCCGAACGCAGCCTGGCCCATTGGCTGGCGGACAACCGGATGAATGAGCTGCGCGCCGGCATGCGCTCGCTCGCCACCGGCCAGGAGCAGGATCGGCTGGACTTCGGCGGCCGCCAATGGCTGCTCGACAGCCGGGTGGCCAGCGCGCCGGACCCGAGCTTGCGCAAGGTCAGCCTGGAAGTGTCGGTGGTCGGCTCCAAGCCCGTGCGCCGAGCCCTGCTCAGCGGGTTTATCGAGGCACGACCATGAATCAGCGCGGCTTTACCCTGCTCGAAGTCCTGATCGCCATGGCCCTGTTCAGCCTGCTGGGCCTGGCCTGTTACCAACTGCTGGAGCGGGTGCTGCACAGTGAGCGGCGCATCGAGCAGCACGAACAGCAATTGCGCAGCCTGCAACGGGCCCTGGGGATCTTCGAGCGCGACCTGACGCAAGCCATCGTCCATCCGCTCGACGATGACCTCAGCCGCCGCCAGGCGCTGATCGGCCGCGCCGACAACCTGCGCCTGGTTCGGGGTGGCTGGAGCAACCCGCTGGACCAGGCCCGCAGCGATGTGCTGCAAGTCAGCCATCGCTGGGAAAATGGCCAGTGGCTGCGCGACTACCACAGCCCTACCGGGCAAGCACCAGGGCCCGGGGAGGTGCGCCAGCAGCGCCTGCTCGACGGCGTGCAACTCAAGCATCTGCGCTACATCGATGCCAGCGGTGCCGCGCACTCGGCCTGGCCGGCCCTGGGCCTGCCGCTGAGCCTGCCGCAGGCGATAGAGATCGAACTCGACGCCCCCGGCTACCCGGATATGCGCCGGGTCATCCTGCTGCCCGGCTTCCAGGGCAACGCCGGTGCATAGCCCGCGCCGGCAACGGGGCGTGGCGCTGATCAGCGTATTGCTGATCACCGCCCTGGTGACCCTGATCATCAGCGACATGCTCGCCCGCCAGCGCCTGAGCGTGGCCAGTAGCGCCAACCAGCTGCAACAACAGCAACTCTGGCAGTTGGCCCTGAGCGGCGAGGCCTGGGCCCGCGAGCAATTGCGTCGTGACCTGGGCACTGAAGACGGCAAGCTCCGGGTGCACCTGGGCCAACACTGGGCCAAGAGCGTCGGCGAATTCGAGATCGAGGACGGGCGCATCCGCATCCGCCTCGAAGACCTGGGCGCGCGCTTCAACCTCGATCGCCTGCGCAATCGCGACGACGACCTGAATCGTGCTCGTTACCAGCGCCTGCTGGTCCAGCTCGGCCTGACGCCCCATGACCCGGCGAACCTGCCCGCGCCCCTGGGCTACGACCACAAGCTCCAGCCCTTTGCCGACAGCAGCGAGTTGCGGCGCCTGCCGGCACTGGACGCGGCGGGCTGGCAGCGCCTGCAACCCTGGGTCGCGACCACCGGCAAGGCGCCGTTGAACATCAATACCGCCAGCGCCGAACTGCTGGCCACACTCGAAAGCCTGGACAGCGGCATCGCCCGCAGCCTGGTGCAACAACGTCCAGCGAACGGCTACAAGAGCGTGCAGGCGTTTCTTGATCAGCCGCAGTTGCAAGGCCGGCAGGTCAATGGCGCGGGGCTGGCCGTCAGCAGTCACAACTTTCGCGCGACCCTCGATGTAGCCCTGGGCGAACGCCGCCTGCGCCTGGTGAGCGACCTGCGCACCGCCAGCGACGGCCAGGTCCAGGTGCTGCGTCGCCAACTGGTCGCCCCCGACCGTCCCCTTTCGGAGTAACCCCCCGTGCACGCCTTGCTCCATCTTTCTTCCCTGGCCGATGACGCGCCCCTGACCTGGTGGCGCGGCTATGGCCCCGTGGTCCAGGGCGACCTGGATCAGGCGGCCCAGGCTCTGGCTGGCCAGCCGCTGCTCCTGCTGTTGCCCGCCGAAGCCGCCAGCCATCACCGCATCGACGTCCCGCCCCGCAGCGGCCGCTGGCTGCGCCAGGCGATCCATTCGGCACTGGAAGAAAAACTGCTGGATGACCTCGACTCACTGCACCTGGCCCAGGGGCCGTTGCGCCAGCGGCGTCATTGCCGGCTATGGGTGCTGCGCCGCGACTGGCTGCAGTCGCTGTTGGCGCGACTGGCCGACAAAGGCCTGGTGCCGACGCGGACTCATATCGATGCCGACTGTATCCCGGGCGAGCAGCCACGGGCCGTGTACTGCGCCGATCGCTGGCTGCTGGGCGGCGCGGCGGAGCATCCCTCGGCCCTGGGCGAAGAGGAACTGCAAACCCTGGCCGCATTGTTGCCAGAGGACCTGCAACGCTGCACAGACTCGCCCTGGCCACTGCTGGCCGAGGGCGCGCAACAGGCCATCGACCTGCGCCAGGGCGAATTTGCCCTCGGCAGCCAGCACCGCCTGCCCTGGCGAGCCCTGACCATGCTGCTGGTGCTGGGCTGTGGCGCCAGCCTGGCACAGGATATCGGTCACCGGCTGGTGCTTGAGCAGCGCAGTGCCGAGTTGCATCTGGCCAACCTCGACACCTGGCAGCAGCGGGTGCCCGACGAGCCGCGGGTCATCGACCTCAAGCGCCAGGTCCAGGCTCGACTGCAACAAGACCAGGCGCCGCAACAGGACCTGGCGCGGCGCCTGGACACTCTGGCCCAACACTGGGGCAACAGCGGCGGCGCCCTGGCCCGGATCGACCGGCTCGACTATCTACAGGGCGAAGGCTGGACCTTGCGCGTGATCGCCCCGGCCTTCGCCGACCTCGAGCGCCTGCGCGAGGGGCTGACCCGGGCCGGCCTTGCAGTGCAGGCCGATTCCACCGCCCGCGACGGCCAAGTGGTCAGCGCCCGCTTGCAGATCAAGGAATGAACATGCCCTTTCGCAATTTGCCCCCACGTGAACGCCGAGCCCTGGCGCTGTTGGCCCTGTTCCTCGGCGCGGTATTGATCTGGACGTTGCTGTGGCAGCCACAGCGCCTGGCCTTGCAGAACGCCGAACGTCACTACCGGGACGAGCTGCAACTGGCCGCCGACTTGCAACGCCTGCCGGCCAGCAGCGGCAGCCAGCCGGGAGTGGCGATCGATGCAGACGCCTTGCCGGGTTTGCTGGCGCGCACCAGCGCCGAGGCCAAGCTGAACCTGGAGCGTCTGGATAACGAGCAGCAGGGCCGGGTCAACCTCAGCCTCGATGGCGCATTGGCCGACCTCTTGCCCTGGCTGCAGCACCTGGGCGAGCAAGGAGTGGAGGTGAGTTCGGCGAACCTTGAAGTCAATCCGCAGGCCCAGGTCCGGGCGCGGCTGGTGCTGGAGGTCAAATAGGCCGAATTCCCCCGAATGCAGGCACACGCCAACCCCCGTGGACCCGCAAGAGCGGGAGGTCCACGGGGGGGACTGAAATCAGGGACGGAGGGAAAGGCCCGGGATCAGGACTTTTCCAGGTTGGCCAGGATGTGGCCATGGACGCGCATGCAGACCCGCAGGTCCTCTTCTTCAACACCCACAAACAGCTCTTGGCGCAGGGCATTGGCGATGGTTTCGATCTGTTCGATCAGTGGGCGGGCCGGGGCGCACAACACGATCTTTTTCGCCCGGCGATCTTCCAGCACCGACTGGCGCTGCACCAGCCCCTGGGTTTCCAGGCTGTCGAGCAAACGGGCCAGGGTCGGGCCTTCAACGCCCACACTCTGGGCCAGTTCGCGCTGGGTCGGGGCTTCTTCGAAGCGGGCCAGGTGCAGCAATACCAGCCAGCGCGCCTGGGACAGGCCCAGCCCGGCCAGACGCCGGTCCAGTTCAGCACGCCAGCCACGGGACATCTGCGCCAACTGCATACCAAAACGGTGTTGATCGGTTAACGGCATAAAAAACTCATGATTAGACTGAAGTAGTGAAAACTAATAATTAGTCAGCTAAGCATGCGCCTTGCCCGGAGGCAAGGCCCGACATGTACTGAATCGTTACTTCGTTGACGCAGCGACTCACATTTCGAATTCCGATTGCAGCGCCGCCCTCACGCAGTACAGAACGCCTTCAGGCACTCGTCCGGCGAACAACTCGGCAATTTCGGCCACCGGCGGCAGCTCACCCTCGCCGTCCAGGAAGGCATCCTGAATCTCACCCAGCAGGTCTTCCGGCAGATCCAACGCCTGTTCCAGGGACAACTCCTGCTTGCCGACAGCCTCGGCCAGCAGGGTGTAGACGTTCTTTTCCGAACATTGCAGCTGCCCGGCGATCTGCACCGGGGTCATGCCGGCACGCGCCAGGGTAATCAGCTCGTGGCGAATATCGGCCACCACTTTCGGCGCCTCGACCTCGCCCCCCAGCACTTCGAGGAAGGCCTCGCCGTAACGCTCGAGCTTGCGCGCGCCGACACCGCTGACCTTGGCCATTTCCGCCAGGGACGTGGGTTGGCTGCGCAGCATTTCGAGCAAGGTCGAATCGGGGAAGATGACGTACGGCGGCACACCGTGCTCTTCCGCCAGTTTGCGCCGCAGGGCACGCAGGGCTTCCCACTGTTCGCGCTCTTCGCCACGCACCAGTTGGCTGGCCTGGCTGGTGCTGGTCTTGGTGGTGGTCTGCGGCTTGAGCTCGCGGCGCAACTCCAGGGTCACTTCGCCCTTGAGCAGCGGCCGGCAGCTGTCGCTCAGGCGCAGTCCGCCATACCCTTCAAGATCGATATCGGCCAGGCCGCGTGCCACCAACTGGCGAAACAGCGAACGCCATTCGCCCTCGCTACGGGCCTTGCCGACACCGAACACCGACAGGTGCTGATGACCGAAGCTGCGCACCTTCTCGTTATCCTTGCCCAGCAACACGTCCACCAGGTGGCCGACGCCATAACGCTGGCCGGTGCGATAGATCGCCGACAAGGCCTGTCGGGCCGGCTCGGTGGCATCCCAGGTTTGCACGCCGTCGACACAGTTGTCGCAATGCCCGCAGGGTTGCGGCATGTCTTCATCGAAGTAGGCCAGCAGGGTTTGCCGGCGGCAGCGGGTTTCTTCGCACAGCGCCAGCATCGCGTCGAGCTTGTGCTGTTCCAGACGCTTGTGGCGCTCGTCACCTTCGGAGTTCTGCAGCATCTGCTTGAGCATCACCACGTCCTGCAGGCCGTAGACCATCCAGGCATCGGCTGGCAGGCCATCACGGCCGGCGCGCCCGGTTTCCTGGTAATAGGCCTCGAGGGATTTGGGCAAATCCATGTGGGCGACGAACCGCACGTTGGATTTGTCGATGCCCATGCCGAAGGCAATGGTCGCCACCATGATCAGGCCTTCCTCATTGAGGAAGCGCTTCTGGTTGTGAGCCCGCAGATCGCTGGGCAGCCCAGCGTGGTACGGCAGCGCCGGGAAGCCCTGCTCGCAGAGAAACGCGGCGACTTCATCGACCTTCTTGCGCGACAGGCAATAAACGATGCCCGCATCACTGCGCCGCTCGTTGAGGAACGCCAGCAACTGCTTGCGCGGCTGCTCCTTGGGTACGATGCGGTAGAAAATGTTCGGCCGGTCAAAGCTCGACAGGAAACGCTCGGCCTCCTGCAAATGCAGGCGGGTGACGATTTCTTCGCGGGTGCGCTTGTCGGCGGTGGCGGTCAGGGCAATGCGCGGCACATCGGGGAACATTTCCGCCAACTGCCCCAGTTGCAGGTATTCCGGGCGGAAGTCGTGACCCCATTGCGAGACACAGTGCGCTTCGTCGATGGCGAACAGGGCGATATCCAGCCCCTGCAGGAACGACAGCATGCGTGGCTGCACCAGGCGCTCAGGGGCCAGGTAGAGCATTTTCACCTCGCCGCGACGGATGCGCGCCGCCAGGTCGCGCTGCTGCTCGGCGCTGAGTGTGGAGTTCAGCGCGGCGGCGGCGACGCCGAGTTCTTCAAGGGTGGCGACCTGGTCGTCCATCAGCGCGATCAGCGGCGATACCACCACCGCCAGGCCTTCGCGCAGCAGCGCCGGAACCTGGAAACACAGGGACTTGCCGCCGCCGGTGGGCATCAGCACCAGGGCATCGCCGCCACTGGCCACGCGCTCAATGATCGCACCTTGGCGACCACGGAAACTGTCGTAGCCGAAGATGTCCTTGAGGACGCGTTGAGCCTGTTCGAGCATGAAAAACTCCAAAAATCGCTGAAATCCCTGAGCGCAGGCTGACTGAAAACACGCCGGGCTTCACGGACAAATCCGTTAGCGGACTTTTCCGCAACCGCCGCAACGCCTGCAGGGCATCACAAAACGCGCGAGTATACCCGAGCCCTCCCCGACAAAGGGTGCCGACAATCAGCCACCGGTAACCTTTGGAAGCGTTCAAATCTGCGCTGCGGCTGGCCTGGGCGCTCAAGAAGGCCTAGAATTCAGCATCGTTTATTCCCCAAGGTAGCCCCTCAATGTCCTTCGCCGAGCAACTAACCCGCCTGCAAGTCTTCCTCGACGCCGATGAGCTGCACGACGAGGCGCTGGACTACGTGGCCGCTCACGGCTACCTGACTGCGTTGTCGATCTGTTCCGAGAGCGTTCCCGATCGCGAGTGGATCGACGCCCTGTTCGCCGAGGAGCCGCACTACAGCGACGACACCGAACGCGAAGTGATCGAATCCACCCTGATTGCCCTCAAGGCCCACATCGCCCGCCAACTGGCGTCCGACGAAGAGTTCGAGCTGCCGTGCGAACTCGACCTGGGCGAAGACCCGGACGACTCCGACCTGCGCGGCTGGTGCATCGGCTTCATGGAAGGGGTGTTCCTGCGTGAAGCGGCCTGGTTCGAAACCGCCGAGGAAGAAGTCAGCGAAATGCTCCTGCCGATCATGGTCGGTTCCGGCCTGTTCGACGAACAGCCTGAATTCTCCGACATCGCCAGCGATGCCAACCTGATGGACGACATGATCGTACAAATCCCGGAAGCCCTGACCGCGCTGTACCTGCTGTGCAACGCCCCGGACGAAAAGCCGGCGATCCTCAAGCCACGCCACCACTAAGCAACTGCCCACGATCTCGCGAGCGAAGGGTCAGGCACGGCAAAAATGGCTGAGGAAGCGGAGTTTAGAGACCTAAATGAGCATTCCGAGGCCATTTTCAACTCAGCATCCCCAAGCACAGCACATCGTGAACAGACTCTGAGTCGTCGCCTATGACCCCGCCCATAGGCAATCGCCCGCTGCTTCTGCGCTACGCCCTGCTGGCCATTGGCTGGTTGAGCGTGGTGCTGGGGGTGATCGGAATTTTCCTGCCGGTGCTGCCTACCACTCCCTTCCTGCTGCTGGCTGCCGCCTGCTTTGCCCGCAGTTCGCCGCGTTTCTACCACTGGCTGGTGGAACATCCACGGCTCGGCCCGTGGATTCGCGACTACCTCGATGGCAACGGCATTCCGCTCAAGGGCAAGGTCTATGCGATCGGCCTGATGTGGCTGAGCATCGGCCTGTCCTGCTACTTGGTGCCGCTGCCCTGGGCCCGTGGTTTCATGCTGACCAGCGCGGTGCTGGTGACGATTTACATCCTGCGGCAAAAAACCCTGCACAAACCCTGAGCTATCAGTGGCCACCATGGTTGCGCTGATAGGTGTCCTCGCCCATGGCCGCGATCTGCCCCTCGATCAAGGCTTCGAACGGCTTGAGCAAAGGTTCGAACGAGGCCGGCGCTTCCAGGGTTTGCAAGGCCTGGACGATGGCCTCCAAGGTCGATAACGCTCCTGGCCCGGGCGCCTTGCGCAGGCGATAGCGCGACACCCCGCCCTGCCCCAGGCTGACTCGCGGCAACGCTGCCAGCAGCGGGTTGAGGTGCAGCAGCTTGCGCGCCTTGCGCCAGGTGCCGTCGGGCACCACCAGCAACAACGACTGCGCCGCTGGGCCATAGGCCTGCAACGTCTGTGCGTCATCAGCCGGGAACAGCAACCTGGCCTGATAGCCAGGGCGATTCAGCAACTGCGGCAAGTCCGCGAACACTTCGCCGACGATCAGCTCGGCATTGGTCAGGCCCAGGGCCGCCAGGCGGGCGGTGTTCAACGCATGGTTGACCTCACTGGGATGCTGAAGCAGCAGCACCCGGGTGCGGCTGTCCAGCTGCGGTATCAACGCGCACAGGCAATGGCTTTCGGGGCGCAGGCAGCGCGGGCATTGACTTCGTGACATGGCGGCCTCCTCAAGCCTGGTTGAGCTGCGCCTTGAGCAGGTCGCGGAAGGTCTGGATCAAAGGCTCGCGGCTGCGCCCACGGCGCATGATCATCGAGAACGGCGCCTGGTAGCCAAAGGTCGCCGGCAGCAACACCCTCAGGTCGCCCTTGTCGGCCCAGGCCTGGGCGTAGTGCTCAGGCAGGTAGCCGATGTAGGCACCGGACAGCACCAGGATCAACTGCGCCTCCATACTTTCCACCGTCGCCGCGCTGTGCTTGAAACCATGCCGGGCCAGCTCTGCCTGGCTCCAGTAGCCCCGGCCCACCATGCGCTGCTGGGTGATCAGTTGTTCGGGAATCCGCCGTTCGGTAAACAGTGGATGCCGACTGCTGCAATACAGCCAGTGCTGCTCGCGGTACAACGGCATGTACACCAGGCCGCTCATGCGCGTGGAGAACGCGCCGATGGCCAGGTCCAGGCGGTTGTCCTGCACCCCCAGCTGCAACTCGTAAGGGCTCATGACCGACAAGTGCAAATGCACCGCCGGGTGCTCCTGGCTGTAGGCGCCAATGGCTTCGGCGAAAGGCAGGGCCTTGTCGCTGACGGTGGAGTCGATCACCCCCAGGTTCAGGGTGCCGCGCAACTCGCCCTTGAGCGCCGCGGCGTATTGCTCGAAGCCTTCGAGTTCGCCGAGCAGGCGCAGGGTTTCCTGATGGAACAGCTCGCCCTTGCTGGTGAGGCTGAAACCGCCGCGCCCGCGATGGCACAGCACCAGCCCCAGCGCCGCTTCCAGCTGGCTCATGTAGGTGCTGATAGCCGAGGTCGACAGATTGAGTTCGTGCTGGGCATTGGCGAACCCCTGATGCCGCACCACGCTGACAAAGATGCGCAATAGTTTCAGATCAGGTAAAGCGTTGGCCATGACGGGCTCCGATAACCAGCGAAAAAACACCATCCATGGCTGAGAAAAATACCTGCCGCCGGCTTGAACCGACCCAGCACACACCCGGATTACGCCGGCTGCATCACCGAGCGGGAGCGAGCATCCTCGCCACAGGGGGCGTGGCGGCTGGGCGAGAGTCTAGCGCCAAGCTCGGCATTAGTTCAGAAAAATCTGAACTAAGTATTTGTTCACAGCGATTCTTTCCCCGCAGCGCATTTCGCAGAATCGGCCTCACTCGGTTGTGCGGGCAGAGCCTTCTGCGCCGCCCAGCCCAAAAATAAAACAACGATGAGGCCAATCCCGTGGACAAGATCCTTCACCAACCACTGGGCGGCAACGAAATGCCGCGCTTCGGCGGCATCGCCACCATGATGCGTCTTCCCCATTTGCCCACCGCCGCCGGCCTCGATGCCGCGTTCATCGGCATCCCGCTGGATATCGGTACCTCGCTGCGCGCCGGCACCCGCTTCGGCCCGCGAGAAATCCGCGCTGAATCGGTGATGATTCGCCCGTACAACATGGCCACCGGCGCCGCGCCCTTCGACTCGCTGTCGGTTGCCGACATCGGCGACGTGGCGATCAACACCTTCAACCTGCTGGACGCGGTTCGCATCATCGAAGAAGCCTACGACGGCATCCTCGAACACAACGTGATTCCCCTGACCCTAGGCGGCGACCACACCATCACCCTGCCGATTTTGCGCGCGATCCATAAGAAGCACGGCAAGGTCGGCCTGGTGCACATCGACGCCCACGCGGATGTGAACGACCACATGTTCGGCGAGAAAATCGCCCACGGCACCACCTTCCGCCGTGCAGTGGAAGAAGGCCTGCTGGACTGCGACCGCGTGGTACAGATCGGCCTGCGTGCCCAGGGCTACACCGCTGAAGACTTCAACTGGAGCCGCAAACAAGGGTTCCGCGTGGTCCAGGCCGAAGAGTGCTGGCACAAATCCCTGGCCCCGCTGATGGCCGAAGTCCGCGAAAAAGTCGGCGGCGGCCCGGTGTACCTGAGCTTTGACATCGACGGCATCGACCCGGCCTGGGCCCCTGGCACCGGCACCCCGGAAATCGGCGGCCTGACCACCATCCAGGCCATCGAAATCGTCCGTGGCTGCCAGGGCCTGGACCTGATCGGCTGCGACCTGGTAGAAGTCTCGCCACCTTACGACACCACCGGCAATACCTCGCTGCTGGGCGCCAACCTGCTGTACGAGATGCTCTGCGTACTGCCTGGCGTGGCCCACCGCTGAGTCACGGCCATGAGCGATCAGGAGAACGTCCTCAACGCCGCAGCCGCATTGGTCGCGGCCTTCGCCCGTAACGACCGCGAAGCCTACTTCGCGGCGTTCAGCCGCGATGCCAGTTTTGTGTTCTACACCCTTCCCCAGCCGCTGTTGTCCCGCGATGCCTATCAGGTGTTGTGGGACCAATGGCGCGCCGAGGATGGCTTCGAGGTGCTCGCGTGCACCTCGAGCAATGCCTTCGTCAGCCTGCAAGGCGACGTGGCGCTGTTTATTCATGACGTGGCCACCGAGCTGCGCATGCAAGGGGAGCAACACTTCAGCCAGGAGCGCGAAACCATCGTGTTTCGCCGACAACAACAAGGCCATTGGCTGGCCTGCCACGAACATTTATCCGCCATGCCGGAAGGGCTGCCACCCCCTTAGCCAATACAGGTGACGCCCGCACACGATGGGCGCGCCTCGATGATCGGAGCAGATCATGAATAACAACAACAAAGAACACAGCCTTAGCAGCATTGAAACCAACGGGGTCGAACAGATCCCCGATCACGAACGCAGCGCCGGCCCCGGCGACCTGTTTCGTCTGATCTTCGGCGGCGCCAATACCTTTGCCACCGCCGTGCTCGGCAGCTTCCCGGTGTTGTTCGGCCTGTCGTTCCAGGCCGGAGTCTGGGCCATCGTCCTCGGCGTGGTGCTCGGGGCGCTGATCCTGGCGCCCATGGGCCTGTTCGGCCCGCTCAACGGCACCAACAACGCCGTCTCCTCCGGCGCGCACTTTGGCGTGCACGGGCGGATCGTCGGCTCGTTCCTGTCATTGCTGACCGCCATCGCCTTCTTCTCGCTCTCGGTCTGGAGCTCGGGGGATGCGCTGATCGGTGGCGCCAAGCGCCTGATCGGCCTGCCGGAAACCGACCTGAGCCTGGGCCTGGCCTACGGCCTGTTCGCGATCCTGGTGCTGACGGTGTGCATTTACGGCTTCCGCTTCATGCTCTGGGTCAACCGCATTGCGGTGTGGGCCGCGAGCCTGTTGTTCCTGCTGGGGATCTTCGCCTTCGCGCCGACCTTCGACAGCCAGTTCGCCGGAACCGTCGCCATGGGCCAGGCCGGGTTCTGGGCGGCCTTTATCGGCGCCGCGCTGGTGGCCATGAGCAACCCGATCTCCTTCGGCGCCTTCCTTGGCGACTGGTCGCGCTATATCCCGCGGGAAACCCCGAAAGCACGCATCATGCTGGCCGTGATCGCGGCGCAACTGGCAACCCTGATCCCCTTCCTGTTCGGCCTGGCCACCGCGACCATCGTTGCGATCAAGGCGCCGGACTACATCGCCGCCAACAACTACGTCGGCGGGCTGCTGGCGGTCTCGCCGAGCTGGTTTTTCCTGCCGGTGTGCCTGATTGCGGTGATCGGCGGCATGTCCACCGGCACCACGTCGCTGTATGGCACCGGGCTGGACATGTCCAGCGTGTTCCCGCGCCTGCTGTCGCGGGTCAAGGCGACCCTGCTGATCGGCGTGCTGTCGATTGCCTTCATCTTTATCGGGCGCTTTGCGGCGAATCTGGTACAGAGCGTGTCGACCTTCGCCGTGCTGATCATCACCTGCACCACGCCATGGATGGTGATCATGATCATCGGCCTGCTGGTGCGGCGCGGCTTCTACTGCCCGGATGACCTGCAAGTCTTCACCCGTGGCGAACAAGGCGGCCGCTACTGGTTCCAGCACGGCTGGAACTGGCGCGGCCTCGGCGCCTGGATCCCCAGCGCGCTGGTGGGCCTGTGCTTCGTCAACCTGCCGGGGCAGTTCGTCGGGGTGCTTGGCGAACTGGCCGGCGGTATCGACATCAGCCTGCCGGTCACCCTCGGCCTGGCCTCCCTGGTGTACCTGGTGCTACTCGGCCTGTTCCCGGAACCGGCAGCGGTGTTCGGTCCAGGCGACCCACGCAGCAAGGGCATGGATTCGCTCACCAAACCGGCCCTCGGCCAAACCGTCTGAGCTCAAGGCGCCGGCTGGCCGGCGCTTGCCTGACCTAATAGTTTCACCATAAAAAAGATAATCGGAGAAACGCCATCATGGCTTTAGATCTATTTGTCGTACTTATCTACGCTGCCGCAATGCTGGTGCTCGGCTACTACGGCATGCGCAAGGCCAAGACCCACGAAGACTACCTGGTGGCCGGCCGCAACCTGGGCCCGACGCTGTACATGGGCACCATGGCCGCGACCGTGCTGGGTGGCGCCTCGACCGTCGGCACCGTGCGCCTGGGTTATGTGCATGGCATCTCCGGGTTCTGGCTGTGCGCCGCACTGGGCCTGGGCATCATTGCGCTGAACCTGTTCCTGGCCAAACCGCTGCTCAAGCTGCGGATCTTCACCGTGACCCAGGTCCTGGAAAAGCGCTACAACCCCATGGCCCGCCAGGCCAGCGCGGTGATCATGCTGGCGTACGCGCTGATGATCGGCGTGACCTCGATCCTGGCCATCGGCACCGTGCTGCAAGTGCTGTTCGGCCTGCCGTTCTGGATCTCGGTCCTGCTCGGCGGTGGCGTGGTGGTGGTGTATTCGGCGATCGGCGGCATGTGGTCGCTGACCCTGACCGACATCGTGCAGTTCGTGATCAAGACCGTGGGCCTGATGTTTATCCTGTTGCCGATCTGCCTGTACCGCGTCGGCGGCTGGGACGAACTGGTGAGCAAGCTGCCGGCCTCGAGCTTCAGCTTCACCACCATCGGCTGGGACACGATCATTACCTACTTCATGATCTACTTCTTCGGCATCCTGATCGGCCAGGACATCTGGCAACGGGTGTTCACCGCCAAGACCGATAAAGTGGCCCAGTACGCAGGCACCGTCGCCGGCGTCTACTGCATCATCTACGGCCTGGCCTGCGCCCTGATCGGCATGGCCGCCCACGTGCTGCTGCCGGACCTGGACAACGTCAACAACGCCTTTGCCGCCATCGTCAAAGCCTCGCTGCCGGACGGTATCCGTGGCCTGGTGATCGCTGCCGCACTGGCCGCCATGATGTCCACCGCCAGCGCCGGCCTGCTCGCCGCCTCCACCACCCTGACCGAAGACCTGCTGCCAAAACTGCGTGGCGGCAAACAGTCGAGCCTGGGCATCAACCGCCTGTTCACCTTCCTCACCGGGATCGTGGTGCTGGGCATCGCCCTGGTGGTCAATGACGTGATCAGCGCCCTGACCCTGGCCTACAACCTGTTGGTGGGCGGCATGCTGATTCCGCTGATCGGAGCGATTTTCTGGAAGCGCGCAACCACCTCCGGCGCCATCGCCAGCATGGGCCTGGGTTTCGCCACGGCTCTGGTGTTCATGATCAAGGACGGCCTGGACGCCAACACACCGATCTACTACAGCCTGGCTGTCGGCCTGATCAGCTTCGTGGTGGTCAGCCTTCTGTCCCGCCGCCCGGCTCCCCTGGCCAACGCGGTTTAAGCTGAATTCGGACATTTTTGGGAGTTTCTTCAGCGGGTGCAGCGTCGAGGCTGCACCCGTTTTTTTTGCCTGGGGAAACGCGCCGTACGCCTACCCGTCAAGGGCACACCCAGGCTCGCGGCAAGCCCGAGCAACCTGTGCTGTACTGCGACTAGCACCGCACCAGCTCCGCCGGTCGCGGCCAAGGGTAAATAACAATAAGACCCGAGGTGCTCATGAACGCCTTTGACTTGCCACTCGGCACCATCCCCCCATGCCATCCCCCCTGCTGCGCAAGCGCCCCATTGGATTGTCTGCCGGAGCCCCGGTCATGAAACGCGCCCATGTGCGCCAAGTCGTGCACGACTACATCCACCGCCTGCTGGAGCGCAACCAGCCGTTCGACGACCATCTCGACCTGCAAACGCTGGGCCTGGACAAGCAGGATCTGGAGGAATTGATTTTCCATCTGGAAGATGAGTTCGGACTGACAGCGTTTACCCACGAGGAAGATCAACTGCTCAAGGCCGCGAGCACGGCCAATGACCTCAGTCAGTTTTTGCTGAAGATTTCCAGGCATTGAACATCAAGGTGAGAACACTGGGAGTGCGCCTATGGGGACGTAGCCACATCCTCGGCGCGGGTTGAAAAGTAGAGGAGCAAGCCTTGCGCTTGCTCCACATCGACCCGATCAGCGGCGTTTTTGCTGCCGACGTCGTTGGTCGTCGTCCGTACGAATCGGCACCGGCTGCAACGGTGGCTCGATCAGGCCCAATGCGACGCCAAGGTCGTGAAGCCAGTTTTGCAGTTTGTCTTTCATAGCGCCCCCCTTAAGGGTCATGCCGAGCGACGGGATTCTTTGGCCGCTTCGCACTGATAATAGTCCTAAGTCCTACGCATTGCTCGCCCTAGATCGCAATGATCTGTTACCGGATTAATCTGAATCATCCGCGGACTTTTCTTAAAGAGCAGCCATCCACTGCCGCTTCGGCCTTGGCGGCTTCCTGCAGTTCGATCCAGGCCGTGAGGTTGGCGCCGAGCATGCCCTTGCGCCACATCAACCAGGTGGTGGCACTGGCGAACGGCTCGGCCAGGGCATGGACCGCGACACTCTCCCGCCCCGGCAGGCTGGCCAGCATCGACTGCGTCATCATCGCCACCCCGGAACCGGCAATCACACAGGCGAGCATGCCCTGGTAGGACTCGATCTCCATGGCCCGGCCCATGGTCGCGTGGTCATGGGCAAACCAGGACTCCAGGCGCATGCGATAGGAGCAGCCCCGACGAAAGGTAAATACCGCTCGGCCCTCGACGTCGCGGGCGCTGCGCACCGGTGGGTGGCCCGCTTCACTGATCAGCACCAGGGTTTCATCGCACAGGGGTACACCGTCCAGCCCCGCCAACTGCAGCGGACCGTCGACCAGGGCCGCATCCAGGCGCCCGGTCAGCAGGCCCTCCAGCAACTCACCGCTGGGGGCCGACTGCACCTGCAGGTTCACCATCGGATAGGTGCGGTGATAACGCGCCAGCAGCGGCGGCAACTGGATGGCTGCCGAGCTGTGCATGGTGCCCAGCACGAAGACGCCCGCAGGCTGCCCTCCTTGCAGCGCGGCCTGGGCCTCATCGTGCAGGGCGAACAAGCGCAGGCTGTAATCGAGCAGCACCTTGCCCGCCGGCGAGAGCAACAGCCGCTGCCGCTCCCGCAGAAACAGCTCGACGCCCAATTGCTCCTCCAGCTGCTTGAGCCGGGTAGAGAGGTTGGACGGCACCCGATGCAGACGCTCGGCCGCGCGGGTAATGGAACCCTCCTCGGCCACAGCCTGGAAGATGCGGAGCTGGCTGAATTCCACGATACTCTCCAAAAGTGAACAAGTTGCTTAATATTATTCATTTTTAAAGAAAGTCAATCGATCCTAGCCTGACGGTCACTGCTCCACTGATGGAACCCTGACCATGTCCCCGCTGATTCGCCTGCTCGCCAGCTTTATCGCCTTGATGATGGCCATGGGCATTGGCCGTTTTGCCCTCACCCCGCAGTTGCCCCATCTGCTCAGCGAAGGCCAGATCGACCTGACCGCCGCCGGCCTGATCGCCGCCGCCAATTACCTGGGCTACCTGTTGGGCGCCCTGGATGCAATGTTTGCCCGACGCCCTCGCCAGGTTCGCCAGCGCCTGCTCGGCGGCCTGTGGTTGTGCGTGCTGCTGACCTTGGCCTCGTTCTGGGCCCAGGGCTTCTGGGCACACTTGCTGCTGCGCTTCGGCACCGGGGTAGCCAGCGCCTGGGTGCTGGTGATGATCACCGCCCTGAGCCAGCCCCTGGCCCAGGCAGCCGGCCGGCCACGGCTCGGCGCCCTGGTATTTGCCGGGCCGGGCCTGGGTATCTTTCTGACCGGGTTGCTGGCGCTGGGCTCTAACCTGCTCGGGCAAAGTTCGGCCATGCTCTGGCTGGTGTATGCCGCGGTCGGTTTGCTGATGCTGCTGGTGATCCTTCCGATCCTCCCGCAGCCCGAATCCATGCCGCTCACCGCGCCCGCGCCTGCTACTGACGAGGGCCGGGAAATCCCCCGTCTGGGGCTGATCTACGGCCTGTACGGCCTGGGCTACATCATCCCGGCGACCTTTCTTTCGCAGATGGCCAGCGCGCATTTCCAAGGCCAGTGGCAGGCAGACCTGTTCTGGCCCTGTTTCGGCCTGACGGCGGCGCTCGGGGTATTGCTGGTCAGCCTGCGCCGCGCCAGCCCCGGGGCAACCCGCTATTGGCTGATGGCAACGCTGTGGATGCAAGCTGCCGGGGTCTTCGCCTGCCTGCTGGGCGATGGCACCGGGCTGGTACTGGGGGTGATCCTGTGCGGGACTTCGTTCCTGGCCTGCATGCAATTGGTGATGCAGCGCTCACGGGAGATCGCGCCCCATGCCACCCAGCGCAACGCCGGGCTGTTGACCGCCTGCTTCGCCATTGGCCAGTTGATCGGGCCGCTGCTCGCGGCCCTGAGCAGCCATTACAGCGGCGACCTGCACCCGGCGCTGATCATCGCCGGCGGGGGCCTGCTGCTGGCGGGGGCGTTGCTGTTAAGCCGCCAGCGGCTTGCCGGCAAGAGCCCGAAAGCCTGCGCAACCCTTACAGAAAGCGGCGAATACGTCGGCGCAACCACTGTTCGGCGCTGACGAACGTAATGCCCAACAGCACCAGCACCGCGCCCATCACGAAGTTGAAGCTCAGGGGTTCACCGAGCAGCACAACGCCAAAGGTCACGCCGAACAGCGGGGTCATGAAGGAGAACACCGCCAGGTTGGCCGCCAGATAACGCCGCAGCAGCCAGAACCAGGTCAGGTAGCTGAAAAACGACACCACCAGCCCCTGGAACAACACACTGGCGACCGCCACCGGGGTCAGGCTGACATGGCTGATCTGCCCGCTCAGCGCAGCAATCAGCAGCAGGCCGACAAAGCCGACGATCAATTGATAGAACAGGGTCAGGGTCGCCGGCGCCTCGGACAGCCGCGAGGCACGCACGACCACAGTGGTCGCGCCCCAGGCCATGCCGGCCAGCAGGCCCAAGGTGTCGCCCAGCAACATGCGCCGGTCCAGGTTCTCCAGGGATATGCCGCCGGCAAAGGCAATGCTGATGCCGATAAACGCCAGCAGAATCCCCAGCCACTGCAGGGGCCGCAGGCGCTCACTGGGCAACAGCCAGTTCACCCCCAGCGCGGTAAAGATCGGCGCGGTGTACAGAAACACCGACATATGGGCGGCGCTGGTCAGCTGCAGGCCTTCGGCGATAAACAGAAACTCCAGGCCGAACAGGCTGCCGGCCAGCAAGCCGCCACGCCAGGTGCTGCCGATCTGCGACCAGCCGCCCTTCCAGCACATCAACAAGGCCACCAGCAGCGCGGAAATCCCGGAGCGCGCCGCAGCCTGCATCACCGGTGCAATATCCGCCGCCGCCCACTTGATCATCACCTGCTGCACGCCCCAGATCAGGCACAGCCCCAGCATCACTTGCAAGGCAAAGCCATCGGCGCTACGCCGCTCTGTGCTCACCGCAAACACTCAACGTTAATCAACGACATGACAGTTACTCGACAAAAACGAAAAAGCCTCGCGATGGCTGCGTGGCGAAACAGAATCAGGTGGGTGTACAAAAAGGCATTGCCAGGACATCGCCGGCCATCCACATCCGTGGCGGCACAAGGCAAGACCGGCTAAGCGCGAAGATCGCCAAAGCGCCGCGCACAGGCATAGCCGATACTGCAGGCGACAGCGCTGGCGAAGGTGCCCCAGGCCATGTCCAGCAAGGCCAACTGCGCCGACCAGCCGTGCAGGGTCGACCAGTTGCTCAGGTCATAGGTGCCGTAGGCCACCAGCCCGAGCAAAGCACCGAGCCGCGTACTGTGCAGCCAACTGCCCCGAGCCAGCGCCGGCTGTACCGCAAACACCAGGCAACCCAGGACATACAGCAGATAAAACAGCGCTGCGGGGGCAAGCAGCGGCTGGTCGAGCATCAGCGAACCCAGCAGCGCCTTGTAGGTCGACCCCATCAACAGGCCCAGCCAAAGGCCGTCGAGCAGCAGAAACGCGAGCAATGTGCCGAAATAGGCAATCAGCCGGAGTCGCATGTCGAATGGCCTGTTCAGTGGGGTCCCGCTCAGCTTAGTTCAATGCGGTCGGCATGGATCACGATCTGACCCTGCTTATAAAGCGCGCCGATGGCCTTCTTGAAGTTGCCTTTGCTGACACCGAACAAACTGCTGATCACGGTCGGGTCGCTCTTGTCGCTGACCGGCAAGGTGCCGTTGTTTTCACGCAACTTGGCGAGGATCTTCGAGTTCAGGCTGGTGGAAGCTTCTTCGCCCACCGGTTGCAGGCTCAGGCTGATCTTGCCGTCACCACGAACTTCTTTGATAAAGCCTTTTTCTTCTTTGCCCGGGCGCAGGAACTTGAACACTTCGTTCTTGTGGATCAGCCCCCAGTGCTTGTTGTTGATGATCGCCTTGAAGCCCATGTCGGTGGCTTCGGCCACCAGCAAGTCGACTTCCTGACCCGGCTGGTAGTTGGCCGGGGTCTTGTCCAGGTAGCGGTCAAGACGCGCGGTGGCGGTGATACGGCGGGTGTGCTTGTCGAGATAGACGTGCACCACGCAGTACTCGCCGGCGGTCATCTGGCGCTTTTCTTCGGAGTACGGCAGCAACAGATCCTTGGGCAAACCCCAATCGAGGAATACACCGATGCTGTTAACTTCAACGACTTTAAGACTGGCGAACTCACCGACTTGAACTTTCGGTTTTTCAGTAGTTGCGATGAGTTTGTCTGCACTGTCCAGATAAACAAAAACATTGAGCCAGTCTTCGTCTTCACTGGGAATATCTTTGGGAATATAACGATTAGGCAGCAATATCTCGCCGTCCGCCCCACCGTCCAGATACAAACCAAAGTTAGTGTGTTTAACCACTTGCAAACTGTTGTAGCGCCCGACTAAAGCCATTTCCAATACCCTCATTGCGTGGGCGGCATTCTACAGGGGTTTTACCCGGTTGGTTTGATGCGCAGGCGGGCGGTGGACGAAATTTCCTTGAAGACATTGATTTTTCTCGATTTCCACAGCCATAGGCCTCCGCTCGTCAGGCAAAGGCCGTCCCGAACTCCCCGACCTGACCGCTAAAAAACGCCATAATCAAGCCAAAGTTTTAGTTAAAACAGCAGCTTAGGTAAATACAGCGAGCACTGTCCGATGCTCAACTCTTTATCACCCAATTATTCCGAAGGATATTTACCAAGCAATTGTCAAGCATTTCATGTATTATGCGTGGCCAAGTTAATTTTCTACAGGTTAATGGCCGCCATGCGTGTAAAAGCATCCAACAGCAAAGCAAAGCCAGCTCCAGCCGTTGAAACCAGCGAATCGATCAACAACCAGATCGCTGCATTCCTCAAGTCTGGCGGCGAGATTCAGCAAATTGCCAAAGGCGTCAGCGGCCAGACTTTCGGCCCGTCGAAGCAGATTACCCTCGGCAAAAAGTAATACCCCCGCAGCACATCCTGGTCCCTAAGCGCTTTGAACCTCAAAGCGCTAGGACTAGAGCCTGAACCTCCTCTCCTTGCATAAATCGACGAACGGCCCTCAACCCCGAGGTTTCGCCGGTATGCTTGCACACGTCTAGAACGGGCCTTTGCCAAGGGCTCTTGGTTTCTGCTCCTCGCTACCCATGGAGTGCAGCATGCTCAAACCCTCTTTCCTGCTGATCAGCGCACTGCTGGCCAGCCCCGTCAGTCATGCCCAGGTTTTCCAGCGTGAACTGGGCGACTCCGACCTCAAGCTGGGCACCACCCCGACGCGCAGCATGGCCCAGGGACTGGTCAAGCCGACCAGCTCCGGCTCATTCCACGGCGGCCTGGACCTGAGCCATGACAGCGGCTGGTACGCCGGGCAATGGTCACCCAGCGTGGGGCTGAGCCCATCGAGCAAACTGGAAGTGGACTCCTACCTCGGCTACAAGCAGCCCTTCGATCAGACCCTGGGCTATGAGCTGGGGATGATCCATTACAGCTACCCCAAGCTGGAAACCCTGGACAGCCATGAATTTTTCGGCGGCCTGACCCTGCTCGGCAGCCGCTTTGGCGCGGCCTTCAGCAACGACCCGGACAAACGCAACAGCACCCTGTTCGCCGACCTCGGCGGGAATGCGCCATTTGGTATCGGCGTCAGCGTCAAATACACCAACCACCAGCTGGGCAACCCGGTGTCGATTACCAGCGGTGGCTACGTCAACAGCTTCAATGACTGGTCGGTGAAGCTCTCACGGCCGTGGATGGGGATCGACCTCAACCTGATCTACAGCGACTCCAACCTCAACGGCGGCGACTGCTCGGCCTATTCTGGGCAAAACGCCGAATGCGACGGCCTGCTGACGTTCAAGGCCGAACGCTCCTTCTATTAAAAGGCTGAACTGCGGGGCGCCTTTCGGGTTCAGATACACAAACCCGCATTCGCAAGGACTCGCCCATGTCGCGCCGGTTAATCCATTTCGCATTGCTGTTAGTGCTGTGCTTCGCCTCCAGCGCCTGTAACCGCGTTGGCCTGGCCTATCGCAACCTCGACGTGATCATCCCCTGGACGCTCAACGACTACCTGGACATGAACAGCGAGCAAAAGGGCTGGTTCAACCAACGCCTCAAGGAACACCTGAGCTGGCATTGCAGCACCCAACTGCCGGGCTACCTCGACTGGCTCGACCGCCTGCAGCAAATGGTTGAAAGCAACCAGGTCGACGACGCGGCCCTGCAAGTGCGAACCCAGGAAGCCAAGCAGGCCATCGCCCAGACCGCCCGCGAGATCACCCCATCGGCCATCCAATTGCTGCAGGGCCTGGACGATCAACAGGTCAAGGACATGAACAACGCCTTTGCCAAAGATCAGCGCGAGCGTCAGACGCAGTACCTCAAGCCGACCTTGCAGGAACAGATCAAGCAACGCAGCGAGCGCATGACTAAACGCCTCAATGCCTGGCTGGGCCCGCTCAGCCCGCAACAGCAACAGCGGGTCGAACAGTGGTCAGCCGACCTCGGCGATCAGAATCAACAATGGATCGCCAACCGCGCCCATTGGCAGACGCAGTTCAGCGCCGCCGTGGAGCAGCGCCATGCCAGTGATTTCCCGCAACGCATCGAGCAACTGCTGGTCAATCGCGAGAGCTTGTGGACGCCGGAATATCGCCAGGCCTACGCCGCCACTGAACAGGCGGCGCGCAGCCTTTTGGTGGACCTGATGGCCCAAAGTACGGTGGAGCAACGCCAACGTCTGCTGAAGAAGATCGATGGCGTACGCAGCGACTTCGAAGCCCTCAAGTGCCTAAAAGCCGCGCGCCAGAGCTGAAGCTTTCACTGGCAACTGGCGACGCGGGGCTCAACGCTCAGGCAATCTGGGCCTTGCTCGCCACTTCGTCGAAGGTCGCCGGATCCAGGGCATCGGCCTGTTCGTCCAGTACCTGACGCGGGTGATCGTTGCCGGGGATACTGCTGTCGATCATGCACAACAGGCTGGAGCCTCGCGGCGTCAGAATGAAATTCTCACCGTTGCCGCCCTCGTCCTCCGGCCGCGACTCGATAAAGCCCCGATCCAACAGCAGCTTTTCGTACTCGGTGGCCGTGACCTTCAGCTCATCCAGATTGCCCGTCGACTCGCCCTCGGCTTCCTTGGCCGCCGCATGCTGCTCGGCGTAGGGCCGCGGGGTAAAGCTATGGCCGGCGCTGTTCTGCACTTCGTGCAACAGCCGTTCAATCAAATCCCAGTTATAAGTCGTCATCCTGATTCAACCTCCACACATAAGAGTGAAATGCCTTTCATAGGTTGTGACCGGTGTGGTTTTCAGCCGTTCAGGATTTCCTGCGCCTGATCCGACCCTTGATCGGAAACCGCTGGGCACCGGGTCGAACGCGGCAACGGCTAACCCGCATACCACCAAGCCCCGGCTAAGCTGCAAATATGACCCCCGCCGACCTCAGCCTGCACCAATACACCCTGCGCATGAACCGGGTGCTGGAGCATATCGACCATCACCTGGACCAGCCCCTGGAGCTGGCGGACCTGGCGCAAATCGCGCATTTCACCCCACGGCATTTTCATCGCCTGTTCAATGCCTGGGTCGGGGAACCCCTGGGCGATTACCTGCGCCGCAGGCGCCTGGCCCACGCCGCCTATCAACTGGCCAGTGAACCTCAGGCAAGCATCCTTGAGGTCGCGTTGACGGCTGGCTTCAGTTCGGGCGAGGCGTTTTCCCGGGCCTTCAAGCAACATTACTCAGTCACCCCAAGCAGCTGGCGCAGCAGCGAACCCAAACGCTGGCACCGTCGCCTCAGCGACGTGCGTGAGCGCCGCCTGCGCGAGTTACCCAACCCCGATCAGACCCATATCCCGGGATTCGACGACCCTGACGCCTTCATTCACCTCAAGGAGCCGCTGATGAACGTCACCCTCAAACACCTGCCACCGGTGCGCGTGGCCTGCCTGCGCTACACCGGCCCCTATGGCACCGGCATCGGCCTGTTCTGGCGCGAGACCGCAGCGCGCTGGATGATCGACAACCAGCTGTTCAACCGCGTGCGCTATGGCATCGGCCACGACGACCCGAGCATCACCCCGGCCCACCAATGCCGCTACGACGCCTGCATCGAAGTCCCCGCCGACTTCATCAGCGCCGCACCCGCTACCCTCAGCCTCCTGCCCGGCGGCCTCTACGCCGTCGCGCCCTACACAGGCAAAGGCCCGGACATCGCCGATGCCTGGCTCGAACTCTGCCGCGACTGGCTCCCGCGCAGCGGCCTGCAACTCGACGCCCGGCCGGCCTTCGAACGCTACCCGGTCGATGCCCACTACGACGCGCAAACCGGTGAGTTGGAATGTGAGATCTGTATTCCGGTGAAGGCGCTTTAACCAAAGGGCTCCCAGTGGCGAGGCAGCGTGCTCCGGCTCGACCGCACAGCGGTGGCAAAACCTGAGCCCCGATTTTCCCGGGCAGCCTCCCAGCATTTGCAAGGCCCGCTCCCCTTGCCCGCGACGCCTCTTGCAAAATAGGAAAGGCCTTACAACAACATCAGAAACCCCAACCCGGCCAGCCCTTTAAAGGCAATCAACGGATTGGCTATAGTCGGCAAGCCGTCGATAACGACGGCTGGGTTTGGCGACCTATATCTACAGAGTGATGCAAAAGATCCTGCTTGCAGGTATTTTGCGTCCGCACAATCAGCTTTATGGGGGCTGTGCGTGGGAGATCACTTGATCTGCCGGCTTTACTCTGTAGTCGGTTCGCCAACCTGCGCACAGCCGCCACCCTGCTGTTTGGCGACGATGGGTGATGGCATTGATCCAATCACACAGAGGTTTTCACATGAACCGATACATGCCCATTACAGGACACGACAGCACTCTACCTTCCCTGCTGATCGACACCCATGCGCCCATCGACGTGCTGCACGACGCAGCCGCCTACCGCATTCGTGCCGCCACCCAACTGCTGGAAAATTTCGCAGGCCCCGAGAAACCAGACCACGCGCCGGTCGTGCTCCAGGAACTGACCCTGGCCTGTACCATCCTGCTGCGCGACGGCTGTGATTTACTGGACGTGACGACGCGACGCCTGCAAGAACAACTCACGCTCTAAAACAAAACGGGCGACCTGAGAGTCGCCCGCTTAATGCCATCAAGGAAAATATGCCCGTAACACCATCGAACATACCTCACCGCCAAATCAGAGCGGTCTACGACGCCCACACCATTCGCGTCTACCAAGCCTATTGCGACACCATCGCCGACTCCGCCCTGGCCCACGGCACATTCATATCCCCACCGTTCAAAATGGAACGCATGACCTGGGTTAAACCGTCCTTCCTGTGGATGATGTACCGCGCCGGCTGGGGGTTTAAAGACGCCGGGCAAAAACGCATCCTCGCCATCGACATCAGCCGGGAAGGCTTCGAATGGGCACTGGCCAATGGCTGTTTAAGCCATGCCGATGAGTCCGTCAGCCAAGAACAATGGCTCACACTGAAAAACAATTCACCGGTGCGCATTCAATGGGACCCGGAACGGGATCTGCACTTGCAGCCACAGGAACACCGCGCGATTCAAATTGGATTGAGTAAAGAAGCGGTGCAGTTGTATGTGCATCAGTGGATACAACGTATTACTGACGTCACACCCTTAGCCCATTCGATCTGCAAACTGGTTCAGGAGGGGGATTTGGTAAAAGCGTGGGAGATGATGCCGGAGGAGCGGGAGTATCTACCGTCGACAGAGAAGCCCCTGTTGTAGACGAGCTCACCCGGCATTTCTATCCATACGTTGTCTTTTATGCCGGCACAAACCCAAACCCCATATCCCCCTCGAAGGTGAAACACATGAACCAGCCATGATCCGCGGCCAGAAGGTAGTGGTGCTGGGGAATGGAAAACAGACACTCCGGCACCTCGAGCAAGGCCGAGACATCGCCCACTACTGCGAGGCTGGTGGCGCTGTCACCGACGTACACGGCGTCTCCGGCGAGGCGAAATTGCTGGACCATCCGGGCAAAGAAGTCGCTGAAGGCCTGGGTCTGCTGCTGGCGATCCAGCGCCACCTCGGTCACCGCGAACGGCAGGCTCGGCCAGTGTGGGCGCAGGTTGCGGATCTCGAACCAGCCCTTCATCAGGTCAAAGTAAGCATCGACTTGCGGTTCGATCCGCAGTTGGCCGCTGGCGAGCGGCTGGCGCAGGTCCTGCAGCAGTTCCTGGTCAAAGTAGTTACTCATCTGCGGTGTGCTCCGGGTCGGATTCTGCCTTGTCGCGCAGAGCCTGGGCCAGGCGTTCCATGGCCTCGGCGTCGCGCTCGGTACGGATGTGCTGCTTCAGGGTCGGCAATAACAGGTACGCCAACAGGCTGCGGTCGCGTGGGGATTGGGGAAGGCGCTGGGCGACCCAGTCGGCCAGCACTCGGGTGGGCATGATCGAACAAAACGCCTGATAAGGCCGGGCGCTGGCGAAGGACAACGTCAGGTAGTGCTCGGCCAGCAAACGTTGCTCGCTGCGCTGCCAGGAACGATGGGGGATCAGTTGCAGGGCGACTGCGCTTGCAGGGCTGGCAGCGGGGTATTCGCGCAGCAGCCACTGCGCGGCCTCGGCGGAGCTCATGGCACGCAGGGTGGCGCACTGCTGGTTCAATTGGGCATCCATTGCTCATCTCATTGCTGATAACTGCTTCCCGGCCGCACGGGGCTTCGGGGCGCTCACGATAACAGCCGGCCAGCGGAAACAAAGTCATTTCCTGGCGCTGCGCAGCGCCTGAAACTCTGAACTTTTATCCGCCCCTCGGCCTCAACCGGGTAACTGCCTTATCGGACCCCGAGGCCACTGCCATGAAAACCCTGCGTAACCTTGTCATCGCCAGCACCCTGCTCTGCGCCCTGCCCGCCTGGGCCTGCACCCTCGAAGAGGCCACCGCCAAGCGCGAACAGCTGGCCCAGGAAGTGACGAAACTCACCCAGCAGAACCCGGCCAAGGCCAAGGAGATCAATGACGAGTTGCAAAAGATGAACCTGGAAACCGCGAGCAAGGACCTGCCCGACAAGTGCCAGTTGATCGATCAGCGCCTCAAGGAACTCGACACCGCCGGCAAGAAAGCCGACAGCTGAGGCCCCGGATGCAAAAAGCCCGGAACAGGTCCGGGCTTTTTTCAGGGGCACGCCGGGCGCTTATTCAGCGGCTGGAGCTTCCGGCTTGCGGCGCTTGAGCGGCGCCATGCCGTCCTTGCTGACCAGCGACAGGGCATCGGTTTTCGGCCGATTGGCGATCTTGCGCTTGGTTGGAGCCTTGGCCCCGGTCTTCTTCTTGTCGCCCTTGGCGTCGACCTTTTTCTTCTTCACGCCCACGGCCTTGCCCGAAGCCTTGACCTTTTTCGGTCCGCCGTAGGTGCCTTTGACTTCCTTGATGGTGCGGCGCTCGAAGCTCTGCTTGAGGTAGCGCTCGACGCTCGACATCAGGTTCCAGTCGCCGTGGCAGATCAGCGAGATGGCCAGGCCATCATTGCCGGCGCGGCCGGTACGACCGATACGGTGCACGTATTCGTCGCCGCTGCGTGGCATGTCGAAGTTGATCACCAGGTCCAGGCCGTCCACATCGAGGCCGCGTGCGGCTACGTCAGTGGCCACCAGGATCTTGACCCCGCCCTGTTTCAGGCGGTCGATGGCCAGCTTGCGGTCCTTCTGGTCTTTCTCGCCGTGCAGGACGAACGCTTTGTAGTCCTGGGCCACCAGGCGGCCGTAGATGCGGTCGGCCATGGCCCGGGTGTTGGTGAACACGATGGCCTTCTGGTAGGTCTCGTTGGCCAACAGCCAGTTGACGATCTGTTCTTTGTGCTGGTTGTGGTCAGCAGTAATGATTTGCTGACGGGTGGTAGCGTTCAGCTGGCTGACGGCGTTGAGCTGCAGGTGCTCCGGGTTGTTCAGGACCTTGGCGATCATTTCGCGCAGGCCCGAGCCGCCGGTGGTGGCCGAGAACAGCATGGTCTGCTGGCGGTTGGTGCACTCTTCCACCAGGCGCTGCACGTCTTCGGCAAACCCCATGTCGAGCATGCGGTCGGCTTCGTCGAGTACCAGTACTTCGACTTCTTTCAAATCGAGGTTGCCGGCGTTGAGTTGCTCGATCATGCGGCCCGGGGTGCCAATCAGGATGTCCGGCACCTTGCGCAGCATGGCGGCCTGGACCTTGAAGTCTTCACCGCCGGTGATCAGGCCGGACTTGATGAAGGTGAACTGCGAGAAACGCTCGACTTCCTTCAGGGTCTGTTGGGCCAGTTCGCGGGTCGGCAGCAGGATCAGGGTCTTGATGCTGACGCGAACCTTGGCCGGGCCGATCAGGCGATTGAGGATCGGCAAGACAAAAGCAGCAGTCTTGCCGCTGCCGGTTTGAGCTGTCACCCGCAGGTCACGCCCTTGGAGCGCGAGCGGGATAGCCGCTGCTTGCACAGGCGTAGGCTCGACAAATTTAAGCTCGGCCACGGCTTTGAGCAGGCGTTCGTGCAGGGCGAATTGGGAAAACACGGGTGCTACCTCGAAGATATGCAAAAAAACAGCTGCATAGGTTACCGGTTTCGAGCGCCGAGGCCGAGTTTCTTTGCGCGAACGGCGCTAAACCGATGTTTTTTTGTCAGCGGGTTTGTCGGCAACCGTCACTTTTTACGGCTTAAATGCTCTAATCGACCGAACTTGTCTTACAGAAGAATCGTTTTAGCTTATGGATTTCAAACAGCTCTGGCTCAACACCCAAGACCTCTGGGGCGCCCTTGATCAGCACCCGTTCCTGCTTTCCGGCCTGGCCCTGGCCCTGCTGCTGGCGGTAGCCCTGGTTCTCGGACGAGTGGCGCGCTATGTGGTGCTGCACGTCACCAAACTGCTGGGGCGCCAACCGGCCCTGCACTGGATCAACGACCTGCGCCACAACAAGGTGTTTCACCGTTTGGCACAGATGACTCCGTCGCTGGTGGTGCAGTTCGGCCTGCACCTGGTGCCGGAACTGAGCAAGGCCAGCCTGGTGTTCCTGGGCAACGTGGCGATGGCCTTCACCATTCTGTTCCAGGTCCTGGCCCTGAGCGCCCTGCTCAATGCCCTGCTGGACATCTACGCCCGCACCGAACACGCCCGCACCCGCTCGATCAAGGGCTATGTGCAGTTGGCGAAGATGGTGCTGTATGTGTTTGGCGCGATCATCATTGTCGCCACCCTGATCGACCGATCGCCGCTGTTACTGCTGTCTGGCCTGGGGGCGATGTCGGCGGTGATCCTGCTGGTCTACAAGGACACCCTGTTGTCGTTCGTGGCCAGCGTGCAGTTGACCAGCAACGACATGCTGCGGGTCGGCGACTGGATCGAAATGCCCCAGGTCGGCGCCGATGGCGACGTGGTGGACATCACCCTGCACACGGTCAAGGTGCAGAACTTCGACAAGACCATTGTCTCGATCCCGACCTGGCGCCTGATGTCCGAGTCGTTCAAGAACTGGCGCGGCATGCAGCAATCAGGTGGGCGGCGGATCAAGCGCAGCCTGTTTATCGACGCCAGCGGCGTGCGCTTCCTGCATGACGATGAAGAGCAGCGGCTGAGCAACGTCCGCCTGCTGACCGACTACATCAGCCGCAAGCAGGCCGAGCTCAAAAGCTGGAATGAAGCCCAGGGCAACGTCGCCGCCATGTCGGCCAATCGTCGGCGCATGACCAACATCGGCACCTTTCGCGCCTACGCCCTGGCGTACCTGAAGAGCCACGCCGAGATCCAGCCGAACATGACCTGCATGGTCCGGCAGATGCAAACCACCGCCCAGGGCATCCCCCTGGAAATCTACTGCTTCACCCGCACCACGGCCTGGGCCGATTACGAGCGGATCCAGGGCGATATCTTCGATTACCTGCTGGCGGTGATGCCGGAATTCGGCCTGAGCCTGTACCAGCAACCCAGCGGCAACGACCTGCGCGCCGGCCTGCTGCCCGCGGTGCTGGGGGCCAGTGCAATTCCCGAAGCGGAAAAACGCGCAATCTGATGTGCCCCGTAGCCGCTGCCGCCCGGCTGCGCTGGCCCGGGAGACCGCCGTGGGGTGCCAGGTGGATTGATGGTGTCGCAGCCTTCGGCAGCGGCTACAGGTCCGTAGCCGCCCGTTGAACCGCCGCTGGGTTTCAGGTGGATCGAGGCTGTGAGGTGTTGCCACGTCGGCTGATCCATACCGCCGCCAGGATCACCAAAGCCCCGAAAAACAACCGCCCCAGTTCTTCATGCTGGTTCCAGATCAACAGGTTGATCAGCAATCCCACCGGCACGTGCAGGTTGTTCATCACTGCCAGGGTCGCACCGTTCACCAGGCATGCGCCCTTGTTCCACCAGTACAGGCCCAGCGCCGTGGATACCAGACCGAGAAACAGCAGCACGACCCATTGCAGCGGCGCTTCGGGCAGGAAGTTGGATTTGCCGAACAACAGAAACGCCGGCAACGCCACCGCCAGCGCCCCCAGGTAGAAATAGCCAAAACGCCGGTAATGCGGCAGATCCGTGGGGTGACGCGCCACCAGGTGCTTGTACAGCACCTGCCCGGCGGCATAGGTGAAGTTGGCCAGTTGCAGCAACAGGAAGCCGAAGAAGAAATCCGGGCTGATGCGGTCGTAGCGGATCACTGCCGCACCCGCCACCGCCACCAGTGCCGCCAGCAGGCCCCAGGGGTTGAAACGTCGGTTCAAGGCGTCTTCGATCAGGGTCACGTGCAACGGCGTGAGGATGGTGAACAGCAACACCTCCGGCACCGTCAGCACACGAAAGCTCAGGTACAGACAGACGTAGGTCACGCCGAACTGCAAGGCACCGATCACCAGCATGCCGCGCATAAACTTGGGCTCGACCTGGCGCCAGCGAGTCAGGGGAATGAACACCAGCCCCGCCAGCACCACCCGCACCAGCACCGCGAAATAGCTGTCGACATGACCGGCCAGGTACTCGCCGATCAAGCTGAAGGAAAACGCCTGGATCAGCGTGACAAAAAGTAGATAGCCCATGGTCGCCTCGTCTGGAATGGCGGCGACGATAGCGGTTTGCCGATTCGCAGGCAAAAAAAACCCGATCTCGCCATGCGTTCGATCGGGCAGGAGCACTCAGGAGCAACAAGTGCAAAGGGAGGTTCGATGCGCGAACCGCTTGAAGGGGGAGCGCAGGCGTTACTTAAGCACTGCGCGATTATCTGACGATTAACGGATCAGGCGACCTGGGCCAGCTTGGCGTTGGCCTGGTTCAGGCCCTTCTCCTGGAAGTCGCCGCCCAGGTTCATGCCCTCGGCATGGATGAACTCGACATCGTGGATGCCGATGAACCCCAGCACCTGGCGCAAGTAGGGTTCCTGATGGTCGGCCGGGCTGCCGGCATAGATCCCGCCGCGGGCGGTCAGCACGTAGGCACGCTTGCCGGTCAGCAGGCCCTGGGGGCCGGTGGCGGTGTATTTGAAGGTCACGCCGGCACGCAGCACATGGTCGAGCCAGGCCTTCAGGGTGCTGGGGATGGCGAAGTTGTACATCGGCGCTGCCAGTACCAGTACATCGGCAGCCAGCAGTTCGTCGGTCAATTGGTTGGAGCGCTCCAGGGAAGCGTGTTCGCCGGCGTTGCGCTGTTCCGCAGGCTTCATCCAGCCGCCCAGCAGGTCGGCGTCCAGGTGCGGCACCGGCTGGCGCGCCAGGTCACGCACGGTGACTTCGTCGCCTGGGTGGGCGGCTTGCCACTGGCTGATAAAGGTCTGGGTCAGTTGGCGAGACACGGAATCTTGCTGGCGGGCGCTGCTTTCGATGATCAGGACGCGGGACATGGGCTGAAGCCTCCATCGGGGGTGCGTAAGTCGATGGAGGGGAGACTAAACAGAGTGATATCGATGAAAAAGCGCAAATAACTGCTATAACCAATCAACAAATTCGTTTATAAGCGCAGCGTACCCGGCATAAGCCCTACAGGCCGGGCACACCGGGATCACTTGGCGGAACAGTTCAGGTCCAGCCGCAGCTTGATAATTTTGCGGTTGAACTTGGCGGTGACGTTTTTGCTCTGCCCCGCGGCGACTTCCACCTTGCGCGTGCGCGGTGCTTCGGGGCCGTTGCGAAACACCACCGAACACAGCACATCGGTCTTGCCGAAGTTGTTCAACTGGATGGAGCCAATGTCCTGGTCGGTGTCGAAGGCGGTGTAGTCGACGCTCAGGCCGTTGAGCTGTTTCTCGACATCGATCGGGTAGGCAAAGGCGCTGAGTGGCAGCAGGGCCAACAGCGCACAACAGAATTTTTTCATTCGGCAGTCTCCAATGTGGAGCGCCAGCTTAGGACAAGAGGAGCCCCTCATGAAAGCGCCCCGCGTTACCCTCGATCAATGGCGAACCCTGCAGGCCGTGGTCGACCATGGCGGCTTTGCCCAGGCTGCCGAGGCGCTGCATCGCTCGCAATCCTCCGTCAGTTACACCGTGGCCCGCATGCAGGATCAACTGGGCGTGCCACTGTTGCGCATCGACGGCCGCAAGGCGGTCTTGACCGAAGCCGGCGGCGTCTTGCTGCGGCGTTCGCGGCAACTGGTGAAGCAGGCCAGCCAGCTGGAAGACCTGGCCCATCACATGGAGCAAGGCTGGGAGGCCGAAGTGCGGCTGGTGGTCGACGCCGCCTATCCCAATGCGCGCCTGGTGCGGGCCCTGACCGCCTTTATGCCCCAGAGCCGCGGTTGCCGGGTACGACTGCGCGAGGAAGTGTTGTCCGGGGTCGAGGAGGTGCTGCTCGAAGGCGTCGCCGACCTGGCCATCAGCAGCTTCAGCATCCCCGGCTACCTGGGCACGGAAATGAGCTCGGTGGAATTCGTCGCCGTGGCGCACCCGGAACACCCCCTGCATCGCCTGCAACGCGAGCTGAATTTCCAGGACCTGGAAAGCCAGCTGCAAGTGGTGATCCGCGACTCCGGCCGCCAGCAACCCCGGGATGTCGGCTGGCTCGGCGCCGAACAGCGCTGGACCGTGGGCAGCCTGGCCACCGCCGCCACCTTCGTCGGCAGCGGCCTGGGTTTTGCCTGGCTGCCCCGGCACCTGATCGAACGGGAAATCCGCGAAGGCGTGCTCAAGGTGCTGCCGATGGAACAAGGCGGCAGCCGGCACCCGACCTTTTACCTGTACTCGAACAAGGACAAGCCCCTGGGCCCGGCCACTCAGATTCTGGTGGAGCTGCTGCGCACCTTTGACACAGCACCGCTAGATGCGCCCTTCGCCGCCCCCGAACAAGCCTGACCCCCACCCGCCCGAACAGGAGTTGTGCCGTGGCCTATTTCGAACATGAAGGATGCACCCTGCACTTTGAGGAATACGGCCAGGGCACACCGCTGATCCTGATGCATGGCCTGGGCTCCAGCACCCTGGACTGGGAAATGCAGATCGCCGATCTCGCGGCCCGTTACCGGGTGATCGTGCCCGATGTGCGTGGCCACGGGCGCTCCGACAAACCCCACGAGCGCTACAGCATTGCCGGGTTCAGTGCCGACCTGGTCGCCCTGATCGAGCACCTGAACCTTGCGCCCGCGCACCTGGTCGGGCTTTCCATGGGTGGCATGATCGGCTTCCAACTGGCAGTCGATCACCCACAACTGCTCAGGAGCCTGTGCATCGTCAACAGCGGGCCTGAGGTCAAGCTGCGCAGTCGCGCCGATTACTGGCAATGGTTCAAGCGCTGGAGCCTAGCCCGAGTACTGGGCCTGGCGACCATCGGCCAGGCCCTGGGCCGCAACCTGTTCCCCAAGCCGGAGCAGGCCGAGCTGCGGCAAAAGATGGCCGAACGCTGGGCAAAAAACGACAAACGTGCTTATCTCGCCAGCTTCGACGCCATTGTTGGCTGGGGGGTAAAGGAACGACTTTCCCGCATTCCCTGTCCAACCCTGATCGTCAGCGCCGACCACGACTACACCCCGGTGGCGCAGAAAGAGGCCTACGTGAAATTGCTGCCCCACGCACGACTGGTGGTGATCGACGATTCACGCCACGCCACCCCGCTGGACCAGCCACACCGCTTCAATCAAACCCTGCTCGAGTTTTTAACCACAGTCGACACCACCACCCAGGATCACTGACCCATGCTGAAAAAAATCGCCCTCGTCGCCGGCTCCGTTCTGTTCGCCGCCAACCTGATGGCCGCACAACCGGCCAAGGCTCCCCACGTCGTGCTGGACACCAGCTTCGGCAAGATCGAAATCGAACTGGACCCGGTCAAGGCACCGATCTCCAGCAAGAACTTTCTTGAATACGTCGACAGCGGCTTCTACAGCAACACCATCTTTCACCGGGTGATCCCGGGGTTCATGGTCCAGGGCGGTGGATTCACTGCACAGATGAATCAGAAAGACACCCGCGACCCGATCAAGAACGAAGCCAGCAACGGCCTGCACAACGTGCGTGGCACCCTGTCGATGGCCCGCACCTCGAACCCGAACTCGGCCACCAGCCAGTTCTTTATCAACGTGGCCGACAACGCCTTCCTCGACCCGGGCCGCGATGCCGGCTACGCGGTATTCGCCAAAGTGGTGAATGGCATGGACGTGGTCGACCAGATCGTCAACTCCCAGACCACCACCAAACAAGGCATGCAGAATGTGCCGATCGACCCTGTGCTGATCAAGTCGGCCAAGCGCATCGACTAAAGACGCAAGGCGTCAGGAGCGGTCGTACCGTGCCGTGCGGCCGCTCATATCTTGACCAGGAGAGCCCGCCCTGCGGGCACCAAACCCAATGTTCTATCGCCGTTTCGAACAACTGATCGACATCTTCCGCGACGCCCCCACGGCTGCACCGCCAAACCGGGTCCTGGCGTTCTACCTGTACTACATCAAGCAAGTCTGGCCGAGCTTTGCCGCCCTGCTGGTGGTGGGCCTGTTCGTGGCCCTGATCGAGGTTTCGCTGTTCAGCTACCTGAGCCGCCTGATCGATCTGGCCCAGGGCACGCCCAATGTGGACTTCTTCAAGATCCACGGCACCGAGCTGATCTGGATGGCCGTGGTCGCGCTCCTGTTGCGGCCGCTGTTCGTCGGCCTGCATGACCTGCTGGTGCACCAGACCATCAGCCCCGGCATGACCAGCATGATCCGCTGGCAGAACCACAGTTACGTGCTCAAGCAGAGCCTGAATTTCTTCCAGAACGATTTTGCCGGGCGCATCGCCCAGCGCATCATGCAGACCGGCAACTCCCTGCGCGACTCGGCGGTGCAAGCCGTAGACGCCCTGTGGCACGTGCTGATCTATGCGGTCAGCGCCCTGGTGCTGTTCGCCGAGGCCGACTGGCGCCTGATGATCCCCCTGCTGGCGTGGATCGCCTGCTACATCGGTGCGCTGCGCTACTTCGTGCCTCGGGTCAAGGACCGTTCGGTGGTGTCCTCCGATGCACGCTCCAAACTGATGGGGCGCATCGTCGACGGCTACACCAACATCACCACCCTCAAGCTGTTCGCCCACACCCAGTTCGAACAGAACTACGCCCGCGAAGCGATTGCCGAGCAAACCGAAAAAACCCAGCTGGCCAGCCGCGTCATCACCAGCATGGACGTGGTCATCACCAGCATGAACGGCCTGCTGATCGTCGGCACCACGGGCCTGGCCCTGTGGCTCTGGACCCAGTCGCTGATTTCGGTCGGCGCCATTGCCCTGGCCACCGGCCTGGTGATCCGCATCGTCAACATGTCGGGCTGGATCATGTGGGTGGTCAACGGCATCTTCGAAAACATCGGCATGGTCCAGGACGGCTTGCAGACCATCGCTCAGCCCCTGAGTGTCACCGACCGCGAACAGGCGCCACGCCTGGCCGTGACCCAGGGCGAAGTGCGCTTCGAGCAGGTGGACTTTCACTACGGCAAACAATCGGGGGTCATCGGTGGTCTCGAACTGGTGATCCGGCCTGGCGAGAAGATCGGCCTGATCGGCCCGTCCGGGGCGGGCAAGTCGACCCTGGTCAACCTGCTGCTGCGGCTCTATGACCTGCAGGGCGGGCGCATCCTGATCGATGGCCAGGATATCGCCGAAGTCACCCAGGAGAGCCTGCGCGAACACATCGGCATGATCACCCAGGACACTTCGCTGCTGCACCGCTCGATCCGCGACAACCTGCTGTACGGCAAGCCCGACGCCACCGACGAGGAACTGTGGGAGGCCGTGCGCAAGGCCCGGGCCGACGAGTTCATTCCGCAACTGGTGGATTCCGAAGGCCGCAGCGGTTTTGACGCCCATGTCGGCGAGCGCGGGGTCAAGTTGTCCGGTGGCCAGCGCCAGCGCATCGCCATTGCCCGGGTGCTGCTCAAGGACGCGCCGATCCTGATCATGGACGAGGCCACTTCGGCCCTGGATTCGGAAGTCGAAGCGGCGATCCAGGAGAGCCTGGAAACCCTGATGCAGGGCAAGACCGTAATCGCCATCGCCCACCGGCTCTCGACCATCGCCCGCATGGACCGCCTGGTGGTCCTGGAAAAAGGCCGCATCGCCGAAAGCGGCAGCCATGCCCAATTGCTGGCCCATGGCGGCTTGTACGCACGCCTGTGGCAGCACCAGACCGGGGGTTTTGTCGGCATCGACTAACAGCCTTGCAAAACCAGCCAGAGCCCTTGTGTGTAGAGGGCTCTGGCTTTTTTATGGGCGCTGGAATTCGGCCAGAATCCTGCTGTACTCACCCTAGGTTCTGGCGCAGAACCTGTAGTTCATCTGCAGGGACGCATCATGGCGTTATCGAATCGATAGGTCGTCCTATCAAGGATTCACCTCATGTCTCTGTTCAAGCGTTCAGTCACTGAGTTGCTGGGTACGTTCTGGCTGGTTCTGGGTGGGTGTGGCAGCGCAGTGCTGGCCGCGTCTTCCCCCCTGGGGATCGGTGTATTGGGTGTGGCCCTGGCGTTTGGCCTCACTGTTCTGACGATGGCGTTCGCCATCGGCCATATCTCCGGTTGTCACCTCAACCCTGCCGTGTCGGTGGGGCTGGTGGTGGGTGGCAGGTTTCCGGCCAGGGAGCTGCCAGCCTATGTGGTGGCGCAAGTGATAGGCGGGATTGTCGCGGCGGCCCTGATCTACTACATCGCCAGCGGCAAACCCGGCTTCGAGCTGTCCAGCGGCCTGGCGTCCAACGGCTACGGCGCGCACTCGCCGGGCGGTTACTCGATGGCGGCGGGCTTTGTCTGCGAGGTGGTGATGACCCTGATGTTTGTGGTGATCATCCTCGGCGCCACCGATAAACGGGTCCCGGCGGGCTTTGCGCCGATCGCCATCGGCCTCGCGCTGACCCTGATCCACCTGATCTCGATCCCGGTCACCAACACTTCGGTCAACCCGGCGCGCAGTACCGGCCCGGCGCTGATCGTCGGCGGCTGGGCGATCCAGCAGCTGTGGATGTTCTGGGTCGCACCGATCTTGGGTGCGGTGATCGGTGGCGGGCTTTATCGCTGGCTGGGCCGGGAAGACCGCTAGCGCGCTGACCGCGAGGGTCAGGCTTGCCGATAAGGCAAGGCGGCCCTCGCTTCCTCGGCATAGGCCAGGATGCCGAGCCGTTCCTGCTGCAGGAAATCCTTCACCGCCGCATTCAGCCCGGGATGGCGCAGGTAGTGCCAGGAATGGGTAATCACCGGCTCGAAACCGCGAATCAGCTTGTGCTCGCCCTGGGCCCCGGCGTCGAAGCGTTGCAGGCCGTGGGCGATGGCGTAATCCATGCCCTGGTAGAAACAGGTTTCGAAATGCAGCCGATCGAACTCCGCCAGGCAGCCCCAGTAGCGTCCATAGAAACTGTCGCCACCCACCAGACTGAAGGCCATGGCCACCGGCCGCGGGCCCTGCTTGGCCAGGACCACGCGAATGGCCTCGGGCATGCGTTCGGCGAGCAAGCTGAAGAAGGCCCGGGTCAGGTAGGGCGTCTGGCGCCGCACGGCGTAAGTGTTGGCGTAGCAGGCGTAGACAAAATCCCACTGCGCCTCATCCAGCTCATGCCCGCCCAACCACTGGAACTCGATGCCCTGCCCCGCCACCTGCTCGCGCTCCTTGCGCATCTGTTTGCGCTTGCGCGACGCCAGGGTGTCGAGGAAATCCTGGAAGTCCCGGTACCCGCGATTCTGCCAATGAAACTGGCACCCCAGGCGCTGCAGCCAACCCGCCTGCCCGGCCAGGGCGGCGTCGGCAAAGGGGTCGGTGAAATTGATATGGGCGCTGGAAAGCTGCTCGATCTCCAGGTAGCCGGGCAGGCTTTTAAGCAGTTCGAAGGCGTCCTCCTGGCTGGCCGCCAGCACCCGCGGGCCACTGACCGGGCTGAAGGGCACGGCGGTCAGGAGCTTGGGGTAGTAGTCGATCCCGGCACGCTCGCAAGCCTCGGCCCAGCCGTGATCGAACACGTACTCGCCATAGGAATGCCATTTGCGATAACTGGGCAGCGCCGCCAGCAAACGCCCGTCTTCCACGTGCAACAGGTGCTCGGGCTGCCAGCCGGAGCGCGGGCCGAGACTGCCGCTGTCTTCCAGGGCGCTGAGAAAGGCATGCCGTAAAAACGGCTGCGCATCGGCCACCAGGGCATCCCACTGTTGCGGGTCGACGGCAGAGAGACTGTTCAAGGATTGAAGCGGCATTGCGTTCCCCGGTATTGATGGCCCAAGCACCGGCCGAGTATCCCCCATCGTCCGGCGCGCCGAAATAAAAACCGCCGGGGCAGGCTCAACGGCCCAGGTGCAGCGCCAGAAAATCGATAAAAGCCCGGGATTTCGCCGGCAGGTGCGCGCTGTTGGGAAACACCACCTGCACCGACTGCCTCGGCAGGCCGTACTCGGGCAGCAAGCGCACCAGGCGCCCCTGGGCCAGATCGTCGTCCACCATCCAGGCCGGCAGCACCGCCACCCCGAGGCCGGCCAGGGTCAGCGCGCGAATCGCCGTCGACGCGTTGGACTCATGCTGGCTGTTGAGCGTGACCTCGACATCGCCCCGCACCGGGTGGCTGAAGGTCCAGCTGGGCGGCCCCTGCAGCGTGTTATGGGTGATCCACGGCAGCCGGCTCAAGTCCTGGGGAACGTGCACCGCAACCCCCTGGGCGAATGCCGGACTGGCCACCAGCACAATCTCGTATTCGTCGAGCTTGCGGCTCTTGAACGCCGAGTCGCCGAGGTTGCCCAGGCGAATCACCAGGTCGAGTTTTTCCGCCACCAGGTCATTCAAGGATGAGTTGAAGTGGTAACTCAGGCGCACCTCGGGATGGCGCGCGGCAAACAGGGGTAACAGCGGCAAGACAAATTTCTCGGCGTATTCGCCGGTGGAACTGAAGCGCAACGTGCCCGCGACCCGGCCGTGACCGTTCAGAACATTGTCAAATGCATTGTCGATACTGGCGACGATGCCCTTGAACTCCTGATAGAAGTCCTGGCCGGTTTCAGTCAGGGAAACACGGCGCGTGCTGCGGATCAGCAAGGTGCTGCCCAGTGCCTGCTCCAGGGCCTTCACATGCAGGCTGGCCATGGCTTTGCTCATGCCCAGGTAATGGGCGGCCTTGGTATAGGAGGCGAAATCCACCACCGCGAGAAAGGTCTGCACCCGGTTCAGGTGGGCGTGCAAAGGGTTATTCACTGTCAAGCCTCATCAAACAATGTTTCAAGTATAGGGGCATGGACCCGGTCGGCCTATCGCCCCTAAGCTCCCCGGCAAAAGGGAGATGACATGACTTATCGCTACCAAGTGGCGCTGGTATTCCTGCTCGGGTTCTTTATCGACTGCGTCAATATCTTCATGTCGGCCGTGGCGCTGCCCAGCATCGCCACCGACCTGCAGGTGTCCGGTACTGCCGTGGCCTGGGTCGCCAACGCCTACATCCTCGGCCTGACCCTGATCATGCCCATCAGTACCTGGCTGGCCGGGCGCTATGGCAGCCGCGAGATCCTCACCCTGTCGATGCTGCTGTTCAGCATCACGGCCGGGCTCTGTGCCCTGGCCGGCAGTTTTCCCGAGCTGCTGTTCTGGCGCCTGCTCCAGGGGATCGGTGGCGGCCTGCTGATTCCGGTCGGGCAGGCCCTGACGTTCAATCTGTTCCAGGGCGAGCAACGGGCAAAGGTCTCGACCCTGATCATGGCCGTGGCGCTGATCGCCCCCGCCTTGTCACCGCCCCTTGGCGGGCTGATCGTCGACCACAGTTCGTGGCGCTGGGTGTTCTCCAGCAACCTGCCGTTTTCCCTGCTGGCCGCCGGCCTGGCCTGGTGCTGGATCCGCGAGCGCCGCGCTCCGCCCGGGCCCCGGCCGGACCTGCGCGGCCTGCTGCTGGTCAGCGCGGCGCTGGCCACGCTGCTCCTGGGGTTGTCGCTGTACGGCACCGATTACCCGCCCCTGGCTGCGGCGTCGTGCCTGTTGGCCGGGGTCGGTTTCAGCCTGCTGTACATAAGGCATTGCCGGCGCAGTACTCACCCCATCGTCGACCTGAGGCTGCTGCGCAGCGTCCGCCTCAGCGGCTCGATCGGCATTTATTACGCGATCCCCGGCCTGTTCACCGGGGCCAACCTGCTGAGCATGTTCTTCCTGCAAGACACCCTGCATTTCAGCGCCGGCCTGACCGGAAGCTTTATGGTGCTCTACGCCGGCGGCGCCTTCATCGCCATGCTGGTCTGCGGCCGGGTCTACCAGCGCATGGGCGCCAGGCGCCTGTTCGGCCTGGCCCTGCTGCTGCACAGCGCCGGCATCGGTCTGCTGTGCGGGGTCGATACAGCGGCCGACCTGCCGCTGATCATCGCGGCCTATGGGCTGATGGGGGTGGGCGGCGGCATCGGCGCCAACACCGCACAAACCACGGCGTTGCTGGATTTCGACGGCGCCCTGACACACAAGGGCAGCGTGATCTGGAACATCAACCGGCAGATGTCCTTCAGCCTCGGCGCCGCGCTGTTGCTGATGATCTGCAACCTGCTGCTGCGCACCCTGCCGACCCACTCGGCCTACCACCTGAGCTGGGCCATCGCCGCCCTGCTCGGCCTGCTGCCTCTTCTTTATCTGCATCGCCTCCAACCCGCCAAACAGGACACTTATGCACACCTCCAGCGCTGAACAGGCCATCCACAGCATTCGTCAGGTGCATGACCTGATCCACCAGGTATTCACCGACCATCACGGCCAGGGCCTGGCCGCCATCGAGCAACTGATGCCGGTATTTGCCGAAGACTTCAGCATGGTCACCACCACGGGCGCCTCGGTGGGTCGGGACCAGGTCGAACAGATGTTCCGTGGCGCCGTGGGTGCCCGTGCCGGCCTGCAGATCCACCTCAGCGAGTGGCAGTGTGTCTGGCAGCAACCCCAGGTCGCGGCGATCCGCTACCGCGAAACCCATCGCCTGGGAAACAGCATCACCTCGCGCCAGTCCCTGGCCATCATCGGCCTGGACCAAGGCTCGGCCCAATGGCTGTACCTGCACGAAACCTCTTGCCCGCCGTTGCCTGAAACGCCGTTCTGAGGCCAAAAAAAACCCCGCCGGGGCGGGGTTAAAACGAGAGGAGCTTTAACGGATGAGAAAGAGCTCTGTATCGGTTTTACAGCACCTTAGAACACGTACTGCGCGCGCAGGACGAAACCGTCACCGCTGTCGTCGCCAGTGCGGGCAGCAGGGATGGCGCCGGCAGCCGCGGTAGCGTTGGTGACCTTATCGGTCTTGGCCTTGAGGTACGTGGCGGAGATTTTCACCGCTTCGTTGGCGTACCAGTTCACACCCAGGTTGTGGACCTTGACCGAAGCGTCGCCGACATCACGGGTCAGGCTGGCGGTGGTCACGTTGTCGTCTTCCACGGTCAGGCTGTCGTAGCGGTAGAACAGTTCCCAGGCACCGAAGGCCTTGTTCGCCGGCTTGATCGCATCGAACTTGCCGACTTTATAGCCACGGGATTCGCCGGTCAGGGTGTAGGCACCCTGTACATAGAAGCCGTGACCCTTGAGGTCTTCAACGTTGCTGGCATCGGCCTTGGTCTTGCGAGTGACGTACTCACCCTGGATCGAGGCCGGGCCCATGGCGAATGCGGCTTCCAGGCCCAGGGCAGTATCACGGTCGTAGGAACCGGCAGGCGATGCCGAAGCGCCACCCAGTACCGGACGGTTGCCGTTGGTGCCGGCATCGTTGCCGCCCAGGGTTTCAACGCCACGCATGCCCATGCGGGTGCGGTAGCGAGAGTCGAACGCGGTGTCGGAAACGTCACGGGACGCGACGTTCACACCGAAGTGCAGCACGTTGCCCGCGTCGTGCATCGGGGCGAACACGAAGCGGCCGTTGACCTGCTTGATGCTGTTGCCGTCGGTGTCGTCGGTGTCTTTGCTGAACACGCCAGCAGACGCGTAGAACGACTCGGCGAAGACGCCGGAAGCCTGCAGGCCCAGGCCGTTCTGGTGGCTGTTGGCCCAGTCGACCATGTCGTAGGCGATGTTACGTTCGGGAGCGGTAACCCACTTCGAGCTGGTGGCTTTTTCCAGGCCGAAGTCGGGGTCGAAACGACCGACCTTGATCGACACCGGCTTGAAGCCGTTGTAGGCCAGCGACGCTTCGTCGAAGTAGCCGTTATCCGAGTCACCCGTGTTGTGGGAGAAGTCGTAGTTGATGGTGTAGGCCCAGTCGGTGTACAGCACGCCGGACAGTTCGAGGAACGCGCGACGGAAGTAGGCGGCGTCCGCGGTGTCACCGTTCTTGGTGTAGACACCGTCGAACTGGCTGTAGTCGGCCTGCAAGCGACCGCCCAGCTTGAAGCTGAACTCTTTGTCGGTGGTCGCGACCTCAAGGCCGCCTTTGGTTTTGACTACGATATCGGCGCCATCAGTGGTGACGGTGCCAGCGAAAGCCTGGGCGGTTACTGCCATGGCCAGGGCGCTGGCAGCAAAACCGGCGAAGTGCTTACGGATCATCGAAGAGTTCCCCTAATTGGTGGTCTGTTGCGTTGAAAACACGCGGTTCAGGCCCGCTCGTGTTGGGAGGGAATCTTGGCGACCGGTTATTTCAGGGGAGTTGCTGATAGATAAAGATTTTATGACAGGGGAACTTTTTTACTTCGAATTGAAATAAGGCAAAAAGCCTGTATCAGACGCGTTGCGCCGGCTCGGACGTAAGCAGTGCCGATAGGCTCGCGGGGGGGCGTACAGAGGGAATAGCGGTAGCCGCTGCCGCCAGGCTGCGCTGGCCGGCATGGGCGCCGGAGTACATTCGGGAGAATCGCGGTGGGGCTTAGGGCCAGCGTCCCAGCGCGGCCCAAGCCTATCGGCAGCGGCTACAGGGGGATGGCTGCGCGGATGGGGCGAGCGCCATGTCTCACCCCACCCATTAGCGTGGGATCAGCGTTTGCGCAGCAGCACGCTACCGATCGAGTAGCCGGCGCCAAAGGAGCTGAGCACTGCCAGCGAGCCGCTCGGCAGGTCGTCCTGGTAGGTGTGGAACGCAATCACCGAACCGGCCGAACTGGTGTTGGCGTAGGTGTCGAGAATCACTGGGGCTTCTTCCACCGAGGCTTCGCGGCCAAGGAGTTTTTTCACGATCAGGTGGTTCATGCTGAGGTTGGCCTGGTGCAGCCAGAAACGCTTCACGTCGCTGACGTTGAGCTGGTTCTCTTCCAGGTGCACACCGATCAGCTCGGCGACCATCGGGCACACATCGCGGAACACCTTGCGGCCTTCCTGCACGAACAGTTTGTCCGGGGCACCGATGCCCTCTTCCGCCGCGCGGTTGAGGAAGCCGAAGTTGTTGCGGATGTTGTTGGAGAACTTGGTCAGCAGCTTGGTGCTGACGATGTCGAACTGGTACGGCGAGGTCGCAAGGTCCGCACGTTCGATAATCACCGCGGTGGCGGCGTCGCCGAAGATGAAGTGGCTGTCGCGGTCACGGAAGTTCAGGTGCCCGGTGCAGACTTCCGGATTGACCATCAGAATCGCCCGCGCCTGGCCCAGCTGTACGCTGTTGCTGGCGGCCTGAATGCCGAAGGTCGCCGACGAACACGCCACGTTCATGTCAAAACCGAAACCCTGGATACCCAGCGCTTCCTGGACTTCGATGGCGATGGCCGGGTAGGCCCGTTGCAGGTTGGAGCAGGCAACAATCACCCCGTCGATGTCGGCGGCGGTCTTGCCGGCGCGCTGCAGGGCCTGTTCGGCAGCGCCGATAGCCATCTGGCACAGCACCGACCATTCGTCATTGCTGCGCTCGGGCAGGCGCGGGGCCATGCGTTGCGGGTCGAGGATGCCGTCCTTGTCCATGACAAAGCGGCTTTTGATGCCGGAGGCTTTTTCGATGAAGGCGGCGCTGGACTCGGTCAGCGCCTGGACCTCGCCGCGCTCGATGGCGGCGGCGTTGTCGGTATTGAATTGGTGCACGTAGGTGTTGAAAGACTGCACCAGCTCTTCGTTGGAGATGCTGTTGGCCGGGGTGTACAGGCCGGTGCCGCTGATGACGACGTTATGCACGGTCGTTCCTCTATTCTGTTCAGGCAGAAGGTATTGGCACCGACGTACCAAACCGTAAAGGGTCCATCCCGCAATCGACGGGGCAGAGCCTGGCATCGCTTTATTCCGATCCGCCCGGGCTGGCGGTGACGCCTGAACCCGGGGCCGGCATTTATGACGGCGGAGTTTGCCATATCCAATGGCATTTCGCCGCAACTGCGAGATCGACGGGGCACTTGCGGCAAGCAGGTGCCCTCCGCCAGTCAGGCCTCGACCTGGCTCCATTGCTTGCTCAGGCGCTTGTCGGAGATCGGCACCTTGGTCCCCAACTGCTGGGCAAACAGCGATACCCGGTACTCCTCCAGCCACCAGCGGTAGAGCTCCAATTGCGGGTCACGCTTGCCTTCCTGGGCGTGCTTGCCAGCCCGGGCCTGGTATTGCGCCCACAGGCCGCTCAACTCGCCACTCCACACCCGATCCTTCTGCACCTGGCTGCCGAGCTTCTCGAAGCGCAGCTCGATGGCCTTGAGGTAGCGCGGCAACTCCTTGAGCCACTGGCTCGGGGTTTCGCGGACGAACCCCGGGTACACCAGGTTGCCCAGTTGCTGCTTGATGTCATTGAGCGCCACCGCCTGGGCCAGGTCGATCTTGCCCTTGAAGCGTTTTTGCAGGCCGTGCCACAGCTTGAGAATCTCCAGGGTCAGCCTGGCCAGACGCTCGGCATGCTCGGTCCAGCCGCCACGCTTGCGCTCGGCCAGGGACGCCAGGCCGGCGCCGTCACGCGGCAGGCTGGCCTCGCCTTCAAGTACGCAGCTGTCGAGGCTGGCCAGCAGAATGTCTTCCACCAACGACTCGACACGCCCCAGTTCGCGGTACAGCAAGCCCAATTCGGTAAGCCCGGGCAATTTGCCGCGCAGGAACTTCGCCGGTTCGGCCAGTTGCTGCAACAGCAGGCGCTGCAAGGCCCGCCGGTGCTGGAACTCGGCCTCGGCGGCCGTGGAGAAGCGCCCTTCCTTGACAGTGCCGCCCTCCTCCACCAGCGCCGGGTACACCGTCATCGACAGCCCGGCGATCTTTTGCTGGGTCTTTTCTGCCACTGCGGCAAAGACCTTGGCCTCTACCGGCTGCTGGCTTTTCGCGGTCTGCGGTACGGCCAGGGCCGCTTGGCTGGCCTGGGCAAAACGCGCCGTGAGCTCAGCCAGGTCGCGCCCTTCACCCAGGAACTGGCCCTGGCCGTCGACGATTTCCAGGTTCATCTTCAGGTGGTTTTCCACCTGTTGCGCGGCCTCGGCCCAGGCTTCGTCGCTGACCCGGGCGCCGGTCATGCGCAGCAATTCACGGCCCAGGGCCTGGGGCAGCGAGCCCTGGCCAAAGTCGATGCGCTGCAGGGCGGCCTTGATAAAGTCCGGCACCGGCACGAAGTTCTTGCGCAAGGCCTTGGGCAGGTTGCGCACCAGGGCAATGCACTTGGCCTCGATCAGCCCCGGCACCAGCCACTCCAGACGCTCCACCGGCAGTGCCGGCAACAGCGGCGCCGGCACGCGCAGGGTCACCCCATCACGCGGGTGATTGGGTTCGAAGTGGTAACTCAGGGCCAGCTCCAGGTCACCGATGTGCAAAGTGTCCGGGTACTGCAAGGCGGTGACTTCACTGGCCTCGCGGGCCAGCACGTCCTCTTCGCGCATGATCAGCAACTGCGGGTCTTTCTGGCTGTTGACCCGGTACCAGCTGTCGAAGGTCGCGGTCTGGTGGATTTCCGCCGGCAGCCGCGCATCGTAGAAGGCAAACAGTGTTTCTTCGTCGGCCAGGATGTCGCGGCGCCGGGCCTTGGCTTCCAGTTCGTCGAGCTGCTCCAGCAGGCGGGTGTTGGCCGCCAGGCACTTGGCCCGGGACTGGATTTCACCCCGCACCAGGCCTTCACGGATAAACAGCTCGCGCGACACCACCGGGTCCACCGGGCCGTAATGCACCGGACGCCGGCCCACCACAATCAGCCCGAACAGGGTGATTTGCTCGTAGGCCACCACCTGCCCGCGCTTCTTCTCCCAATGGGGTTCGAAGTGGTTTTTCTTGATCAGGTGCCCGGCCAGGGGCTCGATCCAGTCGGGGTCGATCTTGGCTACCATGCGCGCGTACAGCTTGGTGGTTTCCACCAGCTCGGCGGTCATCAGCCATTGCGGACGCTTCTTGCCCAGGCCCGACGACGGGTGAATCCAGAACCGGCGCTGACGGGCGCCGAGGTAATCGCCGTCCTCGGTCTTCTGGCCGATCTGGCTCAGCAGGCCGACCAATACTGCCTTGTGCAGTTTCGGGTAATCGGCCGGCTCTTTATTGAGGCTCAGTTGCAGGTCGCGACAGATCAGGCTCAGTTGCCGATGGGAGTCGCGCCACTCGCGCAGGCGCAAGTAGTTGAGGAAGTTCTTGCGGCACCAGTTGCGCAGCGGGCTGGCGGTCAGGGCCTGGCGCTGCTCTTCGAAACCGCGCCACAGATTGACCAGCCCGGCGAAGTCCGAGTCCACGTCCTTCCATTGCGCATGGGCCTGGTCGGCCGCTTGCTGACGCTCCGGCGGCCGCTCGCGCGGGTCCTGGATCGACATGGCGCTGGCAACGATCAGCACTTCCTGCAAGCTGCCGAGCTTGGCCGCTTCCAGCAGCATGCGGCCCATGCGCGGGTCCACCGGCAAGCGCGCCAATTGCCGGCCCAACGGCGTCAGCTGGCTGTTGCGGTCAACGGCCGAGAGTTCTTGCAGCAGGTTGAAACCATCGCTGATGGCCTTGCCATCCGGCGGCTCGATAAACGGGAAGTCGGTGATTTCCCCCAGGCGCAGGTGCAGCATCTGCAGGATCACCGCCGCGAGGTTGGTGCGCAGGATCTCCGGGTCGGTAAATTCCGGACGCCCGATAAAGTCTTCTTCGCTGTACAAGCGGATGCAGATACCCGGCTCGACTCGACCGCAACGGCCTTTGCGCTGGTTGGCGCTGGCCTGGGAAATAGCTTCGATCGGCAGGCGCTGGACCTTGGCCCGATAGCTGTAGCGGCTGATGCGTGCGGTGCCGCTGTCGATCACATAACGGATGCCGGGCACCGTCAGCGAGGTCTCCGCAACGTTGGTCGCCAGCACCACACGCCGCCCCGGGTGCGACTGGAAAATCCGCTGCTGCTCGGCCGGTGACAGCCGCGCATACAAGGGCAGGATTTCAGTGTGCTTGAGCTGGGCCTTGCGCAGCATTTCGGCGGCGTCGCGGATCTCCCGTTCGCCGGGCAGGAACACCAGCACATCCCCGGGGCTGCGGCGCTCGCTGCGCTCATAGGCGGCAATTTCATCCAGGGTGGCGAGAATTGCCTGATCCACCGTCAGGTCGTCTTCGACCCGGTTGCCCTCTTCGTCCTGCTCCAGGGTCAGGGGGCGGTACCAGGTGTCCACCGGGAAGGTGCGCCCGGACACCTCGACAATCGGCGCCTTGTCGAAATGCTCGGAGAAGCGCTCCAGGTCGATGGTGGCCGAGGTGATGATGACTTTCAGGTCGGGACGACGCGGCAGCAGGGTCTTCAGGTAGCCCAGCAGGAAGTCGATGTTCAGGCTGCGTTCGTGGGCTTCGTCGACGATGATCGTGTCGTAGCGTTCCAGGTAGCGGTCGTTCTGGGTTTCCGCGAGCAGGATGCCGTCGGTCATCAGCTTGATCAGGGTGTTGGAATCACTCTGGTCCTCGAACCGCACCTGATAACCCACCAGCGACCCCAGGGGCGTGGCCAGTTCTTCGGCGACCCGGCTGGCAACACTGCGCGCCGCGATCCGCCGCGGCTGGGTGTGGCCGATCATGCCGTGCTGGCCGCGGCCGATTTCCAGGCAGATTTTCGGCAACTGGGTGGTTTTGCCCGAGCCGGTTTCGCCGGCGATGATCAACACCTGGTGCTTGAGCAGCGCCGCCTTGATTTCATCGCGCTTGGCGGCAATCGGCAGGCTGTCGTCATAGCGAATCACCGGCAGGCTGGCGCGCCGCGCCGTGACCTGGGCGCAAGACGCCTGCATGCGCTCGACCCACTGCGCGAGCTTGGCCTCGTCGGGCTTCTTGCGCAGCTCGAGCAATTGCCGCCGCAGCCGTTGGCGGTCGGCGAGCATGGCGTGGTCGAGGTTTTTCAGCAGGTGGTCAATAGTCATAGAGCAGCGGCTAGCTTCAAGCGAAAAGCGGCAAGATTAACGCAACGGCCCACTTTTAGCTTGCCGCTTGCAGCGTGTCGCTGACTCTATTCCTCCGCGCCTTTGCGCCGGTAAGGAAAGACATCGATGATTTTTCCGGCACGAATCGCCTCTTGCAGGCCTTTCCAGTAATCGGCGTTGTACAGCTCGCCGTGCAACTGATCGAACAGCTTGCGCTGCGCGAAGTCGGCGAACAGGAACGGCGGGAACTCCTCGGGGAACACGTCCAGCGGGCCGATGGAGTACCAGGGCTCGGAGGCCATCTCGTCTTCCGGGGTGCGCGGGGCCGGGATGTGGCGGAAGTTGGCTTCGGTGAGAAAGCAGATCTCGTCGTAGTCGTAGAACACCACCCGGCCATGGCGGGTCACGCCAAAGTTTTTCAGCAGCATGTCGCCGGGGAAGATATTGGCTGCCGCCAGTTGCTTGATCGCCAGCCCGTAATCTTCCAGGGCCTCGTGCACCTGGGCTTCGTCGGCGTTTTCCAGGTAGAGGTTGAGCGGGGTCATGCGCCGCTCGGTCCAGCAGTGGCGAATCAGCACCGTATCGCCCTCCACCGCCACCGTCGACGCCGCCACTTCCAGCAGTTCGGCCAGGCACGCCGGGTCGAACTTGCTCAGGGGGAAGCGGAAATCGGCGAACTCCTGGGTGTCGGCCATGCGCCCCACGCGGTCGACGCTTTTCACCAGCCGGTACTTCTCGATCACCGTGGCGCGGTCGACGTTCTTCGACGGCGAAAAACGGTCCTTGATGATTTTGAACACCGTGTTGAAACCCGGCAGGGTGAACACGCTCATGACCATGCCGCGCACGCCGGGGGCCATGATGAACTGATCGTCGGTGTTGGCCAGGTGGTTGATCAGCGCCCGGTAGAACTCCGACTTGCCGTGCTTGTAGAAGCCGATCGAGGTGTAGAGCTCGGCGATGTGCTTGCCCGGCAGGATGCGCTTGAGAAAGCCGATGAACTCCGCCGGCACCGGCACGTCGACCATGAAGTAGGAACGGGTGAAGGAAAAGATGATCGACACATCGGCTTCGTCGGTGATCAGCGCGTCGATCTGAATCCCCCGCCCTTCGCGGTGCAGCAATGGAATCACCAGCGGCCACTGCTCATCCTGGGTGTAGATGCGGCCCACCAGGTACGCGCCTTTATTGCGGTACAGCACCGACGAAAACAGCTCGACCGCCAGCTGCGGGTCCTTGCACACCCAGTCCGGCAGGTTTTCGCGCAGTTGCGCTTGCAGGCGGTTGAGGTCCCCCGCCAGGTCGGCGTAGGGCTCGCTGAAGCTGTAGTCGACAAAGATCTGCTCGAGCATCGCCGACAGCTCGCCATCGGGCTTGTAGATACGGGTTTGCGCGGCCCGGGCCCGGCGCAGGGTGGGCCGGGTGGTGTGGATGAACATGCAGCCGTCGCTGATCAGGTCATGGCTGAACAGCCCGCAGAAGGTCGAGTTGTACCAAGTCTCGGACAGCTCATCGTCAAAGCGCAGGTCAATCAGGCTGATGTAGGCGCTTTTGACCAGGGGCCACTGGCTGACGTCGAGCAAGGCCTTGTCCGCGAAGGCCGCGTGCAGCCGGGCGACGGTTTCGGCGACCTTCTCCTCGTACAGGTTGATCCGTGCCGCCGAGGCCGTCTGTGCCTCCTGCCATTGCGCACGCTCGAAGCGGGCACGGGCGCCGTCGGTGATCTGGCGAAAATGCTCGCGGTAATCGTCGAAGCCCTCAAGGATCATTCGAGCGATATCGGCGGCGGGCCATGGCTGCGGCATAAAGGAGACCTCTGCGGGAATTTTCGAAGCCTGAGCTTAGCCAGTGAAGCCGGTGCAGAGAAGCGCAATTTTTGCGCGCCGAGGCCGGCATCGGTCGGTGATCGGCAACCTGCGCCGAAGTTTTTTTAATCGACCGTTCGGTCAATAAAAGCACCGATCAGTCACCCCTTTCGTGATTAATCGATTCATCTACAGCCCGCCTGCCACCTGCCCTGCGCGGCAAAAAAGTGACGTCAAATTATTCGAGCGCACTTTTCACCGACTTCCAGCCTTGCCCTTTTTGCCGCCTGGAGCGCTCTGCGCCGGCCTTACCAGAATGATGGCACTTTGATATACAGCGCGCCTTGAACCTCTAACAACAAGATCCGAACCGACAAGGGAACACTGTTTTTTCAATGACCAAGGAGCACGTTATGTCTATCAGGAACATCCGCATCGGCCTGCGCGCCAGCTTGAGCTTCGGGGTGCTGGCCAGCCTGTTGATCGTGGTCGGGATGTTTTGCCTGGGCCAGATGGCCGCCCTGCGCGAAAGTGCAAAAGTCATCGAGGAGTCGTGGATGCCAAGCATCGAAAACATCCACGACAGCGCGGCCAATATCGCCGCTATCCGCCTTGAAGCGGTGCGCCTGATCGCCAACGACCAGGCGGCCAGCCACGACAAAAGCAAAGGCATCATCGCCAGCGAGCGCCAGGAACTGCAAAAACGCCTCGTCGACCACCAGGCCCTGCTCAGCAACGACCAGGAGCAGGCCAAGCTCAATGCACTCAAGACCCTGGTCGGTCGCTACCTGCAGATCCTCGACCAGATCATCGCCGAGATCGACGCCGGCCAGTCCGAGCAGGCTTATAAACGCCTCAATAGCGAACTGGCGCCCCAGGGCACAGTGCTCGACCAGGGCCTGGAGGACTTGATCACCTTCAACCAGGAGGGCGCCGACCTGGCCGCCGACAACGCCGCCGCGATGTACGACCGTTCGCTGTGGATTGTCAGCCTGATCATTGGCATCGCCCTGGTTGGCACCCTGCTACTGGCGTGGATGCTGACCCGCAGCATCACCACCCCGCTGGCCCAGGCCCTGGCGGTGGCGCAGACCATCGCCGCCGGCGACTTGAGCCAACCCATCGGCAGCGACGGCACCGATGAACCCGCGCAATTGCTCACCGCCCTGGCCGGAATGCAGGCCAACCTGCGCTCGACCCTGCACGGCATCAGCGAATCGTCGCAGCAACTGGCTTCCGCCGCCGAAGAAATGAGTTCGGTGATGGAGCAGAGCACCCGGGGCCTGCAACTGCAGAACGATGAAATCGAACAGGCCGCCACCGCCGTCACCGAAATGAGCGCGGCAGTGGATGAAGTGGCCGGCAACGCGGTGTCCAGCGCCGAGGCCTCGCAAGCCTCGGACGAGGACAGCAAGCACGGCCATTACCAGGTCAGTGAAACCATCAGTTCGATCCAGCAACTGGTGGACGAAGTGCTCGGTGCCTCGGCCCAGGCCCAGGGCCTGGCGTTGCAAGCCCAGGACATCAGCAAGGTGCTGGAGGTGATTCGCGGCATCGCCGGACAGACCAACCTGCTGGCACTCAACGCCGCCATCGAAGCGGCGCGGGCCGGGGAAGCCGGGCGCGGCTTTGCGGTCGTGGCCGACGAGGTACGCTCGCTTGCCCAGCGCACCCAGGACTCCACCGAAGAAATCGAACAGATGATCACCCGCATCCAGCAAGGCACCGACGCCACGGTCGGCGCCCTGCAAAGCAGCGCCGAGCAGGCCGGGCACACCCTGCAACGGGCCAATAGCGCGGGCAGTGCCCTGGAGAAAATCACCAGCGCGATCTCTCAGATCAGCCAGCGCAACCTGGTGATCGCCAGCGCCGCCGAGCAGCAGGCTCTGGTGGCCCGCGACGTCGACCGCAGCCTGGTGAACATCCGCGACCTCTCGACCCAGACCGCCGCCGGCGCCACCCAGACCTCCGCCGCCAGCCAGGAGCTGTCGCGCCTGGCCATCGACCTCAACGGCCTGGTGACGCGTTTCGTGTTGTAAAAGACCGATTAGGGTTTGCAAGGCCAGGGGCCTCTCGGCACACTCTCGCCCCCATTAGGTGAGAAGTTTGCCGTGAGCCCTGTCGATATCCTGCGCCTGCTGTCATTAGCTGCCATCTGGGGCGCGAGCTTCCTGTTTATGCGAATCATCGCGCCCGTGCTGGGCACGGTGCCCACAGCGTTTTTTCGAGTCTCGATCGCCGCCGGCGGGTTGCTGGTAATCCTGACGCTGATGCGCATCAGCTGGGATTTTCGCGGCAAGTTCAAAATCGTCCTGCTGCTCGGGATGATCAACTCGGGCATCCCCGCCACCATGTATTCAGTGGCTGCCCAGGTGCTGCCGGCCGGTTACTCGGCCATTTTCAACGCCACCACGCCGTTGATGGGCGTGTTGATCGGTGGCCTGTTCTTCCATGAAAAACTCAGCCTGGCGAAGATCGCCGGGGTCTGCCTGGGACTGTTCGGGGTCGGCATCCTGACCCGCGCCGGGCCCATGGCCTTTGACCTGCAACTGTTGCTGGGCGCCCTGTCCTGCCTGCTGGCCACCACCTGCTACGGTTTTGCCGGCTTTCTGGCACGGCGCTGGCTGGACCAGGCCGGTGGCCTCGACAGCCGCCTTGCCGCCCTGGGCAGCATGCTCGGCGCCACCTTGTTGCTGCTGCCGTTGTTCGCCTACAGCACCTTTACCCAACCGCCCGCCAGCTGGGGCGGCTGGAGCGTGTGGCTGTCGCTGCTGGGCCTGGGCCTGGTGTGCACGGCGCTGGCCTACATTCTTTACTTCCGCCTGCTGAGTTCGGTGGGGCCGGTCAAGTCGATGACCGTGACCTTCATGATTCCGCTGTTCGGGGTGTTGTGGGGGGCGTTGCTGCTGGATGAACCGCTGTCCATGGCCCACCTCTATGGCGGGGCGCTGATTGGCGCGGCGTTGTGGCTGGTGTTGCAGCCCACGGTGCTGAGAAAGCCCTGAACCTGCCGCCCTGGGCGCGGCGACAGGTGTCCACGAACGGGCGGCCTACTCGATGATGTTGAAATCACCGAGGTAGTCGTCGGAGATTTCCAGGCCCAGGCCCGGCTTGTGATCGTCGAGCTGGATGTAACCGTTGACCGGCTGCGGCTCACCCTTGAACACGTAATAGAACAGCTCATTGCCGACTTCGACGTCGAACACCGGGAAGAACTCGGCCATTGGCGAAGCGGTGGTGGACATCGTCAGGTGGTAGTTGTGCATCTGCCCGGCATGGGGGATCACCGGCACCGACCAGGCTTCGGCCAGGGCATTGATTTTACGTGCCGCGGTAATGCCGCCGACCCGGTTGGTGTCGTACTGGATCACGTCCACCGCACGCCGCTCCAGCAGGTCCTTGAAGCCATAGGAGGTGAACTCGTGCTCACCGCCGGAGATCGGCATGATGCCCATCTTCTTCAGTTCGATATAACCCTCGATGTCATCGGCGATCACTGGCTCTTCCAGCCAGCGCGGCTCGAACTCGGCCAGTTTGGGCAACATGCGGCGCGCGTATTCCAGGGTCCAGCCCATGTAGCACTCCAGCATGATGTCGATGTCCGGTCCGGCCAGCTCACGCAGGGCGCGCACTTGCTCGATGTTGCGACGCATGCCGGCCGGGCCGTCCTTGGGGCCGTAGCCGAAGCGCATTTTCAGCGCGGTGAAGCCCTGGTTCAGATAGCCCTGGGCCTCTTCGAGGAACAGGTCGAGGTTGTCGTTGGCGTACAGTTTGGAGGCGTAGGTCCAGATCTTTTCCTTGGTGCGCCCGCCCAGCAGCTTGAACACCGGCTTGTTCACCGCCTTGCCCATGATGTCCCAGATGGCGATATCGATGGCCGAGATTGCCGCCATGCCGATGCCCTTGCGGCCCCAGGCGTGACTCTGGCGGTACATCTTCTGCCAGATGTATTCGTTGTCGAACGGGTCTTCGCCGATTGCGATGGGTGCCAGGTAGGTGTCGATGATTTCCTTGGCCACCCGCGGTGCCAGGGCGCAGTTGCCGATACCGACGAGGCCGGTGTCGGTCTCGACTTCAACCACCAGCCAGCCGTGGAAACGGAACGAGCCCATGGCATCGCCACGCTCGAACAGGATATCGCTGGCGTTGGTGCAGAAGTGCGCCTGGGGTGGGACGACCTTGCCTTTCCACTCGAAAACGCGGGTACGGATCGCTTTGATTTTCATGGATACAGTTCCTTGCTAACGCTTGGGTAGAGTTCAGCCAACCTGGGCTGGTTTGAGCTGTTGGGGAGAGTTCGGGGTAGTGCCGGTGCGCAGTCGAGCCAGCAGGATGGCGCCGAGGATGCCCACCAGGGCCAGGGCAAACATGCCCGCGCGCGGGTCGGCAAACTGGCTTTCCATCACGGTTTTCAGGTTGGGGGCGACAAAGCCGCCCAGGTTGCCGATGGAGTTGATCAGGGCGATCCCGCCAGCGGCGGCGGCACCGCTCAGGTAACCGGTGGGGATGGTCCAGAACAGCGGCTGAACCGCGACGAATCCGGCGGCGGCAAAACAGAACGCCAGCACCACCGGCACCATGCTGTTGCCCAGGGCCGAGGCCGCGATGCCCAGTGCGGCCATGGTCAGCATGCACACCGCCATGCGCCGGTGCTGGCCGCTGCGGTCGGCATAGCGGGTGACCAGGCGCGTGACAACCAGGGCGCAGACCCAGGGGATCGCGGTAATCAGGCCGACACTGAGCCCGACATGGCCATCGAGCAGCCCGGCGATACGGGTCGGCAGGTAGAACACCACGCCGTAGACACTCATCTGGATGGTGAAATAGGCCAGGCAGAATTGCAGCACCCGAGGGTTGCGCAAAGCGCTGAGGAAACCGTGGGGGCTGCTGTGTTGTTTCTGGGCGTCCTCTTCGGCCAGGGCGTCTTGCAGCGCCTGCTTCTGTTCAGGGCTCAACCAGCGGGCATCGGCCGGACGGTTGACCAGGTAAAAATAGGCGGCGATGCCAACCACCGAAGCCATCAGGCCTTCGACCACAAACAGCCATTGCCAGTTGGTCAGGCCGAACACGCCATGGAACTCCAGCAACCAGCCCGACAGCGGGCTGCCCAACACCAGCGCCAGCGGCAAGCCGAAATAGAACAGGCCCAGGGCCTGGCCACGGCTTTGCGCGGGGAACCAATAGGTGAGGTAAAGGATGATCCCCGGGAAGAAGCCGGCTTCGGCCACCCCCAGCATGAAGCGCAGCACGTAAAAGGTTTCGGCGTTGTGGGCGAACATCATCGCCGCCGACACCAGGCCCCAGGTGACCATGATCCGGCACAGCCAGACCTTGGCGCCCAGGCGGTGCAGCATGTAATTGCTCGGCACCTCGAAGAACGCGTAACCGACGAAAAAGATGCTCGCGCCGAAGGCGAACGCCGCGTCGCCCAGACCGGTATCGGCCTGCAGCGCGGCTTTGGCGAAGCCGACATTGGAGCGATCGATAAACGCCAGGATGTACATCAGGATCAGGAACGGCAGCAAACGCAGCCGGCTTTTGGAGATGGCGCTGGACAACGCCAGGGCAGGATCTGGACGGGTCATTTGAGTGTTCCTTGAGACAGGCCCCGGGCAAGCGCCAGGGCTGGCTTTTTGTAGTTGTTGAGTCGCCCGAAGAAACGCCTCGGTGGCCGGTACGTCTTGAGCGATGGCGCGACTTTAGCCAGCGCCCGACACAGCGGCTAATCACTTATGCATATCCACCGATAGCCTCAGGTGATAGCAGAAGGCGCTTCCTGCCCACTTAGGGTTATCGGGAAAAACCCCGAACCTGATCATGGTCGCTGGTAGCGCCTGGCATTTGTTGGCAGGCTTGCCGCTGTCCCTTTTGCGAGCCCGGCCCCATGACCCGAATTCCTGATGCCAACGTAATCCACAGTCGCCTGCGCCTGCGCCAATTGCGGCTGATGCTGGCGCTGCAGGAATTCGGCTCGTTGCGCCGGGCGGCCGACAATATCGGCATGACCCAGCCGGCGGCGACCAAGATGCTTCACGAAGCCGAAGACCTGCTGGGGGTCGAGCTGTTCGAGCGCCTGCCCCGAGGCATGCGCCCGACGCCGTTTGGCGAAACAGTGATTTATTACGCGCAGATGGTTTTCGCCGAAGTCAGCGGCATGCGCGAAGAACTGGTGGCCCTGGAGTCCGGCAACCTCGGACGGGTCGCCGTCGGCGCCATTCCGGCGCTGGCCTCGGGCTTGCTGACGCGAACCATCGCCACCTTGAAAAAGAGCCACCCACGCTTGTCCATGAGCATTCAGGTCGACACCAGCGACGTGCTGGTGCAGGCCTTGTTGCAGGATCAACTGGACATCGTGCTCGGCCGGATCCCCGCCGGTGCAAGGGCCGAGGAGCTGCTGTTCGACAGCCTGGGCGAGGAGGAATTGTGCGTGATCGCCGGTGCGCAGAATCCGCTGGCACACAGTACCCGACTGAGCTGGGCCGAGCTGCAGAACGAAACCTGGGTCCTGCAACAGCACCCCAGCCCCATGCGTGCGATCATCAATCAGGTGTTTCACAATGCCCGGGTCGACATCCCCAGCAGCATCGTCGAGACCACCTCGATCATGACCCTGCTGTCACTGGTGCAGCAGACCGACATGATTGGCGTGACCCCGGTCTCGGTGGTCGAGGACTACCCGGGGCGCGATCTGCTGGCGGTACTGCCGATCAGCTTCGAAACGCGCCTGCCGCCCTTTGGCCTGATTACCCGGCGCCATCGCATCCAGTCATCGGCCATGCAGGCGTTCATGCACTCGGTGCGGGTCGAACAAGCCGGAGCACGGCCCTAGGGCTTGGCGAAAACCTCCGGCTCATCATCGGCAGGGTTCAAGGCGACGTCAGGGTGATGATGTAGGCGCCGCTGTTGACTGCCTTCCCTGCGCCATCGACCAGGGCGTATTGCTGGTTGTAGTAGCGCTCGGACCGGCCGCTGTCGGCGACCAATTTGACCTTGACCGCCGAGGGCGACAGCGCCGCCACCGTGGCGACGGGCTGCACGCTGAGCGAACCTGCGCGTGCGGCCTGCGGGCACCTGCTCAGGCTGAGGGTTGCACCGCTGTCCTGATGGGCTGAATGGGTATCAGGCGAGCAAGGAGATTCAACGATACTGCCGTAGAAGTGGATGACCCCTTGAGACAAGGGCGTTGCAGCGAAGGTCGGGCCAATGACCCCAAAAAACAACCCGACTGCTGCTGATAGGTGGTTTACGTTCATGCTGCGCCCTCCGTGTGTAGCCACTATGTCGTCAGCTTAGGCGGGCTCTTTAACTTTAAGGATTGTCTTATTTAATTTCATCGGAACGATGAAATCGATAATGCTTTCCGACACCGGGCGAACCCGCGACGCAACCTTGCCCGTTGCAGGCAAGGAGCGTCATCGACTGGGTATCAGGCGTTTTTACGGAAGACGAACACCAACCCGACAATGATCAGCAGCATGCCGAGGATGCTCAGGCTGGCCAGGCGATTGCCGAAGATCAGGTAATCCATGACCGCCGTTACCGCCGGCACCAGGTAAAACAGACTGGTGACATTGACCAGGTTGCCGCGGGCGATCAAGCGATACAGCAACAGGGTCGCCAGCACCGAAACCACCAGGCCCATCCACAGCACCGGCACGAAAAAGCCCGTCGACTGCTCGAAGTGGAAAGGTTGAAACGGCACGAACACCCCGCACAACAGCAAGCCGGCCAGGTACTGCACCGGCAGGGTGCCGAGGGGGTTGTCGGTGATGCGCTTCTGCATGATCGAACCCAGGGTCATGCTCGCCAGCGCCAGCAGGCCGAACAGCATCCCGGCCAGGGACATCCCCGCCAGGCCGATGCCCTGGTACACCACCATGATCAGGCCAGCCAGGCCCAGCGCCAGGCCGAACATCCGGCTCCAGGAGCGCTGGCGCTCCATCAGCACCACGGTGAGGATCGGTTGCACCCCCATGATGGTCGCCATGACCCCGGGGGTGACCTTCAAGTCCAGCGCCAGCAGGTAAAAGATCTGATAGGCCCCCAACAGCACCAGCCCGGTGGCCGCCGCGTACAGCATCGACTGCCGCCCACGGGGCAGCCTGAGTTTGAGCAGTGGAATCAACAGCACCAGCCCGCACAGGGCGATGGCGAAACGCAGCAGCAGGAAGGCAAAGGGCGAGGCATGGGCCAGCCCCCATTTGGAGAAGATCGCGCCACTGCTCCAGAGCAGGACGAACAGGCTCGTGGAGGCCGCCGCAAGCGCGGACTTTTTCGAAATGACAAACATGGTGACCACCTGTAATCAGGCAAAAAGCCAACTCAGCCGAGGCTGAAATTCAGTAGTTTTTTCTGGCGGGTACAGGGCACAGCAGTGACTGCTGATCAGCCCCGGACAACAACGCCCGGCGGTGATACGACGGCGTACACCGGCGTGCTACTGACAGGTGGGGGGTAGTGACTGATCTGCGCAGGCTGCTGATTCCCGCACGGCACGACGCCAGCGTTGACCGCTGAATCGACTACCGCATTGATCGGGGAAAGGGGCATGTGCAGATCTTTCTTAAGAGGGAAGGTGAATCGTCTGATGCACCGAGCGCCGACTATAACCAGCGCTCGATAACCTTTGCAACGCTTTATCCAAACAACCAGTAACCCAGGGCTGCCAGCACCACCACCGCCAGCACCGGACGCATGATCCGATACAGCTTGGGATTGCGGCGCTTCCATTGCTTGACCACGCCACTGAAGCGGTCGCTGAAGTTCTTGCTCCAGGCATAGGCCTGGTTGATCCCGCCGACGCGTTCGTCGTCGAGGTTCTGCGGCGCGGTGGCGCGCCCCAGCAGGCCACTGACCCAACGGTTGAGGCGGGTCATCAGGCGGTTGCTCAGCGGACGCTCGATGTCGCAGAACAGGATCACCCGCGTCTGCTCGGTCTCGTTCTTCACCCAGTGCACGTAGGTTTCATCGAACATCACGTCTTCGCCATCGCGCCAGGCATATTCCTGGCCGTCGACGAAAATCCGGCAGGCGTCGGAGTTCGGCGTGGACAGGCCCAGGTGATAACGCAGGGAGCCGGCAAACGGGTCACGGTGCGGGTTGAGGTGGCTGCCGCCTGGCAACAGCGCGAACATCGCGCCCTTGACGTTGGGAATGCGGCTGACCAGCTCCACGGTCTTCGGGCACAGCGCTTCGGCCGAGGGCAGGGGTTTGTCGTACCACTTGAGGTAGAAACGCTTCCAGCCCTTCTTGAAGAACGAACCGAAGCCGGCGTCGTTGTTCTTTTCGGCGGCGCGAATATAACCCTCGTCGAACAGGTGCATGGCTTCGTCGCGGATCACCTGCCAGTTGTCCTTGAGCACGTCCAGTTCCGGGAACTTGCTGCGGTCCAGGTATGGCTTGGAAGGCACACCGGAAAACAGATACATCAAGGCGTTGTAAGGGGCGAACAGCGCCGAATGGTTGACGAACTGGCGCAATACCGGCAGACGCGCCTTGCCGCGCAAATGCACGTAAAGGGTGCTGCCGATAAACACCAGCAGCACCCCGAACTTGGCAGCGAAGGAAAAGCTCATGCAACAACTCCTTGAAAATAGGCACTTGCGGGGTTGCGTTCACCCGACCTGGCAGCCGGCCATGATAAACACTCCTGGGCCTTGGAAAAACCCGCGCAACCGAACAATCAGCGTTAACGGTCGCGCAACAAAGCGTTAATTAGCATAAGGCCGCCAAACCCCGGCTGATGTGGATCAGCACATTGGCAAGGCGGCTGGCCGGTTCGCGTCAGGTGCCGCACCCGGGAAGGCCGGAGTTACTGCTGGTTTTCCTGGTCGGTGAACAGGTCGCTGAACAGCATGCTCGACAGGTAGCGCTCGCCCGAGTCCGGCAGGATCACGACGATGGTCTTGCCCTGCATTTCCGGGGTTTCAGCCATGCGTACCGCCACCGCCATCGCCGCACCGCAGGAAATGCCGCACAAGATCCCCTCTTCCTGCATCAGGCGCAGGGCCATGGCCTTGGACTCTTCGTCGGTCACCAACTCGACCCGGTCGACCATCGACAAATCCAGGTTGCCCGGCACGAAACCGGCACCGATGCCCTGGATTTTGTGGGGGCTGGGCTTGATTTCTTCACCGGCGAGCTTCTGGGTAATCACCGGCGAACCCGCCGGCTCCACCGCCACCGAGATGATCGGCTTGCCCTGGGTCTTCTTGATGTAACGGGACACCCCGCTGATGGTGCCGCCCGTGCCCACGCCGGCCACCAGCACATCCACTGCGCCGTCGGTGTCGTTCCAGATTTCCGGGCCGGTGGTTTTTTCGTGGATTGCCGGGTTGGCCGGGTTATCGAACTGCTGGGGCATGAAGTACTTGGCCGGGTCACTGGCCAGAATTTCCGCCGCCTTGTCGATTGCGCCTTTCATGCCCTTGGCCGGCTCGGTCAGCACCAGTTCGGCACCCAGGGCCTTGAGCACCTTGCGCCGCTCGACGCTCATGGAGGCCGGCATGGTCAGCATCAACTTGTAGCCCCGCGCCGCCGCGACAAACGCCAGGCCGATACCGGTGTTGCCCGACGTTGGCTCGACAATGGTCATGCCCGGCTTGAGTTTGCCCGAGCTTTCGGCGTCCCAGATCATGTTCGCGCCGATCCGGCACTTCACCGAGTAGCCCGGGTTGCGCCCTTCGATCTTGGCCAGAATGGTCACGCCACGGGGCGCGATGCGGTTGATCTGCACCAAGGGCGTATTACCGATGGAATGGGCGTTGTCAGCAAAAATGCGGCTCATGGCTGGGTCCTTATGCAGCATTGAAGAAGTGCTCAAGGGTATGCCTCGGGCCCATGAGCGTCCAGTCGTAGCCACAGGCCGCGCAAAACCCTGGCCGGGGCTATGCAAGAGACGCATAGCCGGGACTGAAGTTCGCATTGGTCGGGCCAATCGGGTCTGGGCCATGATGCCGCCCAAGAGTTGGCCAGCTCCCCTACCCGCCCCGTCAAAGGAATCATGCAGATGGCTATTGCCCCAGAAATCCAGTCCCTGGCCGACGACATGCGCGCCTGGCGCCAGCAGATCCACAGCCAGCCGGAAATCGCCTTCAACGAACACCAGACCGCCCACTTCGTCGCCACCCTGCTGCGCTCCTGGGGCATCGAAACCCATACCGGCATCGGCCAGACCGGGGTCGTGGGGGTGATTCACGGCGCCCTCGGCCCCGGCCCGAGCATCGCCTTTCGCGCCGACATGGACGCCCTGCCCATCATCGAGGAGGGCCAGCCCGCCTATCGCTCGCAGCATCACGGAGTGTTCCATGGCTGCGGCCACGACGGGCATACCAGCATCCTGCTGGGCACCGCCTGCCTGCTGGCCCGGCAGCGCCAGTTTCGCGGCCAGGTGGTGCTGATATTCCAGCCCGCCGAAGAAATCATCCAGGGCAGCCTGGCCATGCTCGAAGACGGTTTGTTGCAGCGTTTTCCCTTCGATGAGGTGTATTCCCTGCACAACCACCCGACCCTGGCGGCCGGCACCATTGGCGTGCGGGTCGGTGCCCAGCTGGCGTCGGTCGACTTCTTTTCGATCCGTATCACCGGGGTTGGCAGCCATGGCGGCATGCCGCATTTGAGTGTCGACCCGATCGTGATCGGCGCAGCCCTGGTCGGCGCCCTGCAAGGGATCGTCAGCCGCACCATCGACCCGCTGGAAAACGCAGTGATCAGCGTCTGCCGCTTCCAGGCCGGGGAAACCAACAATGTGATCCCCGAATTCGCCGTGCTCGACGGCACCATTCGCACCTTGTCCACCGCCGTTCGGCAACAGGTGGTCGAACGCATGGAGCAAGTCTGCCAGGGGCTGGCCCTGGCCCATGGCTGCCAGATCGACATGAGCCTGGCCAACAGCACCCCGCCGGTGGTCAATAGCCCGCAGCCGACCCGCTATGTGGTGCAGGCGGCGCAGCAGGTGGTGGGGCCGGAAAACCTGATTGAAAACGTGGCGCCGATCATGGCCGGGGACGATGTGTCGGTGTTTCTCCAGGCCCGTCCCGGCTGCCATTTCCTGCTGGGGCAGGACGGCCCCATGTGCCATCACCCGCACTATGACTTCAACGACGACGTGGCTGGTATTGGCGTTGCCATGTTCGAGCAACTGGTACGCCTGCGCCTGGCTGCCTGACACAACAACAACAACAACAACAACAACAACAACAACAACACGCCAGCCCGGAAGCCGCCATGAACCCCAGAACCCTGTTCGCCTGCCTGCCCCTGCTGTTACTGGCGCCCACCGCCCATGCGGCTTCCGGCACCAGTTATGCCGCCAACTGGCACACCCTGGTGCCCTTCCTGCTGCTGGTGAGCCTGACCCTGGGCGTCACCCGCTGGGCCGGTCGCCGCAGCCGCGGCACCGGAGACTTCTACAACGCCGGCGGCGGCATCAAGCCCTGGCAGAACGGCCTGGCCCTGGCCGGCGACTACATGTCGGCCTCGACCTTTCTTGGCGCGGTGGCGATGCAGGCGATGTATGGCTACGACAGCCTGATCTACGGGGTTGGGACCCTGGTCGGCTGGCCGATCCTGCTGTTTCTGGTGGCCGAGCCCTTGCGCAACCTGGGGCATTACACGCTGTCGGACGTGGTCTCGTTCCGCCTGCAAAAGCGCCCGGTGCATCTGCTGACCGCCGCCAACTCCCTGGTCATCGTGCTGTTCTATCTGGTGGTGCAGATGGTCGGCGCCGGCAAGTTGATCCAGCTGCTGTTCGGCACGCCGTACCTGGCGTCGGTGGCCATGGTCGGGGTCCTGGTGCTGCTGTACGTGCTGATCGGCGGCATGCTGGCCACCACCTGGGTGCAGATCATCAAGGCGCTGCTGATCCTGGCGATCGGCAGCTTCCTGTGTTTCATGGTCTTGCGCGTGGGTTTCAGCGCCAACCAGTTGCTCGACCGGGTGATCCAAGCCCATCCCCAGGGCCTGTCGGTGCTGGCCCCGAGCAAGCTGATCGCCGACCCGGTGGACGCCATTTCCCTCGGCGTGTCGCTGATTTTCGGCATGGTCGGGCTGCCCCATATCCTGATCCGCTTCTTCACCGTCAAGGATGGCGCCGCCGCCCGCCAATCGGCGTTCTACGCCACCTGCATCATTGCCTACTTCTATACCCTGCTGCTGGTGATCGGCGCCGGGGCGGCGATCTTCGTCCTCGGCAACCCGGCGTTTCTCGAAGCCGGCAGCCAGGACCTGATCGGCGGCAACAACATGGCGGCCATGCACCTGGGCAGCTTCTTTGGCGGCCAGTTGTTCCTCGGCCTGATGTCGGCCGTGGCCTTTGCCACCATCCTCGCGGTGGTGGCCGGGCTGACCATCTCCGGCGCCTCGGCGGTCGGCCACGATATCTACACCCACCTGTTCCGCCAGCCCACCAGCAACCCCGAGCGCGAGCTGAAGATCTCCCGGATCGCCAGCGTCACCCTGATTGTCGTCGCCCTGCTGCTGTCGCAATGGGTGCAGCACCTGAACATCAGCTTCCTCGCCGGGCTGGTGTTCGCGATTGCCGCCAGCACCAACTTCCCGATGCTGATCCTGTCGATCTTCTGGCGCGGACTGACCACGCGCGGGGTGGTCGCCGCCTGCCTCTGCGGGCTCGCCAGCTCCGTGGGCCTGCTGATACTCGGGCCAGCGATCTGGGTCGGAGTGCTGGGGCATGCGGCGCCGGTCTTCCCCTACTCCAACCCCGCCCTGTTCTCCATGAGCCTGGCCTTCCTCGCCGCCTGGGTGGCCTCGGTCACCGATCACAGCCCCTCGGGCGCGGCCGAGCGTGCGCGTTTCGACGCCCAGCACTACCGCTCCCTGACCGGCATCAACGCCCACGCCGCCGTGGCCCACTGAGCCCTGACTGACAACGAGGAAACCGCCATGCCCAGCACCGCCCGCCACTCCGATCACCTGCTGCGTCGCCTGAAGAAACTGCGCACACGGTTCAGCCTGGGCCTGAGCCTGCTGACCCTGGGCGCCTACTTCGGCTTTATCCTGCTGGTGGCTTTTGTCCCGCACTGGCTGACCCTGCCGCTGTCGAGCGAGTCACGCGTGACCAGCGGAATCCTGGTCGGGGTCGGCCTGTACGGGTTCTGCGTCGCGGTCACCGGCTTTTACACCTGGCACGCCAACCGCTACATCGACCCATTGCTCCAAGAGTTGCAGCGCTCGGCCGCTGCCGAAGACTGATCAAACCGGCAGCGCCAACTGCCCCGCATAGCCGGCAAAGATCTTCTGCGCCTCGGCCTTGGCGCTTTCCACCGATGGCGCCAGGGTGCGCCCCGCCAGGCTCACCGAGCCGAAGCGCGCGCTGCGTTGCAAGGGCGGGTCCAGCGGTATTTCGCACAAGCGGCCGTTGCCCAGCGCCTGCCAGAACGCCGGCCGGCTGCCGAACACCACGCTGTTTCCGGCCAGGGCCAAGGCCTCCAGATCACTCAGCAGATCGGTTTGAAAGTGCAGGGCGGTCTCGATCGAACACTCGAAATACGCTTCCAGATCCGCCATGGCCCAGGCCGATAACTGGATGCTGCCCAGGGGATACGCCAGCAGTTGTGCCCGCGACACCGGCTCGCCCTGCAACAAGGGGTGCCCGGCACGGCAGAAAAACCCGCTGCGCCAGCACGGCAAGGGGTCGACCTGCAGGTCATGGCGATAAGAAAGCAGCGCCACATCGCCAAAGAAGATATCGATCCGCTCCTCCAGCAACAGCCGCAACAGTTCCTCGTAGGTCCCGCCCTTGACGGTCAGCCGCAGCCGGGGGGCGTTGCGCGCGAAATGCTCGAGCAACGGCGCCTTCAGCAGCGCCGCTGCCGTGGGCCCGAAGCCCAGGGCGATCTCGCCATACTCGCCGCGGCGCACCCATTCGATGTCGCGCCGCAGTTCGTTGAGTTCGGCCAGCACCTTGCGTGCACGCTCGGTGAACACTCGGCCGTAGGGCGTCAGCTCGACCCCCGCCGGGCCGCGATCGAACAATTGCACCCCAAGCTCGGCCTCGATCGAGGCAATGCTGCGCGACAGCGCCGGCTGGCTGAGGTTGACCTCGATACTGGCTCGACTGAAGGTCAGGTGCTCCACCAGCCCCAGAACATGACGCAGCTTCCTGGTATCCATAATTACCTTCTTTGGCGAAAGACAAGGCCCGACAGCGCTGCCGACCATCGTACAAAAGCCGCTCGGCGTCCATGCCTCGACAGTTGCTTCGAACGACTGCGAGCCGAGGCAGTCAATCCCTTTAATGACAGATGGAGACTCACGCTCATGAAACGTCGTTACAGTTGGCCGCTATGGACCCTGGCCGCAGTTGTGGTGCTGCTGGTGGCCGTGCACATCGCCCTGCCCTACCTGGTACGCGACTACCTGAACGACAAGCTGGCGGACATGGGCGACTACCGGGGCCAGATCACCGATGTCGACCTGGCGCTGTGGCGCGGCGCGTATCGGATCAACGGGCTGAAGATCGTCAAGGTCGACGGCAAAGTGCCGGTGCCGTTCGTCGATGCACCGTTGATCGACCTGGCGGTGAGCTGGCATTCGCTGTGGTACGACCATGCCGTGGTGGCCAAGGTGCAGTTCGTCAATCCCGAGCTGAACTTCGTCGACGGCGGCCCCAACAAACAGGCGTCGCAGACCGGTCAGGGCACCGACTGGCGCGCGCAATTGAGCAAGCTGCTGCCGATCACCCTCGACGAAGTGCGGATCGACGACGGCAAGATCAGCTTTCGCAATTTCAACTCCAAGCCACCGGTCAACATGAACGCGACCCAGGTCAATGCCAGCCTGTACAACCTGACCAACGTGGTCGACGTCAAAGGCCGGCGCGATGCCCGCTTCGAAGGCAAGGCCCTGCTGCTGGGCCACGCGCCCCTGGAAAGCAGCGCCACCTTCGACCCCCTGAGCAATTTCGAAGACTTCGAGTTCCGCCTGCGGGCCAAGGACATCGAACTCAAGCGCCTCAACGACTTCGCCTCGGCCTACGGCAAGTTCGACTTCAATGCCGGTCACGGCGATGTGGTGATCGAGGCCGAAGCCACCAAGGGTCAGCTCAAGGGTTATATCAAGCCGCTGCTGCGCGACGTCGAAGTGTTCAATTGGCAACAGGATGTGGAGAACAAGAACAAAAGCATCTTCCGCTCGGTCTGGGAGGCCCTGGTGGGCGCCAGCGAGACCGTGCTCAAGAACCAGAGCAAAAACCAGTTCGCCACCCGGGTCGAGCTCAGCGGCAACGTGCACCAGCAGGACATCAGCGCGTTCCAGGCGTTTTTGCAGATCCTGCGCAATGGTTTTGTCCAGGCATTCAACGCCCGCTACGAGCAACCCAAGCCGTCAGCTGACTGAGCCTGCGCTGACCGAGTCAGCAAGTGACGCCCCATTCAGAGACTGAATGGGGCGTCTGCGTTCACAGTCGACGGGGCGCCGCGCTATAGTCGGCCATCCCGTTTATTGTTCCGGCCTGCCTGTGGCAGCCCGGCGTTACCGTTCGAGGAATTGCAGATGAAGTTCGAAGGCACCCGTGCATACGTCGCCACCGATGACCTGAAGCTGGCGGTCAACGCCGCCATCACCCTGGAGCGGCCGCTGCTGGTCAAGGGCGAACCGGGCACCGGCAAGACCATGCTCGCCGAACAACTGGCCGAGTCCTTCGGCGCACGTCTGATCACCTGGCACATCAAATCCACCACCAAGGCGCACCAGGGCCTGTATGAGTACGACGCGGTCAGCCGCCTGCGCGACTCGCAACTGGGGGTGGACAAGGTCCATGACATCCGCAACTACCTGAAGAAGGGCAAGCTGTGGGAGGCCTTCGAATCCGAAGAGCGGGTGATCCTGCTGATCGACGAGATCGACAAGGCCGACATCGAGTTCCCCAACGACCTGTTGCAGGAACTCGACAAGATGGAGTTCTACGTTTACGAGATCGACGAGACCATCAAGGCCAAGCAGCGGCCAATCATCATCATTACCTCCAACAACGAAAAGGAATTGCCGGACGCCTTCCTGCGCCGCTGCTTCTTCCACTACATCGCCTTCCCCGACCGCACCACCCTGCAGAAAATCGTCGACGTGCACTACCCGGACATCAAGAAAGACCTGGTCAGTGAAGCCCTGGACGTGTTTTTCGACGTGCGCAAAGTCCCCGGCCTGAAGAAAAAACCTTCGACCTCGGAGTTGGTGGACTGGCTGAAACTGCTGATGGCCGACAACATCGGCGAAGCGGTGCTGCGCGAGCGCGATCCGACCAAAGCCATTCCGCCCCTGGCCGGCGCCCTGGTGAAAAACGAGCAGGACGTGCAGTTGCTGGAGCGCCTGGCGTTCATGAGCCGTCGCGGCACCCGCTAAGAGGCTGCTGTCATGTTGCTCAACCTGTTCAATGAAATGCGCGCCGCCAAGGTCCCGGTGTCGGTGCGCGAGCTGCTCGACCTGATCAACGCGCTCAAGCAGCGCGTGACCTTCGCCGACATGGACGAGTTTTATTACCTCGCCCGGGCGATTCTGGTGAAGGACGAGCGCCACTACGACAAGTTCGACCGTGCCTTCGGTGCCTACTTCAATGGCCTGGAAAAGCTCGACGACCACTTGCAGGCGCTGATCCCCGAAGACTGGCTGCGCAAGGAGTTCGAACGCTCCCTGAGCGATGAAGAACGGGCGCAGATCCAGTCCCTGGGTGGCCTCGACAAGCTGATCGAAGAATTCAAGAAGCGCCTGGAAGAACAGAAGGAACGCCACGCCGGCGGCAACAAGTGGATCGGCACTGGCGGCACCAGCCCCTTTGGCTCCGGCGGGTTCAACCCGGAAGGCATCCGCGTCGGCGATGCCGGCAAGCGCCAGGGCAAGGCGGTGAAAGTCTGGGACCAGCGCGACTACAAGAACCTCGATGACTCGGTGGAACTGGGCACGCGCAACATCAAGGTGGCCCTGCGCCGCCTGCGCAAGTTTGCCCGCCAGGGTGCGGCAGACGAGTTGGACATCGATGGCACCATCGACCACACCGCCCGCGATGCCGGGCTGCTGAATATTCAGATGCGCCCGGAACGGCGCAACACCATCAAGCTGTTGCTGCTGTTCGACATCGGCGGCTCGATGGACGCCCACGTGAAGATCTGCGAGGAGCTGTTCTCGGCCTGCAAGACCGAGTTCAAGCACCTGGAGTACTTCTATTTCCACAACTTCATTTATGAATCGGTGTGGAAGAACAACCTGCGTCGCGGCTCGGAACGCACCTCGACCATGGACCTGCTGCACAAATACGGCGCCGACTACAAAGTGATCTTTATCGGCGACGCCGCCATGGCCCCCTACGAAATCACCCAGGCCGGCGGCAGTGTCGAGCATTGGAACGAAGAAGCCGGCTATGTGTGGATGCAGCGCTTCATGGAGAAGTACAAGAAACTCATCTGGATCAACCCTTACCCCAAGGACACCTGGGGTTACACCGCCTCGACCAACATCGTGCGCGATCTGATCGAAGACCGGATGTTCCCCCTGACCCTGCGCGGCCTGGAAGAAGGCATGCGGTTTCTTTCCAAGTAGAGTCGAGGAGCCTGTAGCCGCGTTTCGGACGCTGGCCAGGAAGGACGCCGAGGGGTGTCAGGTAGGTGTCTGCGCTCTGGAGGGCCAGCGTCCGAACGCTGGCCCTTCTACACGCCGTGAAGTGTCAGGCAGAACTGCATCGCGCTTAACCGCACGTTACTGCCCTTCAAGTTTCCGCAAATACGCCACTTGCTGCCGATACGCCGTCTCCTGCACCACCGGGGCCAGGCGCACTTCGTGGCCGGGCAGGCATTGCGCCAGGCGCGCCAGGGCCAGCGGTGTCAACGCCCCCAGGCGCGGGTAGCCGCCGATGGTCTGCCGGTCATTGAGCAACACGATCGGCTGACCGTCCGGCGGCACCTGGATCGCGCCCAAGGGAATGCCCTCGGAGATCATCGGCCGCCCCTGGTACTGCAACGGCGTCCCCAGCAGGCGCATGCCCATGCGGTCGGCCCGGCTGTCGAGGGTCCAGGGATGATTGAAGGCATCGAACAGGCTCTGCCCGCTGAACTCGCCGATCTGCGCCCCCAGGATCACCTGCAGCGGCGCTGCGGATTGCAGGTCCGGCAGCTGCTCGGCAGTCAGCTCCCGCAACCGGGTCGCGCTCCCCGAATAGCCCAGGCTCGCGCCTGCCGCCAATGGCCGGCCAAATCCGTCCAGCCCGCCCAGCTCCTCACGGACCACACTGGCGCAACTGCCCAGCACCTGCGGTGCATCAAAGCCCCCGGGCGCCGCCAGATAGGCCCGGGCTCCCAGTACCGGCTGGGTCAGGTGCAGGCGTTGGCCCTTTTGCAGAATAAAACTGCGGCCCGGGCTGATCGGCCGCTCATCGATGCAGGCCGTCAGATCCGCACCGGCCAACGCCAGAACGCAGTAGTCCTCGGCCAGCAGGCTGAAGCCGCCCAGGGTCACCTCGATCACCGGTGCATCCAGGGCATTGCCCAGCAGCCAGTTGGCCCAGGACATCGAGACCCAATCCAGCGCCCCGCCCTGGGTCACCCCCAGGTGGCGCACGCCAAAACGCCCGGCGTCCTGCAACAGGCACAACGGGGTGCTGGCTTCGATCGTCAGGCGGCTCATGGCGACACCTCCAGGGGCCGATCATCCCCGCCGAGGCGAATGAACTCGGCGTGCTCGACGGCTTCGAAACGCACGCGGTCGCCGGGTTGCATCAGGCTGTAGCCGTCGCGCTCGCGGTCGAACAGTTTGCTTGGGGTACGGCCGATCAGGTTCCAGCCACCGGGGGATACCACCGGGTACGCCGCGGTCTGGCGTTCGGCAATGCCCACGCTGCCCATGGCCACGCGCTTGCGTGGCGTATTCAAGCGCGGCGCCGCCAGCACTTCGTCGACCAGCCCCATAAAGGCAAATCCGGGGGCAAAACCCAGGGCAAACACCTGGTACTCACGCCCGCTGTGCCGAGCAATCACCTCGGCCACCGACAAGCCGCTGCGCCGGGCCAACAGGCTCAGCTCCGGCCCGACGCTCAGGTCGTACCACACCGGCAGCACATGGCACTGCCCGCCCGCCTGGGCATCCGGTTGCAGATCGGTCAACGCGGTGTCGATCAGCTCCCGGGCCTGGGATGGGCTCAAGGCGCGCAGGTCGTAATGCACCATCAAGGTGGTGTAGGACGGCACCAGATCGATCAGGTGTCCGGCAAAACTGGCCCGCAGACGCTGGCTGGCAGCCAGCATCCACGGCATGTTGGGTTCGGCGATCACGTCGAACAAACGCACCATCAGGCAGTCGATGGCCACCACTTCGACCCGCGCCTTCATGCTGGGCTCTGCTGGTTCAAGGCCTCGCGGATGCGCTGCACTGCCGCCACCGAACTGGCGTTGTCGCCGTGCACGCACAGGGTATTGGCGCGCAACAGCAAGGCACTGCCATCGCTGGCCTGCAACTCGTCGCCCCGGGCGATGGTCAATGCCTGCTGGATGATGGTTTGCGCTTCATGGTGCACCGCCCCCGGCAACTGCCGCGACACCAGATGCCCGGCGTGGTTGTAGGCGCGGTCGGCGAAGGCTTCGAACCACAGGGTCACGCCATATTCATCGCCCAGGGCCTGGGCCGCGCTGTTGTCGCGGGTGGCCATGAGCATCAACGGCAGCTCCGGGTTGTAGGCCGCTACCGCCTCGATCACTGCCCGCAGCTGGGCCGGGTTGGCCATCATGTCGTTGTACATCGCGCCATGGGGTTTGACGTAACTCACGCGGCTGCCCTGGGCCCGGCAGATGCCATCCAAGGCACCGATCTGGTAGTGCAGCAGGTCGCGGATTTCCTGCGGGCTGTAGGCCATGGAGCGCCGGCCGAAACCGGCCAGGTCCTGGTACGCCGGGTGGGCGCCGATCTGCACGCCATGGGCCAGGGCCAGGCTCACGGTCTTGCGCATGATGCTCGGGTCCCCGGCATGGAAGCCGCAGGCGATGTTGGCGCAATCGATAAACGGCATGACCTCAGCGTCCAGACCCAGGGTCCAGTTGCCAAAGCTTTCGCCGATGTCGCAATTCAATAACAGGCGGCTCACGGTCGGTGCTCCTGTGGGGTTTTATTCTTTTGACTGCGGGGTACGGCGCTCCGCAGATTATCAGTTAGCAGCCTGGCGTGGCTTGCGGGCGCGCGATGGCGCGGTGCCGGCATTGGCTGGCGACGGGCGTGTCGGAAGCACTCATGGCAAATCTCCCTGTCGATTTTATTGGTATTGTTGTGCGCCACAACGACGCCTATCGTGGGCTGGACGCATTCTTCGACGCAGGCGCCCTACCCGTCCAACTAATAAAAACCGCCTCATGGCATAAGAAAAAGTTGATCGCATGAACCTCAAGTTTCTCGAAACCTTTGTCTGGGTTGCACGGCTGAAAAGCTTTCGCCTGACCGCTGACAAACTGTTCACCACCCAGGCTTCGATCTCCAGCCGTATCGCCGTGCTCGAGGGCGAACTGGGGGTCAAGCTGTTCCTGCGCGACTCGCGCGGGGTGAGCCTGACGCCCGACGGCTTGAAGGTGCTGGACTACGCCGAACAGATGCTCGACACCATGCAGTCGCTCAAGCAGTCGATCGAGGCCCCGTCGAGCAAGGTCGGGCGGATCCGCATCGGGGTCATGGACACCGTGATCCACACCTGGCTCAGCCCCCTGGTGGCGGAAATCATGGACGGTTATCCGCTGGTCGAAATCGAGCTGGTGGCCGATACCTCGCTGAACCTCTGCGATCAACTGCAAAAAGGCTTTCTCGACCTGGCCCTGCAAACCGACCTGTTGCGCCAGGAAAGCATCCGCAGCCTGGAGCTGGCCAGCCACCCGGTGGGCTGGATAGTCGCCAGCCATTCTATCTACAACCGCGAGTACGCCAGCGTCGCCGAACTGGCCCGGGAACGGATCATCACCTACTCGAAAAACTCCCTGCCGCACCAGGATGTGCTGAGCCTGATGCAGGCCAATGGGGTGCTGACGCCACGGCTCAACTGCGTGAACTCGGTGTCGGCGATCACCCGCCTGCTGCGTGATGGCTTCGGTATCGGCGCGTTGCCGCCGGTGCTGGTCAGCGAAGAACTGGCGCGCGGCGAGCTGACCCTGCTGCCGATCGAGCAGCGGCCGCCGAACTTGCAGGTGGTGGTGTCGTGGCGAATCGGGGTGGAGCTGGCCGAAAGCGTGGTCGAACTGTGCCAGCAGGTGGTGCAGCGCTACGCCCGGCAGGTGGGCCCGGACCATATGGTCCTGGCCGAGTGAACCGGCGCCGCTGATGCGACGCCCGGCTCCGCAGGTTTACAGACCGCGCAAGTCGCGCTCTTCGATCGGCCGGCTCTGGCGCAGGCGCTTGCCGCCAAGCACCACCCAGTCGATCAGACGGAACAGGCACTCGATGCCGAACGACAGCAGCAAGGCGCCGCTCATGCCCCAGATCATCGCCTCCGGGGTCAGCAGGATCTGATAGCTGTAGCCGTTCCAGGTTTCCTTGCGGATATCCGGATCGGCCGCCAGCGCCACCTGCAGCACGCGGATGTACCACGGGCCCTGCATCGCCTGGAACTGCTTGTCCAGCGCCAACTGGCGGTTGAGCATCGCGCTCAGGCTGTCGGCATCGCTGCGGAACACCGGGTCGTCACTGGCGCGGTAATGCGCCACCAGGGCTTGCAGATCACCCTTGAAGAACTGCTGGGCGGTGCCCTGGAAGCCTTGCAGGCCGGTTTGCGCCTCGATCAGGTGGGCTTCGACGCGCTTGGCGTAATCGCTGATAAAACCCGGCACTTGCACGCCAATCAACAGGCCCGCTGCAAACAACACCAGCCGCAGATAACTGAGCAACATAGGGGATGTCCTTATTCGGTCTGGCCGTGGCTGACGCATTCGCCGCGCCGCCACAGGCTCCATTGGCCCGGTTCGTAACGGGTCCAGGTTTCGTTTTCGGTCAGGGGTTCGGTGGCGATCACCGTCACCACGTCATTGGGTGTGGTCTCGGCCTGGAAGTCGACGATCACATCGACATCCTTCAAGCGCGCCGGGCCGAAAGGCGCGCGCCGGGTAATCTGCGCGAGCTTGGTCGAGCAATAGCAGAACAGCCAGTCACCGTCGCTAAGCAGGCAGTTGAACACGCCCTTGCTGCGGTATTCGGCGCAGGCCGCCACCAGCGACGGCAGAAGCTCCTCGACCTCTACCGGCTCGGGAAACGCCGCGCGCACGCGGTTGAGCAGGTCGCAAAACGCCGCTTCGCTGTCGGTATCGCCCACCGGGCGGTAGAAACTCGGCGCCGGCTGGAAGTCGGCCAACTGGCCGTTATGGGCGAAACACCAGTTGCGCCCCCACAGCTCGCGGACAAACGGATGGGTGTTGGACAGGCAGACCTTGCCGACGTTGGCCTGGCGAATATGGCCGATCACCACTTCGCTCTTGATCGGATAGCGTTGCACCAGGTTGGCCACTTCCGACTCGCTGCTGGCCGCCGGGTCCTGGAACAGGCGCAGGCCACGCCCCTCGTAGAAGGCGATGCCCCAACCATCACGGTGCGGACCGGTACGGCCGCCGCGCTGCATCAGCCCGGTAAAGCTGAACACGATATCGGTCGGGACATTGGCGCTCATGCCCAATAACTCACACATGCTCGGACTCTCGCTTCAATGCCGGTACAGGCTTACAAACGCGGTTCGACGCGCGACCGCTGGGGACTGCCGGAAACCGGAGGGCGACCATAACGATCGTCGCCGGCACCGCCAAAGGGTTGATCATCATCACGCTCGGCGGCCTGGGCAGCGGCCTTCGCGGCTTCGTTGCGTTCCTTGCGTGCAGCGGATGCACGTTCGATCGGCCAGCGGATCAGCACAAAGACCAGGTACAGGCCAAAGGCGATCATGCCGTACATGAGCAGGTCGGAAACCGCGCGCCAGGCGTTGTTGCCCACCTTGAACGCCAGGTCCAGGGCGGTGATGGCCACGGCCGGAGCGTACTTTTCCTTGACCGGGTCAATGATGGTCGGGCAGAACAGCAGCACCGCCACCACCACCCGCAGCGGTTCGCGCAGCCAGCGCCACATCCAGCGGGTCATGCGCATGCACACCAGCAGGCAGCCCAAGGCGGCAAAGGCGTAAAGGCCCCAGGCGATCAGATAGTCGTTCTCGGTCATGGTGTCCATGGCAAGGCAGGCAAAGAGGCGCTTATGATAACGGCTTTTCGCATGTCAGGCTGCAACGCCGTCTGCCAAGCCCTCATTTGTCATCCCCCGAGAGCCATTCATGCCCCTATCTGCCAACGCCACCAGCGCCCCGATCGCCCACAAGGCCGAAGGTTCTGACCCGTACGCCTGGCTGCAGGAACGCGACACCGACGCGGTGCTCGACTACCTCAAGGCTGAAAACAGCTACCAGGAAAGCGCATTGGCCGACCAGGCCGCGCTGCGCGAGACTCTGTTCCAGGAGATCAAGGGCCGGATCCTCGAAACCGACTTGTCCCTGCCCTCGCCTTGGGGCCCCTACCTGTATTACACCCGCACCACCGCCGGCGACGAGTACGCACGGCACTACCGCTGCCCGCGCCCGGCCGACGACAGCCTGAGCGTCGACGAAAGCGCCGAACAGCTGCTGCTCGACCCCAATGAACTGGCCGGCGGCGGGTTCTTTTCCCTGGGCGCCTTCAGCATCAGCCCCGACCACCAGCGCCTGGCCTACAGCCTCGACACCACCGGCGAAGAGGTCTACACCCTGTTCGTCAAGGAGCTGTCCAACGGCAAGCTCAGCGAGCTGGCGTTCGAAGACTGCGACGGCAGCATGACCTGGGCCAACGACAGCCTGACCCTGTTTTTCGGCGAGCTGGACGACACCCATCGCCCGCACAAGCTGTACCGCTATCGCCTGGACGGCACCGCGGCCGAAGAGGTGTTCCACGAGCCGGACGGGCGCTTCTTCCTGCATTGCTACCGCGCAAGCTCCGAGCGCCAGTTGCTGCTGTCCCTGGGCAGCAAGACCACCAGCGAAGTCTGGGCCCTGGATGCCTCGCGGCCGCAAGAGGCCTTCGCCTGCCTGGCGCCACGGGTCGAAGACCATGAATACGATGTCGACCACGGCCTGCTCGACGGCCAGTGGACCTGGTTTATCCGCAGCAACCGCGACGGCATCAACTACGCCCTGTACCAGGCCCCGGACCAGGGCCAGGCACCTGAAGAAGCCGACTGGCAATTGCTCATCCCCCACAGCGACACGGTGATGCTCGATGGCCTGAGCCTGAACGCTGGCGCCATGACCCTGAGCCTGCGCGAAGGCGGCCTGCCGATCATCGAGGTGCACCCCGACGGCCTGCCCGCCTACCGCGTGCAACTGCCGGATGCGGCCTACAGCCTGCATGTGCAGAACACTCTGGAGTTCGTCAGCGATCGCATCCGCCTGCGCTACGAAGCCCTGAACCGTCCGGCACAGGTGCGCCAGCTGATACTGGCCAGTGGTGCCCAGAGCGTGCTCAAGGAGACTCCGGTACTGGGCGTGTTCGACCCCGAGGCCTATGTCAGCAAGCGCCTGTGGGCCAGCGCTGCGGACGGCACCCAAGTGCCCATCAGCCTGGTGATCAAGCGCGAAGCCCTGGGCCAGCCGACGCCGCTGTACCTGTATGGCTACGGCGCCTACGGCGAGAGCCTCGACCCCTGGTTCTCCCACGCCCGCCTGAGCCTGCTCGACCGCGGCGTGGCCTTTGCCATCGCCCACGTGCGCGGCGGCGGCGAACTGGGCGAGGCCTGGTACCGCGCCGGCAAGCAGGAACATAAGCAGAACACCTTCAGCGACTTTATCGCCTGCGCTGAACACCTGATCGCCGAAGGCCTGACCAGCCCCGAGCAGTTGGTGATCAGCGGCGGCAGCGCCGGCGGCCTGCTGATCGGCGCGGTGCTCAATCAACGCCCCGAGCTGTTCAAGGCGGCGATTGCCGAGGTGCCGTTCGTCGATGTGCTCAACACCATGCTCGACCCCGAGCTGCCGCTGACCGTCACCGAATACGACGAATGGGGCAACCCCGAGGAGCCCGAGGTCTTCGATCGGATCAAGGCCTACGCGCCCTATGAAAATGTCCGGGCCCAGGCCTACCCGGCGACCCTGGTGATCGCCGGCTACAACGACAGCCGCGTGCAGTACTGGGAAGCCGCGAAATGGGTGGCCAAGCTGCGGGCCAGCAAAACCGACGACAACCTGCTGCTGCTCAAGACCGAGTTGGGTGCCGGCCATGGCGGCATGAGCGGGCGTTACCAGGGATTGCGTGACGTAGCACTCGAATATGCATTTGTTTTGAAGATTCTGGGCCTGGCCTGAGGAACTCCCGCCGGCGGCTGTGTCTTACATTGCACCGCCGGCTCCTTGCGCGATCAAGCGCGCCCGGCCCCGCTACAGACACAAGAAAAAGACCGTGACGATATGTCTGAACCGACCTTACTGAACAACGAGATTCGCGACTGGCTGATGGATTGCGGCCTGTTCGATCAACTCCTGCCCGCCGACTTCGTAGCGGCGGCCGGCTACTTCAGCATCAGCAGCATCGCCCAGGGTGAAGAAATCTTTCACGAGGGCGACGCCGGCAGCTTCATGTGCATCATCCACTCCGGCCAGGTGGCGGTACAAAAACGCACCAGCGACGGCCAGCCCGTGACCATCGCCACCCTGCGCAGTGGCCGGGCGTTCGGTGAAATGGCGGTGCTCGACGGCGAGCGACGCTCGGCCAGTTGCGTCGCCGCCAGCGATTGCCAGCTGTTGAACCTGGGCAAGGACTCCCTGGAGAAGATGCTCAACGATGCGCCGAAAATCGCCGCCAAGATCATTCGCGCCATCGCCGTGTCGCTGTCCAGGCGCCTGCGCATGGCCGACGGGCAACTGCTCTCGCAACAGTTCTAGCCGCCTGGCGTCTTGCTCTTGTTCTCGCTTTGCTCAAGGCCCGGCAGGGTCTGGTCCTTGGGCGGCTTGGGCATGTCGATCGGCGGCAGCAACGGCGCGCCGCCATGGGCCCCGGCCTTGGGCGTGCTGGGTGGGGTGACCTGCGGGTAGGGGGTCGGGGTGGCCGTGCCGGGTGCGCCGATCGCCGGCGTCGGGGTCACCGGGACGCTTTGCAGCTCCTCGGCCTGCAGGCCGCTGATCGACAGCGCCGCACTTAGCAAGAGCGCGCCGCGGGCAATGACCGTTAGAATAGTGCGCTTCATCAATGGCTCCATCGCAATTATCAGCCGTCAGGCTACTCCCAACCGGGCCGATTTGCCTTCCTCTAATGAGACCCTCATGAAACGTTTCGTTCTGCTCGACACCACCCCGATTCCTGAAAACGGCGGTGCCCTGTGCCTGTTCGAATACGGCGAGGATTTCGTGATCAAGATCCAGGGCGGTGACGGCGGCCAATTGATGAACACGCGCATGCACGGCTCCGAAGACGCCCTGGCGGAGATTCCCTGCCGCAAGGTCGCCGGACGCCCGGGCTCACGGGTACTGATTGGCGGCTTGGGCATGGGCTTCACCCTGGCCTCGGCCCTCAAGCACCTGGGCAAGAGCGCTGAAGTGGTGGTGGCCGAGCTGGTGCCGGGCGTCGTGGAATGGAACCGCGGCCCCCTGGGGGAAAAATCCGGGCGCCCGCTGCTTGATCCCCGCACCGTGATCCGCCTGGAAGATGTGGCCAAGGTGCTGCAAGCCGAACCCCAGGGTTTCGACGCCATCATGCTCGACGTCGACAACGGCCCCGAAGGCCTGACTCAGAAAGCCAACAGCTGGCTCTATTCCGCCGGCGGCCTCGCGGCCTGCGCCAAGGCCCTGCGGCCCAAGGGCGTGCTGGCGGTGTGGTCGGCCAGTGCTGACAAACAGTTTTCCGACAAGCTGCGCAAGGCCGGCTTCAAGGCCGAGGAAGTGCAAGTCTTTGCCCATGGCAACAAGGGCACCCGGCACACCATCTGGATTGCCGAGAAGCTCAAGGGCTGAGCTAAACTTCGTCCATTACCGTCATTAGTCTTCCTAACTAAAGGTGAACCCATGAGTTCGACCAACACCTCCAAACTGGACCGCATCCTCGCCGACGCCCAGCGCGACCGGGAAATGGGTTACCGCGACAAGGCCCTGAAGATGTACCCCCACGTCTGCGGGCGCTGCGCACGCGAGTTCGCCGGCAAGCGCCTGAGCGAACTGACCGTGCACCACCGCGACCACAACCACGACAACAACCCGCAGGACGGTTCCAACTGGGAACTGCTGTGCCTGTACTGCCACGACAACGAGCACTCGCGCTACACCGACCAGCAGTACTTCGGCGACGGTTCCCTGAGTTCCCCGACCATCGCCAAGGCCACCCACAACCCCTTCGCTGCGCTGGCAGGGTTGATGAAGAAAGACGAGTAAGCCGCCCGTCCGGCCGGGCGCCATGCCCGGCCTGCCCTGCAGATTCTTTTATGACGAGGGCGCTTGCTGCCCCCGCCCCCAGACCCGCGTCGATCCCCGTATAATCGCGCTTTTTCTCGAAGGCTCCCCGCTCGTGGCAAACAAAAGGTACAGCTGCATTGGTTTGTATAACCCCAAGTCGCCGGAGAACGTCGGTTCGGTGATGCGCGCCGCCGGCTGCTATGGCGTCGCCTCGGTGTTCTACACCGGCAAGCGCTACGAACGGGCCCGGGACTTTGTCACTGACACCAAGAAAGTGCATCAGGACATCCCGCTGATCGGCATCGACGACCTGAAGAAGATCCTGCCCCTGGGCTGCGTGCCGGTGGCAGTGGAGTTGGTGGAAGGCGCCCGTTCGCTGCCCGAATACACCCACCCGGACCGCGCGCTGTACATTTTCGGCCCGGAGGACGGCTCCCTGGACAAGGACATCCGTGACTGGTGCGAGGACGTGGTGTACATCCCGACCACCGGTTGCATGAACCTCGCCGCCACCGTCAACGTGGTGCTTTACGACCGCCTGGCCAAAGGCAACAACACCCGCTCCGGCCCCAAATTCTGAGCCACCGCCCGCACATTGAATGGAACAAGCGACGCCCTTGTGCAGTCAGCTTTATATCCATTACCCCTCTGGAGACAGATCATGAGCGACAGCAACCGAATTCAACGCATCGACTCCACCCCGTTTCAAACCCTGCCTGAGCAGAACGTCCAGGGCTGGGAGCGTATCGGCTCGCTGGCCGGTGGCGTGGTGATGATGGGCAAGGGCCTGCGCCGTGGCGGCGTATTCGGCCTGATCCAGGTGGCCATCGGCGGGGTCGCCCTGGCTCGTGGCATTACCGGCCACAGCTCGGCAAAAAGCCTGCTGGAGAAAAGCCGTCAGGACATGAACAACGTGCGGGCGAAAATCGAACGCGCAGGCGAAGAGCTGAAAAACCTCAAGGCCAATGCCGAGGCGGCGACCCGTACAGCGACAGTCACCGGCAATGAATCGCTGAAGTCCCCCAAAGCCGGGGTTTAAGCCCTGACACCTGACACCGGCCCGCCGCGCTTGCTGCGTGGGCGCCGGGCTCAGGCTTGGCGGGGTCAGTGCAACAGGTCGGTATCCAGCACCGTCGACGACTCTCCCAGCACGCTTTCACTGATCTGCACAAACTCCTTGGTGCTGACGCTTTCCAGGCGCATCAACGCGCCCAGCACATCATCCAGGGAGCGCTTGTTGCGGGTCTTGAGGCGGATCTCGCGGTCCAGTTCCTGCAGCAGCAACACCGCCTTGGCCACCGTCGCCTCATTCACCTGTTCCCCTCGCAAACTGCTGACGGCGTGGCTGCGCTTGACCAATCCACGCTCCAGCGTCTGGTAACGCTCATCGCTGATGCCGCCGGCGCGGCGCAGCAGTTCGATCGAGTAGTACTCGGCCAGGCCTTCGCTGATCCAATCGCTGCGCTCGCTGTCGTTGATCCGCGCAATCACCTGCACCAACTCACGCAATAGCGGGCTGTTGCCATTTTCGCTGATCAGCGGCAGATGGCTGTGCAGGTAGATCGAGTCGCGCCCGGCCAGGCTGCCGCGCCACATGGGGTCGGCGGCGCCGACAATCAGCAGTTTGTCCGGATGCCGTGGAAACAGCGCCTGCACCTGGGGCCAGACAAAGGTCAGCAGGGTCAGGACATCCATGCGGCGCATGCCCTGGCTCAGGGGCGAGGTGACCGTGACCTCGGTTTCCCCCAGGCGTGTGCGGCGGCTGCCAAGGTTGCCAGCCAGCATCCAGCCGCTGGGGCGATCGAACAGGCGTGAGGGGTTGTCGATGCGAAAACGGTTCTTGCCGATGCGTGGCCAGGCGGTTTCGACGCTTTTCCAGCCGCTGGGCAATTCAAACTCCAGCCGCGAAACCAGCTCGATGCCGTCCTGCTGATCGAGCTTGGCCGCCGGCACCAGGCTTTCACCCCGTAACAGCGCCCACTTGGCAGTCATGCGGCTGTCGAAACTGCCCTTTTTCGGGCTGTGGCTGATGCGTACCCGATAACTCAGGCTGGCCTTGCCGCTGGCCGGGCGCCAGACCCCGCGTTGCTCGGCCCCGGCCTGGGGCGCCGTGCCCTGCCATTGGCCGTCGGCCTGGAAGTCGCTGTAATCACCGCTGCGGCCCAGGTCGAAATCCAGGCTGCGCACCGCCGCCCCATCGGCCAGGGTCAGGCGCACTTCGGCCTGATCGCTCTGCGGCAGGAAACGCACGTGGTAATCCAGATCAACTTTCTTCGCCGCCCATACCGGCGCGCTCAACACCAACGCCAGCGCGGCCAGCGACAGCCTTGCCCCAACAGCCATACACACTCCTTCGTGGCTCATGCAGGCCGCAGATCGCAGCCTGGACGCCGGGCATCAGCCGGCGCGAAAAATCAGATGATCTTCCCAATCGTCTTCGGCGACACTGCCTTCGGCGAGCATGCGCCCGGACTGGGAAATACGCTCATGGTGCACGGCATCGCGATCGCCGCAGACCAGATGGTGCCAAAGCGGCAGGTCCTTGGCTTCGCTGACCAGACGATAACCGCAAGTCGGCGGCAACCATTTGAACTCGTCGGCCTTGCCCGGGGTGAGCTGGATGCAGTCCGGCACCGAGTCGCGGCGGTTGGGGTAATCGGTGCACTGGCAGGTTTTCAGGTCCAGCAGTTTGCAGGCGATACGCGTGTAATAGACGCTGTTGTCGTCCTCGTCCTCAAGCTTTTGCAGGCAGCACAGGCCACAGCCGTCGCACAACGACTCCCACTCCTCCTGATCGAGTTGGTCGAGGGTCTTGCGTATCCAGAAGGGTTCTACTTTGGCGGCCATGGCTCAAGCATCAATATCAGGCAGTGAAAAGGCCGCCAGTCTAGTGCCCGCGGGCCCTGGGGCCAAGCGCTGGCGACTGTCGGTAGATCAAGACTTGTCAGGCGATACGCCGCGCAGTAGCTTTGCGGGTCGTAACGGCCCATGTCCGCGTGCCATTAACGCTCGACGCGTCGCACCCGGTGAATGGCAAAGGGTCAGGAAAACCTCATCGCCCAGCTCAACTGCGCCAGCCGGTTTACCCCACATTCGATTATCACAGCCCGTCAGGAGTCGTTTTATGAGCGCCAACCCACGCGTCGCCGAATATGCCATCCACCCTCAGTTCACTGATCGCTGGTCGCCCCGCGCCTTCACCGGCGAAACCATCCCCGAAGAAACCCTGCTGAGCTTTTTCGAAGCCGCACGCTGGGCGCCATCGGCCTACAACTCGCAGCCATGGCGCTTCCTCTACGCCCGTCGCGACACGCCGAACTGGGAACGTTTCCTGGGCCTGCTCAATGAATTCAACCGTGGCTGGGCGCAACACGCCTCGGCCCTGGTGATCGTGATTTCGAAAACCACCTTCACCGCGCCCGGCGCAACCGAAGAAACCCCGGCCCTGTGGCACACCTTCGACACCGGTTCGGCCTGGGGCCACCTGGCGCTGCAAGCCAGCATCAGCGGCTGGCACACCCACGGCATGGCCGGTTTCGACCAGGAACTGACCCGCAAGGAACTGAAGATCCCCGAAGGGTATGACCTGCACGCCGCCGTGGCCGTGGGCAAGCTGGGCGACAAGGCAACCCTCGCCGAGTACCTGCAAGCCCGCGAAGAACCAAGCCCGCGCCGCCCATTGCGCGAGCTGGCGGCCGAGGGTGAGTTCACCCTGTAAATCGACGCCAACATCCTTCTGGCCATGTCATGTAGCCGCTGCCGAGGCACGAGGCTGCGCTGGCCAGCATGCATGCCGTGGAGTATCAGGCAATGGCGTGTTGTTTGAACGGGCCAGCGCAGCCTGCGGCAGCGGCTACGGTAGCCGCTGCCGGGACGGGTCAATAACCGCGGTTGAAGTCCACTTCACCGCGCAGCGCCTGTTCACTCTGGTAGGCCCGCAGATTATCGACGAACAACCGCACCATCATCTCCGGTGAAGTCGGCGCCGAGCTGTGGCCCGTCAGCAACAGGCCCCAGGCCGTCCAGAATGGATGGCGCTGCGGCAAGGGCTCCTGACGGCAGACATCAATCACCGCCCCCGCCAGATAGCCCTCCTTGAGCGCCTCCACCAGATCCGCATCGACCACCGCCACGCCGCGTCCGACGTTGATGAACAGGCCGCTGGGCTTGAACTGCTTGAACAGCGTTGCGTCATACAGATCGTGGGTTTCCGGGGTATTGGGCAGCAGGTTGATCACGTAATCGACCTCACCCACCAGGCGTCCCAGGTCCTTGAGCGCCGCCACTTCAACGAACGGCGCCTGCTCCCGGGCTTCACTGGCGATGCCATACAGCTCCACGCCAAACGGCACCAGGAATTGCGCCACGCTCTGGCCGATATCGCCGGTGCCGACGATCAGCACCTTGCGCCCGGCCAGGCTCTGGCCCATGCGGTTATCCCACTTGCGCTCAACCTGGCTGACCAGCCGCGCCAGCACTTCACGCTCGTGACCGAGCATGTAAGTGAGCACGTATTCGGCCATGACCTGGCCAAAAATCCCCACCGCCCGGGTCAGGCGGTAATGACGCGGCAAGCCGTCGGCGAGCAACGGGGTGATTCCGGCCCAGGTCGATTGCAGCCACTGCGGCTGATGGCCCTGGCGCAACAGGGTGGCCAGCAGGTCCGGCTGGCCGAGCCAGATCGGGCAATCGGCGGCCAGGGTCGCCAGTTCGGCGGAGTCACCGCTGGTCAGCACTTGCAGTTCGGGAACGGCCTGGCTCAACAAACGGGCATAAATAGCGTGATCGTGTTCGGCAATCAGAACGCGCATGGTTCAAACCTATCAAAAAGGCGCGGGTGACCGCCGACGGAGTCTTGCTCCATCGCTCGCGGCCACCGCCAGATATTCAATTCCATTATTTCTCGATGCCCTGGACAGAGCATCTACAGGCATCCATCACATCGGGTCATTACGGCGCAGCAACTCTTCGGGCAAATGCTCGATGTATTCGTCTTCGGCCGGCGGCATCTGCAGGTGGTAGCCCTGCTTCTCCAGGTTCTCCAGCACTTGGTGGATATCCTCGCGCGACAGCTTGCGCTCGGGGCTCAGCACCAGGTCGAAGGCGTGAAACGGCTTGCCAAAGGCCAGCAGCAGGTTTTCCGGCACGCGCTCCAGAGCATCGCTCTTGAGCACATACAGGTACATCTCGTTCTTGCGCGGGCTGCGGTAGATGGAGCAGATACGTTTCAAGGCTGTTCTCCGGCGGCGGCCAGGCAGTCGAGCAAGGCCTGGCCCATCAATTCGCGGCGCCAGCCACGCAACGAATCGGGCAATTGGTAAGGACCGTTGGGGTAGCCGCTCTTGAGCAGGCTTTCCAGGGTTTTCTTGCGCAGCATCAGTTCCGGCGCGATGTCCAGGCGTTCGCCTTCGGCCTGGCCGAGGGCGCGCATCTGCTTGAGCAGGGCCGAGGCTTCGATCGGCAAAGGCTCTGGCACCGCCGGCGGCCATTGATCAGGCCCGACACTGCCGGCACGCTTGATCAGGTCCAGCAGGAACTCACCGTCCTGACGCACGGTACGCGGGTGCATGTCTTCGATTTTCGCCAGGGCGCCGAGGTTGTCCGGCTGGCTCTTGGCCAGGGGCCAGAGCGAATGCTCGCGTACGATACGGTTGCGCGGCAGGTCGCGGGCACGGGCCTCGATCTCGCGCCAGGCGCAGAGTTCGCGCAACACGGCGAGTTGGGCCCGGGACAGTTTCCAGGCCAGTTTGGCGTCGCGGTACACCTCGTACGGGTCCACTTCGCGGCGCAGATTGGCCACCAGCTCGGCGCCGTCTTCGAGCACCCAGCTGTATTTATCGGCCGACAATTTGGGCTGCAGTTGTACATACACTTCGGCCAGGTGCACCGCGTCTTCCGCGGCGTAGCTGATCTGAGTTTCCGACAGCGGGCGTTGCAGCCAGTCGGAACGGGTCTCGCCCTTGGGCAGTTCAATCCCCAGGACCGACTGCACCAGGCGCGAATAGCCCATGGAGAAGCCCAGGTTCAGGTAAGCCGCCGCCAGTTGGGTGTCGAACAAAGGTGCCGGCAGGCTGCCAGTCAGGCGCAGCAGGACTTCGAGGTCCTCGCTGCAGGCATGCACCACCTTGACCACGGCCGTGTTCTCCAGCAGCGCCGCGAGGGGCTGCCAGTCGTCGATGGTCAACGGGTCGATCAGGTAAGCGCGCTGGCCGTCGCCAATCTGCAACAGGCCGGCGATGGGGTAGAAGGTGTCGACCCGCATGAATTCGGTGTCGAGGGCGACGAATGGCAGCTGCTGCCACTCGGCGCAAAAGCGGCCGAGGCTATCGTTGTCGCGAATCCAGTGAATATCGATGGCCACACGGCTCTCCCTTGAAGAATGGCGCGCAGTATATATCGCCACCGGCAACTTCTGAGCACTGACTCGACGAGGCACGTGCGAAATTGCCTTACAGAGCCCAAGAATAGTCTGAGATAACCGGCTCACCCCTGCTTGCGCAGCACGTAAATCCGTGACGCGGCGCAGCCGGGAATGAAGTCATGGTGGCTCAACACCTCAAAACCGGCCTGCTGGAACTCGGCCTCCAGCTGCACCTTGCCGGCCAGCTGCGGCGCGCCGTCCGGAACCAGGCTGCGGGGCTTTTCGAGGAGCCTTTGCAGGGCGGTGCAACGGCTATCGACCCGCGCCGCGACGATCACCGCATCGCGACTGACCCGGTGCAACTCGCGCAACAGCGCCAGGCGGTGTTCGCCGCTGACAAGGTGTTGGAACAACTGCAGGCAGCAGATGCAATCCACCGCATTGGCCGACAAGCCGATGTTGAACGCCGAACTCTGGAAGGGCTTGACCCGCTTGAGCACGCTGGTCGGGTGATGGGTCTGGGCGTGGTCGAGCATGTCCTGGGAGTTGTCCGCCGCCAGGATCACCCGGTTGCCATGTTCGGCCAACACCGGCCAGAAACGCCCCGCGCCGCACGCCACGTCCAGGATCAACCCCGGTTCGCCGGCCATTTTCAGGGCCTGGCGCACCAGCTGTTCACTGCGCCACAGCGCCAGGCGCCGCCCGGTTTTCAGCGGATGCTGTTGCAGGCAGTCGCGCGCGTGCTCCTGGTCGTAACGCCGGGCGAACTCACGTTCCATGGCCGATGGGGGTTGCGCTGACATGACTCGCGAACTCTTGGTGGGTGCGGGTCGTACCAGATTAACCAGGCGTTCGTGAAAAAAAGGTCGAAAGCCGCGTCCGCCCTCAGGCCTCGTTCAAATACCAGCGCCAGTCCTGCTCGCCGACCTCGCCCATGAACTGCCGATACTCCTCGCGTTTCACTGCCAGGTAGACCCCAAGGAACTCACTGCCAAAGGCATCCCGGGCCCAGGCCGAAGCCTCGAGGGCGCGCAAGGTGGTCAGCCAGTCGGTGGGCAGCAAATGCGTGGCCTGGGCATATCCGTTGCCCTCGACCGGCGCGCCGGGGTCGCTCTGCTCGCGGATGCCGCGGTGAATGCCCGCCAGGATGGCGGCGGCCGCCAGATAGGGGTTGGCGTCGGCGCCGCAGATACGGTGCTCGATGTGTCGGGAGAACGCCGGCCCGCCCGGCACCCGCAGGCTTACGGTGCGGTTGTCGACGCCCCAGGTGGCGGCCAGCGGCGCATAGCTGTTGCTCTGGAAACGCCGGTAGGAGTTGGCGTTCGGGCAAAACAGCAGCAGCGAGTCGAGCAAGGTGTCGAGCATGCCGCCCACCGCGTGGCGCAGCAGCGGCGTGCCATCGGCCGCCTCGCTGGCGAACAGGTTGTTGCCGTGCCGGTCGGCAATGCTCACGTGCATGTGCATCCCGGTGCCGGCCAGGTCGGCGAACGGTTTGGCCATGAAGCACGCGCGCATCCCGTGCTTGTGGGCCACGCCCTTGACCAGGCGCTTGTAGCGCACGGCCTCGTCCATCGCCTGCAAGGCATCGGCGCGGTGTTCGAGGGTGATCTCCACCTGCCCCGGCGCGTACTCGGAAATCGCCGTGCGCGCCGGAATGCCCTGCAGCTTGCAGGCGCTGTAGAGGTCGGCGAGGAACGGCTCGATCTGCTCCAGCTCGCGCAGGCCATAGACCTGGGTCGCTCGCGGCCGGCCGCCATCGGCATCCCGTGCCGGTTGCGGCCGGCCGTTGCTGTCACGTTGCTGATCCAGCAGGTAGAACTCCAGTTCGGCCGCCATCACCGGGTAATAGCCGTCGGCCTTGAGGCCATCGATGACCTTGACCAGCAACTGCCGCGGGTCGGCCACGGTGGCCGGCAAGCCTTGCTCCGGGTGCATGCTGACCTGCACCGCGGCGGTCGGAATCTGCCGCCAGGGCATGGGCTGCAAACTGCCGCTCAGGGGGTAGGCGCGGCAATCGATATCCCCCACGTCCCAGACCAGGCCGGAGTTTTCCACGTCGTCGCCGTTGATGGTCAGGCCCAGGATGGTGCTCGGCAGCGGCCGGCCGCTCTGGTACACCGCCAACAGTTCGTCGCGGTGCAGCAACTTGCCACGCGGGACACCGTTGTTGTCGAGGATGAACAATTCGAACATCTCGATATCCGGGTGCTGCTGAAGAAAATCCTCGGCTTCTTGCAAGGGGGCAAAAGGAGTGTTGGCAGGCATGGTCATTCTCGTATTGGCGTGTCGGACGCGCGCAGGCAGCGTCGTGCAGACAGCGCTCGCCGCAGCGGGCAAACGGCTATCCGTGGGAGGGATCAACAGGCAATACGAGCATCCGGCGGGCGCGCATGGCGGCAATGCCACAGCGCCCAGAAGGCCAGTTCGGAAGGGAGAGCACAGAGTTTTGGCGCAGTGGCGGGCGTGCAGCGAGGACGGGGCTGACGGCAGGGTGCAGGCGCACCAGGCACAACCTCGGGTTTGATCGCAGCGGGCCAAGCGTCCATAGGAAAAACCGCAGACAACAGATGCCGGGCAGACTCACACGCTGCCATAAGCCGTTAAATCCACACTTGAAGAACCTTGGTTGCAAAATGGCTAAACATTGACCCGCCACTGGCCCTGAGCGGATCGAGACTTGCCCGCGCCGCGCGCTGATGCAAATAATGCCCGCGCCCTCTTCTTCCCCGGCAGCACTCAAGGATCGGACCGCATGCACGCACGTCTTTTACTCTGCTCGTTGCTCACCCTCAGCACCCCGCTCCTGGCCGAGCCCAGCGCCTCGCACCTGGACCAGGTCATCGAACGCGGCCACCTGAACGTTTGCACCACCGGCGACTACAAGCCCTACACCTACCTGCGCGACGATGGCAGCTACGAAGGCATCGACATCGCCATGGCCCAGTCTCTGGGAAAAAGTCTGGGCGTGGAGGTGAGGTGGGTGAAAACCAGTTGGAAAACCCTGATGCCGGACTTCCTGGCCAACAAGTGCGACATCGCGGTCGGCGGTATTTCGGTGTCCCTGGAGCGGCAGAAAAAGGCGTTCTTCAGCGACACCCTCGGGGTCGACGGCAAGATCCCCCTGGTACGCTGCGCCGACGTCGCGCGCTACCAGACGGTGGAACAGATCAACCAGCCTTCGGTGCGCCTGATCGAGCCACCGGGCGGCACCAACGAGATCTTCGCCCGCGCCCATTTGCCCAAGGCTGCGCTGACCCTATTCCCGGACAACGTGACGATCTTCGAGCAACTGCTGGCGAACAAGGCCGACGTGATGATCACCGACGCCTCGGAGGCGCGCTTCCAGCAAAAGCTCAAGCCGGGCCTGTGTGCGGTCAACCCCGATCGCTACCTGCAATACAGCGAGAAAGCCTTCCTCCTGCCCCGCGACGATGTGGCCTGGAAAAGCTACGTCGACCAGTGGCTGCACCTGAGCAAGGCCACCGGTTTCTATGACGGCGTGGTCAATCAATGGTTGGCCGCGCCCTGAATAGGAAACACAGCGCATACCTTTAACCGCTGCCGGGTTCATATTTCGACGTTGGGTTCGTGCAGCGGGCTCGACGTCTTATTTAGTTTTTAAATAAGCCGGCCGACTTTCTGATTTGCCCTCTTTTTACCGGCGCCGCCTAATCAGGCCCTGTTCCCTCAAGGTCTGGTTATGGAAAACGTTCGTGCGACAACCCGCCCCGCCGTCTGGCTGATGCTCAGTGTGGTTCTGGTGGCCCTTAATCTGCGGCCGTCGATGGCGGCCGTCGGCCCGTTGCTGTCGGCAATACGCGGCGATATTGCGTTGAGTTTCACCGCCGCTTCGCTGCTGACCATGCTCCCGGTCATGGCCATGGGCCTGGCGATGTTCTTCGGCATGCGCATCAGCCAGCGCCTGGGCGACCAGCGCACCGTGGTCATTTCACTGCTGATCATTGGCCTGGCCACGGTGTCGCGGCTGTTCCTCGATTCCGCCGCCGAGCTGATTCTGAGCGCGGTGCTGGCCGGGGTCGGCATTGCCCTGATCCAGTCGTTGATGCCGGCACTGATCAAGTCACGCTTTACCCACAATGTCTCGCTGTTCATGGGCCTGTACGTCACCTCGATCATGGGCGGCGCCGCCATCGCCGCCTCATTCGGCCCACTGGTGATGAGCCGCAGCGGCAGTTGGCGCCTGGGCCTGGCGATCTGGGCCGGACTGGCGGTGCTGGCCCTGCTGTTCTGGTACGCCCAGCGCTCCGCCATGCCCCGGTTGCCGGCAGCGGCGGCGGGCAATGAGTCGTTCTTCGGCAATCGCCGGGCCTGGTTGCTGGCGATTTTCTTCGGCCTCGGCACGGCGTCCTACACCTGCGTGCTGGCCTGGCTGGCGCCCTATTACGTGGAGCAGGGCTGGAGCGAACAGAACGCCGGTCTGCTGCTGGGCTTTCTCACGGCCATGGAAGTGGTGTCCGGGCTGATCACCCCGGCCATTGCCAACCGCAGCCAGGACCGGCGCCTGGTGCTCAGCGTGTTGTTGCTGCTGATCATCGCCGGCTTCTGCGGCCTGATCCTCAGCCCGCAACACCTGAGCCTGTTGTGGCCTTGCCTGCTGGGCCTGGGCATTGGCGGGCTGTTTCCGATGAGCCTGATCGTGTCCCTTGACCACCTGGAAAACCCGCGCCGCGCCGGGGGCCTGACCGCTTTCGTCCAGGGCATCGGTTACCTGATCGCCGGCCTCTCGCCGCTGCTGGCGGGGATGATCCGCGATCAGCTGGGGAGCTTCGAATGGGCCTGGTGGTCGCTGACCGCGGTCATGGCGCTGATGCTGCTGATGGTGCTGCGCTTCGACCCGCGGCATTACGCCCGGCACATTCACTGACCGACAGGACGCCCCCATGCAACCCACAAGCTTCACCAGCGCCCATATCGGCATGCTGCTCTGGGCCGTGCTGATCGCCGCCTCGTTCTTCGCCGCCGCCCAGGTCGGCCAGGGCATCGACCCGGTGCTGCTGACCGGTCTGCGCCTGCTGTTTTCGGCGTTGATGTTTTTGCCCTTGCTGCTGCTCAAGGGCTCGACACCCATGACCCGCGGCGGGCTGCGTGACCATGGCGTGCTGGGGTTGCTGCTGGCGCTGTACTTTGGCTCGCTGTTCGAAGCCCTGCGCTACACCTCGGCGGTCAACACCGGGACCCTGTTCACCCTGGTGCCGCTACTGACCCTGCTGTTCGAGGGGTTCCTGCTGCCGGGCAACAGCCTCAGGCAGCGGGTGCTGCCGACACTGATCGCAGCGGCCGGGGCCGTGCTGCTGATCGTCAAGGGCAGCGGGCCCAACGCCATGCCTTCGCTGTACGCGATGACGGTTTATGGCCTTGGCTGCCTGGCCATGGCGCTGTACTCGCCCCTGAGCCAACGCTTCAAGGCCGGCCACCTCAAAGGCCGCAGCCCAGCGGCCATGACCTTCTGGAACATGCTGTTCGGGGCGCTGTTTCTGCTGGTCTTCTGCCTGTTCAGCGGTGGCTGGCGCAGCGCCGGGCACCTGACCGTCAATGACCTGCTGTGGCTGATCTACCTGGCCCTGTTCGCCACCCTCGCCACCTTCTGGCTGCTGCACCGGGCCATCGGCGTGATCGCCCCGGCCACGGTGATTTCCTACATCTACCTCAGCACCTTGTTCCTGACCCTGTTCCACTGGGTCTGGCTCGGCCAGCCACCTTTGCCGACCGAGCTGCTCGGTGCCCTGCTGGTGGCGGGGGGCATGCTCGCCCTGATCCTGCTCAGCCGCCGCAGCACGCCCGCCCTGGGCTGAAGCGGCCGTGCACGACTTGCGCAACCCCGCGCAGGTCGTGTTCACGGAAGGTTTTGTCTCTCTGCTGTCCGCCTGCCCCAAAGCAGGCATTTAATCAGCTCCATCGCTGCGTTAGCATCAGACGCCCTTGCGTTCACCCGGCGCCAAGCTCAACGAGATGGATCTGATGCTCAACAGCAACTTGCTTAGAAAGCTCGATATGCAGGACCTCATGGTGTTTATCGCCGTGTACGAGCAGAGCAGCGTCACCGGGGTCTCGGAAAGCCTGTGCGTCAGCCAGTCGACCGTCAGCTATTGCCTGAAAAAACTGCGCAACGCCTTTGAGGACGAACTGTTCATCAACACCCGCACCGGCATGCGTCCCACCTACAAAGCCAGCACCATGTACAGCCATGTGCTGAAGATCCTCGAAAGCATCAACCTCTGCCATTCCGGGGCCCAGGCCTTCGACCCGATCCGCCAGGCCGTGACCTTCAACATCTGCGCGCCGGAATATTTCGAGCTGCTGATTCTGCCGCGCCTGCTCAAGCAGTTCGATTTCGCCGACCTGCCGGTGACGGTCAATGTGCACAAGCTGGAAACCGACATCCCCGCCGAGGAGCTGCGCAGCGGCCAGCTGGACCTGGTGATCTGCTTCGGACCCAACTTCCACCGCACCCACGCCGACTTCAAGTCGCAGATGCTGCTGGAGGACGAACTGGTGTGCGTGTTCGACAAACGCGCCAGCGCACCCCAGCACCCGCGCTTCAGCCTGCAGGCGTTTGTCGAGCGCCGTCATGTGTTCCCCACGCCCTGGACGTCGGACAGCAACATGGTCGACGGCTGGCTGGCGAGCCAGGCCCAAAAACGGCAGATCGTCGCCCGGGCCAACAGCTACGGCGCCGCACTGAAGCTGATTACCGGCACCGACTTCATCCTGACCCTGCCGCGCCGCATCCAGGCACTGCTGGCCAGCGATACCCTGTTCAGCCACTGCTCGCCCCCCAGCGGCCTGCCGGGGTTCACTCTGGATATGCAATGGAGCCCGATCACCGACCAGGACCGGGCCAACACCTGGTTTCGCGAACAGGTGGTGAAGGTGTGTGCCGAGCAGGGGTTGCTCTAGTCCCGGCCCGCTCAGTGGCCAGTAGCGGCGTTGAGCGGTGGGTTCGGGCACGCCGGTTGTGGCCACGGCGTACCCGAAGTTACAAGCCCGCTACCAGCGGGTTCTCCTCATCAGTGACTGATTACACCTTCGTTGATGCCGGCCAGCGGCAGCTGGGCCAACTCGCTCGAAACCTTGTTATCGGTCAGAGAACCGCGGTTGATACCGACCAGGCTGCCGTAGTTCTGGCCAATGTTCGCGTAGACGATAACGCGGCCCAAGGCTGAAGACTGAGCAATATGGCCCAGGTTCAAGCCGGCCAGACCACCCAGAGAGGCAAACCTACCGCCACGGACCTGGCCACTGCTCAGGGCGTTGATGATCCGGCCCTCGTTCTGTCCAACCAGGCCGCCGACAACGCTATTGTCGCCAGCCAGGACATCACCGCTGGCCATGACGTTCTGAGTAATACCACCGAAGTTATGGCCGATGAGCCCACCAATACGCGCGCCCCGACGACCTGTCACGCCGCCTGATGCCTCGGCCTGCTGGATATCGCTCTCTATGTTTTTGCCAATCAGGCCACCGATATTCGAATCGTTTTGCCCCACAACCGAACCGCTGGCCTTGACCATGAATAACACGCTGTTCTGATTCAAACCGACCAAGCCCCCGACCGTTGCTGAGCCGTAACCCACTACCACGCCGCGAGCCTCAGAATCCCTGATAACGCCGGAATGATTGGAACCGACCAGACCTCCTGCTATGCCGTTGACATAGCCGATTACCGCCGCTGATGAACGAGAGCGCTCAATACGGCCCCCCTGGTTGACACCCACCAGCCCACCAACGCTAAGGCCGCTGTAACTGTCACGACTGGCATCTTGGCCAACCCTGCCAAAGCTGGATGAATCGACAATACTCCCGCCCTTGTTGACGCCAACCAGCCCGCCCATACCGCCCGCCGCTCCCATGGTAAAAACACCTATGGGCGTGCGGACATCGACATTGGCCCAACTGTTGGTCACGGAGCCGGTAGCGACGAGGCTATGGGTGTTCTCCCCTACCAGACCGCCCGCTGCGACGGTGAATTGGTTGCCAGTCACCAACCCCGCCATGGACGAATGATCGATGGTGCCGCCGGAATTGATCCCTACCAGCCCGCCGACAATATTTTTCTGGTGGCTGTTGGCGTCCACCGTAAAGTCGCTGGCACTGACGTTGGCGATACTGCCACTGTTAAGCCCGACCAGACCGCCAATAACACTGACAGAAGCACCGGGGACATACATTGCACCGTTGATACGCATCGAGGCGAGCTGGAGGTTACTGATACTGCCGCTCGACCTGGCGAACAGGCCACCGTAGGTGCCGTTAGTATCGACGGCAAAGCCGCTGATGGTGTTGCCCAGCCCCTCGAAGACCCCGCTGAACGCCTGCCTTCCATCACCAATGGACTGGAGGTTGCCGTTGCCGTGGATGGCCTGCCCCAGGACATAACGCCCCTGCAGGTTGTTATCGATCGCTTGCAGTTGCGCGGCGTTCTGAATGACGGTGTACTCGGCACCGTTGGCGGCAAACATGGCACCTTTGCCCGCGAGGGTCACCCGACCGTTCGTACCCGAGACAAAGTTGCCAGCGTAATTGAGCACAAGACTGCTGAAGATCCCGGAAAGCTGCACATGACTGTTGAGCTTGATGCTGCCCTTGGCATCGAGCAGGACCTGAGTACCGTCCCCTTGGCCATTCAGGTTTTTATCAAGGTGAATGTCCTTGGCCGACGAAAGGATCAGTCGTTTGCCGCTGTCCCAGACGATAGCGTCGTTTACCACCACGTCGCCCTTGCTACTGGCCAGTTCGATCTCGGTCGTCGCCAGGTTGCGCGACAGCGTATCGACATGAATGGTACTGCTCCCAGGGGTGGAGACTGGATCAACCTTGACCTCGGCAGAGCTGATTTTCCAGGTGCCGGTCTGGCCGTAACCTGCCGTGGTGTTGACCCGAGTGTCTCGGTCCACCTGAGTGATAGCGCCCTTGGTCTCGATCACGCCACCATCGCCCATCCCTATCGCCGCGCTGGCGTTCAATGAACCGCCAACCTTGACCACGCCTACGTCGCCACCGTCCAGGGTGATTTTACCGGCCCTATTCGACAAGGTCAGGGCTTCGATGGCGCCCGTGTTATTGACCACGGTATTGAGCATCGCACCAGCACTTTTGGCCGTCATCAGCACCTGCCCGCCGTCGGCCTTGAGCAGCCCACCATTGCTCACCAGCGCATCGATCGCAGCGGCATCGACTTTCAGGTCCAACAGGTTGTTGCTGTCAAAGCTGACGGTGAATCCGTCCCCCGCACCCAAGGCTACGCGCCCATTTTGCGCGGTGATGGTGCCCTGGTTGTCAACGGTTCTGCCGATCAGGGCGACGCTACCGCCATCAGCCGCGGTGATGGAGCCTTCGTTGACGACCTTGCCCGTCGAAGTACCTGCAAACGTGTAGTTGCCAGCCGTGAAATCGGCGTTTTTCATGTCCTGGGTCGAGGCCACCAGGCCACCGACATTGACTTGGGCACTCTTGCTGAACACCACACCGTTAGGGTTGATCAGGAACACCTGGCCGTTGGCATTGATCCGGCCCTGGATGTTACTGCCGTTAGCGCCAATCACCCGGTTCAACGCGATGGAGGTCGACTGCGGCTGGTTGAAGGTCACCGTCTGGCCGCCCTCCACACTGAAATCGTTCCAGTTGAGGATCAGCTTGTCAGTGTGCTGATTAATAGACATCTGCTGCTGCTCGTCGTACCTCAGGATATCCGCGGTTCCAGATACCACCGTCTCTCCGCTCGGCAAGGCGAACGCGGAGGGCAGCCCGCCGATTGTCAGAGCACTGGCCACTGCCACGAGCAGGCCTTTGCCACTGCCTGCCCGCCGACGGCGACGTGCGCCTTCGTGGGTCACGTTCCAGCAGCCCTGGGCCTGATTCCACACCCATGCATAAATCTTGTTCATAACCACTCCTTTGATTAATAAAACGCCCTGAGCGGCACTCCCTCTGAGGCCCGGAGGCTTTCAAAAAAGCTGTACAGGCGCACGCAGCAGGCAAAACACAGCCCCGACTGCACACCGCTCAGTGAGTACACAAAAGTAAAAGTGAACTGCGCTGTCCTCTGTGAGATGGCACGCGTTCTGCGCCAACGCATCGGGTGGCAGCGCGATGGCCAGTTGCTTGCGGCCATCAGGGAAGAGGAGAAACAAGGCACGAGATAAAAAGCATCCGCTAGCAACCGTCACTCGATACGCCCAGCACCTGCCAGGCGTACCAAGGGGCTGCAATTGCCCTGCTTTAACGGGAGCTAGCCATCACTCAAGAATGTCACCCTGGTTGATACCAACCGGTGGCACCGAGGCCGCCAAGCCCAATGCGGTGTTATGGGCCAGGCTGCCGTAGTTGACGCCAACCAGGCCACCGTAGGTCTGGTAGTTGCGCGGAACGACGTTGATCTTGCCGTAGGCTACGGACTCCCGAACAGAGCCCAAATTCAAGCCAGCCAAGCCCCCCATGCGCGCATAACTGCCGCCACTCACTTGGCCCGTGGCCAAGGAGTTGCTGATCCACGCATTGTTCTGCCCGACCAGGCCGCCTACAGAACTCTGGTTACCGCCAGCAACATCACCGTGGGCCGATGCAGAAAAAATGGTCGAGGATTTGTTGCTATTGGTACCCGCCAAACCGCCAGCAGCGCTACTGTTACCAGCATTGACCTTACCGTGGGCTTCAACCGATAACAGGTCGCCCTCGTTGTAACCCACCAGCCCACCCACACTGCTTAGAGCTCCGCCATCTACCTTGCCCCAAGCCGCAGCCTCCGAGGTTGTGCCCCAAATGTTGTGCCCGATGAGCCCACCGATATTGGCGCTGTTACCGCCCACAACCGCACCGGTGGCTTCAGCGAATTGGATCGCGCCGCGAATGCTCTTGCCTACCAGGCCGCCGACATTGGCGCCGGAGGAATCAACCACCTTGCCGGAAGCCTTGACGTTGACCAGAGTGCCGTAGCTGTTTATGCCCACCAGGCCACCTGCAGCCATACTTCCAAAGCCGCTGACCGTACCCGAGGCGCTGGACTCAGTGATGTAGCCCTCGTTGAGGCCCACCAGGCCACCAATAACACTGGCGACATAACCCACTACGTTGACCGAGGAGTGAGATTTCCTAATTTCGCCACCCTGGTTGTACCCCACCAACCCGCCGAAGTTCGGGTCTTTCTTGTACGTGGTGAAACCGGTCCCGACCGTTCCAGCACTTGACGAGTCGGTAATCAGACCGTTCTTGTTGAGACCTACCAGCCCCCCCATACCGCCAATGGGACTGATCTGCATGGTCCCAAGAACCTGTACGTTGGTGTGGCTATTGGAGATTCTGCCCCTGCCGAACGGATTGGGACTGTTGCTGTTTTCCCCCACCAAGCCACCGACGGCGAGAGTCAAGCCATTACCGCTGACAATACCAGCCACCGATGAACGATCGATGGAGCCGCCGGAGTTGACGCCCACCAGCCCACCCAAATTGTTGTAATTATTGCTGTTGGCGTAGACCCGCTGATTAGTGGCATTGACGTTGCTGATCATCCCGTGGTTCATGCCCACCAGCCCGCCGACATAGCTGAAGCCGGCATTGGAGGTCGTGCCGTAGATGGTCATCCCCGCCAGATTGAGGTTGCTGATGCTGCCGGACGATCGGGCGAACAGACCGCCGTAAGGACCGTCTGTACTGACAGTGAAACCGCTGATGGTGTTGCCCAGGCCATCGAACGTTCCGCTGAACTCAGCGCTGCCACCAATGGTCTTGATGCTGCCACTGCCTTTGATGTCGTTGCCCAGTACATACCGGCCACCAAGGCTGCTACCGATCCCCTGCAACTGAGTGGCGTTCTGAATCACACTGTACAGCTGACCCTGCGAGTCGAACGCCGCGCCGCTGCCGGACAGCGTGACCTTGCCACCCTTGCCCTGGATATAGGCGCCGCCGTAATCCAGGCCGAGGCTGCTGTTGGTCCCGGAGAGTTCCAGCGTGCTGTTGAGCGCGATGTCTTGTCCGGCATTGAGCTCGATACGGGTTGCGCCGCCGCTGCCCTTGAGACTGTTGTTGATCTGGATATTCTTATCGGCCGCAATGCTCAAATGATTGCCGCTGGCCCAGGAAACTGCGCCGTCCACCGTGACGTCTCCCCGGCTGCTCAACTCGATATTGGTGGTGGCCAAGTTATGCGCCAGGGTATCGCCATAAACGGTGTTGTTACGTGGAGCGGAGACTGGATTGACCTTGACTTCGGAGGAGCTGATTTTCCAGGTTCCGGTCTTGCCATTGCCCGCCTGGGTATTGACCCGAGCGGCCAGTTGCACCTGGGTGACGGCGCCCTTGGTTTCGACCACGCCACCGTCGCCTATCTCTGTCAGGGCGCTGGCGTTCAATGAGCCGCCGACCACCACCACACCTACGTCGCCACCGTCCAGGGTGATTTTTCCGGCCTTCTTCGACAAGGTCAGGGCCTCGATGGCGCCCGTGTTGTTGACCACGGTATTGAGCATCGCGCCAGCACTTTTGGCGGTCATCAGTACTTGCCCGCCATCGGCCTTGAGCAGCCCGCCATTGCTCACCAGCGCATCGATCGCAGCGGCATCGACTTTCAGGTCCAACAGGTTGTTGCTGTCGAAGCTGACGGTGAATCCGTCGCCCGCACCCAAGGCTATGCGCCCATTTTGCGCCTTGATGGTGCCTTGGTTGTTAACGACTCTGCCGATCAGGGCCACACTCCCGCCATCAGCCGCGGTGATAGATCCATCGTTGATCATCCTGCCCGTCGAAGTGCCTGCAAACTTGTAGTTGCCAGCCATGAAATCGGCGTTTTTCATGTCATGGGTCGACGCCACCAGGCCACCGACATTGACCTGAGCATTGTTGCTGAACATCACACCGTTAGGGTTGATCAGGAACACCTGGCCGTTGGCGTTGATCCGGCCCTGGATATTACTGCCGTTAGCGCCTATGACCCGATTCAACGCGATGGAGGTCGACTTCGGCTGGTTGAAGGTCAGCGTCTGGCCGCCGCCCACATTAAAATCGTTCCAGTTGAGGATCAGCTTGTCAGAGTGCTGATTGATAGACATCTGCTGCTGATTGTCGTACGTCAGAATATTCGCGGTTCCAGATACCACCGTCTCTCCGCTCGGCAAAGCGAACGCTGATGGCAGCCCGCCGATTGTCAGAACACTGGCCACCGCCACGAGCAGGCCTTTGCCACTGCCTGCCCGCCGACGGCGACGTGCGCCTTCGGGGGTCACGTTCCAGCAGCCCAGGGCCTGATTCCACACCAATGCATACACTCTATTCACGTTAACTCCTGTCTTTTCCAATTAACGTCCTGCAGTCCTGCAAGACGGCACCACCTCCAAAGCGCACACAGGGCTTCAGAAATACTGAGTCGCGACGGCCCAGATCCGAGGCGTACGCTCGGGGCCACTGCCTTCACTGTTGTTATCCAGCGTCCAGGAGCTGGTCACGCTGATCTGCTGCGAGGGCCCGATCCAACTGGCGCCCAGGCCCGCGCCCGAGAGCTGGCGACGGTTGTCTTCACGGGTCCAGGGGTGTTTGTTGACCTCCACCGCGCCGTGGTCGACAAACGCCTTGAGCTGCCAGCGGGGGGCCAGGGCGTAACGCAGCTCCAGGCTCGCCTGCCAGCCCTGGTCACCGCTGCCAGTTCCTTGGGGATAGGCGCGCACATCGAATGGACCGCCAATGCCGAATTTTTCCGAGCTGTCCAGGTTGGACGACGCCCACTGCGCATTGAGCTGGGTATAGAGCTGAAAGCGCGGGCTCAGGTACTGCATCCGCGCGGTGTTGAGATTGATCTTCTGGAAACCGCCGGCCGTACCAGCAGTGAGGCGATCACGCCACTGGTCTTGTGGTCCGTCGAGGCTCAAACGGCCACTGCCATAAGTGAGGTAGAAAATGTTCTGCCCGCCCCCAAGCCATCCGTCCTGATGGTTGCCATTGAGGCTTAGGCTCCAGAGTTCGACATGCTTGCTGCTGCTGGCCTCAAACAGGTCGATGTCGTCCCGCAGCCGCTTGTCTTCGTACTGCAACTGCGCGCTGAGGTCGAAGGAACGACTGCGGACCAGGGGCTGAGTGACAAAGAGGCTGCCGATACTCGCTTGACCATGGGCCTCCAGCACCTCGAAGTCCTTGCTCAACTGATAGCTCATGCGTGAGTAAGCCATGCCCAGGCCCGTCGACCAGGGACCTACCGGAAGTTTGTAGGCGGCACGGTAGTAGCGCTGATCCTCGTCACTGCCGAGCACTCGCAGGTTGAGCTGGTCACCCAGGCGCAAGGGGTTGTTGAGGTTGAAGCTGCCCCCGAGTCGATACTCGCCTGTGTAGAAAGCGCCGTAGTTATCCGCCTCCAGGGTACCGCTGGCCCATGGGCCGGGCTGGGCATCGATCAGCAGGTCGGTGGTTCCGCGGTGCGCACCGGCGCTCAAGGTGCCTTTGACCCGCACGCCGGGAAGGTCACTCAGCAGCAGCAGGCTGCGCTCAAGATCGTCGCTGTAGACCGCGGCATCGCTTTTGAGCGACGACAATGGACCGCGAATCACCGAGTCCAGCGCTCGGGACTGGTTGTGCAGTTCGATACGGCCGTAACGGCCCTCCAGGACCTCGATGCGTACGACACCGTCTTCGATCTCCTGGGCCGGCAGGAAGGCCCGGGCCAGCATGTACCCCTGCCCCTGGTAATAGAGGGTTAAACGCTCGGCAGCCGCACGCAACTGGTTCAGGTCCAGCTCCTGCCCTTTCAAGTCCGCCAGCAGGGGTTGCAGCACCTCGCTGCTGAACTGCTGATTACCGACAATGACAAAATCGTTGACCTGCAAACGAAACCCGGAGGTATCTGGGGCCGTCGCGCTCGGTTGATCAACCGTTGGCAGGTCCAACTCAGGTTCCGTGGTTTGTGGCAACGAAGGCTGCGTCGCTTCGATATCACGCATCACTTGCCCCGCGTTGGGTACATACACCGCCCCCGATGCGGCCCACGGCAACACCAGCAGCAGACCCAAACAGCCTCGGGACCAGCATTGCCTGGGCCCTTCGACACGCCCGCCCCATTGACCAGTAAATGGCTTGTCCCTGCCAGCCTCAGTCTTGCAACCGAACGCTTCCACTCGTCCTCTCCCCACTGTTTATCGCAATTTGGTAATGACCTGCCGACTGATCTGAGCCATCCGTTGCTTTACAGGCAGGACCTAACCAACCCAGCTCGATGCGCGCGATAAGCCGACCGCAGCGGGATGTCCGACGGCGCTGAACGCTCGACATGACCAGATCCCAACACGTTCAAGATTCAACTGAACAAACACAAAAAGTTAAATAAAAGGCCCACTAGAACCGCACAAACCAAAGCAGCTTTAGTTCACAAAAAACGTTGTACCGCAGACTTAAAAATCTCTTTCCCGAACCATTAGTTTTTATCAACCTCGACGAAAATGTTACGGACAGACGGTATAACAACGCCCGAACCCACCATGAACTTACGGTCATCCAGATCAAATCTTATTGTTTGAAAAAATCAATAAAACACCTAAATCGTTACACCTTCCACAGAGCCGAACGTTTTCCATCCTGACCAAACGCCAGCTTCAACTTTTCATATACCAAGCGCTTTACTGATGACAACGAGAAATATGCCATCTTCCGTTTACTAGATAAAAGAGAGCCATGCAGCCTGAGTAGTCCCAGAAGTCACCACAAAGACTTAAAAGGCCTATCCCCCTATGATTTAATTTTCATTATCAAACAACATTAGCCCAACCCACAAGACCCGTAGCTTGAATAGCGTGGCGAACCCGACACCCCGAAAAAGCATGAGCACCTGCCGATCCATAGAGCCTATAAAGCTACTGATTTTTAATTGACCCATTGGCATCAAAAAACTCAAAAACTTACCACGGGCCCTATTAAAACAACTTAAAAACAGCTTCTTCCATAAGGATCGTCTTAAACTGGCAAAAACAAAAACCGGACAATGCCTCGAACGATCGCCACCGCCACGAAACATGACGACACCGTCTGACCAATACGTCGCACGTCCTAGCTTGGTTACTCACCGACAACCGATTGAACAATAAATAAATATTCATCCACAATGGTTAGGATTAGCTCCGCGATGGCAGGCACTTCAGGGTTGGCAACTGCCAAAACATTTAGGGCCGCTAGGGAATACTGGGAAATACGCTCTTATTCTTCATGAAAAAGAGCTCACTTTCGCCACCACATTAATCACCATCGAGTGCAACCTGCGGTTCCGTTACGCGATATGAAACGCAAACCCGAGTTCGGGGCGTTCATACGAGTTTACTGCCCCAAACACATGCCGGGCAACATCATCACTTATCGTACAGAGCGCCGAGACCGAGTAAAAACCACCCTACCGATGGTAAAACTCCATGATGATCCCGCCTCTGAATCTCCCTGCTACTGGTCGATCAGTGCGCCAGATCAAGTTGACGTCGAGCTTTTGACTGCGCGAGATCTCGCTGCTCGCTTCGAACATCGTGGCTTCTTGGTTAAAGGGGATGACGGTCTTGTTTCTGAGCAACTGAATGCCCACCGAGTCGAAGGGCTTATTATCAGCCCCATAGGGAATCAGCAAATTCTCGCCAGCATTGACGGCACTTAAGGGAGCAGCCTTCATAAAGGCGTTTATGCTAAACACCGTTTTATCACCACGGCACAACCCTGAAGTATCTTTATTGGCAAAAAGAGTCACTTCACGAGTACTGGCCACATTACCAACGGCGGCGCTTCCGGATGACATAGTACCAAAATCAATATTCTGGGTAGAAAACCCTACCGTGATCGGACACTTTATATATTTTATTAGATGAAGATCTGCAAGGGTAAGCCCCCACATTTTAGCAGGGTCATCCGTGCCTGCATCCATGCCGCTCAACTGAAGTACTTTGTGGCTAGTCACCCCTGTAACGACGTCGTCCTGGTTATCTCCGGGCGGCGTTTTTTTGACGATGAACAAACTGTAATTGAAGGGAACAAGCACATTAGGACAGTTTTCGGTACAGCTGGGCAAGATGGCCTTCAATTCTATATTACAAGAAGATTGACACGTATAATCCTTCCCATTGTAGGTAACACCCAAGTCAAGATTGAGACCGAGAGGCTCGACGTTTTTGTTAGGATTGAGTATGTACGCCAGCGTATGCGATTGGCCATTAGGGGTGTTTTTACATAAAAACACACCCCTTATTGTGGGCGAGCGCCAGAGCACGGTCCCCTGCGTCGCTTCATTGGGTATATTTATAGTTCCGGGAACGCTCATACGCTCTTGATAATTCCCTGACAAGCTGCAGGTAAATTTGACAACAGGCGCTGCCTGGCTATTCCCTACCAATCCAAATAGCAACAAAAAACTTAATACACTCTGAAGGTTCCTCATAAAAAATACTCAGGCTCAAGCGAAAAGGACGTGACACGCTAATCCTTCCGTGGCCACCTTGATATAAGCCAAGTCTCAACTTCAAAGCCCCTGAAACAGATAGAAAAAATACCAAAACAATATCCCCGAGGCATTAAGCCACACTACTTTTTCTATCTATTTCCAGACGTTTTTTAACCCGACGCCATTCAGGGCCGGGCCTTGGAAAATGTGCTACTGACCCATACCGAACGGTTTTCCAGAGGCGCCGCTCGGCGACTCGATACAGTTAGCCGACGATGAAAAAAAGCACCCGGCGCCCGCGCTTCCGGTTCAGCCCGCCCTTGTTCTGGAATCAACACCAGCCAACGCCGGAATATTTCTGCGCACGCTCAACGCGCCGCCTCAATGCTCCGTGGCCGCCCTGTCATCGCGCAATGCCCGGCTCTCCCAGGCCGCCACCAGCACCATTACAGCCGTGGTCAGCGAGCCCAGGGCCAGGGCCGAAAACAGATGATTGAGGGCCGGCGGCAGCAACCCCAACAACAGCACCAGCCCCACCAGCCCCACCAGGTGCGACAGTGGCGGCAGCACCCGGTCGGCCATGACCCACTTGAACAGCGCGCAACCGAGCAGGAACAACCAGGGCCCGCCGATGATGGCGACGATCCCGGCATCGCTGGCGTGGTCCGGGTGCACCAGCACCAGTTCATCGGCCACCGCGCTGACAATAATCCCGGCGACAATCAGCACGTGCAGGTAGGTGTAGGCGATGCGCGCCTGGCGCCCGGGGTCGTCGGAGTGGGCGATCCGATGGTGGGCGCGCTCGGCGCCGCTGTCGAAATACACCCACCACATGGCAATGCTGCCCAGCACCGCCACCACGAAGGCCAGCAGCCCTTGAAGGCTCCAGGCCAATTCGGCGAAAGTCGCGCCGGTCACCAGCAATGACTCGCCCAAGGCAATGATCACAAACAACCCGCAACGCTCGGCCATGTGATAGCCTTCGACGTTCCAGTCCTTGAGGGTCGAGCGGCCCAAGCCCGGGACCCAGAAATACAACGAGGGCGAGACCAGTTCGATCAGCAGCGCCAGCGCCCACAGCAACAGGCGCTGATTACCCTGGAGCAGCGCCCCGCTGATCCAGAACAGCGCTGACAACAGCATCCAGGCCAGGATCCGCTGGAAGTTGCGGGTCATGTTCAGCGCCTCGCCGCGTACCGCCCAGATGGCAAACGCGGTACGCCCGACCTGCATGAACACATAGGCGCCGGCAAACAGCAGCCCGCGTTCGCCAAAGGCCTGGGGGATCGAAGACGACAGCAGCAGGCCGGCGACCATCAGGCCGAACAGGCCGAGGCGGATCGGCAGTTGCTCCGGGTCGAGCCAGTTGGTGACCCAGGAGGTGAAAATCCACACCCACCACACCGCCACCATCAACAACGCCACCTGCACCGCACCGCCAACGCTCAGGTGCGCCAGCAGCGAATGGGAGAGTTGGGTCACGGCAAAGACGAACACCAGGTCAAAGAACAACTCGACCATGCCGACCTTGCCGCTGTCGAGACTGCCACGGCCACGCAACAGCGAACGGGGTTTGCTCATGGGGATCTCCGCCAGAAATGTGCACCGGTCCTGCATCACAGCAAAGCAGCCGCGCCACGGGCCAGCAAGCCCGCGGCTGAATCAGTGCGCCAGCAGGCCGCGCTCACTCATGAAGGCTTCCAGGCGCGAGCGCAGCCAGCGCTCGGCCGGGTCGGTGTCGACATGGCTGAGCCAGACCATGGACAGGTCCAGGGTCGGGGTCTTGAACGGGAACGGCTCATTGAACAGGTGCCCGGAGGCGGCCATGGCGGCGGCGGTGTAGTCCGGCAGGCTGGCCAACAGGTCGGTCCCGGCCAGCAGTGCCGGCAGCGAACTGTATTGCGGCACCGACAGCACCACATGCCGCTTGCGGCCAATCTCCGCCAGCCACTCATCGGCGTAGCCGCTGACATTGGCCGTGTGCGACACCAGCACATGGGGCCGCGCGCAGTATTCATCGAGGGTCAGCGGGGTGCTGCTGGCATCGGCGCGCAACACGCTGGGCTGGATATGCCGCAACAGCTTGCGCTTGGCATTGGCCGGCAAGCCGCGGGTCTGGCTGATGCCTACGGTGATATCGCCGGAAGCCAGGAGGTCGGGGATGCGCCAGTAATCCACGTGCTGCACCACAAACACCACCAGCGGCGCTTCCTGGCGCAAGGCCCGCAGCAGCGGCGGCAACAAGCCGAACTCGACGTCATCGGACAGGCCGATGCGAAAGGTCATGGTGCTGCTGGCAGGGTCGAAATCACGCGTCAGGCTCAGGGCCGACGACAAGGCGTCCAGCGCTGGCGACAAATGGGCAATCAGCTCTTCGGCGCGGGCCGTGGGCTCCATGCGATGACCAACGCGGATAAACAACGGGTCATTGAACATGGCCCGCAGGCGGTTGAGCGCCGAACTGATGGTCGGCTGGCCAAGAAACAGCTTTTCCGCCACCCGCGTGACATTGCGCTCCAGCATCAGGGTCTCGAACACCACCATCAGGTTGATGTCCGCCTTACGCAGCTCATTGCGATTCATCAGCGCTCCCCCAGCCCCAAAAAACACAGGGGCCAGTGTAGGGAGGTCGCGGGATCGGCGTCTACGCACAGTTGCGCGTGGCTATTGCCCCTCGGGGGGATGGGGCTTGAGGCCTTTTTTCTTGAAAAACTCGATCAACCCCGGGTTGCCGATTTCAAGTGCCATGTCCAGCAGGTTGCTGCGCTGCTCCGGGGTGCAGGAGTAGCGACGGGTGGTGGAGGTGTCGCAGTAGGTCTCATCCAGGCGCATGCCGCGCTCGATAAAGATGGGCAAGATATCCCCGGCCGCATCGGGGCGTTCCGGCCGGTACTGGACGCCAACGAACAGCCGGTCCAGCACGTACTCCATCAACTCGCTGCCATGCTCGGGCAGCGGCAGGTGCCGGGCAATGGCCTGCCGGGCGGCGGGATGATCGGTATCCAGCGCCGCACGAAATGCATCCAGATCGGGATGGTCGGTGTTGTTGTAGTAGGAAACATCAGCACCGGCGGCCACCAGCAGATCGATGGTCTGCGTATCTGCCCCTTCCGTTATCGCGTAGATCAGCGGGCGCATGGAGCCGTCGTTTCGATATTCGTCGGCCGGTGCGCCCTCATCCAGCAGCCACTTGATGGTCGCCGGCGGGTTATGGGCCTTGATCGCCTCATTCAGCAGCGACGTGCGGAACCCCTCAAGCCCCGGCATATGGGCCAGATGCTTGCGCAAGGCTTGCATGGCCGGCAGCGCGGCCTTGCCCTGGAGCGCCACATGAAAGGCCGTGGTGTCGTCATCGGTGTCGTACACCAGCGGCAAGGCCTCGCCGAACCTGGCCAGCACCTGTTCCACATCCGCCGGGGTCGCGTGCTCCCAGAACCGCTCATTGAGCAGCATCAGCGGGTTATTGAAGTCCGAGCTGCTGGTGTAGATGCAGGGGTTGAGGGTCATGTCGGTCGCACCGGGAATATAGGTGCGCTTAGTCTCGGGCCCGGCATCCGGGCTCAGGCTGCGACTGATCGCGGCAATCACCCCGCGCGTGTCGTGGGACGCGTCCAGCTCCCAGCCCTGCCCTTCCTGCGACCGGTCCAGGCGCAGCTTCACCGGCAAGACCTTGCTGGCCGGCCCCTGCCAGGCACTGGAGAGCGCGGCAAAATACGGCTGCGCCAGCGCCGCCGGATCCTGCTGGCCACCGCCAGTCGCAGACCAGGCCGGGATCTGCGGCACCTGGCAGGCGAGGTGCACCTCGACCTTGGGCGAATCGCCCGCCGAGCACGCCGCCATGACCTGACTGTCAGTGACCTTGCATTGAACCTGTCGAATCGCCCGGACCTGTGCTTGCGCCAGGGCCTGCAACTGCTTTTCCTGATCGGCAGAAAGCGTGGGGCTGCGGCTGATGGCGCTGCGGGTAAAGTCCCCGAGGTTTTCCAGCGCGGCCCGCAACGCGGCACGTTCGGCCAGGGCCTGCATATTGGCCCGCACCTTTGCCGCATCGGCGTAATGCTGGACCGAACTCAAGCGGGCGAAGCTCGCCGGGTCGTCATTGATAAAGGCCTCGATATACAGCTGCGCCAACACGTCGGGCGATGGCCCGTCGCTGCTCGCTTCAGCGGCCTGGGCCGCAAACGCCTGGGCCAGCAGCACGGCGCAGAGCAGCCTTGTGCGACCCGGGTTCGGCCGGGACAACGGAGCAACAGACGGGCTGATGGAGTTGATGGCGAAGCGGAAACGGGAGCGAAAAGCGAGGCGGAACATCCATTTTTCCTTTGAACGTAAGGCGCGGGCGAACGCTGTGGCGAGGGAGCGACAAGGCACACAATCGTCGAACCGTCGCTGGAGCCAGTGCATACGCGTGCGCAGACAGGTGCGCAGTGTGACGGCCTGCTGGCGGAAGAAAAAGTCTTTTTGCCTGCGGGCAGACCCCCTCCCGTTCCAGAGCTGGGCTTATTGCAAAGTCACCCTGAGAAAAACACCGGGACCGGCATCAGCCCGGTCCCGGTGCAGGCCTGTCAGCGTTGTTCCCAGACCACCGGAAACCAGTCCTCGCGCATGCGATCGCCATCTTTCAGGTCGATGCCGGGGAACGGTGGCGAGGTGCGCCCGGGGCGCTGGATGTAGCGCACATCGTCGCCCATGAAACGAGTCGAGAACGCTCGGCGGCGACCGTTGCCGATGTTGCCGGCGGCGCCGTGCACGGTGCGAAAATCGAAGACGACGGCGTCGCCAGGCATCAGTTCAGGGGACAGGATCTGGTAGTCGCCGTTGTCCACGTCCGGCATGTCCATGAACCGACTTTCGCCGGATACCTCATCGGTGGCGCCGTAAAAGTCCTGGTTGCTGGCCCAGCTTTTCGGGCGCACCGGCTTGGGCCAGCGATGGGAGCCCAAGACCACGCTCAAGGTGTTGTGGCGGGTCACCGGGTCCAGGGGGATCCAGTAGCTGGCGGTTTGCAGGCCATCCACACAGTAATAGGGCAGGTCCTGATGCCAGGGCGTGGCTTTGGAGGTGCCGGGTTCCTTGACCAAAATATGGTCGTGGAACACCTGCACCTGCCGCGACTGCATCAGTTGGCCGGCAATGGCCGCAGCCGGCGAGTTCAGGACAAAGTCCTTGAACGGGGCGATGCGCTGCCAGTTGCAGTAGTCCTCGAAAAAGCGTCCGCGCTCACCATTGCCCACGTTCTCGATGGCAAAGGCACTGGGCTGGGCGAGGTTCTGCTCGAAACCGTCGCGCAGGCGTTCCACCCAGTCGCTGAATACGCCGCGCAATACGATGGCGCCGTCACGTTGAAACTGTTCGATATCCGAGTTCATCCGCCTGCCCTCTCTTGTTGTAATAAATCCCAGTATTGGAGGGCTTAACTTTTGCCGTAAACGATAAATTACTTATTTGTCACTATAGGTACTTTGTATGGCCGGCTTGTTGTCAGGCCCGGCAATTAACCGGTTAATAGCCATGACCTGCCGATTGCCTTGAGATCAATAAAGTGCAGGTCACTTCCTACGCTTCATCACCCGCAGTTAATCGCCAAATAATAAAAACAATCAGGAGTTACTTGGGATGAACGACAAAAGACCTGCAATGCGGCGGGGTTTGAATGCCCGTCACATTCGCTTCATGGCACTGGGCTCGGCCATCGGCACCGGGCTGTTCTACGGCTCCGCGTCGGCCATTCAACTGGCCGGGCCCTCGGTATTGCTGGCCTACCTGATCGGCGGCGCCGCCATCTACATGATGATGCGCGCCCTGGGTGAAATGGCGGTGCGCAACCCGGTCTCCGGCTCCTTCGGCCAGTACACCAGTCAGTACCTGGGACGCTTCCCGGGTTTTCTGACCGGCTGGAGTTATGCGTTTTCGATGCTGGTGGTGTGCCTGGCGGATGTCACCGCGTTCGGCGTCTACTTGGGGTTCTGGTTTCCCGACACCCCCGCCTGGATCTGGGTGCTGGGCATTGTGTTTTTTATCGGTGCCCTGAACCTGTGCAGCGTCAAGGTGTTTGGCGAGTTGGAGTTCTGGCTGTCGCTGCTGAAGGTCACCGCGATTATCTCGATGATCGTCGCCGGTGCCACAGTGCTGATTTTTGGCATCAAGCTGGGGAATGCCGCTGAACACACCGCGTCCATCAGTAACCTGTGGAGCTATGGCGGCCTGTTCCCCAATGGCCTGAGCGGCATGATCGCGTCGTTCTCGGTGGTCATGTTCGCCTTTGGCGGAGTGGAAATGATCGGCATCACCGCCGGCGAAGCCAAGGACCCGCAGCGGGCGATTCCCCGGGCGATCAACTCGGTGCCGCTGCGTATCCTGCTGTTTTACGTGCTGACCCTGCTGGTCCTGATGTCGCTGTACCCGTGGCCGAAAATCGGCGGCGAGGGCAGCCCCTTCGTGCAGATCTTCAGCGGCCTGGGGATCAGCTCAGCCGCGACCCTGCTGAATATCGTGGTGATCTCGGCGGCGGTATCGGCCATCAACAGCGATATTTTCAGCGCCGGGCGCATGATGTACGGCATGGCCAACAATGGCCAGGCGCCGGCCAGCTTCGCCCGGTTGTCGCGTTTCGGGGTGCCATGGATGACGGTACTGGTGATGTCTGCCGCGTTGCTGCTGGGCGTGCTGCTCAACTACCTGGCGCCGAAAAACCTGTTCCTGATGCTGGCCGCCGTGGTGACGTTTTCGATTGTCTGGGTCTGGCTGATGATCCTGCTGTCCCAGGTCGTGATGCGCAGCCGCATGAGCCCCCAGGACATCGCCGAACTGCAATTCCCGGTGCCGTTCTGGCCACTGGGCCCGGCCTGCGCGATCGTCTTCATGCTGTTTATCTTCGGCGTGCTGGCCTGGTTCCCGGACACGCGGATGGCGCTCTATGTCGGCATCGCCTGGCTGGCGTTGTTGTCGGTCGGCTACTGGCTGTGCCTGGCGCGCCACGACAAGCTGCTCGGCATACAGCCCAAGGCCAGCGTCTCACGTCTGCAACCCTAGGCGGGAAACTGCTCGGTCGCCCAATCCAGGAACGCCTGCGCCACTCGCGACGCCGGCATCGCACTGGACTGGGCGAGAACCACCGACTGCGGACTGACCGCCTCCACCAGGGGGCGGCAGGCCAAGGGCCGACCGTCATAGCTGCAATCCCCCACCGGGCGGGTACAGGACAGCGCCACCCCATAACCGTGGGCCACCAGCCCGCGCTGCATCTCGAAGGTCTGGGTCAGTTGCTGTGACCTGGGCTGCAGATCGCAGGCCCAGAACAACGACAGGAAATACTCACGGGTCCGGGCGATGTCTTCCAGAATCAGGCACTCGTCGGCCAGGTCCACCAACGACACCTGCTCCTGCTGCGCCAACGGGTGGTCGGCCGGGAGCAGCGCATAGGGCGCCAGCCGCGCCAGCACTCGGGTCTCGATATGCGGGTCGAGCCCGACCTCATAGGTCAGCGCCAGCTCGGCCTTGCCGTCGCTCAGGCGGCGGTTGACCCCGGCCAGATCGGTTTCAAACAGGGTGATGCTGACCTCGGGGTGCAACTGGCGAAACCCCGCCAGCAAGCGCGGGGCAAAGTACGGTCCCAGGTCCTGGAAGCAGATCAGGCTCAGCGTCCCGCGCAAGCCGGCCTGCTCATCCTCTACGCCACCCATGGCCCCCGCCTTGCTCAAAATCTCCCGCGCCTGCTCCAGCAATTTGCGTCCGGCCGGGCTCAAATCAAGGCCGCGGCTGGCCTGACGATGAAACAGCTTTTCACCCAATATCGCTTCCAGCTGCGAAATGGCCAGGGACACCGAGGGTTGGGAAATATGCATGGCCCGAGCTGCGGCGCTGATGCTGCCCTGCTCCGCGGCGGCCACAAAGTATTCGAGCTGGCGGAAGGTAAAACCAATCATCGGCCGGGTATCCCTATTATCGTTTTGCCCGATGATACCCCAGGCCATGTCCGCTCAAAGGGGGTACTCCTGACAGGGCGTTTTACTAGAATCCGGAAACGAAAAAGCCCCTGAAACCAAAGGTTTCAGGGGCTTTTCTATGTATGGCGGAGAGATAGGGATTCGAACCCCTTCCTATCTGCGCGCAGGCCGCTTTAGGCCAGTAATTACGGTAAACCTCGCAGCAATAGAAGGCGCATAGAGGCCTATAGCGGCCCCTGTTCTGCCCTAAATTTGCCCTAAGCTCTGATGATGTCTATCTCAAAAAGAAAGCCTTCCCATCCAAGGGCGACCACGCCGCCGCCCTAGTCGGCCGAGCAGGGCGGGCTTGACGAGCGCCACGGGCGGGGCGGGCTTGCCTAGCAGAACGAGCTGGGCGCGCAGCACGAGCTGGGCGCGGAGGGCCGCCACTGCATCCAGGCGTAAAAAGGACGGCGCGACCAGACGAATCCCGGACCCAACCATCTATAAACCAACCGAGATGCGCCCCAGAATAAGCATAAACAGACTCATCTGAAATCCAAGCTACTGGCTGCCCGCTATAAAGATAAATGGCAGGGTGGTCCTGCTCATCATCAAACCACGCGATAGCCTGCCCTTGCTGATCGTAAAGAGTTACATAGCCCACAATTCACCCCCTCCTAGCATTCGATAATCGAAGCGAAGCATAGACAAGGCATTTCAATATCACACACCGATTGTGTTTGAGCATTAACGCAATAAAGCCCTACAGCCCCGAATTACAAGGGCTGTAGGGCTTTTTTGACAATGCTATATATAGCGCCATTTGGCATTAAATGGCATTGATTGGCGTACGGTTTGCCCCATTTTTGCCCCATGCGGCCCATGCGGCCCATGCGCGCGCCATCCACTATGGAGCAACGAAGAAGCTGAATGCAAAACCGGAGGGAGCGAGTACAGGGAACACTGCACGCGATCCACCTTCACCGCCAAGCATCAAAATTCAGAAACAAAAAAAGCCGCATAAGCGGCTTTTTTCGCAAGCAATGTTTATTCTCCCAAGCCGTGATGCTACGATGACACCACAACAAAGGCATAGACTATTGACCAGTAACTATAGTCTAACAGGCAAATGACGGACTCGTCAACTAGATTCCATCAAATTCCAAGCCTTTCGTTGCAAGGCGCCAATCTGACTGCAGATTGGCTTTTCCAAACCTTCAACGGAGATTGCTTGATGAAGCGATTTTTTAATGAAGAGCTGATTAGAGCACTGCAGGCCATTTACTGGCTTGTAAAGCTCGGCAGCTTGATTCCACAACTGTTCCGCTAACGCTGAACAAAAGCAGGCTAGATCATTCTGGCCTGCTTCCACACCGATCTTATCGACTGCTCGTCGGCCCGAATCGCGGCACATCCCGGAATCAATTACTGTATATAAAAACAGTACTATTGAGGCCTTGCCGTGGATCACACTGAGATAGAAGACACCGACGACTGGCTTGGCATACCCACTCCCCTGGAGTCTTGCAAGCAACACATCTTGCTGCTGGAGGAGGAGGTCGACGACTTGAACCGCCAACTGCGCAAAGCCAGGGCCGACATCTTCGGCCTGGTCCAAATGAACGACCAACTGGCCTATGACAAGTCGAGGCTCAATAGTGAAGTGAAAAACACAAAAGCGCAGATTGCTCGCCTGAACAGCGAGGCTTCTGAGCTACGCAACAAAGTCGGAAGCCTTGAGCAGATCAGACACCAGCGCGATCACTTATTGAGAGAAATGGGGCTTGAAACCGACATGATGCTCAAGGCGCGACTTCCCTGACATACGCCTGGCACGCTCGTAATGCGATCAATCCTTGATCCCCTTCTCCGGCGATGGCGACAATTCGTTGAGCAGCCGCTGGGTCAAGTCGGGCGCGTGATCCTCCATGAACCACGCCGCCGGCGCCGGAACCGGCCGGCACTGTACAGCCACCGTCCGAGTCGGCGGCGTCGACAAGGACTGACAGCCGCATGTCAGCAGTAGCAATCCTGTCACGCAGCCGAGCTTGGTCTTTCCGAGCATTAGTCAACTCCTGGTGTTGGGTTTGGTCATTCGTCTTCAGCCGATCCTCCAGTTCCCGACGTGCGCTCTGCTGGACTTCCTGCCAGTCGAGTACAGCCGTTGCCGTACTCTCTCGCTCTCGCTGGTAAGCCTCAGACTGCTCGGCCAACTGTCGGGCGTAACTGTTGGCCTGCCACTGCCAGGCGGCCCACCCACTGCCGGCCATCAGCAACAGGACGATCAGAGCTGCGCCGCCCAAGCGCCAGATCGCGGCACTCATGCCAGCACCTTCGCCGCTAGGTCGCGCAGGGCCACGCGGTCGGCCTGGCCAGTCAGGCCGCCGTTGATGGTTCGGGTGATCTTGGCAAACTGTCCGGAGTCGGCTAGTTCATTGAGGCCGTTCGACTGCCAGAACCACCCGGCGACCAGAGCGGCAGTGTCAGGCTGCTCCACCAGTTCAGGGTGATTCACCAGGTCCAGGCCCAGGCCGGCGCCGGCAGCGTGGTAGTTGTTCGCTCCGGTCAACTGGATCAGGCCTCGCCCGCGATACTTGAAACCATCACCGGGCTTGTCGTTTCCCATTCGACCGCCGTAAACCGCCTCAGCAAATGCCCGTGGATTTCGTTCAATCGCCTTCGCCTGGGGAACCAGGGACCGCCAGCGAGTGCTCGGCGCCGAGGCGTTGCCCAGCTCAACGATTCGTGCAGCGCTGTAGTTCAGGTTCTCGACCATCCGCGTCAACTGGCCGGACTCATGCCCGACCTGGGCGATGAAGGCCGCCATGCGCACCGGGGAGTTGATCTTGAAACGCGCCATCGCTGTATTCAGCGCGGGCACAAAAAAGCCCGCAACGGCGCGGGCTTGGGGGAGGATCTGCAGCAGCTGCTGCTGTGTGATCGCCATAGATGCAACCTCAAACAAGTCAGAAAGGAAAACGCCCCGTCAGTGCGGGGCGTTTATTGGTTTTGGTCAGCGATCCAGGGCGGCGCTGCAGGGCGCTGCTCGATGACGGGAAAGTCTGGCGATTGCGGCCAGTCGCGCAGGGCCTGCATGTACAGCAGCAGCTCTTTGAACTGTTCCGCCCTAAGCGTGGTTTCCACCTCGATCTCCAGTTGGTCGCGGTGACGCTCGCGCAGCCAGACAGCTGATGCAAGCTCACCGTCGCGCCAGGCTCGTTCCGCTTCTATCAATTGTTCATGAGAAGGCGGGCCAGGATCGACAGCAATCGGAAATCCTCGCTCGTCCGGCACGATAACTTTTAACTCGCGTTGAGCGGCAAGAAGCGACACTAGGGCCTCACGCGTAATCTCAACCGCGTCCGACGGCATGCTCTTGCCGTTTACAGCAGACGTGTAAAAGCTGTGCGCTGTTGCAGAGTAGAAATGTCCCATCAGTACCCCCATGCCCACCAAAAATCGGTTTCTGTAATTGTTCCGCCTGAATGCCGGAAAGTGGCGCTCGAATTGGTAAGCGGAATGTTTTGACTTAGCGTCAACGCATACGCCCCCGTGCCGTCCGTGACACGTTGCGCAGAAATAAAAACCGCGCGTGACGGGAATGCAGTCGGGAAAAGCACAGTGGCGGAGTTGCCGTTGATCGAGAATCGACCCCACTGCAAGATAAATCCGCCTAGCCAAGTCGGGAGCGCAACATAGCCGTCAGTACCGAACATGCATGAAAAACCAAGGCGCTGTTTTTTTGGAGTGACGATTGTCGCGTCATTCGCACCAGCGTTGATCTGCGCGTCAGTTGCGATTTTTGCCGTACCTTGATTTGCCTCGGTAGCCTGGGCAGCCAGCGGAACAAGGGCTGCGATATCGATGTTTCCCTGATTGGCGGGTGCGTTCCAAGCCTTGATGCACCACATTACCGCCAGGTTGCGCGGGCGGGTTTCAGAGCCGCCAGCGGCACCGGTTGCAAAAACCTGACCTTGGTTGCCTGAGCCCCAAGCGTTACCGCCAGTTCCAGCGGTCGAATTCAGCATAATGGCCGGCGAGTTCACATGCATGTGACTCTTGTACTCGTCCAGCTGATTGGTACCCAGCCCTCGCCCAGCATCAACACCGCGCCCATGGTCCCAGCCCCGAAAGAACTCGCCACGCGAATCCGGCAATCGGAAGTTTCCGGCACCCTCGCCGCCCGTGTTGAACGTGGTCCCGAGATACGCCGCCAGGTCGGGATAGGTTGCGGTGCTCTGTACGCTGCCGTCGACCTCAAGGAAGCCCGGCGGGACCGTGCCCTTGGGAAACGGCACCATGGCCCCCACAGGCAGCGCTGACATGTTCTTGAGCAGCGCCTCAATCTCGGCCTTGGTGTACGTCACCGACTTGGTGTAAGCGTCAGTAATGCCGTACTCGGCCAGCGTGGTACGGATCTTCTCCGGTGGGATTGAGTCACGGACAATCGCCTTGATAGCGGCCAGTAACTGGTCATTTTCGTTCTCGGCCGGCTCATCACCGCCGGCACGGATCACGTTCAGCAGCTCATCAGTAACCAGATTGCCCCAGACGGACGGGATCAGCGAACCGACTTGGCCGGTCGCCGTGTTCTCGTCGACAAACTTGCCATTGACCAACCCAACGTTCGGCACACTCTTTGGATAATCCATCTAAATCCCTACCCCATAATTGATAAATTCCAACGCGTGCGCCGGAGCGCTTCGCCGTATGACGCATTCAAGCGCCCCGCTCGGGTTGACTCCAAAGCGTTCACCCCAGTAGCTGGCACCGAAGCGCCTGCCCAAGCGCCGACGCGGGCCGGTGTTGAGCGTCCACATGAACTGCGCAGACCAGGTACCGAAGTGCGAACCACCGAACCGGGATCGGCCGAACCGGGGGGCGCGCCCTTCGCTGATCGTTGCTTCGGGGTAGCCCAGCCGTACCGCGAGTTCAATGAAGTAGCTTCCGGCCTGGCCACCGACCGCCGTCAGTCGCTGACGCACCGCCAAGCGCCGATCCTCAAAGGCGGGCTCAAGGCCCAGGCACGGATCGGGCAGCCCCATGACGCGCTCCCAGTCAGGCACCAACTCATTCACGCCGCCAGCGTCCAGCTCGTTCAGCAAGGCAAAAGCCCGAGACTCAACCCGGGCAAGCTCTTGTGAAACGCCTGTTAGCACCGACCCCAGCTCAGGGACCCGCTCAGGGTCCCAAGCTGGGCCAGGGGGCAACAGGGATTTCAGTTGCGCGAAGTACTGCTGCGCGGTTCTTAACCCAGCCATAAGCAGCCACCAAACGTGAGCAGTTCATTAGCGTGCGCCGTGACGTCAACCACCGGCGCCACCAGGGTGTGGTCCCACTCGCCGGAAGAACCGCTGATCGCCTCAGCGATGTGCGTCAGCAGCAACGTCTCACCCAGCGCCGCCTCCCTGACATGAAGGTCACGCAGCTGCGCCTCTACCGATGCCCTTACCGCCGAGGTATCTGGGTTCAGTCGGATGCTGTACACCACCGACTTCTGGATAGGTGCCAAGACATAAACCTCAGCCGTGACAGGCCGGCGAGGCTCGATGTAAAGCCTGACCTCTTCCAACTGCTCAGCCGTCGGTACAGGGTTGGCATCGTCATCACGCATCACGAAAACAGCGACGGTCCCCGGCCCGACATATCGGCGCCGCGTCCAAGCGCGGGTGATGCCGGGGCACTCCAGCGCCCATGTTTCGTAGTCGTCTGCTGAGCCACCGTGCGGTATCACTCGATAGGACTGGATAACCCGGGCCCGCAATGACTCCACACTTTCCTGCGCAACGCCGCCCACCAGGCCACCGGCCAGAACAGTGAACGCGCTATCTACGCCCTGGACCGGCTGAACAAGATTCAGCACCAGGCCGCCGTCAGCATTGCCCAATGTTCCAGCGTCCACAGCTTCAATTCTTGCGGTGTTGGTACCGGCGATAGTCGTCACCCCGGCAGTGACCCGATACGCTCGGCCATCGCTCGCCTGCAGTACGGTGTCAACGTCCAGCACCGCACCCGCTGCTGCCACGAAACTGGCCGCCCCTTCTGCCGCCTGGGCCGCCTTACGCGGCTGACTCAAACGAAGGGAGGCAATCCGCTCAAGCGTTTCGACCTCGGCGGTGTCGGGCAGAATCTGCTCAGCGATCCAGCCCATGTAGCCGTAGATGCCAAACGCGGCACCACTGACCGTACGGGCCAGCACCTGCGCATCGGAGCGGCGTAACGAATCGCCGACCAGATCACTTTGTGTGCGATGTACCAACACCGGCAGCGACGGAGTTTCAAACGGCATAAGTCACCTGCCACAGTTGGTTTGAGTTGATCTCCAGCCGCTCGGCGGTTGAGAGGGTAAGGATCACGCCAAGGCTGAGCCGGGCCACGTCTGCACGCTCACTTGTGATTTCAATGCTGGTCACCTGGCCGTCATCGAGCAGCCACTGCAGCGCCTCCTTGGCGTAGAACTCGGCATCCAGCTGAGTCTGTCGCGTGAGCTTGACTCGCCTCAGCAGCCAAAGCCGGGAGCCAATCCGGTCATCATCGACAGCGGGGTAGCTATCACCCCACCAGCCGAATCGCTCATCGTCGTCAACTGGGTCATCGGTTGCGGCGCGCCGCCAGGTAAACAAGCTGATCACCACCGACCGGATCAACGTGGCTTCCAGCGAATCTGAATTCAGCATCGTCAGCCCCCCGCAACAGGCGCGCTCGTTTGCCCAGGCCCCGGCATCACCCCCGCGTGAACGTGATTGATTTGGCTGATGCCGCCGGCGATTTGGTCGCCCTGGGAAACGATTTGGCCGGACTGGGTGAGCGTGGGCGTATCGATGTTTACCGCGACGCTGGCCTTGATGTTCAGCGTCTCGGTCTCTATATCGATCACCCGACCGCGTTTGAAATGCACTTTGTCGCCCTCATCCGTGTAGATGGCGACCTCGCCCGGCTTGAGTTCCTGAACCCGGTACCGGCGATCAGACGCCACCAGCACCACACCGTGCGAGCGATCACCGCCGAGGAAGAAGGTCAGGACCTCTGCGCCAGCCAGGGGATTACTGGTGAAACCGTAGGCTTCAAAGTGCTCCAGGCCACCCTTAACCTCACCGGCTGTGAGCCGCACCTGTAGCGCTTGTAGCTTTCTTGCGGCATTGGTCATCACCACCGTGCCACGGACCAGCAGGTTCATCAGGCTCATTTTTTCGGCTCGTAGTCAGCGGGGATCAGGTATTCGAAGTTGTCGCCTTTGCCGCCCTTTTTCAGTTTGCGGTTCTTGTGCGAGTCATCCGGCTCAGGCTCGAACCCGTCCGGGGGACCAACGACCATCTTCGCGGTCATGCCCTGGTCGCTCAGGCTGTAGGTGATTTCGGCTATCAGCATGTCGCGCTCAAAGCCGATGATTGGATCGATGACCCGCACAATCATGTTGTGCTTCCAAAGCCGGCCATTGGACTGGCGCCATCCATACACCGTGTACGTCGTGCTGAGCGCCTTGCCCATTCGCGTACTGCGCTCCCAATTGGCCCGGGCCTGGGCAAGTTCCTGAGTCATCTGCCCGGACTCCTGAATGATCATGGTCCGCCGGCGGCCAATACGATCGTCTGTTAGCGAGGCCGATACCTCGGCGGCCTCGGCGCCGAACGCGTCATCCGTGCCAGTCTTTTGCCCGAGCACCTGGTATTCAGAAAAAACCCCGGAGAAGTCCAGAGGCGCATCGCCGGCCTTGATGTTTTGCCCCACCACCAGCGAATCGAAAGCGCGGCCCTCACTGCCCGGCTTGGCAAGCACTGCCATGCCACGCGCGTCATCCGTCGAGAACACCCGAAACAAGGTCAGCAACCGGTCGATGGACTCAAACGCCGTCTCTCCGGGCTTGATGGTGTGATCCGATAGCTGCGAGCTTTCGGGGATCTCACTGCGTACCGATATGCCGTAAGGCGCTGCAAGGGCCTTCACAATCGACAGCACGCCCTGGTTGCTCCACTGCCCCGGCTTGTTCACCGCAGCACAATCAACCAGGTCTGCAGTGAGCGACCGCCCGGTGATAGACCGGGTGATCTGCTTGTCGTCATAGCTGACCGGTGAACTGAACACCCAGCCGGTCAGCACCAGGTCATCACCGATGCTGACCTGGCACTTTGCGCCTTGCCGTATCGGAACCTCGATCTTCTGATCACTCCACTTCCAGGTAATGCCAAGGCTGAAGTCCCGGGCCTGGCGCTCCAGGCCCGCAGAGATCTCCACTGATTTCCAGCCGCTGTAATCCACGCCGTCGACCGTGAGGCTGACGACGTTCTGTGTATCGATCATGGGTTACTCCCGAGCGATCTTGAGCGGCACCGGTGGCACAAAGCCGGGGTGACGGATGCGGTTGCGCTGCACCACCTCACCGACCCGCGTGGCGTCACCGAAACGCCGGTACGCCAGCACCAGGGCAGGCAGCGTTTCTGCGGGGGTTATATCGACCAGGCGCACGCCCGACTGCGCAACGGCGGTCAAGTGCTTCACCAGATCCTGGCGGAACGTGTTCAAGGCTTGGTAGTGAAAGTACTCAGCCTTCAGCGAAGCCTCATAGATGGCCTCACTCAGGCTATCGCGAAGCTCAAGCACGTCGTCGGCTACCGGAACCTCGGGGCGCACAACTGGCTGAACGGCCTGCTGGTCAACCGAAGGGGTCGCATCAGCCGATGTCGGCTGGCTCGCTACTGGCATCTCGCTGATGATCAGACCCACCTGGACCAGCAGCGCGTCCTGTACCAGGTCCGCAGTAGCTTGGGCGGCTGACATATTGTCGGCGCCGCCGGCCTGGGCCACCGAGTTAATACCGCTCACGGCCTCGCTGTGCTGGGTCGCGGTACCGATGAAGCTGCGATAGCTGGAGCCTGAGCTGGAGAAGTCCAGGCCCTTAAAGTCACTGAAGTAGCTGGAGAACAAAGCCCCCAGCGCGCCCGGCGAGTTCATCAGCGATTGCACGAAACCGGAGATGCCATTGAACAACCCCACCAGCGGGGCAAACTGGCGCTGAATCACGGCATAAACATTCGACAGGCTGTTACGCAGGCCAATCACGCCGAGCCGCGCCTGATCGACCTTGGCCATTGCCGCCTTGTACCGGGCCAGTGCAGAGTCCAACAGGCTCTCCGACGACTTCACAACCTGTTGCCGGGTATTGACCCTGGCGACCGGAAACTGCCGAGGCTTGTCGGGATAGAAGGTGACATCAAAGGCGACCATGCCACCGTCGCGCCGGCTGTGATTCATCTCACAAGCGCCGGCCTTCACCTGCAGGCGCCCGAGCCACGGGTGCACCAGCTCCCCCGGGCCGGGGGTCTGAATCGCCTCCAGGAACTTGTCGCGCCGCTCGAAGCAGTCGTCGCCGATGATCCACACCGTCAGGGCGTGAACCTGCGACTGTTTGCCAAGCTGCTCAAAGAACGGATCGTCCCGCTGAGGGAATTCATGCAACTGCCCTTTCAGGCCCATCGGCACCGCCGCCTGATCGATCAGGAAGCTGATCCCCCGAAACGATGCTGGCAGCAGCTCATCACGCCATGTTCTGTTCATGACTACGTTGCCCCCACAGTGCGTTGGCCGACGTTCGGTTTCATGGTCAGCCCGCGTTGATTGCTTTTCGATTCTTCAACGGTCGACCCAGGCGGCGCGCCTTTAAGGTTGATGTCGATCTGCCCCTTGAGGCTTTGGGCATTGGCTGCGGCTGTTTGCTGCAGCAGGCTGCCCGGGGCTGGCATCTGGCCCGGTGGACGCAGCAGCGCGCTGGCACTGGCCCCACCCTGCGTTTGGTTCAGCAACGACTGGCGATCCTGCATTGCCTTGGCTGCGTCCGACCGAAGGAAATCCCCGGTACCGCCACCCTCCCCCGCGTTTCGCTTGCGTTGCTCTTCAGCGAAGGCGTTGGCCTTGTTGGTGGCGGTCTGGATGATTCCGTCGCCGCCCTCACCGGCGCCCATGAACTTCAGGATCGGTTCAATGATTGGCTTGATGGTTTCCCATAGCCCCTTGAACCACGCAGTGATCGGCTCCCAGTTCCTGATAATGATGCCCAGCGGCGACCAATCGAACATGTGCTTGATGAAGTCCCAGGCAGGGCCAGAGATGGCCACCAGCACACCCCAGATTGCCTTGAAGAACTCCGTCAGCGGCCCCCAGTTTTCGATCACCATGCCTATCGGCGTAAAGGCAAAGGCTTGCTTGAACCAGCCCCATAGCACCATGGCCGGCCCCTTGATGCCCTCCCACAGCTTCACAAAGAAGGGGCCAACCGTGTCCCAGTTGGCAATGATCAACCCGGCGGCGAGAGCAATCGCCGTCGCGATCAAGCCAATAGGCGTAGCCCCAAATGCAAAGCTGGCGATTTTGATGGCCGTTGCGGCGGCCAGGCCGGTCGTCGTCAGTACACCAAAGGTCACGCCCGCGGCTGCCAGCCCCTTGACCAAATTGGGGTTCTGCTTGATGACGTCGGCAACCCGGCTTACAAACGGCCGAAGCTGATCGACTACCTGATTGATACCCGGCAACAGTGCAGCCCCGATTGCTCTCGCAACGTTATCGGTCGCACCGCGAAGAAGCTGCAGATTGTTGGCAGTCGTGGCCGCCCGAGAGGCGTACTCCGCATCCATGGAGCCGCCGAACTTCTTCTCATCGCTGACCTTCTTCAGATTGCTCTTCAGCAAATCCAGGTTGGTCAGTAGCGGTGAAATAGCGGTCACCGACTCAGAACCAAAAAGCTGCGTAAGAAGCCCAGCCCTTGCAGCAGGGTCCACCAGCTGCACCCGATCCAGAAGATCAAGAATGGTGCCCTGAGCATCCTGCTGCATGGACTTCGCCACTTTTTTCGAGTCGAGTCGCAACGACTTGAACGCCTGGGCCTGGGACTTCGTTGCCGCTGACCCTTTCGTCATCGCCAGCATGAAGTTTTTGATGCCGGTCGCGGCCACCTCTTGTTCGACCCCAACCCCCGCCATCGTCGCGCCAAGCGCCGCGATCTGGCCGGAAGCAAGACCGGCGATTTCACCGAGCGGGCCGATCCGGGTAACGATGTCGGAGATCTGCTTGGTGTTTGCTGGCCCGGTATTGCCCAGGTAGTTGATCTTGTCAGCCAGCCCGGTGACCTCAACCTGGCTCATCTTGAACGCAGTTCGCCACTTGGCCATCATCTCGCCGCTTTGCTCGGCGGTCTGATCAAAGGCAATGCCCATCTTCACTGCAGCTTCGGCAAAAGCCAGCAGCTCATCACGTGCGATCCCTGACTGACCACCAGCAGCGACGATCTTCGCAATGTCACCAGCGGCCATCGGCAGCTTCTCTGACATCTTCTCGATGTCGTCGCCCATCTGCTTGAACTGCGCAGGCGAATCAAAGTTGACCACTTTGCGCACGTCGGCCATCTGGCTTTCGTAATCAATCGCCGCCTTCGCGCCCAGGATAAAAGGGGCGGCCAATGCTCCGCCCCTCACTACATCACCAAAGCTGAGTTTGCCGAGCCCCGTCTTGTCTAAGCTTTTCTTGAAACCAGCGACATTTTTTCGGATCCCGGCCAACGTCGGCGACAGCTTGTCGACGCCGGTGATCAACGCCTTGAGCTGGAACTTGTCGCCCATCACTGCACCTGCTGCGATTGGTTGATACGTTGCGCGTGCTCCAGAGCCTCCCAGAGCAAGTCGAGGGGTTTGGCCTGCATCTGGTCCGGGTCAACCTTCCAGAACCAGGCCAAGTCGTAGGCAACAGCAATCAGGTCGTCGATGGCCCCGATGCCGCGCTCATGAAAAAACTCGCCACCGCCCAGCAGAGCGAGTTGAGGTCAGCCAGATCCAACTGGTTCACCGAGGATGGCGGGATACCCGCACACACCGCGATGTACTTGGCGGCCACGTCCATGTCGAGACTGACCTCTTCGTTTTTGTCGATCCTGTACGGCAACGCCTTGATGGCCCGAACTTCCTGAACGGTCGGGCGGCGCAGATCCAGCTCCGCCACGGACTCGCCATGGGCCTCGATAGCCACCTGCAACTTCACTTTCATGCTCATTGCCATGTCCCCTTGATGCCATCGAATTGCAGCTCAGCGGTGCCGTCGTCGCCCTTGTAAGTGGGCTCGTCGACCAGGTAGGCCCCAGCCAAGACATAGACTTTGCCATTCTTGAATTCGCAGGTGACCGTCATGTCACGGCCGTTGATGATCTTTTTGATGTCCAGGTCCGGCGCCAACACGGCAGTAAGTTTCACGTAGGGCGCCAGGTCTTCTTCCTTGTAAAAGCCCGGCGCAACAGTTTCGCGCTTGACCTGCATCAGGGGGGCTTCAGCACCACCGGTAATGGTGAGCTGTGCACCATCCACCTTGACGTAAGCGGTGCCCGCAACTAATTGACCCATGGTGTTCTCCAGTATGAAAAAGCCCGCTCAAGGCGGGCTGTGTGTCCAATAACGGCTTTATCACGCCGCGTCGTATTGCAGGCGGAACTGATTAAGCAGCGCGAAGATGCGCAGGCCGTTGATGTAGTCCGGCGGGAACAAGACGTTTACCCGGCTTGGGTCGTTCCCATCACGCTCCACTACCAGGTGTTGGGCGAACAGCTCGGCATTTTCAACGTGCCCTTCCAGCTCCAGCTTGGCGTACTGGGCAATCAACTCGCCACGGATGGTGCTCGGGGTAACGATTGGCTGACCTGCGCCGAAGCGGGTACCGTCGTTTGCCAGCTTGTGGCGGCCGTACTTGCTGGTGATCACGCTCTGCATACGCCGGATGATGAACGCCGACTGGTGCATGGTCTCGCTGTCCAGGTACGAGTTATCGGCCTGGCCGTAGGCGTTCTTCTGATAGGTGGTGATCGAACGCTGAATGCGCACATAGCCGCCTTCGTAATAGGCCGTCGCAATGCCGTAGCTCAGCAACGACTGGCGCTCAGTGAGGGTGAAACGCTCACTGGCCGGGGCCGGGTCCAGCCCAGGCAGCGAGCCGCTTTGCGTCGGCCGACTTGCATCTGCCGAAATAAACACCGATGTACGGGCTGCGAGCGATGCCGCCTGTACCCAGAAAGGCTGGGGCGCGCCTGGCTCCATGGCCTGAATGGTGACGTGCTGATCGTTGCGTGTTTGCCCCAGCGCCACCAATGTTCCGAGCGTGCCGCGCTTTGCGCTGTAGACGTGCCCGAACAACTGCTTGGCCCAGCTCCAGCGGCCAACGTTGTCATCCATAACCGCCTTCCAGGCGTCCAGTGTGGTGGTGTCCGACCACGGCACACAGAGGAATTCGAAAGGTTCATCACCCAAAGCTGCGATAGCGTCCACCTGATCCGGCGCACCGGTACCGCCCAGCATTTGAGTCGGCACCACCGTCAGACCGGCCGGGGTAACTTCACCATTGGTCTTGCCCAGGCGATTCAGGACAATCCCGATATCATTCCCGCTCTCACCCGACCACTTGCAAGTCACCGTCACCACGCCGGCCACCGCCACCGCAGTGACGGGCAGATCGACCGCCGCATTGATCTTGACCGCCAGCGCGGCTGCCGCAGAGGTTGGAGTCGCAGCAGCCGCAATAGTGGCCTGGACACGAACCCCAGCCACATACAGGTTCAAGAGCCCGGCCTCGGTTGCGCCCCCCGTAATCGTGATCGTGGCGGAAGCCTTGGAGCCTTCGGTGCTGAGCAGAGGCAGGCACCAGATTTCGCCGATAGGATCGGTCTTGCGCCAAGCCTCGTACATAGCGGCAAGCATCGAGCCTTGGCCACCGATGCTTTTAGCCATGCCGACGCTGGGCACCAGCACCAGCTGGCCCACGGCATCGACCGGTGCATTGTCGTTGACCTGGGCGACGATCAAACGGCGCAAGGCCGAAGCCGCGCTATTGGCCGCCGAGTTATCCATCTCCGCATAAAACAGCGGCACACGGATATCGGCCGGGATGTTGCTGAATCCGATAGCCATTATTTCGTTTCCTCGGGTTTCGCCGCACTGGCGGCTTTGTTGGGTTTGGCAACATAGAGGGTGACGTCGCCATCAGCCAGGCGGCGCCGCCACCAGGCATTGTCGGGAACTTCCCGCCCAGCGACCGGCAACAGGTCGCCAGCCTCAGGGTCGGGTACCGCACGGCCCAGGGCCGGCAACACAGTGATGCGCTTGGTCATGGAACTACGTCTCCTGAAAATTTCACTTCAATGCGCCCATCAGGGCCAGGTCGTTGCAAGTTGGGGTCAGCTGGGTCGATGCAGTCCATGGCGAAGCTGGCACCGGTGAATCCCGGGAGGCCGTCCGCTTCTCGTTCCTGCCAGGTTTCCGGCGGATCGCTCGGCAAATTGCGGCCGAGCTGGAAGTCGGCGAAGAAGTTGAACTGATAGACAACACGGGCACGGCTGATATGCAGCAACGCCCCTTTGCCATACTCGATTGGGTTGTACTCCGGGCCAGGCCTCCAGCCGACCAGAGCCCGCCACAACTCAGCGCGGATGTCATGTAACAGGTCGTTGGCCTCCTGGCCGCGCTCATCTTCCGGCTCAAGCACAATGACCACGCTGACCTGATCAGTAATCACCTGGAGCACAGTGTTCTGCGCCCGATTAGGCTCTGCCGCATCCGCCGAGGCGATCACATAGGCAGCAGGCAGCGCCAACTTTGCACTCTCAACCACAGCATCCCAGTCAATGCCGCCCGCGACTCTTCCGGCAAAGCTGGGGCAAGTCGCCCGCAGGTGGGCAACAACGGGGTTCAGTTTCATCGAGTCAAATCCCAGGCATAAAAAAACCCCGCAATTGCGAGGTTTAAAAGTGTTGTGTTGCTTATCCCTTACTAAAACTTTCGACTGCAGCAGATACGTCTATATCAGCAGGCAAAGGGAGTTTTGAAAGTTCTATATCGCGCTCGTTTGAAAGTTTGGTTTCAGCGAGTCCACGGGCTGTTCCGTTGATGGACTTAAACTTTCCACCCTCATAAAGCCATACATGCGGCGCACTGTAACCACCCATCATCTGCGCTCTACAGGCGACCATCGAACGCACCCCAAACACCTGCGAGGTGCAGACGACGGGATTATTCGCATAAATTTTATGGTTGAGATAAATCAAAGTGATGCGGTCAATCGCCTCGCGAGGAACTTGACGCGATTCAATTTCCGCCGCAATGGCTTGAAGTCTTTTCTGCTCGGCAGCTTTAGCATCCTGCGCCGCCTGCTCAGCAACTCGGGCTTGCTCCCTACTGGCTAACTCGGCCTCTGTCGGCTTAGGCAACGCGGCAGATAGCGCAAGGATGCCCAGCACCACACCTGCAATCACCCCTATCCAGTGAGCAGTCGACTTAGGGATTCGCCCCCGATAACGAACAACGGCAAACCACACCGCCGCCAGAACAATAAAGGGGACGAGCAAAATAAGTGCCTTCATAAGTAACTCCCTGTAATCGAAGGCGGCAAGCCTATCGCAAAGCACGAACGTCTACCTAATCGAATAGTTGCACCAGGCCATCATCCTAACGCGGCAGCAAACGCCGCCGAGAGAATGCTTTGCACGTCCGCGCTGGAGTCCTGCAGGGCGTCAGCCATGTAGTTGTCACGCGGCTTGATACGCCATTCACCGGCAGCGCGCTCGGCCAATGCCGCAGCACGAACGCCAGCCGCTCGCCGGTTAGACTTCCCTTTGCCCTTGCCTGGCGCCAACTTGCCCAGGCGCCGACCACTCTTCACGCCGTAGTGCAGATAGGCCGGATAAAACTCAGCCATGGCCGCAGTCTTCCGGGGCGCGATCTTGACCAGGAAACCCGAGCGGGACACCTTAAAGGCAATGGATTGCAGCGTGGCGCCACTGCGATTCACCGGGTAACCGTCCTGCCCCTTACCAAGGGCCAGGTTCATCTGTGCCCGCTGAACAATCAGACGGCCAGCTCTGCGCATCCCTGCACGGATCTGTTTCTTGTCGAAGGCATCACGCTGGAAGTTGTCGAAGCCCTCAAAGTGCAGGTAGCCCTCGAGCGATGCCGAATTAGACATAGATTCCCCCATCTTCTTTTTGAGGCCCCAGCTCTTCGACCTCAAGCAAGCTGTAGCGCCGCGAGCCGTTCATATCGGCGACCCGCCGCACCCGATAGACCGTTAAGCCATGAAGCACTTCGTGCGCCTCACTGACGCCGGGCAAGAGGTACATGGTGATCCGGTGCGTTATCTTTCGCTCCAGTTGTAGGCCAGCGTTGTACACAGCAGTACCGACCGGCTCAATCTTCGCCCAACGGCGCTTCGACTCCGTGAAAACCGGTGTCAGCCCCAGATCGCCGGCCGGATCGTCCGTTCGCACACGAATAGTGATTCTTCGGTCAAGCTCGCCGGCACTGGGTTCGCGCATGGCCATATTCAGAACCTCGGCGGGACGGTGACCTCTGCCACCAGGTGATCAAGAAAAGTAGATGGCAGTTCGGCCAGGGTCTGGCCAACCAGAAACATTTCCGGATGCCGGTAGATGGTCGCTGCCGCCATCAACAGCCAGTTACGAACACCGAGGTGAAGATCAAGTTCAAGCGCGGCCTTATAGCGGATCCGCAGCCGGCCACCGGGGCGATCTGCTGGGAATGACAGAAAGCTTTCCCGCTGTTCCCGAATCAACTCAAATGACCCGACCTGTTCTGCCCATGTGCCGTCTGGCTGTTGGGCGAAAACCGAAACAACCTCAAAGGCTTGCCCAATATCCAAGGCGTGCCCGCTCGGGCGACCGACAGGCCATTCCTCTTCGTAAACGGCACCGCGAATTGCAGCGCCTGTTTTCGATTCGCACTGCGCAGTGACGCCAGGAATGATGATCTGTTCGACCAGCGCTGGCTCCATGTCTTCGGGCTCGACCCGACACTGGAACGCGACCTGCGCCAGCGTCAGGACTGGCTCGCCGAAATACTCGATTCGACGGGCCATGGCTTACGGCTTCGCGTCATCATCGGCGCCAGCATTACCTTCGCTGCCTTCAGCACCGGTTGACGCAGCGGTCGATGGCTCGGCGGGCGAAGTGGCCGCGCCTGGTTCGCCCGCATTTTTGCCGCTACTGGCTTTTTGCGACGACGCCTTGCCGGCTTTCGGCTTTTCGTAGACCTCAGCAAAACCCTTGGATTTCAGGCCTTCAACAACATCGGAATCAAACCCGGCCAACTCGTCTGCCGAGTAACCACGCCAGGCTTTCAGAAAACGCACCACAACTTTATCGCTCATCGCTTCGACCTCAGATATGCAAAGCCCCGCCGAAGCGGAGCAAAAGGATTACATGCCAGCGCCCCACTTCACGGCGACGGCGACCACAATGCATTCCACATGACGTGGGCCGAAGTCGTGCTTGGCGATTACCTTGACCAGGGTCTGGTCACGCTGGAAGGCGCTGACCATGTTGCCCTCGGAATCTTTATACGAAGCCTCGCTACTGAACGAGATCGTCAGGTCCATGTCTTCGCCGATCATCATGTCTGCGAAGTTGACGAAGTAGAATTCAGTTTCGTTGCCGCCGGCGCCGAGGTTGACCGGGATCTGGTTGCTCAGACCAACCGGATAACCCTTGAACAAACCCTGTTCAATTTCCGGATAAGCCTTGTTACCGTTGCCATCACGCAACGACTGCAACCAACGGAAGACACGCGGATGCATCAGCCAACCACAGTCTTTCATCATCACGTTGGCGGTTTCGATGCGAAGCATCATGCCGCCACAGAACATGTCGATTTTTTCCAGGGTGATGCCTGCAGTGTCGGGAGCGGGCAGCACGTTGAACGCTTGCGCCCAATACCGCATACCCTTGGGAAGCGTGCCGCTACCATCAGCACGAATGAAGTGCAGGTCTTCCGAAAGCCCCATAGACACTGCCAGATCGGCAACAACAATGTCATCGATTCGCGGGCTGATGCCAGCGTTGGCAATCAGGTCATTGGAGATGGGCACGATAGCAGCGGCTTTTTTCGCCGACAGTTTCGTATCCGCGAACGTCATACCGGTGAGCGGAATATCGGTTTCGGTACCGATGTAGGTGACGATGGTGTTTCCGGTAATGCGAGGCTGAGTCAAGTTGCCGTTGTTCAATGGCAGGCTACGAGCCCCCATCTTGCGCACTACCGACATCGGGCGCAGAGCCTCGATAATTTCGGTGGCAAAGTTTTGAGGAACCAGCACACCACCGGCACCCGGCGTCACCGTGCTCAATGCCATGGCTACATCAGTGGAAAAACCACCTTGCTCGGCCATTTGAGCGGCCTGATGCTGATTGCCACCAGCTGCGGCCAGCAAACGAACCATCTGAGCCATGCGCACACCTGGCGCATCAGCCGGCCCCGAACCGGAGATATAACCTGGTGGCGGACCGGTGCGGCCTTGCGCCGACTCATTGACCGGCACCGCACTTGCGGCGGCCATTCGCTCGGCCTGTTCCGCTCGACTGATCTTGTCAGTCAGCGCATTGAACTGAGCCTCCAGGCTGGTGAACTGAGCCAGTTGCTCAGCCGACAGGGCCTCGCCAGCGGCTTCGAGTTTAGCCAGCGCCTGAAGCGTGTCATTGAGTTTGGCGCGTTCGCTACGCAATTGAAGTACAAGGGACATGGTGCCTCCTGGGCATAAAAAAACCCGCACTAAGGCGGGCTTCGACGACTGCCGCGAACGCGGTCAGATCTTGGTTTGAAAATCCAGCGCAGCTGCTCGGACCGAAAGACGGCCTTGCTGCCGGCCCGCTCGGCTCACGGCCACCGAGTGGGATAAATCGTCAACAGCTTGTTGCGGGCTTTGCATGCGATCAGCGAGGCCCGCCGCAATACCCGCTTGCCCTCGGTACAGTCCCGCCTCAGTGGCAATGACCTGTTGCACCGAAAGCCCGCGGTAGTCGGCAATTGCATTAACGAAGAGCTGATAGCTCTCCTGCACAACGTCATTGAGGTACTTGAGCGACTGATCACTCAGCGGCTCATGCGGACTGAGATCATTCTTGTGGGCGCCGGCGAACACGGTAGTCACCTTGACTCCCATGCCCTCTTCCATCTTGGAGCGATCCATGTGACTGGCGATGACACCAATCGATCCAACGCCACTGGTCTGGCTAACCACCAGCTCGCTACAGGCGGCACCGATCAGATACCCGCCGCTGTAGGCCATGAAGTTGACGATGCCGGTGATGGGCTTTTGCTCGGCCATAGCGCGAATGTCGGCGGCCAGCTCGAACGCACCGACGGCAGAGCCGCCAGGGCTATCGATGTCTAACACAATGCGCTCGACCATCGGATCCGCAACAGCATTGCTAATCTGAGCCCGCAGCGCTTCATAGCTGGTCATCGTCTCGCACATGCTGACGTGGCTGCCACGACTGACCAACACGCCGCTGACCGGAATCACTTCAATACCAGTGCGAGCAATCGCTGTGCGGCGCTCTTCTTCACGCTGGGCGATGCGGTCCATGCCATCATCGGACCAGAGCCCGGCGCCTGCTACAGCCCCAATGTTGACGATGTTCAAGCTCATTGCCTGGTTGGCCCAGCGAACGCCAAGATCCAACATGTCAGGCGTCACCAACAGCGGCTGATTGAACAGCAGGCTGGAGGCTCGCAGGTAGTTTTTCATTGCGCGAGAATCCTCTCAATTTCAGCGTGCTGCATTTCGAGTTGCGCACGCACGGCGGGGTTCTTCAAGTCGGCGCCGCTCTTACCTGCGTCAACCATGTTCAACGGCTGCATGTAGATATCACCGCCTGTTACCGGCGGCATGTTCTCCAGGCGCCGTATGTCATTAGCACTGAGCCAGCCCCATTGCCGCCCAATGGCGTAGGCCTCGTAGCGGCTCTTCTGATCTCCACGCAACAACCCGGACAGGTTGAACTCAATGAAGTAGTTGCGCCGATCGGCTGGCAACAGGAAGTCGCGCATCATCGACTGTTCATGACGCTTGACCCAGGGCAGCAACGCGAACACCACGAACTGAATCATCAGTTGTTCAAGGGTGTTGTAGTTGGACTTCTCCAGGTCGTTGACCATCGGCAACGGGATCTTGTAGATCCTGGCGATGTCGGTACCGGTGGTTTTGAGGATGCCCAATACCTCGGCGTCCACGTTGCTCATAGAGACGGGTTTGAAAGTCATACCCTCTTGCAGCAGTGCGACTTTCTTGGCGTTATCCATGCCGCCGAACTTCTGGCCCCACTGATCGACAATCTTGTCGATACTGCCTTGATCCTTGATCGCCGGGGCCTCACGCGGGCGCTCGATCACACCGGAGACGGTCACACCGTTGGCGAAGCTTTTGCCCGTGTATTGCCGCACCGCCTGAGCCAAACCCAGCGATTCGGCGTGCACCTCAATCGGCGACAGCCCAACGTAATGGTTGGTACTGAACCACCGAACGTGGTGAATCATGCGCATCGGCAGTGCTTCGCCGCCGCTGATCCGGTAATACGGCAGCATGTCGCCGCCCTTCAGTACCTGCACCTTGTCGTTGCACAACGGCCAGAGCGCAACGACGTTTCCGTCCTCACGACGGTCAATGAAGCTGTAAGCGTTACCCCGCAACCCGGCAGCGCCTTGCGTGCACTCCCGGTACTCATACGGTGTCTGAAATCCGTTTGGCTGGTACCGAAGGACGTCATACGCCGGATGGTTGATGGCCGCTTCTCGCTGGCCTTGGTCCAGCCGGCGGTACATCTCGCAAGGCAATTGCCCCATGGTCTCAGCCAGAAGCGTCACGCAGTTTTGCAGGATCGGCAGGCCCAACGCCGACTCGGGCGTGACTCTCACACCCGAGCTGTTGCGGCCGCCCCCCAGGAGACCGCGCCAAAAGCCGCCGCCCGTTTCCGTGAGGTTGCCGCGCCCCTCGCCGAGCACGCTTGAAAAGAACATGCTCAAGCTCCTTTGGGTTTAGGTTTCATTGCAGCGGCGGCGCGGTCGGCCAGCCGGGACCAAGCCATAAGCCCAACACCAGCGACGACACACGCGCCGGGCACGTGAACCATAGCCACACCACCGACCAGCAGAGCAAAGCCCAGCAGGCCGGCAAGCCATGACAGGATGATCAATTTCATATACCTGCGCCTTCGTCGTAGATGGATTTGCCAGTCGACCCGGCAGCCTTGCTGCTGATGCCGACGGCCATGATGGATGCGACGATGCCATCGATCCGGCCGGTCGCCTTGGCCTTGTCGGCCTTCCGGTTGTTGGCTGGATCGGAAACGATCACCGCGTTGCCGGCGCACCAGGTCATTACCGGGTTGCCGTCGTGACGAAGGGTTTCCACCGTCTCGCTTTCGATGACCTCCCAGTCAGCGGGATCAAGATCGATCACGTCCTGCTCAGGGGCCAAGCCCAGCAGACGGCGCTCGAACTCATCGACTGCGGGCCCCATGTCTTTGTAACCCTGGCCGAAGCCCACCATTTCCGGCAGTGCGATGGCGTACTCGGACATCAGCTGCAGCAGGTCTTCAATGCGCCACCGGTCATAGGCAATGCGCTCAACGTCGAAGTACGCGCAGATCGTGACCAGGCGGCGCAGCACATGCAGCTTGCTGATGGCCCGGCCCGGGGTCGTTTCAAGGTGACCATCTTTAACCCACATGGCGTAAGGCACCTTGTCGCGATCCTCGCGCCCCTGCAGGTCGTCATCCGGGATCCAGAAGTAGGGCAGCAGCCGCCAGTGCGGGTCGTGCGGGGCGGGCCAGAAGATCAGGACGAATGCGGTCAAGTCCGTGGTGCTGGCCAGATCGAGCCCACCGACGCAACGACGGTTGCGCAGTAGCCGCATCGGCACTCGCTCTTCGGCCTGCTTCCAAACGCCCCAAGAAATCCACGGGGCATCGGCTTGTGTCCACTCGCAGAAGTTGAGGCGGCGGATAACTGCCTCCTGAGCGGGCAGGCCTCGGGCTGACTGGACCTGCTCCCGCAGATACTTGCGCCCCGGGATGCCGTCGGTCTGCCCCTCAACAATGTGATCAAGCGAGGGGTTTACCTTGGGCCAACAGGTTTCATCCGTGAACGGGTCTTCCCCTTCATCCAGTGAGCAGATGTAAGCGAAAAAGCTGTCGTCTTGCTCAATATCCGCACAGATCCGAACACCCAGGTCATGGTACTGACCACAAACCGTTTTTTTGTCGGACCCGCTGTTTGTGATCATGACCACCATGGCTTTGCGGCGGTTCTTGGTACCGGCACGCATCATGTTCACCGTTGCGGCGGTCTTGTGTTCGTGGACCTCATCGAGCAAGCCAATGTGAGGCCGCGGGCCTGACTTGTTCTTGTCTGAACTGATCGGACGGAAGAATGAGTTGCTGTTCGGATAGAACAGGTTCCAGACCTTTTCGTCACGGCCCGATTGAACAAGGCGTGAGCTAAGGCTGGGCGACATGTCCACCATCGACACAGCATCGCGAAACAGAACCATAGCCTGGTCGCGGTTGGTGGCAGCTGCGTAAATCTCGGCTCGCTTTTCGCCATCAGCAACCAGGCCGTACAGCCCGATGCCTGCGACCAAGGGGCTTTTGCCCGAGCCCTTCGCCGTCTCGATGTAGCCCAGACGAAAACGGCGGAAACCGTCTTCCGTCATCCAGCCGAACAGGCTTCCTACTACGAAGGCTTGCCAGGGCGCGAGCAGGAACGGTAGCCCTTCGAAGTCCCCGCCATTGAGAAGCAGAACATCCTCGAAGAAGCCAATCGCCCGTTTGGCCAGGGCCAGATCCCATATCAAGCCACGGGCCGCGCCGCTCGCCAGATCTCGCAGGTGTCTTTTGCATGCGTTGCGGACGTTGGGGCCCGCGAGGATTCGCCCGGCCAGGATGTCTTCGGCATAGGCGGTAACGCGATCATCAACTACTGAAGTACCGGTCTGCGGCTGCTTGCTGTTCATTGGGGAAAAGTTCGCCTTGAGGTCGCGCCGTTTTCAAGTTGCGCCGGGACATCGGCGACAAGCCGAACTGGGCACCCGCTGCATTGGCCCGTTTCTCGGCATCGTTCGCGAGTTGGCGAAGAACATGAACTTGCTGTGCGCCAGTTTTGTAGGTCTGGACCTCACCGCCGAGTTCATCGTCAGACTTGGTGTTTCTGGCGAGGATCAACCGCTGGAATCGCGTCCAGTCGGCATACGCCTGGCAGTAAGTTGCCAGCGCCATTTGATCCAGCTCCGAAACAATGCCCAGTGAAATCAGCGCTGGAACAAGGCGCTCCCACTCGGCGACAGCATCATCTGAAAGCACATCGGGCATCGGCGGCGCCCCGACAGGAACTGCCTGGTCCTTCACCTCACCGATCAGATCAGAAAAACTTTTCCCGCTAGGATTGCCCCTCAGAAGGTGAACCGACGCAGGCAACCGTGGGCGACCCGAGTTTCCGTTTCCGGCCATAAAACCCCCTACCTATTGATACCCCCCCCTATCCATTTTTCCCGACTTTGCGCAGAGAGGGGGGCGAGCGGTCTAGAAGAGGTTCGGACAGGAGTTTTTTACCCCCCCTCCCCTCATGAATGAGAATTTTTCTCAAAAACCCGAGATGTCGAGATTTCAGCGGTTCCAGTGGTGATTTGGGTCGAGTGGCATGCCATCTGTGCGGCATCCCGGCAGTCGACCGCTCTTCTCCATCCGCTGCTTGGTCGAGTCGTGGCAGAACTTGCACAACCCGGCCCAGTTGGCTGGGTTCCAGAACAACTTCCAGGCGCGCTTGAGCTGGTCAGCGTCGCCGCTGTCCTTGGCTTCCTTGAGCTTCGGCGCGATCTTGTGGTCGACCACCGTTGCAGCAACTGGGCGGCTGTCCGTTGAACACATCGTGCAATAAGGATGTTGACGCAGGTACCCCTCACGGGACCGCTGCCACTTGTAGCCATAGCCACGCTCGGTGCTACTGCCCCGAGAATCATTGCCCGGCCTGGCCATTGTCCGGCACCTCACATACACCCAACCGCTTTGCTGCCCACCGCTCATACAACCCGATAGCCACATCGGCCCCAGCCATAGCGGTCAAGCAGCCAATGGCGCAGGCAGTCCAAATCGAAACACCAGCGGCATACAGCAGCATGATTGCTGATACCCCGCAGACCACACAGGCGCCGGAGCGAAGCGCCAAGCGGCGAAGCAACGCCCAACCGCGAGCCCCCTCTTTGTCAGCACGCCACATTTCCCCGGATACGCCACCGACCAATGCCAGGACGATTACTAGCCACAGAGGCATCTCTGCCAGCGCTTGCTGCTCATTTGTCATGTTGTGCCTCAAGTGATTGAGCGCGGCAGACGCCGAAAAAAGAAAACCCCGCCGAGGTGGCAGGGTTTTCAGTGTCCTGGCTTGCGCCAAGGCGGGGTGCACAGCACGTGCTCGGTGAGCGCCAAGGCGCAAATTGCATATCGTGGGGACTTTTTACCCCCTCAGTACGGAACCGAAAAGGGGGCTTTTTCGGTTAACTCACTCGACGCTACTTTGACGCAACTTTGACGCAAGCTTGAGGTAAATCACCCCGACGAACGGTAAGCCATTTACGCCCTGCTGCCCGCTTCGTCAGCACCTCCAGCAGGCGCAGGTGTAGCGCATGCACGTGATCGTAGTAGGTCTGCCGGGCCCCCGAAGTAAGGCCAATCAAATGCATCTGCATTGAGATGGTTGGCGCCGACTCATCCCCATAACGCAGGCCGGCCAAGCGCTCCAATCGCGCGCCCCGAGCATCTTGTCTCCCGATCTCAGCCAAGGCGGCAGTGATCTCTTGAGCAACACCGTCAGGGCCGGAACCATCCCCTAGGAGAATCCGGGAGCCTGGCGTCCCACGCGGGGCACAACCACCCCATTCCATGATGGTGCCCATTGGGCTCCCCATGCTGCTGCCCGCACCATTCAAGCGGCATTGCTGCCCCCAGTGCTGCAACAGATCTTCGATTCCCTCAATCATCGCCCCATCCCCCTGAAAATCGAACCCAACACAAAAACCGTCACACCCAACACAGACCCAACACAAAAAAATCCCTTTAAATTCAATACCTTTAACAACTTTGTGTTGAGTGTGTTGGGTTTGTTGGGTTTATCAGTCTTCGCATAAGAAAAATTTAGCCGGGTGTTAGGACGATCAAATATCGTCACGCATGCGCGCACGCGAAGCCAAACCCAACACACCCCACACACAACTCGGAATGCCGCGCAATACAAGGGTTCAACCTGTGCTGAGTTGCGAAATCCAACCCGACACACACCCGACACACCCAACACACTATTTGGCGTAGTCATGCGGCAGCCGCCTTGATGTGGTCCCAGTTGTCCACGTTCCAGCCGGCAAGCTTCGCCTTGGCGCGCCAGTTGACCACCTGCTTACCCAGCTCGGCCGACTTCAGTGATGGGGGCGGGGAAGCGTCCTGATCGAGTGGAAAGAAGAAAGCGCCGAACCGCCGGTTGCTGCCATCGGTCCAGGGAATGGCGCGGGTCTTATCCACCTCGGAGCTGATGAACAACGAGAACTTGGTCTGGCTCATCACGTGTTCTTTATTGCGCTGACACCACTCCAGGAACAGGGAATACAGGTCGGTGGACAGGCACGGCCCCCAGAGGCCATGGCCCAGCTCGCTGTACTTCCAAAGGTGCAGGAACGTTTGCCAACCTGCACGACTCAAGGCCACCAGCCGTTCCCGGGCGGCCGTTGACGGTGGCCGCGTACGCTGGTTGAAGTCGCCCAGATCGACCGACAACAACCAGCCATACAAAGCTGCGACCCCGCCCTGCTCCAGCTCACGGCCTATGGCCTTCTGCCGCTCCACAGGCAAGGTTTCCATGGGCCACATCACCAGCATCCGGCGGTCACTCTCGCTGATGGGCCAGGGCAAGATTTCGTTGCTCAGGAACACCGCGTTCATGTGGTTGGCTTCTTCCCAACCGTTGATGAACTTGGATTCCATCCGAACGGTTTTACCGGTGATCAGGTGCTTGATCTTGCCGACCTGGTTGTACCGCTGATCACGGCTCACCACTTCTTCAAACACCGACCACAGCTTGCGGCTTTGCCAGGCGTTGAAGTTGCTTTCCAGCTGTGTCTGGCCCACGGTCGCGGCGTACTGGCCGTAGAGCATTCCCAGGGCATCGGCGAACAACAGGCTTTTGCCTGACCCTTCCATGATCGAGTGCATCAGCACTGCTGTATCCATCTTGGCGCCCAGGTGCTGCAACGGATACGCCAGCCAACGCGTGAGCCACTGGGCCGCCGGCTCATCGTGGTTGCACAGGAACGAGATCAGCCAACGCAAGTTGGCACAGGCGGCATCGTTCCTAACTGGCTCCAGCGGCAGGCCGTCAAAGGTGTTGATGTACACCGCCGGATCTTTGGTCATGGTCGGGTCGAACACGATGTGCTCAACGTCCACCGTGCGCCGCTCACTACTGTTCAGCCACAGCGGATAGGTATCGCCGAGGGCCATCTTTACCGCGCCTTCGGCTATACGCCGTTTTTTCTCCCGGTCCCAGACGTCCTTGGTCCCGTCTATGTACACATACCGATCAGTCGGTGACATGCCGAAGGCATCACCCTTCTTGCCCGCCATGCGCCGTGCCTGCTCGATGTCGCTGACATGATCAGCGGAGATAAGGCGCTTGCCGGTGTTGTCCAGCCACTCCTTGGCGATGGGCTTGCTGACTCGCGCCTCAAACGCCGACTTCTTCATCGCCCGCGCTTGATCGCAATCCCACACGTGCGTGGTGCCCTCGATCAGGGCAAACCGCCGCAGCACCTGGTCAAACGTCAACGCCTCCCCCGCTCCCCCCATAGGAGCCGGAGCGGCCTCGCTGGGCGTTATGTCGCCGCCTTGGCTCGGCCCGCTCATGTCATCAGAAGGGGGCGGGGGAAGGTCTCGGGGATCGGGCCGCGACGAATGCTGCATGCCGAGCAAACGCGCCGCCTCTTTCACGGCCCGGGACTGATCGCCGCCATGTTCCAGCAGGCAATACACCTCAAAGGCATCATTCTGGTGACCGTTAGCCAGCGGATCGGCGCCATGGTGCGAATAGACCTTGCGCTCCTTGACCGTGATACCGGGCATGCCGGTGCTACTTTGCGCATACAGCCACTTACTGCCCCGCTTGATATAGCCATTGGCGCGCAGCAGCTCCTCGACATCGTGACAACGGTTGAACTCGTCGATCACCGACGGCTGGTCACCTTTGGGGGCCAGTCGCTTGATTGCCTTGCCTGGGTCCTTCTTGGGTTTCGGCGCCCAGGGGCAGGCCACCTCGGCGTCACGCTTGAAGATGTCCCAGTTGTTCCAGATCGTCAGCAACTCTGACGGCAGCACAGGGAAGCCATCGGCTGCATTGGGCTCTGTTCGCCAGAAATAGGGCTTACCGGTGCCTGGGTGGATCGATGGCGGTAGTAGGTCCTGCACTAGGCCGGCGCGCAGCTCCAGCACCGTGAAGCGCTGATACAGTTGCGCCTCGGCCTTGGCAGCGGCCTCCCCGGCTAAATCTCCAGCCGCCTTGGCTGCCCTGGCCTGGGCCGTCAATCGCTTATAGATCGAACCATCAGGGTCATTTTCATTCGGCCACGACAGAGAATGTCGGGTCAGATCAACGCCATCCGGCACCTGGAACATTACCCGGAAGCGCGCCGGGTTACCGACCACGGTCGGGAACACCAGCGCCATTGCATCCAGATCGATGCCTAACAGCTCGTAAAGTACGTGGCGGGTCCATTGCACATCATCGACATCAAGCGAGCAGGCCCGGCTCGGGCCCAGGACCACGCCGAGATTGTGCTCTGGGCTCTTCTGCCAGAACGCATCGGCTTTGGCGGCCTCTGTAAAGTAACCGCCGGGCTTGTTCCACCCCAGGCCCTTGGGGCCTTTCTCGCCGGGTTCGATTGGCACAAGGGCCAGACCGAAGTCTTCAATGTAGCGCCGCGCCCACTCTGCAGTGGGCGCTCCATTGGCCTGCTTACTCATCTGCGCCGCTCCCGCAACTCCTGGCAACTGACGCAGGTCTGGCAACCTTGTTTCGCCTGTTGACGAAGTAACGGGATCGGATCGTCGCAGTCTTCACAGAACTCTGCGCTGGCGGCGGTCGACGCTTGGCGCTGGCGGCGGTCCAGCGCCACCTGCAGGAAGTAGTCGGCCTGGTCGTTGGCAATATCGATGATGTCAGCCATGGTTACGGGCCTCCATCGCTTCCCTGGCCCCGGCCATGATGCCCAGCACCGCACGAATCACATCTGCTCCGTGCTTTTCCAGGCTCTCGACTTCGTGCAGCTCCCAGATGTTGTCGGCCGCCCCCTCATGCATGCTGGAGACAAACAAACCAGTCTTGTGCAGCACCTTGCTCACTGCCAACAACGCTTCTTTAGTCGGTGCCGCCGCTTCAGGCTTATACCAAACCATACCCGCCGGGCGCATAAGTGCATCCAACAGCAACGGATTGCCCGTCAACCGGATCAGCTCTTCAAGTTCATCAGGGTCAAGCCAGCGCTGTTCGAAGTCGTGCTTAACCTTCTTCTGCAGCCCGTCGTAGTCCATCACCATATCGAGCGCCAAGGCGGTTACACCGCCCCGGTAATCATGAGCTGCTCGATAGATGGCCTTGCGAAGCGAAAGAACCGGCGCAGCGGCCGGTGATTGATCTGTGCGACTCATAACCGTAAATACCCCATTTACGGTCTAGTCATAGAAACGGGCACGCCCTATCCTACGACCACGACCGATGTGCATGTGCTGTGTATCGTCGTAGCCGGGCTGGGGGAATCTTGTGGTGAGAGGCCCCAGTCCGGCACCCTTTAAGCTGCTTGCAAGTCGCTTGGCATCAAAAAGACATCTGGCCGCAGCTCGTCGCGCGGCACCCCAGTCAGTTTCTCCACCCGCAAGACCAACTCTGCAGGCAGCTCGCCTTTTCGTAACCAGTAGGAAACAAGCTGCTGCGAGACCGGCCGCTCGTCAGTTGAAACCAGTACCGCGAAAGCAGTCTGACCACCGGCTAGTTCGATAGCCTTCGCGAGGGCCAATCGCATGGATTCGGAAATACTCATAACAACCTCTGAACGATAGGTTCGAGGGCAAATTACAATAATACTTGTAAACACTCAACGCTTTTTAGCGTTTGATAAAATACAAAACCTTTTGTAGCCTCGGGCAATGACTGAAACTATCCCCGTACCAAGCCGCCTCGCTCTTTCGTTCAAGGCTCGTCGTGAAGAACTGAACCTGACGCAAGAGGATGTGGCTAGCCGCGTCACAGCCCTGCTGACTCCACCAGGAAAGCTGACCCAGCAGGTGTATGCTGCCTTTGAAAAGGGGAGGTCTCAGAGCACTAGGTACGCCCCCGCAATAGCGAAAGCTTTAGACCTTCCTATTGAAGTACTAGAAGAAGAGTGGGCATCCGCCGCCCCAGCTGAGTCATCACGCCGACCAATCCTTGCTAATGCCAAATACATCGAAGAGCCGATAGCGCTATGGGGTGACGAACCTCCATTTGGAGACGTAGTAGAGGTACCCATGCTCAAGGAAATAGCGCTGTCCGATGGCTCCGGACAAATGTCAGTAGTAGAGCAAGGCAAGGTGAAGCTGGGTTTCAGCAAGAGCGCCTTGCTCTCCATGGATATCGACATTGCAAACGTTGTCTGCATAACGGTTTCGGGCAACAGCATGGAACCTGTTATTCCCGACGGCGGAAGAGCAGGCGTAGATAGAGGCCGGACAGAGGTGAGAGATGGAGACATTTTTGCCATCAACCATGACGGCCAACTCAGGGTGAAAGTTTTGTACCGAACCCCGAGAGGCGGGCTTCGTATGCGCAGCTTTAATCGGGATGAACACCCCGACGAGGAATATTCCGCCGAAGGAATCCGAAGTGAAAACATAGAAATTATAGGGCGGGTGTTTTGGTATTCGGTCCTTAGGTAACAACAAAAACTGTCAGAGAAAGCCCGCCGAGTGCGGGTTTTTTTGTTTGCAAAGAAAGTAATTACAAGAATTGCTGTTGACCTCCTTACAAATAAAAGCGTACCGTTTGCACCGTACATCTCTCACCACGAGTACGGATCATGCAAACGACTACACAGCACAGCCCCACCCGCTGCCCGGTGTACCTACACCCGGCAGCATGCACCAGCCCCGCAGCCGTTGAAGCAATTCAGCAGCGTACCGGGCTGCTGGTGATCATCACTCCCGACCGCCGCACCGCGACAGCGGCCGCTCAACCGGCAGCCTTCGAACCCGGCCCGTTCGGGGGTGACGCAGCATGAAGCCTCTTCTGATTGGCCTCGCCGGCCCTGCCCGCTCGGGCAAATCAACCGCAGCTGACCACCTGGTGCGCAACCACCTACTGGAGCACTACGCCTTCGCTGACCCTCTGCGCTCCGGGCTCATGGAGATCTTCAACCTCGACCCGGACGACTTCGAAGGCGAGCGTAAAGAGCAGCAACTGCCCTGGCTGGGCCGTTCACCGCGTGAACTGATGCAGTCCATGGGCACCGAGTGGGCCCGCCAAATGGTTAACCCGGACGTCTGGGTGAATATCGCCGAGCAGAACCTCAACTACCTGCAGAACTCACTGTCGAGCGTCGTCGGGTTTGTCATCAGTGATGTGCGCTTCGAAAACGAAGCCGAGCTCATCCGGAAGCGGGGCGGCGCGATCATCCACATTCACCGTCCTGATGCTCCAGCAGTAAACGCACACGCCAGTGAGGCCGGCGTCTTGATACGGCAGGACGACCTGGTTGCACGCAACACATCCTGCCTGTCCTCACTGCGGGCGCAGATCGACACCTGCGTGGAGATCATCCGTTACCGCGCCCAGCGCCCAGCAGCCTGAGGTCGCCGCCATGAACCGCACCCTGGACGAAACAGCGGCAGTGCTCGGGATCAAGCCCCGCGCCTTCCGCGCAAAACTCCGCGAGCTGCGCATTCTCTCCAAGGATGGCGACCTGGCGAGCCACCACCGCGACCAAGGCCATCTGTACTCGGATCCTCGCAGCGTGCAGATCGGTAAACCCGGGAGCTACAAGCATTACGCCGTGGTGATGGTCACCGAGGCCGGCGTGCAGTGGCTGGCGAAGAAGCTCGACATCACCATCACCCATAAGGACGCCGCAGCATGAAACAGAGCGCAATCAACTCCGCTGTAGGCGCCTTGAAGCTGGTGCCGATGTACCTCAATCACCCGACAGTGATCAGCCGCGCCACGCTGATTGGCGCATCTGCTGAGGCTGTCGACCTGCTGGAGGCCCTGCCCGCCATTTCCGTCGAACTGGCTGAAGTCTTCCGCTGTGTCGATGCCGTCATTGGGCCCGACCAGGTTGCCTATGTGACCCCCGTCAAATGCCCTGAATACCCCTATGGCGCGGTCGTGGCAGACATCAAGGGCAACGTGCTCGCGGCGGCCAAGGGCAAGAGCAAAGAAGGTCTCGCCGAATTGATCCGCCTCAAGCTGCAGCCCGCCGAAGTGGGGGCCGGGGAGACAAGCACATGAGCGACACCCTCGACCAACTGCGCCGCCAGTTCGCAACCCCATGCCCGACGCTTGCTGCCGTGCGCCAGGAGTACTTCCCGCACATCCATACCGATAAGTACCTGCTCGAAGAGATCAAAAAGGGCCGGATCACGCTGAAGGTCCAGCGTGTTCACCAGTCGGTACGGGCTCCCCGGGTTGTTTATCTGTACGACCTGGCCGCCTACCTCGACGCCCAGGCAAAGAAAGAAGCGGCCTGATTCAACGGTGCCCCCTGCCGTCCAGGGGTAACTCAAGCCATGAGACACAGCACATGAGCAACGCACGACCCTTTATCGACACCCTTCGCGACATCGAAGCCGGCGGCCTACTTGATGAACTGAGCGATGCGCAGTTCGGCCTGATCGATGCCATACGCCTTTCAGGCAAAGGTGGAAAGCTTGTCATCGAACTGACCTACAAGCCCGACGGGCGCGGCCAGATGAACATCAAGGCAGACGTGAAGGTGAAAGAGCCGACCCTTTCCCGGGGTACATCGCTGTTCTTCCTGACACCGGAAGGCAACCTCACCCGGCGCGACCCCCGTCAGCAGGATCTGCCACTGCGCCCCGTTCTCGACGACGAAGGCCCAGCCAATCTGCGCAACGTTTCGCAGTAACCACCTCTCACCACCAAGACTGGAGCACATCCAATGCAAGAAGCCATTCAACACCTCGTCAGCCTGTCACAGGCGCTGGGCAAGCCTTTTGACCATCCGGGCTTGCATGCCCCGGTTGCTCTGGTTCCCGATGGCGTAACGGTAATGGACCTGGAGAAGCTGCTGCCCTCTCCCAGCCGTATCCGCCAGAAAGTGACCCTGCTGGATGCCGATAGCTTCATCGAATACGTAAATCGCTTCTCCACTTCTGCCACGTCAGTTTTCTGCAATGGGCCTGAAGGCCGCACCTTCTCAGCCGTTCTCGACTACCACCAACCCAACAGCCCAGCCTGGAGCGAGCACACGGCCAGCTACTGCTGCCCTATCACCGTTGAATGGGGCCGCTGGAAGGCAGCAGACCGCAAGAAGATGGATCAGGCGTCGTTTGCCGAGTTCATCGAAGACAATGTGAAGGACATCACCCAGCCCCAGGACTTCACAGCTGCACCCAGCGCGGCAGACATGCTGGAAATCAGCCGCACGTTGGAAGCGAAGAAGAACATCAGCTTCCGCCAAGGCACCCGTCTCGATAACGGCCAGGTCCAGCTGACCTACAACGAGGAAATCGACGGCCGCGCCGGTGAGTGCGGGCAACTCAACATCCCTGAACAGTTCTTCATCGGCGTTAAGCCCTTCCTGGGCGGCGATGGTTTCTGCATCCCGGCACGCTTCCGCTATCGCATCGCCGAGGGTCGCCTTGTGATGTGGTTTGAACTGATCCGCCCGGAAAAAGTGCTTGAAGAGGCATACAACGCCGTCCGCGCCAAGATCAAGGGCGCAATCCACGAAGTACCGCTGTACGAAGCCACCCGCTAAATAAGCTGCAACACCCCGCCGCCGTCCTCTCACCACGTATCCGGCGGCGGGCTCTAACGAGGATCACAGCACATGCAAACACAACACTTGATCATCACCACAGCTGGCCTAGCCATTGGCCTGCTGCTGATCGCCCACTTCATCCGCAAAGCGGTCCTCAAGGCCTTCGCCAGACTTGAGGCCGGCCATATCCGAGCACAGACGGAAGCTCGCCAGCGGATAGACGCGCTGAACCAGGACATCATCCGACTAAACGGCATCCGTGAAGCGCAAGACACTGAGCTCCAGGCATACCAGGAGAAAGCGCTGTTCCTGAAGGCCACCCCCTTCACCATGACCGACCATCAAACGTTGATGGATATCGCCCATATGCTGCACCTGGCTCACGACACCTGGAGGGCTATCCCAGGCACCGAAACCACCCAGGCAAAAGCTGCCACGCTGATCAAGCACGCCCAGACCCTGGCCTATAGAACCTTCAGCCACGTCACGGCAGCGAACACATTGATCGTCGACCCCCTCGACACTCAACTGATCGAATGGTTGAACAAGACGGGCGACCTGTCCGGCGATCTGGCGCAAAGCACTATTACCTTCCGCCACGAAGCAGATACCGCGGGCTATAGCCACTTGCGTGACGCGGTTCGCGAAGCATATGAGCAAGACGAGAAGTTCTATACACCAGGCCAGGCCCAAGCGGAGGCAGCAGAATGACAACACCAAAAGAAGCAACTCTCTGCATCTACCACGGTAACTGCGCCGACGGCTTCGGCGCGGCCTGGGTCGTACGCAAGGCCCTGGGGCCCGACGTTGAATTCCATGCTGCACACTATGGCGACCCAGCCCCTGACGCCACAGGCAAGAACGTCATCATTGTCGACTTCTCTTACAAGTACGACACACTGGTCGCACTTGCAGAACAAGCCGCGTCGGTTCTGGTTATCGATCACCACAAGTCAGCAATGGCCGACTTAGCCGATGTACCGCAGGCAGAGCTGCACTACGAGGCGAACAAAAAAAACAGCACCGGGAAACTTCACGCACTCTTCGACATGAATCGATCGGGCGCCGGTCTCGTTTGGGATTTCTTCTTCCCACAGCAACAGCGCCCAAGCCTGATCAGCCACATCGAGGACCGTGACCTTTGGCTTTTCAAGCTCGAAGGTACTCGCGAGATCATGGCGGACCTATTCAGCTACCCGCAAGATTTCGCGACCTGGGATATGCTCTTCGACTGCAGCACCATCGGGCTACGGCTCGACGGTGAAGCCATCAATCGCCAGCACCAAAAGACCGTGGCCGACTTGGTGCGCGCCACCAAACGCCGCATGGTCATCGCCGGGCACGATGTACCCGTCGCAAATCTTCCATACATGTTCGCCAGCGATGCCGGACATGTGATGGCTGAAGGTGAACTCTTCGCAGGCTCCTACTTCGATACTCCCGAGGGGCGAACCTTTAGCCTGCGCAGCACAGATGCCGGCATGGACGTGTCCGAGATCGCCAAACAATACGGTGGGGGCGGACATCGCAACGCCGCCGGGTTTCGGGTTTCTTTCGATCACGCCCTGGCAAATCCCGAAAGAGGCATCCGCGAAGCCGGGCAGTACGCCCCGGTCAATGAGCGAGCGGATGTGCTGGAGGGGTTGCTGTTCAGCCTGCCTGAAGACTTGAAAGCCCTGTCGGGCTGCGAGAACACAGTAGGGGTATACGCCTGCATCGACTACATCGAGCAGTGCATTGCGGGGCTTCAGCAGGTCACCGCCGAAGGCGCAAGCCATGAGTAACTTGATCAGCGTGCCGCGTGAGCTACTGGAACGAGCCTTGACGATACTGGCGCTATCGCCTTCGGGCCTGTACGGCGAGCTGCGCGCCCTTCTCGCCAAGCCTGCACCTATTCCGGTCCCTGCGGCCTGGATGCGTTTCGATCTCGACCAGAAGGCGATATTTACTCGGGGTAAACGTAGCGATGACTCGGAGCCGTTATACCCGCACCCTACCGCGTACCGCATGCCCAAGCCAGCCGCCCAGCACCAGGGCAATGCAGTAGCGGCCCGGGTATGCGCCTACACGCCAGGTTTGGGACAGGTTGAGCTGAAACTATCCGTGACCCTGCCGCAGTGGCTGGAGCTTGGCGAGGTGGTAACCGTGCTGCATGGCGCCGCCCAGCACCACGCCGCCCAGTGGCCAAAGCTCGACAAGCCGGCGCTGGTGGGCGCTGGACGATTCAGCGCCGGCTTGTCCGCTCGCCTAGTAGTCGAGGCTGCGCAGCGGCATTACGAGTACGAAATAACGTCAGAGAACGAAACACTGCGTATTGCAACAGGCGAAAACTTCCTGGCGCTGCTCGCACAACTCGAGCAACTGCGGGGGTTGCGACCGGCGTTACCTCCTCGCCCACCGGAAGGCAATGGATTGCCCCGCTATGGCCTGCGATGGAACGGCCCCCAGCAGCCACTCGCGACACCGATGGACGACGGCTACTGGACGCCGTGGCACCTGGCCAACGAGATGCGTAAGGATGGCGAGCGGTACCGGTGGCTGCGCTCCCGAGACCTGGAAACCATCAACCAGGGCGGCGTGTTCGCAGGCATAACCCCACAGAACATGGTTCTCAATGAGGAAACCCTTGACGAGGCTGTTGATGCAGCCATGGCCAAGGAGGTTCAGCCATGATCCTCCCCGCCCTGCTATATCTCGCCTGGCACATCTATTCAGGGCCAAAACCATGAGCCAAGCCACCGACTACCTGAAAGCCAGCATGCACCGCGCCATCAACCAGGGTGACAAGTCGCTAAGCATCTCAACACTCGACCTGAAAGACCTGCTGGCCGAGCTGGAGAGCTTACGCACCCGCCAGGATCCGAAGCGACCCGGCGAGCCACTGGTTGGCTGGGCCGATCCCGCGAAGATTCAGCAGATGCGCCAGGGCCAACGCCGCTATCTCACCGTCAGCCGCAAGAAAGGCGAGACATTCACCCAGCAGGTCTGCGCCTCATCTGCGCAGCAGAGCAGCGATAGCACAAAGGAGGCAGCATGAGCGCCGCAGAGAAATACGAAATCGAACTTGAATACAACTTCATCATGCCTGGCGCCTGGTTCCGAGCCCAGCTACTGCCGACGATCTTCGGCATCAGCACCGAAGCCGCCAGAAAGTACCGTGATCGCGGCAAATGGCTGGAGGGCAAGCACTACCGCACGGACCCGGCCAACGTGCTCGTCTACAACAAGGAAGCAATTGAAAGATGGATGGCCGGTCAACCATGAAGGAGAAAATGCCGCCAGGCGTCGAGATGAACGGAAAGCAACTACGCATTGCGTTCATGCTACACGGGCAGCGGTGCCGCGAACCGCTGCCCGGCATAGTTGCCGTCAACAAAGCTTCGATTGCCTATGCCGACAACAAGCGCCGGACGATCCTTACAGAGATCAAAGAGGGACGCTTTGACTACGCCGCCCACTTCCCCGACTCACCGAGGGCGGCCATGTTCTCGGGTACCGGCGGCCACTCGACGAAACGAACTGTGCAGGAAGGCATAGATAGGTGGCTAGAGGTACAGCACGCACTTCGAGCCTCAAGCACAGTCGCGAACTACGCAAGCAAATCGAAACACGTCGGCGCCAAATTCGGCAAACGGCGCATTGTCGATATCAGCAAAACCGATATCGAACTGTTCCAGGCGCAACTGCTCAAGCAGAACCTGTCCCCGAAGACCGTAAACGATATTTTCACCGTAGTCCGCGGGGTCTGGGCCGACGCGTTTGGCGACGGAATACTAAAATCAAATCCCCTAGAGCGGATCAGCAATGTCGGTACCGATTCCGACTCGGAACACGCTGACCCTTTCAGCCGCGAGGAAATCGAGCTAATTGCGACGGGCGACCCAGAGCGGCTGGAGGATGCCCGCATGCTCGCCTTCAACTGCTGGACCGGCCTGTCAATGTCCGAAATCATCGCCCTGGCCCTGGAAGACGTAGACCTCGCCGCCGGCACCGTTCACGTGCGCCGCGCCCTAGTCGTGGGGGAATTCAAAGTCCCCAAGGAACGATCACGGATACGAATCGTCGAGCTGATAGATCCGGCCCTCGACCTGATGCGCGAGATTGTTGCTGCAGCACAGACAGCACCGGCAGTTGAGATCAAAGTTATGCAGCGCGATAACATCACAGCGAAGAAACAGAAGGTCCGCTTCCTTTTCCGCAATTCAAGAAGCGCCATGCTTTGGAACGGCAAAACCCTGAGCAAATGGTTTACCGTCCATCTGAAAAAGATCGGAGTCCGGCACCGTGGCGCCAACCAATGCCGCCACACGTTCGCGAGCCAGATGCTATCGAGTTACGTTCCTGTCGAGTGGGTGGCGCGCCAGCTGGGCCACGCGGACACAACCATGGTACGAAAGCACTATGGCCGCTGGATACCCAAGGACACCAAGAGCATGGCGGGCATCGTGTCGAAAATGCTCGGGTTTCGAGCGGCCTAGAGCGGCCCGGCAGGCAGCATCTTTTGCCCTAAAAATGCCCTAACAAATACTACAGAAACGAAAAAGCCCCCGTAATCTTCAACGATTACGGGGGCTTAGTCTTGTTCAATAATGGCGGAGAGATAGGGATTCGAACCCTAGGTACCGGTGAAGGTACAACGGATTTCGAATCCGTCCCATTCGGCCACTCTGGCATCTCTCCAACGGCGCGCATCATAACAACACTTTTGCCGGAAGCGAACCCCCTAGGCGAAATTTTTCCGTGCTATCAGATGCTTGCGTCGGTTAAAGCGGTACGCCAAGACGGTTGGCGACTTCTTCGTAGGCTTCGATAACGTCACCGAGGCCCTGGCGGAAGCGATCTTTGTCCATCTTCTTCTTGGTGTCCTTGTCCCACAGGCGGCAGCCGTCCGGGCTGAACTCGTCGCCCAGGACGATGGAGCCGTCACGGAACACGCCGAATTCAAGTTTGAAGTCGACCAGCAGCAGGCCGGCATCGTCGAACAGTTTGCTCAGGACTTCGTTGACCTTGAGCGACAGTTCTTTCATGCGCACCAGTTGCTCGGCAGTGCCCCAACCGAATGCCACGACGTGGGATTCGTTGATGAAGGGGTCGCCCTTGGCGTCGTCCTTGAGGAACAGTTCGAAGGTGTAAGGATTGAGCTTGATGCCCTCTTCCACGCCCAGGCGCTTGACCAGGCTACCGGCAGCGTAGTTACGCACCACACACTCGACCGGGATCATGTCGAGCTTCTTCACCAGGCACTCGTTGTCGCCCAGCAGCTTGTCGAACTGAGTCGGCACGCCGGCCGCTTCGAGTTTTTGCATGATGAAGGCGTTGAACTTGTTGTTCACCATGCCTTTGCGGTCGAGTTGTTCGATGCGCTTGCCGTCGAACGCCGAGGTGTCGTTGCGAAACAGCAGGATCAAGCGGTCGGCGTCGTCGGTCTTGTAAACCGACTTGGCTTTGCCGCGGTAGAGTTCTTCACGTTTTTCCATGATGGGCTCCGCTTGCTAGGTAGGTGGGCTAGGCGATGTGTCGCCAGTCGAGCCCTGAATCTTGATCGGCCAATTGCAGCCAGTCCGGGTCGCACCCGAGGGTGTCGACAAAACATTGCCGGGCCAGCTGCGGCAGGTTGTTCTTGCTGCTCAGATGAGCCAGGACCAGGTGTTGCAGGTCTTGCCAGCCCAACTCGGCCACCAGGTTTGCGGCCTGGTGGTTGTTCAGATGTCCTTCTTGCCCACCGACCCGCTGCTTGAGAAAGGTCGGGTAATGCCCACGTGCGAGCAGGTCACGGCAGTGATTGGCCTCGATCATCAAGGCATCCAGGCCGCTGTAGCCCTCCAGCACGCCGGCGCAGTAAGACCCCAGGTCGGTCAGCAGGCCAAAGCGCCGCTGACCGTCACTGAAGACAAATTGCGTAGGTTCCTGGGCGTCGTGGGCGACGGCGATCACGCCGATGCTCAACGCACCGATCTGCAACTGCTCGCCACCGGCCAAAAAGCCCGCGACCTCAACCGGCTTGCGCATCCCGCGCAAGGTACCGCGACTGAGGTAGACCGGTAGATTGTAGCGCCGAGACAGCAAACCCACGCCATGCACGTGGTCGGCATGTTCGTGGGTCACCAGAATCGCACTCAGCTGCGCGGGGTGAACCCCCAGGCGCAGCAGGCGCCGCTCGGTTTCACGCAAGGAGAAACCGCAATCCACCAGCACATAGGTGTCATTGCTGACTATCAGCGTGCCATTCCCTTGGCTACCACTGCCGAGAACGGCAAAACGCATTTGATCAGCCCAGGTTGTCCTGAATCACGCCCAATACTTTGCGCGCCACATCAGCCGGCGCCACAGTGTTGATGTTTTTCTCGACGGTGACCTGGACGTTCTCGCCTACCTTGCTCAGGCGAACCTGATAACGCTCGGCGCGAGCTTCGATTTCTTCCTTGGCCGGCTTGCTGCCGAACAACTTGCCGAAGAAACCTGGCTCGTCGTTTTTCTTCTCGGCTTTTTCGGCGAGGTTGATGTAGTACAGGCCCAGGCTGCGGTTGATGTCTTCAACCCGCCATTCGCCCTGCTCCAGGGCACGGCCGACGCTCGACCAGGCACGGTCCAGGTCTGCGCCCAGGTTCAGCACCGGGTTGCCGCTGCCGTCTTCGCTGAGGCTGACACGGCTTGGGGTATCGAAATCACGCGCAGCCAGCAGGGACACCGAACCGCCCTTCTCGGAAATGCGGCTCATGCTGGCGAGCATGTCGTCGACCAGCGCGGCATCCAGACCGGTATTGACCGAACGGTTGGTGAATTCGACGTCGGCTGTGCTGCCGGCAGGACGCTCGGCGCTGACCACGTAGACTTCACTGGTATTGCGCTGCACGCCTGGCTCGATGCGGACCCGCACGCGGGTTTCGCTGTCGGCGCCGACACCGGCGCTGCTCATGCGCTTGGCCACGGAGGCCGAAAGCTCGTCGGAACGCTGCCAACTGGTGCTGAACTCGCCCGTCTGCGGACGCTGCTGATCGAGACGGAAACCGTTGTCCTGGAAGAACTGCACTGCCACGGGCCAGACTTCAGCCGGTGGATGCTGAGCCATGACCCAACGCGAGTCGCCGCTTTTCTGCAGGGTGTAGTCGCCGGCATCGGCCACGGCCGACAACGGCTGTGGACGCGGAACCACGTACTCGCCCTTGACGCTGTCGTCAGCCACGTTGCGCGGGATCGGCAACAGCGGGTCGAGGCGCTTGGCAGTCTTGACGTCAGGTGGCAATTGCATCGGTGCTGTCTGTTGCGCTTCCAGGTAGTCGCTACCACGGTCACGGAAGTAGCCTTCCGGGCCCCAAATCCAACCACAACCGCTGGTGCTGGAGATAATCAAGGCAAGTGCGGAAAGTCCGGCCATTCGCTTCATGCGTAGTACTTCCTCAATTAAACCAATACGCCGGACTGGCGCATGGCCTGCCGCAGCGGTTCGTGACAGGCAGCACTGAGCCAGGTGAGCGGCAGACGGATACCGTCCGGCATCAAGCCCATCTCGTGCAGGGCCCATTTCACGGGGATAGGGTTGGATTCGATAAACAGGGTTTTATTGAGCGGCATCAGCGTCTCGTGGATCGCCCGGGCCTTGACGGCGTCGCCAGCCATAGCCGCGGCGCACAGGTCGCTCATGGCACGCGGGGCAACGTTGGCGGTCACCGAGATATTGCCCTTGCCACCCAGCAGGATCAGTTCGACGGCAGTGGCGTCATCACCGGAGTACACCAGGAAATCGCTGCTCACACCGGCCAGGATGTCTTGGGCCCGCTGCAGGTCGCCAGTGGCTTCCTTGATCCCGATGATGTTTTTCACGGTCGACAGACGGATCACGGTCTCGGCCTGCATGTCGCAAGCGGTGCGGCCAGGCACGTTGTAGAGGATCTGCGGGATATCGACAGCTTCGGCGATGGTCCGGAAATGCTGATACAAGCCTTCTTGCGTCGGCTTGTTGTAATAAGGCGTGACCAGCAGGCACGCATCGGCGCCGGCGGTTTTCGCATTGGTGGTCAGTTCGATCGCTTCACGCGTCGAGTTGGCGCCTGTGCCGGCGATCACCGGAATACGCCCTGCAACTTGAGCTACCACGCGACGAATCACTTCAATGTGTTCGTTCACGTCCAGGGTGGCCGATTCACCAGTGGTGCCGACCGCCACAATGGCGTTGGTGCCCTCTTGCAGGTGGAAGTCCACCAGTTTGCTCAGGCTGTCCCAGTCGAGACGACCCTGTGCATCCATGGGTGTGACCAGTGCCACCATACTGCCCGCAATCATGCAACCGCTCCTGCCGGAAAAAGAGAGCGGTAATGGTACTGGCGCCAAGATGCTTGCACAAGCGAAGTACTGTGCTTGCGCCATTCCCCTTGGCGATGGTTTTCGCTACCCTTCAGGCTTTGATCGGTACTGATAAGCTTGTACGCCGGGTTCCTGCCTCCCTTTTCAGCATCCGAAGCCCCTGTCCTGCGCGGCTGACCAGCGTTTCCCTCTTTAGTGGAGCTTGTCGCAGCCTGCGGATTCCGGGACTTTGAATACGCATCCGGACGTTTGCCCAGTACGCGAGCCTACGAAAGTATCGACCGCTCATCGCTTTAGGAATGCTGCATGTCCACCCCCACAGTTCGCGAACAATTCCTTGTCATCAGTGCCCTCGGCGCCAACCCCATGGAGCTGACTAACGTCCTGTGCCGCGCCAGCCATGAAAATCGCTGCGCCGTGGTGACCTCGCGCCTGACTCGCCATGGCGAGTGCAGTGCGCTGGTCCTGCAGATTTCCGGCAGCTGGGACGCCCTGGCGCGCCTCGAGACCGGCCTGCCCTCGCTGGCCAAGAAGCATGCCTTCACGGTCAACGTGGTGCGCAGCGCCGCCCTGGAGAACCGTCCCCAGGCCCTGCCCTATGTCGCCTATGTCAGTTCTGCCTACCGTTCGGACATCGTCAACGAGCTGTGCCAGTTCTTCATCGACCATCAGGTCGAACTGGAGAACCTGACCTGCGACACCTACCAGGCCCCGCAGACCGGCGGCACCATGCTCAATGCCACCTTCACCGTGACCTTGCCCGCCGGGACCCAGATCAGCTGGTTGCGCGACCAGTTCCTGGATTTCGCCGACGCAATGAATCTCGATGCGCTGATTGAACCTTGGCGCCCACAGAACCCAATGTAAGGAAGCTTTCATGGCCGTTGCTATCGACCAGCCCATCGCCGATTTCGAAGCCCCAGCCACCAGCGGGCAGACCGTCAGCCTTGCTGCACTCAAGGGCAAGCAAGTGGTGATCTACTTCTACCCCAAGGACAGCACGCCGGGCTGCACCACCGAAGGCCAGGGCTTTCGTGACCAGTACGCCGCATTCAAGGCCGCCAACACCGAGATTTTCGGTGTCTCCCGCGACAGCCTGAAGTCCCATGAAAACTTCAAGTGCAAGCAGGAGTTTCCCTTCGAGCTGATCAGCGACAAGGACGAAGCCGTCTGCCAGCTGTTCGACGTGATCAAGCTGAAGAAGCTCTATGGCAAAGAGTATCTGGGCGTGGATCGCAGCACGTTCCTGATCGACAAGGACGGTGTACTGCGTCAGGAATGGCGTGGTGTGAAAGTGCCCGGCCATGTCGATGCGGTACTGGCTGCCGCCCAGGCGCTGAACAAGGCCTGAGCTTGAGCACCCGGGGCGGCCATTTGCACCGCCCCGTCATTGACCCCGATCACTTCAAAGCAATGGCGCGACCACCGGCTCCTGCCGTGGCCAGGCATCCAGCACCGCCTTGAACAGGGTGGCCAGCGGGATCGCGAAGAACACCCCCCAGAAGCCCCACAACCCGCCAAACAACAGAACCGCGCAGATAATCGCCACCGGGTGCAGGTTCACCGCCTCGGAGAACAGCAGCGGCACCAGCACGTTGCCATCCAGGGTCTGGATGATGCCGTAGACCGCCATCAGGTAGATAAACTGATCGCTCCACCCCCACTGGAACAGGGCAATCAGCGCCACCGGCACGGTCACCACCACGGCGCCGACGTAGGGCACCACCACCGAGACACCCACCAGCAGGGCCAGCAGCGCCGCGTAATTGAGGTCCAGGGCAACAAACGCGATGTAGGTCACGCCGCCGCAGATCACGATCTCGATCACCTTGCCGCGGATGTAGTTGGCGATCTGACGGTTCATTTCCTGGGCCACCCGCGTGATCAGCGCGCGCTCGCGCGGCAGGTAGCCGCGCACCCATTGACCGATCATTGCCCGGTCCTTGAGGAAGAAGAACACCAGGATAGGCACCAGCACCAGGTAGATCATGATGTTGACCAGCAACGGCAAGCTGGACAGGGAAAAGGTCAGCGCCCACTGGCCGAATTTTCCAATCTCGCCCCGCGCCACTTCGATGGCCTGCAGCACCTGCTCATCGGACACCAGATGCGGGTAGCGCTCCGGCAACAACAGCAGCAGCGACTGCCACTTGGCGAGCATGCCCGGCAACTCATTGAACAGGGTGATCAACTGATGCCAGAGCAAGGGCACCACCACCACGATAAACACCAGCAACAGCCCCATGAACAAGGCAAACACCAGCCCCACCGCCGCGCCGCCCGGCAGCCGCAGGCGCTCCAGGCTGACCACCAGTCCCTGCATCAGGTAAGCCAGGACCATGCCTGCCAGCACCGGCGCCAGCATGCCGCCCAGGGTTAGCACCGCGGTAAAGGCCAGGAACAACAGCACGGCCAGCACCACAGCCTCCTCGTCGGAGAAGTAGCGCTGAATCCAGTCGCGTAACACCTTGAACATCAATGATCCTTAAATAGCAGCACGGCAATTGCGAGAGGCTCTCAGGCCTTTTTCAACCAGTAGCGATAAACCCCGGCTTCGTCTTCTTCACGAAGCAGGGTATGACCGGCCAAACGGGCAAAGGTGCGAAAGTCGCGTTGCGAACCGGCGTCCGTGGCAATCACCTTGAGCACCGCGCCGCTGGCCAGGCGATTGAGTTCCAGCTTGGCCTTGAGCAAGGGCAACGGGCAGTTCAGACCGCTGGCATCCAGCTCGGCGTCATGGGCTACAGCGTCGATCATCGGGGCACTCCGGTCATGTGTTTGAGTTGCCTAGAATATCTGGTCGCAGGCCAAGTGTCCGGCTACAGTAGACTCTTTGTCGACTAAGGCTTTGTGCATGACTTTTTTGCGCCCTACCCTGCTGACGCTCGCTTGCCTGCTCGCCTCACCGGGCTTCGCCGACGACCTGCCATCACTCGGTGACGCCAGTTCTGCCATTGTCTCGCCGCAACAGGAATACCAGTTGGGCCGCGCCTGGCTCGCCCTGCTCCGTAGTCAGGTCGCGCAACTCAACGACCCGCAGCTCAAGGATTATGTTGAAACCAGTGTCTATAAACTGGTGGAAACCAGCCAGGTCAATGACCGGCGTCTCGAATTCATTCTGATCGACAGCCCGCAACTCAACGCCTTCGCCGCACCCGGCGGGATTATCGGGGTCAACGGCGGACTGTTCCTCAACGCTCAGACCGAAGGCGAATATGCCTCGGTACTGGCCCACGAATTGGCTCACTTGTCCCAACGCCACTTCGCCCGAGGCGTCGAAGCCCAGCAACGCATGCAAGTGCCGATGATGGCAGCCTTGCTGGCCGGCATCGTGATCGCTGCGGCCGGTGCCGGCGATGCCGGGATCGCCGCCATTGCCGGTACCCAGGCTGCAGCCATTCAGGAGCAACGGCGCTTCTCCCGGCAGAACGAACAGGAAGCCGACCGCATCGGCATCCTCAACCTGGAGAAGGCCGGCTACGATCCGCGCTCGATGCCGAGCATGTTCGAACGCCTGATGCGCCAGTACCGCTTCGATGCCAAGCCGCCGGAATTCCTCCTGACTCACCCGGTCACCGAATCGCGGATCGCCGACACTCGCAACCGCGCCGAGCAGGCCAAGCCCGGCGGCACCGAAGACAGCATGCGCTATCAGCTGATTCGCGCGCGGGTGCAACTGACGTACGAAGATTCGCCGGGCCTGGCAGCCAAACGCTTTCGCGCCCAACTCGACGAAAACCCGAAAAACGACGTGGCACGCTATGGCCTTGCCATCGCCCAGATCAAGGGCAGCCAATGGAACGACGCGCGGGAAAACCTCAAGCAGTTGCTGGCCAAATCGCCCAACGACATCACCTATAACCTGGCGCAGATCGAGCTGGACATCGCCAACAACCGCCTGCCCGATGCACAAGCCCGGGTCGACCGGATGCTGACCCAGTACCCAAACAACTATCCGCTGAATCAGGTTCGGGTCGACCTGCTGCTCAAGCAGAACCGCGCCGCCGACGCCGAAAAAGCCCTCGAAGGCCTGCTCAAGAGCCGCCCCGACGATCCGGACGTCTGGTACATGGTGGCGGAAACTCGCGGCCTGTCCGGCAATACCATCGGCCTGCACCAGGCCCGCGCCGAGTACTTCGCCCTGGTAGGTGACTACCGTCAGGCCATCCAGCAACTGGACTTCGCCAAACGTCGCGCCGGCAGCAACTTCCCGTTGTCCTCACGGATCGATGCCCGCCAGCGCGAGTTGATGGACCAGGAGCAAATGGTCAAGGACATGATGCGCTGACGCTTCAAGCGCACACAAAAAAGCCCGCCTCTTTCAAGGCGGGCTTTTTTATGGGGCGGATAACCTTCGCGGCAGGTTATTCAGCCAATTTGAAGGTGATGAAGCTGGCACGGCCCTGACGCAGGACGCGCATCGACACCGAACGATTCTTCGGCAAGGCCTGGGCAATCTCGGTGAAGTTCTTGGTCGAAGTGATCGCCTGATTGTTCAGGTGAGTGATCACATCGCCCGGTTGCAGGCCGATAAGAGCCGCAGGACCGTCTTGAACTTCCTTGATCACCACGCCGCCCTTGAGGTCGAAGGTCTTCTTCTGCTCATCGGTCAGCTCGGCCACGGCAACGCCCAGACGGTTGCTGCTGCGCTCGACACCGGATTTGGCCAGGGTGCCCAGCTCCTTGTCTTCTTCAGGGATCGCGCCAACGGTCAGCTCGACATTCTTGCGCTTGCCCTCGCGGATCACTTCGAGGTTGGCCTTGGCACCAGCCTTGAGCGCGCCTACCAGATGCGGCAGGTCTGCCGACATGACAATCGGCTGGCCGTTCATGCTGAGGATCACGTCGCCCACTTGCAGGCCGCCCTTGGCTGCCGGACCGTCATCCTGGATCTGTGCCACCAGGGCACCGGCCGGTTTGTCCAGGCCGAAAGACTCAGCCAGGTCTTTATTCACTTCCTGAATCACCACACCCAACCAGCCACGGCTGACCTTGCCACCGCTTTTCAGCTGGTTGGAAACGTCCATTGCCACATCGATCGGGATGGCGAACGACACGCCCATGAAGCCGCCGGAACGGGTGTAGATCTGCGAGTTGATACCCACCACTTCACCCGCCAGGTTAAACAGCGGGCCACCGGAGTTGCCCGGGTTGATTGGCACGTCGGTCTGGATGAACGGCACATAGTTTTCATTCGGCAGGCTGCGCCCGATGGCGCTTACAATGCCCTGGGTCACGGTGTGGTCGAAACCGAACGGCGAACCGATGGCAACCACCCACTGGCCGGCTTTCAGGTCCTGGGATTTGCCGAGTTTCAGTACGGGCAGATCCTTGCCATCGATTTTCAGCAAGGCCACGTCGGAACGAGGGTCGGTCCCGATCAGCTTGGCTTTGAGTTCGCTGCGATCGGCCAGGCGCACGAGAATTTCGTCGGCATCGGCAATAACGTGGTTGTTGGTCAGGATGTAGCCATCAGACGAGATGATGAAACCCGAACCCAGGGACTGCGCCTCGCGCTGACGATCGCCACGGGGCGAGCGCTGCTGGGGCATACCGCGTTCGAAGAACTCCCGCAGCATCGGCGGCAGGCCTTCAAGATCGGGCATCTGCTGGTTGGACACCTTGCGATCAGGAAGCTTCTGCGTGGTACTGATATTGACCACGGCAGGGGAAGCCTGCTCGACCAGCTGCGTAAAGTCGGGCAGTTCCGCCGCTTGCACGGCAACTGCCTGACCGAGCACAAGCACGGTGGCGAATATGGAGAGGTAAGACTTCAAGCGTGGTATCGACATACGGCTCCCGTTACAACGAGCATGATTAAGCGATATGGAGCAACAAGTAGCGAGCGGCAAGCGCCGGTACTTTTGTTCCGGGAACGACAAACAAGGCCAGAACCGAGGGGCTCTGACCTATAGAAAAAAAACCGGGGTTTTGCAAATGAAATTGCTCACCAAACATTTCATCTTCTCAATTGTGGAGTGGGCATTGCTGACCTCTTGCACAACCAATAAAGGGTCTGGTGAATGCCATGGCAGTCTGTCACTGCTTGGCGTTGGCCGTGTCGGAGCGCATGGATAGCGCAATCCGTTCAGCGGTACCAATAGGGATCTCGCCCACCACGGTGACCATCATCTCGCCTTCCGGAGTGGTCAGGCGCCGAGACACGGCAACGGTCGGGCCAAGCTGGGTGCGGGTATCGGTGACCACGGCGCCATTGAGCGGCTCGAGAAACACCGAGAAACGGGCCAGGCCATCGTCATACATCAGGCTGTTGACCATGGACTTGGTGTCCGGGTCCTTGCGCGCGGTGCTGCTGGTCAGCTCGAACCCTGGCGGCAGCCAGTCCGAGTGCCAGACCTGAGCAGCTTTCACCGCTGAAGCCTTGTCGCTGTTGATGACGACCGGGCGGCATTCAGCACTGGGCTGCAGCTCGCTGTCCTGTGGCACATCGGCAGTGTCGAGGCGGGTGAACTGGAAGCGCTCGAGCAACTGCCCCTTGTCGTTCAGCAGCAACGACTTGAGCGGCAGCCCGGTCTCGCGATCCAGGTGCAATTCGAAACCATAGCGATGTTGATCACGGGGAGTCAGCGAAACGATGACCGCCTGACGCCCAGCCACGCGCGACTTGCCGATGACGGCAAGGTCGTACCAATTCTTGAGCTTTTGCGGATCGAGGGCGCGAGCGGCAGAGTCCGGCGCGTCTCCAAGGCCTGCGACCAACTGGCCGCTGACACATTGGGTACGTCCGTCGATGCGCACCACCTCTTGAGCGGATCCATCGAGCTGAACCAACCGCTCGCGGACCTTACCATCCTGGACGCGATGCCAGATGTTGTGGGTAGAAAAACTACCGTTACGCTCATATACAAAGGTGCCCTGAAAGCTTTGCTGCTGCTCCGCTTGCCCAAGACGCTGCAACCAGTCCTGGGCTTCATCGGCATGGGCTGGAACTACAAACCAGCCACTGAGCAGAAGCGTAAGTAGAGGTATGGCGCGCATGATCCTCCTTAGCGGTTTTCCAGGCTTGCTGCACGAGCGTAAGGCAGCGCGCTTTCAGTGCCTTTGAGGGCAGCTTGTTGCGCATGCTGACGCAGGTAGCTTGGCAGACGCTGATCATGCCAGCCTTGCTGGCCTTGCAACACGCCGTTGGCCATAGGACCGGTGGCTTCGGAACTTTCGCTGTAGCCAGCCAGGACCGCAGGGCCCTTGACTTGTGGAACAGCCAGGGTCTGCTGACCCGATTGCTGAGCCAGTTCAACACCAGCAATCTCGTCCTGGTTATACAGGCGAACACCTGCCAGCACGGCCACAGTTACCGAGGCAGCAACGGCCAGGCGGCCCAGGCTGCGCCATGGGCTGCGGGAGGCCTTGGCCGGCACGGCTTCGTCAGCCAGTGCGGCAGAAACGGCCGCAGCAATGTCCAGACGTGGAAGCAGCAGTTCCTTGTGCATGGCTGCCCGAGCGATTTGATAACGAGCCCAGGTTTCACGGGCTTCAACTTCGTCGACGGCATTCAATACCCGACGCAATTCCAGTTCGTCCGCTTCGTTATCCATCACTGCGGACAGCGATTCCTGCAGGGCTTCACGACTCATGGCGGTTCCTCTCTTGGCTGTCGCCGCTGTCTCAGGATTCCTGCAACAACGGCTGCAGGGCTTTATCGATGGCTTCCCGAGCGCGGAAAATCCGGGAGCGCACGGTACCCACCGGACATTGCATGACGCTCGCAATGTCCTCGTAACTCAGACCATCGAATTCACGTAAAGTTAAAGCTGTACGCAAATCTTCTGGAAGTTGCTGGATGGTTCGATGGACAGTGCCTTCGATCTCATCCCGCAGCAGCGCCCGCTCTGGAGACTCAAGGTCCTTGAGGCCATGATCGCCGTCGTAGAACTCCGCATCTTCAGAACTGACATCGCTATCCGGCGGCCGTCGGCCGCGTGAAACCAGATAGTTTTTCGCCGTGTTGATGGCGATACGGTACAGCCACGTATAAAACGCACTGTCACCGCGGAAATTACCAAGTGCACGGTAAGCCTTGATAAAGGCTTCTTGTGCGACATCCTGGGCTTCATGGGTGTCGTGCACGAATCGCACGATCAACCCGAGAATTTTGTGCTGATATTTCAGCACCAGCAGATCGAACGCTCGCTTGTCGCCGCGTTGCACGCGTTCGACCAGCTGCTGATCCTCTTCCTGGGTTAGCATGAACACTCCTCGATAAGCTCGGAGGAAGCTTGCATCACTAATCGATCAGGCTTGCAAACATAGACTCGGGCTTTTCGCAAAAGTTCTCCCCCTCCAAGCAAGTTTCCTGCGGGCTCTGATTTGGCACGCACGAAAAACGCAGCGCGGGCAAGGCCGGCTGCGCGAATAATCCTGTCGTCGATTCCAGCGGCAAAGGCCGTGACTCAAGCCCTGCATGTCGCCGACGCTGTCCCTTCTTTCAGGCAACCTTCTATTGAGTTTGGGCCCTTGGCAAAAGTTCCCAATCTTTATAGCCGTGCAGAACGAACATTGTGTAACCGTGAAGAGAAAAAGGGTGCTACATCTTCGATACAGTCGCCACAGCGGTAAATCGGCCGCAAAACGACCTGGCGAACATGAGCTGCAAATACCCCTCTTCTGGTCACCGTAGTCTCACAATGCCACGAAGGCTCGGCTATTGTGCCGATCCACCCCTCTATATACTAGTGGGCTGTGTGGCCGCCCTGATTTGCCGAACCAGGCATCACTGTGCCATCTCCAATCTGGGTCGCTTTGAGCGGAATACTCCTAATGAGCCAACAGTTTCAACACGATGTTCTGGTGATTGGCAGCGGCGCTGCCGGCCTGAGTCTTGCGCTGACCCTCCCTGCCCATCTGCGCATCGCCGTGCTGAGCAAAGGCAACCTGGCCAATGGTTCGACATTCTGGGCCCAGGGCGGCGTCGCGGCGGTGCTGGACGACACCGACACCGTCGAGTCCCACGTCGAAGACACCCTGAATGCCGGCGGCGGCCTGTGCCATGAAGACGCGGTGCGTTTCACCGTCGAGCACAGCCGCGAGGCCATCCAGTGGCTGATCGACCAGGGTGTGCCCTTTACCCGTGACGAGCAGTCCGGCACTGAAGACGGCGGTTTCGAGTTCCATCTGACCCGCGAGGGCGGTCACAGCCATAGGCGCATCATCCACGCCGCCGATGCCACCGGCGCGGCCATTTTCAAGACCCTGCTGGCCCAGGCGCGGCTGCGACCGAACATTGAATTGCAGGAACAACGGGTCGCCATCGACCTGATCACCGAGAAACGCCTGGGCCTGGATGGCGATCGTTGCCTGGGGGCCTACGTGCTCAACCGCGGCACCGGCGAGGTCGACACCTACGGCGCACGCTTTGTGATCCTCGCCTCCGGCGGCGCAGCCAAGGTCTATCTGTACACCAGCAACCCGGACGGTGCATGCGGTGACGGCATCGCCATGGCCTGGCGTTCGGGCTGCCGGGTGGCCAATCTGGAATTCAACCAGTTCCACCCTACTTGCCTGTACCACCCCCAAGCCAAGAGCTTCCTGATCACCGAAGCCCTGCGTGGCGAAGGCGCCCACCTCAAGCTGCCCAATGGCGAACGCTTCATGCAGCGTTTCGACCCACGGGCCGAGCTGGCACCACGGGACATCGTGGCCCGCGCCATCGACCATGAGATGAAGCGCCTGGGCATCGATTGCGTGTACCTGGACATCAGCCACAAGCCGGAAGAGTTCATCAAGACCCACTTCCCGACGGTGTATGAGCGTTGTCTGGAGTTCTCCATCGACATCACCAAGCAGCCGATCCCGGTGGTACCGGCGGCGCATTACACCTGCGGCGGGGTGATGGTCGACCAACAGGGCCGCACCGATGTCCCGGGCCTGTATGCCATCGGCGAAACCAGCTTCACCGGTTTGCACGGCGCCAACCGCATGGCCAGCAACTCGCTGCTGGAGTGTTTTGTCTACGCTCGCTCGGCCGCGGCCGACATTCTTGCGCAATTGCCGCAAATATCAGTCCCTGCTGCCCTGCCCGTATGGGATGCCAGCCAGGTTACGGATTCCGATGAAGACGTGATCATTGCGCATAACTGGGACGAGCTGCGGCGCTTCATGTGGGACTACGTGGGTATCGTGCGCACCAACAAGCGTCTGGCACGGGCCCAGCACCGGGTGCGGCTGCTGCTGGACGAGATCGATGAGTTCTACAGCAACTATAAAGTCAGCCGCGACCTGATCGAACTGCGCAACCTGGCCCAGGTCGCCGAGCTGATGATTCTGTCTGCCATGGCGCGCAAGGAAAGCCGCGGCCTGCACTACACCCTCGACTACCCGCAGATGCTGCCCGAGGCGCTGGACACTATTCTGCTGCCGCCCACCTACGCCGACTGAACTTGAGCCGCACCCGCAAACGCCGGTGGATGGCCGGCGCCAGCGCATCATGGGGCACGCAGAGCGAACGCACGCGGCGCTCGCCCCGCAGGCGAAACCGCAGCACGACCATCATCGGCAAGGCCAGGCTGTCCGGACGCAATTGCACCGGCTGCCAGCCTCGCGCGCTATTGAATAGCTGCCAGCCTTCGGCATTGAGGCGCAAACCGGTGAACGCGTGGGGGTGACTCAGGAGGATCTGCCGCGGCACGACCCAACCGGCATGAACCAGGCAAGCCGCCACTGCAGTGATGCAGGACCAGACGGGAATATCGAGTACCAGCAGCGAGCCCAACGCAATCAGCTGGGCCAGGAGATAAGCCGCCAGCAAGCGCCGAGAGGCACGCCAGCGGCATTCGAAGGCGCTACTTGGGCTGGACACGGTCCAGGATCATGCGAACCATGCGCTGCAATTCCGGGTCTTCAGACTCACTGCGTTCCATGAACCAGCCGAACATGTCCTGATCCTCGCATTCGAGCAGCTTGCGATAGCATTCGCGGTCTACATCATTGAGATGGGCATACACCTCCTTCACGAACGGCACCAGCAACACGTCTAGTTCAAGCATGCCGCGACGGCTGTGCCAGTAGAGGCGATTCAGTTCAACATCTTCGACCATGGAGCGCTCCTCAAATAGAGCGCAAGTATACAGCCCGAAGAAGGCGAGAACAGTCGGCTTTGGTCGGGCACCACCGACCTTTTGTGAACTACCCATTTCAGGGGCGCCCCCTTATGATGTGCCCCAGACCCTATTACCCTGCGATGACTCATGGCTGATTCCGCTTTTTTCTGCACGCTGTCCCACGAAGGCATCCTCGCCGTACGCGGCCCTGACGCCAGCAAGTTCCTTCAGGGTCAGTTGACCTGCAACCTCAATTACCTCAGTGACACCCAGTCCAGCCTGGGAGCCCGCTGTACGCAAAAAGGCCGCATGCAGTCCAGCTTTCGCATCCTGCTGCAAGGTGACGGGGTGTTGCTGGCCATGGCCCACGAGCTGCTGGAGCCGCAACTGGCGGACCTGAAGAAATACGCAGTGTTTTCCAAAGCCAAACTCAGCGATGAAAGCGCCCAATGGGTGCGTTTCGGCCTGGGCGATGCCGGTGCCGCCCTGCTCAGCCTGGGCCTTGAGCTTGGCGAAGAAGCCGGCAACCTGGTGCGCAACAACGATTTGATCGCGGTGCGGGTCTCCCCCGGGCGCGCCGAATTATGGGCCCCGGCCGATCAGGCCGACACCCTGCGCGGCCAACTGGCGGCGCAACTGCCTGAAGGCGAGCTCAACCAGTGGCTGTTGGGCCAGGTCCGCGCCGGAATCGGCCAGGTCATGCCTGCCACTCGCGAGCTGTTTATCCCGCAGATGCTCAATCTGCAGGCCATCGGCGGCGTCAGCTTCAAGAAAGGCTGCTACACCGGCCAGGAAATCGTCGCGCGCATGCAATACCTGGGCAAGCTCAAGCGCCGCCTGTATCGCCTCTGCCTGCCGGCCGGCGACCTACCTGAACCGGGCACCCCGCTATTCTCCCCGACCCATGGCAGTTCCATTGGTGAAGTGGTGATTGCCGCACGGGCCGAGCAACAGATTGAACTATTGGCGGTGCTGCAAGCCGAAGCCGCAGAGGGGGGTGACATCCACCTCGGGACACTTGAAGGGCCAGGCCTGCAACTGCTCGATTTACCGTACCAACTGGACCGTGATCGCGAGATCCAGCGCTGATCGTCAGCACCCCTTGGCAACACCCTAGAGAACAGAAATGAGCAAGCTGGCGGATAAGGTCCAACAGGATTTAGTTGAGGCCATCGATAACGATGACCTGGTTCTGCCAACGTTACCGGAGGTGGCCCTGCAGATTCGCCGGGCCGCTGAAGATCCGGAGATCAGCGTCAGCACCCTGAGCAAAGTGATTGGCCGCGATACGGCGCTCTCGGCGCGCCTGATCAAAGTGGTCAACAGCCCCTTGTTGCGCGCGACCCAGGAAGTCACCGACCTGCACACGGCCATCACCCGCCTGGGCGTCAACTACAGCAGCAACCTGGCCATCGGCCTGGTCATGGAGCAGATTTTCCACGCCCGCTCCGAAGTGGTCGAAAAAAAGATGCGCGATGTCTGGCGCAAAAGCCTGGAAGTCGCCGGTATCAGCTACGCCCTGTGCCGCAGCTACTCTCAGCTCAAGCCGGACCAGGCGGCACTGGGCGGCCTGGTGCACCAGATCGGCGTGCTGCCGATCCTGACCTACGCCGAAGACCACTACGAGCTGCTGGCCGACCCGGTCAGCCTGAACCACGTGATCGAACATATTCATCCGCTGCTGGGCGATAAATTGCTCAAGGTCTGGGATTTTCCGGAAAAACTGGCCCTGGTGCCCGGGCAATACCTGAACCTGCAACGCGACTCGACCAAGCTCGACTATATCGACCTGGTCCAGGTGGCCACCCTGTATTGCCACAAAGGCACCGACCATCCCCTGGCGCGCATTGACGTCTCTGAGGTGCCGGCGTTCAAGAAACTGGGAATCGACCTGGACGATGAAGTGCTGTGCCGCGACCTGGAAGAGTCGCGCTCGCTCCTTTACTGATCCGCTCGGCGACGCTCAGCGTAACTGGCTAGCTCGCAATAAAACTCACCCGCACCTTCAAGCCCCGTTGCGCGCCATCGTGCAGGCTGATCTGTGCCAAGTGTGCGCGGCAGATTTCGCCGACGATCGCCAGGCCCAGCCCGGACCCCGCCACCTGCTGATTACGCCGGTAGAAGCGTTCGAACACCCGATCCCTATCTTCCAGGGGGATCCCCGGGCCGTCGTCCTCGACTTCCAGCACCCCTGGCGGCGACACACGCAAAATCACATTGCCGCCTGGCGGGGTATGGGCCAGGGCGTTATCCACCAGGTTGCTCAGCAGCTCATTGAGCAGGCTCGGCTCACCGCGCAGCCACACCGGTTCGTCGGCCTCCAGGGCCAAGGCCACGCCGCGAGCGTGGGCCAGGGGAGCCATGGCCATGCCCAGTTCACGGGCCAGTTGGCTGAGGTCGAGCGACTGCGCACCGCCCTCGGCAATCGCCCGGGCGCCGTTTTCAATGCGCGCCAGGGACAATAGCTGATTGGCCAGGTGGGTCAGGCGATCAGTGCCCTGGGCCGCGCTTTCCAGAGTGGCGCGCCAGGTCTGCGGGTCCGTGGCCCGCTGGCCCAGTTCCAGCCGCGCCTTGAGCGCCGCCAACGGCGTGCGCAACTCATGGGCAGCATCGGCGATAAACTGCGCCTGGCGCTCGAACTGGCCGCGCAGGCGTTCGGTGAAATGGTTGAGCGCCCGCACCAGCGGCCACAACTCGCGCTGCACCTCCACCAACGGCAAGGGCCGCAAGTCGTCAGGCTGACGCTCCTCGACCGCGCTGCGCAGGCGCTCCAGCGGACGCAGGGCGGCACTCACGGCAAACCACACCAGCACCAGCGCGCCAATCGCCAGCATCCCCAGGCGCAGCAAGGTGTCGGCCATCAGACTGCGGGCCATGGTTTCACGCGCCTCGTCGGTCTCCGCCACGCGAATTTCCGCCATGCCGTTCATGTTCGGCTCGCTGACCGCCTTGAGCAGGCTGACCACACGCACGTTCTGTCCCAGGTAGGAGGCATCGTAGAACCGCGCCAACGCCGGATAATCATCGGTACGCGGGGTGCCCGGCGGCGGCCCGGGGAGGTTTTCGTAACCGGAGATCAACTGCTGGTGAATGTCGTTGACCTGGTAGTAGATACGTCCGGCGCTGTCGTAGGCAAAGGTGTCCAGGGCCACATAAGGCACATTGGCACTCAGGCTGCCGTCGCGCTGGGACAAACCGGCGGCGATGGTCCGCGCCGAGGCCAGCAGAGTCCGGTCATAGGCGGTGTCGGCGGCCTCGCGCCCGTTCCAGTAGGCACTCAACCCGCTGGCCAGCATCAGCACCACTAACAGCAGCGCCAGGTTCCACAACAACCGCCAACGCAGGCTGCTGGGCTTATGCATCGCGGCTTTCCAGGAGGTAGCCGAGGCCGCGGAAGGTTACGATGGCCACCGCATGCCCATCGAGTTTCTTGCGCAGGCGGTGGACGTAGATTTCGATGGCGTCGGGGCTGGCCTCTTCATCCAGGCCGAACACCTGGGCCGCCAGTTGCTCCTTGCTCATCACCCGTCCCGGACGGGCGATCAGGGCTTCGAGCACCGCCTGCTCGCGGGAGGTCAGGGTCAGCAGCTCATCGCCCAGGGTGAAGCGCCGGGTGTCCAGGTCATAGACCAGCACCCCGCAGCGCTGCTGGCGTTCGCCGCCGAGCACGCTGCGCCGCAGCAGGGCCTTGACCCGCGCTTCAAGCTCGGTGAGTTCGAAGGGTTTGGCCAGGTAATCGTCGGCCCCCAGGTTCAGGCCATGGACCCGATCCCTGACGTCGCTGCGCGCAGTCAGCATCAGCACCGGCAGGTTCTTGCCGCGGCTGCGCAGGCGCGCCAGCACCTCGAAACCGTCCATGCGCGGCAGGCCGACATCGAGGATGACTACCGCGTACTCCTCGCTGCCCAGGGCCAGGTCCGCTGCCACGCCATCGTGCAGCACATCCACCGTCAGGCCGATGCTTTTCAGCGCCTGGGCGACACTTTCCGCCAGTTGCAGATGGTCTTCGACAAGCAGAACGCGCATGGATTGCTACCTCATTCGGGGAGGGTCGACGCCACTCTTTGGCGCGGAGTTTACAGCCGCAACCGCCGCTGTGAAGCCCGAAAACATTGAAAGTCCGCTGAAAGGTTAGCGAAAGGTTGGCCCATTAGAGTCCTGCCACGGACAGTCCCGACTGCCGTGGCCGTCACGGCCGCTTGCCCGAAAAACGCCTCGAAGCGTTTTCGCCAATAAGAACAATAACGGAGTACCACACGATGCTGTCCATGCAGCCTCAGGCTTGCCCGCCTGTTCGTTTTTCCCTTCTGCGCCAGACCACCCTTGCCAGTGCCGCCGCCCTCGCCGGTTTTTCGCCGCTTGGCCAGGCCGCGTTCTTCGAAGACAGCAGCGCCACCCTCGAAACCCGCAACATGTACTTCAACCGCGACTTTCGCGACGGCACCAGCGCCCAGCAATCCAAACGCGACGAATGGGCCCAGGGTTTCATGCTCAACCTGCAATCGGGCTACACCGAGGGCACCGTCGGTTTCGGCGTGGACGCCCTGGGCATGCTCGGCATCAAGCTCGACTCCAGCCCCGACCGCACCGGCACCGGCCTGCTGCCGACCCACGATGACGGCCGCGCAGCCGACGAATACTCCAAGCTCGGCCTGACCGGCAAGATGAAGATCTCGGCCACCGAACTGAAAGTCGGCAGCCTGATCCCCGAACTGCCGATCCTCAAGCCCAACGACGGACGCATCCTGCCCCAGACCTTTGAAGGCGGCCTGCTGACCTCCAGGGAAATCAAGAACCTGACCTTCACCGGTGGTCGCCTGTCCCGCGCCAAGGACCGTGACGACAGCAACTACGAGAACATCGCCCTCAACAATAAGAACAGCCGCTTCAGCAGCACCGCCGAGGGCAAGCATTTCGATTTCGGCGGCCTGGACTACAAGTTCACCGACAAGATCACCGGCAGCTACCACTTCGCCCAGCTGGGCGAGGTCTACAAACAACACTTCCTCGGCCTAGTAGCGTCGCGGCCCATGGGCCCTGGCACCTTTGCCGCCGACTTGCGCGCAGCCATCAGTGATGACCAGGGCCAGGCCCGTGGCGGCAAGATCGACAACAAATCCCTCAACGGCCTGGTGAGCTATGCCTTGAACGGGCATAAGCTCAGCGCCGGCTACCAGCACATGTCCGGCGACAGCGCCTTCCCTTACGTCGATGGCAGCGATCCCTACCTGGTCAACTTCGTGCAGATCAACGATTTTGCCGGCGCCCAGGAGCGCTCCTGGCAAGCACGCTACGACTACGACTTCGGCAAACTCGGGATCCCCGGCCTGAGCTTCATGAGCCGCTACATCAGCGGTGACAACATCGCCCTGAAAAACGGCGACACCGGCAAGGAATGGGAACGCAACACCGAGATCAAGTACGTGGTGCAAAGCGGCACCCTCAAGGACGTCGCGGTGCGCCTGCGCAATGCCACCTACCGCTCCAACTACTCGGCACGGGACGCCGATGAAGTGCGGCTGCTGGTGAGCTACAGCGTGGCCCTCTGGTAATTGGCCTCTCAGTTAACACACCAGGGTCGAGGACGGCCCTGGCATACCTACAACAACTCCTGTGGAGACGATCATGGACTTATCACTGCGTAAACTCGCCCTCGCCGCCGGCTGTATGCTGTTCGCCGGCCAACTGCTGGCCGCCGGTGCCGAACCCAAGCGCCCGGAATGCATCGCCCCGGCCTCCCCCGGCGGCGGCTTCGACCTGACCTGCAAGCTGGCGCAAAGCGCGCTGGTCAACGAAAAACTGCTGTCCAAGCCGATGCGCGTGACCTACATGCCCGGCGGCGTCGGCGCGGTGGCCTACAACGCGGTGGTGGCCCAGCGCCCGGCCGATGCCGGGACCCTGGTGGCCTGGTCCAGCGGCTCGCTGCTGAACCTGGCCCAGGGCAAGTTCGGGCGTTTCGATGAAAGCGCGGTGCGCTGGCTGGCGGCCGTCGGCACCAGCTACGGTGCGATCGCGGTCAAAAGCGATTCGCCCTACAAGAACCTCGACGACCTGGTCCAGGCCCTGAAAAAAGACCCGAGCAAAGTGGTGATCGGCTCCGGCGGCACCGTCGGCAGCCAGGACTGGATGCAGACCGCGCTGATCGCCAAGGCCGCCGGGATCAACCCGCGTGACTTGCGCTACGTGGCCCTGGAAGGCGGCGGTGAAATCGCCACCGCCCTGCTCGGCGGGCATATCCAGGTCGGCAGTACCGACATCTCCGACTCCATGCCGCACATTCTCGCCGGCGACATGCGGCTGCTGGCGGTGTTCTCCGACCAGCGCCTGGACGAGCCGGAAATGAAAGACATCCCGACCGCCAAGGAGCAGGGCTACGACATCGTCTGGCCGGTAGTGCGCGGCTTCTACCTGGGGCCAAAAGTCAGCGACGAAGACTACGCCTGGTGGAAAGACGCCTTCGACAAGCTGCTGGCGTCCGAAGAGTTCGCCAAGCTGCGTGACCAGCGCGAGCTGTTCCCGTTCGCCCTGACCGGCCCGGAGCTCGACACCTACGTCAAGAAACAGGTCGCCGACTACAAGACCCTGGCCAAAGAGTTCGGCCTGATCCAGTGATCGTCCCGGTCTAGCCGCCCGGCCCTCGCCCATCGAGGGCCGGGCCCAGGAGTTCCCCATGCTCTTACAACGCATTTTTGCCTCGGTGTTGCTGCTGGCCTGTGCCGGTCTGGCACTGATGGCCTGGCCGTACCAGGCGGCTTTTTCCTACGAACCGGTCGGGCCCCGGGCCTTTCCCCTGCTGATGCTGGGGTTGATGAGCCTGGGCCTGATTTACATGTTGTTTCGCCCGCAGCCGACCAAGCACACCGAAGAGGAACCGGCGCTGGACCGCGAAACCCTGATCAAGATCGGCGTCTGCGTGACGCTGTTGATCGTGTTTGCCGGCACCTTCGAACCCCTGGGTTTCATCCTCAGCAGCATGCTGGTGGGCATCCCGATGGCACGTCTGTATGGCGGCCGCTGGTGGCCCAGCGTGGTCATCGTCAGCTTGATGGCCGTGGGCCTGTATCTGTTGTTCGACAAAGCCATGGATGTACCGCTGCCCCTCGGCCTGCTTGAAGTTCTGGAGAACTGATATGGATACTTTCAGCTATTTGGGCCAGGGCTTCGGCGTCGCGCTGAGCCCGTACAACCTGGTGACCGCCCTGTGCGGCACCCTGATCGGCACCGTGGTCGGCCTGCTGCCGGGCCTGGGCCCGATCAACGGCGTGGCGCTGCTGATCCCGATTGCGTTTGCCCTCGGCCTGCCACCGGAGTCAGCGCTGATTCTGCTGGCAGCGGTGTACCTGGGCTGCGAGTACGGCGGCCGGATCAGCTCGATCCTGCTCAACATCCCGGGTGAAGCCTCCACCGTGATGACCACCCTCGACGGCTACCCCATGGCCCGCAAGGGCCTGGCGGGCGTGGCGTTGTCACTGTCGGCCTGGAGTTCGTTCATCGGCGCCTTTATCGCCACCTGCGGCATGGTGCTGTTTGCCCCCCTGCTGGCGAAATGGGCGATCGCCTTCGGCCCGGCGGAATATTTCGTGCTGATGGTGTTCGCGATTGTCTGCCTGGGCGGCATGGCCGGTGATCGGCCGCTGAAAACCTTTATCGCCGCGCTGATCGGCCTGTTCCTGTCCAGTGTCGGTATCGATGCCAACAGCGGCGTTTACCGCTTCACCGGCGACAACATCCACCTCACCGATGGCATTCAGTTCGTGGTGCTGGTGCTGGGCCTGTTCTCCATCAGCGAGATCCTGTTGCTGCTGGAGAAAACCCACCGTGGCCAGGAAGCGGTCAAGGCCACCGGGCGCATGATGTTCAACGTCAAGGAAGCCTCGGCGGTGTTCGTGGTCAACATCCGCTGCGGCCTGCTGGGCTTCATCATGGGCGTGCTGCCGGGTGCCGGCGCGACCCTGGCCAGTGCCGTGGCCTACATGACCGAAAAACGCATCGCCGGCGCCAAAGGCACCTTCGGCCAAGGCGACATGCGCGGCCTGGCGGCGCCGGAAACCGCCATCGGCGCTTCGGCCTGCGGCGCCCTGGTGCCGATGCTGACCCTCGGCGTGCCGGGCTCGGGCACCACTGCGGTGATGATTGGCGCGCTGTCGCTGTACAACATCACCCCCGGCCCGCTGCTGTTCCAGCAACAAGCGGATATCGTCTGGGGCCTGATCGCCTCGCTGTTTATCGCCAACATCATGCTGGTGATCCTCAATATCCCGATGATCCGCATCTTCACCCGCATCCTTGCCGTGCCGAACTGGGCACTGGTGCCGGTGATCGCGATCATCACCGGGATCGGCGTCTACGCGGTGCACGCCACCACCTTCGACCTGTTCCTGATGGTGGGCATCGGTATCTTCGGCTACATCCTGCGCAAGCTGGACTTCCCGCTGTCGCCGGTACTGCTGGGCTTTATCCTCGGCGGCCTGATGGAGCAGAACCTGCGCCGGGCGCTGTCGATTTCCAACGGTGCGCTGGAGATCCTCTGGTCGAGCCCGATCACCCTGGGCGTGTGGATTCTCACGGCCGTGATGCTGCTGATGCCGATCCTGCGCATCTGGCGCAAGCGTTCCGTGCAGCGCCGTGCCGTGGCCGATGTCTGAGGTCAGCTTCAAACAGTGGTGGGGAACCCCACTGGTCGGGCTGGTGGGGGGTTACCTCGCCAGCCAGATCGGCTGGCCGCTGCCGTGGATGGTCGGCTCGTTGCTGGCGATCATCCTGGTGCGCTGCCTGACGCCCTGGCAACTGGCGGAAATCCCCGGCGGCCGCAAATGCGGGCAATGGGTGGTGGGCATCGGCATCGGCCTGCACTTCACCCCGGTGGTGATGGAGCAGGTGATGAGCCACTTCGGCCTGATCTTCTTCGGCGCGCTGGTCACCAGCCTGTCGGCGGTGGTGGGTGTTTGGTTGATGCGACGTACCGGGGAAGACCGGGCCACGGCGTTCTTCTCCAGCATGCCGGGCGGCTCCGGGGAGATGGTCAACCTGGGGGCGCGCAATGGCGCGGTGCTCAGTCGCGTCGCGGCCGGGCAAAGCCTGCGGGTGCTGGCGGTGGTGCTGTGCGTGCCGGCGGCCTTCAAGTACCTGCTCGGCGAGGGTGTGCCGCAGGCGCATCCGGCGACGGTCGATTGGCCATGGTTGGCGTTACTGTTTCCGGCGGGCGCCCTGCTCGCCTGGATCTGGCAGCGCCTGCGCCAGCCCAACCCCTGGCTGTTCGGCCCGCTGCTGGTGGCGGCCACCGTGAGTATCAGCTGGAACCTGCACATCGGTCTGCCCGACGGTGCCAGCCAGATGGGCCAATGGCTGATCGGCAGCGGCCTGGGCTGTCACTTCAATCGCCAGTTCTTTCGGCGCGCGCCCTCGTTCCTGGGCCGCACCCTGCTGGGCACGGCGCTGACCATGCTCATCGCCAGCCTTGCGGCATTGGGCCTGAGCGCCCTGACCCACCTGGACCTGCGCTCGCTGACGTTGGGCATGATGCCCGGTGGTATCGCGGAAATGAGCCTGACGGCCGAGACCCTGCAACTGTCGGTGCCCTTGGTGACGGCGATGCAGGTGATGCGCTTGCTGTTTGTGCTGTTTCTGGCAGAGCCTTTGTTCCGGCACTGGAACAAAGACCCGGACCTCGACTGACCGGCAACCCAGGCTTACAAGGGCGGCAGGCGCCACTCGATGGGGGTCTCGCCATTTTGCTCGAGGTATTTGTTGGTACGGCTGAAGTGCCCGCAACCGATAAACCCGCGATAGGCCGACAGCGGTGACGGGTGCACCGAGGTCAGCACCAGGTGCTTGGTGGCGTCGATCAGTTTCTGCTTGCCCTGGGCATGGGCGCCCCACAGCAGGAACACCAGGTGCGGCTGGTGCTCGCTGACCACTTCGATGATCCGATCGGTAAAGAACTGCCAGCCCTTGCCCGCATGGGCGTTGGCGTTGGCGCGCTCCACGGTCATGGTGGTGTTGAGCATCAGCACGCCCTGCTCGGCCCAGCTTTGTAGGTAGCCGTGGTTGGGAATGTCGATGTTCAGGTCGCGCTTGAGCTCTTTATAGATGTTCACCAGCGACGGCGGCGCGGGAATCCCCGGTTGCACCGAGAAGCACAGGCCGTGGGCCTGGCCCGGGCCGTGGTACGGGTCCTGGCCGAGGATCACCACCTTGACCTTGTCCAGCGGGGTGGAATTGAGCGCGTTGAAAATCATCGGGCCCGGCGGATAGATTTCCTTGCCGGCGGCGTGTTCCTGACGCAGGAACTCGCGCAGCTGGGCCATGTACGGCTGTTCGAATTCGGCACGCAGCGCCTCCTTCCAGCTCGGTTCGAGTTTGATACGGTCGTCGGAGGTCATGGGGGTACCCGCAGAAAAACAATGGGCGCACCCTAGGAAAGCCGTCCGGGCTTGTCAATTGGTCTGACGCAGAACCAGCACTTTCTCAGGACTGGGATCATACTCAACCTTCAATTTTCTGATCGAGGTCACGATGAATCTGCACTTCGAAGAGCTGACCGGCACCGATGGCGCGCGCATTGGCATCGCCAGCCTGGATGCCGAAAAGTCCCTGAATGCCCTGTCCCTGCCGATGATCCAGGCCTTGGGCGAACGCCTCGATGCCTGGGCCAAAGACCCGCAAATCGTCTGTGTGCTGCTGCGCGGCAACGGCGCCAAGGCGTTTTGCGCCGGCGGCGAAGTGCGCAGCCTGGCTCAGGCCTGCCTGGCGCACCCGGGCGAAGTCCCAGCCCTGGCCGGACAGTTTTTTGCCGAGGAATACCGCCTCGACTACCGCCTGCACACCTACCCCAAGCCGCTGATCTGCTGGGGCCATGGTTATGTGCTGGGCGGCGGCATGGGCCTGTTGCAGGGCGCAAGCATCCGCATTGTCACCCCGAGCAGCCGCCTGGCCATGCCGGAAATCAGCATCGGCCTGTACCCGGACGTGGGCGCCAGCTGGTTCCTCTCGCGGCTGCCAGGCAAGCTCGGCCTGTTTCTGGGTCTGACGGGTGCCCATATGAACGCCCGGGATGCCCTCGATCTTGACCTCGCCGACCGCTTCCTGCTGGACGAACAGCAAGAAGAACTGGTCGAAGGCCTGCTGCAATTGAACTGGCAGGAGCAGACGCCCATGCAGCTCAACAGCCTGCTCAAGGCCCTGCAACAGGAAGCCGTGGCCCAATTGCCCGAGGCCCAGTGGTTGCCGCGTCGGCCGCAGATCGACCAATGGCTGGATGTCAGCGATGTACGCTGCGCCTGGCGCGCCATCAGCCAACTGCGCGAGCACAGTGACAGCCTGTTCAGCCGCGCCGCCAAGACCCTGAGCGAGGGCTGCCCGCTGACTGCGCACCTGGTCTGGGAACAGATCCGGCGGGCGCGCCATCTGTCCCTGGCCCAGGTGTTTCAGATGGAGTACACCCTGAGCCTGAACTGCTGCCGGCACCCGGAGTTCAGCGAAGGGGTACGGGCACGGTTGATCGACAAGGACCAGAAGCCGCATTGGCATTGGCCGGACATCAATACGGTGCCCGATGCCGTGGTCGAGGCGCATTTTCACAAGGCCTGGGAGGGCCGGCACCCGCTGGCGGACCTGTCGGACTACTAACCCCGGCACGACCGGCAGGCAAAAAAAAGCGGCGCTCGATGCGCCGCTTTTTCATTGTCGGTTCAGCGGTTGTGGCCGCCTCGGCCGTTGTCGCCGCGATCATGGTTTCCACGGTCATGATCGCCACGCCCACCGCGGTTATCGCGCCCGCCATGGCCGCCGCCGTCTCCCCAGCTCTGACGGTTATGGCCGTCCCAGCCACCGTTCGGATAAGGCCGGTACGCCGCTCGTGGCGGGGCCTGGTAATAGCGTGGGGCCGGCTGGTAATAGCGCGGCGACGCCTGGTAGTACCTGGGCGCAGGTTGGTAGTAACGCGGCGCGGAATAGCTGCGGCCCGACGAGTAGTAGCCACCACCGGAGTAGTAGGCCGGCGCCGGCGTGCTGTAGACCTCGGAACTGTAGTAGCTGGAACCTCCGTCGTAATAGGGAACGCACGCAGAAAGAGTCAAACCCAGGAACGCAGTGAGTAGAAGTCGACGATACATGGCGGCCTCCTGGACCGCGAAAGAGCCATGCCAGCGACGCTGGCCGGCGGCAGTCAAATAATGTTCTGACTGACGAGGCATCTGACCGCGAAAACCGAATCTGGTGCGACACATGCAATACATTGATACAAGTCACCCAGGCGTTTCAGCGGAGCATAAAAAAAGCGGCGCCTGATAGCACAACGCCGCTACTTTCAAGGAGCAGTCTGATCGCGACCGGCGTCCATTCAGGCCATGACCGCACTGACGATTCTTGTGACCTAATGGTGCCCGCGGCGGTATCCGCCGTAATAGTGCGGGCCGTATCCCCCGTAGTAAGGGTGGTAATAACGTGGGCCGTAATAGCCGCCATAGTCATACGGGGAGTAACCGTAGTAATAAGGCGCCGGCACCCTGTACACGTCCGTACGGTAATAGCCCGGCCCGACGTAGTACGGCACGCACGCAGACAGGCTCGATCCGAGCACAATGGCAAACAGCATTCGACGCAACATGGCGGCCTCCTGGACCGCGGGAAGCCACACCAGCGACGCTGGGCGGCGTCAGTCGAAACGGCAGGGCTGACACTGTTTAAGACCGTAAAAATTCGACCCGGTGCCCAGTGGCCCCAGGTCTCCGACAAGTGGATTTGCGCTGCGCAAAAGGGCCTGGGGCCCGCCAATAAATGACGCAGTTATTTCCGGGCAGTGCCACTAGAATGCGTGCACCGGTCATCGCCAACGGAATCGTCATGCCGCTCCGCTCGCCGCTGTATTCACAACGCTCGTTGATCATCACGCTGATTGTCTTGCTCGGGTGCGGTTTCCTCGCCACATCCTTCTTGAGCTATTACGCCTCGCGCACCTCGATCCGCGACAACATCGTCAATACCGAGCTGCCGCTGACATCCGACACCGTGTACTCGGAGATTCAGAAAGACCTGGTACGGCCAATCCTGATTTCCTCGATGATGGCCCGCGACACCTTCATGCGGGACTGGGTGGTGGCCGGCGAACATGACCCGGGGCAGATGACCCGCTACCTCAACGAGGTCATGACCCACTACGGCGCCTACACCGCGTTCTTCGTGTCCAACAGCACCCTGACCTATTACCAGGCCAAGGGCGTGCTGAAGAAGATCAAGACCGACGAACCCCGCGACACCTGGTACTTTCGCGTGCGCGACATGACGACCCCGTACGAGATCAACGTCGACCCGGACCTGGCCAACCAGGACAGTCTGACCTTCTTCATCAATTACAAGGTCCACGACTACCAGGACAACTTCATCGGCGCGGCCGGCGTCGGCCTGACCGTCGACGCGGTGATCAAGCTCATCGACAAGTACCAGCAGCGCTATCAGCGCAGTGTGTATTTCGTCGACACCTTTGGCCGCATTGTCCTGACCGGGGCCGACGGCGGCCCTCAAGGGGCCCGGGCCGGGCAGTCGCTGCACGACCTGGAAAGCATGAAAGAACTGCAGGCCAAGCTGCCCAAACCCCACAGTGGCAGCTACGAATACCTGGCCCAGGGCCAGGGGCACTTTCTCAATGTGCGGTTTATTCCTGAGCTGAACTGGTACTTGTTCGTCGACAAGCGCGAGGACGGCGCCCTCAGCGAAATCCGCCAGTCGCTGTACCTCAACCTGCTGATCTGCCTGCTGGTGACCCTGGTGGTGGCGGCCCTGCTGAGCCGGGTCGTCGGTCGCTACCAGCGGCGGATCGAAACCCAGGCCACCCTCGACAGCCTGACCGGCCTGCCGAACCGGCGCGGCTTCGACCTGCTGGCGGCCCAGGCCATCCAGGAAGCCCAGCGCGAGCCCAAGCCGCTGAGCGCGCTGCTGCTGGACCTGGACCGCTTCAAGCACCTCAACGACAACTACGGGCACATGGCCGGCGATCAGGTCCTGCGCGGTTTCGCCCGGGACCTGGAGAGCTGCCTGCGTCAATCCGATATCATCTGCCGCTGGGGCGGCGAAGAGTTCATCGTGTTGCTCAAGGACACCGACAGCGAGACCGCCCTGAAAATCGCCGAGAAGATCCGCCTGCTGATCGAACAGCGGCGCTACACCTATGAACACCATGAGTTGCAGCTGACGGTCAGCATCGGCCTGACCACCCTGCACACCGACGACACACTGCATGGCCTGCTGTCGCGCGCCGACCAGGCGATGTACCGGGCCAAACACACTGGCCGCAACCGAACCTGCGTGGAAATGCCTGACCCCAACCATGAATAAACCAGAACTCTGCCCGGCCTGCGGCGCACGCAACGACTGCAGCCTGGCCGACCCACGCAGCGCGACCAAGGCCTGCTGGTGCTACGGCGTCAGCATCGACCCGGCGGTGCTCCAGGCCCTGCCGCCGGAGCTGCGCAATCTGTCCTGCCTGTGCCCGCGCTGTGCCCAGGTCGAAGCCCAGTTGCAAGCAGCCGCCCGGCCTATCGAGTAAAATGCCCGCCCCTTGCCGACCTGCACCTGTCCATGCGCCTTGATCGATTCCTCAGTAACCTGCCGCGCTTCAACCGCCAACAGGTACGCCTGCTGCTGGTGCAAAAACGCATCAGGATCGACGGGCTGACGATCAGCGATCCCCATGCACAGGTGCGAGAGTTCAGCCGCGTGGAACTGGATGACGAGTTGCTCCAGGCCGGGACCCCACCGCGCTATTTCATGCTGCACAAACCTGCGGGCTGCGTCAGTGCCACCCGCGATCCGGAGCACCGTACCGTGCTCGATCTGCTGGATGAACCGGACAAGGAACACCTGCACATCGCCGGGCGCCTGGACTACAACACCACGGGGTTGTTGCTGATCACCAACGACGGCAGCTGGTCCCGCCGCCTGACCCAGCCGCAGACCAAACTGCCAAAGGTCTATTACGTCGAGACCGAACAGGAACTCGGCCCCGAGTACATCAGCACCTTTGCCCAGGGCCTGTATTTCGCCTTCGAAGACCTCACCACCCAGCCCGCCGAATTGCTGATCCTCGGCCCGCGCCGTGCACGCCTGGCGATCGTCGAAGGGCGCTATCACCAGGTCAAGCGCATGTTCGGCCACTTCAACAACAAAGTCGTGCGCCTGCACCGCGAACGCATGGGGCCGCTGGTTCTGGACGACGCGCTTGCCCCCGGCCAGTACCGGGCGCTGACCGAGGCCGAAATCAACCAGGTCTGAGCACTGCTCCCGGGCCTGAATGACCATTGGGCAGAACGTGTCGAACAATTTACCGGCGGCACTTGCGGGTTCGTCCTCGGCCTGCTTGAATCAGACCGTCGGCCAAAATGTGACCGATGAGTCACCACCATACTTCTAAGAAACCTTTTGCCGGCAGTGAGCCCTCAGGCTCCGCCTTCCCACCGGCAGATGCCCGCCTATAACAACACCCGTCGACCTGCCTTACCGGATCGACATGGGCCCCCCAAGATTCCCAGGCGTATGCCTACCTGTCACAAATCACGTGCAAGCTCTATTGCGCGCATACCCGCTTGCCAGGAGTCTTATGACATGAGGCCAGAAATCGCTGTGCTGGATATACAGGGTCAGTATCGGGTTTACACGGAGTTCTATCGCGCAGACGCCGCAGAAAAGACCATCATTTTGGTCAACGGCTCGATGGCCACTACTGCGTCGTTTGCCCAGACGGTGAAAAACCTGCACCCGCAATTCAATGTGGTGCTCTACGACCAGCCCTATGCCGGTCGCTCCAAGGCCCACAACCGCCATGAAAAAATGCTCACCAAGGAAGCCGAAGGGCAGATCCTGCTGGAGCTGATCGACCACTTTGCCGCCGAGCACGTGATGTCCTTTTCCTGGGGTGGAGCCGCCACCCTGGTGGCCCTGGCGCACCGCCCACGGCGCATCGAAAAGGCCGTGATCAGTTCGTTCTCGCCGGTGATCAACGAACCGATGCGCGACTACCTCGAACGCGGTGTCGATTACCTCGGCAGCCGCGACGGTCATCGGGTCGGGCACCTGGTCAACGACACCATCGGCAAGCACCTGCCATCACTGTTCAAGCGCTTCAACTACCGGCACGTCAGCACCCTGGCCGAACACGAGTACGGGCAGATGCATTTTCATATCAGCCACGTGCTCAACAGCGATCGCCTGTGCTACCTCAAGGCGGCAAAAGCCATCGACGTGCCGGTGCTGTTCATGAACGGCGAGTGGGACGAGTACACCGCGGCCAGTGATGCCAAGCTCTTCGCCAACCACGTGCAGCACTCAAGCTTCAGCACCATCCAGGCCACCGGGCACTTCCTCGACATGGAGCATAAAGCTGCCTGCCGAGACAGCCGCCAGGCACTCATGGGCTTCCTCAAGCCTTCTCAGCACGAAAGCCGTGCGCGCTATCACTACGTACAGGACCACCATGCACTGGCGATCTGAAACAGCGTCATCGCAGGCAAGCCCCCACTCCTGAGCCGCTCACCGCCGCCCCAGGAGCCGGCTTGCCCGCGATAGACTGCTCGCTGGCATTTCACGCAAATGCACGTTCTGCAAAGAAAAACTTCAAATCCGTTGCCACATCTGGTAAAAAGTCAGCCGTTCCGAGCGGGTGTCGTATAATGGCATTACTCCAGCTTCCCAAGCTGATAACGAGGGTTCGATTCCCTTCACCCGCTCCACTTCTCTTCTAACTCGCTGCTCCCCTGAATCTGCCGGGTACAGAGCGAGACCGTCACGCAGCCCTGCTCAGGGTTCATCCACGTGACGCAACACAACCACCACTGCTTATCGAACGCGGCCTGAGTCTTTCGCCACTCAGTCGCAAGCCATGCACTGCGCGCTTAAAACGGCTCGGGGCATTTGAATTGCCACCCATGGATGTTCATATCCGTGATTGCTTCATCGGTGGTGGCAACGCTCGGGCTAGGGCGTTGGCGCGCCGTTTGCTGGCGACGCAGAGTATCGACCCAGAGGGCTGAACCCATCGCTTCAAGAAAACTGATTGCACGTGGAGGGCTGATGAACTGGGGGGTCTGGATCGACCCGCCAGATTTCGACCATTTTGTGCACCTGGATCGATTGCTGTCCTGCCATCCACGCGTTGTAATAGCGCTCGCCAAAACGGCCGAGCGATCACGCTAGCCGTCTGATTCCCCCCCACCTCAGGACACGCAATGAACACAGCTCGTCTTTCCATTCAAAACTACGTGCTGGCAAAGGATGGCAATCGTCCGTACCTGCTCAACTCGGCCTTTATGCCCCAGGCCGTACTGGACATGGTGGTGAAAACAGGTTCGATTTCATTCCCGCCCCATGTCGAAGGCCTGGAGGGCATTGCCGAGGTGCTGGTCAGTCGCTTCGGCCAGACGTTCGAAAACGTCTACACCTTCTGCCTGGGCCGCCCGCCCCAGGCCGATGCCGAGACCTTCGACTGCACCTGGCTGGTGGGCATGTCCGACAAGAGCACCGGGCAGGTGCGGGTTGGCTGCGGCCTGTATCAGTGGCGCTTCCACGGGCAATCGAAACGCGTCGAGCAGTTGACCATCACCATCGAACACATGGAAACCCTGCCCGCCAGCGACCTGCCGGCCGTGATGGATTGGTTGTCGGACCTCAACTACCCCTGGAGCAACCCGGAAGAACTGGCGCGCTCCGCCCCCAGCCTCGATGCGCTGAAGCCGGTGCTCCGGTACGTACTGGATGGCGAGGCCAGCTGATAACAGCGCCCGCCATCGGTCTTGAGTCAGCCAGCACCGCGCAGTGAAAAACGCGGCCCTGGCTGATTTGCCCCAACTCCCCGCCTCCTCCAGCGGCTGCACCTGACCCGGTCGGCCGCTTCGCGCCTTGAGCCGCCGTGACCCACGCCCCTGTCCATGGCGCCCGCCATGAAGGATTCGGCAATACAGCCAGCAGCCGTCCCCGCCGGAAGTTGCCTACCCTTGAACTGCCCGCTGCAAGGCGCAGTAGTTATGGTGTTAATCATTAATATTTTGTGGGTACAGTAACCACCACTCACACCACAAGGAGGTGCTGTGAACAGTCGGTATCTGATCGGTCAGATCGTTGCGGATGGCGGGTACCTGGTGCGTATTCGAGGCAGCCACCATCACTTCAGGCACCCGAGCAAACCCGGGGTGGTGACGATCCCTCATCCGAAAAAGGACCTGCTGAAAAAGACCGCCATCAGTATTTTGAAACAGGCGCTGCTGATGTGATTCCAGCCAGCAACGCCTAGGGAGGACCTGACTCATGCTGTACCCGATTGCGATTTCCAGCGGTGATGAGCAACACGCCTGGGGCGTGGAAGTACCGGATATTCCCGGCTGTTTTTCGGCCGGCGATGACCTGGACGATGCCATGGCCATGGCCCGCGAAGCCATCGAAGGCCACTTCGAGATCCTCGCCGAAACCGGCGCCGCCATACCGGTGGCGAACAAGGTCACCCTGCATGCCAGCAACCCGCAGTACGCCGGTTGTACCTGGGCGCTGATCGATATCGATGTACACAAATACCTGGGCAAGGCCCAGAAGCTCAACATCACCCTGCCCGGCTACCTGCTGAACCGCATCGACGACTATGTATTGCATCACCCCGAGGAAAAAAGCCGCTCGGGGTTCCTGGCTTCTGCCGCGCTCAAGGTGTTGCAGCAGGCTTGAGCACTCGGCACGCCGGCGGACCGCCACCGGACCGTGTCGCCGGTGGATACCTCCCGGCGAGCACAACTACGCCCAGGTCGTAACCAGCGCAGGGGCGGGGGCAGAACCTTCTACGATAAAACCTCGCCTCCTACCGTAGACCTCGCCCATGCGCCCTTCCCTGCTCGCCCCCTTGCTTGTCCTCTCGCTGGCCGCCGGCAGTTGCCTGGCCAGCCCCCGGTTCGATCACCTCTACGCCTTCGGTGACAGCTATTCCGATAACGGTGCCAGCGACCAACTGACCCGGGAGATGCTGGCGCAGCAAGTCAAGGACGCCCAGCGCCTGCCCGGTGATCTGTACTGGAAGGCGCGCTGGAGCAATGGCCCGACCGCTGTGGAAGTGCTGGCCCAGGAGCTTGATCTGGCCCTGAGTGACTTCGCCGTCGGCGGCGCAAAAAGTGGCCACAACAACTACTACGCCTGGATGACGCCCTACCGCGACACCGGTGTTTCCGGGCAGATCGATGCCTACCTGACCAGCGCCCAGGGCGGCAAGGCTGATCCCCAGGCGCTGTACTTCATCTTTATTTCCGCCAACGACTTCTTCGAATACGCCGACTTCGCCCACAAGGAACCTGTCGCCGATCTGGCCGCCAGCAGCATCGACAATATCCGCAGTGCCGTCGGCCGCTTGGCCAAGGCCGGGGCCAGGCATTTTCTGGTGGTGGGCAGCACCGACCTGAGCCATGGCCCGGCGGTGGTCGCTGGCGGCCAGGCCGAGCAGGCCCGAACCTATCAGCAGCTGTTGCAACAACAATTGCCCGGCCGGCTGGTTGCCGATGGCAAGCAATGGGGAGTCGATATCACCTACTTCGACCACATCGCCTTCAGCGACCGGTTACGCCGCAATGCGGCGGCAGAAGGCCTGAGCCAGCTCGATCAACCGTGCCAGCCGACCTACCCGCAAGTGCAAACCGCATGCAGCCGGCCAGATGCCTATTTCTATTGGGATGAATGGCACCCGACCCGCAAGGTCCATGCCCTGGCCGGTAAGGCCATGGCCAAGGCGCTGGGCCAGGCCCAATAAGCGCCCCGGCAGCAGCCCTTAAAAGCCCCGGCCCAGGGGGAAACGATCAGCCCCGCTCCAGGCCAGGAACCGCTCCTGTTGCATCGGCCGGGCGAGAAAATAGCCCTGGGCCTCGTCGCAGCCAAATGAGCGCAACATCTGCAGGCATTTGAAGCTTTCGATGCCTTCGGCCACGGTGCGGTAACCCAGTTCGCGGGCCAGGCTGATCACCGAACGGGTGATTTTCTGGTGCTGCGCGTTGCTTTCGATGTCGGTGACCATGGACTTGTCGAGCTTCACCACATTGGCCGGGATCTGATGCAAATAGGCGAAGTTGCTGTAACCGGAGCCGAAGTCATCGATGGCCACGTCCATGCCCAACTCACGAATCTTGGTCAGTTGCGCCAGCACCCGCGGGTTGGAGCGCAGCCAGGCGCCTTCGGTGATTTCCACCTCAAGCCGCTGCGGGTCGATGCCGTGGCGTTCGCAGGCATGCCTGAGGACTTCGGCGATGTCCTGGTCTTCAAAGTCCTTGGGCGACAGGTTGATCGACAGCTTGCTGACCTGGGTCAGGCTCCAGCACTGCAACTTGCTCAACACCGCATCGATCACCCAATGGGTGACGCGGTGGATCAGCGCGTTGCGCTCCATCACCGGAATGAACTCGGCCGGCGAGATCAGGCCGAGGCGCGGATGCTCCCAGCGGATCAGCGCCTCGGCACTGACCTGCGCCCCATCAGGCAGGGCAAAGCGCGGCTGGAACATCAGGTAGATCTGGCCCGTTTCCAGGGCTTCGTTGATGTCCGACGCCAGGTTGAATGCCCGGCGATACGCCTGGTCGCGCACCACATCGTAGTGGGCCCAGCACGTGCGGCGCATGTTCGCCAGTTCCAGGGCGAACATGGCCTTGCGCAACGCATCCTGGACCGATGGCGAGTCGATGCCGAACTCCACCGTACCGGCACAGACGCCTGGCACGATCGGCAGATCCAGCTTCGGCGGCCGTCGCCGCAGGCGGCTGACCAGGGCATCGAGAAACTGATCAAGGCTCGCTGTACCCGCTGGCAGCAGGAAACCGAAGCGCTTGACCGACACGTGATAAATCCGCACGTGGCGCCCCAGGTAATTCTGCAACTGCTGCGCCACGAAACGAACGATGGTCTCGAACGGCGACATGCCCATCGCCAGGGTCAACTCGTGGGCCAGGGCCATGTCCACCGCATCGATCAGCACCAGCACGCGTTTTTCGCCGGGATGCTGCTCGACCAGGTCCAGCAGGTCACTATGGAACTGCTCGCGATTGGGCAGGCCGGTCACCGGGTCAAGGCGGCGCAGGCGCTGGCGCAGCTCGATCTGCTCCATCACCATCGAGGCCAGGTCACGCAGTTGCTGACGCTCGGCAGCGTTGAGCTGCTGTGGCGACTTGTCGATCACGCATAAACTGCCAATCGCATGCCCCGAGGACGTCAGCAACGGCGCGCCGGCATAGAAGCGAATGCCCGGCTCCTCGGTAACCAGCGGGTTATTGAAAAAACGCACATCGCGGTAGGCGTTCTCCACCTCGAACACCTCCCGCGCATTCACCGTGTAAGCGCAGAACGACTGTTCGATCGGGGTCTCATCGACCGTGAACCCCACCCGTGACTTGAACCACTGCCGGTCACGGTCCACCAGGGTAATCAGGGCCATGGGCACCTTGAAATACTCGGCGGCCATACGGCAGATCCGATCAAAATTCTCGCAACGGGCAGTGTCCAGCAATTCCAGAGCATAGAGAGCAGCCAGCCGCTGCTCCTCGGCCAGAGCCTTATCGGGCATACAAGCGCTTGGACAGGGATAAGCGGATTTTCACGACAAAAACCTATCTCGCAGGGGTGCCAGGTTGGCACTGGGAAAGGGGAGCAATAGTGTTGCGGTAATGGCATTGCGATACTAGCCGACAGGATGCCGCAGTCACCTAAGCTTGCCAATTCCGTCCGTCGGACCGACGGTCTTTTTCCGCCCCTGGGGCACAGGCCTGAAACACAGGTTCCAGACCCTTCGCCAGAGCCCGGGCCGGCTGAAAAATCCTTGGCGCAACACCGTCAAAACCGGCAACGCCTTGAAAACCGTGCCTTGCATCAAACAAGCCGTATTTCAATCTGGCGCCTGACGCTTATGGAGCAACCAATCACTCGCCTTGCCGAGGCGTTACTCAAGCCCCGGTACGCACGTAAATAAATAGTCGATCTTCAGCAACGCGTCAGCCCGGGAGGTAGACACTGAACGGGCGGGTGTCGATGTCTTCTCCAGCCTGGGAACGGCCTACTATGCATGTGCCATTACTGATCAAGCAGGCCCTGAGCCGGACGGCCTGCCTGCTGCTGATACTCCCCACCCTGGCCCTGGCCAGCCAGCCCGCGGCCCTGAGCGCGGACGATATTGCCTGGCTGCGGCGCGACGGTTTCGACCTCGACGCCGCCAACCTCAAACGCTTGCACAGCCTCGGGCGCCAGGGCCTGCTGGAGGCCCAGTTGGCCGACCGGATCAACGACCCGCTGCCGGCCCCGATCAATGATCTGCTGCGCAGCTACCCGGCGTTGACCACCCCGGCGGCGGAGCTGTTGCAAAACTACATGGAGCGTCAGGAGCAGCTCAAGGCCCTGCCCGATGGCGACGCCAAAATCGCAGCCCGGAAGGCCGACCAGCAGCAGGCCAATGCCCTGGCCGAGCAGGCGCGCGCTGGCGTGCTGCTGCACGCGATCTATGGCCCCAACCAGCTCAAGGAGCAGTTGGTGGTGTTCTGGCTCAACCACTTCAGCGTCTTCCAGGGCAAGGGCCAGGTGCGGATCCTCAGTGCCGATTACGTCGAAAACGCCATTCGCCCCCACGCCCTGGGGCGCTTCCAGGACCTGCTGCTGGCCACCCTGAAAAGCCCGGCCATGCTGCAATACCTCGACAACGCACAAAACGCCAAGGGCAAGGTCAATGAAAACTACGCCCGCGAACTGATGGAGCTGCACACCCTGGGCGTCGGCGCCGGCTACAGCCAGCAGGACGTCCAGCAACTGGCGCTGATTCTTACCGGTGCCGGCCTGACTCCGCTGGACGGTCGGCCGCAAAATTTTCCGCCACGGCTGCAAGCGCTGCTGGTGCAACAAGGCCTGTTTCAATTCAACCCGCGACGCCATGACTTCAGCGACAAGCTGCTGCTGGGACAGCCGATCAAGGGCCGCGGTTTCGACGAGATTACCCAGGCCGTGGAACTGATCACACGCCAGCCTGCCTGCGCGCGTTTTATCTCCCAGCGCCTGGCCGAATACTTCGTCGCCGACAGCCCACCGCCCGCGTTGGTGGCACGCATGGCCAAGACCTTTGAAGACAGCGACGGCGATATCGCCCAGGTAATGCGCAGCCTGTTTCAGGCCCCCGAACTGCTGCACAGCGCCGGTGGCAAGTTCAAGGATCCGCAGCAATTCGTGATCTCCGCCGTACGCCTGGCCTACGACGGCAAACCTCTGGCCAATGCCCGGCCTTTGATCAACTGGCTCAACCAGTTGGGCCAACCGCTGTTCGGGCGGGTCACGCCCGATGGCTGGCCCCTGGTTGCCAGCGCCTGGTCGAGTTCCGGGCAGATGTCCAAGCGCTTCGAGATCGCCCGCGCCATCGGTCGAGGCGACAACAAGTTGTTCACCGCCGAAGGCAGCACAGTCGCCGGGCCCGGTTTCCCGCTGATCACCACCCCGTTGTTCTACGAGGCGATGGCGCCGCGCCTTTCCCGGGCAACCCGCGATGCCCTGGACAAGGCCGTCTCGCCGCAGGAATGGAACACCTTCCTGCTGTCCTCGCCCGACTTCAACAATCGTTGACTGCCAGCCGATCAGACCTGATCAGGAGCCGCCATGAACCGTCGAGAATTGCTGCTGGCCGCTATCGCCAGCGCCACCCTGCCAAGCCTGTCGTTTTCCGCCCGATTATTTGCCGCTCCCGCCAGCACGCCACGCCTGCTGGTGGTGTTTCTCCGGGGTGGCTACGACTGCAACAACCTGCTGGTGCCTTACGCCAGCGACTTTTATTACGAGTCTCGGCCCAGCCTGGCGATTGCCCGCCCGGACCCCGCCAACCCCGACAGCGCCATTGCCCTGGACGGCCACTGGGGCCTGAACCCGGTGCTGCGCGACTCGCTCTACCCACTGTGGCAACGCAAGCAATTGGCCTTCGTGCCCTTTGCCGGCACCGACGATCTGTCCCGCAGCCATTTCGAAACCCAGGACAACATCGAATCCGGCGAACCGACCCGGCAACGCGGGGGCTACGACTCGGGTTTTCTCGGCCGCCTGGCACGACTGATGCCGGACAGCGCGCCCATCGCCTTCACCGATGCAATGCCCCTGAGTTTCCAGGGCGCCAGGGACATTCCCAACCTGTCGCTGCGCGGCGTGTCGAAGCCGGCCTTTGACGATCGCCAGGCGGCGATTCTTTCGGCCATGTACAAAGACACGCCTTATGCCGCTTCGGCCGCCGATGGCCTGGAACTGAGGCAGAAAGTCTCCCGGGAGTTGCAGGCCGAGATGCTCGCGGCCAATCGCGGCGCGGCCAATGCCCAGGACTTCGCCACCCAGACCCGGCGCATGGCCAGCCTGATGCGCGATCAATACCGATTGGGTTTCGTCGATGTCGGCGGCTGGGACACCCACGTTAACCAGGGCAGTACCCGGGGGCCGCTGGCCAGCAACCTGGCCAACCTCGGCCAGGGCCTGGCAGCTTTTGCCGACGCCCTCGGACCGCACTGGCAGCAGACCACGGTGGTGGTGGTTTCCGAGTTTGGGCGGACCTTCCGCGAAAACGGCGCCAAGGGCACTGATCACGGGCACGGCACGGTGTACTGGGTGCTCGGCGGGCATGTGCGTGGTGGGCGGATCGCCGGTGAGCAAGTCGCGGTCAACCCGCAAAGCCTTCTGCAAAACCGCGATTACCCAGCGCTCAACAACTACCGCGACCTGCTCGGCGGCGTGCTGGCGGGGACTTGGGGGCTGTCTGCGGCCCAGGTGCAAACGGTATTCCCGGGAGCCCGGCCCAACGCCCTGCAACTGGTCTGAGGCGAGCCTGTCGCCCGGTGCGCAGGCACAAAAAAAGCGATCCCGGGATCGCCTTTTTTGCTCACGCCCAACCTGGGCTCAGTTGACCCAGACCCCGACCCGCAGATGCCAGCCATCGTTGCGCTGTTCCCAATGCGGGTGCACATAGCGATAGCCGGCGCGTACCGGTTCCCAGTGACCATGCACGGCGACGTAGCGCCGACCGTCCCAATGCCAGTAGCCGCGCGACCAGACGTAACCCGGGCGGCCCATGGGTTCGACCTCGACGATGCGCTCCGGCGGCGGCTGTGGCGCCACCACTTCGACGTACTGGGTCGGCGGCGGACGCTCGACCACCCGCCGCTCATGCACCACCCGTTCCTGGACACACCCGGAGGCCATCACGACCACCGCCAGCAAAGCTGCGTAACGTAACACCATGCTGCCTCCTCGGCGCCAATGGCCAAGACTTCTGTGTAACAACGCCCCCTTGTTTCCACCCTGCTCCTGCCGGGTATAAATCTTGTAACAGCTGCGAACTGTCTGATTGCTGAACCTGATGCCGACAGACACCCCGGCCGCTGAAAGTGAGGCGCACGGGCAGGTGCATCCGATCAGCGGCCAAACAACCCCGCGCAGACACTTGGTAACGAACTCGCCGCTTCCAGCCATTTAAAATTGGCATAATTTTTGCTATGGTCCGCCATCGCAATTCAGCCACGGCGCGCTCGCCCGAGAGAACGCCCTTCCAGGTGTGGCCAGCTTGATGCCCCACCTGATACCGCTGCCTGATTGAGTGCCTCTCCCTGCCAACCGCTCGACCCAACATCGACGAGGCAGGGGTACAAACCGGGTGGGCCCTCCCAGGCAGGAGCACTGATGAGGTGATCCGATCAATATGAGCAGTACCGCACACATCTATAGCGCTGGATGGATCCTGGTGTTTCTGGCGGGGTTCCTGTCCCTGGCCATTCAGGTTTACCTGGCCTGCTTCAAGCTCGACGAAATGCTCGCCCACCTCAGCCGCTGCCGCGCGGTGCTGGTGCGCAAACCACTTCTGGGCAACGACCCCCTCAGCCGTTATTTCATGCTGACCTGCATTGGCAGCCTGTTCGCCCTGCCCCACACCTTCCTGCGCAATGGCGGCCTCAACGTCAAGGACTACAAGCGCTTCCCGCTGGGGCTCAAGTACCTGATCACCAGCTTTCAACTGCTGGCCGTGATCGCCGGCCTGACCTGGCTGGCTCTGTGGCGCATGGGCCATTACCTGGTGCCCTGATCCCCCACCAAAGGCACGTTGATGGACCTGGATCGAGCGCCAGCCACGCGCCACTGGTTGGCCAAGAGTGCGCAGAATCATTTACAGATTCATGGCTGGCACTGATCAGATTCGTCTGATTGTTTGGCCCCTAAATGCAGATGAGAATCGCTTCCAAATAAATGGAGGCACTTTGAATGTCCAAGCAAACCCGCTCGCAAACCTGGCGCCTGTGGTCCACCTCGTTGGGGCTGATGGCCGCCAGCCAGGTCGGTGTCGCAGCCGAAGCCAACGAATCGATCTCAGGCAAGAAACGCTCCTCGCCGGCACTGACCCTGGAGGCGACCGATGTGGTCGGCGAGCACCGTGAAGGCTACAAGCGCGATAGCGCCAGCTCGCCGAAATTCACCGCGCCACTGCGTGAGACCCCCAGGTCGATCACCATCATTACCGAAAGCCTGATGCAGGACCGTGCCGTGACCTCCCTGGCCGACGCCCTGCGCACCACACCGGGCATTACCTTCGGCGCCGGCGAGGGCGGTACACCACTGGGGGACCGCCCCTTCATTCGAGGTTATGAGGCCAGCACCGACATCATGATCGACGGCATTCGTGACGTCGGCCGCATGACCCACGAAGTCTTCAATATCGAGCAGGTCGAGATCCTCAAGGGCCCGGGCTCGGCCTACTCCGGACGCGGCTCGACCGGCGGCAGCATCAACCTGGTAAGCAAGGCTGCCCAACAGGAAGACTTCATCGCCGGCAGCCTCAAGCTCGGCACCGACCAACTGCGCCGCAGCACCCTCGACATCAACCAATACCTGCCTGAGCAGAACATGGCGCTGCGCCTGAACGCGATGAAGCACGAAGCCGACACCCCGGGCCGCGACCATGTCGAAGTCAGCCGCTGGGGCATCGCCCCTACCTTCTCCTTCGGCCTCAATACCGACACCCGCGGCACCCTCAGCTACTACCACATGCAGAGCGATGACATGCCCGACCTGGGCCACCCGTTTTCGCCAAGCCGCAACAAGCCGGCCAAGGTCGACCGCGACAACTTCTACGGTTTCACCGGCCGCGATTTCCGCAAGACCTCAAGCGACCAGGCCAGCCTGCAACTGGAGCACGATTTCAACGAACACCTGACCCTGCGCAACACCACCCGTGGCGGGCGCGGCATGCAGGACTACATCATGACCCGGCCCTTTATCGACACCCCGGCCCAGGAACAAAGCAACCAGGTGATGCTCGCCTCCCGCGCGCGCAATGTGGTCAACACCTCACTGATCAACCAGACCGATGTCTTCGGCAAGTTCCAGACCGGTGCCATCGGCCATAGCTACAGCGCCGGGGTCGAGTTCTCCCGCGAGCGTATCGACAACAAGGCGCGCTATGGCTCGGTGCGCAACCCGGACAAAGGCAACCTTGCAGACCCCGACACGCATGCCCGCTATACCCCGGTGCCGGCCGGCGACGGCAGCCATACGGTGGTCAAGCACAACAACCGCGCACTCTATGCCATGGACACCCTGGCCCTGCACGAGCAGTGGGACCTGAACCTGGGGCTGCGCTACGACAACTACCACGCGCGTAATGCCACACAGAGCAACCGCGCCAACCTGTGGAGTTATCAGGCCGGCCTGGTGTTCAAGCCAGTGCACTACGCCAGCATCTACCTGAGCTACGGCACCTCGTTCAACCCGTCCGGGGAAACCGCCGGGCAATCTGGCGGTGCCGACGGTCCTGCCGGGGGTGGCTTGAAAGCCCAGAACCTGGATCCGGAAAAAAGCCGCAGCCTGGAACTGGGAACCAAGTGGGACCTGCTCGACGAAAAACTGTCGCTGACCGCCGCCGTGTTCAAGACCGAGAAAACCAACGCCCGCTCCTACGACCCAGTCACCGGTGAAGTGGCCCTGACCGGCAATAACGAGGTGCAAGGCTTTGAAGTCGGCGCTACCGGGCACCTGAGCGAACGCTGGGAAGTGATGGCCGGCTACACCTACCTCGACGCAAAAACCACCCGATACGCTGATTCCACGGCGAACTTCGACGGCAACCGCTCCAAGTTCATCGCCCCCAACAGCGCCAGCCTGTGGAGTACCTACATGCTCACCGAGCGCTGGAAGGTCGGCGGCGGCGCCACCTACATGGACAAACGTTATGTGGACGACGCCAACCTCAAGAGCCTGGATGCCTACTGGCGTTACGACGCCATGGTCGCGTACCGGGTGAACAAAAACCTCGACCTGCAATTCAACGTGCTGAACCTGACCGACGAAACCCTCTACGACGCCTCCCACGTCGGCATCTTCGCCACCGTGGCACCCGGTCGTTCGGCGGAAATGACCGCTAACCTGCGGTTCTGAAACCCCACTGTTGCCTCGCAACCTGTAGCCGCTGCCTCAGGTTCGGGCGGCGTTCGGACGCGGGCCCTAAGCAGCGATACAGAGCTCCCGGACTAGCGGCGCCTGTTAGGGGCAGCGCAGCCTCTCGGTGCTCGGCAGCGGCTACGGGCGATCTTTGCGCTACCCCAGCAACGCCTGAATATCCCGATACAACGCCTGCGGAATCTGCACCCCGTGTCGCTCGCTTCGCTTCCGCGCCTCGAAGCGCCGTTGCGAAGGCAGGCGCGCGCCTTGCCCGGTGATCGCCTGGAACAACCCTTCGGCACGGGCCAGGCCCTGCTCGTAATCCGCCCCCAGAAACACCTTGGGATCGAACGCCAGGATCAACTCGCCATGGCAAGGCGCAGCGCCGACGCCTTCGTCGAACGCCATGGACTCGGCGCTGGTGAGGTCGCCGATCAGTGCCCCGGCCAACAACTCGATCATCGCTGCCAAGGCTGAGCCCTTGTGCCCGCCGAAAGTCTGCATGGCACCCTGCAACGCAGCCTTGGCATCAGTGGTGGGCTGGCCCTGGGCGTCTATGGCCCAGTGCTCGGGGATGGGCTTGCCCTGGCGGGCGTGGAGTTCGATATCACCGCGGGCGATGGCGCTGGTGGCAAAGTCGAACACAAACGGATGGCCGCCCGGTCGCGGCCAGGCGAAGGCCAGGGGGTTGGTGCCGAACACCGGCTGCTTGCCGCCCGCCGGGGCCACCCAACTGTGGCTGGGGTTCATCGCCAGACCCACGAGCCCGGTGGCGGCAACGGCCTCGACTTCTGGCCACAAGGCCGAAAAGTGAAAACAGCGCTTGATCACCATCGCCGCAATGCCCTGGCTGCGGGCCTTTTCGGCCAGCAAGGGCAGGCCGGTCTTGAAACTCAGCAGCGAATAGCCGTAATGCGCATCCACCTCCAGCACCCCGGCGCTGATGTGGCGCACGCTGGGTTCGGCCTGGGGGTCGACCTTGCCTTCGCGCACCGAACGCACGCAGCCGAGCAAGCGATAGACGCCATGGGAGTGGCACTCATCGCGCTGGCCCTGGGTCACCACCTCGGCAATCGCCTGCGCGTGGGCCTCCGACAGCCCGTGGCGGGCCAGCACCTGCAGCGACAGGGCGTGGACTTGATCCAATGACAAGGTGACGTGTTCAGACATGGCAGGGCCTCATGACCTGGGAACGGTGGTCCCGGCCTAGGGACCAGGGCGCCGTGATGAGCGGGGCTCGCGTGAGCCGGCGAATGCAGCAAAAGACACAGGGTCGCCGTTTCCCCCAGAACGGGCTTGAGCCTTTTCGCCCCTATCAGTGACGAAATCAGCACAGACCCTGGCTCGATGGGGAGGTGTCGGCCCGAGCCTGAAACTATGCCGATTTCGTCATCAACAGCGATGAAAACCCACAAGCGACCACACCCGATCGCGGCTCACTCTGTAGGCCTTTCTTGCCAGGTGATGCCATGAAACGAATTACCGTCATCGATTCACACACAGGGGGCGAACCCACTCGCCTGGTTATCGACGGCTTTCCCGAACTGGGCAATGGCTCGATGGCCGAACGCCTGGCGCTGTTGCAACGCGAGCACGACCACTGGCGCACCGCCTGCGCCCTGGAACCTCGGGGCAGCGACGTGCTGGTGGGCGCGCTGCTGTGCGAGCCGCAGGCGGCCGACGCCTGTGCCGGGGTGATCTTCTTCAATAACAGCGGTTACCTGGGCATGTGCGGCCACGGCACCATCGGCCTGGTGCGCTCGCTGCATCACCTGGGGCGCATCGAACCTGGCGTGCACCGCATCGAAACCCCGGTGGGCACCGTCGAGGCCACGCTGCACGACGACCTCTCGGTCAGCGTGCGCAACGTCCCCGCCTACCGCCATCGCCAGGCTGTGGCGCTGGACGTGCCCGGGCACGGGCGGATCCATGGCGATATCGCCTGGGGCGGCAACTGGTTCTTCCTGATCAGCGACCATGGCCAGCGCATTGCCCTGGATAACGTCGAAGCCCTGACCCAGTACACCTGGGCCGTGCGCGAAGCCCTGGAGGCAGCCGGAATCCGTGGCGCCAATGACGGGCTGATCGACCATATCGAACTGTTCGCCGACGACCCCGATGCCGACAGCCGCAACTTTGTGCTGTGCCCCGGCAAGGCCTATGACCGCTCGCCCTGCGGCACCGGCACCAGCGCCAAGCTGGCGTGCCTGGCGGCCGACGGCAAACTCGCCCCCGGCGCTACCTGGCGCCAGGCCAGCGTGATCGGCAGCCAGTTCAGCGCCCACTATGAGCAGGCCGGCGAACAGATCATCCCGACCATTCGCGGCACCGCCCATATCAGTGCCGAAGCCACCCTGCTGATCCAGGCCGACGATCCCTTCGGCTGGGGCATCCTGCCGTGACCCAAGCGGCCCAGGCCGATGTGATCGTGATCGGCGCCGGGATCATCGGCGCCGCCTGTGCCCATGAATTTTCCCGGCGCGGCCTGCGGGTGCAGGTGCTGGACAACGCCAGCGGTGGCGCCACCGGCGCCGGCATGGGCCACCTGGTGGCGATGGACGACAACGCCGCCGAACTGGCCCTCAGTCATTACTCCATAGGCCTCTGGAGCCAACTGCGCGAGCACCTGCCGGCCGCCTGCGCCTATCGCAATTGCGGCACCCTGTGGCTGGCTGCCGATACCGGGGAAATGGACCTCGCGCGCAGCAAGCAACGAACCCTGGCCGAACATGGGGTGGCCGGCGAACTGCTCGGTGCAGACCAATTGGCTGAACTCGAACCCATGCTCCGCAAGGGGCTGGGCGGCGCCTTGAAGATTCCCGGCGACGGCATCCTCTACGCACCGGCCACCGCCAGCTGGCTGCTGCACAACCACCCAAGCATCAGTCGCCAGGTCGCCACGGTGACAGCGGTCGCGGCCAATCGGGTCGAGCTCGACGATGGCCGCGTGCTGCACGCGGAATACGTGGTGCTGGCCAACGGCTTTGCCGCCCGGCAACTGCTGCCCGAATTGCCCCTGCGGCCGAAAAAGGGCCACCTGCTGATCACCGATCGCTACCCCAGCCAGGTCACGCACCAATTGGTGGAACTGGGCTATGCCGCCAGCGCCCACGCCAGCGACGGCACCTCGGTGGCGTTCAACGTGCAGCCGCGCCCCACCGGGCAATTGCTGATCGGTTCGTCGCGCCAGTTCGACACCCTGGACCCGGCTGTCGAACCGGCGGTACTCGCGCCCATGCTGCAACGGGCGGTGGATTACCTGCCGGCGCTGGCCGAACTCAACGGCATTCGCGCCTGGACCGGCTTTCGCGCCGCCAGCCCCGACGGCTTGCCGCTGCTGGGCCAGCACCCCAGACAAGCAGGCCTGTGGCTGGCCCTCGGGCATGAAGGCCTGGGCGTGACCACCGCCCCCGGCAGCGCGCGCGTGCTGGCAGCGCTGATGCTCGGCGAGACATCGCCCATCGACCCTCGTCCCTATTTGCCCGAACGCTTCGGCGTACTGACCGGAGACCCGCGATGATCATCTACCTCGAGCATCAGGCCCTCACCGTGCGCGATGGCCTGACCGTCGCCGCGGCCCTGGCCCACAGCGGCGATGAGCGCACTCGCCGCTCATGCAGCGGTGCCCCGCGCGCGCCGTTCTGCGGCATGGGCATTTGCCAGGAATGCCGTATGACCATCGACGGCCGGCGCCAACTCGCGTGCCAGACCCTGTGCCGCGAAGGCATGCACGTGGAGCGCAGCCTATGACCGAACAACGACTGGACTGCGACATCCTGATCGTCGGCAGCGGCCCGGCCGGTCTCGCCGCCGCCCAGGCCGCCAGCCGCAGTGGCGCCTCGCTGGTGGTGATCGACGACAATCCGCGCCCCGGTGGGCAGATCTGGCGCAACGGCCCGGACACCCGGCTCGATCCGGCCGTGCGCGAGCGCTTCAAGGTGCTGGACTCGCCGCAACTGCGCTACCTCAGCGGCACCCGCATCATCGGCGCCGCCGGCCCTCAGGCGCTGCTGCTGGAGGATGCCGAACACGCCTGGATCATCGATTACCGACAACTGATTCTGTGCTGCGGCGCCCGTGAGTTGCTGCTGCCCTTCCCCGGCTGGACCCTGCCCGGGGTCACGGGGGCCGGGGCCTTGCAGGCGCTGCTGAAAAACGGCCTGCCGCTGCGCGGTGAGCGCGTGGTGGTGGCGGGCAGCGGCCCGCTGCTGCTGGCCAGCGCCGCCAGTGCGCGTCAGGCCGGCGCCCGGGTGATCCGGGTCCTGGAACAGGCGCCAAGCGCTGCGTTGGCCGGCTTTGCCACGGGCCTGTGGCGCTGGCCGAGCAAAATCCGCCAGGCCCTGACCCTGGCCACCCCGGCCTATCGCAGCAATGCCCATGTAATGGAAGCCCTGGGCGAGCAACGGCTGGAAGCGGTGCGCATCCGCCAGGGCGAGCGCACCCTTGAACTGCCCTGCGAGCGTCTGGCCTGCGGCTTTGGCCTGGTGCCCAACACCCTGCTCGCCAGCCACCTGGGCTGCCAGTTACACGAACACGCCATCGCTGTCGACCACCAGCAACGCACCAATGTCTCCGGGGTCCTGGCGGCGGGTGAATGCACCGGGGTCGGCGGCAGCGAGCTGGCGCTGATCGAAGGCGAAATCGCCGGGCTGGTCGCCAGCGGCCAGGACGCCGCCGCGGCGGCGCTGAGTCAGCGGCGCCAGCATTGGCAGGCGTTTGCCGATCAGGTTCGCAGCACCTTCACCTTGCGGCCGGAGGTGCTGCAACTGGCGCGCCCGGATACCCTGCTGTGTCGCTGCGAAGACGTGGCCTTTTCCGCCATTGCCGAGCAACCCGGCTGGACCGCCGCCAAGCTGCAATCGCGATGCGGCATGGGGGCCTGCCAGGGCCGGGTCTGCGCCACGGCGGCGCAAGCCCTGTTCGGCTGGGACCCGCCCCGACCACGCACGCCCCTGGTGCCGGCGCGCATCGGGACTCTGCTCAAGCGCTAGCCGAGCGGCATGCGGGTCGCCGCCCTTGCCACAGCCCGGTGCCTCGCCATAATGAGCAGCGGCTGACAGCCAGGTCATTCAAGGAACGGCAGCATGATCGAACCCGCCACCCTGCACCGGCTGCCCGCAGCCCTGGCGCGCCAGCGCCCCGAAGACATCGAGAGCCTGCTGGGCAGCATGGCGCTGATTGCACCACTGCTCGACACCATTGCCAACGCGGTGTTTTTCATCAAGGACCTGCAGGCCCGCTACCTGATCGCCAACCTGACCCTGGCCCAGCGCTGCGGCTTCAAGAACATCGAGCCGCTGCTGGGCAAGACGTCCGCCGAGGTATTCCCGGCGGTGCTCGGCCCGGTCTATACCGAGCAGGACCAACGGGTGCTGCGCCACGGCATCAGCATCAAGGGCCAACTGGAACTGCACCTGTACGGCAGCCGCGAACCCGGCTGGTGCCTGACCCATAAATTGCCCCTGCACGGGCGCGCGGGGCAGATCATCGGCATGGCCGGCATCTCCCTCGACCTGCAGGCGGCCCACGATACCCACCCGGCCTATGAACGCCTGGCGGCAGTGGACCGCTATATCCGCGAACACTACAGCGAAGCGATCCGCCTCGAGCAATTGACCGAAATTGCCGACCTGTCGATTGCCCAGCTGGAACGCTACTGCAAGCGCATCTTCCACCTCACGCCACGGCAGATGATTCACAAGGCACGCCTGGAACACGCCTCGCGCCTGCTGCTGGGCGAGTTGCCCATTACCGAGGTGGCGCTGCAATGCGGCTACACCGACCACAGCGCATTCAGCCGCCAGTTCAAGGCCCTGACCGGCATCAGCCCAAGGCAATTTCGCCACAACGCCACACGCTAGCCAGCGGGCCCGGGTGATCTGTCACTCGCGGCAAAAGGTGGTGTATTCAAACAGGGTGGCAAAGCCCGCCCGACGGTAGATCGACAAACCGTCGATCGAAGCCTCAAGCACACAACGCTGCGCGCCCTCGACCTTGGCATACGCCAGGGCGTGCTGGATCAATGCACTGGCATAACCCCGATGCTGGTACTCGCGTTGGGTGCCGATGTCATCGAGCCGGGCCACCCCAGGCCCCAGGGACAAGGTCAGCGAACACACCGGCAATTGCTCGACATACAGGCTGAAATGGCGCAACGAGCGCCCCGCCGCCAGCGCCGCCCGATGCCGTGCCAGGTATTGGCCAATGCCCTCCTCGCCCGACTCGAAAGCACTCGCCACCGGCCGCGACCAGTCATCCAGGTGCTGGTCGGTGCAACGGATATCGACCTGGCCGGGGGCCGCCCCCGCCGCCTGCCAGGTTGTGAGGTCCAGGTGCATGCAGGTGGTCTGGTCGTTCGCCAGCAGCTGCTGTTGCTGCAACTGCTCATGCACCTGCGCCACCAGCGTGTCACGCACCACCACGCAGAACGGCATCTGCGTGCGTTGCAGAAAGTCGATGCCCTGGGCCAGCTGCGACGCCAGCTCGGGGTCGGCCTGCTTCACCAGCAGCAGGTTCAGGCTGCTGGCCTCGACCCCGGTGCAGTAAGCGCTGAGGCTGCTGCCGAACTGTCGATACAACTGGGAAATGGCGACGAAGAAATCATCCTCCGCCTGGTGATAAAGCTCGATAACCGAAGTATCCGCGCTGGACCTCATGCCTGCCTCCCTGAAACCGTCGCCCCATCATCGGCGCGACAGGCCACACGGTAAGCCCGCAGCCAGGGCGATTCCAGCCTTGCCCTGTTTTATTGTGCGAAGAAGTATTTTCATCTGTAAGCGCAGTTCAACTGCTGAACCCCAGAGTTGCCAATATCCACCAGGCTCATCCCTGACGCCCGTTGCAGGCGTCAGGAGCAATGCCGGCGTTATTCGTAATAGCCGATGGTCTTTTTCAGGGAATCCGAATACTCGTAGATATCATCGATGGAGTTGAGCGGATGGCGGGTTTCATTTTTGTCTTGGTCGAAAATCCCGATGTACTTTTGTGAGCGATTGAAATGCAGGCGGCAGATGGGTTTGCGGTTGTTGTCATCGAGCAATATGCCGAAGTAGCTCTGGGTATCTCGCTGCACAATGCGCTTGGCATCGACCACAGAACGCACTACTGCACGCACGATGTGGTAACCCTCCAGTTCCTCCAAGGTGGTAAACACCTTGTCCTCGATCTGGTCGAGTTCCTCTTCCTCCGCGCCCCCAGCAGCCCTCCCGGTAGTGGCCATGACAGCAATCGGCGGTTGAATCGCGCCACTCATTGCCGACTTGAGCCGATCGTTGATCTGGTCATTGAGAAATTGCCCCAGGGCCTTTCTCGTCAGCTCATAAAACTGCTCGCGAACCTTCTGGGTAATCACCCCGTCATAGACCCGCGAAGCAAAGACTTTGACAAAGTCGTCGTCGGGTTTGCTGACCTGCGAAGCGATGACCTTTTTAATCTGACTGACATACTTCAACTCCCCCGCTGCATTGATGATCGACTCGACATCAAAGGCTGACTTGGTGAGTTTTGTCAGTTCCGGCACCGCGTATTCATCGATATCCAACAGGTCGAGTTCGAGAAACGGTTTCTCGTCCATCTTGTTCGGCGCATCCAGGTCCGTAAAAAATTTGTAGACCTGACCATTGGTCAAAATGGATATCCGCGCACTGGTCACGTGAAAGTAGCGAAAGAGTTGCGAGGCATGATTGATATGCAAAGGCTCGCCGATCTTTTTGCACTCGATCAAGATCTGGACTTCACCTTCCTTCATAACGGCGTAATCGATTTTTTCGCCTTTTTTGGTCCCGATGTCACACACGAACTCAGGGGTCACTTCCGTTGGATCGAATACGTCGTATCCCAGCACCGTACTGATGAAAGGCATGACAAAGGCATTTTTTGTCGCCTCCTCAGTTTGAATGGCAGCTGCTTGCAAACGTACCTTGGCAGCGAGACTGGCTAACTTTTCGAAGAATTCCATGGGTGACCTCTTACCTTTTCCGATCCGTGTATGAACATGCTGGCAATTTGCCGGCCAACTGATACTAGACACAAACCGACACAAAGAAAGATTTCCCCTCATATAGCGCTGCAACCTAGGGCCGCTAGGCCTCGCGCAGTTAAAAGAAATTCCGCCACCGCGCTGCGGTCAGAAGTTCAGGTCCATTCTGATAAGGAATCCGCTCATGAAGTTTTCCAAGATCTCGCAATCGTTGTCGATGTGGGCCGGGAGCCCGAAGACGTTTCTGGTGGCGGTCGGCCTGATTGTGCTGTGGGGGCTGAGTGGGCCGATTTTCCATTTCAATGACACCTGGCAGCTGATCATCAACACCTCGACCACCATCATCACGTTTCTGATGGTGTTCCTGATCCAGAACACCCAGAACCGCGACAACGACATTTTGCATATCAAGATCGATGAGTTGCTGCGCGCCACCCAGGATGCGCACAACGCGGTGCTGAGCCTCGATGGGCTGGACCTCAAGCAGTTGGAGAAACTGCGCAGCCAGTACAAGGAAATCGGCCGTGGCGATTCCCTCAACCTCGACGCCTCGGGCGCCGAAGACGGTCGCAAGACCGATTTGAATCAGTGCTGAATTCGCCCCGGGGCTGGTCAGCGACCGGCCCCGAAGCGCTGGGGCTTATGGCAGTGGATTGCCGCCGGTGACGCCGAACACTTCGCCGGTGATGTAGCTCGACTCCTGGGACGCCAGCAGCACATAGAGCGGCGCGCACTCTGCCGGTTGGCCGGGGCGTTTCATTGGGGTTTGCAGGCCGAATTCGGGAATTTTATCCCGCGGCTGGCCGCCACTGGGCTGCAGCACGGTCCAGATCGGACCGGGTGCCACCGCGTTGACCCGGATCCCCTGCTCGATCACTTGCTTGGCCAGGGCCTTGGTGAAGGCCACGATCGCCGCCTTGGTGGTGGCGTAGTCGAGCAAGGTGGCCGAGGGCTGATACGACTGGATCGACGCGGTGTTGATCACCGTGGCCCCGGCCGGCATCAGCGGCAACGCCGCCTTGCAGATCCAGAACATGGCGTAGACGTTGGTTTTCAGGGTGGCGTCGAACTGCTCGGTGCTGAGTTCGGCGATGTGTTGCTGCGCCACCTGCTTGCCCGCCACATTGACCAGGATGTCCAGGCCACCCAGTTGCTGATGGGCGCTGCGCACCAGTTCCAGGCAGAAGGCTTCGTCGCGAATATCGCCGGGCAGCGCCACAGCCTTGCGCCCCTCGGCCTGGATCAGTTCGATGACCTGGCGCGCGTCCCGCTCTTCCTCGGGCAAATAGTTGATCGCCACATCGGCGCCCTCCCGGGCATAGGCAATGGCGGCCGCCCGACCAATGCCCGAGTCGCCGCCGGTGATCAGTGCCTTGCGTCCCTTGAGTCGGCCAAAACCCTGGTAGCTCTGCTCACCGTGGTCCGGCCGGGGCGTCATGTTCTGGTCGATACCGGGGGCGGTTTGTGGCTGATCGGGAAATTTCGGCTGTGGGTACTGGGTCAGGGGGTTTTGCATTTCGTACTGATTGCGCACGTGTTGAGTCGACATCGCCGGTCTCCTTGGAAGGGCTGATCAAAATCTGACAGTGGGCTGGGGGCCTGGAACAGGTAGCGGGTGAGCGGCCAAGGCGGCTCACCCACAGGCCTCAGGAAATCAACGGCTGGCTTGCAGGGCCCGGGCCATTTGCAGGTGATTTTCCAGCTTGGGCAGGGTTTCCTCGGCAAACGCCTGGAGCTCGGGAACCTCGCTGGTCTGGGCCTGCTGCTGGATCTGCTCGATGGCTTCTTCAGTGGCCTTGACCTGGCTGGCGGCGTAGGCGGCGTCGAAGGCTTCGCCTTCGGGCACCTGCGGCATCATGGTTTTGGCCTTGCTCAGCACTTCTTCACGGGGCGCCACCGGCAGGTCCAGTTGCTTGGCGATCTTGGCCAGGTGCTGGTTGGCTGTGGTGCGGTCATTGATCACCACGATGGTGTAATCCTTGACCTCCTTGGACGAGGTTTTCTGGTGCGCCATGCGGCTGGCTTCAATGTCGGCGATGCCCTTGGCCGAGGCGTCGTCGATAAATGCGGCTGGCGACTGCGCGAAGGCGCTGGTCGCGCCCAGGCTCAGCAGCAGTGCCAGGCTGGCAGTGCGTAATGGGTTGGCCATGCGGCTCATGGTTTCGCCCTCCTTACTCAGGGGTGAACAACTCAGGGTGTGATAACGCGACTCGGTAGTGCCGCCTGTATGGCATGTGAAATTTCGCGGCGACAAAGGTTTAGAAAAATCCCCCTTGCCGCGACGAACGGTGCCTGGCCGCGCCGCCCAACACCCGCCAATCGCCACGCGAACCGCGGACACAGGATGGGCCCCAGGTGCAGGGGCCAGCCACCTCGGGCAAGGTGCTTCAGGCGGCGGCAATCACGCTCGGGAGTGGGCCTTGCGCGCCCGCTTGGCCCGGTACATCGCGTCGTCGGCGTGCTTGAACAGTGACTGTTCTTCCAGGCCATGCTCGGGGTACAGGCCGATGCCGATGCTGGGCCGGATGCTCAGGGAGTGGCCGTCCAGGCGCAGTGGGTCGCCCAGCACCTGACAGATTTTGTCGGCCACGGTGTCGGCGTCCGCGGCCGCCTGCATGCTTTCAAGCAGAATCACGAACTCGTCGCCGCCGATCCGCGCCACGGTATCGCACTCACGCACACAGCCCTTGAGCCGGCTGGCAACGGCCTGCAGCAGCATGTCGCCGACGGCATGGCCGTAGGTGTCGTTGACCTGCTTGAACTGGTCGAGGTCGATGTACAGCAGGGCCATGCGCCCCGATTCGCGCCGGGCCCGGGCCAGTGAATGGCGCAGGCGCTCCTTGAGCAGCTCGCGGTTGGGCAACTGGGTCAACTGGTCGTATTCGGCCATGTATTGCAGGCGGGCCTGCAACTGCTGGCGTTCGATGGCGGTGGTCAGTTGGGCGCAGACGTACTGCAGCAGTTCCTGGTCCTGCTCGGTATAGCGTTCGCCCGGCGCGCTCCTGACCACCAGCGCTCCGATGGTGCCTTTCTGCGAGTTGAGCGGCACCCCGAGCCAGCACGTGCTGTCCGGCTCCGGCATGGGTGGGAAAGACTCCGGCAGCGGCTCGCCGGAGTCTGGGGTCAGGCGCAACGGCAGGCCGCTGCGGATCACTTCGGCACACACCCGGCCGGTGAAACTGCCCGTGCGTTCCGGCTGCTGCTCGCTGGGGTCGACATGGTAGGCAAAGCTCATGGCCTGGGAGTGCGGGTCCTGCAGGGCCACTGAAAAATTCAGTGCCGGCAGCCATTCACCGATGATCCGATGCACCCGCTGGAACAGGCCGAGCAGGTCTTCGGCGCCCTGGGCCGCTTCGGAAATCGCATACAGCGCAGCCTGCCTGGACTCGGCCAGCTTGCGCTCGGTGATATCCCGGGCCACGGCAATGCGCAGTTGATCGACCTCCGACCAGCGCGCCGACCAGAGGATATGGGCGATGCGCCCATCCTTGCGCAGGTAGCGGTTTTCGAAATTGGGCATCGGCACCCCGGCCATGATCTCCCGCGCGGCCTGCAGGGTGCGCTCGCGATCTGCCGGGTGCACCAGTTCGATCATGGCAGTGCCCACCAGCTCTTCGGGGGTGTAGCCGAAAATCCGCTCGCAGGCGGCGCTGACAAAGACGAAGCGGCCGTTGCTGTCCACCGCACACACGGCATCCAGCAACAGGTCGATAAAGCTGGCCAGAGGCGCTGAATTCTTGGTTGCCATCAGGGAAGGGACTGCCTTGCAAATGAAACGCCGAGTATCAATCCCTGGGCCTGGTCAAACGGCATCGGCCGCTGACGCTTCGCTGCTGCAGCCTTGCAGCGCGGTTATCCCTTGTTGCTGATCAGCCCCGGCAGCGCATGCACCAGGGCATTGATGGCGAAGCCGATGAACATTACTCCGCAAACCCGCGTAATAGCCAGCTCATGGCGCTGGTACAGGGTGCGTATCTGACGGGCACCGACCACGCCGATCAGGATCGCGTAGGCCACCACACCGCCCAGGAAACTCAGCAGAATCAGCCACGGCAGCATCGACCAGGTCAAGAGCTCGGCGCGGCTGGAGAGCAGTGCGGTAAAGGTCGCCACCGCCACCGGGTAGGCCTTGGGGTTGGTCAGGCCGAACAGAATGCCGTGCCAGAACGGTTGCCGCGCCGCGCCCTGGGGGGCGTCGCTGCCGGTACTGCGGGTGCGGATCGCACGCAGGCCGAGCCAGAACAGGTACAGGCCGCTGAGCACGCCCAGTACATCAAAGGCACTGCTGCCGATCTCACGGGCGCCGACAATGGCGACCAGCGCGGTGCTGCACCAGACCACATCCCCCAGCAGATGGCCACAGAGAAACCCGGCCCCGGCCCGTCGGCCCCGGGCGGCGCCAATACCGAACACCGCCAGCACGCCCGGGCCGGGGGTGATGCCATAGATAAAGCCGGAAGCGAGCACGGCCAGCAACAGTGATGCAGTCATCGACAAAACTCCGCAATGTGCCCCGCAGACAATGCCTGGCACAGAATCAAGGGGGGGATTCTGCACGAAGCCTGGCGCTGATCACCAGCCGGTTCGATCAAAAGACCAGGTCCGGCCGGTAGACCGCAACGCCCTCCTTCGCGACTCGGGCTGGGGCATCAACCCGGCCTCGGCGTCGAGCGCCAGCACGGCCGCGAGCCGGCCGTGGATCGGGCAGGCACCACGCATGGGTTCGCCGCAGCCCTCAGCGCCAGGCCTTCAGACCTGGGGGCACGCTGTAGCGCTGGCCGTCATAACGCAAGGTGGTGGTGGCGGTACGGGTGTGGCTGGAGGCCGTGGTGCAATCGGCGCCCTGTTCAAGGGCTTCGCTGTCGGTGGCCACGGTGGTGACGATCAGGTCGGCGTACCCCTGACTGCGGGTCTTGGCCACGGCCACGGTACTTTTGCTGTCGGAGAAATGCCCGTTGCAGCGGGTATCCCATTCACCACTGGAAGACTCCACCACCAGCTTCTCCAGGATCGGACGCAGCGTCTTGCCATCGCGCACGTACAGGGTCAGCCAGGTTTCGCCATCGGGGTTGGCGCGGGAGGTGCCTTCGAAAAAACTGCGGATGCCAAAGGCCCGCACCTGCTCGTTCAAGCGATAGCGCGCCGTGTCGATACCCAGGCCACGGAAGGTGCTGGTGTCGGAAAGAATCGCCGCAGGCAGGGAGTAAGACGCCTGGACGCTGCCGTCGCGGCTGGACACCAGCGCCAGCTGCAGCTCATAGCTGCCGGGCTCTTCGGGCGGCAAGGCCTGTTGCGGATGCTCCAACCGCGCCTGCCCGGTGATTCGGGTGCCGGGGTAGGCTGGCCAGTCCTTGCACACCTCATACAGCACCTCGGCCCCGGAATAGGCACTGGCTCGGCATTCGGCCGCAGCCTGGACGGCGACGCCACACAGGCCCAGCGCGATCACGCCACGCAGGCAAAACCGCTTCATGTTCATCCACACCTCTTGAAAATGTTCATTCGTCACGCAGGCCCTGAGGCACCACGTAGCGTTGGCCGTCGTAACGCAGGGTGACCTGGCTGACCTGTGGCGGGCTGTTTTTTTCCAGGCATTGGTCGCCGCGCTGGGTGGCTTGGCGCTTGACCACAGAGGTCTTGACGATCAGGTCGGCGAAGCCGTGGCTGCGGGTGGTGGCCATGGCCAGGGTACGTTTGCGGGTGCTGAATTGGCCCTGGCAGCGACCTTCGCTTTCGCCCCCGTACTGATACACGTTGAGGTCGCTTAACAGCGGGCGCAGTGCTTGCCCCTGGACCACGAACAGCGAGAGGTTTTCACTGGCGAACGGGTTGTACATCGATTCGTGGCTGAAATGGCTGCGAATGCCGAAGGCGCGAACACCTTCGCCCACCTGATAACGCGCGGTGTCCACGGACAACCCATCGAAGGCCACGGCATCGGAGCTGATGGCTTGTGTCTGCGTGTAAGACGCCTTGACCTGCTGGCTGCCGGCATCGACCAGGGTCACGAGCAGGTCGAACAGGCCGGCCTGCGTTTCGCCCGTGACGTTATCGGGCGCGGTGGCCAGGGCGCGGATCTGCACCCCGGCCTGGGCCGGCCAATCCTTGCACGCCCTGTACCCCAGGGTGCCCGGTGGCAGCGGCGGTTCCTGGCATTGCGCGTGACTCTGGCTGGCCAACAGCAGCAGGCCACTGGCGGCCAGGCCTGTCAGCAAAGGGTGGTTGAAGATCATGCCTGCTCCCTGCGTTACCCAAAAAAGCCCGTTTCGGCGGCGCACTATCGCCGCTCAGCCGATTGCTTTCAATGGTGCAGGCCAGGGAGTGTGAGGGCAGGCCGGCCCCTGAGGTTCAGGGGCCGGCGTGGGGTGCGGGGTCAGCGGATCAGAAGGCGCTGCGGAAGATTTCTTCGATCTGCCGTTGGTCCGCCGCCCGAGGGTTGGTCAGGCCGCAGGCGTCTTTCAGGGCGTTGGCGGCGAGGATCGGGATGTCCGGCAACTTGGCGCCCAACTGGCGCAGGCCGGCCGGGATGTCCACGTCCCGAGCCAGGCTGCGAATCGCGGCGATGGCCGCCTGGGCGCCCTCTTCCGGGCTGAAGCCGCGAATGTCGGCGCCCATGGCGTGGGCCACATCGGTCAGGCGTTCGGCACAGACCGAGGCGTTGAAACTCTGCACATGGGGCAGCAACACCGCATTGCACACACCGTGGGGCAGGTCATAGAACCCGCCCAACTGGTGCGCCATGGCATGCACGAAACCCAGGGAGGCATTGTTGAAGGCCATGCCGGCGAGGAACTGGGCGTACGCCATGTTCTCCCGGGCCGTGAGGTCGGAGCCGTCGTGCACCGCCTGGCGCAGGTTGTTGCTGATCATGTCGATGGCTTTCAACGCACAGGCGTCGGTGATCGGGTTGGCCGCAGTCGACACATAGGCTTCGATCGCGTGGGTCAGGGCGTCCATGCCGGTGGCGGCAGTCAGGCCCTTGGGCATGGCGACCATCAGCGCCGGGTCGTTGACCGACAGCAGCGGCGTGACGTTGCGGTCGACAATGGCCATTTTCACGTGGCGCGCTTCGTCGGTGATGATGCAGAAGCGGGTCATCTCGCTGGCAGTGCCGGCGGTGGTGTTGATGGCGATCAGCGGCAGCTGCGGTTTGGCCGACTGGTCGACGCCCTCGTAGTCACGGATATGCCCGCCATTGGTGGCGCACAGGGCAATGCCCTTGGCGCAGTCATGGGGCGAACCGCCGCCCAGGGAAATCACGAAATCGCAGTTGCCCTCGCGCAGGCGCAGCAGGCCCTGTTCGACGTTATCAATGCTCGGGTTGGGCTTGGCGCCGTCGAACACCAGCGAGTCGATGTCCTGCATCGCCAGCTTCTCGGCGATCATGCTCGCCACCCCGGCTTTGGCCAGGCCGGCATCGGTGACGATCAGCGCCTTGCGAAAGCCGTAGTTGCGAATCGCGTTCATGGCCTCGTCGAGACAGCCAATGCCCATGATGTTGACCGCGGGAATAAAAAACGTGCTGCTCATGGAAAATCCTCTTGGCTGGGCCGAACCGCGAAACGCCAATTCAGCAAATGCCTACAGGATCGACCCATCGGTCACCGCCGATCTTGACCTGGCTCAACAGTCGGTCGTGATAAAGTCGGCGCCCTGTGCCTTGAGACGACGAACCGCGATGATGGATTTCCAGGAATTTGACGCCAACCTTGGAGACTGGGAGGCCTTGCGCGCCAGCACGCCGATTGCCGGGCTGCTGATCGGCAATGGTGCCAGCCGTGCGGTCTGGGACGATTTCGCCTATGACTCGCTGTTCGAAAACGCGCGCACCGTCGAAGAAAAACCCTTGAGCCAGTCCGAACTGAGTGTGTTCGACGCCCTGCAGACCCGCAGCTTCGAACAGGTGCTCGGCGCCCTGAAGACCACCAGCCGGGTCAACAAGGCCCTGGCCGTGAGTTCGGCAGCGCCGCGCAATCGCTACTACGCGATCAAGGAAGCGCTGATCAACACCGTGCACGCGGTGCACATCCCCTGGCGCCTGGTGCAACCGGCGAGCCTGGCCTTGATCAATCAGGAACTGCGCCGCTATCGCACGGTGTTCACCACCAATTACGACCTGCTCAACTACTGGGCGATCCAGCATGACAACCCGGGTATCGACGACCTGTTCCACGGCAGCGAACCGATGTTCGATGTGCGCGATACCGCCAGCAGCGACACGCGCTTTTTGTACCTGCACGGGGGCCTGCACCTGGTGCGCAACGTCGACGGCAGCGCACGCAAACTGACCTCCACCGAGGGCACGCTGCTGGGCAGCTTCGCCATCAACAACACCATCAAGACCCTGGATGACGTGCCGCTGTTCGTCACCGAAGGGCCGCTGGCAGACAAGCTCAAGACCATTCGCAGCAGCGATTACCTGTCGTTCTGCTACGAGCAACTGCTGGGCCACGGCGACGCCTTGTGCATCTTCGGCCACAACCTCGGCCCCCAGGACAACCACCTGGTGCAAGCCATCCGCCAATCCGGGAGCAAGACCCTGGCGATCTCGATCCACCCGCGCAGCAAGGCCTTTATCCAGCACCAGAAACGCCACTACGCCACGCTGTTCGACGGCATGGACGTGACGCTGCGTTTCTTCGATGCCAAGAGCCATGCGCTGGGCAATCCGAAACTGTCGGTGCCTGTCGAACGTTGAATGCGTAACCCCGCGCATCCCCCTGTAGCCGCTGCCGCAGGCTCGGAGCCGCGTTCGGACGCTGGCCCTTACCGGCGCCGTGAGGCGTCAGGCAAATGGAGGTCGTTGCAGATGGCCTGCGCAGCCTCGCACGCTCGGCAGCGGCTACAACGCTCAACGACGGCGTTGTGTGTCATGCAGGTCGCTACTGCTCCCCGCTATGCACCACCACCAGCAACTGCGCCTGGACCTCGCCCACCGAGCGGATGCGGTGGGGTTTCTGGGCGTTGAAGTGCAGGGCGTCGCCGCGATTGAGCAGCACCCGTTCGTTCATGAAGTCGACTTCGACCTGGCCTTCGTGGACAAACAGAAACTCCTCCCCCAGGTGCTCCTTGAAGGTCTTGTCGCTGAACTCCCTGGCCGGATAAATGATGAACGGCAACAGGCTGCGCTCGCTGACCTGATGGGCCAGCACCGCATATCCCGGCTGGTCGCCGGCCGCCAGGGACTGGCGCTGGTCGCTGCGTACCAGGCTGTAGCTGTCGAGGCTGACGGCGTCTTCGGCGAACAGTTCCTCGACCTTGACGTTCAATGCCTTGGCCAATTTCAGCGCCGCGGCAATCGATGGCGTGTTCAGCCCGCGCTCGACCTTGGACAGGTAACTCTTGGTCATCCCGGATTTTTCAGCCAGGGCCTCCAGAGTCACGCCAAGTTTTTTTCTGAGTAATTTCAAACGGATAGACATGTAGAGCGGTTAATCCATTGAGGAGGCGACGATTTGTGCTTGCCAATGACACAAAGTGTCATATAGCCTCTTTAGTGTCATTTGCTTTAACCCAACGACCTCGCGAGCAGCGGGGGCTGGCAAATCCGACGTCCAAAAGACTCAGTAAAGGACACCGATATGGCCAAGACATTAGCACTACCCAAAGAGCAACTGGTCAAGCAGGCGCTGACCCAGATGCAAAACACCCTGGCGGATAATACGTGGACCGACCGGCAAAAGCTGGCCCTGACCTGCCGCATCCTGTTCGAGAACGGCCACGACTCCGGCCTGGCCGGGCAGATTACCGCCCGCGGCCCGCAACCCGGGACCTACTACACCCAGCAATTGGGCCTGGGTTTCGACGAAATCACCGCCAGCAATCTGTTGCTGGTCAACGAAGACCTGGAGGTGCTCGAAGGCCACGGCATGCCCAACCCGGCCAACCGTTTCCACAGTTGGGTGTACCGTGCGCGGCCGGATGTGAACTGCATCATCCACACGCACCCGACCCACGTCGCCGCGCTGTCGATGCTGGAAGTGCCGCTCGAGGTGTCGCACATGGACCTCTGCCCGCTGTATGAAGATTGCGCGTTTCTCGAAGGCTGGCCGGGGGTGCCGGTGGGCAATGAGGAAGGCGAAATCATCGCCTCGGCCCTGGGCGACAAGCGCGCCATCCTGCTCTCGCACCATGGCCAACTGTCCAGCGGTGCGAGCATCGAGGAGGCCTGTGTGATCGCCCAGTTGATCGAGCGTGCGGCCAAGTTGCAGCTGCTGGCCATGGCCGCCGGCCGCATCAAGCCGATCCTTCCGGAACTGGGGCGCGAAGCCCATGACTGGATTTCCCGGCCCAAACGCCACGCCGCCGCCTTCAACTATTACGCTCGGCAGAACCTCAAGCAGCACGCCGATTGCCTGAACTGAAACCACCCGGACATTAAAGGAGCGACCCCATGTCGACCCCACGCATTCACGGCATCATCGGCTACACCATCACCCCCTTCAGCGCCAACGGCGAACAACTGGACCTGGACGCCCTGGGTCGCTCCATCGACCGCCTGATCGACAGCGGCGTGCACGCCATCGCGCCCCTGGGCAGCACCGGCGAAGGCGCCTACCTGAGCGACGCCGAGTGGGACCAGGTCAGCGAGTTCAGCATCCGCCACGTGGCCAAGCGCGTACCGACCATCGTCAGCGTGTCCGACCTGACCACCGCCAAGGCCGTGCGTCGCGCGCGCTTTGCCGAGCGCCACGGCGCCGACGTGGTGATGGTGCTACCGGCGTCGTACTGGAAACTCAGCGCGGCGGAAATTCTCGCCCACTACCAGGCCATCGGCGCCAGCATCGGCGTGCCGATCATGCTCTACAACAACCCGGCCACCAGCGGCACCGACCTGCCGGTGGAGCTGATCCTGAAAATCTTCCACGCCGTGGAAAACGTGACCATGGTCAAGGAGAGCACCGGCGACATCCAGCGCATGCACCAGCTGCAATTGCTCGGTGAAGGCCAGGTGCCGTTCTACAACGGTTGCAATCCCCTGGCGCTGGAAGCCTTCGCCGCCGGTGCCGCCGGCTGGTGCACCGCCGCGCCGAACCTGATCCCCGAGCTCAACCTGGCGCTGTACCAGGCGGTGCTGGCCAACGACCTGAACCAGGCCCGCGCGCTGTTCTACCGCCAGTTGCCGTTGCTCGACTTCATCCTCAAGGGCGGCCTGCCGACCACCATCAAGGCCGGCCTGGAGCTGACCGGGCTGCCCGTCGGCGAGCCGCGCCGGCCGCTGTTTGCCCTGGACGACGCCGGGCGCCACCAGTTGCAGCAGTTGCTCAACACCCTGGGTTGAATCCAGGCCGAAAAAAAACCCGGGCGCATCTGCGCTCGGGCTTTTGCCTGGGCGATGGCCAGCCACTGCTCAGTGGCTGTTCAACGCCGCCGCCGGCACCGGCTTGAAGATCGGGTCCTTGAGCATCTGCGCGATAAAGTCATCGGTGATGCGCTGCACGTGCGGGTACTGGCCGCCATCGAGATTGACCCAGCCGCGCCAGGAGCTGGTGTGATTGCTGATCAGGTATCGGGCCAGCGGCTGGTCGCCACGGCTGACATGAAAAACCACCTGGCTGTCCCAAGTAGCCGGGGCCGGCACGATAAACAGGGTCAGGGCGCTGAGCAGGCCCAGGGGGATATTCTGCCAACCGAAGTAATCACTGTTGGCCGCCACGATCACGTTGTAGCCCTCGGCGCTGTGGCCATCGAGCACCTGTTCGAAGGTGCCACGGCGCCGCAGTTCATTGCGGATCAGCGCACCGGGAATGGGGCCGATCACGCTGACATTGATCGGCGGCAGCGACTGGCGGTAATCGACCTCGGCCGGCTTGAGGCTGTGAGTGGTCTGGCATCCGCCGAGGCCCAGCATCAGCAGCACCCACAAGCAAAACGTACTGCGCATCACAGGTCTCCCGACAGCATGGCTTTAAGCATCGAGGCCTTGGGCCCCTGCTCCTTGACGATCAACGGCGTGGCTTCTTCCATTTTCTCCAGGTCGACCCGTTGCAGGCTTGGCACCTGCGGGTACTTGGCCCGCACCAGGGCGGCATCGCGCTCCAGATGATCGCTGTGCAGGAAGATGCATTTGGCGCCACCAGCCGACAGACACCCGGCGCGGAAATCACCGACGTAATAGGCCTTGCCGGCTTCCAGCTCCAGGGGGATGGAGAAGTCTTCACGGCTCCAGGAGGTGGCGTTGCCGCGATCGAAATGCAGGTTGTAGATCTCATAGCGCCCGGGCTTGAGCGGCATCACGAACAGGCTGCCGATGCCGTGCCAAGTCTCGCGCACATCACGTGGGGTACGGGCATAGAACTGGTTGTACAGACGCGCGGTGGCAAAACCGTCGCCACCCCGTGGACGGATCAGCAGCATCTGTTCGTTGGCGGTGTACAAAGCCTGCGGCCAGATACCGACCACACCCACCACATAAGCCACGCCCGACTGCGGGTCGGGGTTCATGCTGTCGGCAATTTTGGTGGGAGACAGGCTGTAGCAGCCGCTCAGGGCCAGCAGCGCGGCGAGTAAGACGAGAGGGCGAATCATGAGGTCGCAGGTCCCTTGGACGATGATCGATAACGTCAGCCAGGGCACCAGGCATCCCCACTTCCCTGTGACGGGCGCGGAGGATAAAGCAAGCGATAGCATTTCGCCATAATTCGGTCGTCAAACCGCTGACGGTTTATCTCGAAGACAGCCAGGCTGCGCCGCCCCTGGGAGCGGCGAGCCTGTCAGGACGCGGCCTACAGCGCCGGCACGGTCTTGTCCTTGATCGGACCGACGGGGCCATTGGCCTTGACGCTGGCGATGCCTTTTTCCAGCGCAGCGCTGGAGGAATAGGCCTCGCCGTTGCCGATGACCTGGTGGTTGGCGGCCTTGAGGTTGAAGTACGGATGACCGTCCTTGGTGGTCTTGCGTTCGTAGCGCTCATCCAGTGCGCTGTTGGTGCGTACCGCAGCGATGCCATTTTCGGCAGCGCTGCGGGTGGTATACAGCTCGCTGGTGAGCAGGGTTTCGGCATTGGCCGCCTTCAGGACAAAACGGAACTGGCCATTGCTGCTTTTGCTCAACTCGTACCATCCGGACATAAACGTGCTCCTTGGGTGATCAGGCAGTGAAGGTGCCTTGAGAGTAAAGACCCTGGCCAAACTTTAGCCACCCGCCCTCAACCACCCCTCGCGCCCTCCTCCACCACGCCCAGGCCCTGGGGTTGACGCTGGCGCAGCAGCACACTCACCGCCGCCCACACCGCCAGGGTCACACCGGCCAGAAACAGCATCACGGCGCGGTAACCGTTGAGAAAGGCAGCGTGCCCATCGTCCACCGGGGTCGCGGAAAAGTGGTGATACAGGCCCACCCCCAACGCCAGGCCCAGGCCGCCGCCGACGTTGTGCAAGGTCATCAGCGAGCCCATGGCCACCGAGCCGACCTCCTGGGGCACCGAGGAAATCCCCAGTACCGTCGACGGTCCGAGAATGCTCGCCCAGCCCAGGCCCATGATCACAAAGGCGGCCAACAGGTACGGCAGCGAGGTCTGGCCATCGAAACCGGCCTGCAACAGCGCCGACAACACAAACAACAGCAACCCGGTCTTGATCAGCAGCGCCGGGCCCTTGCGGTCCACCAGGCGTCCCACCAGGGGCGAGAGCACGGCCACGCCGAGGGTGGTGGGCAGCAGCAGCCAGCCGCTGGCCTGCACGCTTTCGCCACGGATCAACGCCAGGTACAGCGGCATGACAAAGAACGCCACGCAATAGAACACCGCCAGGCCAAAGCTGGCCAAGACCCCGGCGACAAAGCGCCGGTTGGCGAACAGTTTGAGGTCGATGATCGGCGCCGCGACCCGTTGCTCCACCGCCACAAAGGCCGCCAGGGCCAATACGGCAATGGCGATCAGCGCCAGGGTGGTCGACGACTCCCAGCCCCAGGCCGCGCCCTGGACGATCACCAGCACCAGGCTCGGCAAGCCGATCAGCAACAGCAGCGCCCCCAGCCAATCCAGGCGTGCCCCGCTGGCGGGTGCCCGCGATTCGTCGACGCTGACGCTGCAAATGGCCAGGCTCAGGAGCACGAATGGCACGTTGATCAGGAAGATCCACTGCCAGCCAAAGGCGCTGGTGATGACACCGCCAAGCACCGGCCCGATGGCCAGGCCCACGCCGTTGACCCCGAACAGCACGCCAAACGCCTTGCCCTGTTCGGCGCTGTCGAAGGTGCTGGAGACAATCGCCCCCGACGCGGTGTAGAGCACCGCGCAGGCCAGGCCCTGGACGATCCGGGCGACGATCAGGCCGTCGATCCGGCTGGCCAGCCCGGCCGCCAATGACGCCAGGCCAAACACCGTCAGGCCGATAAACAGCACGCGCTTGCGCCCATGCAGATCAGCCAGGCGCCCCACCAGCACCATGAAACTTGAAAGGGCGAGGATAAAACCGTTGATCACCCATTGCAGGCTGTCGACCGAGGCGCCGAGGTCGGTTTGCAGTGCCGGCAGCGCGGTGTTGACGATGGTGAAATCGACACACCCGAGAAAACTGGCAATGCTCACTCCGAGCAGTGCCCACCATTTGCGTTGCTGTTGCGCAAAAACGCTCATGGAAACTCCTTAGCGAAAAATCATGGAAATCTGCTGCCGCTGCGGCCGGCCGGGCGGGCCCTGGGCTGGACGATGGGCGGTTGGGCCGAGATCGTCCGGGGGCTGAGGGCCAGCGCAGCCTCGTACCTTGGCAGCGGCTACAGATTGCGGGTTGCAGGGGGGCTAGATGGCGATGGCTCCACTGGACCAGTTGGGGTGGATGACGCCGGGCAAGGTGAAGGGGATCGGGATCCCGCGTTTCTTGAACTTGAGCGGCAGCCAGCGCACCCGGTCCGGGCTGTGGGGCTCGATCAACAGGTCGCGGCTGGTGGCCATGGCGGCGGTCATCTGCTGCGGGTACAGCACGTAGTCATACCCCTCGGCCGCCCACAGCGGCAGGATGATCGGGATTTCCTCGAGGATGTATTCGCGGCACTGGGCCGCCGCGCGCTCGATGTCGGCGTGTTCGTCCCGTAGACGCAAGCGATCGGTAAACACCGCGATGGTGCTTTCAATCGCTTCGCGCAGTTCGTGGCGCTCGTGGTAGACCAGGTTCAGTTGCTGGCGCAGTTCGGCGTAGTGATCGCTGGCCAGTTCCTGGTTCCAGCGGGTGATCTGGTACGGCACCCGCAGGCCATCGAGGATGCTCTGGTTGCGCGCCAGCCAGGCATCGCCGTCGCGGATCGAGGCCGACAGCGCTTCGCCCGGGGATTTGCCGTGCTTGTTGTGGCGCTGCAAGGTGTCGGCCACCACCACTTTGACATGGCTGAAGCCGGACTGATTGATCAGGTGAATGGTCGAACGCAGCTTCTGGTCCTCGTGGTATTCCTGGCCGACGCTGACCGCCAGCACCACACGCTTGCCTTCGAACTCATGTTCTTCGCCGCCCTTGTTGAAGTAGGCCTTGAGGTTGATTTCCTGCACGTTGCTCATGGGGTTAGCTCCAGTAGGCCAAAGGCTGGTGTTCGCCGTAAAAACCGATAAAGACGCCGAGGGTGATCCGGGTGCTGCTCGCCGAAGGGCGGACCGCGTGGATCAGCCGTGGGTTGAGCAGGATCAGGTCGCCCGGTTCCGGCTTGATCACAAAATCCGGGGGCGGCAGCAGGTGGCGTTCGATGCCGTAGGCGCGCTCGCCGCGCAGGCGGTTGTATTCCTCCTCGTCGGGCTCGATGCCCCAGATCTCCAGCTCGCCGCCGTCTTCAGGTATCTCCAGGTAAATGTTGGTCGACAGTTGGCTCAGCAGCGGCTGGCTATGGCCCTCGGGCGCATTGCGTTCGAGGTTGTCGGTGTGCGGCGTCAGGTCCACGCCGCTGCCCTGGAAACGGGCGATGCCGACGAAGCATTTCTGCCCGTCCACCTGCAACAGGTGCGCGCCCTGGGGCCAGACTTCGTCCAGCAACAGGCGCAACTCGTCGATGGGTGAGGCCAGCGGGCGGAACACCTGGCGGATCTTGCGGATATTGCCCAGCGCCTGGGCGTGGTACTCGGCGCGGCTCTGCTCGTCCTGGATTTCGATGTAGGCCTTGCCGATGCGCACGAATTCCTTTTGTTCGCTGAAGGCGCTGCGCAGCTCGTGCTGGTACAGATGATCGCGCGCCACCTGCAAGGTATCCGGTGGGCAGAAACCTTTGAGCTGCACCCCATAAGAGCGCTTCTCCACGACATCGAGGATATGCCGTGCTTCAAGTTGATCGGCAGTAATGACTGTAAACATGCAAGCTCCCTTATTCCCTGGAAGTAGTGCGAAGAGAACAACGTAATATTTTGTTGCAAAGCCACCTTAGTCAGCCAAAAGTCCGTTGTGAAATACCCTTTACCTCTATTATCCAAACTTAAAAATGTATTGAAAAAAGAGCGCAAAAGGCCCTGCAACAGCCTTTACAGGCCGAGCAACAACATACTTTCAAATACACTAAGAGCGCACGAGCAAATAACTTCATTCGCCGCACATAACAGCAAAACTCCCGAATTTAATTAATGAAGGCTTCATCTTCTTACTTCACTTCATTGAAGCGGTCATCAAAGTAGGCCGGTGCATCGAATGTGCTCTGGATAATGCCCTCCTCGCGATACAGATCGGCGGTGTGCTGGACGTCCTCGATCACCGCCGGGCCGATGGCGATCCGTTGCGGTCGTGAATAACGATTGGAACGTTCGTGGATTTCCACCGGCAGACCGCTGTACACCGCCTGGATCCGGGAGAACTCTTCCTGGTGCTGGTCGGCCCAGACATAGGCCCGCGCCAGGCGCCGCAGGAAATCGTCGATCTGCGGCGCCTTGTCCTGGATCGCCTGATCGCTGGCCACCAGCAACATATGCCCGGCGAACAAGCCCTCGCCGCTGATCAGCACCCGGGTTCCACCGGCCATCTGCACCATGCTGGTGTAGGGGTCCCAGGTCGACCAGGCATCGGCCTGACCGTTGGCCAGCACGCTGCGCGAGTCGCCGGGCTGGAGGAAAATAAACTGCGCATCGGTGCCATGCAGGCCCACCGAGCGCAGGGCCGCCAGGGCCAGGAAATGGCCGATGGAACCGCGGGTAGTGGTGATGCGCCGGCCCTTGAGGCTGGCGGCGTCGGTCAGGGGCGAATCCTGGTTGACCACGATTGCCACCGCGGTCGGCGTGACCTTGAGTTTGATCACCCCGACGGTCTTCATCGCCGCCCCGGCCGCCGCCGCAAACACAAAGGGCGCATCGCCCAGGGCACCGATGTCCACCGCCCCCGCCGACAGTGCCTCGGCGGTCGGTGCCGCGGCGGCAAAGGAGGCGAATTCGATCGGGTACGGCACCTGCTCCAGCTCGCCGGCGGCCTGCAGCAGAATCTTCAGCGACTGCTTCTGGCTGGAGACCCGCAACCGGTTGTCGGCCTGGGCTGCGGTGCCCAGCAAACACAGAATCAGCAACAGCATCCTGTAGCCGCTGCCGAGCCCGCGAGGCTGCGCCGGCCCGGCCAGGCACCGCAACGCAGCACGCACACCCCACTGCATACCCACCCCTTAAAACGCCAGGCTGACGCGGCTGTAGTAATAACCACCGCCCAGCCCATACGGCGAAAACATCCCGTACTCATAGGTCCCGGCCCACGCCTTGAGGCCGATCTTGTCCGGGTACTCGTCGAACAGGTTGTTGGCGCCCAGGGCCACGGTGAGGTTCTTGGTCACGTCGTAGGCCACATCGATATCGGTGATCCACTTGGCGCTGTAGGTACGGTCGTTGGCCGGAATGTTCGAGCCTTCGGTGTACTCGCCAAAACGCGTCAATTGCAGGTTGGTGGTCCAGTCGCCGACCTTGTAGTTGGTCGACAGGATCCACTTGTCCTTGGGCGTGGACTTGGTCAGGTCGATCTGCTGCTGGCGGTCGAACAGCACATAGTTCGAACCCAGCCGCGCCAGGGCCGCCGGGGTGTCGGCCAGATCACGGATGGTGGTCTTGTTGTGGTTGTAGGCAACACTCCACTTCGCCGTGCCGTATTCACCGAACGACTGGCTGTAGTCGGCCACCAGGTCCACGCCCTTGGTCCGGGTGTCGGCGGCATTGGTGTAGTACTGCCCGGCCAGGTTCGGCGACAGGCCGTTTTCCACCAGGATCTGCGAGACCTGGGTGCCTTGCAGCAGGCCGGTCTGGAGAATCCGCTTGTCGATGTCGATCAGGTAGAAGTCGGCGGTCAGGCGCAGGCGCTCGGCCGGTTCGGCGGTAAAGCCCAGGCTGTAGTTGCGCGAGGTTTCCGGCTCCAGGTCGCGGGCACCCAGGGCCACGGCTTCCGCCGAGTTGGGGCGCATCTGCTTGGTACGCACCGAGGTGGTGGTGCCGCCCGCGCCGAACTGGGTCACGGTGCTGGTGGTGGAGAACACGCTCTGGGCCAGGGACGGCGCGCGGAAGCCGTTGCTCACCGCCGCCCGCACCGCATACCCGGGGATGAACTCATAACGGGTGGTGAGCTTGCCACTGGTGGTGTCGCCGACCCCGAGGTTGTACTTCTCGTAGCGCCCGGCCGCGCCGACATACCAGTTGGGGGTGATGTTGAGGCCAAAATCGACATAGGCCGCTTCGCTGTGACGCTCCAGGCTGTAGGCGTCCTCCGGGGTGGTGCCGTTGACCGAGAACAGCCCCGGGTCCGGGCGCACCCCGGCGAACGGGCCGACATTGGGCACGTAGCTGCCGTAGTTGTAGGAGTTGGGTTCACCGCTTTCGAGGGCGTATTTCTCCCGCCGGTATTCCAGGCCGAAGGAGGTTTCCAGCGGGCTGCTCCAGCCGATGTCCAGGGCCCGGGAGAAGTCCAGGTTGTTGGTCCACTGGTCGAACACCAGGTTGCCGAGGTGGAAGTCATGCTGGCCGTAGGGGCCGTTGGAAATGTTCAGGTTGTTGGCGGTGTCCAGCACGCCGCGGTCCTTGCCGTAGGTGCTCGACAGGTCCCAGTCCCAGCCGCCGGCCAGGCCCTTGGCGCCGCCGGCAACCTGGAAGTCGGTCTCGTGGATCTCGCGCCGCGCCTGGCCGCCATTGGGGTATGGCGCGTTCGGCACACCGGCCAGGCTGGTGATGTCGGTGGGCTTACGGTGGCCCAGATCCTTGTTGCTGTTGCGGTAGCTCAGGGTCGAGAACGAATACAGCTTGAGGTCGTCCTGCAACGGCAGTTCGGCGTTGTAGGCGACGCTGGTGGTGCGGTCGCGGCCCAGGCCGTACTCGGTGCCCCAGCCCTGGCGATTGCTTTCACGGGGGTCGGGGGAACCATCGGCCTGGTTGAAATACAGCTGGCCGGTGGCGGCGCTGGAGCGCTCGTAGGGTTCCTGGATCTTGGCGTCCCACGACAGGTTGAAGAAGCCCCCGTTCTCCCCCAGCTTGTTGCCCCAGTTGAAGGCTTCGTGGCCGGTGGTGCCGTCGCCGTCGTAGTACTGGCCCAGGCTGGTGTCGGAAGTCAGGCCCTCGGCATTGCGCTTGAGGATGATGTTGATCACCCCGGCAATCGCGTCCGAACCGTATTGCGCCGCCGCGCCGTCGCGCAGCACTTCGATGCGCTCGATGGCGGCGGTGGGAATCAGGTCCAGGTCCACCGGCACCGAAGCGTTGCCGACCCGCGCGCCGTTGTTGATCAGGGCCGAGTTGTGCCGGCGCTTGCCGTTGATCAGCACCAGTACCTGGTCGCCGCCCAGGCCGCGCATGCTGACGCCGCGCACCAGGAACGCCGTGCCGCCGCCGTTGATGGTCGGCACGTTGAACGACGGCAGCAGCCGCGCGAGCATTTCCTTGAGGCCGTTCTGGCCGATGGTGCGCAGTTGTTCGCTGTCGATCACATCGATCGGCGCCGGGCTGTCGGTGACGGTGCGCTGCTGGCTGCCGCGAACCCCGGTGACCACTACGGTGCCGAGGGTTTCATCGGCAGCCAGGACGTTGGGCGGCAAGGTCAGGCCGAGCAGGCCAAAGCTGAGCGGCGCCACGCCGACGAGGGTTTTGTGCAAGTTGGAACGCATGGCTGAAGATCCTTTTGAGCGGCGCTTAGTGCGACCTGGCGGCAACGGTTTCGACTTCGATCAAGGCCCCGGGCAATACCAGCCCGGCTACCTGCACCGTGGTTCGCGCCGGTTTCAGCGGCTGTTTTTCAGTGCCGAAGAACTCGCGGAAGGCCCGTTGCAGGCCATCGAAATCCAGCTTGCCGCCCAGGGCCGGGTCGCCCACCAGGTAGATCCGCAGTTGCACCACATCGCCCAGCTTCAGGCCCTTGCCGGCCAGGATCGACTCGACCTTGTGCAGCACTTCGCGGGTCTGGGTTTCGGTATTGCCGGCGGCGCGGATCTGCTCCTTGCCGGCCTTGGGGTCGACCGGGTCCGGCAGCAGGCCGGAGAGGTAGGTCACTTCGGTGCCGGCGGGCAAGGTCACCGATTGCAGGATCGGCGAATTCGGATAGGTCGACGGCACACGCTCGATGGACGCGGCCCAACTGCTGCTCGCGGCAAAAACGATCCCCAACCCCAACAAGGCTTTTTTAAAAGGCATGACAGACGCTCCAAGGTTATTTAATGCCAGCCTCGGAGGTCCGCTACCTGGCAAATCAGTGACTGCTGTTTTGATGAAAGCGCGGCTTTTTCAGGCCGTTTGCTTGAGTGGCGAGCTTTGCGCCCGCTCGAATAAATGGCGCACTACGCGCCGCGCGGCGCCGGCAGCGGCTTCCTGCCAGATGCCGACGCCGCTGTGGGCCAGGCCGTCGCTGGTCAGGTAGACCCGGCCCTGGGCCTGGTTCAGCAACTGGTAATCGGGCTCGGCCACGGCGTGGTTGATCCAGGGCCCGAGGTTGTAGGGGATCTTGCTCCAGGCAATCGCCAGGGGCTTGCGCAGTTCATGGCTGTGGCCGGGGTGCAGCAGCTCCACGGCCTGGCGGGAAATCTCGATCTGCTCGGCCAGGCTTCGTTCGCCGAATCTGCGCGCAGTTTCGCCATTGTTGTAAGCCGCCACCAGCACCCCTTCGGCCTGGTTGAAGCCACCGCTGGGGTACCACAGGCCGGAGGCTTCCTGATTGATAAAGGACAGGCCGCCGTAGATCTGGTAGTCGCTTTCCCAGAAGCGCCGCGACTGCCAGGCCACCTTGTTTGCGTAGCCGAACTGCACCTGAGCGATGGCCTGGCGCACCGGGGTGCTGAGGTTGTTTTCGACCTTGGCCAGCAACGGCAGCGGCAGGGAACTGATCACGTAGTCGGCGCGCAGGCTCTGCTGGCGGCCGCTGCGCTTGTCCAGATACGCCACTTCGACACCCTCGGCCTGGTTGTGGATGCCAAGCACTTCGGCGCCCAGGCGCAATTGGCCCTGCAACTGTCGGGCAAAGGCTTCGGGGATGCGGTCCATGCCACCCACCGGCTGGAACATGGTGGGCGAGAATTCGGGGTATTCGTCGATCATCAGCGCGGTGGTCAGCGCCGGATTGAGCAGGGTCTGCAACGGCAGCGGGTCATTCTTCTGCGCCAACTGGTCACCGGCACCGGGCCAGACCTTATAGCCGGAACGGGCCGAACCCAGGTATTCGAGCTTGTCGGAGAGGTCGCCCCAGGTCTTGAGAAAACTCAGCAGATTGCTGCGATCGGCGGGGCTGAGTTCCTGATCCAGCGCATTGCGATTGACCGCCTTGGCCAGCAGCTCGGAGAAGTGCCCACGGCTGTCATTGACCGCCTGGCGAATCTGCAGCGCCGGCTGGTTCAGGTCCGGCCGCACCAAGGCGTTGCGGCTGGTGTTGACCAGCACTTCCAGCTCCACCCCCAGTTCGCGGCAATAGCCGAGCATCAATTGGTGGTGGCTGGGCAGGCGCCCGGGGCCGGCATTGAGGTAGAAGCCATCGGCGAAATCCGCCACCTGCACGCTGCCATCGGTGTACTCGACCCGATCGCCGCGACGCACCGTCCAGTTGCGCCCGCCTACCCGCTCCCGGGCTTCGAGCAGGGTCACCTTGAACCCGGCTTTCTTCAACTCGTAGGCGCTGACCAGGCCTCCGATACCGGCGCCGATCACCACCACGCTGGCACCGTGGCCGACACTGGCCGTCGGCAGCGCGGCGTAGTTCTCTTCAGCAGCCTGCGCCCCGTCGCTCACCCCGAGCATGCCCATCACCGCACTGGCGGCCTGCAAGCCACCGACGGCGGCCACTCGGGCGATCAATTGTCTTCTGGTCAACGGCATGCAAGGGCTCCCTGCCTGGCGGATGGATAGTGCATTCGGTTATAGCCCAGCGCTACGATCAGTCACTTGGGTCTATGGGAAGCCATCCTAGGGGGAGCACTTTAATAAGAGAAATACATTTTAAGCATATGCAAATATTACTTTGTTTCATATTTACCCGAGCGGATTGTGCGCCGCGTGCATAGAGCCGGGCTGACCCGCGAGTCACCCTCGCCAGCGGGCATTTGCCTAGCGCGTAGCCCTGCCCTGGGCCGCCGTCAAAACCCGCAACAGGTTGCCGCCCCAGATATTGACCAGGTCCTGCTCGCCGTACCCCGCCGCCAACAGGCGCTCGGTGATCCGCGGCAGTTGGGTGACGTCCGCCAGGCCCTCGACCCCACCGCCACCGTCCCAGTCGGCGCCGATGCCGACATGCTCGGGGCCTACCACTTGCAGGATGTGCAGCAGGTGCTGCATGTAGTCGTCCAGGCTGGCCTGGGGTTGCGGGTAGCGCGCCTCGACCTCGCGGATACGCGCGGCGAGGTCGGCGACCTGCTCCGGGCTCATGCTTGCCGCCAGGCGAAACTCGCGGTACAGCGGCCCCAGGGCCTTGTCGCGCTCGGGGCTGGGCGGGCGCTGGATCAGGTCACTGCCGAAGCTGTTGACCTGCACCACCCCGCCTTTGGCCGCCAGCTCTCGCAGGCGTCGGTCATCGAGGTTGCGCGGGTGGGGGGTAATCGCCCGACTGCTGGAGTGGGAAGCGATGATCGGCGCCGTGGACAGCGCCAGCACCTGATCGAACACCTGATCCGAAGCATGGGACACGTCCAGCAGGATCCCCAGGCGGTTAGCCTCGGCCACCAGCTCGCGCCCTGCCGGACTGAGGCCGCGCCATTGCGGCAGGGCCGTGGCCGAGTCGGCGAAGTCGTTATTGGCCGAATGCACCAGGCCGAGCATGCGCAGGCCCAGCCGCTGGTAGGTCTGCAAGCGCTGGGGGTCGGCGGCCAGGGGCTCGGCGTTTTCCATGCTGATAAACACCACCCGCTGCCCACGGGCGACGATCGCCGGAACGTCTTCGGCGCGCAGGGCCAGGGCGAACTCCGCCGGGTGCGCGGCGATCAGGTCGCGGATCCGCGTGATTACCGCCAGCCCGTGCTCGCTGGCCAGGGTCCGGCCTTCGGCAGTCAGCGGGCCCTGGGGCGTGAAGACCGCCCAAAAGCCGCCGTCCAGGCCACCTTCGCGCATCCGGGGCAGGTCGACCTGGGACAAATCGGCCGCGAAACTGTGGCGCTGAGTGATGTCCCAACCCGGGCGCGCGAGTTGCATCGGGGTGTCGAGGTGGCTGTCGAGGACGGTCAGGCGTTGGTGCAGTTGCAGCGGGGTTTCAGCGGCCAGGGCCAGGGGGCTGGCCAGCGCGAGCACTAAAAGAGAGTGGGCAAACATCGAGGCCTCCGTGGCCTTGGGGGAATGGATAGACGTACTCCCATAGCCGCTACCGAGCCTGCGCTGGCCCTCTCAAGCGCCGGAATATGCAGGACAGATACGCGGCGTTATGGACGGACAGCGCAGCCTCGCAGGCACGGCAGCGGCTACAGGTCATTGGCACGCGGCTACCGGTGGCGAGGGTTCAGCTCCAGCGGAAGCTGCGGTCCCACAGGCCGGAGACGTCCAGCGCCTGGGGCAGGACGCCGGCTTCGAAAAACAGGTCGGCCACGTCCTGCTGCGATTTGACCGCCGCGTCGTCCACCGGCTGCAAAATCCGTGGCCCGCTCTGGGCCCGGTACTGGGCCAGGAATACTTCACGCGGCATGCCGAGGATCTTCGCGCTCTTGCTCGCCCACTCCTCCGGGTGGCTGGCAATCCATTGCCAGGCGCGGTACTCGCGCAGGATGTAATCGGTGATCGCCGCGTGCTTGAGCGGGTCGGCGATGCTCGCCTGGTTCGCCGCAATCACGTAGTTGCCGGACAGATAACCCTGCCCGGTCTTGAGCACCCGGGCCTCGGCGCGCAACTCGGCGAGCTGGATGAAATAGCCAAAGCTGACCCAGGCATCCAGCGCGCCATGTTGCAGCGCGGCAAAGCCGTCCTGGGGAGTCAGGGCCAGGGGGATGATGTCGTCGAAACCCAGGCCCTGTTCCTTCAGGGCCTTGAGCAGGAAGTAGTGCGAGCTGGTGGAGCGGATATAGCCGATGCGCTTGCCCTTGAGCTCGGCCACCGACTGCACCGTCGACCCCTTGGGCACCAGGAACGCCTGGTTGTTGACGTCGCCGGTGAGCACCGCGATCAACTTGACCGGGGCGTGGTTCTTGATGCCGAAGATTGGCGGGATCTCACTCATCGGCGAGATATCCAGCGTGCCGCTGACCAGTGCCTCGAAGCTCAGGTTGCCGCCCGTGAATTCGGCGTACTTGACCTTGTACGGCGGGGTTTCGATGCCGGCCTCGGGAAAAAAGGTCGGCGCCGCGCCCTTGTAGGTGGCCACGTTCAGGGTCACGCCACTGAGGTCCGGGGCCGCCAGGCTCAAGCGCGGCATGCCGCCGGCGACACTGGCCAGGCCGGCCAGGGCCGAGAGTTGGAGAAAACGACGACGCTGCATGGGCACATCCTTAATCGAGAAAGTCCGGCTCATCACGCAAGATCCGCGCGTGATAAGGCTGAAAACTGAACCAGCCACCGAATTCGGTGCCGACCTGGCGTGCGGTGTGGCGCGCCACGTCAGGGGGGATCGGCCGCGGCGTACCGGCAGCCTCGGCCAACAGCTGGGTCTGGGCGGCGTTGTCCATGGCGATAAAACGCCAGGCCGCGGCCTCCACGGTCTGGCCCACGGTCAGCAGGCCATGGTTTTGCAGGATCAAGGCCGGGTGCTGGCCCAGGGTCTGGGCAATACGCGCGCCTTCGCTGCTGTCGAGCACCACGCCGGAAAACTGGTCGAACAACGCGTGCTTTTCATAAAAGGCGCAGGCGTCCTGGGTCAGCGGATCCAGCAGGCGCCCCAGGCTCGACCAGGCCTTGCCGTACAGCGAATGGGCGTGGGCCGCGGCCACCACTTCCGGGCGCGCTTCGTGCAGCGCCGCATGGATGGCAAAGGCCGCCAGGTTCAGCGCGCCCTCGCCTTCGACAATCTCGCCCAGGGGGTTGACCAGCAGCAGGTCCGACACCCGCATATGCCCGAAATACACCCCCACCGGGTTGACCCAGAAATGATCCGGCCGCCCCGGGTCGCGCACGGTGATATGCCCCGCGCCACCCATGTCGAAACCGTGCCGGGCAAACACCCGGAACGCCGCCGCCAGGCTTTGCTTGCGCTGCACCCGCTCCAGCTCGACCGTCGCCTGCTGCGGCGGCTGCTCCCAACGCAACACCGTGTGCCCCTGGCGCGGCAAGTCATACACCGCCGGGCGCTTATATGCCGTCATGCCCGCTCTCCCCCTGCAAAAAATTCCACGCCCCTCGTAGCCGCTGACGAGCCTCGCCAGGCTGCGCGGGCCCAGTTGGCCGCTGAAGATCCGCAACTGCCCAGTTCAATACCCACGCCCCACCTCCACCCGATTCTCCAGCTCCAGCCCCTGGTCAAAACGCTGGATATTGCGCACCAGCAGCTGCGCGATATTCAGATAGACCTGAGGCGAATTGGCTGAGGTATGGGGCGACAGGCGTACCCGCGGATGGCGATAAAAGGCATGCCCGGCCGGCAACGGCTCAGGGTCGGCGACGTCCAGGCTGGCAAGCGCGACCGCCCCCGAATCCAGGGCCGCCAGCAACGGCGCCTGCTGGATCAACGCCCCGCGCGCAATATTGATCAGGTGCAAACCCGGCTTGGCCGAGGCCAGGACCCGGGCATCGATGATGTGCCGCGTCTGCGCAGTCAGCGGCACCGCCAGCACCAGGTGATCGGCCCGGGCGAACAGCTCTTGCAAATCAGCCACCGCCTGCACCCCCGGCACTTCGAACGGCCGCGTCGATTGACGCAGGGCCAGCACCTGCATGCCCAGCGCCTGGGCCTTGGGTGCCAGGCTCTGGGCGATGCTGCCAAAGCCGAACAGGCCCAGGGTGCTGCCCGCCACCGCCGCCAGCGGACGTTGCTGCCAGTGCTCGGCAGCCTCGATCCACACCTGGGGCAATTGCTTGGCTGCTGCGAAAATCGCGGCCAGGGCAAACTCGGCGATGGTCTCGGCGGTGCTGCCCCGGGCGCTGGCCACTGGCAGGCTGTCGAACAGCCAGCGGGGAAAATAATCCAGGCCCGAGGTCACCAGTTGCACAAACTGCAAGCCGAAGGGCCAGCCCGCTGGCGGCTCCACGGCATCGCGAAAATCGCCATGGGGCGCTGCCAGCAAGACCCGCACATCCGCTGGCAACGCCTGGGGCAGCCCCCGGGGCAATTCCAGCACTTCGACATCCGGCAGCAGCACCCGCAGGCGGGCATTGAAGGCCGCGTCCAGCTGGCTGGCGATACGGGTCATGCCTGGGCTCCCCGGGCGGGCAAGGCAAACGCGGCACGCCCGGCGGCGCTGAGGATCGCGTCGTTCTGCGGGGTATGAATCCGGCTGCAGAGCACGTCGCGGTAATGGCGCTCGATCGGATTGCCCCGGGCCAGCCCCGGATTGCCAATGGCTTCAATACCCAGTTCGACGGCGCTGATGGCGTTGCTGGTGACCAGGTACTTGATCTGGGTCGCCTCACCCGGGGCGATCCGCCCTTCGGCGGCGGCATCCAGCAGCACCCGGTTGTTCAATAGCAGGGCGTCGATGCGTCCGATCAACTCCTGAAAACGTGGCAGGCTCGCCAGCGGCGCGCCGAGGTTGGCCGGTGTGCGCTCGGCGAGCCAGGTCACCAGCCAGTCGCGCGCGGCGCGGGCCACCCCGTCATAGATCGACGACAGCAGCACTGCCAGCCACAGCACCCCATTGCTGTCGAGCTCGGACGGGCGCGGCACGTTGGCCGGCTGGATATCCACCGCCTGCTCCAGGGGCACGAACACCTCATCGAAAATCACGTCGTGGCTGCCGGTGGCGCGCATGCCCAGGTGATCCCAGGTTTCTTCGACGCTGATCCCCGGGGTCTCGCGGTGCACCAGCCAGGTGCCCACTTGCGGCTCGGCGTCGTCGCTGCGGGCCCAGACCGAGAGCCAGGTCAGGCCGGGGATCCCGGTGGAATAAATCTTGCGCCCGCTGATGCGCCAGCCGCCTTCAACGCGGCGTGCCAGGGTCCCGGGCAAGCCGCCACGGGCCGGGGTGCCCAGGTCTGGCTCGACCCGCAGGGCATTGATCAGCGCCCCCGACTCCACGGCCTCCCGCGCCACACGCTGGCGCAGGTGCAGGGGCCAGGCCTGGTTGTGTTGCAGGCGGGTGTGTTGCAGGTATTGCATCACCAGCACCAGGGCAGTGGACGGCTCACCCCGGGCCACGGCGCTGATGACCCGCCGTGCCTGGGCCAGGCTGGCCTCGCTGCCGCCCAACTGGCGCGGCACGGTCAGGGCCAGCAAGCCATGTTCATGCAGGCGCTGCAGGTTGGCATGGGGAAACTCGCTGTGCCGGTCGTAGTGCGCGGCACTGGCGGCAAACTCGCTGGACAGGTTTTGCAGCAGTTCGGCGAATTCAGGCGAGTCGAGGCCGGCGTGGGATAACGCCACCTGCGGCCCCGCCGGCGGGCGCTGGGCCACGGTAGAAAGGCTCATGGGTGGCTCCTGCGCGACCGCTGCCGATGCACGGAACCTGGCAGGAATGCGGACAAGACTGAGTAATGGGGGGCTTGCGCGGGCATCTCGACTTCCCTTTTTCGACGCGTTGAGCCCCATGCTAACTACATAAAAAACCCTCGTGAAATTCGTTTTGGTTCTAACTTAATATACAAAAAATGCATTTATCCTAATTTTAGATATGCAATAAGCGGATGAATCAACCGACGCTTGCGGGCCATGAGCCGGCGTTGCGCGGCACGGCGCCCTGGGGTTCCGGCAGAACCTTGAAAATCATCTATATTCATTCTTTTTTAGCATAATAAATCACTGGAAAAATACCCAAAAAGAATAATACCTTCTAGCGCACAGCGGTCGTTCGCCTCGAACTTTCCAGCTTCCACGGAGGGAGCCCATGCCCCACAACGCATTAACCGCCCAACCCGCCCCGGCCAACCTGGGACGCCTGCGGCTGTTCGTCCAGCAACTGGCGCAACTGCTTGAACAGCAGCCTCCCGAGGCACAGATCCTGGACCACGGCGCACGCCTGCTGCGCGAGCTGGTCAGCCATGACGATTGGCTGCCCGAGGCCTTCGCCCAGCCGGACCCCGAGCGCTACCAGCAGTTCCTGTTGCATGCCGATGCGCTGCAGCGTTTTTCCATCGTCAGTTTTGTCTGGGGCCCGGGGCAGCGCACGCCGATTCACGATCACCGAGTCTGGGGGCTGATCGGCATGCTGCGCGGTGCCGAGTACTCCCAGGGCTTCGCGCGCCAGGCCGATGGCCGCCTGCAAGCGGCGGGCGAAGCACTGCGCCTGGAACCCGGGCAGGTGGAAGCGGTGTCGCCGCAGATCGGCGATATCCATCAGGTGGCCAATGCCTATGCCGACCAGGTGTCCATCAGCATCCACGTCTACGGGGCCAATATCGGCGCGGTCAAACGGGCGGTGTATGGCCTGGACGGCACTGAAAAACCCTTTATCTCCGGCTACTCCAACAGCCTTTTGCCAAACTTCTGGGACCTGTCGAAGGAGCCCCCGCAATGACCGATTTCCCCACCCGCAGCCACGCCCAGATCCGCCAGGCCCTGCTCGACCGCCAGGAACTGGCGCTGCTCGACGTCCGTGAAGAAGCCCCCTTCGCCGAAGCCCACCCGTTGTTCGCGGCCAATATCCCGCTGTCGAAACTGGAGCTGGAGGTGTACGCGCGCATCCCGCGCAGCAACACGCCGATCACCGTCTACGACCAGGGTGAAGGGCTGGCGCAGCTGGCCGCGCAACGCCTGCGAGCCCTGGGTTACCACGATGTGGCGCTGCTCGAGGGCGGCCTCGACGGCTGGCACGCGGCGGGCGGCGAGCTGTTCAAGGACGTCAATGTGCCGAGCAAATCCTTCGGCGAACTGGTGGATGCGCAGCGCCACACGCCGTCGCTGGCGGCCGAGGAAGTCCAGGCCCTGCTCGACGCCAAGGCCGACCTGGTGGTGCTCGATGCACGGCGTTTCGACGAGTACCAGACCATGAGCATCCCCGGCAGCACCAGCGTCCCCGGTGCCGAATTGCTGCTGCGGGTGCGCGAACTGGCGCCCGACCCGCAGACCCAAGTCATCGTCAATTGCGCAGGGCGTACCCGCAGCATCATCGGCACCCAATCCCTGGTCAACGGCGGCATCCCCAACCCGGTGGCGGCCCTGCGCAACGGCACCATCGGCTGGACCCTGGCCGGGCAGCGCCTGGAACACGGGCAGCAGCGCCGCTTCAAGGCCGCCACCCCGGGCAACCAGGCCCTGGCGCAACAGTCGGCACGGGCCGTGGCCGACCAGGCCGAGGTGGCGCGCATCGACCGTACCCAGTTGCACCAGTGGCAAGCCGACGGCCAGCGCACCACCTACCTGTTCGATGTACGCACCCCGGAGGAGTTTGCCGATGGCCATTTACCCGGCGCCCGCTCCACCCCTGGCGGCCAGCTGGTACAGGAGACCGACCACGTCGCCAGCGTGCGCGGCGCGCGGCTGGTGCTGGTGGATGACGACGGCGTGCGCGCCAACATGAGCGCTTCGTGGCTGGCGCAAATGGGTTGGCAGGTGGCGGTGCTTGATGGCCTGCAAGCGGCCGACTTCAGTGAAACCGGAACCTGGCAGGCCCCCTTGCCCGCCGTGCCCGTGGCCGAGGAAATCAGCCCGCAGACCCTGGCCCAGTGGCTGGAAACGCCCGGGACCCTGGTGCTCGACTTCACCGCCAGCGCCAACTACGTGCAGCGCCACATTCCCGGGGCCTGGTGGGCCCTGCGCAGCCAACTGGCCGAGTCCCTGGCCGGCATCGATGCACCGCAGCGCTTTGTCCTGACCTGCGGCAGCAGCCTGCTGGCGCGCTTTGTGGTGCCCGAACTGCAAGCCCTGACCCGGCGTCCGGTATTTGTGCTCAAGGGCGGCACCACGGCCTGGATCGCCGCCGGCCTGCCCGTGGAAGAAAGCCGCCAGCATCTGGCCGCGCCACGCATCGACCGCTATCGCCGGCCCTACGAGGGCACCGACAACCCACGCGAAGCCATGCAGGGTTACCTGGATTGGGAATACGGACTGGTGGCGCAATTGGGGCGTGATGCGACCCATGGCTTTTTTGTGATCTGAGACAAACGCTGTGTCCAGCCGGTCGCTTGACCGGCTGTTCAGCGCTCCTCCCCGAGCCGCCTGCCCATGGCTCGATGCCCTCATGACGGGCAGCCCTGATAAAAAATGACAAATAATAATAGTTCTCGATATCATTCGCGACTTTCGCGTCCTTGCGTTGTCCAGAAGGGTATCCATGTCTCGTCTCAAGCCCGACCCTATGTCGGCTGACACCGTTCGCGGGTTTTATGCGGACATCCTGCATTTCCTGCGCAAGCGCACGGACAACGCCAGCGACGCGGCGGACATGACCCAGGACGTGTTCACCCAATGGCTGGACTACCGCGACCAGGCCAAAGTCGAACAACCCCGTGCCTTCCTGTTTCAGATGGCACGCAACCTGCTGCGCGATCACTGGCGACGCCAGCAGGTTCGCCATGGCGTGCACGGCGAAATCGGCAGCGACAGCGAGCCGCTGGCCGATGAACACAACGAGCCACTGCCCGCCGCCCAACGCCTGCAGAGACTGGAACAGTTGAAAGACGTCCTGGCAGAACTCTCGCCGCGCCGGCGAGAAGCCCTTATGCTGCACCGCTTCGAAGGCCTGAGTCAGGCGCAGATCGCCGAGCGCATGGGGATTTCATTGAGCATGGTGGAAAAACACATCGCCTCTGCCCTGTTGCACTGCAAGCAGCGCCTTCAACAAGCACACGGCAAGGAGCAGCCCGAATGACCCGCCTTCCCGGCACACACAGTGACATCGACAGCGACAGCATCGATGCCCAGGCCGCCAGTTGGTTTGCACGCAACCGCAACGACCCCGACCGCGACACCCGTCGCAGCTTCGAAGCCTGGGTTGCGCAGCCGTTGCATGCGCGGGCCTATGCCGAATTCGAGCAACTGTGGGCCGACCTTGCCGAGCTCCAGCAACTCAACCGCCCAGTGCCGTTGCCGGTGCGCAAGACGCCGCTCTGGCGCCCGGCGCTGGCCGTGGCTGCGGCCCTGGTGTGCGCGGTACTGGCGCTGAACCTGGGCACGCCGCAGTCGGCGTACACCCAGGAGGTCGCGGCCCAGGCCAAGGGCAGTCGCACCCTGAACCTGCCCGATGGCAGCACCTTGTACGTCAACGCCAACACCCGCTTGCGCATCGATTTCAGCGCCCACCAACGGGAAATCTACCTCGACCAGGGCCAGTTGTATGTGGAGGTCGCTCCCGACAAGGAACGCCCGTTGTGGGTGCACGCCGGCGAGGCCAAGGTGCGCGTGGTCGGCACCGCCTTCGATGTGCGACGTGGCCAGCGGCAGTTGGTGGTCAGCGTCGCCCACGGCCAGGTGGCGTTCACACCGGACGGCAACCCGGCCGACAACACCCTGCTCGGCGCCCGGCAACAGGCCATCTATGACCTGGCCAAGGGCACCTTGCAACGCCAGACCCTGGCCAGCGATGACGTGGCCGACTGGCGCAACGGACGCCTGGCGTTTCGCAACCGCGAGCTGATCGGCCTGGTGGACGAACTCAACCTCTACCGCCGCCAACCGGTGCAATTGGCAGACGGCGCCCTGGGCGCATTCAAGGTGTCGGGCAACCTCGACATCAACGATCCGGACGCCTTGATCAAGGCCCTGCCAGCGCTGATACCGGTACGCACCGTGGCCCTGGCCGATGGCAAGATCCGCATCGAAGCCCGTCCCTGAAACTCATATGCGAATATTTTGCATTCGCATATGAGGTTTTTTTCCAGCGCCGCGTCTTCTTCCCGTCTGCGCCGTCATTGCGGTGCTTTTGGCCTTTGTTGCCATACCGGGGGGAAGTCATGTTTCGCGTGCATCAGCATCTTCAGTTCGTTTGTTCCCGTCCAACTCTGCTGGCGGTCTGCATGGCGTTCAGCCTCCAGGCCCAGGCCGAGTCGATCCATTTCCAGCTGCCGGCACAGGCACTGGCCAGCTCGCTGAGCCAGATCGCGCAACAGGCGAAGATCCAGTTGCTGTTCGACGAAGAGCTGCTGCGCAACATCAAGGCCCCAGCCCTCAACGGCGACTACAGCCCCGAGGCGGCGATTGGCGCGCTGCTCAAGAACAGTACCTTCAGCCTGGTCAAGGTCGACAACACCTACGTCGTGCGCCCCGCTGAAAACGACAGCAGCACCAGCGGTTCGGCGTTGCAGTTGGGGGCCATGAGCGTGATCGGCAATGGCCAGGAAGTGGATGCGGCCACCGTCGGCCGCTCGACCCTGAACCAGGAAGAAATGGACCGCCATCTGGCCAACAACATCCCGAGCCTGATCAACACCCTGCCCGGCGTGACTCTCGGCGGCTCGCTCAAGCCCGGCGGCCAGACCGTCAACATCTGGGGCCTGGGGGATGCCGAAGACGTCCCGATGAGCGTCGACGGTGCGACCAAGAGCGGCTTCGAGCGTTATCAGCAGGGTTCGATCTTCATCGAGCCGGAAATGATCAAGCGCGTCGAAGTGGAAAAAGGCCCGCACTCGCCCCAGACCGGCAACGGCGGCTTTGGCGGCACCATCCGCATGGAAACCAAGGACGCTCCGGACCTGTTGCAGGAAGGCCGCGATGTCGGGGCCATGGTCAAGTACGGCTACAGCAGCAACAGCCATGAACAGGCCTACACCTCGGCTGTGTATGGCCGCACCGAGGACCGTCGGTTCGACGTGCTGGCCTACTGGACCAAGCGCGACGGCGACGACATGAAAATGGCCAGCGCCCAGCCCGACCCGCGCAACGTCTATCCGGTCAACCCCAAGCGCCTGCCCAACACCGCCCAGGACCTGGAGGGCGAGCTGTACAAACTCAATATGCAGCTGACCGACGAGCACCGCCTGGGCTTTACCTACATGCGCTCCGACAGCGATATCTTCGCGCCGTTTTCGGCCAAGAGTTACCCGTCGCCGCCAAGCCAGTCCGACATCAATCGCTTCGGTTATGACGGTGCCACCAAGCGTTACCTGGCCCAGCGCAACACGGTCGATACCACCTGGCAGACCAAGTACGAATACACCCCGCTGGACAACCCGTGGATCGACCTGGAGCTCAAGTATTCCAACTCCAAGACCGAGCAGACCGACGAGCGCGGCCCGACCGCCTTCTATCAGCCGACCTCGGGCGGACGCAAGATCACCGTGGGTTATGAAGACAAGATCCTCGAGCTGAAGAACGTCAGCCGCTTCGAAACCGGCCCGCTGCAACATGCATTGACCAACGGCGTGCAGATCCGCAAGCACACCCGCGAAGTCGACATGTGGATGCCCGGCAAAACCTACGAGGTGGCCCAGTACAACTACGGCCATTACCAGCCGGGCTTCATGCCCCATGGCAAGGTCGACAACAACGCCTTCTACATCCAGGACGCGGTGAGCCTGGGCAACTTCACCCTGACCCCGTCCCTGCGCTACGACTATGTGCGCAACCGCGGCGAGAAAAACGACGCGCCGCTGTACAACAGCCCAGATCCCAAGGCCGGTCACGACTACAGCGACAAGACCTACACCGGCTGGTCGCCGCGCCTGTCGGCCTTCTGGACGGTGACCCCGGAGGTTGCCCTGTTCGCCGACTACAGCAAGACCTGGCGCGCGCCGGTGATCGACGAACAGTATGAAGTCCAGTCCCCAAGCTCGACCCGCTCGGCCACCAGCCGCAACCTCGACCCGGAGCGGATCACCGCCCTGCGTGCAGGTAACGTCACCAGCTTCTCGAAGATCCTCACCGACTCCGATGCGGCGCAAATCCGCACCACGCTTTATCACAACACCATCAAAGACGAGATCATGAAAAACCTCGGGATCGGTTGCCCGGAGCAATTGATCAACGGCCAGAGCATCAGCCAGGTGTGCAGCGGCTCGCCGATCTCGGTGTACCGCAACATCGGCGACCTGACCATCAAGGGCATTGATATCGAAAGCTTCTACGACTCGACCTATGTGTTCGGTTCGCTGTCGTATTCCTGGATCACCGGCAAGCACGAGGGCGCCTACACCAACCCGTGGGGGCCGAATGTCTGGGCGCGGGATATTCCGCCGAGCAAATGGGTGGCGACCCTGGGCTTTAAAATCCCGCAGTGGGATGCGCAAGTGGGCTGGCAGGGGATGTGGATGCGCCAGACCGACCGCGTGCCGAGCGACAAGTACGCCAAGGGCCCGGCCAGTGTCCTGGGCGACAGCAGCTGGGACCAGTACGAGAATGATCGCTTCAACGTGCAGGGCCTGTTCGCCAGCTGGAAACCGCAGCAGGCGTACCTCAAGGGCACCGAGGTCAACTTCACCCTGGATAACATGTTCAACCGCGACTACCGCCCGCCGCTAAGCGGCGAAAACGCCACCAGCCTGGGCCGCAACGCCAAGGTCAGCGTGACAAGGTTCTTCTGAACCGCTGTAGCCATCACGGACGCCGTGGCGTTTCAGGAAACCAACGGCGTCTTCAAGGGCCAACGTCCGAACGTGGCCCGAGCCTTCGGCAGCGGCTACAGATGCGGGTGCGCGGGGTTTAGGGAAAGAGGGTCAACCCTTCCCGCGACCTGCGCTTTTGCTCCCGGCGCGCAGGAAATCGCCCCAGCGGCGCACCAGATAATTGTGCTCATCCATCACCGAATTCCACACCGCGATATGCCCCATGCGCTGCTCGTAGGAGCCGCCGTCGCGGGTCTCGCCGATTTCGATCAAGGGCTCGCCATCGCTGCCCGGCAACTGCTCGCGGGCCGGCTTGCCGGCGTACCAGTAATCCCATTCGGCACTGCTCAGGTGGTCGCGGCTGCGAGCCGGGTTGCCGATGTAATAACCCTGGCGCGCCATTACCGCGCCGGGCCAGCCCGACAACCACCAATTGAGGTAGGCGTAGGCCGCATCCAACACCGGACCCTGGGCATGGCGCGACAACGACAACCCGCCAAACCACGCGCGGTACCCTTCGCGCGGCACCGCCAGGCGGTATTTGACCCCGGCCCGATGCAGGCGCATCAGGGTCGGTGACCACAGGCTCTGGATATCGATGCACGGGCTGAGCATCAATTGCGCGGCTTCTTCATCGTCCGACCAGAACGCCGCAAAATGCCCCTCGCGCTGCTTGCGCACAAGGATCTGCGCCAGGCTGTCGATCTCCTCGATGCTCAGGTTGCCGATGTCCTTGAACGACGCCAACCCACTGCCCTGAATCGCCAGGGCCGCGTCCAGCGCACCAATCGCCGCGTCGCTTTGCAGGGCGATTCGCCCGCTCCAGGCCGGGTCGAGCAACCAGCCCCAGCTCTCATTGGCGCAACTCAAACCGGCCGGCAAGCGCTCCGGGCGGTAGGCAAAACTGTCGGCATTGTGGGTCAGCGGCAACATGCTGATGCGCTCGCTGACCGCACTGCCGAGGCTGCCGTCGTGCTGCACGAACAGCCGCTCGCTGGGCACGCTGCCACTGCCCAGGCGATCGCTGGCCGACAGCCGTCCGCGCTTGGGCAGATCGTTGATTTCATGCCACAGGGCAATGCGCCGGGTATCGATCGGCTGGATCGCCCGCGCCGGCCAGACAAAGTCGACGTTGTGAAACCACTGGTCATAGAGGTCGTAGCTGTCGGGCTGCATCACCGCGATGCGCTGCGCCTGCTCGACGTCGTGCACCTGGTACACCAGACGGATGCCCAGGTCCTGCTCGGCGCGGACCCGCAGCGATTCCAGCAAGGTCACCGAGGTGCCCAGGACCCGTAACGTGATCGGTTGCGTGCCACTCATCAGGCAGGCTCCCCGGGGGCCGGGGCAAAACTGCGGGCAAACACCTCGAAGGAACGGCGCAGCTGGGCCGGGTCCAGCCCACGCAGAATAAACACCAGCCGCGAATGCCGATCGCTGCCGGGCCAACGGGCAAGGTGCACGGGAGCGTGCAGGCAATGCTGCACACCATGGATGACGATAGGGGCTTGGCTGGCGTTCACGTTGAGCAATCCTTTGACGCGCAGAATACGTTCGCCGTGGCATCTTAGCAGCATCGACAGCCAGACCCCGAAGCCGACCCAATCCAGGGGCTGCTCGAACTCCAGGCAGCACACCTGCGCCGCGCCATGCTGCGCAGTTACAGGCTGCGCGCGTTGCAACTGCCAGCGCGCGACCTCGACTTCAGGCTGTGCGCTGCGCACGCCCTCGCCCAGCAACAGTTGCTCGCCGCTGTGCACGGCATGGCTGTCGAGCATCGGTGCGCCGGGGTTCAGTACCTGCAACCGCTCGCGCAACCGCGCCACCAACGCGGGTTCGGTGCAGTCGGTCTTGCTCAGCAGCAGACGATCGGCTGCTGCCACCTGGGCCAGCCATTCCGGGTGAATCCGTTCTTGCAACTGGGCATGACTGGCGTCCACCAGGGTCACCACCAGGCCGATATGAAAGCGCCCGCGCAGCTGCGGGTCGTTGTTCAAGGTGGCGAGGATCGGCGCCGGATCGGCCAGGCCGGTGGTCTCCAGAATCACCCGGCGAAAGGCCGGGATCTCGCCGCGATTGCGGCGCGCCAGGAGGCCGAGCAACGCGTCCTTGAGCTCGCCGCGAATCGAGCAGCAGATGCAGCCGCTGGGCAGCAGCACGGTGTCGGGCGCGACCTCCTCCACCAGCAGATGGTCGATGCCGACGTCGCCGAATTCGTTGATCAGCAGCGCCGTGTCGCCCAGGCTTTCGCCCTGCAACAGGCGGTTGAGCAAGGTGGTCTTGCCGCTGCCGAGAAAGCCGGTGATCACGTTCAGGGCGATGCTCATCGGCCGTGCTCCAGGTGCTGTAACAGGCCGGGATCCAAGGGATCCAGCGGGCGGCCGAGCATGGCTTCGGCCTGGCCCCAGAGCTGCTCCAGGCCGCTGGCCAGTTCCTGGCGTCCGGTGGCGCCGAGCAGCAGGTAGGCCGAGCCCTGGAAGTCCTCGACCTTGAGCCGCCAGGGCGCCAGTACCCGGTTGATCGCGGCGATCCGCCGCAAGCGTTCGCGGCGCCGGGGCAGTTCACCGCCCAGGGGGTCGCTCCAGTGCACGTCCTCGCCCAACAAACCGCACAAACCACACATGTTCAGGCCTCCTTCAGGGCATGACGTCGCCGGAGTTCGGGCCCAGGGTCTGGCCGACAAACAGGTTGCCCCCCGGCTCGCTGGCCAGCAGCACCGCGACCGGCGCCACTTCATCGGCCAGGCCGAAACGCCCAAGGGGCAGCTCGGCGGCCTTGGCGGCTTTCCAGGCGCTGCTGATGCCGGCCACCAGCGGTGTCTCGATCGGCCCCGGGGCAATGGCGTTGACCAGCACATTGTCCTTGGCCACTTCCAGGGCCAGGGACTTGGTAAAGCCGATCACCCCGGCCTTGGCCGCGGCGTAGTGAGTCAGCTCGGCGCCGCCCTTGATCCCCAGTTGCGAGGCGACGTTGATGATCCGCCCCCAACCTTGCGCCAGCATATGCGGCAAGGCGCGTTGGCTGGCGACGAAGACGCTGGTGAGGTCGACCCGCAGCATGTCGTTCCACATCTCGATGCTGAGGTCGACGCAGCGGGCCTGGGTCAGCATGCCGGCGTTGTTCACCAGGATATCGATGCCGCCAAACTGCGCGACACAGGCATCGACCCCGGCCTGGGCGCCTTCGACGCTGCCGACATCGGCCACGCATTCGAACACCTGCGCCCCCAGGTCGCGGCAGGCCCGGGCGCTTTCGGCCAGGCGGGCGGGGTCGCGATCAGCCAGCACCAACCGCGCACCGGCCACCGCATAAGCCCGGGCGATGGCCGCCCCGATACCACTGCCGGCCCCGGTGATCACGGCGCGGCGATTGGACAGTTGAGACATGGGAAACTCCTGTAGCAAAAATTCTGTGACCGCTGCCGCGAGGCTGAGCGGGCCTGAAAAAACACCCCTTATTTAACCGACACTCCTATGGCGTTCGTTATGGCCAGCGCAGCCTGGTGGCAGCGGCTACAGGTAGATGTCGGGTGGTCGGTCAATCAGGCCAGCGCACGGTCAGGCCGCCGTCGATGATGATGCTTTGCCCGGTCAGGTAGCTGGCTTCGTCACTGGTGAGGAAGCGCACCAGCGACGCCACTTCATCGGCGCGCCCGACCCGCCCCAGGGGGATGGCCTTGGCGGCTTTGGCCAGGCCTTCCGGGCCCAGGGAGTTTTGCCTGTCCAGGGACTGCGGGGTTTCGATCAGCCCCGGGATCACCGCGTTGCAGCGGATGCCGCGCCCTGCCAGTTCCACCGCCAGCGAACGGCACAAGCCCGGCACACCGGCCTTGGCCGCCGCGTAATGAGCGTGGTCCTGCCAGCCATATACGCCGCCGGCAATCGACGAGATCGCCACCAGCGCGCCACCCTCGCCCATGTGCCGTACCGCTGCGCGAAAGGTGCGCATGACCCCGGTCAGGTCGACGTCGAGCATGGCGTTCCAGGCCTGATCGGTCATCTCCAGCAACGGCGCGCGGCGCAGCAGGCCGGCGTTGGCCACCGCGTAATCCAGGCGGCCAAAGGTCTGCACCGCCTGCTCGGCCAACTCGTCCACCGACTGGCTGTCAGTAACATCCAGGGGCAGCATCAGGCACTGGCCGCCGGCCTCCTCAACCAGGTTCCGGGTGATCTGCGGGTCATGGGGATCGGCCGGGAAATACCCGCCGACCACCGCCACCCCACGCTGGGCATACGCCACTGCCAGGGCCTGACCGATGCCGCTGGCGGCACCGGTGATCAATGCGACTTTCTGAGTCATGGGAGTCTTTTTCCTTATTTCACGGTTTCAGGACGCACATGGCGTGCAGCGAACATCAGCGCCCCCGAGAGGAAGCAAGGCAGTGCGCCGAAGTACAGGGCCGAGGTCTGCCAGTCGCCACCGGCCGACAGCACCTGAGTCGCGCCAAAGCCCGCCACCACCGCGCCGATCGGGCCCATGGCGTGAATGATCGCGCCGCCGGTGGCGCGGATGCTGGTGGGGAAGCTTTCACTGATGAAGAACAGCGCCGCCGAGTAAGGGCCGATCAGGAAGAACAGGCCCAGGCTGTACAGCCCGACCACCGTCGGCATGTTGCTCGGGCCGTAGAGCATGCCGGCGAACGACAGGCCGCCGAGCATCCAGCCCAGGCCGATAACGTTGCGCCGGCCGATCTTGTCGCCCATCCAGCCGTGACTCAGGTAGCCGCAGTACCCCACCAGGTTCGACAGCACGAGGATGATCAGCGAGTTCTCGAACGAGAGGTGATGCACGCTGACGATCACCGAAGTGCCGAGCACGCTGAACACCTGGATCGCCGCCCAGTTGAGCAGGATCGCCGCGCCGATCACCAGGGTCGCGCGGCGCGAGGTGCCGCGAAATGCCGCCTTGAGGCCGGCCTTGCTGTGTTCGTCGTAGTCCACGCCGTAGGTGCTGGCCACCGCTTGCGCTTCGCTGACCGCGCCGCTTTTACGCAACTGGGTGATGCGTTGGTGAATCTGGAACTGCGGGCTCTCCTTGAGCTTGCGCGCCATGAGCGCGATGACGATGGCCGGGATCGCGGCGAAGATAAAGCAGCCCTGCCAGCCAATGATCGGCAGCAGCACCGCGGTCAACCCGGCAGCGATCAAGGCCCCGACCGGCCAGCCGCCCTGCACCAGGCTGTAGATAAAGCCCCGGCGCTTGGCCAGCTTCGGGTCATCCGAGGCGGCGTAAAGCTCGCTGAGGTAGGTGGCGTTGACCGTCTCCTCGGCATACCCCAGGCCGCCCAGGGAACGGATCAGGATCAGCGGCGACTTGCCCCAGGCACCGCCGATGGCGGTCAAGGCCGAGCACAGGGCCGAGCCGGCGACGGTGAAGATAATCCCGGTGCGCCGCCCCAGTTTGTCCACCAGCGGGCCGATGGCCAGGGCCACCACCGCGGTGCCGACCGCGACCCAGGTAGCGATCTCGGCCTGCTCGACCTCGCCCCAGCCAAAATGCCGGCCGATTTCCGGGAGCAAGGTGCCAAACAGAATGAAGTCGTACACCGCAAACACCCAGGCGAAAAACGCGATCCAGGTGGCAAAGCGCACTTGGGCCGGGGTCAACTGCTGGGGTTTCCAGCCAGTCAGGTCGAGCTTGTTGTAGATAGACATGGATCGCGCCTCAAGTAAGTTGCTGTGATCAGCGGTTACGGGGGTTACGGCGGATAAAGTCGTCGGCGATCTCGTCGAAGGTGACGAAGCGCACGCCGGCATGGCTCTGGATGTGTTCGATCAGGCGTTCGAGCATCAGCAGCACTTGCGGGCGGCCGGAAACGTCGGGGTGGATGGTCATGGTGAACACCGCGTGTTCGTGCTCGCGGTAGACCCAGTCGAACTGGTCGCGCCACATTTCTTCGAGGTGACGCGGGTTGACGAAGCCGTGGCTGTTGGGCGATTTCTTGATAAACATCATCGGCGGCAGGTCATCGAGGTACCAGTTGGCCGGGATCTCCACCAGCTCGGTTTCCTGGCCGCGCACCAGGGGCTTCATCCAGGTGTCGGGGTGCTGGCTGTAGTCGATCTTGGTCCAGCTGTCGCCGACCCGCACGTAGTACGGATGGAAGTCGTTATGCATCAGGCTGTGGTCGTACTTGATGCCCTTTTTCAGCAGCAGTTCGTTGGTCACCTTGCTGAATTCCCACCAGGGCGCGACGTAGCCGGTGGGGCGTTTGCCGGTGACCTGGGTGATCAGCTCGATGGACTTGTCGAGGACGATTTCTTCCTGCTCGGCGGTCATCGCAATCGGGTTTTCATGGCTGTAGCCGTGCACGCCGATTTCATGGCCGGCGTCCGCCACGGCCTTCATTTGCTCGGGGAAGGTTTCCATCGAGTGCCCGGGAATAAACCAGGTGGTACGCAGGCCGTAGCGCTCGAACAGCTTGAGCAGGCGTGGCGCGCCGATCTCGCCGGCGAACAGGCCACGGGAGATATCGTCCGGGGAATCTTCACCGCCGTAGGAACCGAGCCAGCCGGCCACCGCGTCCACGTCGACACCAAATGCACAGAGAATTTCTTTAGCCATGAGCGGCCTCCAATCGTTGCGTGTTGTTGGAAAGGGCAAAGGGAATTTCAGGAATCGAGCAGCGCTGCCTCCACCGACAACGCAGCGCGCAGCAGGCGCGCGTCCTCGCCCTGGGGCAGGCTGAGCAGCACGCCAGTGGGCAGGCCCTGGGCATCGCAGCCGCTGGGCAGGCTGACGCCGGGCATATCCAGCAGGCTGCCGGGCATGGTCAGGCGCAGGGTGGCGAGGTTGGTCTGGGCAAACAGTGAGTCGTCGGCCTCAAGCGGCGCCAGGGGCGGCGCAACATGGGCCACAGTCGGGGTCAGCAGCAGCGCGCCGTCGAGCTCGGCCTGCAACTGTTGCTGCAACACCCGGCGCGCCTGGTACAGCTTGAGCAACTGGCTGGCCGGCATCGCACGCGCGGCCTCCAGGCGCCGCCGTACGCGGGGGTCGAGGTGCTCGGCTTCGGGGCTGTCGAGCAGGCTCTGATGCAGGGCAAAGGCTTCGGCCGCGCCCAGCCAGCCGTGGTCGGCGATCAGTTGCAGGCTGGCCTGGAACGCCGGCAGCGGGCGCACTTCCAGCAGCGCTCCGGCACTGCGCAGGCGTTCAACCGCCGCCAGCAGATTGGCCCGCACTGCGGGCTCGACGCGGGCATCTTCCAGCACTGTTTGCTCAACCCACACCCGTTGCCCGGCCAGGCTGCGCACCGGTGGCGACTGGCGTGGATCATGGCCGCGCAGCAGTTCATCGAGCAGCCAGGCGTCACGCACGCTGCGGGTCAACGGACCAAGGCTGTCGAGGCTGCGGGCCAGGGGGAAGACCCCATCGCGGCTGTAGCGCCGGCAACTGCTGCGAAACCCAACCAGGCCATTGAACGCCGCCGGGATGCGAATCGAACCGGCAGTGTCGGTGCCCATGGCCAGCGGCACGATTCCGGCCGCCACCGCCACCGCCGAGCCCGACGACGAACCGCCAGGCACCCGCGGCTGGGCATCGCTATGGGGGTTGAGCGGCGTGCCGAAGTGCGGGTTCAGGCCAAGCCCGGAATAGGCGAACTCACTGAGGTTGGTCTTGCCCAGGCTGACCAGGCCGGCGCGGCTGAGCTGAGCCACGCTGTGGGCATCCAGCAGGGCCGGGGCGATTTCGCGGCGCACCGCCGCGGCCGCCGTGGTGCGACTGCCGGCGAGGTCGAACAAATCTTTCCAGGCCAGTGGCACGCCATCCAGGGCGCTCAGGGGTTGCCCATCACGCCAGCGCGCGGCAGCGGCTTCGGCTTCCCGCCGCGCCCGCGCCGGGCTCAAGGCAATAAAGACGTGGGGCGTACGTTCGGCCTGCTGCAGCGCCTGTTCCAGCACCTGCACCGGGTCGTTGCGACGCTGGGCAAACTCGGCGGCCAGCGCAGTGGCGTCCAACAGCGGTGAAGGGGTCATGGCGGGTACTCCAAATCCAGATAAAATGTACTAATTATTAAAATGTACGTTTTATACAGAGCAGGTTCCGTGCCATCTGGAGTTCGCCTTGGGCAGGCAGGGTCTGTCGAATCATGCCGAATGGGGCAACAGGACCGGTGTAGAGAGGATGAATAAGGAGGACGGGATGCCGACGGACGGAAAATCGATTCGGCAAAAGACTCGTTATTGAAATAATGTACCTTTTACTAAAAAGTACATTTTAGTGCAGAAAAGTAACATTCCCCCTCTCCAAGCCCCAGGACGGGGCACAAAAACGTGGCGCGCAGTGACACTGGCCAACTGTGAGAGAATCCCCGGCCATCGCCGCACAGCCCCCAGAGGAACCGATGAAAGCAGCACCCGCCGAGGATCCACGCACCGCATCGCGCTACGCGATGATCCGTCAGGTATTACGTGACGCGATCATCCAGGGAACCGCCTTGCAGGGCCTGGTGTTGCTGGAGGCGCCGCTGGCGGAACTGTTCGGCACCAGCCGCGTGCCGGTGCGCAAGGCCCTGAACCTGCTGCACGACGAAGGCCTGATCAGCCGCTTCGATGGCCGCGGCTACCTGATCAACCCCGAAGGCCTGGCCATCGAGCCATTGCGCCTGCCCTTGAGCCATACCCACCTCGGCCTGGACAGCGGCGAAGAGCTGGTGGACACCCGGCCCCTGGGGGAACGGATCTACGAGGAAATCGGCAGCGCGCTGTCGACCTGCATCGCCTTCGGCCATTACCGCCTCGACGAACAGGCCGCCGCCGAGCACTACGGCGTCAGCCGCGCGGTGGTGCGCGAGGCCTTGATGCGCCTGCGCGATCGCGGGCTGGTGGAAAAGGAACCCTACTCGCAATGGCTGGCCGGGCCGCTGACCGCTCGCGAAGTCACCGAAGACTACGAACTGCGCGCCTGCCTCGAACCCGAAGCCCTGCGCCAGAGCGCCCCGGGGCTGAGCCGCGACGTCTTGGAAGCCATGCTGGAACGCATCACCCAGGCACAACAGGTCGAGCATTGCAGCCTGCAACAACTGGAACGCATCGAAGAAGACCTGCACCAGCACTGCCTCGCCGGCCTGCAGAATCGCAAAATGGCAACCCTGATCCGCCAGGCCCAGAGCCCGATGATCATCAGTCGGATTTTCTACCGCCTGCTGGGCATCGGCGCCGACCCGGCGATGCTCGCCGAACACCGCCTGATCCTCGAACTGCTGCTGCACGGCGCCTTCGACGCCGCCGCCCTCAACCTCAAGGAACACCTGCAACGCGCCCGCCAACGCATGCTGCAACGCCTGAAAGTCCTGTCGGTCGTCCCCGAACAGGAACTGCCGGCCTTTCTCAGCAAAATCAGCTAAGCCCTAGCCCGCCCTGATAACGGGGTTGTCACCAATCTGTAGCCGCTGCCGTCAGGCTCGGGCCGCGTGTGGGCGCTGGTCCGAACAGACGCCGTGGTAATCCGGAAGGAATGCGGTGTTTCGAAGGGCCAGCGCAGCCTCGCCTTTCACTCGCTGCCTGCCGGTAAAAAGTGGATGGAGCGAATAATGTCGAGGACCTCCGGTAAAGCCTCCTCTGAAGTGGGAAGAACCGGTTTGTTTCGGGCTTGCCAGATTTCGCGAGGGTCGGCGCCGAGCCGGATACCGCCATTTCTGGTGATTAGCGTATGGTTTTCATCGCCCATACATAGGCTGAGGATGCGTGGTCGAGGCGGGGCGACACCGGTGTAAGTTGAATATAGGCTTCAGTGTAATAGTACGAATTAAGTGAGCCTAACTTCCGTATCTGAATATCGCGAATATCTTCTGCAAATAGTTCACGGTACTCCTTAAACTCCATCGGACATACCTTAGTGGCTGCGCCTGGTCGGAAACCAAAGTAGAGCGATGGCGGCTTCTTGCCATTCACACGCCGCACACCGTGGCAGCGGGAAAGATACTTTGATCAAGTAACAGCGCTTGCGTGTAGGCATGGGCGCGATAACGCTCGTCCAAGTCGTTGAGCTACGGGCGGGTACGGGTAACTTGAACGGACAGTTTGATCAAGCAACTCAAGCATCGGAAGAATACATGTTAGTAACAGGTGAGATGTAGCCCTGACCATTGTTGGCTGCGGGCATGAAAAAACGGTGAAAATCAATATACCAGCCACAGCAAATCAACATAATAAAACTCGAAAATAAATATTGATAAACCCTATAAATTCATCACTCAACAGAAAGGCTTTTGATGACCTCGGCTTGCCAGCTTTTTTGTGATGCAAACCCACTATTCCTGGCCGAACCAAGACTGCATAGAGCTAGAGAAATTGCGGTAGTTTTGCCGTAAAGTACGCCATCCCAACATTCGTATATCTCTTTGACCGGCGTTAATATTTGCCCGCTTTTATCTGGCTTATCATAAGTAACTTCAAGCTCGGAAACGATGACAATATCTCTCTTCCCTTCTGTGAGCCCAAGAAGCTTCTGAGATCTTACTTGATGCTGCGTGACATCTCTCTGAGCATCGTAGTAATCGGTTCGCGTCGACATCGGAGACTCTTCAGACAATCGAATTGCCCCTACAAGTTTTTTCTCAGTCAAATACTCTTTATTGGATGACACTGATCCGTAGAAGAAGGGACTGTGTGTTTTATCTTGATATATAAATCCACATATTTTCTCGTCATAAACAAACGTACGTGCTGAACTGAAGGAGAAGCCGCATGCCGATAGCAAGTCATAATAGTGTTTCTGCAAAATATCGAATGATGATTTATGTGCACCGCCCTCCGAAGCGGTGGAAAAAATCGAGACCACAGAGAGAAAGAAAAACATTAATACCTTACTCATGGTTTTAAGTTCCCATCTGGAAGATTGGTAGTCACATCATCACTGAGCATTTTGTAAGCGTACTTGAAATATCTGATGCGTCGATCCAGGTGCAACGCAGCCCTGTTAACTTGGCGCGTTACATTTAAAACGTCTGCTGACACCGTCTGTTCATCAGTGAGCACCTGAAATATCGAGCTGTCGGCCCGGGTGTTTATATTTGTCTTGCCATCTAATACCCATCTATAGGGTTTCAAGCTGCCCGGAGGGTTGGCATATCTATCTCGTGTGGCTTCAGCTGCCCAATAGAAGCCGGATGCGTCGACTGCAACGTACGCATCTGACTGCAGGAGGAGCTGATTTGGCTCGTTGGTGTAAGTGGCATTGCGATATTTCTCATATCGATCGTAGTTCACACGCCCTGTTACCTGGATGACTCCTCTCCCTCGGAACCGAACGCCGTCTCCAGGTTGCGTATTTCCGAGATCTGCTCGACCTTCGTACGCGGCACCACTCGCATATTCGCGGACTGTCTGAAGACCGTCCGTTTCTTGCGCGATCTGTCCCCAGAAATGTGCCGTCCGCAGCGCGGATAGAAGATAGTATTTCCTTCTGACCAGATTCAGTACCACCCACATACGTGGAGGCAGTAAATGCTGTTCAGTAGATTGGCCATTACGGATGAGGGTTATCGCTCGGTCGTATGTTAGGCCGATACCTTTAGCGGGCAGCAGTTGTACCGTCTCCAATTGGCTCAACCACCCACACCGCTTGAACACCTCAATAAACCGCAACGGATGAAAGTGATAATGCACCTTGCCCAAGGCCAGCCCCTCTTTCACCGCGTCCTCCCAAAACGCCAGCGCTCCATGGTGGCGCTTGAGCTTGTCGTAGGCCTCAGGTGACAGGCACAGGCTGAGCAGCACGTTGGCCGGAACGTCGTTTGGATCGTCGCCTTTGATCCAGCCCCAGCGCTGGTCGAAGTCGTCGCGCGACCACTCGGTAGGGAGTTTGGCCACGCTGTAGCTCAGGCGCTTGCGCATGCTGGCGTTGTGGATCTTGGCGTAGGCTCGGGCGAGGCGGTCTTTGTAGTGCAGGGCCGTGTCCAACGCCTTGGCGGCGGCATGCACGGCTTCGCCCAGCACTCCCGGCAAGCTCGGCGCGGGGTTGGGGGTGGGCGCCATGGGCTCGATCAGGTCCAGTAACTGTTTCGAGTCGCAGCGACTGTTGCCATCGGTGTCGTCGTCGATAAAGGTCCAGCCGAGCCAGTCGGGGAAATCGGCGTCGCTGTACACCTTGACCCCTGCCGGGTTGAGGTCGACGAACGCTTGCACGCCGCCCGGGGTGACGATCTTGCGCACATGGGGCAGACGCCCGCCTTGCATGTCCGTTGCGGCAGGTGCATCGGGACCGAGGATGCGTCCGAAGCGCAGCATTTCATAACCGGCGCTGGGGCAGCCGGGGTAGTGTTTGACCGCGGTTTTATACAGGTTGTAGCCACCCTCGGGTTCCGTACAGCGGCCGATCACGGCACCCTCGCGGTCGCGGGTAGTGAGGAGGATGGTTCCTCGCACTTCGCTCAGGCTGATGATGAGATCAGCCGGTGTCCGACCACTGCGGGTGGCGTGCCAGTGACGCCAATCTTCCAGGGACAGGTCCGCGGGCGGTGCGTTCGCTGCGGCGCCGTACTGGGCTGGTACGCGAATAGTGCGCTGGGCGACCGTGGTTGCCGCCGCCACCGTTAACCACCAGTTGGCCGCTTGGGCGGCTGTGCCGTTGAGCCGGCGGATGTGCTCAGGCGTGGTGTGGAAGCGTTGCGCGACCGAATTGAGGCTGTCGTTGATGCCCCCTGAGCCCGGGTGACTGGTGCGCACCACATAAGCCTTGCTCTCGGTACGAGGGTCCTGGGCGTAGAGCACCGTGTTGGCGGGCAGCACGATATGCATATCGCCCCATACGCTGGTGCGCCGGCCTTGCGGGGCGGTCAGTGGACCGGCACTGCGGCCCATGAGGGCTTCCACGTTGCGCTGGTCGGCGACGATCTCGAAGTGGATACGATTGGGTTTTCCGTAGACGGCCCCGGCCTTGCCGATCGAGTCTTTGCGATAAACCTTGTCGCCTTTTTTCAGCGGCGTTTCGGTGCCCGGTTTGTTGGCCACGGTGTGCAGGTGCTGGTAGATGGAATAGAAGGTCACGCTCACCCCTTCGCCGATCTCGGTTTGGTGCTTGATGAGCATGACGCCATTGCTGGTCCAGCCGGTGTAGTACAGCAGTGGGTGGGCAACCTGGACCTCGGCGCTGGCGCTGTTGAGCGGCATCGGGTCGCTGTGACGGGCAAACACGACCTCACCATCGGCGATGGCGCGGACGGGCTCGGGATCGCTCGGTGCGCCTGGGGCTACCAGGTGCACGCCGCCATGCCAGCCGAACTGGTGGCTGACGGGAAAGGCCCCTTTGCCGCTTTTCTCGCCCAGATTGAAGGTGCCATCGTCGATCGTATCTGTCTCTTGAAGATCGGCGTTGCGCAGGAAGGGGAAGCTGACAAGCATCTAGATGCACTCCTGGGGCCGGGCCGCTACTCGGACAGTGGCAGGCTAGTCGGATCGAGAGGGAGAACCGGCATCGGCTGACCATCAGTAACTCCCTGTCACTGAGTCCTTGGGTTTTAGAGATCTGAGCCTATGCAGGTGTGCAGGACCTTCCATGGCTGAGGGAATCTAGGGCTGAGGTCGAGGGCGGGGATATAAGGAAAATCTGAAACTCTCCTGGGCCGGAGACGGAGTGCGTTGGCAGTAAGGGGAAGCTCCCTCGCCATAGGTGCCAGGGCCATATACCGCTGAGCTGTGAAGAGGTTTCGCTTTGTTTTGTAGGGTATTTCCTAGAGAATCCAAAACGCCTTTGAGCGGCTTGTACCCTCTTCTGGCCTCAGGCAGTCTTCAGCCGTCGCTGCAAAAACAGCGGCCCGGATGTGGAAGTCTGGAGCTAAAGACGTGCAGCCGTTTCATTCGAACACCTCTACCGACTCGGTGCTGGTGACCTCGATTTATGGCGGCTGTGCGTAGGGCACCTTCGGGTGCGCCGGGATCCTTTAGCTCCGGTCTTCCACACCTGCGCATGGCTGCCACCCTCTCATGTGGAAGTGAGATCTGGCGGTTCTCCTTAAATGCTAAAGGAACCAATCTCATGAAAAAGCTCGTCCCCGATCCACCCCACCAGCAACGCCGTGACCCAGACTTGGATCGCGCCAACGCCCACCTGCTCCAATCCCTGAAAAACACCCGGCCTCGCCCCTTTGGCCTGCGCGATGCCCAGGGTCATGCGCTGTTCGCCGTGCAACCCGGGGTCAATGCCGAAGACGCGCTGATGCACGTCGCGCTGCTGCTGAAATGCGCCGAAGAGGTGTCCGATGAAATCACCGAGCGCGCCAGCGGCATCGAGCGCGGGCTGATCTGGTCCATGGTGCACTCGGTGGAGATGGCCCGAGCGGTGGTGGAAGCATTGCTCGATGGTGCCCGTACCCGCGATTGACGCCGCCTTGTAGCCGCTGCCGCAGGCTGCGCTGGCCGGGGGCTGACGTCACCGTCAGCTCAAGGCCAAGGGCTACAGGGCGTTGCGCCGAACCACGCTGAGTTCCGGCGTGGCGCTGCGGCGCTGGCTGAGGTAGCGGGTGCAACTGACGCGCAGGAAGGAGGCGAAGTTCACGACTTCACCGCGGTAGTCCATGACCTCTTCATACAGCTTGGCGATCAACTGGTTGGTGGTCATGCCGTCTTCCCCGGCGATTTCGCTGAGGATGTCCCAGAACTGGTTTTCCAGGCGCAAGGTGGTGACCACGCCGCAGATGCGCAGCGAGCGTGAACGGGATTCATAGAGAATCGGATCGGCTTTGACGTACAGCTCGCACATGCGCAGGGCCCTCCGTTACAGGGTGATTCGGGTGCCCAGCAGGCCGAGGAAGCCCGCCAGCCAGCTTGGGTGCGCCGGCCAGGCCGGGGCGGTGACCAGATTGCCCTGAACGTGGCCCTCGGTCACGGGAATATCGATGTACGTACCGCCCGCCAGTCGCACTTCCGGGGCGCAGGCCGGGTAGGCGCTGCATTCCCGGCCTTCAAGCACACCGGCTGCCGCCAGCAGTTGCGCGCCATGGCATACCGCGGCGATGGGCTTGCCCGCCTGGTCGAATTCCCTGACCAGTTGCAGAACTTTTTCATTCAGCCGCAAGTATTCCGGAGCCCGTCCGCCAGGAATCAGCAGCGCGTCGTAATCGGCAGCCTGCACCTTGGCAAAATCGAAGTTCAAGGCAAACAGGTGACCCGGCTTCTCGCTATAGGTCTGGTCGCCCTCGAAATCATGGATCGCGGTGCGTACGGTCTGGCCGGCGTTTTTGTCCGGACACACGGCATGCACGGTATGCCCCACCATCAGTAGCGCCTGAAACGGCACCATCACTTCGTAGTCTTCGACGTAATCGCCGACCAGAATCAGGATCTTTTTAGCGGCCATGGGATGACTCCTTTTACAGAAACACGTGGGCAGAAAGAATATTCAAGGTAGTCCTAATCTGCCGGCCCAGGTAATACGCGGGTACTACACGAGCAGCGGCAAGTTTCAAGCTTGTAGCTTGCCGCTGCCCCACCAACTGTACCTCCAAGTCTGTGCCCAGCTGTAACAGCGCCGATTTGCGGCTTTATGGCTAGATACGCCCTGCCCTCCCCTTGATCTGGTTGCCCTTATGTCTTCCCGCGAAAACACCGGCATGGCCCTCGGCTTGCTGGGTGTCATCATTTTCAGCCTGACCCTGCCCTTTACCCGCATCGTGGTGCTGGAGATCCACCCGCTGCTCAATGGCCTGGGGCGGGCGCTGGTCGCGGCGATTCCGGCGGCGTTGCTGTTGCTGTGGCAGCGGGAGAAGTGGCCGACCTGGCGTCAGATCAAAGGCCTGAGTTTGGTGATCCTCGGGGTGATTCTGGGTTTTCCGGTGTTGTCGGCCTGGGCCATGCAGACTCTGCCCGCGTCCCACGGCGCACTGGTCAATGGCTTGCAACCGTTGTGCGTGGCGCTGTATGCGGCGTGGCTGTCCCATGAGCGGCCGTCGAAAGCCTTCTGGGCCTGCGCCGCCCTGGGCAGCGCGCTGGTGCTGGGGTATGCGTTGATCAGCGGCGCCGGGAGCATTCAGGCCGGCGATGTGTTGATGCTGGGGGCGATTGCCGTCGGCGGCCTGGGTTATGCCGAGGGCGGCCGCCTGGCCAAGGAGATGGGTGGCTGGCAGGTGATCTGCTGGGCCCTGGTGCTGTCGACGCCCCTGCTGATTGGCCCGGTGTGGTACCTCGCGATGCAGCATCAAGGGGCGATTTCCAGCCGCACCTGGTGGGCCTTTGGCTATGTGTCGCTGTTTTCGCAGTTCTTTGGTTTCTTCGCCTGGTACGCCGGGTTGGCCATGGGCGGCATTGCCCGGGTCAGTCAGATCCAGCTGTTGCAGATATTTTTCACCATCGCCTTTTCCGCGCTGTTTTTTGGCGAGCACATCGAACCGATCACCTGGGTGTTCGCAGTGGGCGTGATTCTGACCGTGATGCTCGGGCGCAAGACCAGCGTACGCCCGGCCCAACCCGCGCCAGCCCGGGCCCTGTAACCCCACACCATCCTGTAGCTGCTGCCGCCAGGTTGCGCTGGCCAACATAGACGCCGCGTTGGGTTACAGGTACCCATCCGCCTTGAGCAGGGTTTCCAGGCAGTGTTCGCTGATGTGGTAGAAGGCTTTGAGCTCTTCGATTTTCAGCAGCAACTGGGCCGGATCTGCGGGTTCGGCGCGTTTGACGGCGAGGATCATTTTGTTTTTGTTGGTGTGTTCCAGGGAGATGAATTCGAAGACTTTGGTTTCATAACCACAGGCCTCAAGGAACAGTGCGCGCAGGCTGTCGGTGACCATTTCTGCCTGCTGGCCCAGGTGCAGGCCGTATTGCAGCATCGGTTTGAGCAGCGCCGGGCTCTGGATCTGCAGGCGGATCTGTTTGTGGCAGCACGGCGAGCACATGATGATCGCCGCGCCGGAGCGGATCCCGGTGTGGATCGCGTAGTCGGTGGCGATATCGCAGGCATGCAGGGCGATCATCACATCCAGCTCGCTGGGGGCCACACTGCGCACGTCGCCACACTTGAACACCAGCCCCGGATGCTCCAGGCGCGCGGCGGCGGTGTTGCACAGGGTGACCATGTCCTCACGCAGCTCGACCCCGGTGACTTCACCCGGCGCCTGCAAGGTGTTGCGCAGGTAATCGTGGATGGCAAAGGTCAGGTAGCCCTTGCCGGAACCGAAGTCCGCCACCCGCACCGGCTGCGCGAGATTGATCGGCGACGAGGCCAGGGCGTGGCTGAAGACTTCGATGAACTTGTTGATCTGCTTCCACTTGCGCGACATCGCCGGGATCAGCTCGTGCTGCTTGTTGGTCACCCCAAGATCAGCGAGAAACGGCCGGTTGAGGTCGAGAAAGCGATTCTTCTCGCGGTTGTGCTCGGCCGACGGCACTTCACGCTGCTGCTGGGGCTTGCCCTTGAACAGCGAACTCTTGCCCTTTTTGCTGTATTCCAGCTGCACTTCATCGGTTAGGGTCAGCAGGTGCGCGTTCTTGAACGAAGCCGGCAGCCACTCGCCAATCAACGCCGCGCCCTCCTCCAGGGAGAAGTTCTTGGTGATGTCCCGGGTCTTGTAGCGGTAGACGAAGGACAGGCACGGCTGCTCCTTGACCGTCAGTTGCTTGATGATGATGCGCTGCAAATCCGCTTCGTCGCCCACGTACTTGGCCAGCACCAGTTTGATAAAGGCGTTCTGCGCCAGGCTGGTGTCCAGCAAGGCCAGAAACTGGGCATGGTGATCCGGCGCCGGACGGGTGGAGGTTGCAGTGACAGACATGGGGGACGGTGCCTCGGGCGATACGCGCGGTGATTCAAAAGTGGCGGGTATTTTAGGGGGGATGGCCCGTCGGGGCACGGAGTTATTGACCCAGCGGTGTTTTTTCCGCGAGCCGGGGCGCGATCAGGGCAGGCAATCGAGCCGCGCTCCCGCTGGTTATCGGTTGCCGAACGCCCGGCGCAACGGGCGACAAGGAATCGCCCGGCGCCTGGCAACCTGAGGCTTAAAGCGCCTTTTGAGCGCCTGATGCGGGGTGGAAATAAGGGGTGGGTTCCAGCTCCCACTCATTTTCCCAATCCACCAGCCGTTGCTGATACGCACTGAAACCCTCATGAAAAAGCTGGGCCACAATGTGCAGGGCAAGGCGTTCGGCGGCGGCGGAAATCGCCGGGATATCCGAGGCAATCGAACCAAAGCTCAGGCTCGCGGCGTGGTTGAGCAGGTGCACCCGGTTCAGTTCGGAAGCACCGTCGGCCAGTCCGCGCTCTTGCAGTTCAAACCCCGCCCCCAACCACGGAAACAGGCCCAGGTGCGGCCGTTCGGAACCGGCAGTCGGTTCAAAGCGATCGCGCCACAGGGCCACGCGCCCGGCCACCTGGTCAAACAGCGGTTCACGGGCCAGGTCGACGCGAAAGCCGGTCCCGGCAATCAGGAAGTCCGCGTGATCGGTGCGCTCGGCCAAGGTCAGTTGCACCTGCCCGGCCACCTCGGACACGGCCTCGAACCGCGAGTCGAAATTAAGGGTAAAGCGCTCGCCCCCAGCCGCCAGGGTTCGCAGCACGGTTTCATGGGGCGGTGGCGGCGGCGTGTCGTCGAGGTAGGCCGAGACCGCCCACTTCTCCTGCGCGGCCAGCCCGTGCCAGCCCTCGATAAAGCCCGGATAAATATAGCCCCGGGCCTTGTTGATCTGCGGCAAATAACTGCGCCGGGCATACAGGGTGACCTGCGCCGCGCCGTGCTCCAGCGCTGTCGCGGCGTTGTCCCAGGCCGAGGAACCGGCACCGATCACCGCCACGCGACGCCCGGCCAGGGCGGCAAAGTCGATCGGGTCGCAGCTGTGGGCCGCGCGGGTTGGAAACAACCCCGGATCGATAAATCCAGGCAGGCTCGCGCCCCCCGTCCCCGAGCGCCCGGTGGCGATCACCAGGCGCCGGGCAATCAGGCTGCGCCCGTCCTCGTGCTGCAGGGTGACGGTCTGCGGCCCCACCGAAAAACGTCGGATCACCGCGTTGTGTTCAATCGGCAGGTCAAAGGCCTCGGCGATCCATTCGAGGTAGTCCTGCCACACCGCATTGGGAATCTTGTACAGCGCCTCCCAGGCCTCGGCGCTGTAGGTCGCTTCGTACCAGGCGCGGAAGGTCAGCGCGCGGATCCCGAAACTCAGCCCCGGCAGGTCTTTGGGCGAGCGCAGGGTCGGCATCCGCGCATAGGTGGTCCAGGGCCCGCTGCGGCCCGGCGGCTGGCTGTCGAACAGGCGGATGTTGTGCACGCCCTTGAGGATCAGGGCCACGGCGGCGGCAATGCCAAACATGCCCGCGCCGATAATCGCGACATCGGGCAGGTCGAGTCCGTCAGGGCCCTTGCCCGCCGCCGTCCAGGCCGCACTGGGCAATTTCAGGTAGGCCAGTTCTTCACGCAGGCGGCTCGTGGCCAGGGCGTTGGACGTTGTGTGCGTCATGGGTGGTAATGACCTCCGAGGTAAGCGTCGACAATGCGTGGATCGGCGGCAATCTGCGCGGCCGGTCCTTCAAGCGTGATATGGCCGCCGTCCAGTACCGCCGCATAGTCGGCGACCCGCAACGCGGCCTTGGCATTCTGTTCCACCAGCAACACGGTGAGGCCGGTGGAGCGGATGTGCTGGATCAACCGAAAAATCTCCCCCACCACTTTAGGTGCCAGCCCCAATGAGGGCTCGTCCATCAGCAAAATCCGCGGCCGGCGCATCAATGCCCGGCCGATGCACAGCATCTGCTGCTCGCCGCCGGACAACGAGCCGGCCAGTTGGTGAAAGCGCTCGCCGATCACCGGAAACAGATCCAGAACCGATTCAGCCTCACGCATGCCATAAGGCCCACCGCCCACCAACAGGTTTTCGCGCACGGTCATGTTGGAGAAAATCTGCCGCCCTTCCGGCGTCTGCAGAATCCCCTGCTGCACCCGTTTGTGGCTGGGCAGGCGGTTGATGTCCTGCCCATCGAACAGGATCTTGCCGGCGCTGGCCTGGTAGATCCCGGAAATCGCGCGCATCAGTGTGGTCTTGCCCGCCCCGTTGGCCCCCAGTACGGCAATGATGCTGCGCTCGGGCACGGCCAGGCTGATGCCGTGCAGAATGTCGTGGGTGCCCAGGTTGATCTTCAAGCCCTGGATGTCGAGGATGTTCATTCCCAATCAGTCCCCAGATAGGATTCCAGGACCGCCGCGTCGCAGCGGATGGCCGCCGGCGGTCCATCGGCGATCTTTCTGCCGGAGGCGAGCACCAGAATCCGCTGACAGATCGACATCACCAGGTTCATGTCGTGTTCCACCAGCATCACGCTGAGCCCGCTGCCGTGCAGGCGCTGGATACAGGCCGCAAGCTCGGCGGTTTCGGTGTCGTTGAGCCCGGCTGCCGGCTCATCCAGGATCAACAGCTCAGGCTGCATCGCCAGGGCCCGGGCAATTTCCAGGTACTTGCGCTGGCCGTAGGAGAGATTGGCCGCCAGCTGGTTCGCCAGGTGCTGCAACCCCACCGACTCCAACGCCTGCCAGCTCTGCTCCGAGATCCGTCGGCGACGCTCGCCGCGGCCGAAAATGGTTTCGACCAGGCCCTGGCCGATCATCCCTGTGGCGCCGACCGAGACATTGTCGAACACGGTCATGTTGGGGAAGATCCGCAGGTTCTGGAACGTGCGCGACAAACCGAGCCGAGCGACCACATGGGGTGGCTTGCCGGTCACATCGCGGCCAGCGAAATGCACCGTGCCGGCACTGACCGGGACGAACCCGGTGATCAGGTTGAACAGGGTGGTCTTGCCGGCCCCGTTGGGGCCGATCAGCCCCAGCAACTCGCCCTTGGCCACATGCCCCGAGACGTTATCGATAGCGGTAAGCCCGCCGAATCGGCGAGTCAGTCCGTTGAATTCAAGGAGCATTATTTCCAGCCCACCTTTTTGCCCGCATCGGTTTTCCAGGCGCCGCCCAACAGTCCGCGCGCCAGGCTGATCGCCGGCACTTCACCGCACAGGCCCTTGGGCAGGAACAGGATGGAGAGGAACATGACGCTGCCGACAATGATGTTGCGCAAGTCGCCAAAGCCGCGCAGCGCTTCCGGCAGCAGGACCAGCAGCAGCGCGCCGATGATTGCCCCCGGCAGGCTACCCAGGCCGCCCACCACCACCATGGCCAGGATCAGGATGGTTTCCGAGAATTTGAAATCGTTTGGCGAGATATAGCCCGTGGTGTAGGCCCAGAGCGCGCCGGCAATCCCGGCAAAGAACGCCGCCACCGTGAACACCTGGGTCTTGAGCCGCACCGCATCGATGCCCATGGCCGCCGCGCATTGATCGTCTTCGCGCAGGGCACGCAGCGCGTTGCCGTAATAGGAGTAACTGAGGCGGTAGATGGCCCACACCGATAGCGATACCGTCACCGCCACCACGTAATAGATGCCGGTGTTGTCGGTGATCTCCCAGCCAAACAGGTCCATGGGGGCAAACAGCGTGACCCCGTTCGGGCCCCCGGTGACCGGGACCCAGTTCATCAGGATGATGTTGATCATCTGCCCGATGGCCAGGGTCGCCACCGCAAAATAGATACTGACCAGGCGCATGGTGGGCAGCGCCACCAGCAGGGCGATCAACGCCGAGCCCAGGCCCGCCAGGGGCAGCGCCAACCAGAACGGCACGTGATAGGCCACACCGGCCAGCGCCGCCAGGTAGGCGCCGACCCCGTAGAACGCCGCTTGCCCAAGGTGCAGCAGCCCGGTCACTCCCGACACCAGGTGCAGGGACGAGGCCAGCAGGATGAAGATCAACGCCAGGCTGGCGAGCTGGTAGTAATAGCCGCCACCGTGAGCGTGCAGAGCCAGGGGCACGGCAACGAATACCAGCACCACCAGCGCGGCGATCACGGCGGCGGGAACAAAGCGCTCAGACACGTTCGCGCCCTCCGCCGAACAGGCCCCGGGGAAAGAAAATCAGGGTCAGGATCAGGAACAGGTACGGCACCATGTCCGCCCACGCCGAGGGCATGAAGGTGGTGGCCATGCTTTCAGAAACGCCGAGAATCAACGCACAGATCACCGCGCCGGGGATCGACACCAGGCCGCCCATGACCATCGCCACGAATGCCTTGATGCCCGGGGCAAAACCCATCGAAGGAAACACCGAACCGTAATAGAGCCCCACCAGCAATCCGGCCACCGCGCCCATCAACGAACCCAGGACAAAGGTCGAGACGATGGTGCGGTCGACATTGATCCCACTGTATTTGGCACCCAGGGGGTTATTGGACACCGCGCGGATCGACAGGCCGATCCGGGTCTTTTTCAGCAGCAGTTGCAAGCCGATCAACATGCTGGCCGACACCGCGAAGATCACCACATCGCCACTGACGATGGTGATGCTGCCCAGGACAATCGGCGTATTGAGCATGTAGTTGAAGGGGACGGGCTGCATCTGCGAGCCCATGACCAGCTCCAGGCCCTCGCGCACGATGATCGACAGCGCCAGGGACGACATCAGCGTCGACTCGCGCATGGCCCTGGACTTCAGCGAGGCCTCGTCGGAAAAACGCCGGAACGGCTTGAACGCCAGCCGCTCCAGGCCGAACCCGAGCGCCGCGCCCACCGCGGCCACCAACAGCACCACGCCGGCCAGGGGCGGGGCGTAGGCACCGATGACGAACAGCCCGGCCACGGCGCCAATGGTGTAGACCTCGGAATGAGCGAAGTTCACCGCGTTCAGCACACCAAAGATCAGGGTGAAGCCAATAGCGACCAGCGCGTAGGTCATGCCTTGCGACAGGCCGATCACCAGTTGCTGGAAATAGTAGGAATCGATCACGGGAAACGCCTCGAACAGGTACGGCTTTATCGCCGACGCAGACACCTGCGCCGGCTCCTGGGTGTTTCCACACAGTTGAATGCAAGGATTGCCGGCGACCGATCAGTACGCCGAGGGCTCGAATTTGCCGTTCACGACTTCAACCTTGACCAGGGACTTGTGCGGCTCGCGGTCAGCATCAAAGGTGGTGGAACCGGTGACCCCGGGAAAGTCCTTGGTCTCTGCCAGCGCCTGGCGCACCTTGTCGCGCGTGGCGTCAGGGTAGGTCCGCGCCACGGCGGCGAGCATGATGTTGGTGGCGTCGTAGGCCTGGGCCGGGAATTGTCCGGGCTCCTCGCCGTTGCGCACGGCCTTCCACGCGGTCACGAAGTGGCGCACGTTTTCCGCATCCACGGTTGGCAGGAAGGTCGAGGTCAGGCGCAAGCCATCGGCGTCTTTACCCGCCAGCTTGATCAGTTGCTCGTTGTAGGCCGCCGAACTGGAGAACACCGGGGCCTTGACCCCCAGTTGGTGCAGCTGCTTGAGAAACTGCGCCGCGTCCTCGTAGAAAATGGCGCCGTAGATGGCGTCGGGGTGCACCCGGTCGACCTTGGTAATCAGCGAACGAAAATCGGGAATGCCACGGTTGAAGTACTCGGAAAAGACCACCTCGATCCCGTTTTCCTTGGCCTTTTTCTCAAATGCCTGCACTGCTGACTGACCCCAATCGGTCTGCTCACCAATCACCGCGACCTTCTTGAAACCCTGGGACGCGATCCAGTCCGCGTTGAACGGCCCCTCCTGGTCCTGGTTGGTGATGTTGCGAAATTGCCACTTGGAGATTTTCGTGTAGTCGGGATGGGAAGCGGTCTGGGACAGTTGCGACAGACCGGCACGCTTGTACACCTGCGCCGAGGCCATCGACACCGTCGAGGTGAAATCCCCCAGGACCCCGACAATGCTCGGGTCGTCGGCGAACTTGCGGGCAATCGACACGGCCTCCTTGGCATCGGACCGCGAGTCTTCGAACACGATTTCAACTGGCACCGGGATCCGACCCGACGCGTTGAACTCCTTGAGGGCGATTTCAGCGGCGGCCTTGAAGTCCTGCCCGTATTGGGCGGTGTTGCCGGTCAATGGCAATTGATAGCCGATGCGCACGCTCGGCTGCGCGGCATGGGCCATGCTCGCCCCGGCCAACGCCAGCGTCAGGAGCGCCAGGCTCGATACGGCTTTTTTACGAATATTCATTAATCCCCCAAACCCTTAAGTTAAAAAACCGTCACAGACCGTAAACAGCAAGCACACAGCCACCTGGCCGCCATTGAAGAAACACTAAGTTCCCCGGCAGTTACCCGATACAAACACGTGACTAATCGACCTCGGCACACTCACTGCGAAGTTGCGCCGCCCTGGGCAACTTCAATAATAAGAAGACCGATCTGCAAGACACCCACTCCGAACTCGATGATTAATTCCCGGCTGCTCCCTCCCTATCTTTAACCGATACGGACAACTCGGGTTCGAGTAGCGACAACCAGGAAAGGCCGCCGCGCAATGGATGGGTCCAGCGGCGGCAACCGCTCAACGACGCCCTGCGGAGCACAGGATAACGACTACACTTATTCCGCTCTAATATTATTTTTTACTTTTATATTCAATTATCGAATAAGAAAAGATGTGTTTCCTGCTTGTTACAACACAGAAAAAAGTCGGCAGATATAGGTTTGAATCCAGGCCATGCCGGATGGTGGTATTCAAATGTGGGAAGAAGTGCCTGAACTCGGGGACTACTATTTTTACTACTTTAGTCGTAATTAACGGCATTACACCGGCCTGAAAAGCATTGCACTTTTATCAGCCTGGCAACCGGCAATAGCCCGCCTGGCAGGAACTATTGCCGTTTAATCAATGCTTACTGCAAACAGCCCCCGCCTACTACTTTCGAACCATAAACCACCGACAATCGATTCAACCCAGCACCACCAGGCGATTGGGCAGTTCATTACGCACCTGGGTCACCGGCACGTGGACCTTAAGTAATTCGCCGCAAGCGTCGATGCAGTTGATAAAGCCTTGCAAGGTCTGGCCCTGCTTCACCTGCTGAGTGAAGGCTGCCACCAGCGGCGCCCAGGTCTGGTCAGGCAGGCGCCGGGAGATTCCTTCATCCACCAGGATCTCCACGTAGCGCTCAGCCTCGCAGACGAAAATCAGCACCCCGGTGCTGCCCACGGTGTGGTGCAGGTTCTGCTCGAGAAATTGCCGGCGGGCCAGGTTCGACGCGCGCCAGTGGCGGACCGAGCGCGGGATCAGGCGGGTGGTGACCTTGGGAATGCGAAACACCAGGCACAGCACAATAAAGGTCGCCCATTGCGTCAGCAGCAAGGTGTAGGTGCCCATCCAGCCGAACAGGTGGATGACCCCGGGCACGATCAGCGCCAACAGGCTGGCCCAGAGCAGCGGAATATAGGCGTAATCATCAGCGCGGGCGGCGAGCACGGTCACCAGCTCGGCGTCGGTCTGCTGCTCGACCCGGGCAATCGCCTCGGCGACCTGCCGTTGTTCGTATTCACTCAGTAATGCCATGTCGTCCAATACTCGCTGATTATTGTTGGTTACCAACCGCCCGACGCGCCACCGCCGCCGAAGCTGCCGCCCCCGCCACTGAAACCACCGCCGCTTGAGCCGCCACCCGAACCGCCGCTGAACCCGCCGCTGCTTGAGCCACCGCTGGAACCTCCTCGGCCACCGCCGCTGGGCAAGATCCCGAGGAACTGCAAAACCATCAGCGCGAGGATAAACAGCATCACCAGGAAGATGAAAAAGAACGAGTGCCGCTCGACAAAATCCTTGTCACTGACGCCGTCATCGGAGCCCGAGTCGTAGGCCGTGCTCGCCTGCTCCAGCGGCGTACCGCCCAGCACCAGCAACATGGCGGCCACACCGTCCTTGATGCCTTTGCTGAAGTCGCCGGCCTTGAACGCGGGCGTGATCACCTGGTTGATGATCACCGAGGCCTGCGCGTCCGTCAGCCGGTCCTCCAGGCCGTAGCCCACCTCGATGCGCAGCTTGCGTTCGTCGCGGGCCACGATCAGCAGCGCGCCGTTGTTCTTGTCCTTCTGGCCGATGCCCCAATGGCGCCCCAGCAAGTAGCCAAAGTCCTCGATCCGGGCGCCCTGCAGGTTGGGCACAGTCACCACCACCAACTGCTCGCGGGTGGCCTGTTCGTGGGCTTGCAGCTCCTGGGTCAGGAAGGCTCGAACCGCCGGCTCGATCAGTTGCGCGTCGTCCACCACCCGACCGCTCAACTCCGGGAACTTCAGCTCGGCCCGGGCCGTCACCGCCAGCACCCAGAGCAACAGCACCAGGCTCACTTTAATTGCTCGCATCAGCACCTCGTCCTTTCGTGATCGCCGTTACCAACTGCCGGACGCTCCGCCACCGCCAAAACTGCCGCCGCCGGAGCGCAGGCTGTCGCCGCTGTCGCTGGAACCTGCCGAACCGCTTGAGCCCTCATAGCTGCCCGTACTGGCAGAAGCGCTGTCACGGCTGCTGCTGTTCGAAGAACGCCTGGAGACGCCCGGTTGATACTTGCCCCGGACAAACTCGATATCCACCACCTGACGCAACAACAGAAACAGCAACCCGAGGACCACCGCCAGCAAGCCAAACAGGAAAAAATCCTCGCGGCGCTCGCTCTTGAGCTGCTCCTGGTAGGTTTCGACCCTGGCCATCGCTGGCCGACCCAAGGTGTCCAGAATAGCCTGGGTCCCGTTGATGATCCCCTGGGCGAACTCGCCCCGGGCAAAGTCCTGACCCATGCCGGCAATAATCTGCGAAGCCAGGGCATCGGTCAGCAGGCCCTCAAGCCCGTAGCCCACCTCGATGCGCATCTTGCGCTCGGCGCGGGCGACGATCAGCAGCACGCCATTGTTCAGGTCCCGCTGGCCAAGGCCCCAATGCCGCCCCAGTTGCACGCCGAACGCTTCAATGCTGTTGCCGCGCAGGCTGTCGAGGGTGACCACCACCACTTGGTCGCCGGTGCGCTGTTCATGGGCCGCGAGCAACGGCGCCAGGTAGCGGATGCTGGTGGAGCCGAGCATGCCTGCGCCATCCACCACCCGCCCGCTCAACTCGGGAAACAGGCTTTCCAGGGGCGCAGGCGTTTCATCTCGCGGCGCCGGCTCGGGCACCGGTTCAGGAGCGGCTTTGCGCAAATACAGCCCCGGTTTTTTGGCCGGGGCCTCAAGTTCGGCAGCGATTGCACCACTGGTCAGCAGCGCCAGCGCCAGCAGCACACCGTGCAGCACGCGCGGCAAGCGGCCCATCAGAATTTGACTTGCGGTGCTTTGTCGGCGTCGGGGCTGGTGGCCTCGAAGGTTTCACGAATCGGCAGGTCGCTGTACATCATGCTGTGCCACAGGCGGCCGGGGAATGTACGGATCTCGGTGTTGTACTTCTGCACCGCCAGGATGAAGTCGCGACGGGCCACGGCAATACGGTTTTCCGTGCCTTCGAGCTGGGATTGCAGGGCCAGGAAGTTCTGGTTGGCCTTGAGATCCGGATAGCGCTCGGAGACCACCATCAGCCGGCTGAGTGCACCGCTCAACTGATCCTGGGCCTGCTGGAATTGCTTGAGTTTTTCCGGGTTGTCCAGGGTCGAGGCATCGACCTGGATCGAGGTTGCCTTGGATCGCGCCTCGATCACCGCGGTCAGGGTGTCTTCCTCGTGCTTGGCGTAACCCTTGACGGTCTCCACCAGGTTGGGAATCAGGTCGGCGCGACGCTGGTACTGGTTCTGCACCTGGCCCCAGTCGGCTTTTACCTGCTCGTCGAGGGTCGGAATGTTGTTGATGCCGCAGCCACTGAGCAGGCTGGAGAGCAGCAACAAAACGGCGACGGGCCAGGTCGAACGCAGGCGTTGGGTGATGTTCATGGGTGGGGCTCCTTGCACAACCTGATTGAGATGAAGCTTTTGCCCGGTTTCACACATCCTGTGGGCAAAAACTGCCTGCGCCACTGGAATGCATCGGGCTGATGGGCTAAAAGATGCCCAGCGCAAAAAAGAGTTCAGAAGTGTGCGGTATTTATCCGAACAACAATAGGCGCTCCCTAAATTTCGGCTGTTCGACCCGTCTCACCGGTGTCGGCTTTAGCCCTTGAGAACAATATTCATGAAGAAGCTGTGTTTGCTGGGCCTGTTGATCAGCCTGGCCAGTCACCCCGTATTGGCCGCGACCTCGGTGGCCACCGTGCAAAACCAGCCGGCCCAGGGCGCGGCCTTGCAAGACAAGGACGCCTTTGTCGCCAACCTGCTACAGCAGATGACCCTCGACGAAAAGATCGGCCAGTTGCGCCTGATCAGCATCGGCCCGGAAATGCCTCGCGAGCTGATCCGCAAGGAAATCGCCGCCGGCCGTATCGGTGGCACGTTCAACTCTATCACCCGCCCGGAAAACCGGCCGATGCAGGACGCAGCCATGCGCAGCCGGCTGAAGATCCCGATGTTCTTCGCCTATGACGTGATCCACGGCCACCGGACCATCTTCCCCATCAGCCTGGCCCTGGCCTCGAGCTGGGACATGGAAGCCATTGGCCTGTCCGGGCGCATTGCCGCCCAGGAAGCCAGCGCCGACAGCCTGGACATCACCTTCGCGCCGATGGTCGATATCTCCCGCGACCCGCGCTGGGGCCGGACTTCCGAAGGCTTCGGCGAAGACACCTACCTGGTCTCGCGCATTGCCAAGGTGATGGTCAAGGCCTACCAGGGCGTGAGCCCGAACGCCGCCGACAGCATCATGGCCAGCGTCAAGCACTTCGCCCTGTACGGCGCGGTGGAAGGTGGGCGCGACTACAACATCGTCGACATGAGCCCGGTCAAGATGTACCAGGACTACCTGCCGCCGTACCGTGCCGCGATCGACGCCGGGGCCGGTGGGGTGATGGTCGCGCTGAACTCGATCAACGGCGTGCCGGCCACTTCCAACATGTGGCTAATGCAGGACCTGTTGCGCAAGGAATGGGGCTTCAAGGGCCTGGCGGTCAGCGACCACGGCGCGATCATCGAACTGATCCGCCACGGCGTGGCCAAGGACGGACGTGAAGCCGCGAAGCTGGCGATCAAGGCCGGCATCGACATGAGCATGAATGACTCGCTGTACGGCAAGGAACTGCCGGGGCTGCTCAAGTCCGGGGAAATCGCCCAGAGCGATATCGACAACGCGGTGCGCGAGGTGCTCGGCGCCAAGTACGACATGGGCCTGTTCAAGGACCCCTACCTGCGCATCGGCAAGGCCGAGGATGACCCGGCCGACACCAATGCCGAAAGTCGCCTGCACCGCAGCGAAGCCCGTGATGTGGCTCGCCGCAGCCTGGTGCTGCTGAAGAACCGCAGCGAAACCCTGCCCCTGGCCAAGACCGCGAAAATCGCCCTGGTCGGCCCGCTGGCCAAGGCGCCGATCGACATGATGGGCAGTTGGGCCGCCGCTGGCGTGCCGGCACAATCGGTGACCCTGTTCGACGGCATGAGCCGCGCCCTGGGCGACAAGGCGACCCTGATCTACGCTCGCGGCTCGAACATCACCGCCGACAAGAAGGTGGTCGACTACCTCAACTTCCTCAACTTCGACGCACCGGAAGTGGTGGACGATCCACGCTCGGCGCAACAGATGATCGACGAAGCGGTGAAAGCCGCCCAGGCCTCGGACGTGGTCGTAGCCGCCGTGGGCGAGTCGCGGGGCATGTCCCACGAATCGTCGAGCCGCACCGACCTGCACATCCCGGCCAGCCAGCGTGAGCTGATCAAGGCCCTCAAGGCCACCGGCAAACCCCTGGTGCTGGTGCTGATGAACGGCCGTCCGCTGTCGTTGCTGGATGAAAACGAACAGGCCGACGCGATTCTGGAAACCTGGTTCAGCGGCACCGAAGGCGGCAATGCGATTGCCGACGTGCTGTTCGGCGACTACAACCCGTCGGGCAAGCTGCCGATCACCTTCCCGCGCTCGGTCGGACAGATCCCGACCTACTACAACCACCTGACCATCGGCCGGCCGTTTACCCCAGGCAAGCCGGGCAACTACACCTCGCAGTATTTCGATGACACCACCGGGCCGCTGTTCCCGTTCGGCTATGGCCTGAGCTACACCAGCTTCAGCCTGTCGGACATGGCCTTGTCCTCCACCACCCTGAACAAGAGCGGCAAGCTCGACGCCAGCGTGACGGTGAAAAACACCGGCAAGCGCGACGGTGAGACCGTGGTGCAGCTGTATATCCAGGACGTGGCGGGATCGATGATCCGGCCGATCAAGGAACTGAAGAACTTCCAGAAAATCATGCTCAAGGCCGGTGAAGAGAAAGCCATTCACTTCACCATCACCGAGGACGACCTGAAGTTCTACAACGCCCAACTCAAGTACGCGGCTGAACCGGGTGACTTCAACGTGCAGATCGGCCTGGACTCACAGGACGTCAAACAACAGAGCTTCGAACTGCTCTGACTCTGTAGCCGCTGCCGCCAGGCTCGGGCCGCGTTCGGACGCTGGCCCGAAAGGGCGCCGCGATAATCCGGAGTGGGCGCCGTGTTATTCGCAGGCAACGTGCTCAACTCCGACGATTGAGCATATTGACCACCAGCCGGTCGACCCAGCCCCAGATGCGTTGCTTGATACGGCGCCACAGCGGTCGCTGCTTCCAGGCTTCGAGGCTGACTTCCTGGCTCTGGGCAAAGTCGGCCTCGAAACTCGCGGTCACCGCCCCGGTCAGTGGCGGGTCCAGGGCCTCGAGGTTGGCTTCCAGGTTGAAGCGCAGGTTCCAGTGGTCGAAGTTGCAGGAACCAATGCTCACCCAGTCATCCACCAGCACCATCTTCAGGTGCAGGAAACACGGCTGATACTCGAAAATCTTCACCCCCGCCTTGAGCAACCTCGGGTAGTAGCGATGCCCGGCGTAGCGCACCGAAGGGTGATCAGTCCGTGGCCCGGTCAGCAGCAGCCGCACATCGACACCTCGCGCCGCCGCCCGCCGCAACGAACGGCGCACCGACCAGGTCGGCAGGAAATACGGGGTCGCCAGCCAGATCCGCCGCTGGCCGCTGTTCAGGGCACGAATCAACGAATGCAAAATATCCCGATGCTGACGGGCATCGGCGTAGGCCACCCGGCCCATGCCCTCGCCCTGCGCCGGGACTTTCGGCAAGCGCTGCAAACCGAAATTCGCGGCGGGTTTCCAGGCCGTGCGGTGGGGGTTGGCGAGCCACTGTCGATCGAACAGGATCTGCCAGTCGAGCACCAACGGGCCGACGATCTCGACCATGACTTCATGCCACTCGCTGTGATCGGCCTCCGGGTCCCAGAACTCATCGGTGACCCCGGTGCCGCCCACCACTGCCAGGGACTGGTCGACCAGCAGCAGCTTGCGGTGATCGCGATACAGGTTGCGCCCCCCCCGGCGCCAGCTCAGGCGATTGTAGAAACGCAACTCAACCCCGGCCCCGGTCAGGCGCTGACGCAAGCGCAGGGTAAAGGCCAGGCTGCCGTAGTCATCGAACAGGCAGCGCACCCGTACCCCACGTTCGGCGGCGTGCACCAGGGCCTGGACCATGGCTTCGGCGCAGGCCCCCGCTTCCACCAGGTACAGCTCCAGCTCGACCTGCTCGGTGGCACGATCGATGGCCGCCAGCATCCGCGGAAAGAAACGCGGGCCGTCGATCAGCAACTCGAAACGGTTGCCTTCACGCCAGGGAAACACCGCGCCGACCATGTCAGCGCGCCGTGAAGATCAGTACCGCACCCACCGGTACCGACAAACTGATGGCCGACAAGCCCGCGGCCTTGCGCAAGGTTTCGACGCCCGGCGCCAGCTTGAAGTCTTCGGCATCGAGCACCAGCGGCTCCAGGGTCACCACCTGAAACCGCCGATCATCCAGGCGCGTCGCCAGCAACTCGGCGTTGTAGGTGTGCTGCTGGCCATGCAAGTCGACGGTCACCGGCAGCAGCAGCTCGATCTGCGCCCCGGGCGCCAGGTCCTTGATCGGTTGCAGGTTGAGCTGGGCGCTGATCGCCGCTTCGGGGTAGGCCTTGATCTCGAACAGCTCTTTGCGCACGCGCTCGTCGCGCAGCGGGATGGCGCTGTTGACCGACTCCAGCTCGACCTGCAACTGGGCCTTGCCCTGTTCATCGACCTTGCCGTGCAGCACGAGAAAGCGCTGCACCTCGGCAATACTGGAGTTCTTGGTGCTGACGAACGACAGGCGGGAAGACTCGTTATCCAGGTACCAGTCGGCGTGGGCCGGCACGGCCGCGCACGCCATTAGCAGCAAGGCCAGGGCTTTGGGGAAGGACGGGTTGAACATAAACACTCATGGGCAGATAAACCTGAGCCGAACCTTAGCCTGCTTGAATGGCCTTGCAAACAGCAGAATGCTTCCCGTGCCCTGGCAGCGAGCATTGATGCGCAAACGCAGACCCAAGCGGCTTCTTTTCGAACAGACCGGCAGCCCTCCAGTGCACGCACTCACCGGCGCTCAGGCCAATACCCGTTGCACATCGTCAACGGTGGCCGCGAGGCTGGCCATGTGCAAGCTCAACACCCGCTCCACCGGTGCCTGATCCATCGGCCAATGCAGGGCCATACTGCCCACCAGCCGACCTTCGGCCCAAATCGGAAGCGCCACCGCGCGAATCAGGAACGGCAGGCGCACCGGGTACTCCCAATAACCTTCGGTACGCTGGCCAAACCCCTGGTGCTGCGACTGCTCGCAGGCCTGGTACTGATCTTCCAGGGGCACTTGCTCGCGGGCAGCAAGGCGTTCGACTTGCTGCGGCTCCAGTTCGGCCAGGCAGGCCTTGCCCATGGCCGAATGAAACAGGCTCGAATAATGCCCGACGATCTGACAGTTGTTCGGGTAGCGCTTGCGCAACACCGTCGGAATCGAGCTTTCCATGACCTCCAGCCGCTCGCCGTCAAAACACGACAGGTCAGTCACCAGGCCGGTGCGCTCGCTCAGCTCCTGCAACCAGGGCGCGGCCTGCTCCACCATGTGCCGCTTGAAACGCAGCTGGCTGTCACCAAACAGGCGCTTGGCGCTCAGTCGGTAACGCCGGTCGCTGAGCCCACGATAGATCCAGCCTTGCTCCTGCAAGGTCAACAACATGCGCGAAGCGGTGGCCTTGGGCAGCCCGGTCAGGTAGTGCAGCTCTTCAAGCCCCAGGGCCTGATGCAGCCCCAGCAGTTCGAGGATCGCCAAGGCGCGCTCGACCGAACGTACGCTACCGCTTTCTACCTTGCTGGCCATGTTCGGACCTCCCTGGAACCTGATAGGTAAGCCATTGATGCAGCAAGATGCGGGCCCACCGAGCGGCGTGGGCCGTGCGCTGCGGTTACAGCAGATTGCCAGGCCGGCGACGCTGGACCCAGCGGGTCAGTTGTTCATGGGCGAACGCCAGTTGCAGCACCGCACGATCAGCCTGGGCCGGGCCGATGATCTGCATGCCCATGGGCAATCCGGCCGAATTGAAGCCTATCGGCACGCTGATACTCGGCAAGCCGGCCAGGGTCGGGCCGATCACCACCTCCATCCAACGGTGGTAAGTGTCCATGGGCTGCCCCCCGACGACGCTCGGCCATGGCTGGCGTGCATCGAAAGGGAACACTTGGGCCGAGGGCAGCAATAGAAAATCGTAACGCTCGAACAAATGGCTCAAGGCCCGGTACCAGTCACTGCGGGTCTGCGAGGCCTGATAAACCTCAGCCCCGCTCAAGGCCATGGCACCTTCGATCTCCCATTGCGCCTCAGGCTTGAGCCGCTCGCGCTTCGCCGGGTCGGCATACAACGCCCCGATCGAACCCTGGACCAACCAATGGCGATGCACCAGCCAGCACTGCCAAAGCTGCGCCATGGAAAAAGCCGGCTGGCAGGCCTCGACCTCGCACCCCAGCTCGGCAAAATCCGCCAAGGCCGTTTCACACAGACCCAGGACGCCATCGTCCATGGCCAGATACCCCTGGTAGTCACCCAGCCAACCCAGGCGCACGCCGTCGAAATCACGAGTCAACGGCTGACTGAACACACTGGCGTCTTCCTTGAGCGACAGCGGTACCCGTGGGTCGAACCCGGCCTGGGTACCGAGCAAGCGGGCGAGATCAGACACACTGCGCGCCATCGGTCCCTCGGTGGACAGTTGCTGCACGAACAGCTCCGGCGCCGGGCCGTGGGGGACCCGACCGTGGGACGGGCGCAGGCCGAAGACATTATTGAAGGCCGCCGGGTTGCGCAGCGAACCCATCATGTCGCTGCCATCGGCCACCGGCAGCATGCGCATGGCCAGGGCCACCGCCGCCCCGCCGCTGCTGCCGCCGGCACTGAGTGTCGGGTCGTAGGCGTTGCCGGTGGTGCCGAACAGCGGGTTGTAGGTGTGCGAACCCAAACCGAATTCCGGCACGTTGCTCTTGCCCACCAACAGCGCCCCGCTCGCCCGTACCCGTTCGACACTGATGGCGTCATGGGCAGGAATCTGCTCGGCGAACAGCGGCGAACCCAGGCTGGTGCGCAGTCCAGCGGTCGCCGCCAGGTCCTTGATCGCCTGGGGCATGCCGTGCATCCAGCCCAGGGATTGGCCCCGAGCCAACTGCCGATCGCGCTGATCGGCTTCGGCCAGCAGCACCTGCGGCTCACGCAAGGACACCAGGGCATTGACCTGCGGGTTGAAGCGTTCGATCTGTGCCAGATAGGCCAGCATCACCTCGCGACAGGAAACCTGCCGGGCATGAATCGCCTGCGACAGCGCCAGGGCGTCCAGCTCGACGATCGGGTTGTGCCAGGGTCCAGGGTGCTCGGTGGTCTTGATCAAGGTTCGACTCCATAGGTCATTACGCCGGGTTTCTTTACCCTGGGGGTTTCCTGCAGGCAATAGGTGCCCAACAAGGTCAGCAGGCAGGCGAACAGCACATAGAAAGCCGGCGCCACCGGCGTGCCCAGGACCTTGCTGAGCCAGGTCACGATCAACGGCGCGAACCCGCCAAAGACCATGACCGCCACGTTATAGGCCACCGATACGCCCGTGGACCGCACCTCCACCGGAAACTGCTCGGCCAGGGCGGTCGGCGCCGGTCCGAAGAACCCGCCAATCGCGGTGCACAGCAGCACCTGCATCACCAGCAAGCGCTCGATCGACGGCGCCGCGGCCACCCACACATACAACGGATACACCATGACAAAAAACGCCAGGCTGAAGGCCAGCAATACCGGGCGCCGACCAAGGCGGTCCGACAGGGCACCGGACAGCGGAATCACCACGGTCATCAGCGCCACCGCCAGCATCTGCACCAGCAGCACCTGGTCCAGCGGCAAGCCGAGGTTCTTGTGGGCAAAGGTCGGCATGTTGACCAGCACCACATAGAAGGACACGGTCGAGCCACAGCACAAGCCCATGGATACCAGGATGCTGCGCCGATGATCACGCACTACCTGCATCAGGGTCGGCCCTTTGCCGCGCACTTGCCTGCGCGCCTCGATAAAGGCTTGCGGCTCGTCCATGTGCTTGCGGATCCACAACCCCACCGGGCCGATCAGCAGGCCGATCAGGAACGGCAGGCGCCAGCCCCAGAGGTCGAGTACCTCGGGCGAGAACAAACGGGTCACCAGCGCCACCATCGCCGCGCCACCGAACACCGCGAGGCATTGCCCCACCAGTTGCCATGAACCGTACAGGCCCTTGCGATGCGCCGGCGCACTCTCCACCAGAAACGCCGTGGCGCTGGCATATTCGCCGCCGGTGGCAAACCCCTGGAGCATGCGCGCGACCACGATCAACAGCGGCGCCCCCATGCCGATGGCGGCGTAGTTGGGCGCAAAGGCGATCAGGGCAATGGACACGGTCATCAACAGGATGATCAGTTGCATCGCCGCCTTGCGCCCCTTGCGATCCGAATAGATGCCCAGGAGGATGCCGCCCACCGGGCGCATGAAGAAGCCGACACCGAAGGTCGCCAGGGCCATCAGCAGCGAGGCGTACTCATCTTCGGCGGGGAAAAACTGGCGGGCGATGATGCTGGCCAGAAAACCGTAAACGATAAAGTCGTACCATTCCAGGGCGTTGCCGATCACGGCGGCAACCACCTGCCGGGTACGGGAAACGCTGACTGTCGAAGTGCTCATCGGGACGTTCCTTCAATGCTCGTGGGTCATGCAACCCAATCGGGAAGTGCCGGGCACTGGCAGGCACCCGGTTCAGCGGCAGAAGAAAGGAAAAACTCAGGCCGGCTTGAGCCAGCTCTCTGCCAACGCACCCCAGTAGGCAGCGCCCGTGAGCAGGATGTCGTCGTTGAAGTCATAGCCAGGGTTGTGGACCATCGGCCGCGCCAGGCCGTTGCCGATAAACAGGTAGCTGCCGGGGCAGCGTTGCAGCATCCAGGCGAAGTCTTCGCTGCCCATCAGTTTCGGCGTATTGCCATCGACCGCCTGCTCCCCCAGCAACGCCACACCGACCTGGCGGGCGAACTCGGTTTCCGCCGGGCTGTTGACCAGCACCGGATAGGCCGGCCGGTGGTCGATGCTGGCGGTGCAGCCATAACTCTGTGCCTGGCTGCGGATGATGGCCCTGACCCGTTCGAGCATCAGCTCGCGCACCGGAGCATTCAGCGCGCGCAGGCTCAGGCGCAGCAACGCCTGTTGCGGGATGACGTTGGCGGCTTCACCGGCCTGCAATGCCCCTACGGTCACCACGGCCGCCTCCTGGGCATCGATATTGCGTGCCACCACCGTCTGCAACGCCATGACCATGCTCGCTGCCGCCACCAACGGGTCCACCGCCAGGTGCGGCATGGAGCCGTGGCCGCCAACGCCTTCAATAGTCACGGTAAGCAGGTCCTGGGACGCCATCATCGGCCCCGTGCGAAAACCCAGGTGCCCGGCCGGCAGCCCTGGCATGTTGTGCAGGCCGAACAGCGCATCGCAGGGGAAACGCTCCAGCAAACCATCGGCCAGCATGGCCTCGGCCCCGCCCTGGCCTTCTTCGGCCGGCTGGAAAATCAGGGTCAGGGTGCCGTCGAAACGGCGGGTAGCTGCCAGGTAACGTGCAGCACCGAGCAACATTGCCGTGTGCCCGTCATGGCCACAGGCATGCATGCAACCCTGGTGCTGGCTGCTGTAGCCGAGCCCGGTGTTTTCGATGATCGGCAAGGCGTCCATGTCGGCCCGCAGGCCCAGCCGACCGGGGCCATTGCCATTGCGCAGCACGCCGACCACGCCGGTATGGCCAACGCCGGTGTGAACCTCGAACCCCCACTCTTCCAGGAAGCGCGCCACCAGCGCGGCGGTGCGCTGCTCTTCAAAGCCCAGTTCAGGGTGGGCGTGAATATCCTGGCGAATGGCGTGCAACTCACTGGCGACGTCATTGAGCCAGGCCAGGATGTGCGGGTGTCGGGTCATGCTGGGTCTCCTTGGGTCGGGTGTGTTCCCGTTCTTTTTCGGAGCGCTTCACGGCGTAGCAAGACGTGATCACGGCTCTGCGTCAGATAACCGCGAGCCGGATCAGAGGACAATCAAATGTGGTTCCACTGGGTGGAACAGGCTTGGGTGGGGTGGTTCAGGGAGCCAGCCGGCATCCCTCGCGCTCGCCGATCCAGGCCGCGCTGTGGCTGCGTCCCAGGCCACTGGCCGTGACCCGGCGGTGCTCCGGCTCATCAACAAATTGGCTCAGGGGCAAGTATTGCCGCACGTAACCCAGGCAATAATCGGCCGGGTTCTGCATCACATAACGGCAGGAGCAGTACTCCTTGGCGCTGTAGGCACCGAGGATGTCCGGGAATGCCCGCAGCGCCAGCCGTTCATGCCAGACCCAGGCCAGCAGCGCCGCCAGCAGCAACAGCAGCAGGCCGGAAACAGGTCGGCGCCGAACCCATGGACGGCTCACGGCCGACCCTGCCGTCCGAACGCCAGCAGGGCCCGCTTCAGCAGTTCGTTGTGCCGGTAGCTGCCATCGCGATCGTCGGCGTAGCGCACGATGACCAGGTTTTCACTGGGCACTATGTACAGCGCCTGGCCCCAGTGCCCCAGGGCGGCAAAGGTGTCGCTCGGCGCATCGGGCCAGGGTGGCGCGGCGCTTTGCACGGCGCGGTTGAGCCACCAGTGGGCGCCCGGCACCGCCTCGTCCTGGTGGGCCTGGTAGCCACTGAAGGGCGTGCGACAGAATTCGACCCAGGCCTTGGGCAGCAACTGGCGCTCGCCCCACCGCCCGTCGCGCTGCATCAACAGGCCGATGCGCGCCAGGTCGCGGGCGCGCAGGTAGGCATAGGAGGAGCCGACGAACGTCCCGGCAGCATCGGTTTCCCACACCGCCTGCCTGATTCCCAGGGGGTCGAACAACGCGGTCCAGGGGTAATCGGCATAGGCGGGCGCGCCGAGCATGTTCTTCAAGGCCGCAGACAGCAGGTTGCTGTCGCCGCTGGAATAACGGAAAGCCTGCCCTGGCGCGCTGAAGGCGGCATGGCCTGCGGCGAAGGCCGCCATATCCTGATGGCCGCGGGTGTAGAGCATGGCCACCACCGAGGAGTTGAGTGGAGCGTATTCATAGTCCTCCTGCCAATCCAGGCCCGAGGCCCAATGCAGCAGGTCGGCCATGCTGATCTGCGGGTGTTGTTGCAGGGCGGGATAGAAGCTCGCGGCCTTGTCCTCCAGCTGAAAGCGCCCTTGGCCATAAGCCACGCCCAGCATCACCGCGAGCAGGCTCTTGCTGATGGACCAGGTCAGGTGCGGGGTGTTGGCGGTGGTCGGCCCGGCGTAACGTTCGTAGATGAGCTGGCCATCGCGGATCACCAGCAGGGCGTCGGTGCGAATACCGGCACGGGTCGTGTCATCCCGCGGCACGAAGGCATAGGCCTCCAGCGCACCGAGTGCCGGGCCACTGGCTGCCGGACCCTGGCTCCATTGTTCGCCGGGCCAGTGTTCGGCGCGCACCGGCACAGTGACCAGCAAGAGCAAGGTGAGCAACAGGGTCGAGCCTTTGAACATTGCAGAAAACCCGGGGCCGGAAACCTGCACAGCCTAGCCCCGGCAGATGACAGTTTCAGCAGCGCCTCATGCCGACAGCGGCGCCAAGCCGGCCAAGGCCTTGGCCAGGCGTTTGGCCCGGGCGCCGCCGGCGATCTCAAGCACGGATTGGTCGCGGGACCACAACTGTGCCCACTCCTGGGAGCCTTCGGCAAAGGCCTGCTGGATCTGCACCTTGAGCCCATCGAACTGAGCGAACAACCCGCCCAGCAGAATATGTGTGCTGCTGGCCGAGGGATTTTGCCGGCTGGCTTCGGCACACCCGGCGAGCAGGGCCAGAAGTTGCAATTGCAGAGCCTGCGGCCATTGGCTGTCCTGGCCGACGCCATACAGCCAGGCGCCCAGGGCACTGAGGACATAGATGTCCTCCAGGCTGCGAAAGGGTTTGACGTAGGCATCCCAGCCATCGCCGGCCAGCCGTTCGCAGAGTGCGTGTTCGAGGTGCAGGCGACCGTGGCTGATGTCGGGCATCAGCGGCAGGGGTGGGAGTTTTTCCACGCTGACCCCAGGCTCGCCGGCGTAGACCACCGCCAGGCTCAGGCGCGGATCTTCGCCGGGTGCTTCGCTACGCGCGGCAATCAGCAGCCAGTCGGCGGCATCGCCTGCGGTGACGAAATCCTTGCGCCCGCTCAGGCGCAGATCCGCCAGCCGGGTCTGCATGTCCGCCGCGCGCAGGCTGCGCTGCTCGGTGGCGCACAAGGCGCCCAGGCTCGGCGGCGCACTGGGCCAGAGCACGCGCAACGCGGCTTGGTAACCCACCAGAAACGCCAGCCCCGGGCTGCTCATCAAGCGCCCGCCGCGCAGCGCCAGGTCGAACGGGATGACCGGGCCCAGGTGCTCCAGCAGCGCGGCGTAACCCTCCGCCAGGTCCGGGTTGGCCGGCAGTCGTTCGCGGCAGTTGAGCAGGTCTGGCCAAGGCATGGGGGGGCTCCTTCTGGGCTGTCATATAAGCATCACCAAAGCTTAATGGCGATGACACCGGGGCTACATAGCCTGACTTTGCACAACAAAGTCGATCGGCTGCAACCCAAGGCGGGTCAGCGGCCCGCACGGAGATTCACAATGACTCAGATCGCCCGCATCAGCGACACCGGCAGTGAACGCCGCCTGCAAGCCGAACGTCTGGTCGGCGCCCACGCCCTGCAAGAAGCCCAGGCGCTGCGCTTCACCGTCTTCAGCGGCGAGTTCAACGCCAAGCTCAAGGGCGCGGAATTGGGTCTGGACATGGATGACTATGACGTCCACTGCAGCCATATCGGTGTGCGTGACCTGAACACCGGGCGCCTGGTCGCCACCACTCGCCTGCTCGACCACCAGGCCGCCAGCAGCCTGGGGCGCTTTTACAGCGAAGAGGAATTCAGCCTGCACGGGCTGGTGCATCTAAAGGGCCCGATCCTGGAAATCGGTCGCACCTGTGTCGACCCGGCCTACCGCAACGGCGGCACCATTGCCGTGCTCTGGGGCGAGTTGGCCGAAGTGCTCAACCAGGGCGGCTACAGCTACCTGATGGGCTGCGCCAGCATCCCGATGCAGGACGGCGGCGTGCAGGCCCACGCCATCATGCAACGCCTGCGCGAGCGCTACCTGTGCACCGAACACCTGCGTGCCGAACCGAAAAAACCGCTGCCGAGCCTCGATATCCCGTCCAACGTGATCGCTGAAATGCCGCCGCTGCTTAAGGCCTACATGCGCCTGGGCGCGAAGATCTGCGGCGAGCCGTGCTGGGACGAAGACTTCCAGGTCGCCGACGTGTTTATCCTGCTCAAGCGCGACGAGTTGTGCCCCCGCTACGCCCGGCACTTCAAGGCGGCCGTGTAATGAGCCGGCTACGGGTCTACGGGCGGATTGCCCGGGTGCTGCTGGTGGTCGCGCTGGGCTTGAGCATGGCCACCGTGTTTGGCTTGTTCGAACGCCTGGGCGTGGCCAATTCCATGGTTCGGCGCCAGCGCTGGTCGCGCTTCTTCATGGCCCGCCTGAGCAACGCCCTGCCCTTTGAAATCACGGTACACGGCGAGGTGCCGCGGCAGCCGATGCTGTGGGTCAGCAACCACGTGTCCTGGACTGATATCCCGTTGCTTGGCGCGCTGAACCCGTTGTCATTCCTGTCCAAGGCCGAAGTGCGGACCTGGCCGGTGGCGGGCTGGCTCGCGGCCAAGGCCGGCAGCCTGTTTATCCGCCGTGGCGCGGGCGACAGCCAGTTGATCCGCAAGCAGATGACCCGGCACCTGCAGCAGCAACATCCGCTGTTGATGTTCCCTGAAGGCACCACCACCGATGGCCGTGGCCTGCGCACCTTTCACGGGCGTTTGCTGGCCAGTGCCATCGACGCCGACGTGGCGCTGCAGCCGGTGGCCATTCGTTACCTGCGTGACGGGCAAATTGACTCTCTGGCACCGTTTATCGGCGATGACGATCTGCTCTCGCACCTGATGCGCCTGTTTGCCAACGACCAGGGCCAGGTCGAAATCCACCTGCTCAAACCCATTGCCTGTCGCGGCCAGGAACGCGCGGCGCTGGCCTTCCAGGCGCAGCAGGCGGTGCAGAAGGCGCTGTTTGGCGAGGTGCCCAAGGGCGTTGAGGTTGGGCGCGGCGAGGAATGGGTGGCGGCCTGAGGAATTGGTTTTTAGCGCGCCAACCCAGTGCATCGCCAGCAAGCGCCTTCGTCACAGGACGCTTCCTGGGAAGCCGGCAGGTCAGCCGGTTTCCCTGAGGCGTTCTTGGGCAAACAGCTGCAACTGCGGGTAGAACTGCCGAAAATCCTCGCTCAATGGCTGATACAGCCGCTCCAGTTCGCCCATCGCCTGCGCCAGCTCCTCCGGGCGTGACAAGCGACGCGAAATCCCTCGCAGCACTTGCTCCAGCACCTCGAACTCCCGATAGGAACCCAGCCAGTCATGGGCCGCCATATGCGGCGCGATCTGCGCCAGGCGTCCCGGCAGTTGCGGTTCACTGGCCAACACCCGGTACACGTCCGAGGTGAACAGCGCCAGCGGCTGCGTGGCGTACAGAGCCCAGTCGCGCGCCAGGCAGTGATCGAAAAAGACGTCGATGACAATGCCGGCATAGCGCCTGCGGGTCAGGGAAAAACGCGACAGCGCAGCGCCCACCAGTGGGTGGCTGTCGGTGTAAGTATCGATGCTGCGATGCAACGCAATCGCGGCTTCGATCTCCGGGTTGAACTGGCCTTGCAGCCGACCTTTGACGAAGTCGCCGTACAGACTGCCGAGCAATTGACCGGGGCGCTGGCCGCCGAGGTGCAGATGTGCGAGATAATTCATGGGCGCAGCTTAGCACCGCGCGACACGCATCGTTATAACCCGATATACCGATAAAGAATGATTTAAGACCAAAATCATATTGGTATATCGCGAAATACCGATTTAAAGTTCGCTTCATCGCGATATAACGTTTTACCCAAACCGAGCACTGCCATGCCTATCGATCTCGACGAAATAATAAAAGCCCTGGCGCACCCAGTACGGCGAGAAATTCTTCACTGGCTCAAAGACCCGACTGTTGAATTCCCTGATCAGAGCCACAGCAATGAACACGGCGTATGCGCCGGGCAGATCGATCAACGCTGCGGCCTGTCGCAGTCGACGGTCTCCGCCCACCTCGCCACCTTGCAACGAGCGGGACTGATCAGCAGCCGCAAAGTCGGCCAATGGCATTTCTTCAAACGCAATGAGGAAAACATTCAGCTGTTCCTCAAACAAATGAGCCAAGAGCTCTGATCTGACAAGGACCCACAATGCCCCTCTCGCTACTTATCCTGGCCCTGAGCGCCTTCGCCATCGGCACCACCGAGTTCGTCATCATGGGTTTGCTGCCCGATGTGGCGAACGACCTCGGTGTGTCGATCCCGGGCGCCGGCTGGCTGGTGACCGGTTACGCCTTGGGCGTGGCCATCGGTGCGCCCTTCATGGCACTGGCCACCGCCAAGCTGCCGCGCAAGGCTGCCCTGGTAGCCCTGATGGGCATTTTCATTGTCGGCAACCTGCTGTGTGCGCTGGCCAGTGACTACAACGTGCTGATGTTCGCCCGAGTGGTCACTGCCCTCTGCCACGGCGCCTTCTTTGGTATCGGTTCGGTGGTTGCCGCCGGCCTGGTGCCCGCCAACAAGCGCGCATCGGCCGTGGCCCTGATGTTCACCGGCCTGACCTTGGCCAACGTCCTCGGTGTTCCACTGGGCACAGCACTGGGCCAGGAAGCCGGCTGGCGCTCGACGTTCTGGGCCGTGACCGTGATCGGTGTCGTTGCCCTGATCGGCCTGATCCGCTTTCTGCCGGCCAAGCGCGACGAGGAAAAACTCGACATGCGCTCGGAACTGGCCGCCCTCAAGGGCGCCGGGATCTGGTTGTCACTGAGCATGACCGCGCTGTTCGCCGCGTCCATGTTCACCCTCTTCACCTATGTCGCGCCGCTGCTGGGTGACGTCACCGGGGTGTCGCCCAAAGGCGTGACCTGGACCCTGCTGCTGATCGGCCTGGGCCTGACCGTGGGCAACATCATTGGCGGCAAGCTGGCGGATAAACGCCTGGCGGCCACCCTGATCGGCGTGTTTATCAGCATGGCCGTGGTCTCCACCGTCCTGAGCTGGACCAGCGTCGCGCTGATCCCGACCGAGATCACCCTGTTCCTCTGGGCCACCGCCTCGTTCGCCGCCGTACCGGCGCTGCAAATCAACGTGGTGACCTTCGGCAAGGCCGCGCCAAATCTGGTGTCGACCCTCAATATCGGCGCCTTCAACATCGGCAACGCCCTCGGCGCCTGGGTCGGCGGCAGCGTGATCGCCCATGGTTTCGGCCTGACCAGCGTGCCTCTGGCCGCAGCAGCCCTGGCGGTACTGGCGCTGCTGGTGACCCTGATTACTTTTCGCCAGGGCGGCAATGCCGATCTGGCCACAGCGACCAACTGATACGTTTATTTAAGAAGGGTGTATTTCATGACAACTATTTTTGACCCGATCAAACTCGGCGACCTCGAACTGGCCAACCGCATCATCATGGCGCCCTTGACCCGCTGCCGCGCCGATGAAGGCCGAGTGCCCAACGCGCTGATGGCCGAGTACTACGTACAACGTGCTTCCGCGGGCCTGATCCTCAGCGAAGCCACTTCCGTGACACCCATGGGCGTCGGCTACCCGGACACCCCGGGCATCTGGTCCAACGACCAGGTTCGCGGCTGGAGCAACGTGACCAAGGCGGTCCACGGCGCGGGCGGCAAAATCTTCCTGCAACTGTGGCATGTCGGCCGCATTTCCCACCCGTCCTACCTGAACGGCGAGGCGCCAGTGGCACCGAGCGCCATTCAGGCCAAAGGTCACGTCAGCCTGGTGCGTCCGCTGGCCGACTACCCGACTCCGCGCGCCCTGGAAATCGCTGAAATCGCCGACATCGTCGACGCCTACCGCGTGGGTGCGGAAAACGCCAAGGCCGCCGGTTTCGACGGTGTGGAAGTACACGGCGCCAACGGCTACCTGCTCGACCAATTCCTGCAAAGCAGCACCAACCAGCGTACCGACCATTACGGCGGTTCCCTGGAAAACCGTGCGCGCCTGCTGCTGGAAGTGACTGATGCGGTCATCGAAGTCTGGGGCCCGGGCCGGGTTGGCGTGCACCTCGCACCCCGTGCCGACTCTCACGACATGGGTGATGACAACCTCAGCGAAACCTTCACCTACGTCGCCCGTGAGCTGGGCAAGCGCGGCATTGCCTTTATCTGCTCGCGGGAAAAAGAAGGCGCCGACAGCCTCGGCCCACAATTGAAAGCCGCATTCGGTGGCCCGTACATCGCCAACGAACGTTTTACCAAAGACAGCGCAAACGCCTGGCTGGCTGCCGGCAAGGCCGATGCCGTGGCCTTCGGTGTGCCATTTATCGCCAACCCGGACCTTCCCGCCCGCCTAAAAGCCGATGCACCGTTGAACGAGCCGCATCCGGAAACCTTCTACGGTAAAGGCCCGGTCGGCTACATCGACTACCCGACCTTGTAAGCACAGCGCTAAAAACAAAGCCCCGACTCGTGAGAGCCGGGGCTTTTTCATTACCTGTTCAACAGGATCCTGGATTGCCTATCGTGGCTGGCAGCATGCAGATCAGGGCTATCCCTTTGATCGGCTGCTCGGTGCCCTTGAGCAATGAGGGTTCACACTCGTTCACACACCCGACACAAAATCCCTACAAAATACGTAGCCCGCTATCTATAAAGAAAGGGCCGGTGCGTATATAAAAGCACCCCATCGAAATAAGGCGAGCACCAGAATGATCTATGCTCGCCTTAACTGTTGACACAAGCGGTGGCAATTACGCATTTTGTCTTAAGTGCGCAAGCTGGGGCTCAGACGCAGCATATCCAGCCCGATGTCGGTCCAGCGCTCAGCCTGCTTATCAAGCTCGAAGCTGTCCGGGGCCAGAAGCCACTGATAAAGGATGCCGTCGATATAGGCGTGCATGCTGATGGCAGCGCGGGCAGTGTCGAGATTCGACGGCAGCTGTCCACGGTTCACTGCATTGCGCAACGTCAATTCGATACGCACGTTGCAGTCAATACTGGCAGCCCGGCGCTGATGGCGCAGGTCGCACATTTCATCGGTGAACTCGCACTTATGAAACAGAATTTCGTTGATTCGCCGAGTCTTTGGATCCAGAGCGACCTGATGGAACAGATGAATCAGCAGCTTGCGCATGCAGCCCAGCGGGTCGAGCTCTTCCTCGCTTTCACTGGCCCTGGCCAGTTCTTCCAGCGGCTCGCGCAAGGTATCCAGCATGGCCTGCACCAGATCCGCCTTATTGCTGAAATGCCAGTAGATCGCGCCACGAGTCACCCCTGCCAAGGTGGCAATGTCCGCCAATGTCGTACGGGCGACTCCGCGTTCATAGAAAGCCTTTTCTGCTGCCTCAAGTATTTGCTTGCGCGTTTCTTGAGCTTCCTCTTTGGTACGACGGGCCATGGCAGCAAAACCTCAATCAGGATGGCTCGGGGCGCACGAGGCCTTAATCCGAGCTTAATTACGGACGGCGATTGTTATGTGTTTATCGTCCGCCAACTCATGTTTTGTATTAAACCGGGTACGCGACCCGCTGTTTACAAACAACCATGAATGTAAGTATATTCCATAGCAAGCTACTTATCCACTCAGCGCACTTTTTTGACCCTTCCACCTTTCGAGTGCGCGTCTTGCGCGCCTGACCCGAGGATTTTCATGCAATTCAAGCCAGCTGTTACCGCTCTGGTCACTGCCGTCGCCCTGGCATCGCTGCTCAGCGGATGTAAAAAGGAAGAGGCGGCCCCTCCCCAACAGGCCCCTCAGGTCGGCGTAGTCACCCTGAAAACCCAACCCTTCACCCTGACCTCGGAACTCCCGGGGCGGACCACCGCCTACCGCATCGCCGAAGTGCGACCGCAGGTCAACGGCATCATCCTCAAGCGTCTGTTCAAAGAAGGCGGGGATGTCAAAGAAGGCCAGCAGCTGTACCAGATCGACCCGTCGGTCTACGAGGCGACGCTGAAAAGCGCCCAGGCCAACCTGCAATCGACCAAGTCGATCTCCGACCGCTACAAGCAACTGGTCGACGAACAGGCCGTAAGCCGCCAGGAATACGACACTGCCGTAGCCAACCGCCTGCAATCGGAAGCCACGCTGCAAAGCGCGCAGATCAACCTGCGCTACACCAAGGTGCTTGCGCCACTGACCGGCCGTGTCGGTCGCTCCTCGGTCACCGAAGGCGCGCTGGTCAGCAATGGCCAGGCCGACGCCATGGCCGTGATCCAGCAGCTCGATCCGATCTACGTCGACGTCACCCAGTCCTCCGTGGAGTTGCTGGAACTGCGCCGCGAGCTGGAAAGCGGTCGCCTGCAAAAGGCCGGCGACAACTCGGCCAAGGTCAAGCTGACCCTGGAAGACGGCAGCCAGTACCAACAGGACGGCAAACTTGAGTTTTCCGAAGTCTCGGTCGACGAAACCACCGGCTCCGTGACCCTGCGCGCCGTGTTCCCCAACCCTAATCACACCCTGTTGCCAGGCATGTTCGTGCACGCGCAATTGCAGGCCGGGATCAACGCTGCGGCCATTCTTGCCCCGCAACAAGGCGTGACCCGTGACCTCAAAGGCACGCCAACCGCCCTGGTGGTCGGCCCGGACAACAAGGTCGAACTGCGTCAGCTCAAGGCCAGTCGCACCGTCGGCAGCCAATGGCTGGTGGAAGACGGCTTGAAAGCCGGCGATCGACTGATTACCGAAGGCCTGCAGTTCGTCAAGCCAGGCATTGAAGTCAAGGCGACCGAAGCGACCAATGTTCCGGCGACCAACCCGGCCCCTGCACAGGCAACAGACAAAGCTGCAGGCGGCAAAGGGGAGTAAACCATGTCGAAATTTTTCATCGACCGTCCGATTTTCGCCTGGGTAATTGCCCTGGTGATCATGCTGGTCGGGGCTCTATCGATCCTCAAGTTGCCGATAAACCAGTATCCAAGCATCGCGCCACCGGCGATCGCTATCTCCGTGACCTACCCAGGCGCCTCTGCACAAACCGTGCAGGACACCGTGGTTCAGGTCATCGAGCAGCAGCTCAACGGTATCGATAACCTGCGTTATGTGTCCTCGGAAAGTAACTCCGACGGCAGCATGACCATCACCGCGACCTTCGAACAAGGCACCAACTCCGATACCGCTCAGGTCCAGGTCCAGAACAAACTGAACCTGGCCACCCCGTTGCTGCCGCAAGAAGTGCAGCAACAGGGCATCCGGGTAACCAAGGCAGTGAAGAACTTCCTGCTGGTTATCGGTGTGGTTTCCGAAGACGGCAGCATGTCCAAGGACGACCTGTCCAACTACATCGTGTCCAACATGCAGGACCCGGTGTCGCGGACCGCAGGTGTCGGCGACTTCCAGGTGTTCGGTGCACAGTACGCCATGCGTATCTGGCTCGATCCGGCCAAGCTCAACAACTACAGCCTGACCCCCGTGGACGTGAAAACCGCCGTTGCGGCGCAGAACGTCCAGGTGTCGTCCGGCCAGATCGGTGGTTTGCCGGCGCTGCCTGGCCAGCAACTGAACGCCACGATCATCGGCAAGACCCGCCTGCAGACTGCCGAGCAGTTCAAGGCGATCCTGTTGAAGGTCAACAAGGACGGCTCGCAGGTTCGCCTGGGTGATGTCGCCGACGTTGCGCTGGGTGGTGAAAACTACGCAGTCAGCGCCCAGTTCAATGGCAAGCCGGCTTCCGGCCTGGCGGTCAAACTGGCCAACGGCGCCAACGCCCTGGATACCGCCAAGGCGCTGCGCAAGACCATCAGCGACCTGGAACCCTTCTTCCCGTCCGGGATGAAAGTGGTATTCCCGTACGACACCACCCCGGTGGTGACGGAGTCCATCAGCGGTGTGGTTCACACCCTGGTCGAAGCCATCGTGCTGGTGTTCCTGGTGATGTTCCTGTTCCTGCAGAACTTCCGCGCCACCGTCATCACCACCATGACCGTTCCGGTGGTGTTGCTCGGGACCTTCGGGATCCTTGCGGCAGCCGGCTTCAGCATCAACACCCTGACCATGTTCGGCATGGTGCTGGCCATCGGTTTGCTGGTGGACGATGCCATCGTCGTGGTGGAAAACGTCGAGCGGGTGATGCAGGAGGAAGGGCTATCGCCCAAGGAGGCCACGAAAAAGTCCATGGGCCAGATCCAGGGCGCACTGGTGGGTATCGCCCTCGTGCTGTCCGCGGTACTGCTGCCAATGGCGTTCTTCAGTGGTTCCACCGGGGTGATCTACAAGCAGTTCTCGATCACCGTGGTTTCGGCCATGGCCCTGTCGGTACTGGTTGCCCTGATCTTCACCCCGGCCCTGTGCGCCACCATGCTCAAGGCTCACCCACAAGGCGAGCACGCCACCGAGAAACGCGGTTTCTTCGGCTGGTTCAACCGCACCTTCGACCGCAGCGTCAAAAGCTACGAGCGCGGCGTGGGCAATATGCTGCGTCACAAGGTGCCGTACCTGTTGGCGTACGTGCTGATCGTGCTCGGCATGATCTGGCTGTTCACCCGTATTCCATCGGCGTTCCTGCCGGAAGAAGACCAGGGCGTACTCTTCGCCCAGGTGCAGACGCCAGCCGGCTCCAGTGCCGAGCGGACCCAGGTGGTGGTCGATGAAATGCGCGCCTATCTGCTGGACAAGGAGAAGGACACCGTAGCCTCGGTATTCACCGTGAACGGGTTCAACTTCGCCGGTCGCGGCCAGAGTTCGGGTATGGCGTTCATCATGCTCAAGCCGTGGGGCGAGCGCTCTTCGGAAAACAGCGTGTTCAACCTCGCGGCCCGTGCCCAGCAGCACTTCTTCAGCTTCCGCGACGCGATGGTGTTTGCCTTCGCTCCGCCAGCCGTACTGGAGTTGGGTAACGCCACCGGTTTCGACGTGTTCCTGCAGGACCGCGCCGGTATCGGGCACGAGAAACTGATGGCAGCACGCAACCAGTTCCTCGGCATGGCCGCGCAGAGCAAGATCCTGAGCCAGGTGCGTCCGAACGGCCTGAGCGATGAGCCGCAGTACCAGTTGACCATCGACGATGAACGCGCCAGTGCCTTGGGCGTGACCATCTCCGATATCAACAACACCCTGTCGATCGGCCTGGGCAGTAGCTATGTCAACGACTTCATCGACCGTGGTCGAGTGAAGAAGGTGTACATCCAGGGTCAGCCCGGCGCTCGCATGAGCCCGGAAGACCTGAAGAAATGGTACGTGCGCAACAGTGCCGGGACCATGGTGCCGTTCTCCTCGTTCGCCAAGGGTGAGTGGATCTACGGTTCGCCGAAGCTGGCGCGCTACAACGGTGTCGAGGCGATGGAAGTCCTGGGGGCTCCGGCGCCTGGATACAGTACCGGTGAAGCCATGGCCGAAGTCGAAGCCATTGCCGCGAAGCTGCCGGCGGGCGTGGGTATTTCCTGGACCGGCCTGTCCTATGAGGAACGCCTGTCGGGTTCCCAGGCACCAGCGCTGTATGCCCTGTCGCTGCTGATGGTGTTCCTGTGCCTGGCGGCGCTGTATGAAAGCTGGTCGATTCCGATCGCGGTCATGCTCGTGGTACCCCTGGGGATCATCGGTGCACTGATGGCCACCAGCCTGCGGGGTCTGTCCAACGACGTGTACTTCCAGGTGGGGCTGTTGGTGACCATCGGTCTGGCGGCGAAAAACGCCATTCTGATCGTCGAGTTCGCCAAGGAACTGCATGAGCAGGGTCGCAGCCTGACGGACGCGGCGATCGAAGCCTGCCGCATGCGTCTGCGACCGATCATCATGACCTCGCTGGCCTTCGTGCTGGGTGTGGTCCCCCTGGCCATCTCCACCGGCGCGGGCTCGGGCAGCCAGCACGCCATCGGTACCGGGGTGATTGGCGGTATGCTCACCGCGACGATTCTGGCGATATTCTGGGTGCCTTTGTTCTTCGTCACAGTGTCTGGCATGGGTCGCAAGAAAAACGCGGACTCGGCAGAAACATCTGAAACTCCTAAAGAGGCTGGCCAATGAGCAAGTCGCTACTCTCCCTGGCAATCACCGCCGCCGTGCTAAGCGGCTGCTCGCTGATACCCGATTATCAGCAGCCGCAAGCACCGGTGGCCGCGCAATACCCGCAAGGCCCGGCCTATTCGCCAACGGAGGCCGCCAACCAGGCGGCCGCCGAACAGGGCTGGCGGCAGTTCTTCCATGACCCGGCGCTGCAACAGCTGATCCAGACCGCGCTGGTCAACAACCGCGACCTTCGGGTGGCGGCGCTGAACATCGACGCCTATGCCGCGCAGTACCAGATCCAGCGCGCGGACCTGTTCCCCGCGGTATCGGCCAATGGCAGCGGCAGCCGCCAGCGGACCCCGGCGCGCATGTCGCAAACCGGCGAGTCGGGCATCACCAGCCAGTACTCGGCCACCCTGGGTATCAGCGCCTATGAGCTGGACTTGTTCGGCCGCGTTCGCAGTTTGAGCGAGCAGGCCCTGCAGACCTACTTCTCCAGCGAAGAAGCCCGGCGCAGCACCCAGATCAGCCTGGTGGCCAGCGTGGCCAACGCCTACCTGACCTGGCAGGCCGACAAGGAACTGCTGAAGCTGACCCAGGACACCCTGGGCGCTTTCGAGGAGAGCTACCGGCTCACCTCGCGCAGCAACGAAGTCGGGGTTGCCTCGGCGCTGGACCTGAGCCAGTCGCGGACCTCGGTCGAAAACGCCCGGGTGCAACTGGCGCGCTACACGCGCCAAGTGGCCCAGGACGAAAACAGCCTGACCCTGCTGCTGGGCACCGGCCTTCCAGCCAACCTGCCTGGCGCACAGCCCCTGGCGGCCGACCTGTTGAGCGAAATGCCAGCGGGCCTGCCTTCGGAGCTGTTGCAACGGCGTCCGGACATCCTTGAAGCCGAACACAAGCTCAAGGCGGCCAATGCCAATATCGGCGCGGCCCGCGCGGCGTTCTTCCCGAGCATCAGCCTGACCGCCAATGCCGGCACCTTGAGCCCGGACCTGTCCGGCCTGTTCAAAGGTGGTTCGGGGACCTGGCTGTTCCAGCCGCAGATCAATCTGCCGATCTTCAACGCCGGCAGCCTGCGCGCCAGCCTGGACTACTCGAAGATCCAGAAAGACATCACGGTTGCGCAGTACGAGAAATCCATCCAGACCGCCTTCCAGGAAGTCTCCGATGGCCTGGCGGCACGTCAGACCTACAACCAGCAGTTGCAGGCCCAGCGTGATTTCGTCACCGCCAACCAGGACTACTACCGTCTGGCCGAGCGCCGCTACCGCATCGGGGTCGACAGCAACCTGACCTTCCTCGACGCCCAGCGTTCGTTGTTCAGCGCGCAACAGGCGCTGATCAGTGACCGCCTTTCGCAGCTGACCAGCGAGGTCAATCTGTACAAGGCCCTGGGTGGCGGCTGGAACGAGCAGACCGCGAAGAACGAACCGGTGGCCGAACAGGCACCGAAGCTGCGCCTGTTCTAAGCACCTCCCGGCTGTGAAAAAACCCACCTCACGGTGGGTTTTTTTTGGCCTGTGCTCAGCCTGTCACTTGTGTTCGTTTATCGCCCAAAACCCGCTCATGCCCGATTGAATCGCCCTATCTGGCACCGCACCATTCCCCGCAGCGATAAAAACCAATAACAACAGGCTCTGCACCATGACCCCTCGCCCTGCCCTCTCCGGCTGATTTGCAGCCGTTTCACCACGCCCACTTTCCACCTGGCTCTGCGACTGACGTAGCGGCAGTGCCGTGCTGCGCCCTAACAATTAGAGAGACCGACAACATGAAGCCAACGACCCCCACTTCTCCTTTCCTCCTGCCTGGCCTGCTCGGCGTGGCGCTGGCCGCTGCCGCCCTGCCGGCGATGGCCGAAGAGTCCGGTTTTCTCGAAGATGCCAAGGTCAACCTGAACCTGCGCAACTTCTACATCAACCGCAACTTCACCAACCCGACCAAGGCCCAGGGCAAGGCCGAAGAGTGGACCCAGAGTTTCATCCTCGATGCCAAGTCCGGGTTCACCCAAGGCACCGTGGGTTTCGGCATGGACGTGCTGGGCCTGTACTCGCTGAAGCTCGACGGCGGCAAAGGCACCGGCGGCACTCAGTTACTGCCCCTGGACCGTGACGGGCGCCCGGCCGACAACTTCGGGCGCCTGGGGGTGGCGTTCAAGGCGCGCTTGTCGCAGACCGAGGTCAAGGTGGGCGAATGGATGCCGGTGCTGCCGATCCTGCGTTCCGATGACGGCCGCTCGCTGCCACAGACCTTCCGTGGCGGCCAGATCACGTCCAAGGAAATCGACGGCCTGACCCTCTACGGCGGCCAGTTCCGCGCCAACAGCCCGCGAGACGACAGCAGCATGAGCGACATGTCGATGACCGGCAAAGCCGCGTTCACGTCCGACCGTTTCAACTTCCAGGGCGGCGAATACAGCTTCAACGACAAGCGCACCCAGATCGGCCTGTGGAACGCCGAACTCAAGGACATCTACAGCCAACAGTTCATCAATCTGGTTCATACCCAACCCGTTGGGGACTGGACCCTGGGCGCGAACCTCGGTTTCTTCTACGGCAAGGAAGACGGCAGTGCCCGCGCCGGCGACCTGGATAACAAGACCTGGTCCGGCCTGTTCTCGGCCAAGTACGGCGGCAGCACCTTTTATGTCGGCCTGCAAAAACTCACCGGGGACAACGCCTGGATGCGGGTCAACGGCACCAGCGGCGGCACCCTGGCCAACGACAGCTACAACTCCAGCTACGACAACGCCAAGGAAAAATCCTGGCAGCTGCGCCACGATTACAACTTCGCCGCCGTCGGCGTACCGGGCCTGACCCTGATGAACCGCTACATCAGCGGTGACAACGTGCACACCGGCACCATCACCGATGGCAAGGAATGGGGCCGCGAGTCGGAACTGGCCTATACCGTGCAGAGCGGCACCCTGAAGAACCTCAACTTCAAATGGCGCAATTCCAGCATGCGTCGCGACTACAGCAACAACGAGTTCGACGAGAACCGCGTGATCGTCAGCTACCCGATCAGCCTGCTGTAAGTCGTTTCGCCAGGACCTGCTCCGGCAAAACCCACCCATGAAAAAGGCCAGCCCGGTTTACCGGTGCTGGCCTTTTTTATCGGCGTGCGGGGTTCAGGCCTCGCGGGACTCGACACCCAATTCATCCCACACCGACTCGGCGAGATGGAAGGTCGCATTGGCCGCAGGAATGCCGCAGTAGATCGCGCTCTGCATGATCACTTCCTTGATCTCGCCACGGGTCACCCCGTTGTTGGCGGCGGCACGCAGGTGCAGCTTGAGCTCTTCATTGCGGTTCATGCCGATCAGCATGGAAATGGTGATCAGGCTGCGGGTATGCCGCGGCAGGCCCGGACGGGTCCAGATATCACCCCAGGCGTGGCGGGTGATCATCTCCTGGAACTCCGAGTTGAACTCGGTCAGGGCATTCAGGCTGCGATCGACGTGGGCATCACCCAGCACCGCGCGGCGCACCTGCATCCCCTCGTCATAACGTTGTTTCTCGTCCACAAGCGACTCCTCAAATGCTCTTGTCGGCCAGCAGGAATTCCACGACCCGGTCGCTGAATGCGGCGCCAGCCTGCACGTTGGACAAGTGCGCGGCGTAGAACTCGGCGTACTCGGCGCCCAGCACATGTTCCTGAATGTAGTGCCCGCCCGACGGCGGCGTGACCGCATCTTCGGTACCGGAAATCACCAGGGTCGGAACCTTGATCGCCGACACCTGGTCACGGAAGTCTGCATCACGCACAGCCGCGCAGTTGGCTGCATAGCCCTCGGGCGAAGTCGCCGCCAGCATGTCGGTGATCAACTTGGCCTGGTCAGGGTGAGCTTCGGCGAAGTCCGCGGTGAACCAGCGGGCGATCGAAGCATCGCGCAACGCCACCATGGCTGCCTCGCCGTCACGCAGTACGGTTTCGATGCGCGGGTTCCAGATCGACGGCTCGCCAATCTTCGCCGAGGTGTTGCACACCACCAGCTTGTGCAGGCGCTCGCCGGCATTGATGCCCAGCCATTGGCCGATCAGGCCGCCCATGGACAGGCCGCAGAAGTACGCGCGTTCGATGTGCAAGGCATCCAGCAGCGCCAGCACGTCATGGCCCAACTGTTCAATGGTGTAGGGCCCCGGGGTGACCAGCGACTTGCCGTGGCCTCGGGTATCCATGCGCAGCACACGGAAGTGTTGGGTAAAGGCCGGGATCTGGATATCCCACATGCGCAGGCTGGTGCCCAACGAGTTGGACAGCACCAGTACCGGAGCGTGTTCCGGACCATCAAGCTGGTAGTGCAGTTCGCCATCGGCGAGTTTTACGAATGCCACAGCAGTCTCCTTCAGGCGTTCAAGGCAAAGTGTTCGGCCACCGCGCGTTCGACCCAGGTCTGGGCCTGGCCGAGGTAATGGGCCGGATCGAGCAGGCGATCCAGTTCAGCGGCCGAAAGCTCGGCACCGACCTGGGGTTCATCGCCCAGTACCGCACGCAGGTGGCGCCCTTCGGCCACCGCCCGCTTGCAGCATTGTTCCAATAGATGATGGGCCGTCTCGCGTCCCAGGCGCTGGGCCAGGGCGATGCTCACGGCTTCGGCCAATACCAGGCCGCGGGTCAGGTCGAGGTTGCTGGCCATGCGCTCGGCGTCGACCTCCAGGCCCTCGGCCACCAGCAAGGCTTGTTGCAGGGCACCGGAAACCAGGCAGCAGATCTCCGGCAGGGTTTCCCACTCGGCATGCCACAGGCCCAGGCTGCGTTCGTGCTCCTGGGGCATGGCGCTGAACATGGTCGCCAGCAGCCCGGGAACCCGGGTCGCGGTACTGATTAAAACCGCCGCGCCCACCGGATTGCGCTTGTGGGGCATGGTCGATGATCCGCCCTTGCCCGGCGCCGAGGGCTCGAACACTTCCGCCGCTTCGGTCTGCATCAACAGGCTGATATCCCGTCCCAGCTTGCCCAGGCTGCCGGCGATCAGGCCAAGCGCAGCGGCGAACTCCACCAGACGGTCGCGCTGGGTGTGCCAGGGTTGTTCCGGCAGGCCCAGGTGCAGCTCGCCGGCCAATGCCTGTGCAATCGGCAATGCCTGCTCGCCGAGGGCCGCCAGGGTCCCGGAGGCGCCGCCGAACTGCAGCACCAGCAGCCGCGGCTTCAACTCCTGCAGGCGTTGCCGGCTGCGGCTGACCGCCCCCAGCCAGCCGGCGATTTTCATGCCCAGGGTGACCGGGGTCGCATGCTGCAACCAGGTCCGCCCAGCCAGCGGTGTGCCAGCATAGCGGGTGGCCTGGGCCGCAAGGATGTGCCCCAGGCGCCCCAGGTCGGCTTCGATCAAGCCCAGGGCCTGGCGCAGTTGCAGCACCAGCCCGCTGTCCATCACGTCCTGGCTGGTCGCCCCCAGGTGCACATAGCGCTCGGCCTCAGCGTCGCGTTGGGCAATCTGCTTGCCCAGTGCCTTGACCAATGGAATCGCCGAGTTGCCGGCCGTGGCAATGGCTTCGCCGAGGGCCGCGAAATCATAGAGCTCGGCGCGACAGGCCGCCTCGATCGGCGCCACCGCACTCTGCGGAATCTGCCCGACGCGGGCCTCGGCTCGGGCTAGGGCCGCTTCGAAATCCAGCATGGCCTGGACCCGGCCCTGATCACAAAACACTTCACGCATGCTGCGAGCAGTGAAGTAAGCATCGAACAATTGGTTGCTCGCCGGTGTACTCATAAACAATCCCTTGGAGGCACGCGCCCGTGATGGGCGCGCGCGGACAGGTCAAAGATCGTGGTGCAGATACGCCGCCTGCTTGGGCAGGCGCAGACTGAACAGGAACGCCACCGCCATCATGACCGTGACGTACCAGTAAAAGGTGTTTTCCATGCCCAGGGTCTTCAGGCCCAGGGCGACATACTCCGCCGAACCGCCGAAAATCGCATTCGCCACCGCATAAGCCAGGCCAACCCCAAGGGCCCGCACCTGAGGTGGGAACATCTCGGCCTTCACCAGACCGCTGATGGAGGTGTAGAAACTCACGATCGCCAGGGCCAGGGTGATCAGGACAAAGGCCAGGAACGGGCTGGAAACGGTTTTCAGGGTCATCAGGATCGGCACAGTGAACAAGGTCCCCAGAGCCCCGAACCAGAGCATCGAGTTCCGGCGGCCGATCTTGTCGGCCAGCATGCCGAACAACGGCTGCATGCACATATAGAGAAACAGCGCACCGGTCATGATGTAGCTGGCGGTCTTGGCGTGCATCCCGGCGGTGTTCACCAGGTACTTCTGCATATAAGTGGTGAAGGTGTAGAAAATCAGCGAGCCGCCGGCGGTGTAGCCCAGCACGGTGATAAAGGCGGCGCCGTGACTCTTGAACAGCGCGACAATACTGCCCGCGTCCTTGTCTTCACGCATTTCCTTGCTGGTGGTTTCTTTCAACGTGCGGCGCAGCAACAACGAGATCACTGCGGCAATCGCACCAATCACAAAGGGTACTCTCCAGCCCCAGGCCTTGAGCTCCTGCTCATCGAGGAACTGCTGCAGGATCACCACCACCAGTACCGCCAGCAATTGCCCGCCGATCAGGGTCACGTACTGGAAGGAGGCGAAGAAGCCGCGCTGGCCCTTGAGCGCCACTTCACTCATGTACGTGGCAGTGGTGCCGTACTCGCCGCCCACCGACAAACCCTGGAACAGCCGCGCAACCAGCAGCAACGCCGGGGCCCAGGCGCCAATCGTGGCGTAGGTCGGGAGGAAGGCGATGACCAGGGAGCCGGCGCACATCATCAGCACCGAGATCATCATCGAATTCTTGCGCCCGTGCTTGTCGGCTACCCGGCCGAACAGCCAGCCGCCGATGGGACGCATCAGAAACCCGGCGGCAAATACGCCGGCGGTGTTGAGCAACTGCACCGTGGGATCGTCGGAGGGGAAAAATGCCGGGGCGAAATAGATCGCACAAAAGGCATAGACATAGAAGTCGAACCATTCGACCAGATTGCCCGAAGACGCGCCGACGATCGCGAAGATCCTCTTGCTGCGTTCTTCACCGGTGTAGTGACTGGTTGTGCTTGTCATGGGTTTTCACTCTTTGGGGACAGTGTGAGTCTAGACACACTTGGCAACAGTCCCGTTCCCCTGTCTGCCGCCGCTGCTTGCGGCAACCCCGAAGGGCCGCCGCAGACACCGGCACCGGCGTCGCCGGTCAGTAATCGAAAAACACCGTCTCGGCCTCAGTGCCTTGCAGGATCACGTTCCACTGATACGTGCCGTCGGCATCGGCCTTGGCCAGCAAGGTGCTACGGCGCTCGGCCGGCACGCAGGCCAGCAACGGGTCGGCGGCGTTGGCCGGTTCGCCGTCGAAGTAAATGCGCGTCAGCAAGTGCTTGACCAGGCCACGGGCAAACACCAGCACCACCAGGTGCGGCGCCTGGGTCGCGCCCTTCAGGCCCGGCACCGTACCCGGCTTGATGGTGGTGAAACGGAAGCGCCCTTCGGCGTCCACCGGCACCCGGCCAAATCCCTGGAAGCTCGGGTCCAGGGCCTTGGGCTGGTCGTCTTCAGGGTGGTCGTACTTGCCTGCGGCATTGGCCTGCCAGATCTCCAGCATCGCGTCGTTGACGAAATCGCCATTGCCGTCCACCACCTGCCCGGTGATCGCCACGCGCTGGCCAAGGGTCTCGGCCTGGGTCAGGTCTTCGCGGTTCAGCCAGGTCAGGCCGATGTGGTAGTAGGGGCCGACGGTGTGTGAAGTGGTCGCGGTCAGCGTCATCTTATTTCTCCATCGGCGTGGCATCGCGGCCGCGCAAAACGATGTCCCAACGGTAACCGAGGGCATAGGAAGGAATGGTCTTGTCCAGGTCGAAACTGGCGATCAGGCGTTCCTTGGCGCGGGTGTCCGGCACGCAGTTGTAGATCGGGTCGTAAGCCAGCAGCGGGTCACCCGGGAAATACATCTGGGTCACCAGGCGCGTCAGCACGCTGGGACCGAACAACGAGAAGTGGATATGGGCCGGGCGCCAGGCGTTTTCGTGGTTACCCCACGGGTAGGCACCGGGCTTGATGGTCTGGAACTGATACCAGCCGTCGGCATCGGTCACGGTGCGCCCGGTGCCGGTGAAATTCGGGTCCAGGGGGGCGTCGTGCAGGTCGCGGTCATGGTTGTAGCGGCCGGCGGCGTTGGCCTGCCAGATCTCCACCAAAATGCCCGGTACCGGCAGGCCGTTCTCGTCCAGGACCCGGCCGTGGATGATGATGCGCTCGCCCTGGGGCTCGCCGGCGTGTTGTGCGGTCAGGTCGTTATCACCCTCGTGCAGCGACTCGGCACCGATGGTTGGGCCGGTGATTTCCGACAGCGAATGGGGCAAGAACACCAGCGGCTTGGAGGGCGAGCGGGTGTTGGTCGACTTGTAGGCCGGGTGCAGATAATCAGGCTGAGTACCCGCTTGCGGGCGCCGGTAACCGGGCTTGTCAATCATGGTCAATCCTCTTTTCTTATTAGAACCTGGTCACGATCTGCTGCGCTTGGCTCAGGCGGCGTTGAACATGCCTGAGGGTCGCTGGCCAGATCGTGAACAGGCTCCTGGAGCAGGCGTCAGACGCGTTCGATGGCCAGCGCCAGCCCTTGGCCGACACCCACACACATGGTCGCCAGGCCTTTTTTACCGCCGGTTTTTTCCAGTTGATGCAGCGCCGTCAGCACCAGACGTGCACCGCTCATGCCCAGCGGATGACCCAGGGCGATGGCGCCACCGTTCGGGTTGACCTGCGGCGCATCGTCCGCCAGGCCCAGCTCACGCAGGACCGCCAGGCCCTGGCTGGCAAAGGCTTCGTTGAGTTCGATCACGTCGAAATCGCTGATTGCCACACCCAGGCGCTCGATCAGCTTGCGCACCGCAGGCACCGGGCCGATGCCCATGACCCGTGGTGCGACACCGGCGCTGGCCATGCCCAACACCCGGGCGCGGGCAGTGAGGCCGTGTTTCTTCACCGCTTCGGCCGACGCCAGGATCAGCGCCGCGGCACCGTCGTTGACACCCGAGGCATTGCCGGCGGTGACGGTCTTGTCCGGGCCGTTGACCGGCTTGAGCTTGGCCAGGGTTTCCAGGGAGGTATCGGCACGTGGGTGCTCATCCTGCTCGACCACGCTTTCGCCCTTTTTATGGGCAATGCGCACCGGCACGATTTCCTCGGCAAAGAACCCGGCCGCCTGGGCCGCCGCCGTACGTTGCTGGCTGCGCAGGGCAAAGGCGTCCTGGTCGGCGCGGGACACCCGGTAATCGTCCGCCACGTTGTCGGCGGTCTGTGGCATGGCATCCACGCCGTACTGGGCCTTCATCAACGGGTTGATAAAGCGCCAACCGATGGTGGTGTCTTCCAGCTTCATGTTGCGCGAAAAAGCGCTGTCGGCCTTGCCCATGACAAAGGGCGCACGGGACATCGACTCGACGCCACCGGCAATTGCCAGTTCCATCTCGCCGCTGGCAATCGCACGGAAGGCGGTGCCGATGGCGTCCATCCCCGACGCGCACAGGCGGTTGAGGGTGACCCCCGGAATGCTTTCCGGCAGGCCGGCCAGCAGCAAGGCCATGCGGGCCACGTTGCGGTTATCTTCGCCGGCCTGGTTGGCGCAGCCGAGGAACACCTCGTCTACCGCGCTCCAGTCCACCGATGGGTTGCGTTCCATCAGCGCCTTGATCGGCACCGCCGCCAGGTCGTCGGCGCGCACGGCCGACAGGCCACCGCCGAAACGGCCGATCGGGGTACGGATCGCATCACAGATAAAGACTTCGCGCATCAGGCTTCTCCCGGTGCCTGGCCATGGGCCGCGGCGGTACGTGCTTCCAGATCGCGCAGTGCGGTCAGTTCGACTTCAGTCGGCTCGGCGGTCTGCTCGACATTCTCGGCAAAGCGAATCGCCCAGCCGGTGGCGGCAACCACCTGCTCACGGGTCACGCCCGGGTGCAGCGCGGTGACCACGAATTCATGGCTGCCGGCTTCCGGTTCCATGATGCACAGGTCGGTGATGATCCCCACCGGGCCGGCACCCGGCAAGCCCAGGCGTTTGCGGGAGTCGCCGCCTTCGCCATGGCCCACCGAAGTGATGAAGTCGAGCTTGTCGACGAACGAACGCGACGACTGCTTGAGGATGATCAGTACGCTTTTCGCCGAACCGGCGATTTCCGGGGCGCCACCGGCGCCGGGCAAGCGCACTTTGGGGTGGTGATAGTCACCGACCACCGTGGTGTTGATGTTGCCGAAGCGGTCGACCTGGGCCGCGCCGAGGAAGCCGACGTCGATGCGCCCGCCCTGCAGCCAGTAGCGGAAGATTTCGCCGGTCGGCACCACGGTGTCGGCGGTTTCGGCCAGTTCGCCGTCACCGATCGACAGCGGCAATACGCTGGGCTTGGCACCAATCGGGCCCGATTCGTAGATCAGCACCACGTCCGGCGACGACGTCAGGCGCGCCAGGTTGGCGGCCTTGGACGGCAGGCCGATGCCGACGAAACACACCGAACCGTTCTTCAGGCGGCGGGCGGCGGCAACGGTCATCATTTCATTGGTGGAGTAAGTCATTATTTGGCCTCCGAAGCGCGGGCCAGCTTGGCCTGGAATTCACTGAAATCGGCGCTGCCGTGGATGTATTCGTTGATCCACGCGGTGAAGGTTTCACGGTCGCGAGCGATCGGATCCCAGGCCTGGTAGAAAATATTGTCGCGCTCGGTGTAACCGTGGGCGTAGGACGGATGTGCACCGCCAGGTACGTGGCAGACCGCGCTCAGGGCCCAGGTCGGCAGCACACAGGCGTTCATCGGGGCGTTGAGGTCGTCGACGATTTCTTCGACGGTGACGATGCAGCGCTTGGCCGCCAGTGCCGCCTCTTTTTGCACCCCGAGGATGCCCCACAGCAGCACGTTGCCCTTACGATCGGCCTTTTGCGCGTGAATCACGGTGATGTCCGGACGCACCGACGGCACTGCCGCCAGCACTTCGCCGGTGAATGGGCAGGTCACGCTCTTGATCAGCGGGTTGACCTTGGGCAGGTCGGAACCGGCATAAGCGCGCAACACAGCAAACGGCAAGCCCGAGGCACCGGCCACGTAGGCATTGGCCAGGTCGGCGTGGCTGTGCTCTTCGATTTCCAGGGCGTGCGGCCACTGTTTTTCCACAGCGTCGCGCAGGCGGTGCAAAGAACCGACACCGGGGTTGCCACCCCAGGAGAAAATCAGCTTGCGAGCGCAACCGGCACCGATCAACTGGTCGTAGATCAGATCAGGGGTCATCCGAACCAGGGTCAGGTCTTTCTTGCCTTGGCGGATGATTTCATGACCTGCGGCCGTAGGAATCAGGTGGGTGAAGCCTTCGAGCGCGACGGTATCGCCGTCGTTGACGAACTGCTTCACCGCGTCGTGCAGCGAAAGGATTTCAGCCATTGGGGGGCTCCCGATTGTTATTGAGCGACTGGACGAAAAAGGCGCGACAAGCGCTGCCTGCGTGCCCTGAAGATTAAGCCGGGGCCATGGCCCAAACAATCCGATAATCGACTGAGTGTTCGTTTATCGAACATATTGTTGTCGAGCTATCGATCCCCATGCCCTCCCCCTTTACCTTAAAACCAACCGCACTTAAGTCGCATCCGCGTGACTCACCATGCCCTTGATCACCACCGCCGTCGCCGCCAGGCCCGCCGGAATCACCAGAGCAGTCAGCACCTGCTCGAAATTCCAGCCGAGCCCCAGCAAGGTGGCGCCCATCCAGGCCCCGAGAATCGCACCGAAGCGCCCGATTCCGAGCATCCACGACACGCCCGTGGCACGCCCCTGGGTCGGATAGAACCGCGCCGCCAAGGACGGCATGGCCGATTGCGCGCCGTTGACGCACATACCCGCGATCAGCACCAAGGTCGCCAGCAGGGTGATATTGCCCAGGCTCTGACCCACCGCGTAGGCAAAGACCCCAGCCAGCAGGTAAAAGGTGCCAATGACCTTGTGCGGATTGAACCGATCCATGGCCCAGCCCACCGCCACTGCGCTCAGCACTCCACCGAACTGGAACAGCGCACCGATAAACGCCGCCTGCTCCATGCTCGCGCCACTGTCACGCATCAGGGTCGGCAGCCAGCTGGTGAGCAGGTAGACGATCACCAGCCCCATAAAATAGGTCAGCCACAGCAGCAAGGTGCCGACGCTGTAGGTGCCGGAGAAAATCACCGCAAACACATTGCGCGCCTTGACCGTCTTTTGTTCCGGCACACTGAAGCTCGCGGCCTGACCGACGATGGTCGGCTCAATAGGCGCCAGGGCCTTGCGCACCTTGTCGGCTCCTCGATTGCGCACCACCAGGTAACGCGCCGACTCCGGCAACCAGACCAGCAGCACCAGCGCCAGAATCAGCGGCAGGATCCCGCCGATCAGCAACAGGCTGTGCCAGCCAAACGCCGGGATCAATTTGGCGGAAATGAAACCACCACCGGCCATGCCCAGGTTGAAGCCGCAGAACATGCTGGTCACCAGCAGCGACTTGTGCCGCTCCGGGGTGTATTCGGACAGCAGCGTGGTGGCGTTCGGCATGCCCGCACCCAGCCCCAGGCCCGTGAGGAAGCGCAGTACCAACAGTTGATCGACGTTAGTGCTGTAGGCCGAGGCCAGGCTGAAGGCGCCGAACAGCAGCACCGCCCCCACCAACACCACCTTGCGCCCGAAACGATCGGCCAGCGGGCCCGAACCCAGGGCACCGAACACCATGCCGATCAGCGCCGCACTCATCACCGGCCCGAGGCTGGCGCGGTCGATGCCCCAATCCTGGGACAGTGCCGGGGCGATAAAGCCCATGGCTGCGGTGTCCAGGCCGTCGAGGAAGACAATCAGGAAGCACAGGATCACCACTCGCCACTGATAACGCGACAAGGGCTGGGCATTGATAAAGGACTGCACATCGAGGCAGTTGCCAGAAGCTGACAGGGGTTGGTTCATTATTTTTATTCCAGGGTAAAACGCAGGCGCGCCGAAGCTCGCCGAGGGTTGGTCAGGTCATTGCAAAGGAGAGAATTCCGGGATCAGGCGGCCAGGGGTCGAAGGCAGCTTCGATGACGGCGCAGGGGGAGCATGCTCATGGGATTGGACCTCTTCTTTATTATGGGGTCGCCGTACGGCCGCCCGCTGAAACAGGGGCGGCGGCCGATGACGCTGCCGCGACATTAATAAGGCAAGGGAAAGAGCGTCAATTCGCCAAATGCGTAGTTGTGCGTTTATCGAACAGGTTAGGAAAACAGCTGGGCGCTCAGGTCTCGGCTGGCACTGAGCAGACCCGGCAGAAAACGCTGCTCCAGCTCGGTACGGCTGACCCGGCCGGCGTGGGTGCTGACGTTCAGCGCCGCCAGCACCTGGCCCGAAGCGTCATAGACCGGCACCGCGATAGAGCGCAGGCCCTGTTCCAGTTCCTGGTCGACAATGCACCAGCCCTGCTGGCGAACCTGCTGCAGGCATTCGAGCAAGGCCTCTGCGGTGTGCAGGGTACGGCTGGTCTTGGCTTGCAGGTCGGCGTGCTCGAGGTATTCACGCAGGGAAGCGTCGTCCAGTGCCGCCAGCAGGATGCGGCCCATGGACGTGCAGTAGGCCGGCAGCCGTCCACCGACGGAGAGGTCCACCGAAATCAGGCGCTGGGTGGTGGCTGAACGGGCGATATATAAAATGTCATCTCCCTCCAGGGTCGCCATGTTGCAGGCTTCGTGAAGCTGCTCGCTCATGCGGTCCAGGTAAGGCTGGGCAGACACCGCCAGCGGCGTCGACGACAGATAGGCGTGTCCCAGGGTCAGCACCTTGGGCAGCAGCGAATAGGTCCGCCCGTCGGTGGTGGCGTAGCCGAGCTTGATCAGGGTATGCAGGCAGCGACGCACTGCCGCCCGGGGGATCTCGGTGCGGTGGCTGATCTGGGCGATGGTCAGGTGGCGCTTGCGCTCTTGAAATGCCTGGACCACGGCCAGGCCACGGGCCAGAGAGGTCATGAAATCCGGATCACCGGTCAACGCCTGAATCCTCTTCGCCGGAGAGGCAACAATCGGAGGCGCCACCGAGGCGAAGGAATTGCGCAATTGATCGTTCATTTCATGCTCTCTGCGTCGAAGTTCGGCCTTATTACAAGCCGTATTGGAGAAAATGCACAAGCCGGTACAGCCAACATTGGGCGATTATCGAACCATCGGCCGATAATCGCAATCAGATGAGGTTCAGCATCAAAAACCGCCATTTGCGCCGGGCGTCATAAAAAATCCATAGGGCGACGTTATCTTCCCCGCACTGCAACATTGCCGCGCCCTTGATTTATCCGATAACTTGCCCCATCTAACCTCAAGACCCCACAGCCTGTAGTGCCTGGCAACAGACGGCATTAATGATTAAAACTTTCGTGTAATAAAAACCTCATATGTAATGATGCTTTTTAACTTCTCGACGATAGAGTTGTTCATGACCCTCGCTATAATGTAAAACGGTGAGGTTCACAGCGTTCTTTGCTTTGATCACTCCATCACCCAGGCAACGCATCATTGCATGCTGTTTCCTGTCGCAAGTGTCTGCCCCCCGTCATTGACCCGGTAAAAGCGCTTGCAGGAAGTAAATGAAGACTGTTGCTACGACAGTTGTTCTTGAATCGGTGGCGTGGCCGCGTGCAACAAGGACATGACTTGGCGAACTCCAATGGCAACCTCGGTGCTGCAATGGATCCGAGTACCCGTGAGTTGATGAGTCATGCACCGGGCAATGCGTATCACCGATTTTTAGCCCACTTAATTAGGTAACACTGTGACGAAAGACGAACTGCGCGCGGAACTTGAGCGCCAGGAACAACGTTACAAGGAAGTTTACGGCGGGGAAGTCACCACCTACGCCGCTCAGCCTGAACCGGAACGCAAGCCATGGCGTAAACGCGCCAGCATTCTTGACCAAGCCTTCACTCAAGAACTGCAAAAGATGGAACAAGAACTCAAGGCCGATCATTCTTGACGACTGTTGCCTGAACTCTTCAAGGCTGGCCACCTGTTCGACCCGATTACCGCGGACGACAGGGCTGGCCACCGGCGCTCGTTACCCTCGGGCGACCTATTGCCTCCATCGACCGGAGCGAGGCATTTGGCCGCGGCCAGCCCTGAAGAGTAAATTTCATACAGGCGTTTGAATGATCAACTGCCCCCGCCCCGCGCCGTCTCCCGGGACTGCACCCTGCAAAATCAATGACTTGCCCGACCTTCCGGCAACCCGAGGAAAAGCTGCCCTGGGTCAGTTTTTTCATTGAAGAATGTTACCGATGAGCACCTTGTGCATTGATTACCAGGGTTTTCTGGCATAATCGCGCCCCCTTATGACCGGGTCAGAAAACCTTCATGATCGATTTATTCAGCGGACTGGATGCTTGGGTTCTTGTGAGCCTGTTGCTCGCCCTGGCCTTTGTCCTCGCCTTCGAGTTCATCAACGGCTTTCATGACACCGCTAACGCGGTTGCCACTGTTATCTACACCAAAGCCATGCCTCCTCATCTGGCAGTGTTCTTTTCCGGGGTGTTCAACTTCCTCGGGGTGCTGCTCGGCGGTGTTGGCGTGGCGTATGCCATCGTCCATTTGCTGCCGGTCGAGCTGCTGATCAACGTCAACACCGGCCACGGGCTGGCGATGGTGTTCTCGCTGCTGGCCGCCGCCATCACCTGGAACCTGGGCACCTGGTACTTCGGTATCCCGGCTTCCAGCTCCCACACCCTGATCGGCTCGATCCTGGGGGTCGGCCTGGCCAACGCCCTGATCAACGACATTCCGCTGGCGGATGGGGTCAACTGGCAGAAAGCGATCGATATCGGCGCCTCGCTGGTGTTCTCGCCGATGGCCGGTTTCCTGGTGGCTGGCCTGGTACTGGTCGGCTTGAAGTGGTGGCGCCCGCTGTCGAAGATGCACAAGACCCCGGACCAACGCCGCAAGCTGGACGACAAGAAGCACCCACCGTTCTGGAATCGCCTGGTGCTGGTGATCTCCGCCATGGCGGTTAGCTTCGTGCACGGCTCCAACGACGGTCAGAAAGGCATCGGCCTGATCATGCTGGTGCTGATCGGTATCGTGCCTGCGCAGTTCGTACTCGACCTGGGCAGCACCACTTACCAGATCGAGCGCACCCGCGATGCCACCTTGCACCTCAATCAGTTCTATCAGCGCAATAACGAGACCCTGGGTGAATTCCTGGCCCTGGGTAAAAGCGTAAAAGATGACCTGCCGGGTAAATTCCGTTGCAATCCGCAACAGACCGAACCGACCATCAACGCCCTCCTCGGCACGCTCAAGGGCGTCTCCGACTACCACTCGCTGAGTTCCGAGCACCGCATCGAAGTTCGCCGTTACCTGCTGTGCCTGGACGACACCGCGAAGAAAGTCGGCAAGTTGCCAGGGCTTGATGCCCGTGAAAAATCCGACCTCGACAAGCTGCGTAAAGACCTGACCGCCACCACCGAGTACGCCCCGTTCTGGGTGATTCTCGCCGTTGCACTGGCCCTGGGCCTGGGCACCATGGTCGGCTGGAAGCGCGTGGTACTGACCATCGGCGAAAAAATCGGCAAGCAGGGCATGACCTACGCCCAGGGCATGTCGGCGCAGATCACCACGGCCAGCATGATCGGCCTGGCCAACATCTTCAGCCTGCCGGTGTCGACCACCCATGTGCTGTCCTCGGGTGTGGCCGGGACCATGGTCGCCAACAAGAGCGGGCTGCAGGGCGGTACCGTGAAGACCATCCTGATGGCCTGGGTCCTGACCCTGCCGGCAACGGTCGGCTTGTCGGCCGGTCTGTTCTGGCTGGCATCGAAGGCCCTCGGTTCCTGATAGCTCAGGCCGAACACAAAAAGGTGCGCCCTGTGGGTCGCACCTTTTTTTATGCCTGGCCGCCAGCCGGGCATCTGGTTTTTTCAAGGCAAAAAAAAGGGCAACCGAAGTTGCCCAAAATGCCTTGCGTGCTCGTGTAACTGGAAAGATCGACGTTGATCTATGGTTTTTTACGCTTGTTCGCGTCTTTCCAGATAAAGAATCCAAACCCTGCGAAAAACAGAACCATGAGGCCGACAGTCAGCACTCCGGCGATCACCACATTATCGAAAAACATGACTGGCCTCCTGCTCTTGCCCTGTTGCGATGGGGCTAAGTTAACCAAAGAGGCGGGGGGATAAATTGACCGGGGTCAATGTCGCCCAAGACAGGGCGACAGGGAGGGGGAATAACTGATCCACATCAACAGAAACCGCCTGTTCAGCGCTTTTTCGGTTTGTTTTTCGGTTTTTTCTTGGCTTTGCCCAACGGCATCGCCTGCTCGAATGCCTGGCGCACTTCATTCAGGCGCTTGTCATTGAGGTCATGCACCCGCTTGGCACGTTCGGTGTTGAGATCGATCAGTTTGTCGTCTTGGCTCATGGCGTCGGCTTGCGTCTAGTAAGGGTCAATGCCCGCCGCGTGCTCATCCTGGATGAGAGCTGCGGCTGAGGCGAATGCGCCAATAATGCGGCGCCCGGCAACGCTTGACCAGCCATGAGGGACTTGCCGGAGTGGCAGTGCCTCAGACTTCGACGTCGACCCACAGCCCCTGGCGCGGCGCATCTTCCATCAGCGGTACCACGGGCACCGTGTTGTCGGCGTTGAGTTCATCACCGGGGATCGCCAGGTGCTCCTCGGGATCGTCCTCGGCTTCGCGCTGGCGTTTTTGCCGTTCCTGCTGGCGTTGCTGCTCTTCGCGCAACAGCAGCGCCGACTGCTCGGTGTCGCGCTTTTTCAGGTCGATCGTGCTTTCGTTGGAGCTCTGTTGCACAGGCACCACTGGCGGGATGTCCGGACGTGGCCGGATCGGGTCCTGCTGTGAAGTGATGGGCACGGCACTCAAGGGGAGCATCGGTGGCAGCATATTATTGGTCTCCTGTCGGCAGGCTGTCGGCTGCGGCAACGACGACTTGAGCCATCTGTCGCAAACTTGTGACCCAGTCGTCAGCCAATGGTGCCCCAGAGCCCGACAAATAATGCGATGCGCTACCTTTTATCCAGGCTGTTTTGATCAGAGTTCTTTGGTCTCGGGGCCTCGTTCCGTTAAGATAGTCGGCTTTTTCAAGGCGGGAGTCAGGCAGCATGGCGCAGCAGTATCAACCGGGGCAACGCTGGATTAGTGACAGCGAAGCTGAGCTAGGTTTAGGCACCGTTCTGGCACAGGACGGTCGCTTGCTCACCGTGCTCTATCCGGCCACTGGCGACACTCGCCAGTATGCGCTACGGAATGCGCCCCTCACTCGCGTGAGGTTTTCGCCGGGTGACAGCATCACCCACTTCGAAGGCTGGAAAATGACCGTGCAAGAAGTCGACGACGTCGACGGCCTGCTGGTCTACCACGGCCTCAATGGGCAGAACGAGCAGGTCACCCTGCCGGAAACCCAGCTCTCGAACTTCATCCAGTTCCGCTTGGCCAGCGACCGGCTGTTCGCCGGCCAGATCGACCCCCTGGCCTGGTTCTCCCTGCGTTATCACACCCTGGAGCACACCAGCCGCCAGTTGCAGTCTTCGCTGTGGGGCCTGGGCGGCGTACGCGCCCAGCCAATCGCCCACCAGTTGCACATTGCCCGTGAAGTCGCCGACCGCATCGCCCCGCGCGTATTGCTGGCCGACGAAGTGGGCCTGGGCAAGACCATCGAAGCCGGCCTGGTGATCCATCGCCAACTGCTGTCGGGCCGCGCCAACCGGGTGTTGATCCTGGTGCCGGAAAACCTGCAGCACCAATGGCTGGTGGAAATGCGCCGCCGCTTCAACCTGCAGGTCGCGCTGTTCGACGAAGAACGCTTTATCGAAAGCGATGCCAGCAACCCCTTCGAAGACACCCAGCTCGCACTGGTGGCCCTGGAATGGCTGGTGGACGACGAAAAGGCCCAGGACGCGCTGTTCGCCGCCGGCTGGGACCTGATGGTGGTCGACGAAGCCCACCACCTGGTGTGGCACGAAGACCAGGCCAGCCCTGAGTATTCGCTGGTCGAGCAACTGGCCGAAACCATTCCCGGCGTCCTGCTGTTGACCGCGACCCCGGAACAACTGGGCCAGGACAGCCACTTCGCCCGGCTGCGCCTGCTTGACCCCAATCGTTTCCACGACCTCAAGGCATTCCGCGCCGAGAGCGAGAACTATCGCCCGGTGGCCGAAGCCGTGCAGGAGCTGCTGGATCAGGGTCGCCTGTCGCCAAAAGCGCACAAGACCATCCAGGGTTTCCTGGGTAATGAAGGCGAAGCCCTGCTGACTGCGGTCAACGATGGCGACACCGAAGCCAGCGCGCGCCTGGTGCGTGAGCTGCTCGACCGCCACGGCACCGGTCGCGTGCTGTTCCGCAACACCCGCGCCGCCGTGCAAGGTTTCCCCGAGCGCAAACTGCACCCTTACCCGCTGCCGTGCCCGGACGAATACCTCGAACTGCCCCTGGGCGAGCACGCCGAGCTGTACCCGGAAGTCAGCTTCCAGGCCCAGCCGGACACCGACGAAGAACAACGCTGGTGGCGCTTCGACCCACGGGTCGAGTGGCTGATCGACCAGCTGAAGATGCTCAAGCGCACCAAGGTCCTGGTGATCTGTGCCCACGCCGAAACCGCCATGGACCTGGAAGACGCCCTGCGCGTGCGCTCCGGCACCCCGGCCACGGTATTCCACGAAGGCATGAACATCCTTGAGCGCGACCGCGCCGCCGCGTACTTCGCCGATGAAGAATTTGGCGCCCAGGTGCTGATCTGCTCGGAAATCGGCAGTGAAGGTCGCAACTTCCAGTTCGCCCACCACCTGGTGCTGTTCGACCTGCCTTCGCACCCGGACTTGCTGGAGCAACGCATCGGCCGTCTGGACCGGATCGGCCAGAAGCACGTCATCGAAGTCCACGTGCCGTACCTGGAAACCAGCCCGCAAGAGCGCCTGTTCCAGTGGTACCACGAAGCGCTGAACGCCTTCCTCAACACCTGCCCGACCGGCAACGCCTTGCAGCATCAGTTCGGCCCACGCCTGCTGCCGCTGCTGGAAAACGCCGATGACGGCGAGTGGCAAGCCCTGATCGACGAAGCCCGTGCCGAGCGCGAGCGTCTGGAACAGGAGCTGCACACCGGCCGCGACCGCCTGCTGGAGCTCAACTCCGGCGGTGCCGGCGAAGGTGATGCGCTGGTGGAGGCGATCCTCGAACAGGATGATCAATTCGCCCTGCCGATCTACATGGAGACGCTGTTCGACGCCTTTGGCATCGACAGCGAAGACCATTCGGAAAACGCCCTGATCCTCAAGCCGAGCGAGAAAATGCTCGACGCCAGCTTCCCCCTGGGCGACGACGAAGGCGTGACCATCACCTACGACCGCAACCAGGCGCTGTCTCGCGAAGACATGCAGTTCATCACCTGGGAACACCCAATGGTGCAGGGCGGCATGGACCTGGTGCTGTCCGGCTCCATGGGCAATACCGCCGTGGCGCTGATCAAGAACAAGGCGCTCAAACCTGGCACCGTGCTGCTTGAGCTGTTGTATGTCAGCGAAGTGGTCGCCCCGCGCTCCCTGCAACTGGGCCGCTACCTGCCACCGGCCGCCCTGCGCTGCCTGCTGGACGCCAATGGCAACGATTTGTCGGCACGCGTCGCCTTCGAGACCCTCAACGAGCAGCTGGAAAGCGTGCCGCGGGCCAGCGCCAACAAGTTCATCCAGGCCCAGCGCGATCAGCTGACGCCCCGGATCAACGCCGGCGAAGAGAAAATCGCCCCGCGCCATGCCGAGCGTGTGGCCGAAGCCCAGCGTCGCCTGGCAGCTGACACCGACGAAGAACTGGCGCGCCTGACCGCCCTGCAAGCGGTCAACCCGACCGTGCGCGACAGCGAACTGGTGGCCCTGCGCCAACAACGCGAGCAAGGCCTGGCCATGCTCGACAAGGCGGCGCTGCGACTGGAAGCGATTCGGGTGCTGGTAGCCGGTTGATCACCGCCCTGCCCTGCTAAAACAAAAGGCCCGCGCAATGCGGGCCTTTTTTTGCCTTTGCGGGCGGCTTCCAAGGATAAAAAAGCCCGCTGGGGAGGCGGGCTAACGGGGTTCATTAACGGTAGGGAGCTGAACCTGTGTCGCCAAGGACGCTGGCGGGCAAACCAGTTTCAGCCTAGGCGCAACAGCATTCAGCCCTGGAAACACCCCGCGAAGGAGGATTATCTTCGCGGCAATGACAACAGCTGAAAACCAGGGCCACACGACCATCACCAGATAGAAGTCTTTGTGTGCGGCCTTGGTTGATCGCTTAACGAATGCTGCGGATGCTGCCTTTGTTACCTTTAACCGTCACCGAGACCTTCTTGAATACGAAGTAGTCTTCTTCAGTGACTTCATAACGAGGCGCAACAATCAGGTCGGCACCGGAAGCTTTGACTGCTTTGAAAGCCGCTGCCGATTTGACGGCTGCAACGGGATCAAGCCCCAGACCACCTAGACCACCCGAAGATTGGCCGCCGTAGGAAACACCATCGGCAAATTGGCTATCACCGCCGAACTTGAACACACCAAAAAGCACATTGACCGAAGACTGGCCGGATATCGCCTCCCCGACCGCAACATCGGCCTTGAGGTCGGCTTTGACTTGGCTGTCAATCGGCGCCGAAGGTTGACTCATGTTGTAGCTCACGCAACCAGTGGCGCTAGCGATGATAGTGGAGAGAGCAATGACCTTGAAAACCGTTTTCACGAAAACTTTCCTTATTGCCTAAGTCAGACGAACGCATCCGAAGCTGGACACCTTTCCCGATGAAGCCGGGGTCCAGACACTAGCAATACAAAAAAGCCACCAACATGAGAAATTTCCCAAATAACCGCCAGAAACAACTGACGCATAGTGCGGCCTGAGCGCCTCTACAGCCCTGCCCTTCCCCCGAAACGCCCACCGATGACTGGGCGATTCCGACCATTGGGACTCACGAGACCACGGCTGCCACGATCGGCCTTTCACTCGCCACCAACCCCTCCTTCATCTGCTTCGCATCCTTCACAAAACTGCGCGAGGCCTGGAACAGAAACAGCATGGTCAAAAACAGTGCAACCGGAATCAGGTACATGGCGTCATGCAAGCCGACGGCCTTGAAGGCCTCGGTCATTTGCTCGGCACCGGCGGCGTACATCGCCGAGTGGGCAAAATGGTCGGACAGCCCGCCCACCACCACCGGCCCCAGGCCACCACCCAGCAGGTACAGACCGGCAAAAAACAGGGCCATCGCCGTGGCCCGCAGCCGTGGCTCGACCACGTCCTGGATCGCGGTGTAGACGCAGGTGTAGAAGTTGTAGGCAAACAGCCAGCCGACACTGAACAGCGCGACAAACACGCCGATCTCGATCCGCCCGGCATGCAGCGCCCAGGCGGTGCACAGGGTGGAGATGATCAGACTGCAGGCGGCAAACAGCAGGCGCCCATTGGCTACGCGCTGGTGAATCTTGTCGGCGATCCAGCCGCCCAGGGTCAGGCCGATCAGGCCGGTCACCCCGACGATCACCCCGGTGGCCACGGCGGCCTCCTGCAGTGGCATCAGGAAATAACGCTGGAGCATCGGCACCAGGAACGAGTTGCAGGCATAGGTGGCGAAGTTGAAGCACAGGCCGGCCAGCACCAGCCAGAGAAAGGTCGGGATCGCCAGTACCCGGCGGATCGGCCGGTCCACCGGCTCCTGGGAAATCTTTACCGTCTCGGCGGCGCCTCGTGCCGGCTCCTTGATGAAGAACATGAATACCGCCAGCAGCAGGCCCGGCACGGCGGCGATAAAGAACGGCGCGCGCCAGCTGTCGAAGGCCTTGACCATCGCGCCGATGGTGAAGAACGCCAGCAGCAGCCCCAGGGGCAGGCCCAGCATGAAGATGCCCATGGCCCGGGCCCGACGGTGCGCGGGAAACAGGTCACCGATCAGCGAGTTGGCCGCCGGGGCATAACTGGCCTCGCCAATGCCCACCCCCATGCGCACGATCAGAAAGCTCCAGAAACTGCCCACCAGCCCGTTGACCGCCGTCAGCCCGCTCCACACCGCCAGGCCCCAGCCCATCAGCTTGCTGCGCGAGCCGGTATCGGCCATACGCCCCAGGGGCAGGCCGGCAATGGCGTAGACGATGGTAAAGGCGGTGCCGATGATCCCCAGCTGGAAGTCACTGAGGTGCCATTCCATGCGGATCGGCTCGATGATGATGGCCGGGATGGTGCGATCGAAAAAGTTGAACAGGTTCGCCAGAAACAACAGGAATAGAATGCGCCAGGCATTCGCCGCTTGGGTCGAGTTGTGCATGGTTCGGTCTCTTTATTGTTATTCGGCCAGACGCAAGCGAGCCTGGAAACTGCAATCTAGTCAGCCCTGCCGCACCTGTCTGTGATCATTCGCCATCCTGATATCAGGCCATGGCATCTTGCCCCGGGCTGAAGGCCGCGCCCCTTGGACCAAGCCCGAAAATCCGCAATCAAATTGCCACCTTTATAGGCAGAAAATATAGTCCTCGCCCCCCCTTCCCAAGGCCAATGCGAAGCCTAGAATGGCGGCCTTGCCTCCCCCCTCTCTTCCCCCTTTTTCTATTGATGACGCCCATGTCCGAAGCCAGTCCGTGTCTGAGTTGCGGTGCCTGCTGTTCACACTTTCGCGTGTCTTTTTTCTGGGGAGAATGCGCCTCGGCCGGGGGCTCGGTGCCCGACGACCTGGTGGCGTCCATCAGCCCCAGCCGGGTGGCCATGCTCGGCACTGACTGCAAACCCACGCGCTGCGTGGGGTTGGTCGGTGAAGTGGGCAGCCAGGTCAGTTGCTCGATTTACCATGAGCGCTCCAGCACCTGCCGCGAGTTCGAGGCCTCCTGGACCGATGGCCTGGCCAACCCCGATTGCGATGCCGCGCGTGCCGCGTTCGGCCTGCCCCCCCTTGAGCCGCGTTTCGACGAGCTGTATTTCGAACAGAGCGCTTAGCGCCAAACGCTATCGGGCCCATAACCAAATCATTAGAACCAGTTTGCCATCACCGCTTGCAGGCTACGGGCGAGCTCTATACTCAAGGCATTCGTCGGCGCCGGGATCCGCCAGGGCGAGCAAATTCCGTGATGGGGCATGCTATGGGATGGCTTGGGGCGCATTTTTTTACCGAGCTTCCGGAAGGTGGTCAGGTATTGCTCGAGTGCAGCCATAACCCCTTTCTGGTGCTGCTGGCTTATCTGGTCGCCTGTGCGGCCAGCTTCGCCACGCTGGACATGGCCGAGCGCGTGGGCCACGTGGATAACCCCGCAGCCCAGCGGCTGTGGCGCTGGATAGGTGCCGCCTGCCTGGCGGGTGGGATCTGGGCCATGCATTTTATCGGCATGCTGGCCTTCCAGCCGCCGATCGAGGTCAGCTACGACCTGCCAATTACCGTGCTCTCACTGCTGACAGCCCTGGTCGCCTCCTGGCTGGCGATGAATACCCTGAGCCAACCCGAACTGCGGTTGGGGCGCTACATCAGTGCCTCGATCTGGATCGGCCTGGGCATCTGCGCCATGCATTACGTGGGCATGGCCGCCATGCGCTCCAGCGCCGTGGCCATCTATGACCCGACCCGCTTCGCCCTGGCGGTGATCGTCGCCATTACCTGCAGCTTCGCCGCCTTGCTGCTGTCCAGTTTGTTGCGCGAAGGCAGCGGCATGTTCCATCAATTGCTCAAGTACGCCAGCAGCCTGGTGCTCGGCGCCGGGATCGTCAGCATGCATTTTCTCGGCATGTGGTCCATGACCCTGGCCCTGCCCCTCGGCGCGCCGCAACTCGCCCCCCAGGACAACAACCATATGCAGTTGGGGCTGACCATTGCGGTGATCATCCTGCTGCTGATCGGCAGCTGCATCAGCGCCGCCCTGGCCGACAAGAAACTGCAACACAAGGAGCGCGACCTGCGGCGGGTCAACGCCCTGCTCAGCCAGCTCGATCAGGCCCGTGTTTCCCTGCAGCAGGTGGCCCACTACGACGCCCTGACCAGCCTGATCAACCGTCGTGGCTTCAATCAGCTGTTCGCTGAAAAACTCATCGAAAAAACCGCATGCGGCGGCATGCTGGCGGTGATGTTTCTGGATATCGACCACTTCAAGCGCATCAACGACAGCCTCGGCCATGACGCCGGCGACGAGTTGCTCAAGGTGCTGGCCGGGCATATCAAGGGTTCCACCCGCAGCCACGAGGACGTGGTCGCACGTTTTGGTGGCGATGAGTTCTGCATCCTGATCAGCCTGCATAACCGCGACGAAGCGCGGCATATGGCCCAGCGCATCATGCAAAAGATGAAGCTGCCCATCGAGCTCGCCGGCCGGCGCATGGTCATGACCACCAGCATCGGTATCAGCGTGTTCCCCGACGACGGCCGCACCTGCGAAGAGCTGCTGAAAAACGCCGACCTGGCGCTGTATCAGTCCAAGGGCGCGGGTCGCAACAGCCTGCATTTTTTCAGCTCCAACCTGAAGACCCGCGCCACCCTGGAGCTGCAACTGGAAGAAGAACTGCGCCACGCCCTGCGCAGCGAAGCCGGGCTGACCGTGTATTACCAGCCGATCTACGACTTGAAGAACGCCCGGGTCAGCAAACTCGAAGCGCTGATCCGCTGGCAGCACCCGGTACATGGGTTGCTGGCGCCGGACCGTTTTATCAGCATTGCCGAGGCCAACGGCCTGATCGCCGAACTCGACAATTGGGTGTTGCGCCGGGCCTGCGAGGACCTGGCCATGCTCAGGCGCCAGGGTTTCAACGAGCTCAAGGTGGCGGTCAATTGCTCGGCGCTGAACCTGATGCGCGACGAGCTGACCGACGAGATCAAGATGGCCCTGCACCACGCCGGCCTTCCGGCCCAGTGCCTGGAGCTGGAGGTCACGGAGAACGCCCTGATGGGCAACATTGCCAATACCCTGACGCTGCTCCAGCAGATCCGGGCCCTGGGCGTATCGCTGTCGATCGACGATTTCGGTACCGGCTATTCATCCCTGGCCTATCTCAAGCGCCTGCCCCTCAACACCTTGAAGATCGACCGCTCGTTCATCCAGGACATTCCCCATTCGACCCAGGACATGGAGATCGTCCAGGCCATTATCATCATGGCCCACACCCTGCATTTGCAGGTGGTCACCGAAGGCGTCGAAACCGTGCAGCAGTCCGCGTTCCTCAGCCATTACGGCTGCGACTTCATCCAGGGGTATCTGCTCAGCCGACCGGTGTCCCTGGAGCTGCTGCCGGCATTGCTCAGCGAACTCCAAGAGCACCAGCCGGCCTGGGCCGCTACGCGTCTTCACTCCCCGACTGGCGATAGAGATGGATCAGGGTCGCCGGGTCTTTTTCCAGATAGCCCTGGGCCCCATGCAGGCGCATCAACTGTGCTGCCAAGCCGCTGATGGGCGTAGCCGAGCCCTGCTCGCGGGAAAACTTCACCGCCCCGTCCAGGTCCTTGAGCAAGGTCCGCACATGCCACTTCACCGGTTCGAAACGGCTTTCAGCCATTTGCGGGGCGAGGATCTGCAGCGGCCGCGAGTCAGCAAAACCTCCGGCCAGGGCCTCGGCAATCAGGCTGGCATCGACCCCGGAACGCTCGGCCAGGGCCACCACTTCGGCAATCACCAGGGCATTGCAGGCAACAATCATCTGATTGCAGGCCTTGGTCACCTGGCCGGCGCCTACCGGCCCCATGTGGGTCACCCGCTGCCCGAGGTTGAGCAGCAGCGGTCGAATCCGCTCGATATCCGCCACCGCACCGCCTGCCATGATCGCCAGGCTGCCGCTTTCGGCACCCGCCGTGCCGCCGGAAACCGGCGCATCGACCCAGCCCATGCCGGTCGCCTCGGCCAACTGGGCGGCCATTTCACGGGTGGCAGTGGGCTCTAGGCTGGAGAAGTCCACCAGCAACTGCCCGGCCCGGGCACCCTGGGCGATGCCCTGGTCACCGAACACCACCTCGCGCACCACCTCGGTATTGGCCAGGCATAACAGCACCAGGTCACTGGCCTCGCACAGCTGGGCCGGTGTGGCGACTTGTCGCGCCCCGGCGGCTACCAGTGGCGCGCACTTCTGCGGATTGCGGTTCCACACGGTCAGCGGATACCCCGCAGCCAGCAGGCGCCGGCACATGGGCAGCCCCATCAGGCCGATACCGGCAAATCCGAGTGAGGGTAACGCTGCCATCATCTTGCCTCCTTTTGATTAAAGATCGCCGGATATTGGCCGATTTATCTGGACGAAGGAAAGGATTCCCCCCTGCGTCCATAGGCACGTCCCCTGACGCGGGGGCCAATATCGCACTGTAAAAGTCGCGAAACCCACTCCGTGATGGCTCGATGACATTTTGTCGACGAGCCGACCAGTTCAGGCACATGGCGCACAATGACTTCTAAAAACAACTCTGCCGACGCAGTATCCGAGCTGACGCTGGCCTCTCCGATTCCAAGCCCCTCGATTTCGAAGCCATTGTCCAGCTCCCGCCCGCTGGCCACCCAGCAGTACCTGTATTTCACGGAGACCAACACCGACCGCATCCTCGACAACCTCGACGGCCTGCGCGACAGCGTGTTCCCGCGCCCACCGCACCTGGAAGGCGACAACGAGATCCGCCGCGACCAGGAATTCCCGTCGGTGTGCCTGATCGGCCTCGGCCGCTGCGGCTCGAACATTGCCCTGGATGTCGCGGAACTGGTGTACAACGCGCGTAAGTTCTACCTCAACGAATTCAATAACGAAGACAAATCCTACGAAGCCAAGGGCTACAGCCCGGGCCAATGGATTCGCAACAACCTGCGCCTGGGCCAGAACAAGGCCAGCAAGCCGGTGTTCCTGGTGGAACCGCTGGTGATGCTCGGCGACCTGGACAAGGACATCGCCGGGCGCATCCGCTTCTCGCGCAAGGGCGAAAAAAGCGGCTTTATCCGCGACTACAGCAAGATGAAGATCATGGACCTCTCGGAAGTCCATGCCGGCGGTGCCGGTAACGCGCCGATCCTGGGTCAGTACCTGGCCAAGATCATCCTCAACAAGGACACCCAGCGCTTCTCCAGCCCCGACTGGAAAATGATCCACTCGTACCTGATCGATTCCTGCGGGATCAAGGCCAACCAGTCGCGCCTGTATTTCTCGATCTTCAGCGCCGGCGGCGGTACCGGTTCGGGCATGGCGTCGGAGTTCGGCCTGGCCCAGCAGTACTCGTACATGAACAAGACGTTCGACACCAAGCCGGTGGATGAGCACGACAGCAAAAGCGGCCATTCCTTCGTCTTCGAGCCGATCTTCACCAGCGGCATCTGCGTGCTGCCGAATATCTCCGACCACCGCAGCGAAATGTCCGAGGCGCTGCATATCAACGCCGGCCGCCTGCTGTGCAAATACCTGTCGGAAGAGTGGGACTTCTCCTACAACTTCGACAACGAAGACAGCAGCGAAGCCAGCGTCATGGGCCGGATCCGTCCCTGGAACGCGATGATGCTGATCTCCAACGACATCATGCGTTACGCCGAAGAAAGCGATGACGGCAACATCCAGAACATCGATGTCAACGCCATGGAGAAGCACGCCAACCAGTACATCTCCCAGCAGATCTTCAACATCCTCACGGCGCAGGCGGTGACCACCGACTACGACCAGAACTACTTCCGCCGCGCCGGCATCGACATTGGCGAAACCATCCGCCTGGATGCCAACGACCTGTTCATGAGCCTGGCCGGCCCGGTGGCGATTGCCTACGCCGAATCCGTGGTGCCCGAGCAGCCAGCGCCGTCGGGGGACAAGTTCAAGGTGTTCGAGAAAGAGCCGCAGCGCCTGAACATCGACGACCTGTTCTTCCGCTCGATCGATTTGCCGCACTTCAACAAGGTGACCCAGGCCATCGAGGGCATCAGCCTGCTGCCGATCGAGTCCAAGCGCTATCGCGCAGCCCTGGAGCAATACAAGGCTTCGGGCTACGACGCAGCGGCACTGCACGACCTGCACTTCTTCAAGAACTGCTCGTCGGTGGTCTCCATCGTCTCGCTGCCCAAAGACTACAAGCTGTCGTATATGGATCTGAATCGACTCAAGACCCATCTCAACAGCCTGTTCCCCAACACCACCCTCAAGCGCTATGCACTGGTGATCGGAGCTTCGGCCAACCTGTCGCTGACCACCCTGATTGCCAAGAGCCCGTGCCTGTCGGACGACTTCCTGACGCTGATCGTGGCCTTTATCAAGCGTTGCTTCGCGCGTAACCCGTACCGTTTCGACGAGACCCTGGACAACTCGATCCTCGACTTCATCGTCAGCGAGCACTTCGATGAAAGCCTGATCGACGACCTGCTGAACGAGTTCGAGAACCCGGCGAAGATCCTCGATACCAACTGGTACGCGATCAAACCGATGTACGAGAAGAAATACCGCGAGCTGATCAACGACAAAGACAAGTTCGTCTCGATCAATGACATCCGCCTGTCCCGCGATTGCGTGAAAAAAGCCATCAAGTACCTGCGCGAGATCTACCGTCACCGCATCGGCAAGACCAAGGTCATCTCCCTCAACAACCACACCGGCAAGACCGACCACTGATAGCCGCCGTGGTACGCCGGCTCCCGCCATTGCCTGGGGGAGTCGGTGTCAGCGGCCATTGCGTCGTTCCCCCCCTCTCCCTGCAAGACCAAGGCCTGGCGTTGATGGCACTTTTAGTGGCCGCGCGCCCTGCCAACTCACAATCCGAAACAATTAAGCAGCCCGTCGGCTGGGCTTGAAACTGTTCCCCTTCCGTGAACGTCATCCAGGCTGAAAAAGCGGTGGGGCCTTTCTTCACGGCAAGATGCCATCACCCGGATCGCGGTTACTCCGCTACACACTTTCTGTCGGGAAAAATGCGCACCATGAAGGTGCGCAGCATCAGGCAGACGCCCTTTCCTGGACCATAATCCACGGCGATACCACCACCGCCCACAGCTGCGGATCTCGTTCCACCAGATCCAGCGCCCGCGTCGCAGACACTTTGGCAACCTTCTCTTCGGCCAGCCAGGCAGCCACTTTCTCGGCCTGGTTCTCGGCCATGGCCTGCGCCGCTTCGATCAGATCCAGCCCGGGGTCGACCCACAATAGGGCACCCTTGGCGAAGAACGGTTCCAGCTCCTTCCAGGTAATAGATGCGGTTTCACCAAGCAGCTTGGCATAGAGGGTGCTAGGTTCTTGAGTCATGGGACTGTCCAGAAAAGAAATCGGCGCAATCATAACGTCGGTGATCTGGCAGAAAAACCCAGATGCCAACGCGTCAACGATAGAGAACTCCAGAAACGCCAAGGATTGCCCTCCAACAAGGCCGCACTACAGCGAAAATCCCGCCGCAATTCTGTCTTTTTCTTTCAATAAAGCGACACCCTATGGTTTTGCCCCCAGCAGCCAGCTTTTCAAGCGAACAACCGGCGCTCTACACTGTACCGGTACAGTTGCCAGGGGCATTTCCGGGGATAACAAAGATCTATCTGACCCGGTTCTGCGTCTCTGGCCGCCAGAACTATAAAAATTACAACAGTAAGAGTGGAGCACTATGAATAAGGCTACTAAGCAGATTTCCAAACTGTTTGCCGCTATGGTCCTGGCCGGGGTTGCCAGCCATTCGTTCGCAGCTGACACCATCAAGATCGGCATTGCCGGCCCTAAAACCGGCCCTGTAGCCCAGTACGGCGACATGCAGTTCAGTGGCGCCAAAATGGCCATCGAGCAAATCAACGCCAAGGGCGGCGTCAACGGCAAGAAACTCGAAGCCGTTGAATACGACGATGCCTGCGATCCGAAACAAGCCGTGGCCGTGGCCAACAAAGTCGTCAACGACGGCGTCAAGTTCGTGGTCGGTCACCTCTGCTCCAGCTCCACTCAACCCGCTTCCGACATCTACGAAGACGAAGGCGTGATCATGATCACCCCGGCTGCCACCAGCCCGGACATCACCGCCCGTGGTTACAAAATGGTGTTCCGCACCATCGGCCTCGACAGCGCCCAGGGCCCTGCCGCCGGTAACTACATCGCCGACCACGTGAAGCCGAAAATCGTCGCCGTGCTGCACGACAAACAGCAATACGGTGAAGGCATCGCCACCGCCGTGAAGCAGACCCTGGAGAAAAAAGGCACCAAGGTTGCCGTGTTCGAAGGCATCAACGCCGGCGACAAAGACTTCTCCTCGATGATCGCCAAGCTCAAGCAAGCCAACGTCGACTTCGTCTACTACGGCGGCTATCACCCAGAGCTGGGCCTGATCCTGCGTCAAGCCCAGGAAAAAGGTCTGAAAGCCAAGTTCATGGGTCCGGAAGGCGTGGGTAACGACTCCATTTCCCAGATCGCCAAGGACGCTTCCGAAGGCCTGCTGGTGACCCTGCCGAAATCCTTCGACCAGGATCCGGCCAACGTCGCCCTGGCAGATGCCTTCAAGGCCAAGAAAGAAGACCCAAGCGGCCCGTTCGTGTTCCCTGCCTACTCCGCTGTTGAAGTCATCGCCGGTGGTATCACTGCCGCCAAGAGCGAAGATGCCGCCAAGGTGGCTGAAGCCATCCACGCCGGCACGTTCAAAACCCCAACTGGCGACCTGAGCTTCGACGCCAAGGGTGACTTGAAAGACTTCAAATTCGTGGTCTACGAGTGGCACTTCGGCAAACCTAAAACCGAAGTCTCGCCTCAATAAGGCCCTGTCCTACTGAGCGTCCAATAAAGCCCACGGCGTGCCGTGGGCTTTGTTTTACGAATGTAATGGGCCGTGCTTCCGTGATCCGGGGCCTCCCCACCTGAAAATCTCAAAACCGTCATCAGCGGTTCGCTGGCAAAACTTGCACCCGAAGTGGATGCAGATCTACGGGGTCCAAGCGGGAAAATGACTCCACCAGTGAAATGCGTATCAGGTTTTTAGGAGCGTTGTAATGCCTGACATCTATCACTTTTTCCAACAGCTGGTTAACGGTCTGACCGTTGGCAGCACGTATGCCCTGATCGCCATCGGCTATACGATGGTTTACGGCATCATTGGAATGATCAACTTCGCCCACGGCGAGGTATACATGATCGGCTCCTACGTGGCGTTCATCGCCATCGCCGGGCTGGCCATGATGGGACTCGACAGTGTCCCGTTGTTGATGACCGCAGCCTTTATCGCGAGCATCGTCGTCACCAGTGCCTACGGCTACAGTATCGAACGGATCGCCTACCGCCCCTTGCGTGGCAGTAACCGCCTGATCCCGCTGATCTCGGCCATCGGCATGTCGATCTTCCTGCAGAACACGGTTCTGCTGGCGCAGGACTCCAAGGACAAATCCATCCCCAACCTGATCCCGGGCAACATCTCCATCGGGCCAGGCGGCGCACATGAAGTGCTGATCTCCTACATGCAGATCGTGGTGTTCGTGGTGACCCTGGTGGCCATGCTCGGCCTCACGCTGTTCATCTCCCGTTCTCGCCTGGGTCGCGCCTGCCGTGCCTGTGCCGAAGACATCAAGATGGCCAACCTGCTGGGTATCAATACCAACAACATCATCGCCCTGACCTTTGTCATCGGTGCGGCACTGGCGGCTGTGGCTGCGGTGTTGCTGAGCATGCAATACGGCGTGATCAACCCGAACGCCGGCTTCCTGGTCGGTCTCAAGGCCTTCACCGCAGCGGTTCTGGGCGGTATCGGCAGCATCCCGGGAGCCATGCTCGGCGGGCTGGTGCTGGGGGTGGCTGAAGCCTTTGGCGCCGATATATTCGGTGACCAGTACAAGGACGTCGTGGCTTTCGGCTTGTTGGTTCTGGTGCTGTTGTTCCGGCCGACCGGCATTCTGGGCCGTCCGGAGGTTGAGAAAGTATGACTAGGAATCTTAAATCGGCGCTGTTCAGCGCCCTGTTGGTCTGGGCCGTCGCCTACCCGGTACTCGGCCTGAAACTGACCATCGTCGGCATTAACCTGGAGGTCCACAACACCAGCAACACCACCCTGGCAATCATTGCGATCTGCTCGGTGCTGATGTTCCTGCGGGTGCTGTTCAACCACCAGATCAGCGCGGCCTGGAAATCCTCGCCAAGCATGCCGTTGATCCCGGCCAAGGCCAGCAACTTCCTGACCCTGCCAACGACCCAGCGCTGGATCATTCTCGCGCTGATCGTCGGGGCCCTGGTGTGGCCGTTCTTCGGCTCGCGGGGCGCGGTGGATATCGCCACCCTGATCCTGATCTACGTGATGCTGGGCCTGGGCCTGAACATCGTGGTCGGGCTCGCCGGCCTGCTGGACCTGGGTTATGTCGGTTTCTACGCCGTGGGCGCCTACAGCTACGCGCTGCTGTCGCACTACTTCGGCCTGAGCTTCTGGATCTGCCTGCCCATCGCCGGGATGATGGCCGCCACCTTCGGCTTCCTGCTGGGTTTCCCGGTACTGCGGCTGCGTGGCGACTACCTGGCGATCGTGACCCTGGGCTTTGGTGAAATCATCCGTCTGTTGCTGCGCAACATGACCGACCTCACCGGCGGCCCGAATGGCATCAGCAACATCGAGAAACCCACCTTCTTCGGCCTGACGTTCGAACGTAAAGCCGCTGAAGGCATGCAGACCTTCCACGAGTATTTCGGCCTGCAATACAACTCGATCAACAAGGTGATCTTCCTCTACCTGGTTGCGCTGTTGCTGGCATTGGCGGCCTTGTTCGTCATCAACCGCCTGCTGCGCATGCCGATCGGGCGTGCCTGGGAAGCGCTGCGTGAAGATGAAATCGCCTGCCGTGCCCTGGGTCTGAACCCGACCGTGATTAAACTCTCGGCCTTTACCCTAGGCGCCAGCTTCGCCGGTTTCGCCGGCAGCTTCTTTGCCGCGCGTCAGGGCCTGGTCACGCCCGAGTCCTTCACCTTCATCGAGTCGGCGATCATTCTCGCCATCGTGGTCCTGGGTGGCATGGGCTCGCAGCTGGGGGTGATCCTCGCTGCCGTGGTGATGATCCTGCTGCCGGAAATGATGCGCGAGTTCAGTGAATACCGCATGTTGATGTTCGGCGCCTTGATGGTGCTGATGATGATCTGGCGTCCACAAGGTCTGCTGCCGATGCAACGCCCACACATGGAGTTGCGAAAATGAGCCGCGAGATCCTTAAAGTCGAAAACTTGAGCATGCGCTTCGGCGGCCTGCTCGCGGTCAACGGCGTGGCCCTGACCGTCAAGGAAAAACAGGTCGTGGCCCTGATCGGCCCCAACGGCGCCGGCAAGACCACGGTCTTCAACTGCCTGACCGGTTTCTACAAGCCCAGCGGTGGCAGCATCCAGCTCGACGGCCAGGCCATCGAAGGCCTGCCCGGCCATGAGATCGCCCGTAAAGGCGTGGTGCGCACCTTCCAGAACGTGCGTCTGTTCAAGGACATGACCGCGGTCGAGAACCTGTTGATCGCCCAGCATCGGCACCTGAACACCAACTTCCTGGCGGGGTTGTTCAAGACCCCGGCGTTTCGCAAGAGCGAGCGCGATGCCATGGAGTTCGCCGAGTACTGGCTGGACAAGGTCAACCTCACGGAGTTTGCCAACCGTACCGCCGGGACCCTGGCCTACGGTCAGCAACGGCGCCTGGAAATCGCTCGCTGCATGATGACCCGGCCGCGGATCCTGATGCTCGACGAACCTGCCGCCGGCCTCAACCCCAAGGAAACCGAGGACCTCAAGGCGCTGATCAGCATGTTGCGTGAAGAGCACAACGTCACCGTGCTGCTGATCGAACACGACATGAAACTGGTCATGAGCATTTCCGACCACATCGTCGTGATCAACCAGGGCACGCCCCTGGCCGACGGCACGCCGGAGCAGATCCGCGACAATCCTGAAGTGATCAAAGCCTACCTGGGGGAAGCGTAAATGCTGCAATTCGAAAACGTTTCCACCTTCTACGGCAAGATCCAGGCCCTGCACAGCGTCAACGTGGAGATCCGCCAGGGCGAAATCGTGACCCTGATCGGGGCCAACGGCGCGGGTAAATCCACCCTGCTGATGACCCTCTGCGGTTCGCCCCAGGCCCACAGCGGCAGCATCCGTTACATGGGTGAAGAACTGGTGGGGCAGACGTCGGCGCAGATCATGCGCAAGAGCATTGCCGTGGTGCCGGAAGGTCGTCGGGTGTTCGCGCGCCTGACCGTGGAAGAAAACCTCGCCATGGGTGGTTTCTTCACCGAAAAGGGCGACTACCAGGAGCAGATGGACAAGGTGCTGCACCTGTTCCCCCGGCTCAAGGAACGCTTCACCCAGCGCGGCGGCACCATGTCCGGCGGTGAACAGCAAATGCTCGCCATCGGCCGTGCGCTGATGAGCAAGCCCAAGCTGCTGCTGCTCGACGAGCCGTCGCTGGGCCTGGCACCGATCATCATCCAGCAGATTTTCGACATCATCGAACAGCTGCGACGTGATGGGGTGACGGTGTTCCTGGTGGAGCAAAACGCCAACCAGGCGCTGAAAATCGCCGACCGCGCCTACGTGCTGGAAAACGGCCGGGTGGTGATGCAAGGCTCCGGTGAAGACCTGCTGACCGACCCCAAAGTGCGCGAAGCGTACCTGGGCGGCTAGCCGCATGCGTCAACCAAAAACGGCCCTTCGGGGCCGTTTTTTTATGGCTCCGCTGCCCACTCCCAGCGTCCGAACACGGCCCGGGCCTGCGGCAGCGGCTACAGGCGGTCGAGGGCTTCGCCGCTGCGCTTGAACCAGCCGATCAGGTAATCGGCCAGGACCTGGGTGCGCTTGGGCAGGCCGCCCTGGTAGGGGTGCACCAGGTACATCGGCATGCTCCGGGTCTGGTAATCGCGCAGCAGCCAGCGCAGGCGGCCGTCGGCCAGTTCGGCCTGCAACAGGTAGGACGGTAGTCGCGCAACGCCGGCGCCCGCCAGTGCGGCCTTCTTCAACAGGTTGTAGTGATTGCTGGCAAACGGCCCGGAAACACGCACCCGCAACAACTCGTGCTGTTGGTGATAAAGCCACTCCTCGCGGCCGCTGTAGTGGCTGTTGAGCAGGCAGCGATGCTCGGCCAAGTCCCGGGGCGCCAGGGGCTCGCCGTGCTCCTCGAAGTAGGCCGGGCTGGCGCAGGTCAGCTCACGCCAGGCCAGCAGCGGCCTGGCCACCAGGCGCTGGTCATTGGCCACCTCGGAGCGGATCGCCAGGTCGAAACCGTCCCGTGACAGATCGCGGTAGAGGTTATTGAGCTCCAGCTCGATCTGCACCTGAGGGTAGCGCCGGGAAAACTCCAGCAGCAGGCCATCGAAAAACGTCTCCCCCAACGACACCGGCACCGTGATCCGCACCGGCCCGGCCATGTCGTCCTTGAGCCGCGCCAGGGCTTGGCGCGCGCGTTCCACCTGCACCACCAGCGCCTGGGCCTGAGGCAGCAAGGCAGCGCCGGCGGCGGTCAGGCTCAGCTTGCGGGTGGTGCGCTGCAACAGCACCACGGCGAATTTGGCCTCCAGCTGACTGATGCGCTTGGACAGTTGCCCCTTGCTGCAGCCCAGCTGCTGGGCGGCCAGGGTAAAGCTGCCGGCTTCGATCAATACGGCAAACGCCGCCAAGTCATCCATCTCGCTCATGGATTGTTTCCATTTGAAAACCAAAGGTTGCCTATTAGCGCGTTAATCAACAGAAAAAACCACCTTAGACTGCAACTTCGTCCACCCACCCTCAGGAACCTCAACATGAAAATTCTCTTGATTGGCGCTCACGGCACCATTGGCTCGGCCGTTGACCATGAGCTCTCGCAACGTCATGAAGTGATCCGCATCGGTCGCACCAGTGGCGAGTTGCAGGTGGATATCAGCGACAGCGCCTCGATCCGCCGCCTGTTCGAACAAACCGGCAAATTCGACGCCCTGATCAGCGCCACCGGCAGAGTGACCTTCGCCCCCCTGGGGGACATGAGCGCCGACGACTTCACCCTGGGCCTGGAGAACAAACTGATGGGCCAGGTCAACCTGCTGCTGATCGGCCGTGAGTTCGCCAATGACGGTGCATCCTTCACCCTGACCTCGGGCATCCTCAACCGCGACCCGATCCGTACCGGCGCCTCGGCGGCCTTGGTCAACGGCGCCATCGATGGTTTCGTACGCTCTGCCGCTCTCGAATTGCCCCGCGGCCTGCGAATCAATGCCATCAGCCCCACCGTGGTCCAGGAAGCGATGGGCAGCTATGCCCCGTACTTCCGAGGCTTCAAGCCGGTGAATGCCGCCGAAGTCGCCCTGGCCTACGCCAAGAGTGTCGAAGGTCTGCAAACCGGCCAGGTCTACCAGGTCGGCTAGGCATTGCCGGAGCGGGGTTGTGATGCGCGGCCAGCCTGCGTAACGTGGCGGCACTTGTCTGGAGACCCGATAATGCGCGCCGCCCGTTCACTGCTTTGTATCGCCCTGCTCCCTCTGTTTTCCGGCTGCCAGATGCTGCCGATGCTCAATGGCCAACCCCAGGCCCCGTCCATGGCGGGCCTGACCCGGATGCAAGGCGAACTCACCGCCGCCGACGGGCAACTGCTGTTCAAACCGTGCAATGAACAGCGCCGCTATGTGGTCAAGGACAGCGGCGGCACCAGCGTGCTGCAGGAAGCCGCGACCCTGGCCGACCAACAGGGCAAGCTGTTCGCCGATCTGCGCGGCAGCTTCTCCTCGAACAAGGCCAGCGGTGATGGCCAGGTGGAGCTGCGCCAGCTATACCGCGTCGAACGCTCGGGCAACGCCTGCAACGACCCCAACTTCCAGCGCCTGATCCTGCGTGCCAGTGGCAAGACCCCGGCCTGGAACCTGGACGTCAGCGCCAAGGGCATGATGCTCGAACGCGCCGGCCAGCCGGCCCTGGCGCTGCCCTACCTGGAAGAGCAATTGGGTGACGGCCGCTTCAACCTCACCAGCGAAGCCAACAACCAGCACGTCGAGCTCTGGGTTGCGCCCCAGCGTTGCGTCGACAGCCAGACCGGCAGCGTCCAGCACCTGACGGCCGAGCTGCGGATCAACGGTGAAGTGCAGCGCGGTTGCGCCTATTTCGGCGGTTCGCGCAACGACTGATTCGACGGGCGACCGTTTTAACCTCACGGGATCCGGGCTTTGCGGCTTATAATCGCCGGTTTGTAAAACCGCCCTGACGCATTTGTGCGTCCCGCGAATCGGATCCCGTCATGTTACGAATCACTGAACTCAAGTTGCCGATCGACCATCCTGAAGAAGACCTGCGGCCTGCCATCGCGCAGCGCCTGGGCGTCGCCAGCGATGACCTGCTCGACTTCACCCTGTTCAAGCGCAGCTACGATGCGCGCAAGAAGTCTTCCGAACTCTGCTTCATCTACACCATCGACGCCCAGGTGCGCGACGAGGCCAAGGTGCTGGGCAAGTTCGCCGATGACCGTAACGTCAACCTGGCGCCGGATGTCAGCTACAAGGTGGTGGGCCAGGCCCCGGCCGATTTGAGCCAGCGCCCGATCGTGGTCGGGTTCGGCCCGTGCGGCATCTTCGCCGGCCTGCTGCTGGCGCAGATGGGCTTCAAGCCGATCATCCTCGAACGTGGCAAGGAAGTGCGCGAGCGCACCAAGGACACCTGGGGCCTGTGGCGCAAAAGCGTGCTCAACCCCGAGTCCAACGTGCAGTTCGGTGAAGGCGGCGCCGGGACCTTCTCCGACGGCAAGCTCTACAGCCAGATCAAGGATCCGAAACACCAGGGCCGCAAGGTCCTGCACGAGTTCGTCAAGGCCGGCGCGCCGGAAGAGATCCTCTACGTCAGCAAGCCGCACATCGGCACCTTCCGCCTGACCGGCGTGGTGGAGAACATCCGCCAGCAGATCATCGCCCTGGGTGGTGAAGTGCGCTTCGGGCAACGGGTGACCGACGTACTGATCGAAGACGGGCAATTGACCGGTGTCGAGCTCAACAGCGGCGAACAGCTGCACTCCGAGCACGTGATCCTGGCCCTGGGCCACAGTGCCCGCGACACCTTCCGCATGCTCCACGGCCGTGGCGTGTTCATGGAAGCCAAGCCGTTCTCGGTAGGCTTCCGGATCGAACACCCGCAGTCGCTGATCGACAGCGCACGCCTGGGCAAATACGCCGGGCACCCGAAACTCGGCGCCGCCGATTACAAGCTGGTGCACCATGCCAAGAACGGCCGCACGGTCTACAGCTTCTGCATGTGCCCCGGCGGCACCGTGGTTGCCGCAACCTCCGAGCCGAACCGGGTCGTGACCAACGGCATGAGCCAGTACTCGCGCAACGAGCGCAACGCCAACTCCGGGATCGTGGTCGGCATCACCCCGGAAGTGGACTACCCGGGTGGCCCGCTGGCCGGCATCGAATTGCAGGAGCGCCTGGAATCCCTGGCCTTCGAACTCGGCGGCAACAACTACGAAGCACCGGCGCAGCTGGTGGGCGACTTCATCGCCGGCAAACCTTCCACCGCCCTGGGCAGCGTCGAGCCCTCCTACAAGCCGGGTGTGGCCCTGGGCGACCTGGCCCTGGCCCTGCCGGACTTTGCCATCGAAGCCATTCGTGAAGCGCTGCCGGCCTTCGACCGCCAGATCAAGGGTTACTCGCTGCACGACGCGGTGTTGACCGGGATCGAGACCCGCACCTCATCGCCGCTGCGTATCACCCGCAACGAAGCCATGCAAAGCCTGAACGTCAAAGGCCTGTACCCGGCCGGGGAAGGCGCCGGTTACGCCGGCGGCATCCTCTCGGCGGGCGTCGACGGGATTCGCATCGCCGAAGCCGTAGCACGCAACATGCTTGGGCTCGAAGCTTAAGTCACAAGCCTGCATTGCCCTCGCCACGGTCCTGACCCAGGACCGTGGCGCCGGGTCGATCAGATGCCGGCGCGCAATACGCTGGCCGGTAGCGCAACGCCCTGCTCCACGCTGGCGGCTACCGCGTCGATCAAACCACTCAACTCATACCCCTGGGCGGCCAGCCACGGCTGATCGTAATAGGTGGTTGCATAGCGCTCGCCGCCGTCGCACAGAATCGCCACGATCGAACCCGACTCTCCCGCCTCCTTCATCTGCTGCGCGGCGATCAGGGCGCCAATCAGGTTGGTGCCGCTGGAGCCCCCTACCCGCCGCCCCAGGCGCTGGGCCAGGTAATGCATGGCCGCGAGCGACAGCGCATCCGGCACCTTGACCATTGCATCGATCACCTTGGGCAGGAACGAAGCCTCGACCCGTGGCCGACCGATGCCTTCGATCCGCGAACCGCACTCCAGGCGCAAGCTGGCATCGCCGCTCTGGTAGTAATCGAAAAACACCGAACGCTCGGCATCGGCGCACAGGACCCGGGTGCAATGCTGGCGATAACGCACATAACGCCCCAGGGTCGCGGTAGTGCCGCCGGTGCCGGGGCTGGAGATCAGCCAGCTTGGCTCCGGGTAACGTTCGCAGCGCAGTTGCTGGAAGATCGACTCGGCGATGTTGTTGTTGGCGCGCCAGTCGGTGGCCCGCTCGGCGTAGGTGAACTGGTCCATGAAGTGCCCGCCGCTTTCCCGGGCCAGACGCTCGGACTCGGCGTAGATCTGCGTCGGGTCCTGCACCAGATGGCTCTTGCCGCCGTAAAAGGCGATCTGCGCGATCTTCTCCTGGGAGGTGCTGGCCGGCATCACCGCAATGAACGGCAAGCCCAGCAGGCGTGCGAAGTAAGCTTCGGAAATCGCCGTCGAGCCGCTGGAGGCCTCGATCACCGGCGCGCCAGGCTTGAGCCAGCCATTACACAGCGCATAAAGGAACAGCGAGCGCGCCAGGCGATGCTTGAGGCTGCCGGTGGGGTGGCTGGACTCATCCTTGAAATACAGTTCGATCCCGGGCAGGCCAGGCAACGGCAGGGGGATGAGGTGGGTATCGGCGCTGCGCTGGAAGTCGGCTTCGATAATGCGAATGGCCTCGCGGGCCCATTGTCGGTTGTCGCTCATGGTCGGTTCTCGCTGGATCGAACGCCACGGCGGCGCAAGAGGAGGATAGTGGCCCGGAGTGGGAACCCGGCCCCCTTGAAACAGGCTGCACGACGGCGGCGATGGACTATGTTCAAGGGGCTATTGGGCGCCATGGTAGGAAAAATCCCGCGTGCCTCACAGGTACAGCTATGAAGCAATTGGATACACAACTGACAGGCCGTATTTTCAGCAGCGCGCTTTCCTCATGCTTATAACAAAAAAGAATATAACTTTTGTTTTAACAACTAACGGTACGGGTTAGGGTGTGCCACCTTTAGCGTTTTTATGGAGAGCGACCTTGCCTCTGCGTAGTACTTTCACTCGTTTCTTTCAGTTGGAAGCTGCCAGCGGTCTGTTATTGATTGCCGCCGCAGTTCTGGCTCTGATCATCAATAATTCACCGCTGTCCTGGCTGTACAACGGCTTGCTGGACACCCCCGTGGTGGCCCAGATCGGCGCCCTGAAAATCGCCAAACCCCTGCTGCTGTGGATCAACGATGGCCTGATGGCGCTGTTTTTTCTGCTGATCGGGCTTGAGGTCAAGCGCGAAGTCCTCGAAGGCCATCTGTCCAAGCCGTCGCAGATCGTGCTCCCGGGCGCCGCGGCAATCGGCGGCATGCTGGTGCCGGCGCTGATCTACTGGTTCCTCAACAAGGACAACCCGCCGGCGCTGAACGGCTGGGCGATCCCGACTGCCACCGACATTGCCTTCGCCCTCGGGGTCCTGGCCCTGCTCGGCAAGCGAGTCCCGGTATCGCTGAAGCTGTTCCTGATGACCCTGGCGATCATCGACGACCTGGGCGCGATCATTATCATCGCGGTGTTCTACTCCGGGGCGCTGTCGACTCTGTCGCTGATGCTGGCGGCAGCCTGTGTGGCGGCGCTGGTGGCCATGAACCGGCTGGGGGTGGTCAAGCTCGGGCCCTATATGATCATTGGCCTGATCCTCTGGGTCTGCGTTCTCAAGAGCGGCGTGCATGCCACCCTGGCCGGCGTGACCTTGGCCCTGTGCATCCCACTGCGCACTCGCAATGCCGAACCGTCGCCGTTGCGCAACCTGGAACACGCCCTGCACCCTTGGGTGGCCTACGGCATCCTGCCGCTGTTCGCCTTCGCCAATGCCGGGCTGTCCCTGACCGGGGTCACCGCCGAGAGCTTCACCCACTTCGTGCCTATGGGCATCGCCGTCGGCCTGCTGCTGGGCAAGACCGTCGGGGTATTCGGCCTGACCTGGCTGGCGGTCAAGAGCGGCCTGGCCGCGCTGCCCAGTGGCGCCAACTGGGGGCAAGTGTTTGGCGTGGCGATCCTGTGCGGGATCGGCTTCACCATGAGCCTGTTCGTCGGCTCCCTGGCCTTTGTTCCGGGCAGCAGTGAATACGCCGGCATGGACCGCATGGGCATCCTCACCGGCTCGCTCTTCGCCGCCCTGATCGGCTACGCGGTGACTGCCGCCGCCAGCCGCAAGAGCAACGCCCTGCCCTCCTGAGCCAGGGTTGGCCCAGGCTGAAAACAAAAAACCCCGGTCAGGCAACTGACCGGGGTTTTTTTTTGCAGGATGCGATCAACGAGTAACGCGGCTGGTGCCATCGACCGTCATGATGCGCACGCGATCACCGACGCGGAACACTTCGTTTTCCTGCACCTGCTGCACATAGGCACGCATGCTGCCGTCGTCTTCACGTACGGTGATTTCCACGCCCTGGGTACGGGTCAGGCCTTCCTCGGTGGCCGAGCCCAGCAGGCCACCGGCGACTGCGCCGATCACCGCAGTGACGATGCTGCCGCGACCGCCACCGATGGCGCTGCCGCCGACACCACCGATCACGGCGCCAGCAGCGCCGCCGATTGGGGTCTTGGTGCCTTCGATTTTCACCGGACGCAGGGATTCAATGGTGCCCATGCGAACGGTCTGCACACGACGCGCTTCATCACGGGAGTAAGAGTCACCGGTCAGGTTCGAGGCACAGCCACCGAGCAACATCGCCATCGTGGTGAAGGAAGCAACTAGCAGAACAGACTTACGCATAGGATCAACTCCAAAGGACAGATCGTCATTAAACTCCGCAGCTTGATACCTGTCACGGCATCGCCCGGATAAAATTGCTTTCATTCAGTCTCAGTACAGACTACGCAGACTGCCAAAACGCTCAAAAAAGCTCAGGCAACATTTACGCGCACCCCAGGTACAGGACTTCTCATGGATTACTTCATCATCATTGCCACCACCGCCGCCGGCTTGTACTTCCACTGGTGGTTGTATGTGCGGATCAAACGCTGGATGGACCGCGACCTGGCGCTTTCCCTGGCCGGTGCGGATGAGCAGAAAAAAGCCTTCATGCTGCAACAACTGGCTAATGCCCATCAGCAGAAAGTAAAACGCCGGGACCTGCCGCAGTGGCTGGCAGCCGCCGCGACCGGTTATCCCGGCGCCTGACCTGAAACCTTAAGGTGCCAGGCGTTCACGCACCCAGTCAGCGCCCTGTACACGATAGTTCAGGCGATCGTGCAGACGGCTTGGGCGACCTTGCCAGAACTCGATACGCTCGGGCAGCAGGCGGTAACCGCCCCAATGCTCCGGACAATCGGGCTGACTGTCACTGAAGCGCGCCTCGGTCGCCTTGAGCAATTGCTCCAGCTCCCCGCGCCCATCGATCACCCGACTCTGGGGCGATGCCCAGGCCCCCAGGCGGCTGCCCAGCGGACGTACCTGGTAATAATCGTCGGACTCCTGCGGGCTGACCTTGACCACCCGGCCCTCGATGCGCACCTGACGCTCGAGAGTCGGCCAGAAGAAGGTCATGGCCGCAAAGGGATGAGCCGCAAGCTGCTCACCCTTGGCGCTCTGGTAGTTGGTGAAGAAGGTAAAACCCTGCTCATCCAAACCCTTGAGCAACAGGATGCGGCAATGCGGGCGGCCATCGGAGTCGACGGTCGCCAGCGTCATGGCATTGGCCTCCACCGGTGGCTGTTCGGTTTTCACCGCGTCTGCGAACCACTGGTGAAACAAGGCGAAGGGCTCGGCCGGAGCCTGGGCTTCGGTCAGTCCATCACGCGTGTAGTCGCGGCGCATATCAGCCAGGGCCTGGGTCATGGCAGCTTCCTTTCGCTAAAGAATCAGTTCTGTGCGGTGGTCGCCGGCGCTTTTGCCGGAGCGGCTGCCTTGGCCGGGGCCACCTTCTTCGCTGGTTCTTTCTTGGTCGCTGGCTTCTTCGCAGGAGTGGCGGCCTTTTTCGCAGGAGCAGCTTTTTTGGCAGGTGCGGCTTTTTTCGAGGCAATGGCCGGCACAGCTGGCTTCACGTCCTGCACAGCTACCATTTCAGTTTCCGAAGGGGTTGGCTGGTTGTACTTGCTCAGCAGGCCGAGCATGGTGCTGCGCTGGGTCAGCATGATTTCCACGCGGCGGTTCAAGGCACGGCCCTGCGGGCTGTCATTGGCCGCACGTGGCATGACCGAACCCATGCCGCGCAGCATCAGACGGTCTTGTTTCAGGCCGCTGAGGCTGAAGATCGCTGCTACCGATTGCGCACGGTCACGGCTGATTTTCTGGTTCAGGGCAGTCGCACCAACAGTATCGGCGTGACCCAGCACCAGGACCGCAGTCTTGGAGTCGCCTTCAACCGCCTTGGCGACGCGGGTGAATGGACCCAGGGTCACCGGCAGCAGCATGGCTGGACGGTCCGGGTTGAACGAACCGTCGACCAGAGCGGTGACCACCAGTACGTTTTCGCGGCGTTCCAGTTGCAGCTTGCTGTCCTTGATCGCTTCACGCAGGCGAGGCTCGTAGTCATCCAGCCAGGCTTGGGTGATTTTCGGATCAGGCATCGGGATATCAGTGACATCGACCTTGCTCAGCGGCTTTGGCTCGCTCGGGCCAAATGGCCACCACCAGTTCTTGCCGGTGTCAGCCTTGGCAACGCTTGGAGCAGGTGCCGGTGCTGGTTCAGCTTTCTTGGCTTCGGCTACCGGCTTGTCGCCAGCGTCGTCCTTGGAGGAAAACGGCCACCACCAGCTGCTGCTTTCGCTCTTGGCTGCTGGAGCAGCGGCGGCGGCCGGTGCAGGCTCGACAGCGGCAATCGCGGCGGGCTTGGCAGTTGGGGCTGGCGCGGCGGCGGCTTTGACGGCGGGGGCTGCAGGCTTGGCGGCGGCGGTGGCCTTGCCGGCGGGGGCTGCAGGCTTGGCGGCGGCGGTGGCCTTGCCGGCTGGGGCTGCTGCTGCAGGCTTTGCCGCCGGAGCTGGAGCCGGGGCCGGGGCCGGGGCTGCAGCCACGGGGGCTTTTTGTGCAGGCTCTGCGGCGCTGTTGTTGGTCGCCTTATCGGAACCGAACGACCACCAATGGCCACCTTCTGCGTCATTTTGCGGCGTTTGAGCACAACCGGTAACTGTGAGGCAAATGGCCAGGGCTAAAGACTTGTTCGACGACATGGGATATCCACAAAATGAGATAAATAATTACGGTCTGAGCGACCCGTAAACAGACGCTTGGAAATTATAAAAGCCACAAGGTTCCACCTTGCAGCTATTCCAGCATGTTTAAGCAAAAAAGTTCTTAACAGCAACCTTTTTACAGACAATCCGACAAAACCCTCGCCAGCTTCTGCGCCCGCGGATCCATCAATACATAAGGCCCCAAGGTGTTTGTCACAAAACCGAAGGCCACATCATGCTCCGGGTCAGCAAAACCGGTGGAACCGCCCGCCCCCGGATGACCAAAGGCCCGGGCACCCAGGCCAAAAGTCGCATTTGGCACATCCGGTTGGTCCAGCATGCAGCCCAGGCCGAAACGGGTCTGGGTCAGCAGAGTCTTGTCCATGCCAATGCTGTGCTCACGGGTCAACTCGTCGAGCATGTCCGCTTCCAGCAGGCTGCCATCGAGCAGGCCACTGTAAAAACCGGCCAGGCTGCGGGCATTGCCATGCCCATTGGCCGCCGGCTGCTGCATACGTCGCCACTCAGGTTTGTTGGTGCTGGTCATGATAGACGGCGGATTGGTAAACGCCCGGGTGGTCATGGCAGTGGGCTCGCGCATGGTCACTTGCAGCAGGCGCTGGGCGGCGGCATCACCGACATTGCCCTTGCCCCGGGCAATATGCGCCACCCGGTAGAACTCCGAATCCGCCAGGCCGACGTGAAAATCCAGGCCCAATGGCTTGGCCACGCGAGCCACGATCGACTCCCCCGGCCCCCGGCCATCGGCTCGGCGCAGCAATTCGCCGACCAGCCAGCCGTAAGTGATAGCGGCATACCCATGGCCTTCACCCGGCGTCCACCAGGGTTGCTCCGCGGCCAGGGCGTCGACCATGGTCTGCCATTCGTACAGCGCCTCTGGCGCGAGCATCTCGCGCAGCGCCGGCAGGCCGGCCTGATGGCACAGCAACTGACGCAGGGTGATGGCCTGTTTGCCGGCGGCGGCGAATTCCGGCCAGTACTGCGCCACCGGCGCGTCCAGCTTGAGCTTGCCTTCGGCCACCAGTTGCAGCGCGGTCACTGCGGTAAAGGTCTTGGTGCAGGAGAACAGGTTGGCAATGGTGTCGCTGTGCCAGGCCTCGGCGCCGTCTTTGTCGGCAGTACCGGCCCAGAGGTCGATCACGGTTTCACCGCCGACCTGAATGCACAGCGCCGCGCCGCGCTCCTGGGAATCTTCAAAGAGGGCCGCGAAGGCTTCACGCACGGCCTCGAATTTAAGCTCGTAATGACCTTGAATCTGCACCCGTGACTCCCCCCGAACCCATGCTCTACAAAGTGGCACGCATTGTTTCAGCCCCAGGCGGTTTTGGGAACAGATGCCAGCCGGTGATGAAATTCGCGCGAACCTGAGACGCCCGCGGCGTTTTGCCCGATGCCCCAGCGGAGACGAAAGGGGCAGCCTGCAAGCTGCCCCCTCGTGATCAATGACCGTTGCCGGAATGCCCGCCTGCGCGGCCGGCGCCGCCGTCCTTGCTGTCATGAGCCTTTTTGCCACCGTCGCCACCATGGCTTTCGGCAGCGGCAGCCTTGTCGGCTTCAGCCTTGGCCTTTTCGACCTCGGCGCCCAGTTGATCGACGGTCAGCAGGTTGCTCTTGCGCACGCTGTCGACGAACCCCTGGAACGGCAGGTCGGTGATGCCCACCAGGCCGAAGTGGCCATTCTCGCCATCCAGCAGGCGACCGGTCACCGGCTGGTCGAGGTACTGGAACCAGTGCACACCGACAATCGACGGCTCGCTGATCGCCTGCTTGAGGAAATTGGCATAGGCCGGCGCGCGATCTTCTTCACGGGCCAATTCGGTCACGCCACCCCAGAACGGGCCACGGTCACGGGAGCCGAAGTTGAACTCGGTGATCAGTACCGGCTTGTCCAGGCTGCGCAGTTGGGCGAAGTCATAACCGTCCTGGGGCTTGAGGGTGTACATGTTGAAGCTCAACACGTCGCAGTACTGGGCACAGGAGGTCACGGCCTCCGGGGTGCTGATGGCGAAACGACCGCCCAGCAGCAAGTGGTTCGGCGCATGCCACTTCAGCGAATCGGAGATGGTCTTGAAGTAGGTATCGGCAAACACTTTCTGGAAGTATTTGAAGTCGGCTTCGATTTCCGGGTGCTCGGGGTTCGGCAGCGGCGGCTCGAAACCCGGGTCTTCCATCAGCTCCCAGGCAGGCAGATCAATGCCCCAGGCCTTCGACAGGCCGGCCTGGTTACGGTATTTGTCGCGCAACTGCTTGAGAAACGCCCGTTTGGCCGGCACGTCGGTGGTCATGCGCAAGGTGCCGTAGGCCAGGGCGTAGCGGGCTTTGGGGCCATCACCGGGACCGGCCCAGGCCAGTTCGTTGTCGGCAAAGTAGCCGATCAACCAGGGGTCATCCCGATGGTCGCGGGCAGCGATGGCTACCGCACGCTCGGTGGCCATGGCAAAACGCGGGTCGAACGGGTCGGGCATGCCGCCCCACCAGTCGCTGCCGGTGCTGATGCTGGCGTAGTCGCCGACGATCGACAGCGGCAAGGTGTAAGGCACCCGCGCTTTGTCTTCAAGCGCCGAGGCGCTCCAGTTGCCGACGGTGTTGAAGCCCCAGGCCTGCAAGCGATCCTGGGTGTGACTGACCCAGCGCTTGGTGTCCAGGGCCTCAGGAGCGCACGGCGCGGTCGTCGCAGTGGCAGGCGCGGCTGTCTGTTGCGCCTGCCGGGCATCGGCCTTGGCCGCGTCGGCTATCCCGGGCTGGGTTTCGCTGCCGGCTGCACAAGGCACGCCGTAGGTGCGCTGCAAGTTGGCCGCGTAAAAGTCGTACCAGCGGCCACTGTTATAAGCGCGGCCCTGGTCGGCGCCGTTGCCGCCACGGTTATCGCCCTCGCCGTAAAAACCGGCCAGAGGCTCACCGGGCTTGGGCAGGGCCGGGAACATCCATTCGCGGCCGGCTATATAGGTCTGGCTGTTCTCGGCAGTGACCGCATTGACCCCCAGGGAATAAAACGGATGGCCTTCGGGGGTGACCAGGTACCAGCGCCCGTCACGCTTCTCGGTGCGGAAAAAACCGCTGGCCTTGAAGGGTGCGCCCTTGTCCCAGCCGCCGAACTTGTCCAGGGCACTGCGTTCGCGCTCGGCCAGCCAGGTCTTGAGCTGCTGCTGTTCCTTGCTCGCCGCGGTCTTCAACTGATCGTCGCTGCTGATTTTTTCCGGCCAGCGGGCGCGGGTCGACTGGCCGTAGCCATCCACTAGCGAACCGTAGACCGCCTTGACCACGCCCTCACCGTCCTGCACGCCGAAGCGCTCAAGCAGAATGCTCTGGGCGGCCTTGGGTTGTTCCATCGACAGGGTGACCGACACCACCTGACTGCGATCCAGCTCGCCTTGGCTGCTGGCCAGCAGAATGCGCTGCCCGTCCACGGTCGTCGGCATCGGCGGCCCGGCCTTCATGCCCTGGCTCAACGGCGAGCTGGCCACCAGCGGTACCAACAGGGTTTGCGCCGGCCCGGCCGGCAGATCGATGCGGCTGACCAGGGTCTTGCCGTCATTGCTCTGGATTTTCACGTAGAGGGTCAGGGCCCAGTTCATCGCGCTCTGGATGCGCAGGCTCATCATTCCCGATTGCGACCAGTCCCAGGCACCACTTTGCGGGCTCAAGCGCAGGCTCGGCTGCGCCGCCGGGTTGAAGGTGACCCGCCGCAGCACTTCACCTTCGGCCGTTTGCTCTGCATTGGATTGCGGCAGGCCGGCATCCTGTGTCGTCACCTGGACCACAGCCGCGGGCCGGACAAAGTTGAACAGCGTCTGCTGTCCGGCAGGCGCGGCAAGCAGCGGCGCGGCGAACATCAGAGCCAATACGGCGGGCAACGAACGGCGAATCATATGAACCAGGTTCTCCCTAATGACCGATAAACGGCCTGTGTTGAATCGGTGACATGAAATAGACAGCGCGGGAAGCCAATCTGCAGACCGCGCTCAAGAAATTTCCCGCCGGAACGGCGGCAAGGCATTGAGGATAGCCTTGCCGTAGCGCTGGGTGACCAGGCGCCGGTCCAACAGGGTGATGGTGCCGCGGTCCTGCTCGGTACGCAGCAGGCGACCGCAGGCCTGGACCAGCTTGAGCGAGGCATCGGGCACGGAGATTTCCATGAACGGATTGCCGCCCCGGGCCTCGATCCACTCCGCCAACGCAGCCTCGACCGGATCATCCGGCACCGAGAACGGGATCTTGGCGATCACCACGTGCTCGCAGTACGCCCCGGGCAAGTCCACGCCTTCGGCGAAACTGGCCAGGCCGAACAGGACACTGGAGTCACCACCATCGACCCGCGCCTTGTGCTTGTTCAGGGTTTCCTGCTTCGACAGGTTGCCCTGAATGAACACTTGCTTGCGCCAGTCGCGGTCCAGGCCGTCGAACACGTCCTGCATCTGCTTGCGCGAGGAGAACAGCACCAGGGTGCCGCGCGAGCCTTCCACCAGTTCCGGCAGGTCGCGGATGATGGCCGCGGTATGGGCCGGCGCGTCCCGCGGGTCGGCCTTGAGGTCCGGGACCCGCAGCACACCGGCATCGGCGTGATGGAAGGGGCTGGGGACCACGGCGGTCACGGCTTTTTTCGGCAGGCCGGCGCGCATGCGGAACCGATCGAACGTGCCGAGGGCCGTCAGGGTGGCCGAAGTCACCAAGGCGCCATAGGCCACGTTCCACAGGTTACGTCGGAGCATTTCCGCAGCCAGGATCGGGCTGGCGTTGACTTCGATATCGAACAACGAGCCACTTTCAGCCAGGGTCAGCCAACGGGCCATGGGCGGGTTGTCTTCCGGGTCTTCGGTGGTGAAGGCGGTCCACAGCTCCCAGTTGCCCTGGGCCCGGGACAACAGGCTGCCGAACAGTGGGTACCATTCTTCGGCCTGGTTGCTGGCGATGCCGATATTGACCTCGCCATCCATGCCTTCCTTGAGCAGGTCGGTGAGGCGGGTGAACAGGTCGGTCAGGCGTGAAAAGCCCTTCTTCAGCTCGATGCCCATCTCGCGCATGTGCTCGGGAATGACCCCGCCGACAAACCGATGGCGCGGCCGCTCGCGGCCCTCCATGTCTTCGCCGGTCTTGAAGTCCGCCAGTTGTTCACACGCGGTGAACATGAACTGCTGCTGGGTCTTGATCTCCCGCGCCAGCTCCGGCACCTGCTCGATCAGCTTGCCGAGGTCGCCCGGCAGCGGATGCTGGGCCAACAGCTTGGTCAGGTTCTTGGCAGTCTGCTCCAGCCAATCGGCGGTGGAACGCAGGCGGGTGTAGTGGGCGAAGTGGCCGATGGCCTTGTCCGGCAGGTGGTGGCCTTCGTCGAACACATACAGCGTGTCACGCGGGTCAGGCAGCACGGCACCGCCGCCCAGGGCCAGGTCGGCCAGGACCATGTCGTGGTTGGTGACAATCACGTCGACCTTGCCCATGCCTTCGCGGGCCTTGTAGAAGGCGCACTGGCCGAAGTTCGGGCAATGGCGATTGGTGCACTGGCTGTGGTCGGTGGTCAGGCGTGCCCAGTCGGAATCTTCGAGGGCGGTGGGCCAGCTGTCGCGGTCGCCGTCCCATTTATTGCCGGCGAGTTTCTCGATCATGCTGGTGAACAGCTTCTGGCTGGCTTCATCGACTTCGATCTTGAAGCCTTCTTCCTCGAACAGCTGGGCAGTGGCGGTTTGCGCGTGGCCTTCCTGCAGCAGCATGTCGAGCTTGGACAGGCACATATAGCGCCCGCGGCCCTTGGCCAGGGAGAAGGTGAAATTCAGCCCGCTGTTGCGCATCAGGTCGGGCAGGTCTTTGTAGACGATCTGCTCCTGCAGGGCGACGGTCGCGGTGGCGATCACCAGGCGCTTGCCGGCGGCCTTGGCGGTGGGGATGGCGGCCAGGCTGTAGGCCACGGTTTTCCCGGTACCGGTGCCGGCTTCCACGGCCACTACGGCCGGGTCGCCACTGCGCCGACCTTCTTCATCGGTATCGATGTCGCCAAGGACCTTGGCCACTTCGGCGATCATCAGGCGCTGGCCGTAACGCGGCTTGAGGCTCTTGGCTTCGAGAAAACGCGAGTAAGCGCCCTGGATCGTGGTTTTGAGTTCGTTGCTGATCATGGTCTTTGGGCGCGAAAAACGCTGGATAAATTTTCAGTGGTTCGGATCGGCCGCTATCATAACCCGCTAATTCATCCCGCGCAGAACGGAGTACCCGAATGACAGCCTTTGCCCTTGCTTACACCCTGCATGTCCTGGCGGCCCTGGTCTGGGTCGGCGGCATGTTTTTCGCCTGGATGGTGTTGCGTCCGGCGGCTGGGGCGGCACTTGAAGGCCCGACGCGCCTGAAGCTCTGGGTAGAAGTGTTTCAGCGTTTTTTTGTCTGGGTCTGGGTCGCGGTGGCGGTTTTGCCGATCAGCGGCGTCGGCCTGATCCAACTGCGCTTCAACGGCTTCGAGACCGCACCGCGTTATGTGCAGGTGATGATCGGCCTGTACCTGGTGATGACCGCACTGTTTATCCGCATCCAGTCGTTGCAGTTGCCGGAGCTGCGTAACGCGGTGGTGGCCGAGGACTGGCCGGCAGGCGCTACAGCCCTAGGCAAGATCCGCCGACTGGTTGGCTGCAACCTGATTATCGGCCTGGTGCTGGTGGCCTTGGCTGCGGCACGGCCGATGTTCTAGGGCCTGTACGAAAACGGGCCGGCACGTGTAAGGAAACGTACCGGCCCGCCTTAACGCCCTGACAGGCGCCCGTCTGTCTTACAACCGCTGGAGCGTCACCGAACCTGCTGGCCCTGCGGGCCCCGGCTGGCCTTCAGCCCCCGGGCGGCCACTCTTGCCACCGTCGGCACGATAGACGTAGCAGCCCTTGGACTTGCCACCTGCGCCCGGCTTGCCCGCAGGCCCCGCCAGACCGCCGGCGCCGCCATCGACCACGACCTTGATCTGCTCGGCCGGATAGTCACGCGGCAGTTCCACCCGAACCTGTGCCCCCGGCGCGCCCGGGCGGCCATCGCCGCCGTTGTCGCCATCGGCACCGCGCCCGGCCTGGCCCCAGGTGCAGCCCGGTTCCTGGCCATTGGCCCCATCCAGGCCGACAAAACCCGGAGCCCCGGCACCGCCACGGGCATCCACCGACAACTCCGGGCCATTCAGCGATTCGATGCGCAACGCAAGATTGCGCCCGGCCTTGGCCGGTTTTTGATAAGTGCCCGGGGCACCGCGCGAGGTGATCTGGCTGCCCGGTTCCAGTTCGGCACGCCGCACCTTCAGTTGCAGTGCCTGTTCGGCAGGGACAATGGCGATCCGAGCCTCACGGCCCAGGTGCAATTCACCGACCTGAAGCTCGGTGACATTGGACGGGATCAACAAGGTGCCGTAGTCGGACACCTCCAGGCGCTCCAGTTGCAGGGTGCTAGTGGTGTTGGGCAAGCGCATCAGGGAGTTGGTTTCCACCGTCACCACTTGGGCCACGGCCAGGGGGCTGCACAGCAGCGCCAGCAGGCAGAATTTACGCATGATCAGCCTCCAGGCGGGACGAATGGGGGATGCCTTGCAGGTGAAAAATCCCCACCAACAGGATCTGCAGGCGATCCCGCCAAGGGTTGCTGCGACCTTTGAGGCTGCCGTTGAACAGCACCAGCTCCAGCAAATGGGTGAGCAACAGCAGGCTGCCCGCCAGATTGACCAATAAATGCAGCGGATTGATCAACGGCTTGGCCAGGTTGATCAGCACCACCAGCCAGAACACCAGGGTCAAGATTTTCCCCAGCCCCCAAAAGACCTTCATACGCTCCCCCTATGTGAATTTTTCTTTGCGCGCACAGTAACGACTAATCCCGGGAATTAGCCAGCGCCTGGGAAAAATTCTTCGACATAGAGGTTCAAGGACCAGCGGCAAAGCGCTGCAGGGGGCAACAAACAGGGGAGGCCCCTGGATAGCCGCAATCACGGCCACCCCGGGGCAAGGCTGCTTATATAGAAGGATCAGCGGTTGATCTTGATTTCCGTCCGCCGGTTCAGGGCGCGCCCCTCAGCGGTTTTGTTGTCGGCCACTGGCTGGCTTTCACCGGCACCGGACACCGAGACGAAGCTGCTGCGTGGCACGCCGGCGTTGATCAGGTAATCGGTCACCGAATGCGCACGTTTATCCGAAAGCCGCTGGTTATAGGCATCACTGCCGACACTGTCGGTGTGCCCGGTCACGCGCAGTTGCGCCGACGCGGCTTCCTGTTTCAAGCGTGTGGCGATGGTGTCGAGCTTGGTTTTATCGGCGCCGGTCAGCCTGGCCGAGTCGAACTCGAAGTGCACATCGCGGATGACGATGGTTTCTTCCTTGACCACTACGACCTCTTCGACCACCGCCACCGGAACCGGTGGGCAGCCATTGGCATCGACCGGCACGCCTTTAGGCGTGTGCGGGCACTTGTCGCGGCTGTCCGGCACACCGTCGCCGTCTTCGTCGCCATCGCCGTGGACCCAGCAATAGGCACCGGCCAGGCCGCCTACCACCAAGGCGCCACCGCCGGCCCAGGACGCGCTTTCGGTCGCACCGAGCGCCGCACCGGTGACGCCCCCGACGGCGGCACAGGTCGGCCAGTCGGTTTTCTGCAAACCTGCGCAACCAGTCAACACACTGGTTAGCAGAACCAAGGGTAGTGCTGTGCGAACTATGCTCATCAAGGTGTTCTCCGTAGGGGATCGGCCCGGAGCCGATTCAGGGAGTAAAGACCGCGCTTTTAATCTGCGCCAGCAATAGGCCATGGCGGTTTGGGTCCTGTATTTGTTGGGGGCTTCGGCTATTTCGAGACAAGCGCTCTAGGCCCGGGCGTTCGGGCGCGCTAGTCTCTGCAGTTCTGATTGAGGATCTTCGATGACTGCTGGTATTTCTTCGCGCACGCCCCAGCAAGCCCTGGCGGCGCTGCTGGACCGCTATGCCCCACAACACCTGCTGCTGATCGGCGCCAGCGACTTCCCGGCCCTCGCCGCCTTCAAGCTGGCGCACCCCGACTGCCAGGTTGCCCAAACCGCGCCCGGCCCCTTGCCGGCGGAACTGGCGGCACGCCGTTTCGACCTGGCGGTGGTGGTCGATTGCCTGGAACACCTGCCCAAGCGCGATGGGCTGAACCTGCTCGGCGGGATCCGCAACCTCAACGCCAGCCGCATCGCGGTGCTGGCCGACCTGGCGGCCTGCGGCTGGCAGGAGACGGATTTCTTCTCCCTGGCGTTGCAGGCCAGCGAACGCTTCCAGCGTGAAGAGCAGGTGCTGACCCTGTTTACCTACGATCTGCTTGAATACAAGCAAGTGCCGGACTGGCTCAACTCACGGTTCTGGGCCAACCCGGAAAACTTCGGAAAGTATTGGTGGTAACGCAATGAGTATGTCGATTTGTCCTTGTGGTAGCGGCACCCTGCTGGATGCCTGCTGCGGCCATTACCACGCCGGCCATCCGCCCCCCTGCGCCGAAGCGCTGATGCGTTCGCGCTACAGCGCCTATGTTCTAGGCTTGGTGGACTACATTGTGGCCACCACCCTGCCGGTGCAGCAGGCCGGCCTGGACCGCCAGGCCATCAGCGACTGGAGTGCTCAAAGCACCTGGCTCGGGCTGGAGGTGGAAAGCTCCGAAGTCTTCGGCGGCCAGCCCGAACACGCCTTCGTCACCTTCACCGCGCGCTGGCATGACAGCAACGGCGAGCACAGCCACCGCGAGCGCTCTTCGTTCGTGCAGAACAACGGCCACTGGTACTTCATCGACCCGACAGTCGGGTTCAAGGCCGGCCGCAACGACGCCTGCCCCTGCGCCAGCGGGCAGAAGTACAAGAAATGCTGCGCCAGCTACCTCACCCCTTGAGCCCCTGGCCGTGACCCAACCCTTACCCCGCGCCCACGGTTGCTAGACTGGGAGTTCAAACGGAGTAATGGCATGGTTTCTGAGCTGCGCGTATTAAGGACAATCAGCCTGCTTTGGGTGCTAGGCCTCTCGGGGTGCGCGTCCTGGTTCGTCGATGACACCGTCGATCCCCAGGTGCACCTGGTGAAGGTCGAAGTGATTCGCGCCAATATGCTGGAGCAGCGCTTTCGCCTGCTGTTTCGCGTCGACAACCCCAACGACTCCGACCTCACGGTGCGCCACCTGTCGTACCGGATCCACCTCGACCGCCTGCTGCTGGCCGAAGGCGAGCACGAACACTGGTTTACCGTGGGCCCCAAAAGCAGCGGTTATTTCAGGGTGGCGGTGCGCACCAACCTCTGGCCCCAGGTGCGCGACGTGGTGAAATTGCTGCGCAACCCGCGGCAACCCATCCCCTATCGCCTGGAAGGCGAGTTGGAAACCGGATTATTCATCGGCTATGACGTGCACCTGAAGCGCAATGGCGAGATAATTCCCGGCGATTTTATTCCGGAGTGACACCGATGACCCAGCAACCCCATGTCCATGGCCCTGACTGCAACCACGATCACGATCATGATCACCACGCCCATGATCACGACCATGGCCATGTACACGGTCCGCATTGCAACCATGCGCCCCAGGAACCGGTGCGCAATACCCTGAAAGATGTCGGTCGCAACGACCCATGCCCGTGCGGCAGCAGCAAGAAGTTCAAGAAGTGCCACGGCGCTTGATGCACTGATCCTCATGCGCGACCATGACAACCCGGTGCGACCTGCACCGGGTTGTCACGGCTATCCGGCTTTTATAGAAGCTCGGCGCTATTGATCACGGTGGCATATTCGCCGTGCAGGTTGCCCAGGGACATCCCGTGCACCTCATGCGCCGAACGCAGCCGACCAAAGAAGTCGACCTTGTCGAAGGTGTAGCAGGCGTCCTCGACCACCCAGGTCGCAAACCCCAGATTGCCCGCGGTACGCGCCGTCGCCTCCACTGAGTTGTGGGTGGCCACGCCGACGATGACCAATTGCCCGATCCCTGCCTTGCGCAATAGCCCTTCCAGCCCGGTGCCAGAGAATGCATCCGGCACCTGCTTCTGAATCAACTCCTCGCCGGCCCCCGGCACAAACTGCGGCTGGAACTCCACCCCCGATTGCTCGGGCCAGAACACCGAATCCGGCGAACGGGACAGATGCTGCACGTGGATCACCGGGCGCGCGGCCTGGCGCCACCTGGCCAGAAGCTCGGCCATGCGCTCCTCGGCCTCGGGATTGTTACGCGGGCCGAGCCTGGGCTGAAGGATTCCCTGTTGCTGGTCGATCAGAATCAGCGCTGCGTTGGCATCGAGTTCCATGCTGATTTTCTCCGGGTTGGGCTATTGAATTCTGCGCACTTCAGCATCACCTCCCATGACAGGCAAGCCGACGCGCGCAAACAGGACGATCTAATGCCATTGTTTGCTTTCCCTATTTGAAGACCCGTCCCAGCTGGAGAGCTCCATGATCGACCTGTATTACTGGACCACCCCCAACGGCCACAAGATTTCACTGTTCCTCGAAGAAGCCGGCCTGCCCTATGAGGTTCACCCGGTGAATATCGGCCAGGGCGAACAGTTCAAGCCGGACTTTCTCAAGATCGCCCCCAACAACCGGATCCCGGCGATTGTCGATCACCAGCCCGAGGATGGCGGCGCGCCGCTGTCGCTGTTCGAGTCCGGGGCAATTCTTTTGTACCTCGCAGAAAAGACCGGACAGTTCCTGCCCAAGGACCTGCGCGGACGCCAGGAGGCCCTGCAGTGGCTGTTCTGGCAAATGGGCGGGCTGGGGCCAATGGCGGGCCAGAACCATCACTTCAGCCTCGCCGCCCCGGAGAAAGTCCCCTACGCGATCAAGCGCTACATCGACGAAACCGCGCGCCTGTATGGGGTGCTGGACCGGCGCCTGGCCGACCGCGACTTCGTAGCCGGCAGCGAGTACAGCATTGCCGACATGGCGATCTTTCCCTGGATCGTTTCCTACAAGAAGCAGAGCCAGCATCTGCAAGACTTCCCCCATGTGCAGCGCTGGTTCAACCGCATCCAGGCGCGACCTGCCACCGAACGCGCCTATGCCATCGTGCAGCGGGTCAACCCGAGCTGATACCCCGGCGCATTGACCCATCGCCGGCTGGCCGCGTCCCCCTGAACCCGGACGCGGCCTGCCTTCGATCGCTATTTGCCCGGCAAAGCACAAATACCCGCTGCCCCGGCTTGCGCGGCACTCGCCTGCTCACTAACGTAGCGCCTTTATTGACGCTACCCCCGCAGGAGCTTTGCCATGGCCTCGCCAGCCCTCACACATTTTCTTCCCCGGTTCGGCGTTGCCGCGGCAGTGGCCGGCGTTCTCAGCCTGGCCGGTTGCCAGTCATGGAACACCCAGGACACCGTGCCCCCCTCCTCCGGCGTGCAGCCGCTCAAGGGCCTGGCGCAGAACGTTTCGGTGCGGCGCAATGCCATGGGCATGCCGCTGATCGAGAGCAACAGCTTCCACGATGCGCTGTTCACCCTGGGGTACGTGCACGCCAGCGACCGCATCAATCAGATGGTGACCCTGCGCCTGCTGGCTCAGGGTCGCCTGGCAGAAATGTCCGGTGCCGAGGTGCTGGACGTCGACCGCCTGATGCGCAGCGTCAACCTGAAAAAGAGCGCCGACGAGCTGTACAAGGCCTCCTCGCCGCGCATCAAACGCTTCTTCGAGGTCTATGCCCGCGGCGTCAACGCCTACCTGTTCCGCTACCGCGACAAGCTGCCGCCGGACCTGGCGGCCACCGGCTACAAGCCTGAGTACTGGAAACCCGAAGACTCGGCGCTGATCTTTTGCCTGCTGAATTTCGGCCAGTCGGCCAACCTGCAGGAAGAAATCAACGCCCTGGTACTGGCGCAGAAAGTCGGCGCCGACAAGCTGGCCTGGCTGACCCCAAGCTACCCGGACGAGCCGCTGCCCTTTGCCGAGGCAGAAAAACTCAAGGGCATCGCCCTCAATGTGCCGGGCCTGGCGCAAGTCAGCGGGGCCGCCGAGCGTCTGAGTGCGCTCAACCCGCTGGGCATCACCAGCGCCAGCAACCTGGCCATCGCCCCGCAGCGCAGCCGCAGTGGCCGCAGCCTGCTGGCCGCCGACAGCCACATGCAGGCCTGGAACTACGTGCAGATCCGCGCGCCGAAGTACCAGGCTGCTGGCGCTTCGATTGCCGGCCTGCCGGCGATTATCCAGGGCTTCAACGGCAAGGTGGCCTGGAGCCTGAGCGCAGTCAACGGCGACAACCAGGACCTGTTCTTGGAAAAACTCAAGTTCCAGGGCAACGCCCTGTACTACCTGGCGGGCGGCAAATGGCAGCCGGCCGGCGTGCGTAACGAGACCTTTTTCGTCAAAGGCCAACGGCCGATTCGCGAAGCCGTGTACGAAACCCGCCACGGGCCTCTGCTCAACAGCGGCCAGGGCACAGCCCTCGGCAGCGGCTACGGTTTGGCCCTGCAAATGCCGGACCTCAAGGACGACAAGAGCCTGGACGCGTTCTTCGACCTGTCCCGGGCGCAAAACGTCGAAAAGGCCTCGGATGCCAGCCGCGAGATCCGTGCCATCGCGCTGAACATGGTGTTCGCCGATGCCAGCAATATCGGCTGGCAAGTGACCGGGCGCTTCCCCAACCGCCGTGAAGGCCAGGGCCTGCTGCCTTCGCCAGGCTGGGACGGGCGCTACGACTGGGACGGTTACGCCGATCCAATGCTCCACCCCTACGACCAGGACCCGGCCCAGGGCTGGCTCGGCACCGCCAACCAGCGAATCATCACCCAGGGCTACGGCATGCAGCTGTCCAACTCCTGGCACGCCCCGGAGCGCGGCGAGCGCATGGCGCAACTGGCCTCGAGTGGCAAGCAGGACAGCCGCAGCCTGATCGCCCTGCAATACGACCAGGGCACCACCTTTGCCGCCAAGCTGAAGAAAATGTTCGAAGCGCCGGGCATGTCCCAGCCGCTGAAAAAAGCCATCGACGCCCTGCCTGAAGCCGACCGCAGCAAAGCGCGCGAGGCCTACAGCCGCTTGCTGGCGTTTGATGGCAAGCTCAGCGCCGGCTCGGCGGATGCGGCGATCTACGAGCTGTTCCTCCAGGAAAGCGCCAAACAGATCTTCCTCGACAAGCTCGGCCCATCCACCAGCGGCACCTGGAAAGCCTTTGTCGCCAACGGCACATTGTCCTACTCGGCCCAGGCCGCGCACCTGCTCGGCGAAGAAGACAGCCCGTTCTGGGATGACTCGCGCACCGCGCAAAAGGAAGACAAACCGGCGATCCTCGCCCGCAGCCTGGCCGCTGCCATCAGCGCCGGCGAAACCCAGCTCGGCGCCGACCGCAAGGCCTGGCAGTGGGGCAAGTTGCACAGCTACAGCTGGACCAACGGCAGTGGCCAAACCATTCGTGGCCCGCTGCAAATGGGCGGCGACCACAGCACCCTGAACGGCGGCGCCTACCGCTGGGGCCAGGACTTCGCGGTCACCGACACGCCCGCACTGCGCTTTATCGTCGACTTCGGCCAGAGCGAGCCGCTGATGGGCGTCAATAGCAGTGGCCAGTCCGGCAACCCGGCCAGCCCGAACTACGCCAACGCCATCGACCCGTGGCTCAAGGGCCAGTACCTGAGCCTGCCGCTGCAACCGCAGAACTTCGAGCGCAGCTACGGCAAGACCCGCCTGACCCTGGTCCCCGGCAAGTAAGCCGCCCCGCCCGTCCGGCACTCCAGCGCCGGGCGGGCGTCCGGCCTTGAGCCGCGCCTTCACCCCACACCCGATCGAACTTCTCCCGCGCCGCCCGCCTCCTACTTAGCAAGCCCACTGCTCCTGGCACTTTCCATGGACCTTGTGATTGCGCGCCCTGAAGGTTTGTACTGCACGGCCGGGGATTTCTATATCGACCCCTGGCGCCCGGTCGAGCGCGCCGTGATTACCCACGCCCATGGCGACCATGCCCGCGGCGGCAATCAGCATTACCTGGCGGCAACCCCGGGTGAAGGCATTCTGCGCTCGCGCCTGGGCCCGGCCATCAACCTGCAAACCCTCGAGTACGGCGAACGCCTGCTGCATCACGGCGTGACCTTGAGTTTTCACCCCGCCGGGCATGTGCTGGGCTCGGCCCAGGTGCGCCTGGAATACCAAGGTGAAGTCTGGGTCGCCTCCGGTGACTACAAGGTCGAGCCCGATGGCACCTGCGCGCCGTTCGAGCCGGTGCGGTGCCATACCTTTATTACCGAGTCGACCTTTGGCCTGCCGATTTATCGCTGGCAGCCACAGGCCGAGATCTTTGCCGAGATCAATCAGTGGTGGCAGGGCAACATCGGCGCGGGCAAAGCCAGCGTGTTGTTCTGTTATTCGTTCGGCAAAGCCCAGCGCATTCTCCACGGCATCGATGCCAGCCTCGGGCCGATCCTGGTCCACGGCGCGGTGGAACCACTGAACCAGGTGTATCGCGCAGGTGGCATCCACCTGCCACCGACGCTGTACGCCGGCGATGTCGACAAGAACGACCCGTTGATGCGCCAGGCACTGGTACTGGCGCCGCCCTCGGCCGGCGGCAGCAGCTGGATGCGCCGCTTTGGCGATTACAGCGATGCCTTTGCCAGCGGCTGGATGCGCTTGCGTGGCACCCGCCGGCGGCGCGGCGTCGATCGCGGTTTCGTGCTGTCTGACCATGCCGACTGGCCCGGGCTGCTCTGGGCCATCCAACAGACCGGCGCCCAACGGGTGCTGGTGACCCACGGCTCGGTCGCGGTGCTGGTGCGTTACCTGTGCGAACAGGGCCTGGACGCCCAGGGCTTCAGCACCGAATACGGCGATGACGAAGACGACAACGCCACCCCGGAACCCGCCACCGAGGGCGCGCCATGAAAGCCTTTGCCAGCCTCTATGCCGACCTGGACGCCACCACCTCGAGCAACGCCAAACTGGCCGCCATGCAGGCCTACTTCGCCCAGGCGGCGCCGGAAGATGCGGCCTGGGCGGTGTACTTTCTTTCCGGCGGCCGGCCCCGGCAACTGGTACCCACCCGCACCCTGCGCGAGCTGGCCGTGGCCCTGTCCGGGCTTGAGCCCTGGCTGTTCGAAGAGAGCTACCAGGCCGTCGGCGACCTCGCGGAAACCATCTCCCTGGTGCTGCCCGAATCTCCCCAGGGCTCGAACGAAGGCCTGGCCCTGTGGATCGAGGACAAACTCCTGCCCCTGCGTGGCGCACCGGCCGAGACCCTGGCCGCCCAACTGCCCCGACTCTGGGCGCAACTGGACCGACAAAGCCTGATGCTGTGCATCAAGTTGATCACCGGCAGCTTCCGCGTCGGCGTCTCCAAACTGCTGGTGACCCGGGCCCTGGCGGCCATGGCCGGACTCGACAGCAAACGGGTGGCGCAGCGCCTGGTGGGCTACACCGATTTGTCGCACCGCCCCGACGCCGCCAGCTACCTCAAGCTGATCGCCCCCGAGTCGGCCGATGAGCACGCACAACGCGGTGGCCAGCCTTACCCGTTTTTCCTGGCCCACGCCCTGGCCCAGCCGGTGGAAAACTTCGAAGCCTTGCTGGGCCCGGTCAGCAACTGGCAAGTGGAATGGAAGTGGGACGGCATCCGCGCGCAACTGGTCAAGCGCGAGGGCCGGCTGTGGATCTGGTCCCGGGGCGAAGAGCTGGTCACCGAACGTTTTCCCGAACTGCTGATTCTGGGCCAGCGCCTGCCGGATGGCACAGTCATCGACGGCGAGATCCTGGTCTGGAAAGCACCCGCGCCGGATGACGCCGCGCCCGGCGCGGTGCCGGCCCCGTCAGTGCAGCCCTTTGCCCTGCTGCAACAGCGCATTGGTCGACGCAATGTGAGCAAGAAGGTCCTCGCCGACGCCCCGGTGGTGCTACTGGCCTACGACCTGCTGGAATGGCAGGGCCAGGACTGGCGCAACCAGCCCCAGGCGCAGCGCCGCAGCCAACTCGAGCAGGTGATCAAGGAGTGCGCCAGCCCGCTGCTGTTGTCCTCCGAGGTTTTGCAGGGCCGGGACTGGTTCGACCTGGCGCGCCAGCGCGAAGCATCCCGCAGCCTGGGGGTCGAAGGCATGATGCTCAAGGCCCGCGACGCGCTCTATGGGGTTGGCCGGACCAAGGACATGGGCGTGTGGTGGAAGTGGAAGGTCGAGCCGTTCAGCGTCGATGCGGTGCTGATTTATGCCCAGCGCGGCCATGGCCGGCGCGCCAGTCTCTACAGTGATTACACCTTTGCCGTGTGGGATGGCCCGCCCGGCGCCAGCGAGCGCAACCTGGTGCCGTTCGCCAAGGCCTATTCCGGGCTGACCGATGAAGAGATGCGCAAAGTCGACAGCATCGTGCGCAAGACCACAGTCGAGAAGTTCGGCCCGGTGAGCAGTGTTACCCCAAGCCTGGTGTTCGAGCTGGGATTCGAGGGCATCGCCCTGTCCAAGCGGCATAAAAGCGGAATTGCCGTGCGCTTCCCGCGCATGCTGCGCTGGCGCCAGGACAAGCGCGTCGAGGACGCCGACAGCCTCGCCACCCTCCAGGATCTATTGGGCTGAACCCCTGTCAGCCCGCCTTGCACCTTATTGATGCGGCGCCTGGCGCGCGCCCTGTTTCGGCGCATGGGTCGCAGCGGCCAAACACTCGTGCCACCTTTTAAAACACTTGTTCGGGACTCTGGTTCGGAAATTGCTACTTTCATTGAGTCTGCTGCATTCCAGTAACAGTACCCATGCGCCACAAGCGCTCATATTGGTTTTTAGGGATTGAATAATGAAAAAAGCATTGCTGACCCTTTCTGCACTGGCTCTCTGCATGGCCGCCGGTTCCGCGCTGGCCAAGGAATACAAGGAACTGCGTTTTGGCGTCGACCCCTCCTATGCACCTTTTGAATCCAAAGCCGCCGACGGCAGCCTGGTGGGCTTCGATATCGATCTGGGGAATGCGATCTGCGCCGAGCTCAAGGTCAAGTGCAAATGGGTAGAAAGTGACTTCGACGGCATGATCCCTGGCCTCAAAGCCAACAAATTCGACGGTGTGATCTCTTCCATGACCGTCACTCCGGCCCGTGAAAAGGTCATCGATTTCTCCAATGAACTGTTCTCCGGCCCGACCTCCTTCGTGTTCAAAAAAGGCGCAGGCCTGAGCGAAGACCTCGCGTCCCTCAAGGGCAAGACCGTCGGCTACGAGCAGGGCACCATCCAGGAAGCCTACGCCAAGGCCGTGCTGGACAAGGCTGGGGTCAAGACCCAGGCCTACCAGAACCAGGACCAGGTCTACGCCGACCTGATCTCCGGGCGTCTCGATGCGTCGATCCAGGACATGCTGCAAGCCGAACTGGGCTTCCTCAAGTCGCCACAAGGCGCGGATTACGAAGTCAGCAAGCCGGTGGACAGCCCATTGCTGCCAGCCAAGACCGCCGTCGGCATCTCGAAAGGTAACAAAGACCTCAAGGCCCTCCTCGATAAAGGTATCAAAGCGTTACACGATGATGGCACCTACGCCACCATCCAGAAAAAGCACTTCGGCGACCTGAATCTCTACAGCGGTAAGTAATGCTCTGGCGCCCATCTTCGATGGGCGCTTTTTTATCGCCACAGGTCCCTGATTTATGTTCGAAGAACTCTTGCAAACCCTAGGGCTTTCCGCCTTCAGCCTGAAGGGTTTCGGCCCCCTGCTGCTGGAAGGCACCTGGATGACGATCAAGCTGTCCGTGTTGTCGCTGTTGGTCGCCGTACTACTCGGCCTGATCGGCGCCAGCGCCAAACTTTCCAGCCTGGCCCTGCTGCGGGTCCCGGCCCAGCTCTACACCACGCTGATTCGCGGGGTGCCGGACCTGGTGCTGATGCTGCTGATTTTCTACAGCCTGCAAACCTGGCTGACCTCCTTCACCGACTTGATGGAATGGGAATACATCGAAATCAACCCATTCAGCGCCGGGGTCATCACCCTGGGCTTTATCTATGGCGCCTACTTCACCGAAACCTTTCGCGGCGCAATCCTCGCCGTGCCCCGGGGCCAGGTCGAAGCCGCCACCGCCTATGGCCTCAAGCGCGGCCAGCGCTTTCGCTTCGTGGTGTTTCCGCAAATGATGCGTTTCGCCCTGCCGGGCATCGGCAATAACTGGATGGTGATGCTCAAGGCCACCGCCCTGGTCTCGATCATCGGCCTGGCCGACCTGGTCAAGGCTGCCCAGGATGCGGGCAAGAGCACCTACCAGCTGTTCTACTTCCTGGTCATCGCGGCGCTGATCTACCTGTTGATCACCAGCGCCTCGAACGTCGTCCTGCGCTGGCTCGAACGCCGCTACGCCGCCGGTTCCCGGGAGGCCGTACGATGATCGAGCTCCTGCAGGAATACTGGCGGCCGTTCCTCTACAGCGACGGCTACAACATCACCGGGCTGGCCATGACCATGTGGCTGCTCAGCGCCTCGATCTGCATCGGCTTTCTGGTGTCGATCCCGCTGTCCATCGCCCGGGTCTCGCCCAAGCGTTACATCCGCTGGCCGGTGCAGTTCTACACCTACCTGTTTCGCGGCACCCCGCTCTATATCCAGCTGCTGATCTGCTACACCGGGATCTACAGCATTGCCGCGATCCGCGCGCAGCCGGTGCTGGACGCGTTCTTTCGCGATGCCATGAACTGCACCATCCTCGCCTTCGCCCTCAACACCTGCGCCTACACCACGGAGATCTTCGCCGGGGCGATCCGCAGCATGGCCCATGGCGAAGTCGAGGCGGCCAAGGCCTATGGCCTCAGCGGCTGGAAGCTGTATGCCTACGTGATCATGCCCTCGGCTCTGCGCCGCTCGCTGCCCTACTACAGCAACGAAGTGATCCTGATGCTGCACTCCACCACCGTGGCCTTCACCGCGACCATCCCGGATGTGTTGAAAGTCGCGCGCGATGCCAACTCGGCCACCTTCCTGACCTTCCAGTCGTTCGGGATTGCCGCGGTGATCTACCTCTGCGTGACCTTCGCCCTGGTCGGCCTGTTCCGCCTGGCCGAACGTCGCTGGCTGGCCTTCCTCGGGCCGACCCACTAGGACTTGCACATGCGCCACCAGATCCACGACTTGCTCGCCCCGCTGCCCGGCACTGCGCGGCAGATCCACAGCTTCCACTTCGGGCCGCAGCACGCCGCCGGCAAAATCTATATCCAGGCGTCCCTGCACGCCGATGAAATGCCCGGCATGCTGGTGGCCTGGCACCTGAAACTGCGCCTGGCGGAGCTCGAAGCCGCCGGCCAACTGCTCAGTGAAATCGTCCTGGTGCCGGTGGCCAACCCAGTGGGCCTGGAGCAGGTGCTGATGGACGTACCCCTGGGGCGCTACGAGCTGGAAAGCGGGCAGAACTTCAACCGCTGGTTCGTCGACCTTGGCGAACAGGTGGGCAACGCCCTCGAAGGCCAGTTGGGTGACGACCCGCAACTCAACCTGGAACTGATCCGCGCCAGCCTGCGCCAGGCCCTGGACCTGCACAGCGCGACCACCCAACTGCAATCCCAGCGCCTGACCCTGCAACGCCTGGCCTGCGACGCCGATATGGTGCTCGACCTGCACTGCGACTTCGAAGCCGTGGCCCACCTCTACACCACCCCCGAAGCCTGGGAGCAGGTCGAGCCCCTGGCGCGCTACATCGGTGCCGAGGCCAGCCTGCTGGCCACCGACTCTGGCGGACAGTCGTTCGACGAATGCTTCACCCTGCTCTGGTGGCAGTTGCAGCAGCGCTTCGGCGAACGTTTCGCGATCCCCCAGGGCAGCTTTTCCGTGACCCTGGAACTGCGCGGCCAGGGCGACGTCAACCACGGCCTGGCCAGCCTCGACTGCCAGGCCCTGCTGGATTACCTGACCCACCACGGCGCCATTGCCGGCGAGGCGCCGCCCTTGCCCGAGCTGCCCTACCCGGCCACGCCCCTGGCGGGCGTTGAGCCGGTGACGACCCCGGTCGGCGGCCTGCTGGTGTTCACCGCCTTGCCGGGGGAGTACCTGGAAGCCGGGCAACTGGTGGCGCAAGTCATCGACCCGATCCACGACCGGGTGACCCCGATTCATTGTCGCCACGCCGGGCTGCTGTATGCCCGTTCGCTGCGGCGCATGGCCACCGCCGGCATGGTCATCGCCCATGTCGCCGGCCGCGAAGCCTATCGCAGCGGCTACCTACTTTCGCCTTGAGGATGTTCGCTCCATGTACAAACTAACCATCGAAGGCCTGCACAAGTGCTACGGCGACAACGAAGTGCTCAAAGGCGTTTCGCTCAAGGCCAGGACCGGCGACGTGATCAGCCTGATCGGTGCCAGCGGCTCGGGCAAAAGTACCTTCCTGCGCTGCATCAACTTTCTGGAGACCCCCGACGACGGCGCCATGAGCCTGGACGGCCAGCCGATCCGCATGGTCAGCGACCGCCACGGCATGCGCGTGGCCGACGATGACGAGCTGCAACGGATCCGCACCCGGCTGGCCATGGTGTTCCAGCACTTCAACCTGTGGAGCCACATGACCGTGCTGGAAAACATCACCATGGCCCCGCGCCGGGTGCTGGGGGTGAGTAAAAAGGACGCCGAAGACCGCGCCCGGCGCTACCTGGACAAGGTCGGGCTGCCGGCGCGGGTGGCCGATCAGTACCCGGCGTTTCTCTCGGGCGGCCAACAGCAGCGGGTGGCCATCGCACGCGCCCTGGCCATGGAACCGGAGGTGATGCTGTTCGACGAACCGACCTCGGCCCTGGACCCGGAGCTGGTGGGCGAAGTGCTGAAAGTGATCCAGGGCCTGGCCGAAGAAGGCCGGACCATGATCATGGTCACCCACGAAATGAGCTTTGCGCGCAAGGTTTCGAGCCAGGTGCTGTTTCTGCACAAGGGCCTGGTGGAAGAAGAAGGCACCCCGGAAGACGTGCTGGGCAATCCGAAAAGCGAGCGCTTGCAGCAGTTCCTCAGCGGCAACCTCAAGTAACCGGGGGCGCCGCCTTGAGCG